>NZ_AJST01000001.1:3830000-3897500 GCF_000259405.1 Bacillus sp. 5B6 | reverse complement strand
TCACTCGCAGTCTGACTCCCAAGGATAAGTCATCGGCATTCGGAGTTTGACTGAATTCGGTAACCCGGTAGGGGCCCCTAGTCCAATCAGTGCTCTACCTCCGAGACTCTTACCTTGAGGCTAGCCCTAAAGCTATTTCGGAGAGAACCAGCTATCTCCAGGTTCGATTGGCATTTCACCCCTACCCACACCTCATCCCCGCACTTTTCAACGTGCGTGGGTTCGGGCCTCCATTCAGTGTTACCTGAACTTCACCCTGGACATGGGTAGATCACCTGGTTTCGGGTCTACGACCACGTACTCAATTCGCCCTATTCAGACTCGCTTTCGCTGCGGCTCCGCATCTTCTGCTTAACCTTGCACGGGATCGTAACTCGCCGGTTCATTCTACAAAAGGCACGCCATCACCCGTTAACGGGCTCTGACTACTTGTAGGCACACGGTTTCAGGATCTCTTTCACTCCCCTTCCGGGGTGCTTTTCACCTTTCCCTCACGGTACTGGTTCACTATCGGTCACTAGGGAGTATTTAGCCTTGGGAGATGGTCCTCCCGGATTCCGACGGAATTTCACGTGTTCCGCCGTACTCAGGATCCACTCAGGAGAGAACGAAGTTTTGACTACAGGGCTGTTACCTTCTATGGCGGGCCTTTCCAGACCTCTTCATCTACCTCGTTCCTTTGTAACTCCGTACAGAGTGTCCTACAACCCCAAGAGGCAAGCCTCTTGGTTTGGGCTGGTCCCGTTTCGCTCGCCGCTACTCAGGGAATCGCATTTGCTTTCTCTTCCTCCGGGTACTTAGATGTTTCAGTTCCCCGGGTCTGCCTTCTCATATCCTATGTATTCAGATATGGATACCACTCCATTACGAGTGGTGGGTTTCCCCATTCGGAAATCTCCGGATCAAAGCTTGCTTACAGCTCCCCGAAGCATATCGGTGTTCGTCCCGTCCTTCATCGGCTCCTAGTGCCAAGGCATCCACCGTGCGCCCTTTCTAACTTAACCGTTAAAAAGAATCACTACGTGATATCTTGCATTACTAATTGAATGTGAATTACTTCTGTTATCTAGTTTTCAAAGAACACGTTGGTGGAGCCTAGCGGGATCGAACCGCTGACCTCCTGCGTGCAAAGCAGGCGCTCTCCCAGCTGAGCTAAGGCCCCGTATTGGGTAAAGATGGTGGGCCTGAGTGGACTCGAACCACCGACCTCACGCTTATCAGGCGTGCGCTCTAACCAGCTGAGCTACAGGCCCATCTACCATATGAAAGAATCAAAGTTCCTTCAAAACTAAACAAGACAGGGAACGTTCTGTTTATAAGACCCAAGGTCTTATATTCCGTTAAAATCCTTAGAAAGGAGGTGATCCAGCCGCACCTTCCGATACGGCTACCTTGTTACGACTTCACCCCAATCATCTGTCCCACCTTCGGCGGCTGGCTCCTAAAAGGTTACCTCACCGACTTCGGGTGTTACAAACTCTCGTGGTGTGACGGGCGGTGTGTACAAGGCCCGGGAACGTATTCACCGCGGCATGCTGATCCGCGATTACTAGCGATTCCAGCTTCACGCAGTCGAGTTGCAGACTGCGATCCGAACTGAGAACAGATTTGTGGGATTGGCTTAACCTCGCGGTTTCGCTGCCCTTTGTTCTGTCCATTGTAGCACGTGTGTAGCCCAGGTCATAAGGGGCATGATGATTTGACGTCATCCCCACCTTCCTCCGGTTTGTCACCGGCAGTCACCTTAGAGTGCCCAACTGAATGCTGGCAACTAAGATCAAGGGTTGCGCTCGTTGCGGGACTTAACCCAACATCTCACGACACGAGCTGACGACAACCATGCACCACCTGTCACTCTGCCCCCGAAGGGGACGTCCTATCTCTAGGATTGTCAGAGGATGTCAAGACCTGGTAAGGTTCTTCGCGTTGCTTCGAATTAAACCACATGCTCCACCGCTTGTGCGGGCCCCCGTCAATTCCTTTGAGTTTCAGTCTTGCGACCGTACTCCCCAGGCGGAGTGCTTAATGCGTTAGCTGCAGCACTAAGGGGCGGAAACCCCCTAACACTTAGCACTCATCGTTTACGGCGTGGACTACCAGGGTATCTAATCCTGTTCGCTCCCCACGCTTTCGCTCCTCAGCGTCAGTTACAGACCAGAGAGTCGCCTTCGCCACTGGTGTTCCTCCACATCTCTACGCATTTCACCGCTACACGTGGAATTCCACTCTCCTCTTCTGCACTCAAGTTCCCCAGTTTCCAATGACCCTCCCCGGTTGAGCCGGGGGCTTTCACATCAGACTTAAGAAACCGCCTGCGAGCCCTTTACGCCCAATAATTCCGGACAACGCTTGCCACCTACGTATTACCGCGGCTGCTGGCACGTAGTTAGCCGTGGCTTTCTGGTTAGGTACCGTCAAGGTGCCGCCCTATTTGAACGGCACTTGTTCTTCCCTAACAACAGAGCTTTACGATCCGAAAACCTTCATCACTCACGCGGCGTTGCTCCGTCAGACTTTCGTCCATTGCGGAAGATTCCCTACTGCTGCCTCCCGTAGGAGTCTGGGCCGTGTCTCAGTCCCAGTGTGGCCGATCACCCTCTCAGGTCGGCTACGCATCGTCGCCTTGGTGAGCCGTTACCTCACCAACTAGCTAATGCGCCGCGGGTCCATCTGTAAGTGGTAGCCGAAGCCACCTTTTATGTCTGAACCATGCGGTTCAAACAACCATCCGGTATTAGCCCCGGTTTCCCGGAGTTATCCCAGTCTTACAGGCAGGTTACCCACGTGTTACTCACCCGTCCGCCGCTAACATCAGGGAGCAAGCTCCCATCTGTCCGCTCGACTTGCATGTATTAGGCACGCCGCCAGCGTTCGTCCTGAGCCAGGATCAAACTCTCCGATAAAGTAGTTTGACTGACTACGCACATCGCTGTGCGATTTATTTAAAACTTTGAATTAACAGGTACGTTTTGTCTTGTTTAGTTTTCAAAGATCATTACCGCTTGTTGAAGCAGCTTTATTATCTTACCACTCAGCTTCTTTTATGTCAACAACTTTTTTCAAGTTGTTTCCGAAGCTTTTTGTTGTTATCTGCTGTTCATCAGCGACGTTTAATAATATACCACGGTGTCTCTCTATAAATCAAGTATTTTTTTAAAAAAAAGAGAGAAAAAGAAAACCAGTATATTATCTTTAAAGTTTGAGAATGGTCGGGAAGACAGGATTCGAACCTGCGACCCCATGGTCCCAAACCATGTGCTCTACCAAGCTGAGCTACTTCCCGATTTTTAAAAATATTATGGCGCGCCCGAGAGGAGTCGAACCCCTAACCTTTTGATCCGTAGTCAAACGCTCTATCCAATTGAGCTACGGGCGCAATTAATATCACAATATCCCGTTGGGATAAAATGGAGCGGAAGACGGGATTCGAACCCGCGACCCCCACCTTGGCAAGGTGATGTTCTACCACTGAACTACTTCCGCAAGTAAAAATGTAAAGCATGGCCAGAATACAGCCTCAGATAGCGGTAAACTGTATTATTATTTATTCAGTAAAAATCCAAACGGTATAACCCGCAGATCAACCTAAACATACTGCTCATTATGACAAAAGTAATTATATCAAGGTTTTGATAAAAGTCAATACCGTTTAACAATTAATTATGTTAATCTCTTTGAATCATTGAAGCAAGGCTAACTTCATCAGAAAGCGCGCTTTAAACACCTATACCTTAACTGCTGCAATCAGTAACATTTTTTACTGATCCAAATAAAAAAATAACAGTTCCATAACATGCGGAAACTGCTTCAGATCAACGTATTTTAGATAAGCTTCCAAGCGGGCTCGAACCGCTGACCTCTTCCTTACCATGGAAGTGCTCTACCTGCTGAGCTATGGAAGCAATGGCTCCGCAGGTAGGACTCGAACCTACGACCGATCGGTTAACAGCCGATAGCTCTACCACTGAGCTACTGCGGAATATTATAAGCTTCATAAACAAAAACATGGTAGATAAAATAAAAAAGCTTGGCGGCGTCCTACTCTCACAGGGGGAAACCCCCGACTACCATCGGCGCTGAAGAGCTTAACTTCCGTGTTCGGCATGGGAACGGGTGTGACCTCTTCGCTATCGCCACCAAACCATTGAGAGTGTTCTCTCAAAACTAGATAACAGTAAGCATACATTCAAATTGGTTAAGTCCTCGATCGATTAGTATCTGTCAGCTCCATGTGTCGCCACACTTCCACCTCAGACCTATCAACCTGATCATCTTTCAGGGATCTTACTTCCTTGCGGAATGGGAAATCTCATCTTGAGGGGGGCTTCATGCTTAGATGCTTTCAGCACTTATCCCGTCCGCACATAGCTACCCAGCGATGCCCTTGGCAGAACAACTGGTACACCAGCGGTGCGTCCATCCCGGTCCTCTCGTACTAAGGACAGCTCCTCTCAAATTTCCTGCGCCCGCGACGGATAGGGACCGAACTGTCTCACGACGTTCTGAACCCAGCTCGCGTACCGCTTTAATGGGCGAACAGCCCAACCCTTGGGACCGACTACAGCCCCAGGATGCGATGAGCCGACATCGAGGTGCCAAACCTCCCCGTCGATGTGGACTCTTGGGGGAGATAAGCCTGTTATCCCCGGGGTAGCTTTTATCCGTTGAGCGATGGCCCTTCCATGCGGAACCACCGGATCACTAAGCCCGACTTTCGTCCCTGCTCGACTTGTAGGTCTCGCAGTCAAGCTCCCTTGTGCCTTTACACTCTGCGAATGATTTCCAACCATTCTGAGGGAACCTTTGGGCGCCTCCGTTACCTTTTAGGAGGCGACCGCCCCAGTCAAACTGCCCACCTGACACTGTCTCCCCGCCCGATAAGGGCGGCGGGTTAGAAGGTCAATACAGCCAGGGTAGTATCCCACCGATGCCTCCACCGAAGCTGGCGCTCCGGTTTCCAAGGCTCCTACCTATCCTGTACAAGCTGTACCAACATTCAATATCAGGCTGCAGTAAAGCTCCACGGGGTCTTTCCGTCCTGTCGCGGGTAACCTGCATCTTCACAGGTACTATAATTTCACCGAGTCTCTCGTTGAGACAGTGCCCAGATCGTTGCGCCTTTCGTGCGGGTCGGAACTTACCCGACAAGGAATTTCGCTACCTTAGGACCGTTATAGTTACGGCCGCCGTTTACTGGGGCTTCAATTCGCACCTTCGCTTACGCTAAGCGCTCCTCTTAACCTTCCAGCACCGGGCAGGCGTCAGCCCCTATACTTCGCCTTACGGCTTCGCAGAGACCTGTGTTTTTGCTAAACAGTCGCCTGGGCCTATTCACTGCGGCTCTCTCGGGCTTGCACCCTAACAGAGCACCCCTTCTCCCGAAGTTACGGGGTCATTTTGCCGAGTTCCTTAACGAGAGTTCTCTCGATCACCTTAGGATTCTCTCCTCGCCTACCTGTGTCGGTTTGCGGTACGGGCACCTCTCACCTCGCTAGAGGCTTTTCTTGGCAGTGTGGAATCAGGAACTTCGCTACTATAATTCGCTCGCCATCACAGCTCAGCCTTCACGGGAAACGGATTTGCCTATTTCCCAGCCTAACTGCTTGGACGCGGATATCCAATACCGCGCTTACCCTATCCTCCTGCGTCCCCCCATTGCTCAAATGGTGAGGAGGTGGTACAGGAATATCAACCTGTTATCCATCGCCTACGCCTTTCGGCCTCGGCTTAGGTCCCGACTAACCCTGAGCGGACGAGCCTTCCTCAGGAAACCTTAGGCATTCGGTGGAGGGGATTCTCACCCCTCTTTCGCTACTCATACCGGCATTCTCACTTCTAAGCGCTCCACAAGTCCTTCCGGTCTTGCTTCACAGCCCTTAGAACGCTCTCCTACCACTGTTCGAAGAACAGTCCGCAGCTTCGGTGATACGTTTAGCCCCGGTACATTTTCGGCGCAGAGTCACTCGACCAGTGAGCTATTACGCACTCTTTAAATGGTGGCTGCTTCTAAGCCAACATCCTGGTTGTCTAAGCAACTCCACATCCTTTTCCACTTAACGTATACTTTGGGACCTTAGCTGGCGGTCTGGGCTGTTTCCCTTTCGACTACGGATCTTATCACTCGCAGTCTGACTCCCAAGGATAAGTCATCGGCATTCGGAGTTTGACTGAATTCGGTAACCCGGTAGGGGCCCCTAGTCCAATCAGTGCTCTACCTCCGAGACTCTTACCTTGAGGCTAGCCCTAAAGCTATTTCGGAGAGAACCAGCTATCTCCAGGTTCGATTGGCATTTCACCCCTACCCACACCTCATCCCCGCACTTTTCAACGTGCGTGGGTTCGGGCCTCCATTCAGTGTTACCTGAACTTCACCCTGGACATGGGTAGATCACCTGGTTTCGGGTCTACGACCACGTACTCAATTCGCCCTATTCAGACTCGCTTTCGCTGCGGCTCCGCATCTTCTGCTTAACCTTGCACGGGATCGTAACTCGCCGGTTCATTCTACAAAAGGCACGCCATCACCCGTTAACGGGCTCTGACTACTTGTAGGCACACGGTTTCAGGATCTCTTTCACTCCCCTTCCGGGGTGCTTTTCACCTTTCCCTCACGGTACTGGTTCACTATCGGTCACTAGGGAGTATTTAGCCTTGGGAGATGGTCCTCCCGGATTCCGACGGAATTTCACGTGTTCCGCCGTACTCAGGATCCACTCAGGAGAGAACGAAGTTTTGACTACAGGGCTGTTACCTTCTATGGCGGGCCTTTCCAGACCTCTTCATCTACCTCGTTCCTTTGTAACTCCGTACAGAGTGTCCTACAACCCCAAGAGGCAAGCCTCTTGGTTTGGGCTGGTCCCGTTTCGCTCGCCGCTACTCAGGGAATCGCATTTGCTTTCTCTTCCTCCGGGTACTTAGATGTTTCAGTTCCCCGGGTCTGCCTTCTCATATCCTATGTATTCAGATATGGATACCACTCCATTACGAGTGGTGGGTTTCCCCATTCGGAAATCTCCGGATCAAAGCTTGCTTACAGCTCCCCGAAGCATATCGGTGTTCGTCCCGTCCTTCATCGGCTCCTAGTGCCAAGGCATCCACCGTGCGCCCTTTCTAACTTAACCGTTAAAAAGAATCACTACGTGATATCTTGCATTACTAATTGAATGTGAATTACTTCTGTTATCTAGTTTTCAAAGAACAACATCTCGAAGAATCGAATGATCCTTCAAAACTAAACAAGACAGGGAACGTTCTGTTTATAAGACCCAAGGTCTTATATTCCGTTAAAATCCTTAGAAAGGAGGTGATCCAGCCGCACCTTCCGATACGGCTACCTTGTTACGACTTCACCCCAATCATCTGTCCCACCTTCGGCGGCTGGCTCCTAAAAGGTTACCTCACCGACTTCGGGTGTTACAAACTCTCGTGGTGTGACGGGCGGTGTGTACAAGGCCCGGGAACGTATTCACCGCGGCATGCTGATCCGCGATTACTAGCGATTCCAGCTTCACGCAGTCGAGTTGCAGACTGCGATCCGAACTGAGAACAGATTTGTGGGATTGGCTTAACCTCGCGGTTTCGCTGCCCTTTGTTCTGTCCATTGTAGCACGTGTGTAGCCCAGGTCATAAGGGGCATGATGATTTGACGTCATCCCCACCTTCCTCCGGTTTGTCACCGGCAGTCACCTTAGAGTGCCCAACTGAATGCTGGCAACTAAGATCAAGGGTTGCGCTCGTTGCGGGACTTAACCCAACATCTCACGACACGAGCTGACGACAACCATGCACCACCTGTCACTCTGCCCCCGAAGGGGACGTCCTATCTCTAGGATTGTCAGAGGATGTCAAGACCTGGTAAGGTTCTTCGCGTTGCTTCGAATTAAACCACATGCTCCACCGCTTGTGCGGGCCCCCGTCAATTCCTTTGAGTTTCAGTCTTGCGACCGTACTCCCCAGGCGGAGTGCTTAATGCGTTAGCTGCAGCACTAAGGGGCGGAAACCCCCTAACACTTAGCACTCATCGTTTACGGCGTGGACTACCAGGGTATCTAATCCTGTTCGCTCCCCACGCTTTCGCTCCTCAGCGTCAGTTACAGACCAGAGAGTCGCCTTCGCCACTGGTGTTCCTCCACATCTCTACGCATTTCACCGCTACACGTGGAATTCCACTCTCCTCTTCTGCACTCAAGTTCCCCAGTTTCCAATGACCCTCCCCGGTTGAGCCGGGGGCTTTCACATCAGACTTAAGAAACCGCCTGCGAGCCCTTTACGCCCAATAATTCCGGACAACGCTTGCCACCTACGTATTACCGCGGCTGCTGGCACGTAGTTAGCCGTGGCTTTCTGGTTAGGTACCGTCAAGGTGCCGCCCTATTTGAACGGCACTTGTTCTTCCCTAACAACAGAGCTTTACGATCCGAAAACCTTCATCACTCACGCGGCGTTGCTCCGTCAGACTTTCGTCCATTGCGGAAGATTCCCTACTGCTGCCTCCCGTAGGAGTCTGGGCCGTGTCTCAGTCCCAGTGTGGCCGATCACCCTCTCAGGTCGGCTACGCATCGTCGCCTTGGTGAGCCGTTACCTCACCAACTAGCTAATGCGCCGCGGGTCCATCTGTAAGTGGTAGCCGAAGCCACCTTTTATGTCTGAACCATGCGGTTCAAACAACCATCCGGTATTAGCCCCGGTTTCCCGGAGTTATCCCAGTCTTACAGGCAGGTTACCCACGTGTTACTCACCCGTCCGCCGCTAACATCAGGGAGCAAGCTCCCATCTGTCCGCTCGACTTGCATGTATTAGGCACGCCGCCAGCGTTCGTCCTGAGCCAGGATCAAACTCTCCGATAAAGTAGTTTGACTGACTACGCACATCGCTGTGCGATTTATTTAAAACTTTGAATTAACAGGTACGTTTTGTCTTGTTTAGTTTTCAAAGATCATTCCCGCTTGTTGAAGCAGCTTTATTATCTTACCACTCAGCTTCTTTTATGTCAACAACTTTTTTTAAGTTGTTTCTGAAGCTTTTTGTTGTTGTCTGCTGTTCATCAGCGACGTTTAATAATATACCATGCATTCTTTAAATTTAGCAAGTGTTTTTTTCATTTTTTTAAAACGTATTTCGTTATATTAATCTCCGCCGCAGCATACGATGTAATCAAGCATGGACAAGATAAGGAGGCGTCATCAGTGAATCACTTCTACGTGTGGCACATCAGAAGGATAAAACAGCTGCTTATTATTATCATTGCCGCATTTGCAGCAGCCAGCTTTTTTTATATACAGAGAGCCGTCCCCCTTCCTGTATTTTTAACTGATAGCGGCCCGAAGGCTATTTCAAAAGGGGAAACGAAAGCGGGCGAAGTCGCATTAACATTCGATATCAGCTGGGGCGACGAAAAAGCAGTTCCTATTCTGAACGCGCTAAAAGCAAACGGTATTAAAAACGCCACTTTTTTTCTGTCAGCTTCTTGGGCGGAACGGCACCCGGACACAGTTGAACGTATGATAAAAGACGGACATCAAATCGGCAGCATGGGATATGCGTATAAGAATTATACCAACCTAGAGGACAATGAAATAAAAAAAGATATCCTCCGGGCCCAGACTGCATTTAAAAAGCTGGGTGTAAAGAATGTTCATTTACTCCGCCCGCCGACCGGACAATTTAATAAAAAGGTTCTTACCATTGCACAGCAGTACCACTATTCAGTGGTTCATTACAGCGTTAACTCACAGGATTGGACAAATCCCGGCCCTGATAAAATCATTGAAAATGTAAACAGTCATATAAAAGGCGGCGACATTGTCCTGCTGCACGCCTCTGATTCAGCAACACAGACTGAAGAAGCGCTCCCCCCCATTATTCACAATTTAAAGCAAAAAGGACTGAAAAACGTGACCGTCGGCGACCTGATCGCAAATACTGACGTCAAGTCATCAGAAGTGAAATAACTACCTCTGGGCAAACTTCGGCAGCATTAACAGCTGAAACGCATTGCAGCCCATCAGCGGAATCAGCATCAAATAAAGCCAGTCCTCATTATTCACTCGTAGCGCAGGAACCCATTCAAGCGCTGTAATAACGACCATTAAAAATAATGATGAAACGAACGTATTTTTTGAGGACTGCTTTTGTTTTATATATGCCGTCAACAAGCCGACGGCAAGCAGAGCCAGCGGCAGCCAGACAAACCCTGCAATCGAGTCATCCCGCTCTCCGAAAAACAAAAATCTGACGTACATTAAATCAAAAGCGACAAACAGAATGATAAACAGCTGAAGCAGATTCCAAAGCGAGCTTGATCTGAGAATTTCAAGGGCAAACCGGTGCACCGTCAGAAAAACGAAGAATCCCATCTGGCTGATCACACTGAAAATCATGCCTACCCCGATAAACCAGATCAGAACGGAGAAAATCTGACCGGCCTCAAAATTCAGAAAGAACCCCTTGTACTCCCCCCACTTCAGAGCAAATCCCACGACGCTTGTAATAAGAGCGCCCACAGCTAAAATCGAAAAGAAAAATCGAACAAGCCCGCGGCTTTTCATCTCTTATTCATCCCCCTGACAATCGCGTTCAGCGATATTTTGTTATGTATAAATCCATTCCGATGAATCATATTAAAAATAAGTACAAGTAAGGAAGGAGCTTATGCATGTCAAAAGCCAAAACGCTATTGATAAGCTGTTTTGTTGTATTATCTGTAACAGCTTGTGCTCCAAAAGACCAAGCAGCGGATATGGATTATGACCAGACTAAAAAAATGGTTGTTGATATATTAAAGACCGATGATGGAAAAAAGGCAATTAAGGAAATATTAAATGATGATGCGATGAATGAGGCATTGGTGATTGATCAAAATGCCATTAAAGGCACAATAGAGAAAACCCTCACCTCTAAAAAAGGGGCGGAGTTCTGGAAAACCATCTTTGAAGACTCAAAGTTCGCCGAGAGCTTTGCAAAAACTCTTCAGCCCGAGCACGAAAAAATCATAAAAAAACTGATGAAAGACCCTGATTATCAGAAAAGTTTTATGCAGATCATGCAGGACCCCGGCATGGATAAAAAATACTACGAGCTGGTGAAAAGCCAAAAGTTCCGCAGTTACTTAGAGGATGTAATTACAGAGACACTTTCCAGCCCGCTTTTCAAAAAGCAATTCGAGGATGAATTGAAAAAAGCGGCTTCAAGCTCTGAAAAAGAAAGCCAATAAAAGGCCGGGCCGTGTTGGTCCCGGCCCCTTTTTTATTCAGCTGTTTTTTCAATGACTTTCTGGGCGATCCCCATATAAATTTCCCCGATCGGATGACTTCTGTCATAGACAGAAGGCGCAAATTGATCCTTGTCCCAATCAGGCTGTTTTAAAGGAATTCTGCCAAGCAGCGGCACCTGCAATTCCTCTGCAAGCTTATCTCCCCCGCCTTGACCGAACACGTATTCCCTCTCGCCGGTTTTTGCACTTTCATAGTAAGCCATATTTTCAATGACCCCTACAACTTCATGATCGGTCTTAATCGCCATAGAACCCGCTCTCGCCGCTACAAATGCGGCTGTAGGGTGCGGCGTTGATACGATAATCTCTTTGCAGCTCGGAAGCATTGTGTGTACATCGAGCGCCACATCACCCGTGCCGGGCGGCAGATCAAGAACGATATAGTCAACCTCTCCCCAGTCAACTTCATGGAAGAAGTTATTCAGCATCTTGCCCAGCATCGGCCCTCTCCACACAACCGGAGCGTTTTCTTCGACGAAAAAGCCCATCGACATAACCTTTACTCCAAATCTTTCGACAGGAAGCAGTTTTTCTCCTTCTACTGTCGGGCGAACTGTAATACCCATCATGTCCGGCACGCTGAATCCGTATATATCCGCGTCGATCAAGCCGACTTTTTTTCCGAGCCGTGCAAGAGAAATGGCCAGATTGACGGAAACCGTTGATTTGCCGACACCGCCTTTTCCGCTTGCCACCGCAAGAAAGACCGGCGGGTGTTTCCTATTCAGCAGAGTTTCGCTTTCAGCAGCCGGCCGGCTGAATTTCGCCAATGTCTCTTCTGGCAGCTCTTCAAACCGCAGTCCCACAGTTTCTGCACCCGCTTCTTTCAAAACGGATACAATTTCCTGCTGAATGCCCATCTGTTCAGCCGTCCCCGTTTTTGCCAATGCAATTTTTACACTGACATGCCGTTTTTCCGGCTTGATCTTTACTTCTTTAATGGCATCCAATTCTCCCAGCGGTCTATGAAGAAAAGGTTCGCGCATGTTTCCGACTATATGTCTTACTTCATCTTCTCTTATCATCGAACCCCTCACCCTTTGTGTATTCGTTTACAAATGGTATTATACCATATATTAAACATAGAATCGGCGAAAAACCCTCCTTACTCGGGAGGGTCTCCTTTCTCTGTAAAATATCTCAATACGCCCTTATACACGGAAGAAGCGATTTTGTCCTGATATTTGGGCTGGCCGAGCCTTTTCGCTTCCGCGGGATTGGACAGAAATCCGATTTCCACCAGCGCGCCCGGTTTGGTTACATTCTGCATTAAGTAAATGCCGTGTATCCGTTTCGCCTTTCTCGTTGTATTCTCCAAATTGATTCTCAATTCGTCCTGTATATATTTTGCCACTTTTTCATTTTCTTCGTATTTTCCATAGTAGAAGCTTTGGGCGCCGCTCCATCTCGGTGACGGTATGGCGTTCAGATGAATGCTGATATAAAGCTCCGCCTCTGAACGGTTGATGATTTCCACGCGCTTTCTCAGATCTTCCGCTTTGCGTCTGCTGTAGCCTTTCGTCCCTTCAGGAGCTAAATCAGTATCCGTCTCCCGCGTCATAATGACCAAAGCTCCCTGCTCCTGCAAATAGTCTCTGACCCTGGAGGCCACTTCGAGAGTAATGTCCTTTTCAAGGTGACTGCCTCCCGTGGCGCCTCCGTCCGGCCCGCCGTGCCCCGGATCGAGATAGATGATTTTCCCGCTCAGAGGCAGACTCCACGGCCGCCAAGAATCATCATTTTGGAATTGAAACCTGAATAAACACAATAATATGATAAAGCCAAGTAAAAAACCGAGCCATTTCAGCTTTTTTGTCATACCTTTCCCTCCCGCTTGTCCCCGTTATTAATAAGTATGGGACAAGGGAAGAAATTATGATTACCTCATGCGGAGCTTACATTGTTTTTCTCTTTGCAGAAATCCTTCCGTCCACCAGCTGTTGATAAACCGGCAGGACGCTTCATAGATTTCTTTTTGTTTAACGGAAGAATATTGCTCATGCGTCCAATTGCAAAGATATTCAAAAAAATCGACCGTCAGTTCTTCCTCTTCTTCAGCCGAACGGGCGTTTGCCTTCTGCAAAGACTCACCATAATAGCCAAAGACGCCGAACCGGCCGCCTAATAAATACGCTTCAATTGCAAAATCTATGCATCCTTCACTCAGAATGCCGTTTTCGTCTTGAAGAAAGGGAAACAAAGGGGTAAGACATGCTTTTACGGACTGAATGATCTGCGTCAGTGACAGCTCCTTTAGTAAACTCTTCTCAAGCTCAAAATCCTTCTGCCGTTTCACGTCTGAAAAAGATAATACTTCTGCCATTGCCAGCCACGCTCCTTTTTACTGTTATTTTGAAAGGAAAAGGGAAAAAGCATGCTTTGTTGATAGTGGAAATCCTCCCAAATGAAGGAGTTTTATGTTAACTGGAAGAATAAAGAGCTGAGGTGACGTGATGAAAAAGCTGTTTCAATACAATTGGACGGTGCGTGACGAGTGGTTTATGATATGTGAAAAGCTGAGCCGGGAGGAACTGACGAAAACCCGGACGGGCGGAATGGAGAGCATCTTGCGGACTTTATTTCATATCATTGATGTCGAGATCAGCTGGGCTCATGCCATTTTAGGTAAAGATGATGTTTTACCTGCTGAGTCTGACTATACGAGCATTCAGGATCTCAGAAAGCTGTCTGAACAGTATCGGGAGGATGTCATTCATGCGGTCTCCCTCAAAGGACCGTATCTTGTTAAGCCGGTCTGGATGGACCAAACCTTTCCTAAAGAAGATATTCTCCGCCACATCCTTGCGCATGAGATTCACCATATGGGACAACTGTCGGTTTGGGCCAGAGAAATTGGAATAGAACCGGTTTCGGCTAATGTGATCAGCCGTCCGCAGGAAAAAGCCGCAAAAAAACAGCACCTCTGACGGGATGCCGTTTTTATATTTTAATGCTTCTTGTTACGGAGTATGTATTAATGTATTCATCCAGCACGAGGCCGCCTTTGTCCTCGTAAAAACCGGCAACCATGAAGCCTGCGTCAATCTGACCTTTAATTTGATCCTCCAGCGTATGGCCGAATTCAAGCGCTTCATGATTATCAATAAGTTCCTTTACCTTTTTCTTACTCAGATCTTTTTCATCCGAAAACGGAATGGAATACTTTACTTTGAGTACACCTTCCTGCTCTAAATCCATATCAAATAAGAACACGACGGGATTTACAAAACCGGAGACTAAAGACCCGCCTTTTTTCAATACGCGATGAGCTTCTTTCCATACCGGAAGAACCGTATCAACAAAGCAATTCGATACCGGGTGCACGATAAAATCAAATGACTCATCATCAAAACAGCTCAGATCATTCATGCTGCCTTTGACAGTCCGAAGCGTAAGATCGTCCCGCTCAGCAACCATTCTGTCTTGCGCAAGCTGTTTTTCCGAATTGTCAAAAATGGTCACGTCCGCTCCTGCAGCAGCAAGGACCGGCCCTTGCTGTCCTCCTCCTGAAGCGAGACAAAGAACCTTCAGACCGTCTATGGGCGGAAACCAATCCGCCGGCACATCTTTTCCGGGGGTCATTCTGATGCTCCAATTGCCTTTTTTCGCTTCACCAATCGTATGAGAATCAACCGCAACCGTCCATTCATTGCCTGTTTCGACTTTTTTATCCCATGCCTTGCTGTTATGTATGACTAACTTATTCATTATAACTGCGCTCCTTATTGGTAATGAATAGAGTATAACAAACAATTCTAGAAAAACATCGGATAACCTCTTGAATATGAGAAAAAAATACAAAAAAACCACAACCAAGAAGTTGTGGTTTTTGCCATCCAAAACGATTAACGTTTTGAGAACTGAGGTGCACGACGAGCGCCTTTAAGACCGTATTTTTTACGTTCTTTCATACGAGCGTCACGAGTCAGAAGACCAGCACGTTTAAGTGTTGCACGGTATTCTGGATCTGCTTCAAGCAAAGCACGAGCGATACCATGACGGATTGCTCCAGCTTGACCAGATAAGCCGCCTCCATGTACGTTTACTAAAACATCATAAGTACCAGCTGTTTCAGTTAAAGTTAATGGTTGTTTGATATCTTCGATTAGGGCTGGAGATGGAATGTGCTCGCTGATTTCACGATTATTAACGACGATACGACCTTCTCCTGGAACTAAGCGCACACGCGCTACAGAACTTTTACGACGGCCAGTACCGTAATATTGAACCTGTGCCAAATTGGTAACCTCCTTTTTAATTAACCGCGAAGTTCGTAAACTTCAGGTTTTTGTGCTTCATGTGGATGCTCAGAACCACGGTATACGTTCAATTTCTTGAACATTTGACGACCTAGAGAACCTTTTGGAAGCATGCCTTTGATAGCAAGCTCAAGCATTTTCTCAGGGTAGTTTGTACGCATTTCAAGAGCAGTTCTTGATTTTAATCCGCCTGGA
The DNA here is from genome assembly GCF_000259405.1 of Bacillus sp. 5B6. NCBI lineage: Bacteria > Bacillati > Bacillota > Bacilli > Caryophanales > Bacillaceae > Bacillus > Bacillus sp. 5B6. Next base: position 3,881,774 of record NZ_AJST01000001.1, on the reverse strand, counting down.
TGTTGAGTGTGACGGTAGTAGATTTTGTCAGTTAACTTTTTACCAGTTAACTCGATTTTTTCAGCGTTGATGATGATCACATGATCTCCAGTATCAACGTGCGGTGTGTAAGTCGGTTTGTGTTTCCCGCGAAGGATAGATGCAACTTCTGTAGAAAGACGTCCTAAAGTCTTGCCTGCTGCATCAACAACTAACCACTTGCGTTCAATAGTACTTGCGTTAGCCATAGGTGTTGTACGCATTGAATTTCCCTCCTAAATGATCTGTCATTTTCAATAATCTTCGATTACGTTCTATTTCACAACACAATAAGTTCCGGGGCTTATCGTGGGGTTGAAATACATACCATATGATATCTTATAACTTTATGCAGACTCTGTCAAGAAAATGTTACACCTGGTTTAGTTGTCATAGCAAACGCTCCATAAATACAGCCCGTGCCCCGGTGCGGTGCGCCCCGCGGCTTCGCGATCTTTCGCTTCGAGCATTGCTTTTACATCATCGGGAGAAAATTTTCCAGCTCCTGTATCCAATAACGTTCCGGCAATGATTCTGACCATATTATAGAGAAAACCGTTACCGGTGATCCGCATCTGCAGGCCGTCTCCGGTCTCAGTCCAATCCAGCTCGTAAATCGTTCTGACCTTATCCTGAACCGCGGTATCAGCCGCGCAAAAGCTTGTGAAATCATGTGTCCCGATGAGGTGCCTTGAAGCTTCCCTCATTTTCTGCACATTAAGCTGATATGCAAAATGGTAAGCGTAATATCGTTTAAATACGTCCGGGTGTTTCTCCGTATATACAATGTAGCGATATTCCTTTTGGACTGCGCTAAATCGTGCATGGAACCCATCATCCGCAATCTCTGCTGTTTTGACGGCAATATCATCAGGCAGCAGGGCATTGAGCGCAAACGGCCATTTCTCAGCCGGAATGGACAGCGACGTATCAAAATGAATGACCTGTCCGGCAGCATGAACATCGCTGTCCGTGCGGCCGGATGAGTACACAGGCACTCTGCCGTCCGTTTTATGGATGACGGCCAGCGCTTTTTCCAATTCACTTTGAACGGTCCGCTTTCCAGGCTGAACCTGATATCCGTTAAATAAATGCCCGTCATAAGCAATGGTACATTTCACTCTCATTCAGCAGCACCTCTAACTTCTTAAGAAAAACAATAACACGGCTAATACCATGATGAGCAGAATAGCTCCGGTATCCTTTCCGGTCCAGACAAGCTTTCTGTATTTCGTTCTCCCCTCACCGCCCTGGTAGCCTCTCGCCTCCATGGCGACCGCGAGCTCTTCCGCGCGTTTAAAGGCGCTGACAAACAGCGGGACAAGCAGCGGAACAACCGCTTTGATTCTGTCTTTCACCGGGCCGCTTGTAAAGTCCGCACCCCTCGCCATTTGCGCCTTCATGATTTTATCTGTCTCTTCCATCAATGTCGGGATAAATCTCAATGATATCGACATCATCAATGCGAGTTCGTGTACGGGCAGCTTCACCTTTTTAAAAGGATTCAGCAGCTGCTCCATTCCATCTGTTATTTCAATCGGCGTTGTTGTCAGCGTCAGCAGCGTCGTCATAAAGATAAGGTAAACGAAACGGAGGGAGATAAAAATACCCTGTATAAGTCCGCCCTCATACACTTTAAACCAGCCAAGCTGAAAAATGACTGATCCTTCATGCGTCATGAAAATGTGTAATAAAAAGGTAAACGCCACAATCCAGATAATCGGCTTAAGTCCCTTCAGCAAAAAGCTGAACGGCACGCGCGTTAAGGCAATCACCCCGAATGTAAACAAACCGAGCAAAGCGTACGTCTGTACGTTGTTTGCCAAAAAAACAATACATACAAAAAGAAAGATGCTGACAAGTTTTGTTCGCGGGTCCAATCGGTGAATAAGCGATGATCCGGGAACATACTTTCCGATAATCATGCTGTCCATCATTGGTCCTTTTCCTCCTGAAAGAAAGCCTTAATTTCACTGGCGGCATCCTGCAGGGTCAGCATGGGTTTCTCATACTTGACGCCGAGAGCCTTCTCAAGCCGTCTCTGAAACTTCACTGATTCAGGAAGATCCAGGCCCATTTCGGACATCTCTTCACCTTTTACAAACAAGTCACGCGGACTCCCCGTCGCTTTAATGGTTCCTTTGTGCATGACGATCATTTCGTCAGCATAGCGGGCGGCGTCCTCCATACTGTGGGTGACGAGAACGGTAGTCAGGTTTCCCCGCTGATGAAGCGCATAGAACATGTCCATAATGTCCTGGCGCCCTCTCGGATCAAGACCGGCCGTCGGTTCATCCAAAACCAGCACTTCCGGCTCCATCGCGAGAACGCCGGCAATCGCCACTCTGCGCATCTGGCCGCCGCTGAGCTCAAATGGTGAACGATCCAAAATGTCTTCCGGAAGGCCTACAAGCCCCAGCATTTCTTTTGCTTTCCGTTCAGCGTCTTCTTTTTTTACACCGAAATTCATCGGTCCGAATGCGATGTCCTTCAGCACAGTCTCTTCAAACAGCTGATGTTCGGGAAATTGGAAAACGATTCCGACTTTTTTTCGCAAAGTCTTAAGGTCTTTATTCTTTTTACCGGCTGCCAGAATCGTGCTCCCGAGTTCAAGCTGTCCTTTAGTCGGTTTCAGCAAACCGTTTAAATGCTGCAGGAGCGTCGATTTGCCCGACCCTGTATGCCCGATGACGGCAACGTAGCTGCCCTCTTTTATTACGGCATTGATATCATACAGAGCAAGCCGTTCAAACGGTGTCTTCATTTGATAGCGGTGTTCTACATCTTTGATTTTAATGTCCACAGCTCATTCACCAGCCCTTCCTGAGTCAGATGGTTTTTCGTTAACGCCAGTCCGCTTTCTTTCAAAAGCAGGCTGAGCTGGAATGAGAAAGGCAAATCAAGACCGATGCGAACCAAGTCTTCGTTTAATTTAAAAATCTCTTCAGGCGTGCCCTCTGCATATTTCCTGCCGCCGTTCATCACAATGATCCTGTCCGCCCTTGCGGCTTCTTCCAGATCATGTGTTATCGAAATGACGGTGGCCATGCCCTGATCTTTTAAGCGTCTGACAGTATCAAGGACTTCTTCTCTCCCAATCGGGTCAAGCATGGATGTCGCTTCATCCAAAATCATAATATCAGGACGCGCGGCAATAATTCCCGCGATCGCCACTCTTTGTTTTTGACCTCCGGAGAGATGGTGCGGCTCTTGATCAAGAAAATCCTGCATATTGACTTGTGTGACAGCCCAATCTACTCTCTCAATCATTTCTTCGCGCGGAACACCATTGTTTTCTAAACCAAAAGCCACATCATCGCGAACAGTCGTTCCGACAAATTGGTTATCGGGATTCTGAAAGACCATCCCTATTTTTTTTCGCACATCCCACACGGTATCCTCAGTCAGCTTGATGCCGCCGACTTCAATTTCTCCGGCCTCAGGCAAAATCAGTCCGTTCAGCGCTCTGGCCAAAGTCGACTTCCCTGAACCGTTGTGGCCTACGATAGCAAGCCATTCTCCTTCGTATACCTCCAGACTCACACCGTCCAGCGCCGGTCTTTCCGCATCTTTGCGGTATCGGAATAGAATGTCTTTTACGGATATAAGCTGTTTTTGATCCACGGGCGCCTGGCCTCCTCTCAGCTATAGCTCTGCTTGTCTGTCTCATGATAAAAAGTTCTGATATCTAAAAAAAGGGCATAGATCCAGTTAGAAACTGTCCCGCCCTTCTTTAGATACACAAAAATATGTGATTAAACCAATTCGATGATTGCCATTGGTGCACCGTCACCACGGCGAGGACCAAGCTTCATAATACGTGTGTATCCGCCTTGGCGCTCCTCGTAACGAGTTGCAATGTCAGAGAACAATTTTTGAAGTGCATCTTGGTTATTTTCTTCATTAGCAACCTCGTTGCGAATGTATGCAGCAGCTTGACGACGAGCATGCAAGTCACCGCGCTTACCAAGAGTGATCATCTTTTCAACAACAGAGCGAAGTTCTTTCGCACGTGTTTCAGTTGTTTCAATTCTTTCGTTGATGATCAAATCTGTTGTAAGATCACGAAGCATAGCTTTACGCTGTGAACTCGTACGTCCTAGTTTTCTGTATGACATGTGATGTCCCCTCCTTTAATGGAATGCTGTTTCTAAATAAAAAACACACGAAAATCCTAGTTCACATGGAAACTAGATCAATCGTCTTTGCGAAGGCCGAGTCCAAGTTCTTCTAGTTTCGCTTTCACTTCTTCAAGTGATTTGCGTCCCAGGTTGCGAACTTTCATCATATCTTCTTCCGTCTTGTTCGCAAGTTCTTGAACCGTGTTAATGCCCGCACGCTTCAAGCAGTTGTAAGAACGGACAGAAAGGTCAAGTTCCTCAATCGTCATTTCAAGAACTTTTTCTTTTTGATCCTCTTCTTTTTCAACCATGATTTCAGCATGCTGAGCTTCGTCAGTTAAACCGACGAATATATTAAGGTGTTCAGTTAAAATCTTTGAACCGAGCGCAATTGCTTCCTTCGGTCCAGTGCTTCCGTCAGTCCAAACATCAAGTGTAAGTTTGTCATAGTTTGCAACCTGGCCTACACGAGTGTTTTCTACCTGATAAGATAAACGAGAAACTGGCGTAAAGATTGAATCGATCGGAATCACGCCGATTGGCTGATCGTCTCTTTTGTTCGAATCAGCAGGTGTATACCCACGTCCTCTTTGTGCAGTAAGGCGAACTCGGAAACTCGCATTCTCACCAAGAGTCGCGATATGAAGATCCGGATTAAGGATTTCAACATCGCTGTCGTGTGTAATATCAGCTGCTGTGACAGTTCCTTCGCCCTGTACATCAATTTCAAGCGTCTTCTCTTCATCAGAGTAGATTTTCAATGCAAGCTTTTTAATGTGCAAGATTATCGTTGTAACATCTTCCACAACGCCTTCGATTGTCGAGAATTCGTGCAGTACACCATCTATCTGGATCGATGTTACAGCGGCACCAGGGAGTGAGGATAAGAGGATACGACGTAAGGAGTTACCCAGAGTTGTACCATATCCACGCTCAAGCGGCTCTACGACAAACTTACCAAATTTGGCATCGTCGCTGATTTCAACCGTTTCGATTTTTGGTTTTTCAATCTCGATCATTACTTAAAACCCTCCTTCAAAACGTCGAAACCTCGAATAGAATCATATGAGATTCCATCCGAAATTCCCCATTGTTTAGTCCCGTATGTGCTCAGGCAACGAGTCGGTGCATTCGTTTCATAAATAACTGTATCATAACCCATTATTGACAGGGACACAAAATCTATACAAACAAATTACACGCGGCGACGTTTTGGTGGACGGCATCCATTATGAGGAACAGGAGTTACGTCTCTGATAGCTGTAACTTCAAGCCCGGCAGCTTGTAAAGCACGGATTGCAGCTTCACGGCCAGAACCTGGTCCTTTAACAGTTACTTCAAGAGTTTTAAGTCCGTGTTCGATTGAACCTTTAGCAGCTGTTTCAGCAGCCATTTGCGCAGCAAAAGGAGTAGATTTACGAGAACCTCTGAATCCTAGAGCTCCGGCACTTGACCAAGAAATAGCATTACCATGAGTATCAGTGATCGTAACGATCGTGTTGTTGAAAGTTGAACGAATATGAGCGATTCCTGACTCAATATTCTTTTTCACGCGACGTTTACGCGTGTTTTGTTTACGAGCAGCAGCCATTGTTTAGGTACCTCCCTTACTTATTTTTTCTTGTTAGCTACAGTACGACGCGGACCTTTACGAGTACGCGCATTGTTTTTAGAGTTTTGTCCGCGAACAGGCAAACCTCTGCGATGGCGGATTCCGCGGTAGCTTCCGATTTCGATCAGACGCTTGATGTTAAGAGAAACTTCACGGCGAAGGTCACCTTCTACTTTCAGTTTGTCAATAACATCACGGATTTTACCAAGTTCTTCTTCAGTAAGATCACGCACACGAGTATCTTCAGAAACACCAGCCTCTTTCAAGACTTGCTGAGCCGTTGTGCGGCCAATTCCGAAGACATATGTTAAAGAAATAACAACACGTTTGTCACGTGGGATATCTACACCAGCAATACGAGCCATTCTCTGGGCACCTCCTTATTAATTATCCTTGTTTTTGTTTATGCTTTGGATTTTCACAGATCACCATTACTTTTCCTTTTCTGCGAATAACTTTACATTTTTCGCAGATTGGTTTAACTGATGGTCTCACTTTCATGTGTTTCCAACCTCCTTCAGTTTCCGGAGTGCTTTATTTGTAACGGTACGTAATCCTGCCACGAGTTAAGTCATATGGAGATAATTCTACCGTAACTTTGTCTCCAGGTAAAATGCGAATGAAGTGCATGCGGATTTTACCAGATACGTGAGCCAAAACCGTATGGCCATTTTCGAGTTCAACTTTGAACATCGCGTTTGGCAGTGTTTCGACAATCGTACCTTCCACTTCAATTACATCGTCTTTCGCCATTCAAGTGTTCTCCCTTCTTCAAATCAGTAACTTGCTCTCTGACAAATTTCAAAAGAGAAAATCTCAGTTATCCGTTTGTCACACGCCCTGTTTCGTTTATACTGTTCTGAACTTCCGGAGATACGCAATCATAAAGGGTGAATGATTGATATTCTTTTTCTAAGGAGAATGAAATGTACGCTTTCTCCGTCTGCTTTAGTACACGATGATGAATCTTCATTCCGATGACAGCAGCTAGCCGGTTTTTCTTCCGACCAATTGTAAACCTACAATCTGCCCAGGTGCGGAATGAAAAACATGTGTCAAGGAATTCATTTCATCATCTAGACTTTTGTCAGTATATCAAAACCCGTTTCCGTAATCGCAATCGTATGTTCAAAATGAGCACACTTTTTCCCATCTACCGTTACAACCGTCCAGTTGTCAGCCAATGTTTTCACATACCGGCTGCCAGCGTTAACCATCGGTTCTATAGCGAGAACCATACCAGGCTTCAGCCTAGGTCCTTTGTTTGGCGGACCGTAATGAGGAATTTGCGGATCCTCATGCAAGTCTTGACCAACACCATGTCCGACATACTCCCTAACAACTGAAAACTGCTCATTTTCGACATACGTTTGTATTGCGTGGGAAATATTCGACAAACGTTCACCTGGTTTTGCTTCCTTCAAGCCTTTATATAAAGACTCCTCTGTTACTTCCAGCAGTCGTTTATCATCATCACTGATGTTTCCTACCGGATATGTCCAAGCAGAGTCACCATGATAACCATTTAATTTAGCACCGATATCAATGCTGATAATGTCACCGTCACGCAAAACCCTTTTACCGGGTATTCCGTGAACGAGTTCTTCATTAACTGATACACAGATGCTCCCGCGAAACCCATTATACCCCTTAAAAGATGGGATTGCACCCTGCTTCTCAATAAAACGTTCGGCAATTTGATCCAATTCTTTTGTCGAGATTCCTGGTTTAATGTGCTTTTTCATCTCTTCATGAGTCAAAGCCACGATTCGCCCTGCTTCCCGCATGATGCCAAGCTCACGAGGGGTCTTACAGATAATCATTTGCTCAATCCTCCAAGAAGCTCTTTCACATCTTTGTACACGTCGTTAATGTCCTGCTGGCCATTGACGTTGACAAGATACCCTTTCTCAGAATAAAAATCGAGTAAAGGCTGAGTCTGCTTCATGTTGACCTCAAGCCGTTTTGAGACGGTTTCCTCATTATCATCTGCCCGTTGATAAAGGTCTCCTCCGTCTTTATCACAAACACCCGGCGTTTTTGGCGGATTGAAAACCAAATGGTAGGTTGTGCCGCAAACACTGCAAATTCTGCGTCCAGTCAAACGTTCCATTAAAGAGTCTTTGTCTACTTTAATGTTAATGACATAATCAATCGGCTTGCCGTATTCCTCAAGAATGTTTTCAAGAGCTTCAGCCTGAGCGACTGTTCGCGGAAATCCGTCCAGAAGAAAACCTCTTTCACAATCATCTTTGCCGAGTCTTTCTTTGACAATGCCGATTGTGACTTCGTCCGGTACGAGCTCGCCTTTATCAATATAAGACTTTGCTTCGAGTCCGAGTGGTGTTTCTTCTTTCATAGCAGCACGGAACATATCTCCCGTTGAGATATGAGGTATCCCATAATCCTCAACAATTCGTTCTCCCTGTGTGCCTTTACCGGCTCCAGGAAGTCCCATTAAGACTAAGTTCATTCGGATTTCCCCCGTCCTCTCTTATTTAGAGGAATGGTTAAAACCAGTCCTCTAATTTTTCATAAATCCTCGGTAATTACGTTTCACTAACTGGCTCTCCAGCTGCTTCATTGTCTCCAAGGCTACCCCGACGACAATTAACAATGATGTTCCGCCAATCTGTGCACTTTGAGGCAATCCAGCGAATTGAATGAAAAAGATAGGAAGAATGGAAATCACGGCTAAGAATATAGAACCCACAAACGTAAGTCGATACAAAATGCTCGTAATTCTATCTTGAGTCATTTTCCCTGGACGAACCCCCGGGATATAGCCACCCTGTTTTTTAAGGTTATCAGCCATTTGTTCAGGGTTTACCTGCACAAAAGCATAGAAGTACGTAAAGGCGATAATTAATGCGACATAAACCGCCATGCCCACCGGATGTGTATTGTCAAAGTTGGCTTGAATCCACTTTGTCACATTGTTTTCTCCGAAAAATGACGCGATAGTACGCGGCGTAATAAGAAACGCAACCGCAAAGATTACCGGAATAACCCCTGCCGGATTCACTTTAAGCGGAAGGTGAGTTGACTGGCCTCCGCCAACAGGTGAACGACCTTGCCCTTTTGCATATTGAATCGCGATTTTGCGTACGGCCTGCTGAATGAAAATAACACCAACAATAACGGCCAAAATCGCAATCACCAGTAAGGCGATTTTTACAATATGAATAAACAGCTGATCGCTGCTGCCGACAAATTGAGTCTCATAAATCTGCCCAACAGTTTTCGGAATACTAGCCACAATCCCCGCGAAGATGATGATCGAAATTCCGTTACCTACTCCATTGGAAGTAATTTGTTCTCCCAGCCACATTAAAAAAGCAGTTCCTCCAGTGAGTACTAAAGCAATAATCAGATATGTCGATATGCCGGATTTCTCAATCAGCATACCGTTTGCCAGGTTGTTAAACCCGTAAGACATACCTAATGCCTGGATAAAACCAAGCACAATCGTAAAATATCTCGTGAACTGAGCTAATTTACGGCGGCCGACTTCACCTTGCTTAGACCACTCGGTAAACTTCGGCACAACATCCATCTGAAGCAGCTGAATGATGATTGAAGCAGTGATGTAAGGCGTAATTCCCATCGCAAAAATGGAGAACTGATAAAGCGCACCGCCGCCAAATGTATTAAGGAGATCAAAAACCCCCATCGAACTTTGTGTCTGCAACGCCTGAGCATTTACATATGGCACAGGGATAAACGCACCTATGCGAAAGACGATAAGCATGAGTAATGTAAAAATGATTTTATTCCGAATATCACTCACACGCATAAAGTTGGAGATTGTCTTAAACAAGTTAGATCACCTCAGCTGTACCGCCAGCAGCTTCAACAGCTTCTTTCGCAGAAGCAGAGAATTTATTGGCTTTTACAGTTAATTTTTTCTCTAATTTACCGTTGCCAAGAATCTTTACTCCTGCATTAAGTTTGCTAATAACACCAGTCTCAAGAAGAAGTTCAGGAGTGACTTCCGTTCCTTCCGCAAAACCGTTCAATTTGTCTACGTTCACAATAGCGTATTCCTTACGGTTGATGTTTGTAAAACCGCGTTTAGGAAGACGTTGGAATAAAGGCATTTGTCCCCCCTCGAATCCAGGGCGTACACCGCCGCCAGAACGAGCGTTTTGACCTTTGTGACCTTTACCAGCTGTTTTACCGTTACCAGAACCAATACCACGACCTACGCGATTGCGTACTTTACGTGAACCTTCTGAAGGCTTTAATTCATGAAGTTTCATTAGGACACCTCCTTAGCCTATAATTTATTTTTATTGTTCTTTAACAGAAACTAGATGAGATACTTTATTAATCATACCGCGGATCGCAGCGTTATCTTCATGAACGACAGTTTGGTTTGTTTTCTTTAAACCAAGTGTTCTTACAGTAACGCGCTGATCTTCCGGGCGACCGATTACACTGCGTTTGAGGGTAATTTCTAATTTAGCCATTAATGTTCCCTCCTTATCCTAACAGTTCTTCTACAGATTTTCCACGAAGCTTCGCAACCTCTTCGGCACGTTTAAGCTCACTTAAACCTTGAAGTGTTGCACGGATCATGTTGATCGGTGTGTTAGAACCTAGAGACTTAGAAAGGATATCAGCAACGCCAGCAAGCTCAAGTACCGCACGTACAGGGCCTCCAGCGATAACTCCAGTACCTTCAGAAGCAGGTTTCAACAAGATATTGCCTGCACCGAAACGTCCGATGATTTCGTGTGGAATCGTAGTTCCAACCATTGGTACTTCAATCAAATTCTTTTTCGCATCTTCAACAGCTTTGCGGATTGCTTCAGGTACTTCTTGTGCTTTACCAGTACCGAAACCTACGTGACCGTTTTTGTCACCGACAACGACTAGAGCTGCGAAACGGAAACGACGACCACCTTTAACAACTTTCGCTACGCGGTTAACCGTAACTAAGCGTTCTTCTAACTCTAATTTGCTTGGGTCAATACGACGCATAATCATGTGTCCCTCCTTTTTTTATTAAAATTTCAGTCCGGCTTCACGAGCTGCATCGGCCAGAGCTTTTACACGTCCATGGTATAAGTATCCGCCGCGGTCAAATACTACGTCAGAAACACCTTTCTCAGAAGCGCGTTTCGCAACGAGTTCACCGACTTTAGCAGCAGCAGCGCTGTCACCAGTGCTTTCCACGTTCAAATCTTTATCGAGTGTAGAGGCACTAGCAAGTGTAACGCCATTTACATCATCGATGATTTGAGCATAAATGTGTTTGTTTGAACGGAACACATTCAGACGAGGTCTTTCAGCTGTGCCTGAAAGTTTAGCACGAACACGGGCATGTCTTTTTTGACGAGCAGCATTTTTGCTAGTTTTCGTAATCATCCTTAGGTCACTCCTTTCTTCACTTTAAGCGGTCTTACTTAGCAGATTTACCTTCTTTACGGCGAACAACTTCACCTTCGTAGCGGATTCCTTTACCTTTGTAAGGCTCTGGAGAACGTACAGCGCGGATGTTAGCAGCGATAGCTCCTACACGCTCTTTGTCTGTACCTTTTACAACTACTTTAGTTTGAGAAGGAACTTCGATTTCGATGCCCTCTTCAGGAACGATCTCAACAGGGTGAGAGTATCCAACGTTTAAAACAAGTTTGTTTCCGGATTTAGCCGCACGATAACCGACACCGACTAATTCCAAACCTCTTTCAAATCCTTTAGATACGCCTTCAACCATGTTTCCAAGCAGACTGCGAGTCGTACCATGCAGCGCACGGTGCTCTTTGTGATCAGAAGGACGAGTAACTGTAAGCACGTTGTCCTCAATTTTGATTTCCATATCAGGATGGAAAGTACGAGTTAATTCTCCTTTTGGTCCTTTTACAGCTACAGTGTTGCCTTCGTTCAGCGTTACTGTAACTCCAGAAGGGATCTCAAGCAGTTTTTTTCCTACACGAGACATACTAAAACACCTCCATTCTTGTTAAACTTCTTACCAAACGTATGCTAGAACTTCTCCACCAGCTTGTTTTGCACGGGCTTCTTTGTCCGTTAAAACACCTTGTGATGTAGAAATAATCGCGATTCCAAGACCGTTAAGTACGCGAGGTACTTCATTTGATTTAGCGTATACACGCAAACCTGGTTTGCTGATTCTTTTAAGACCAGTGATAACGCGCTCGTTGTTTTGTCCGTATTTCAAGAAAACGCGGATGATACCTTGTTTGCTGTCTTCTACGAACTCAACGTCACGAATGAAACCTTCACGCTTTAAAATGTCAGCAATTTCTCTTTTCAATTTAGAAGCAGGAATTTCAAGCTTCTCATGACGTACCATGTTTGCATTGCGAATACGAGTCAGCATATCTGCAATTGGATCTGTCATAACCATTATATAATTACCTCCTTCCCATTCTTGGGGATTACCAGCTGGCTTTTTTCACGCCAGGAATTTGTCCTTTATATGCAAGCTCACGGAAACAAATACGGCAAAGTTTAAATTTACGAATGACTGAGTGCGGACGTCCGCAGCGTTCACAGCGAGTGTACTCTTGCACTTTAAACTTTGGTGTACGTTGTTGTTTCGCAATCATTGACTTTTTAGCCACGATTTCGCCTCCCTTTCATTGATTATTTCTGGAACGGCATACCTACTTGAGTTAATAGCTCACGAGCCTCTTCGTCAGAGTTAGCAGTCGTTACGATAACGATGTCCATTCCGCGAACCTTTGTTACTTTATCGTAGTCAATTTCAGGGAAGATTAACTGTTCTTTGATACCAAGAGTGTAGTTTCCGCGACCGTCGAAAGATTTCTTAGAAATCCCGCGGAAGTCACGTACACGCGGTAAAGATACAGAAATAAGTTTATCAAGGAAATCATACATGCGCTCTCCGCGAAGAGTTACTTTCGCACCGATAGGCATTCCCTCACGAAGACGGAATCCAGCAATTGATTTCTTCGCACGAGTAACGACAGGTTTTTGACCTGCGATAAACGTTAATTCTTCAACAGCACTGTCGATTGCTTTCGCGTTTTGAACAGCATCACCAACACCCATGTTGATTACGATTTTTTCGATTTTTGGCACCTGCATAACAGAGTCGTAGTTGAACTTCGTCATTAAAGCAGGTGAAATTTCTTTATTGTACTTTTCTTTAAGGCGGTTCATGAGATAGACCTCCCTTCCTTTAAATACTATTTATCTAAGACTTGCCCAGATTTTTTTGCAACACGAACTTTTTTGCCATCTTCCACTTTGTATCCTACGCGAGTCACTTCACCTGTTTTAGGATCGAGCGGCATAACGTTTGATACATGAATTGGCGCCTCTTGATTAGAAATACCGCCTTGAGGGTTTGCTTGAGTTGGTTTAGAGTGCTTCTTCACCATGTTTACGCCCTCAACTAGAACGCGGTCCTTTTTAGGGAAAGCAGCAAGGATCGTACCTTGTTTGCCTTTATCTTTACCAGAGATAACCATTACTTTATCGCCTTTTTTCACATGCATCCTGATCGCACCTCCTTGAGTAAGGCATTTATTTCATTAGATAACTTCTGGAGCCAGAGAAACAATTTTCATGAAGTTGTTTTCACGTAATTCGCGGGCAACCGGTCCGAAGATACGAGTTCCACGCGGGCTCTTGTCGTCACGGATGATAACACATGCATTCTCATCGAAGCTGATGTATGATCCGTCAGTTCTGCGTGCTCCGCTTTTTGTGCGAACGATAACAGCTCTTACGACTTCACCTTTTTTGACAACGCCTCCTGGTGTTGCTTGTTTAACCGTGCAAACAATTACATCACCAATGTTAGCCGTTTTACGTCCAGAACCGCCAAGAACTTTAATAGTAAGTACCTCACGCGCACCGGAGTTGTCAGCAACTTTTAAACGAGTCTCTTGTTGAATCATTATTTGTTACCTCCCTTCGGAAAAAGAATTCCGAACTTTATTAGATAATAACAGCTTCTTCGACAACTTCTACTAGACGAAAACGCTTAGTTGCAGATAATGGACGAGTTTCCATGATCTTTACGATGTCTCCGATTTTAGCTTGGTTATTTTCATCATGTGCTTTGAATTTCTTCGAGTATTTTACGCGTTTACCGTAAATAGGATCCTTTTTGTATGTTTCAACAACAACAGTGATGGTTTTATCCATTTTGTCAGAAACAACACGGCCTTGGTAAACTTTGCGTTGGTTACGTTCGCTCATGCTCACGACCTCCCCTCAGTGATTATTTATTGGCAGCAATTTCTCTTTCACGAATCACAGTTTTCATGCGCGCGATAGCTTTGCGCACTTCACGAATGCGAGCAGTATTTTCAAGTTGTCCTGTCGCTAATTGAAAGCGAAGATTGAAAAGTTCTTCTTTAAGAGACTTTACTTTTTGTTCAATTTCAGCAGTGGTAAGGTCACGAATTTCATTAGCTTTCATTTGATTCACCACCAATTTCTTCACGTTTTACGAACTTCGTTTTAATTGGCAATTTGTGAGATGCAAGGCGAAGAGCTTCACGAGCTACCTCTTCAGACACACCAGAAATTTCAAATAAAACTTTGCCCGGTTTTACAACAGCTACCCAGCCTTCAGGAGCCCCTTTACCGGAACCCATCCGTACCTCAAGCGGCTTAGCAGTGTAAGGTTTTGAAGGGAAAATTTTAATCCAAACTTTACCGCCACGTTTCATGTAACGAGTCATCGCAATACGTGCAGCTTCGATTTGGCGGTTCGTGATCCAAGAAGCTTCAAGAGCCTGGATACCGTACTCACCAAAATGTACTTCAGTACCGCCTTTAGCGCGACCGCGCATTTTTCCGCGATGCTCTCTGCGATATTTAACGCGTTTTGGTAATAACATATTATTTTCCTCCTTCCTCAGTTTTCTTCTTAGTAGGAAGAACCTCTCCACGATAGATCCAGACTTTTACACCAAGCTTACCGTAAGTTGTGTCAGCTTCAGATGTTGCATAGTCGATGTCAGCACGTAAAGTGTGCAATGGAACAGTTCCTTCACTGTAGTATTCAGAACGAGCAATGTCAGCTCCGCCAAGACGGCCGGAAACCATTGTTTTCACACCTTGTGCTCCAGCACGCATAGTGCGTTGGATTTGTTGTTTCTGCGCACGGCGGAAAGAAATACGGTTTTCTAGTTGACGAGCGATGTTGTCAGCTACAAGCTGTGCATCAAGATCTGCTCTTTTGATTTCAAGAATGTTAATGTGTACACGCTTGCCAGTAAGGCTGTTAAGGGCTTTACGAAGTGCTTCAACTTCAGATCCGCCTTTACCGATTACCATACCAGGCTTAGCAGTGTGGATCGTAATGTTAACGCGGTTTGCTGCGCGCTCGATTTCTACTTTAGAAACAGAAGCGTCAGAAAGGCGTTTGCTAATGAATTCACGAATTTTTAAATCTTCGTGCAGGAAGTCAGCGTAATCTTTACCAGCGTACCACTTAGATTCCCAATCACGAATGACTCCGATACGAAGACCGACTGGATTTACCTTTTGACCCACTACTTATCCCTCCTTCTTTTCTGATACAACGATTGTAATGTGGCTCGTACGTTTGTTGATTTGGCTCGCACGTCCCATAGCACGCGGGCGGAATCTTTTTAACGTTGGGCCTTCGTCAACAAATGCCTGAGAAATAACCAGATTGTTAGCGCCCATCTCGTAGTTGTGCTCAGCATTTGCGATAGCAGATTTTAAAACTTTTTCGATGATCGGAGAAGCAGCTCTCGGAGTTAAGTTAAGGATAGATACTGCTTCGCCTACTTGCTTACCTCGAATCAGGTCCATTACTAGACGTGCTTTACGAGGAGCAATACGGACTGTTCTTGCAACAGCTTTAGCTTGCATTTAAAAGCCTCCTCTCTTAGCGTCTTGTTTTTTTATCGTCACTGGCGTGGCCTTTGTAAGTACGAGTCGGTGCGAATTCGCCCAACTTGTGGCCTACCATGTCTTCAGAAATGAATACAGGCACGTGTTTACGTCCGTCATATACTGCGATAGTGTGACCGATAAATTGTGGGAAAATAGTTGAACGGCGAGACCAAGTTTTTACAACTTGTTTCTTGTCCGTTTCATTTAATTTCTCGATTTTTGTCATCAAGTGTCCATCGACAAATGGTCCTTTTTTCAAGCTGCGAGCCATTTTGGAACCTCCCTTCGTGATTGCACTACGGTCCGAAATGAACCGTAGACAACCCCGTTATTTATTTTTACGACGACGTACGATAAATTTATCAGATTTGTTCTTTTTCTTACGTGTCTTGAATCCAAGAGTCGGTTTGCCCCAAGGAGACATTGGTGATTTACGTCCGATTGGCGCGCGACCTTCACCACCACCGTGCGGGTGATCGTTAGGGTTCATTACAGAACCGCGGACTGTAGGGCGGATGCCTTTCCAGCGAGAGCGTCCTGCTTTACCAACGTTGATAAGTTCGTGCTGCTCGTTACCTACTTGACCGATAGAAGCGCGGCAAGCAGAAAGGATCATGCGAACTTCACCAGAGTTAAGACGTACAAGAACGTATTTGCCTTCTTTACCAAGAACCTGAGCAGATGTACCAGCTGAACGTACAAGCTGTCCGCCTTTACCAGGTTTTAATTCAATGTTATGCACAACTGTACCAACAGGGATGTTGATAAGCGGAAGTGCGTTACCTACTTTGATGTCAGCTTCAGGGCCGGACATGATTTCAGTACCTACTTGAATTCCTTTTGGTGCAAGAATGTAACGTTTTTCTCCGTCTACATAGTTGATTAGTGCAATGTTAGCTGAACGGTTTGGATCGTACTCAACTGTAGCAACGCGTCCAGGTATACCATCTTTATCGCGTTTGAAGTCGATAACACGGTATTGGCGTTTGTGTCCGCCACCTTGGTGACGTACAGTCAATTTACCTTGGTTGTTACGTCCGCCTTTTTTGTGAAGGGGCGCAAGCAAGGATTTTTCCGGCTGGTCAGTCGTGATTTCAGCAAAATCTGAAGTTGTCATGCCACGACGTCCGTTAGAGGTCGGTTTATACTTTTTAATCGCCATTTTGAATTTCCCTCCTTCTTTTTACAGATAATTAAGCTTCAAAAATTTCGATTTCTTTGCTGTCTGCAGTAAGTTTTACGATCGCTTTTCTGCGACGGCTAGTCATACCAGTGTAGCGGCCGACACGTTTTGATTTCCCTTTGTAGTTCATGATGTTGACTTTGTCAACTTTCACTCCAAAGATACTTTCAACTGCATCTTTCACTTCTGTTTTGTTAGCTCTTACATCAACTTCAAAAGTATATTTTTTTTCAGTCATTAAATCAGCAGAACGTTCAGTAATGACGGGGCGCTTAAGAACATCACGAGGATCTTTCATTATGCAAGCACCTCCTCTACTTTTTCAACCGCAGCTTTTGTAATCAGAAGCTTCTCGTGGTTGACAACGTCTAACACGTTGATTCCGTTAGCTTGAACAACTGTAACTCCAGGGATGTTGCGTGCAGAAAGAGATACTGCTTCGTTTGCATCCGCAGTTACGATTAAAGCTTTTTTCTCAACAGATAATCCTTTAAGGATAGCTGCCATTTCTTTTGTTTTAACCGTATCAAGAGTAAGATCTTCAAGAACAATAATGTTGTTGTCGTTCACTTTAGAAGACAATACTGATTTGATTGCCAAGCGGCGAACTTTTTTAGGTAATTTGTAAGAATAGCTGCGTGGTGTTGGGCCGAATACGACACCACCTCCGCGCCATTGCGGTGAACGGATTGAACCTTGACGGGCACGACCTGTACCTTTTTGACGCCATGGTTTGCGACCTCCGCCGCGTACTTCAGAACGATTTTTTACTTTGTGAGATCCTTGACGTAAGGAAGCTCTTTGCATAAGAATAGCGTCGAATACTACGCTCTCATTTGGCTCAATTCCAAATACAGACGCGTTTAATTCGATATCACCAGCAGTAGAACCGTTTTGGTTGTATAATGCTACTTTTGGCATGATCAATTTCCTCCTTTCCTAAGAGACTTATTTAGATTTAACAGCACTTTTAACAGTGATTAAAGTTTTTCTCGCACCAGGTACGTTACCTTTAATCAAAAGAAGATTGCGCTCAGCATCTACTTTTACGATTTCAAGGTTTTGGACAGTGATTTGATCTCCGCCCATGCGTCCAGGTAATAGTTTACCTTTGAATACACGGTTAGGATCTACAGGTCCCATTGAACCAGGACGACGGTGGTAGCGTGACCCGTGAGACATAGGTCCGCGAGATTGTCCGTGACGCTTGATTGCACCTTGGAAACCTTTACCTTTAGATACTCCTGTTACATCTACGATTTCTCCTGCAGAGAAAATTTCAACCTTGACTTCCTGACCAATTTCATACGCATCCATATCCACGCCGCGTAATTCTTTAACGAAGCGCTTAGGAGCAGTTTCCGCTTTTGCAACGTGTCCTTTTTCCGGTTTGTTTGAAAGCTTTTCACGCTTATCGTCAAAACCAAGCTGGATCGCTTCATAGCCATCGTTTTCAGCTGTTTTCTTTTGAAGAACAACGTTTGGAGCTGCTTCAATAACAGTTACCGGGATAAGATCACCGTTCTCTGCGAATACTTGCGTCATACCAATTTTTCTTCCTAAGATTCCTTTGGTCATTCGTCACACCTCCTATTAAGATCATTCTATATTTTAGAATTAAAGTTTGATTTCGATATCGACACCAGATGGTAAGTCTAATCGCATGAGAGCATCAACAGTTTGTGGTGTTGGGTTCACAATGTCGATTAAACGTTTATGTGTACGCATTTCAAATTGCTCACGAGAATCTTTGTATTTGTGCACCGCACGAAGGATTGTGTAAACTGATTTTTCAGTTGGCAACGGAATCGGACCAGATACGCTGGCACCAGAACGTTTTGCCGTTTCAACAATCTTCTCTGCAGATTGATCAAGGATTCTATGATCATATGCTTTTAAACGAATACGAATTTTTTGTTTTGCCATTATTTTCCCTCCTTTTCGCCTACATCACGTTAGACAGTTCTCCGTGAGAAAAACCTGATCACCTTGCCATGGCAAAGCGGCCGGGTGTGTCAGCAACCTCTCACTTCATCGCAGTCAAAGACCAACATACACTATTATACAGAAAATAGACGCATGTTGCAAGGTTTATTTAAAGAACCTTGTGGTTTTCACACTTTGATTATTATACAGGTGATACCATGATTAATCAAGGATATGCCTGTTTTCTTTCAGAGATGGAACGATGCGAACCGGCTGACAACTTCGGCAAAGCGATCCGGCTCTTCCAAGTGAGGCGAATGGGCTGAGTTCTCAAACCAATGCCATTCTTTATACGGCGCATCAACCTTCTGATAATATTCATAAGACGTCGTCCCCGGGACCGTCAAATCGTATCTCCCTGACATAAAACAGCACGGTATTATAATAGAAGAAACTGATTCCCCGGCATCAAAGAAAATGAGATCCTCCCACAGGTGTTTCAGGCTGAACATTTGTCCCCGCGCGGCTAAGAAGCTCCCTCTCACACCGTACGGTTCACCAAACAGCATTCGCCCCCCTGCTTTAAGAGCACCGATCGGATGATGGGTAAAGCCCCCTCCCCTCATCTCGATACAAAGCAGAAATAACGATCGCTGCAACTGTTTCTCCCATGGAGGCGCTCCGATAAAGCGCAGCGTCTTTTCCAGCAGGAAATGTTTGCGTTGCCTGCTCCATTCCATCATCAGCCGGTAAGCTTCCATTTCTTCCTTTTGAATATTAACCACCTGACTGATACCGATATACGCATAATACAAATCAGGTCTCTCTTGAAGAACATCAAGCGCCAGAACTGACCCCCACGAATAGCCGGCGATATATATTTTTTGCCTGCTGAATTGCTTGCATAAGCGTTCGGTCAAATGAATGGTATCGGCTGTCAGCTGATCCAAAGTCATAGATGAACCCGGAATTTCCTTTGAATAAGAGAGACCCGCCCCTCTCTGATCCCAGTTCACAACGGTGAAATGCTTTTCCAGCTTATTCTGGTATTTTCTCGCATAGCCGATTTGAGGCGTGCCGGGACCGCCGTGCAAAAACAAAAGCAGCGGATTACTCCTGTCATCACCATTAATCATAACGGTTTGTTCACTGCCATTAATCAGCAATTGCTGAAGCATTGAAATACGATTGGTTTTCTTGAAGTTATCGTCCATCGGTCTGCTCCTAAAATTTGTATACGTTCTATTATACATGGAATCAGCGGGGAAACAAAAAAACGAGGCCCCATAAGGGACCCCGCATTAATGAACGAGTCGATTACTCAGTGATTGTAGAAACAACGCCTGAACCAACTGTACGTCCGCCTTCACGAATAGAGAAACGAGTTCCTTCTTCGATAGCGATTGTAGAGATAAGTTCAACGATCATTTCAGTGTTATCTCCAGGCATAACCATTTCTACGCCTTCTGGAAGATTGATGATACCAGTTACGTCAGTTGTACGGAAGTAGAACTGAGGACGGTAGTTAGAGAAGAATGGAGTATGACGTCCACCCTCTTCTTTAGAAAGAACGTAAACTTCAGCTTTGAATTTGCTGTGTGGAGTGATTGTACCTGGTTTAGCAAGTACTTGTCCACGTTGGATATCTTCACGAGCTACACCGCGAAGAAGTGCACCGATGTTGTCTCCAGCTTCAGCGTAGTCAAGAAGCTTACGGAACATTTCAACACCTGTAACAGTTGTTTTGCTGTTTTCTTCTTGAAGACCGATGATTTCAACTTCGTCACCGACTTTAACTTGTCCGCGTTCTACACGGCCAGTAGCAACTGTACCACGACCAGTGATTGAGAATACGTCCTCAACTGGCATCATGAATGGTTTGTCAGTGTCGCGTTCTGGAGTTGGGATGTACTCATCAACTGCAGCCATAAGTTCAAGAATTTTTTCTTCGTACTCAGCGTCACCTTCAAGAGCTTTAAGAGCAGAACCTTTAACAACTGGTACATCATCACCAGGGAAGTCGTATTCGCTAAGAAGATCGCGAACTTCCATTTCAACAAGCTCAAGAAGCTCTTCGTCGTCTACCATGTCGCATTTGTTAAGGAATACTACGATGTATGGTACACCAACGTTTTTAGAAAGAAGGATGTGCTCACGAGTTTGTGGCATTGGGCCATCAGCAGCAGATACTACAAGGATAGCTCCGTCCATTTGCGCAGCACCAGTGATCATGTTTTTAACATAGTCAGCGTGTCCTGGGCAGTCAACGTGTGCATAGTGACGAGTGTCAGTTTCGTACTCAACGTGTGCAGTAGAGATTGTGATACCGCGCTCACGTTCTTCTGGAGCACCATCAATTTGATCGTACGCCATAGCTGTACCTTTACCAGATTTCTTATGAAGTACTGTTGAGATAGCAGCAGTTAATGTTGTTTTACCATGGTCAACGTGTCCAATTGTACCGATATTGGCATGTGATTTGGAACGGTCGAATTTTTCTTTAGCCATTCTAAAATCCTCCTTAAGAGCTTTTAATTAGTAATGTATAGAGTGATAGAAAGTGAAAGCAAGCTCTCACTTCCTCATCTTACAATAGTAGTTATACTTGAGTTAAGTGGCAAAATCAATTATTCGCCTTTATTTTTTTTGATAATTTCTTCAGCGATGCTCTTCGGCACTTCTTCGTAGTGATCCATGAACATTGTGAACGTACCGCGTCCTTGCGTGTTAGAACGAAGGGCAGTAGCGTAACCGAACATTTCAGCAAGAGGTACCATCGCACGCACAACTTGAGCGTTACCGCGAGCTTCCATACCTTCTACGCGTCCGCGACGAGAAGTAACATCACCCATGATGTCTCCCATGTATTCTTCAGGAATAACAACTTCAACTTTCATGATTGGTTCAAGAAGAACTGGGTTACATTTGCTGACTGCATTTTTCAATGCCATAGAAGCAGCGACTTTAAACGCCATTTCGTTTGAGTCAACATCATGGTAAGATCCATCAAAAAGTTTCGCCTTGATGTCGATTAGCGGGAATCCGGCTAGGACACCATTTTCAAGAGAGTCTTCAAGACCTGCTTGTACGGCTGGGATGTATTCACGAGGAACAACACCACCGACGATTGCGTTTTCGAATTCAAAGCCAGCGCCTTCTTCGTTCGGTTCAAATTCGATCCAAACGTGACCGAACTGACCGCGTCCGCCTGATTGACGTACGAATTTACCTTCAACTTTTGCACCGGTACGGAATGTCTCACGGTACGCAACTTGAGGAGCACCAACGTTAGCTTCAACTTTGAACTCACGCTTCATACGATCAACAATGATATCAAGGTGAAGCTCACCCATACCAGAGATGATTGTTTGACCCGTTTCAGGGTTTGTTTGTGTACGGAATGTAGGATCTTCTTCAGCAAGTTTCGCTAAAGCGATACCCATTTTATCTTGGTCAGCTTTTGATTTAGGCTCAATCGCTACGTCGATAACAGGCTCTGGGAATTCCATTGATTCAAGGATTACAAGATCCTTCTCATCACATAGAGTATCTCCAGTAGAAGTATCTTTTAGACCTACAGCAGCTGCGATGTCTCCAGCGTAAACAGTAGAGATCTCTTCACGGCTGTTAGCGTGCATTTGAAGGATACGTCCTACGCGCTCACGCTTGCCTTTTGTAGAGTTCTTTACATATGAACCGGAATCAAGTGTACCGGAATATACGCGGAAGAATGTCAGCTTACCGACATAAGGGTCAGTCATAACTTTAAATGCAAGTGCAGAGAATGGCTCTTCATCAGAAGAATGACGAACGATCTCTTCATCTGTATCAGGACGTACACCTTTGATTGCAGCAACATCAGTTGGCGCAGGAAGGTAGTCAAGAACAGCATCAAGTACAAGCTGAACACCTTTGTTTTTGAAAGCAGAACCAACAAGTACAGGGTAGAATTCAACATTCAGTGTACCTTTACGGATAGCAGCTTTCAGTTCAGGGATAGTGATTTCTTCACCTTCAAGGTACTTTTCCATAAGCTCTTCATCAAGCTCAGCTACAGCTTCAATCAGGCTGCTGCGAAGCTCTTCAGCTTGTTCTTTGTACTCTTCAGGGATTTCTTTCGCATCTGAACGAGTTCCAAGGTCATCTTCGTAGAAATACGCAACGTTTTCTACTAAGTCGATGATACCTTCGAAGTTGTCTTCAGCGCCGATCGGCAATTGAATTGCGTGAGCGTTAGCTTGAAGACGGTCTCTTAAAGTGCCTACAGAGTAAAGGAAGTCTGCGCCGATTTTGTCCATTTTGTTGACAAATACAACACGCGGTACTCCGTAAGTTGTTGCTTGGCGCCATACTGTTTCTGTCTGAGGCTCAACACCTGATTGAGCATCAAGTACGGCAACCGCACCATCAAGTACACGGAGTGAACGTTCAACTTCAACTGTGAAGTCTACGTGTCCCGGTGTATCGATGATGTTTACACGGTAACCTTTCCACTGTGCAGTCGTTGCTGCAGAAGTGATTGTGATACCGCGTTCTTGTTCCTGCTCCATCCAGTCCATTTGCGAAGCACCTTCGTGAGTTTCGCCAATTTTGTGGATACGGCCTGTGTAGAACAAGATCCGTTCTGTAGTAGTCGTTTTACCGGCATCGATGTGAGCCATGATCCCGATATTACGAGTTTTTTCTAAGGAGAACTCTCTTGCCATTGGGTAATTTCTCCTTCCTTATTAGGGAATTATTATTTTGATTATATGAATCCTACCAGCGGTAGTGTGCAAA
This sequence comes from Bacillus sp. 5B6, assembly GCF_000259405.1. Taxonomy (NCBI): domain Bacteria; kingdom Bacillati; phylum Bacillota; class Bacilli; order Caryophanales; family Bacillaceae; genus Bacillus; species Bacillus sp. 5B6. The sequence goes on along the minus strand of NZ_AJST01000001.1, from coordinate 3,858,259 downwards.
TGCTTTGTTCGCTTCTGCCATCTTGTGAGTGTCTTCACGTTTCTTAACGGCAGCACCAGTGTTGTTAGCTGCATCAAGAATTTCGTTAGCCAGGCGCTCTTCCATTGTTTTTTCTCCGCGAAGACGCGCATAGTTAACCAACCAGCGAAGACCAAGAGTTGTACGGCGTTCAGGACGAACTTCTACAGGCACTTGGTAGTTAGCTCCACCTACACGGCGTGCTTTTACTTCAAGTACAGGCATGATGTTTTTCAATGCTTGTTCGAAAACCTCCATTGCATCATTGCCAGTGCGTTCTTTAATGATATCGAATGACTTGTATAGGATTGTTTGAGATTTACCTTTTTTACCGTCGATCATCATTTTGTTGATCAGGCGGGATACCAGCTTAGAGTTGTAAAGCGGATCAGGTAAAACATCTCTTTTTGCTACAGGACCTTTACGTGGCATCTGAATATCCTCCCTTCATAGTTTTAATGATTTATTTGATTACTTTGCTTTAGGACGTTTCGTACCGTATTTAGAACGGCCTTGCGCACGGTTTTCAACTCCGGCAGTATCAAGCGCGCCACGAACGATGTGGTAGCGTACCCCCGGTAAGTCTTTTACACGTCCGCCGCGGATCAGTACAACGCTGTGCTCTTGCAGGTTGTGACCGATACCAGGAATGTAGGCAGTAACCTCGATTCCGTTAGTCAAACGAACACGAGCATATTTACGAAGTGCTGAGTTCGGTTTTTTCGGTGTCATTGTACCCACACGAGTACATACCCCGCGTTTTTGTGGAGAAGATACGTTAGTGTGCTCTTTTTTAAAGCTGTTGTATCCTTTGTTTAGTGCAGGTGACTTAGAGTTTTCAACTTTACTCACGCGTCCCTTGCGAATTAGCTGATTAATTGTAGGCATGTTGTGTTCCTCCCTTCATTACGTTTTATAACCCACATACCCAGGTGGTTCATCATTAGGCAAAAAACAATGTCTTTACACAAGAATGATATCTTATATAAAAACAAAAAGTACGCTATAACATAATGGCAACAGCTGCTGCTCCCACTTCAATTCCGCAGGCTTTGCCGAGCTTTTTCATGGAATCCACCATACAGACAGCGGTATTTTGGTTCTTTGCAAGCTGGATAACGCCAGCCGTAAGAACTGAATCCGCGTCTTTTGCCACGACGACTTCCTTCACTGAACCTCGTTTTAGAGCTTTCACTGTTTGCTTCGTACCAATAATAATTGATTTGGCCTGTGATACTTTATCATAAGACATAAACATATCCTCCAAAGTAACAGGTTTTATTTCGAGCACCTTGGTTATATTATCACTCTGCGGGACGGATGTCAACAACGTATGACATTTTTTAGTGCAGTCCCCCGCCAGAATAATTGTAATACTGAGGAAAAGCTGTCGAAACAGCCTTTCCTGCAGCAGTTTCTATTATTCAGCCGGAACCATATCTTCCGAAGGCTGAACGTTTGAAACAGGTTTTACTTTTCTGTAATTCATCATACCGGTACCGGCCGGAACCAGTTTACCGATGATAACATTCTCTTTCAAGCCGAGAAGTTCATCGCGCTTGCCTTTAATCGCAGCATCTGTAAGAACACGTGTTGTTTCTTGGAATGATGCGGCAGACAAGAATGAATCCGTCTCGAGTGAAGCTTTTGTGATACCGAGAAGGACAGGGCGGCCTGTAGCAGGTCGATTGCCTTCAAGCAGCACTTTTTTGTTCGCTTCTGTGAATTGGTGAATATCAAGCAATGTGCCAGGGAGAACATCAGTATCTCCGGCATCGATCACACGGACTTTGCGAAGCATCTGGCGAACCATTACTTCTACGTGTTTATCGCCGATTTCAACCCCCTGCATACGGTAAACCTTCTGAACCTCATGCAGAAGATATTCCTGAACCGTTGTCAGGTCAGTGACTTTAAGAAGTTCTTTCGGATCGATAGAACCTTCTGTCAGCACTTGACCGCGGGTAATCTGATCACCCTCAGCCACTTTCAGGCGTGAGTTGTAAGGTGCCGTGTATGAACGTGTCTCAACAGCGCCCTGAACAACAATCTCCTGCTGTTTGTCGCGGACTTCATTGATTTCGGCAATTGTACCGTCAATCTCAGAAATCGTCGCTTGGCCTTTCGGATTACGCGCTTCGAAAAGCTCTTGGATACGCGGAAGACCTTGTGTGATATCGTCTCCGGCAACCCCGCCTGTGTGGAACGTACGCATTGTTAACTGTGTTCCAGGCTCACCGATAGATTGAGCGGCGATAATACCTACTGCTTCGCCGACTTCAACATCAGTTCCGGTTGCAAGGTTACGTCCGTAGCATCGTTTACATACACCATGAGGAGTGTTACATGTGAACGCGGAACGGATCCACACTTCTTCGATTCCGGCTTCAACGATTTCCAGCGCTTTATCTTCATCGATCAATTCATTTTCGTTAATGAGCACAGCACCCGTTTCAGGATGTTTGATCTGTTTTCTGGCGAAACGTCCGATCAGACGCTCTTCCAGACGCTCGATGATTTCCGTGCCTTCTTTGAGCGGTTTTGCAAGAATACCGCGGTCTGTTCCGCAATCTGTTTCACGAATGATAACATCCTGCGCAACATCAACAAGACGGCGTGTAAGGTAACCTGAGTCAGCTGTTTTCAGGGCGGTATCGGCAAGACCTTTACGCGCACCGTGAGTGGAGATAAAGTACTCCAATACTGTCAGACCTTCACGGAAACTTGATTTAATCGGCAATTCAATGATTCGTCCAGCCGGGTTGGCCATCAGACCGCGCATACCCGCAAGCTGTGTAAAGTTAGATGCGTTACCACGGGCTCCTGAGTCACTCATCATGTAGATCGGGTTGACTTCGTCTAATGATTTCATCAGTTTGCCTTGGATAACATCTTTCGCTGAACTCCAAATTGAAATGACTCTTTCATAACGTTCTTCTTCGGTGATTAAACCGCGTCTGAACTGTTTCAGGACATTATCAACTTTGCTTTGTGCTTCTTCAAGGATTTCCTGTTTATCATCGAGAACGACGATATCAGAAACCCCTACTGTGATGCCGGCTTTCGTTGAATATCTGAAACCGAGGTTTTTCATGCGGTCAAGCATTTTAGACGTTTCCGTGATATGGAATCGTTTAAAGATTTCCGCGATGATTTTACCGAGAATGCCTTTTTTAAACGGTGCGTTGATCGGCTGCTCAGCAATCACAGCTTTTACGTCAGCACCTTTATCTAAGAAGAAACGGTCAGGTGTCTTCTCTTCAATGTTGCTCTTCGTTGGTTCATTCATGTAAGGGAATGATTCCGGAAGAATTTCATTGAAGACGAGCTTACCGACAGTTGTAATTAACAATTTTGAACGCTGTTCTTCAGTAAATGTCACATTCTTAAGGGAGTTCGCTGCAACAGCTACTCTCGTATGAAGGTGAACATAACCGTTTTGATAAGCAAGAAGCGCTTCGTCCGTATTTTTGAAAACCATACCCTCGCCGACTGCTCCTGCGCGCTCAAGCGTCAGGTAGTAGTTTCCTAATACCATATCCTGAGACGGCGTAACAACCGGTTTACCATCTTTAGGGTTCAAGATGTTTTGGGCCGCAAGCATCAGAATGCGCGCCTCAGCTTGAGCCTCAGCTGATAAAGGTACGTGAACCGCCATTTGGTCACCGTCAAAGTCAGCGTTATAAGCTGTACATACTAACGGGTGAAGACGGATGGCGCGTCCTTCAACAAGCGTCGGTTCGAAAGCCTGGATACCTAATCTGTGAAGAGTAGGGGCACGGTTCAGTAAGACCGGATGCTCCTTAATGACAGATTCAAGTACATCCCAAACTTCAGGCTGCACGCGTTCGATTTTGCGTTTTGCGCTCTTGATATTGTGAGCAAGGCCTTTTTCAACAAGCTCTTTCATGACGAAAGGCTTGAAGAGCTCAAGCGCCATTTCCTTCGGCAAACCGCACTGATACATTTTCAGATGCGGACCTACGACGATAACGGAACGTCCTGAGTAGTCTACACGTTTACCGAGAAGGTTCTGACGGAAACGCCCTTGTTTCCCTTTCAGCATGTGAGAAAGAGATTTAAGCGGACGGTTACCCGGTCCGGTAACCGGACGGCCGCGGCGTCCGTTGTCAATCAGAGCATCGACTGCTTCCTGAAGCGTACGTTTTTCGTTCTGAACGATGATGCTTGGCGCGCCGAGGTCTAACAGACGTTTTAAACGGTTATTACGGTTGATGACACGACGGTAAAGGTCGTTCAGGTCAGACGTTGCGAAACGTCCGCCGTCAAGCTGAACCATCGGTCTTAATTCAGGCGGAATAACCGGAAGCACGTCGAGGATCATCCAAGACGGCTTGTTTCCTGAATTACGGAAGGCTTCAAGCACTTCAAGGCGTTTGATCGCACGTGTACGGCGCTGTCCCTGAGAAGTCTTCAGCTCTTCTTTTAACATATCAACTTCTTTGACAAGGTCGATGTCCTGCAGAAGTTTATTAATGGCTTCCGCACCCATAGAGGCTTGGAATTTGTTTCCGTACTTATCCAGATACGCACGGTATTCCTTTTCAGATAAAAGCTGTTTCTTTTCGAGCGGTGTATTGGCCGGGTCAGTTACGACGTAAGAAGCAAAGTAAATAACTTCTTCCAGCGCACGCGGTGACATATCCAATACAAGACCCATACGGCTCGGAATACCTTTGAAATACCAAATGTGAGAAACCGGGGCAGCCAGTTCAATATGCCCCATTCTCTCACGACGGACTTTAGCCCGCGTTACTTCAACTCCGCAACGGTCACAAACTACGCCTTTATAACGAACCCGCTTGTACTTGCCGCAATGACATTCCCAGTCCTTAGTCGGTCCGAAAATGCGTTCGCAGAACAGGCCGTCCTTTTCAGGTTTCAATGTACGATAGTTTATCGTTTCAGGCTTTTTCACTTCACCAAAAGACCATGAACGGATTTTATCCGGTGAAGCAAGACCGATGTTCATATACTCAAAATTGTTCACATCTAGCAAGGGGCCTACCTCCCTTTTTATCTTCGGATTAACCGATGTCACTTGCCTTTATCAATCAGAGACTATTCTTTCGTTACTGCGTCACGTTCAACGTCTGGAGATGCTGTTTCTTCCGGCGCTTCATCACCTGATAATGCAAGGCCGTCAGCTTGTTTCGCATCTTCCTCGTCTTCTAGATCTCTCATTTCTATTTCTTCTTCATCGCCTGAAAGGATTTTTACGTCCATACCTAAGCTTTGAAGCTCTTTGATCAATACTTTGAATGATTCCGGAACACCAGGCTCTGGAACATTGTCGCCTTTGACGATGGCTTCATATGTTTTCACACGTCCGACCACGTCATCGGACTTCACAGTCAGGATTTCTTGAAGCGTGTAAGCTGCGCCGTAAGCTTCAAGCGCCCAAACCTCCATCTCACCGAAACGCTGTCCGCCGAATTGGGCTTTACCGCCGAGAGGCTGCTGCGTAACAAGTGAGTAAGGACCTGTAGAACGGGCATGAAGTTTATCATCAACCATGTGCGCCAGTTTGATCATGTACATGATTCCGACAGATACACGGTTGTCAAACGGTTCTCCCGTACGGCCGTCATAAAGAACTGTTTTAGCGTCTCTTGACATGCCTGCTTCTTCAAGTGTTTCCCACACATCTTCTTCACGCGCGCCGTCAAATACAGGTGACGCGATGTGAATGCCGAGGTAGCGGGCAGCCATACCCATGTGAAGTTCTAATACCTGACCGATATTCATACGTGATGGTACACCCAGCGGGTTAAGCATGATATCGATCGGCGTGCCGTCAGGAAGGTAAGGCATATCTTCTTCAGGAAGAATCTTCGAGATAACCCCTTTGTTTCCGTGACGTCCGGCCATTTTATCACCTTCAGAAATCTTACGTTTCTGAACGATATATACGCGTACAAGCTGGTTCACTCCCGGAGGAAGTTCGTCGCCGTCTTCACGGTTGAAGACTTTTACGTCGTGGATAATTCCGCCGCCGCCGTGAGGCACACGGAGAGAAGTATCACGGACTTCACGCGCTTTTTCTCCAAAGATCGCATGCAGAAGGCGTTCTTCAGCCGTAAGTTCAGTTACACCTTTAGGCGTTACTTTACCTACGAGAAGGTCTCCGTCGTTGACTTCCGCACCGATACGGATAATTCCGCGGTCATCAAGATTGCGAAGCGCGTCTTCCCCTACGTTTGGAATATCGCGGGTGATCTCTTCCGGCCCAAGCTTTGTATCACGTGCTTCTGATTCATATTCTTCAATGTGAATAGATGTGTATACATCATCTTTCACAAGGCGTTCACTCATGATGATGGCATCCTCATAGTTGTAACCATCCCATGTCATGAAGCCGACCATTACGTTGCGGCCGAGAGCAAGTTCACCAAGCTCCATTGAAGGTCCGTCAGCAAGGATTTCTCCTTTGACTACTTCATCGCCGACACTGACGATCGGACGCTGGTTGTAGCACGTACCTTGGTTGGAGCGGACAAATTTCAGCAAGCTGTACTTATCCAGGTTGCCTTTTACTTTTTGGCCGTCAATTTCTTCATAGCGGCGCACCCATACGTTTTTCGCTTCCACCCGTTCAACGATACCAGGGTGTTTACAAATAACGGCTGCACCGGAGTCTTTACCGGATACGTATTCCATACCCGTTCCGACGATCGGAGCTTCCGGCTGCATCAAAGGCACAGCCTGACGCTGCATGTTCGCTCCCATGAGGGCGCGGTTCGAGTCATCGTTTTCCAAGAACGGAATACATGCTGTCGCAGCAGAAACAACCTGTTTAGGAGAAACGTCCATGTAATCCACGCGGTTGCGGGCTACAACGGTGTTTTCCCCTCTGAAACGCGCTACGATGCTGTCATCCAAGAAAGAACCGTCATCGCTCAGCTTAGCATTCGCTTGGGCTACGACATAGTTATCCTCTTCATCAGCAGTCAGGTAGTCGATTCTAGGCGTTACTTTTCCTGTTTCAGGGTCAACGCGGCGGTATGGTGTCTCAATGAAACCAAAGCGGTTTACTTTCGCAAATGATGACAATGAGTTGATCAAACCGATGTTCGGGCCCTCAGGCGTTTCAATCGGACACATACGGCCATAGTGAGAGTAGTGAACGTCACGTACTTCCATACCTGCGCGCTCACGTGTCAAACCGCCCGGTCCGAGAGCTAACAGACGGCGTTTGTGCGTCAATTCAGCAAGCGGGTTCGTCTGATCCATGAATTGAGAAAGCTGTGAACTTCCGAAGAACTCTTTAATAGACGCAATAACAGGTCTGATGTTAATCAGCTGCTGCGGCGTAATTGTATTTGTGTCTTGAATAGACATTCTTTCACGTACGACACGTTCCATCCGGCTTAAACCGATACGGAATTGGTTTTGCAGGAGCTCACCTACAGAACGCAGACGGCGGTTTCCGAGATGGTCGATATCATCAGTGTCGCCCACTCCGTGCAGGAGGTTGAAGAAGTAGCTGATAGAAGAAATAATATCAGCAGGCGTAATGTTTTTAATCGCTTCTTCGATGTAAGCATTGCCGATCACATTGATCGTCTGCTCTCCTTCTGCATCGGTAGGAGCATAGATTTTAATGGATTGAAGCATCACTTCATCCTCGACAACGCCGCCGTTAGGATAAAGTTTTCTGAAGCCGATTCCATTTTCTAAGTATGGCAGTACTTTATCAAGTGTTCTTCTGTCAAGAATCTGCCCTTTTTCAGCGAGAATTTCACCGGTTTCCGGATCCACCAGTGTTTCTGCAAGGCGCTGGTTAAACAGGCGGTTCTTGATATGAAGCTTTTTATTAATTTTATAGCGTCCTACATTCGCAAGGTCGTATCGCTTCGGATCGAAGAAACGGGAATCCAGCAAGCTTTTTGCGTTTTCTACTGTAGGCGGCTCTCCGGGACGAAGGCGCTCATAGATTTCAAGAAGCGCTTTGTCACTGTTTTCAGTGTTGTCCTTATCCAGTGTATTGCGGAGATATTCGTTCTCACCAATGAGATCGAGAATCTCTTGGTCGGAACCGAAGCCGAGAGCACGCAAAAGAACCGTAACCGGCAACTTACGTGTGCGATCAATGCGGACATACACAACATCTTTCGCATCAGTTTCGTATTCTAACCATGCGCCACGGTTTGGAATGACAGTCGCGGTAAAACCTTTTTTACCGTTTTTGTCTACTTTACCACTGAAATATACACTTGGAGACCGAACAAGCTGAGATACGATAACACGTTCTGCACCGTTGATGATAAAAGTACCGGTATCTGTCATAATAGGGAAATCACCCATGAAGACATCCTGGTCTTTTACCTCTCCAGTTTCTTTGTTAATTAAACGAACCTTCACTCTCAGCGGAGCTGAGTAAGTCACATCACGTTCTTTTGACTCTTCAACGGGATACTTAGGATCTCCTAAACTGTAGTCAATGAACTCTAGAGAGAGGTTACCAGTGAAATCCTCAATTGGTGATATGTCTTGAAACATCTCTCTAAGACCCTCATCAAGAAACCACTGATAAGAAGAGGTTTGAATTTCAATGAGATTTGGTAATTCTAACACTTCGCTAATGCGAGCATAGCTTCTGCGCTGGCGGTGTCGTCCATACTGAACTAGTTGACCTGTCAACTGATTCACCCCTCAAATCATGCGTATTATATGTGTAATAAGCATCTCTTACGATAAAGAAATACTTTTACAAGACAAAAGAAAAAAGGGTTTCTAATTAAGAAAACCACATCCAAAAACAAATACCGATTTTATTAGCATTTCCATGTTTGTATAATTTATACATGCACTATGATTATTTCAGCATATCATGCAAAATATATACATTGGCATTTTACAATATTAACATAGCTGAAAATTCAAGTCAAACTTTTTTTGCTTTTATGATATAATAGCCTTTCTTTTTTTGAACCACAGAAACTTCGTCAAAAAGCTCCTTCAGTTTTTCAATGGCAGAAGGCCCGCCCTGTTTTTTCTGTATAACGATCCACAATTCACCTGAAGCCCTTAAATGCTCAGCGCTTTTTTCAAAAATGGCATGGACAACTTTTTTTCCGGCGCGGATTGGGGGGTTTGTAAAAATAGAAGCAAATGTTTGAGCAGAATCAATATTTGAAAATAAATCACTCTGATAAATCCGAACGTTTTTTATTCCGTTTTTTTCTGCATTTTCATTTGACAGCTCTACGGCTCTTTCATTCACGTCAATCATGTGCACGGTCCGGTCTGTAAATGCACCGGCGAGCGACAGACCGATCGGGCCGTAACCGCAGCCTGCATCCAGGAAGTCACCGTCGATCTCCGGCTCTTCAAACGCTTCAATTAAGACACGCGAACCGAAATCAACTTCCTTTTTCGAGAAAACGCCGCTGTCACTTGTGAATGTATAAGATCTGTTCCGCAGTGTAAATGACCATGTCTGTTTATCGCTTTTAACTGAAGGTTTTTCTGAATAATAGTGTTCACTCATTATTAGAACCTCCTTTTTTAATGGCACTTAAAGAAAAGCAAAGAAAAAGCCCGCCTCATAAAAGCGAGCTTCCCCTACAGGCAAGTGAAGATTACTTAACTTCTACAGAAGCGCCAACTTCTTCAAGTTTAGCTTTAAGCTCTTCAGCTTCTTCTTTCGCAATACCTTCTTTAAGTGGTTTTGGAGTGTTGTCAACAAGTTCTTTAGCTTCTTTCAAGCCAAGACCAGTGATTTCACGAACAACTTTGATAACTTTGATTTTCTGAGAACCTGCACCAGCAAGGATAAGGTCGAATTCGCTTTGCTCTTCAGCAGCGCCGCCAGCAGCAGCTCCGCCAGCTACAGCTACAGGAGCAGCAGCAGTTACGCCAAATTCTTCTTCGATTGCTTTTACTAGGTCGTTCAATTCAAGTACAGTTGCTTCTTTAACGGAAGCAATGATTTCTTCGATATTTAAAGCCATTTGAAATTCCTCCATTTGTTTTATTTTAGGGTAAAATCAGATTAAGCGCCTTGTTCTTCCTTTTGGTCTGCAACTGCTTTAGCTGCAAGTGCAAGGTTGCGAACTGGAGCTTGAAGTACGCTAAGCAACATAGAAAGTAAGCCATCGCGTGAAGGAAGTTCAGCAAGAGCTTTCACTTCTTCAACAGAAGATACTTTTCCTTCGATAACGCCCGCTTTGATTTCCAGAGCTTCGTGATTTTTCGCGAACTCGTTAAGAACTTTTGCCGGAGCGATAACATCTTCAGTACTGAATGCGATCGCATTCGGTCCAGTTAAGACATCATTCAAACCATCAAGTTCAGCTTGTTCAACCGCACGGCGAGTCATTGTGTTTTTGTACACTTTGAACTCTACGTTAGCTTCGCGAAGCTGTTTACGGAGTTCAGTTACTTCAGAAACGTTAAGTCCGCGGTAGTCAACGATGATCGTTGATTTGCTTTCTTTCAGTTTAGAAGCAATCTCTTCAACAACAACTTTTTTTGTATCAATTGCGCTGCTCATGGTTACACCTCCTGTAGATTTTGTGTAACACTTATACCGCTAGGTGATCACGACTGTGACGACGATTTCATATAAAAAGCCTCCATGTGGACATGGAGGCTGTATATACAAGCATACGTAACGTAATAGCTGTGATATATATACACCTCGGCAGGATATTAAGCCTTAACGGCCCCTGCTGTCTACGGTATAAATGACATATTATATTTTACAACATTTTGAATCATATCAGAATGCTGATCTAAAGTCAAATATTATTTTACGTTGAAAGTAGAAGCGTCTACTTTGACACCAGGGCCCATAGTAGAAGTAACGGCAACGTTTTTCACGTAAACACCTTTAGCCGCAGCCGGTTTTGCTTTCAGGATTGTATCATACATTGTTGTGAAGTTCTCAACAAGTTTTTCATCCTCGAAAGAAACTTTTCCGATCGGAACATGGATGTTACCAGCTTTGTCAACGCGGTATTCTACTTTACCAGCTTTGATTTCGCCGATTGCTTTTTCTACTTCGAATGTAACAGTTCCTGTTTTAGGGTTTGGCATAAGACCTTTTGGTCCAAGCACACGGCCGATTTTACCGACTTCACCCATCATGTCAGGAGTCGCAACGATTACATCGAATTCGAACCAGCCTTGCTGGATTTTCGCGATGTAATCAGAATCGCCGACGTAGTCTGCACCGGCAGCTTCAGCTTCTTTTGCTTTTTCGCCTTTAGCGAATACAAGCACGCGCTGAGTTTTACCAGTTCCGTTAGGAAGTACAACTGCACCGCGGATTTGCTGATCGTTTTTACGAGGGTCAACCCCTAAACGAAAAGCAACTTCAACTGTAGCGTCGAATTTAGCTGTGTTTGTTTTTTTAGTAAGCGCCACTGCTTCAGCGACGTCGTAAGCTTTCGCACGGTCTACAAGCTTCGCAGCTTCAACGTACTTTTTACCTTTTTTAGCCATTTTAAAATTTCCTCCTTATGTGGTTATAGCGGAATAACCTCCCACGAATAAGGGTTGCGAACTTGTGAAAACTCGCAACCCGACAAGAAACAAATTAATCCTCGATAACGATACCCATACTGCGGGCAGTACCTTCAACCATGCGCATTGCCGCTTCAACGTCTGCTGCGTTTAAGTCAGGCATTTTCGTTTCAGCGATTTCGCGAACCTTATCGCGCTTAACGGTTGCCACTTTATTACGGTTTGGTTCACCAGAACCAGACTCAATTCCAGCTGCTTTTTTAAGCAATACTGCAGCAGGCGGAGTTTTTGTAATAAATGTAAATGAACGGTCTTCGTAAACCGAAATTTCAACAGGAATGATTAAACCAGCTTGGTCAGCTGTACGAGCGTTAAACTCCTTACAGAATCCCATGATATTTACACCGGCTTGACCTAGTGCAGGTCCAACTGGCGGCGCTGGGTTAGCTTTTCCAGCAGGAATTTGCAATTTTACAACTTTTACTACTTTTTTAGCCACGAGACACACCTCCTTAAGTCCGTGATGTGGTAATAGGGTAAACCCTCCCACTCAAGGTTTCATTCTTTATATGAATGACGAAATATCAAGCTAGCTGCCTTGGATTAGTCCAAGACGTACCTTTGCTATATTATCATTAATATATAGCAATTTCAAGTTTTTTCACATTACAATTTGTCGATCTGGGTAAATTCCAGTTCAACCGGCGTTTCACGGCCGAACATGTTAACGAATACTTTCACTTTGCTCTTATCATAATCAATCTCTTCAATTGATCCTGTAAAGTTGGCGAAAGGTCCGTCTATGACTTTGACTGTCTCATTCAATTCAAAATCAATGTCGGTTTTCCGCTCATCCATGCCCATGCGTTTTAAGATGGTTTCCGCTTCGCCAGGAAGAAGCGGAGTCGGCTTTGAGCCTGAACCGGCTGATCCGACGAATCCGGTAACGCCCGGCGTGTTGCGGACCACATACCAGGAATCATCAGTCATGACGATTTCAACAAGCACATAACCCGGGAACACTTTCTTTTTGACTACTTTTTTCTTGCCGTTCTTAATATCAGTCTCTTCTTCTTCAGGGACGACAACGCGGAAAATTTTATCCTGCATTCCCATTGATTCCACACGTTTTTCAAGGTTTGCTTTTACTTTGTTTTCATAACCGGAATACGTATGAACAACATACCAATTCTTTTCCATTCTATCAGGACTCTGCAGTCCTTCCCTCCCCGCATTTAAAAATGAAGTGTAAAACAAAAAATAGGCTCAGGGCCTATGAATCCTTTTTCAACAACACAATAAAAAACCCGCTGAACGGGTTTTGGCAAACGATATTATGATCTATTATAGCACGTATTGCTGATCATTATTCAACTATTAAACGAATTAATTGAGAAATTCCTGTATCAAGGAGGGCAAAAAAGATAACAAAAAAGATAACCGTTGAAATCACCGTGATTGTATAGCGCGTTAACTCTTTGCCTTTAGGCCAGCTAACCTTTTTCATTTCTTTCCCAACATCTTTAAAGAAACTCATCATGCGCATGTAAAAGACCTCCACAATTTAAAAAGCGAACACTATTTTGTTTCTAAATGAGCTGTATGTGAATTGCAAGTGCTGCAGTACTTCTTAACTTCTAACCGCTCAGCCGCTGATGCAGAGCTTTTCATTGTCGTATAATTACGATTTCCGCATGTTTTGCATGCCAGCGTAATCTTTTTTCTCATGTCGTTACACCTTTTCCTAAACATTCATTTATCTTAATAAAATAGCACAGTCAGAAAAATTCTGTCAATATGACACAGAAACCTGCTACAGGCTGATCTCTCTTATTTCTAAATACTTTTCAAGCTTGCGCTTCACGCGCTGCAGGGCATTATCGATTGATTTTACGTGTCGGTTTAAGTCATCTGAAATCTCTTGGTAACTTCTTCCGTCCAAATACAAAACAAGCACCTTTCTCTCCAGATCGCTCAGCAGTTCTCCCATTTTCATTTCGATATCATCAAATTCTTCCTGATTAATAATCATCTCTTCAGGATTTAACGTTTTAGCGCCTGAAATGACATCAAGCAGTGTTCTGTCAGATTCTTCATCAAAAATAGGTTTGTCTAAAGAAACATAGGAATTTAAAGGAATGTGTTTCTGACGGGTAGCTGTCTTTATTGCGGTAATAATCTGGCGGGTAATGCATAATTCTGCAAAAGCTTTAAATGAAGTAAGCTTGTCCTCTCTAAAGTCTCGGATAGACTTATATAAGCCTATCATCCCTTCCTGTACAATATCTTCTCTGTCGGCCCCTATTAAAAAATAAGACCTTGCTTTCGCCCGTACAAAATTACGGTACTTCGTAATCAAGTAATCTAACGCATCACTATCCCCAACATGAACCTTTTCAATGACCTGCTCGTCCTCCAACTGGCAAAATTGCACTTTGTTGAACTTTCCCTTGCTGTTCTGTAGATTCACTGCGATCCCCCCGGCGCACGTAGATAGAAATATTATACATTAATGGGCGAAAAAGCGTCAACCTAATCCAGACCGCCTCGGCGCCACTTTTCAAACGTTTTCAAAACCTCTTCGGACAGCTCAATTTTACCCGGTGGTTTTTCAGAAGTGATCTTTGAAACCCGCCTTTGAATCCGGCGCTCTATCGTATCCACTTCCCTCAGGAGCTCCCGGGCGGATTTACGGAGAGCCCCTTGTCCGAAAATCGCCCACTGCTCCGTATAATCGGAAGTTGCGACATGAATCTGTGTCGCAATATTATTCAGCGCCTGGGCAAGCTTCTCGATCCGCTCATCCGCCGTCTCATTCTCCCGTGTGAAAATCACTTCGACTCTGTGATTCGTTTGTTTTTTCTCTATGCCTTTTACCAGGTGTGCGTCAAACACCACAATGACTCTGATTCCCGTGTAGGACTGATATTCCGCCATCTTCTGGATCAGTACATCTCTCGCTTCTTCAAAACTGTTCGCTTTTAAATCCTTTAGCTGCGGCCAAGCTCCAATCATGTTGTATCCGTCTACTAACAGGATGTCCATCTGTCTTCATTCCCCTAAAGGATTGCGCTTCCGGTAGACTTCATACATGAGAAGGCCGGCCGCAACCGACGCATTCAAAGACGTGACTTTTCCGGCCATCGGAAGCTTAATGAGAAAATCACATTTCTCTTTCACAAGCCGGCCCATTCCTCTGCCTTCGCTTCCGATAACGAGCGCTAAAGGCATCTTGCCGTCCATAGAGCGGTAGTCTTCCCGGGCGGATGCATCCGTTCCGACGACCCAAATCCCCCGCTCCTTCATTTCATCAAGTGTCCGGGCAAGGTTGGTCACCTTCACGACGGGAATGTGTTCAATCGCACCGGTCGATGCTTTTGCGACCGTCGCAGTCAGTCCGACCGCTCTGCGTTTCGGAATCACGATGCCGTGTGCACCGACAGCGTCAGCCGTTCTCATGATGGAACCGAGATTATGAGGGTCTTCCAGCTCGTCCAGTATGAGAAAGAAAGGCTGTTCGTTTCTCTCTTCCGCTCTTTTATATAATTCGTCTAATTGTGCATATTCATATGCTGCCACCTGGGCGACAACACCCTGATGCTGCCCCTCCACCATCTGATCGAGTTTTTTCCTCGGTACAAATTGAATGGTGACGCCGCGCTTTTTAGCAAGCTCCATAACTTGCTGCGCCTGTCCTTTTACTGTGTTTTCCGCCATCCATAACTTATACAGCTTGCGATCTGACTTTAACGTCTCAATCACAGCGTTTTTTCCTATGACGTAATCATGTTGCTGACTCATTTGTTTTCCTCCCTGACGTCCCGACTTGTATAGCCTCAGCAATCAGCTGATTCAGTCTTTCTTCTCTTTTCTCAAGAAAAAGGTATCCGAGTAAAGCCTCAAAAGCTGTACTATGGCGGTACGTCTGTACATCTGTGTTTTTAGGCGTCGTCCCTGATTTCGCGTTTCTGCCTCTTCTCAGCACGGCTTCCTCTTCCTCCGTGAAAAAGGATTCGTCCTGAAGGCGGAACAATATGTCTGCCTGTGATTTTGCCGATACAATCCGGCTCGCCTTCTTATGAAGGTCATTCGGTTTCGTAAAGCCCTGCTTAAGCAGGTGATGCCGGACGTATATTTCAAAAATGGCATCACCCATATAAGCAAGCGCAAGACCGTTTAACTGCTTTGAATCTTTGATTTGTTCAAATTGAAGCATCCGCTTACTCTCCCCGCTTCCAGCGAGTTCCCTGGGCCGTATCTTCAAGAATGATATTCATACTTTTCAGCTGATCGCGAATCTGGTCTGACAAAGCAAAATCGCGATTGCGGCGGGCTTCATTTCTCTTCTCAATCAACTCTTCAATCTCTTCGTCGACAAGCTCTTCTTCGCCGAGCGTAAGTCCGAGAACTGATCCGATTCTGTCAAACATGCTGATAAAGGCTTTAATGACGTGATCCGCCGTATTGTCTTCCTGCATGTAGTAATTAGCGAGCTTCGCCAGATCAAACCAAACGGAAATCGCATTCGCCGTATTAAAATCATCATCCATTGCTTCTTCAAACGCAGTGCGGTGCTCTTCGATTTTAGCGAGCCATTCCTCATCATTGTCAGTCAGATTCGTGCTGCTAATCAAACGATGGTTTAAATTACTATAGGCCGTCTTCAGGCGGTTAAACGCGTTTTTTGTTTTCTCAAGCAGCTCTTCCGAATAGTTGATCGGGTGGCGGTAATGAACGGACAGCATGAAAAATCTCAAAAGCTGCGGGTCATATTGCTTAATGATATCGTGCACCAAAACAAAGTTGCCGAGAGATTTTGACATTTTCTCATTATCGATATTGATATATCCGTTGTGAAGCCAGTATTTTGCGAATGTCTTGCCTGTTAATGCTTCAGATTGGGCGATTTCGTTTTCATGGTGCGGGAATGTCAGGTCCTGACCGCCGGCATGAATATCGATTTCGTCACCCAAATACTTTTTCACCATTGCGGAGCATTCAATATGCCAGCCCGGGCGGCCTTTTCCCCAAGGGCTATCCCATGAAATTTCTCCGTCCTTAGCAGCTTTCCAAAGAGCAAAGTCCAGCGCATCCTCTTTCTTCTCGCCGACACGGATACGCGCGCCTGATCTGAGTTCATCAATTGATTGCTGAGATAGCTTGCCGTAGCCTTCGAAGGCCCTTGTTTTGAAATAGACGTCGCCTTCTGATTCATAAGCGTAGCCTTTTTTAATCAGCTCGCTGACAAATTCAATAATGGCGTCCATGTTTTCCATGACCCGGGGGTGAAGATCCGCTTTCCGGCATCCGAGGGCCCCCACGTCTTCAAAATACGCTTTAATGAACCGTTCAGAAACGGCCGGGACGTCCTCGCCGAGCTCGTTGGCCGCCTTAATCAGTTTGTCGTCAACATCGGTGAAATTCGATACGTATTGAACATCGTATCCCTTATACTCTAAATAGTTGCGTACGGTATCATACACAATCGCCGGACGCGCGTTTCCGATATGAATATAGTTGTATACAGTCGGTCCGCACACGTACATTTTTACTTTGCCTTCCTCAAGAGGAACGAATGTTTCCTTTTTCCGTGTCAATGTATTATAAAGTGTAATGGTCATTTTTGGTTGATCCTTTCTTTTTTATCTTCCAGTTCAGCCTGCAGTTCAAAAATCTGCTGCTCCAATGCTCTAAACCGGTCAGCAACCGGATCGGGCAAGTCTTGGTGATTGAGATCGCGTTTGATTTTTCTTCCGTTCTGAATGACGACTTTCCCCGGTATGCCGACAACGGTCGAAAAGTCGGGAACATCACGAAGCACAACGGAGCCGGCCCCTACTTTAGAACCCTGCCCGACCGTAATAGAGCCGAGCACCTTCGCTCCGGTTGCAATTAAAGCATCATCTTTTATGGTCGGATGCCGCTTCCCCTTTTCTTTTCCCGTTCCCCCGAGAGTGACACCTTGGAATACCGTCACGTTATTGCCGATTTCACATGTTTCCCCTATGACGACCCCCATACCGTGGTCAATGAAAAACCTTCTCCCGATGGTCGCGCCGGGATGGATTTCAATTCCGGTAAAGAAACGGGCAATCTGTGATATCAGGCGCGCCAGGAAGAAAAATCTCCGTTTATATAAAGCATGTGCAATCCGATGCGCCCATATAGCATGTAAACCAGAATAAGTTAAAACAACTTCGAAATAGCTTCTTGCTGCCGGATCTTGATCGAACACTGTATCTATGTCTTCTTTTAGCATTTTAAAAAACACATGCTTCCCCCCATTCTCTCCCCGCTCCAGTCTGTTTTTCCGCCTATAAAAAAAGCGCCTCTGCATGTAAACATGACAGAGACGCTTTTACCGCGCGGTTCCACTCTGTTTGAAAAACAAGTCACTGTTTTCCCAACTTAAAAGCCGGTAACGGCGGCGGCCGCCTTTAAATACTGATTTCCGCAGAAATGTTCTTCAAAGGTCTTAAGGGCGCACTTCTAAAACATGACGCATGAATCTCTCTCAGCCGATGAAGATTCTTTCTGTAATGGTCATTGTTTTATACTCTTCCCTGTCAACAATCGTATATTTAAATGCTTTTCAGGCGTCTGACGGCTGTTTCTCTGCCGATCAGCTCAATGGCCTGCGGAAGCTCAGGACCGTGTGTCTGACCGGTAACCGCTACACGAATCGGCATGAACAGCTTTTTGCCTTTATGGCCTGTTTCTTTCTGAACAGCTTTGATTGAGGCTTTGATCAGCTCAGGCGTAAATTCTTCAAGCTCTTCAAGCTTCGCAGCAAATACGCTGAGCACTTCAGGCACCTGTTCTTCTTCCAGAACGGCTTTCGCCTCTTGATTATACTCGATCTCATCTTTAAAGAACAAATCAGTCAGCTCGACAATTTCAGCGCCGTAGCTCAATTGCTCATGGTAAAGAGAGATTAATTTACGAACCCATTCCTGGTCTTCGGCAGAAAGCTCAGTGCCGACTTTTCCTGCTTTTTGCAGGTGCGGCAAGGTCAGCTCAACCACTTGATCAAGATCCAGCGCTTTGACGTATTGATTGTTGACCCATTTCAGTTTATGCATATCAAACAGAGCCGGTGACTTAGACAAACGATTCACATCAAAAATTTCAATGAATTGTTCTCTTGTGAAAAGCTCTTCTTCACCGACGGGAGACCAGCCGAGAAGTCCGATAAAGTTAAACAGCGCTTCAGGCAGGTAACCCAGCTCATCATACTGCTCAATAAACTGGATAATTGATTCATCACGTTTACTTAATTTTTTGCGGCTTTCGTTAACGATAAGCGTCATATGTCCGAAGACAGGAACATCCCAGCCGAATGCCTGGAAAATCATGATCTGTTTCGGTGTATTTGAAATGTGATCCTCACCGCGGAGCACGTGCGTCATTTTCATTAAGTAATCGTCAATCGCGACAGCAAAGTTATACGTCGGTGTTCCGTCTTTTTTGACGATGACAAAGTCGCCGATGCCGTCTGATTCAAAAGAAATCTCACCTTTTACGATATCGTTAAATGCGATGATTTTCCCTTCCGGCACGCGGAAACGGATGCTCGGCTGTCTGCCTTCGGCTAAAAACTGCTCCTGCTCTTCCTGAGTCAGGTTTCTGTGTTTGCCGGAATAACGCGGCATTTCCCCGCGGGCGATTTGCTCTTCACGTTCTTTCTCAAGTTCTTCTTCCGTACAGAAACATTTATAAGCAAGCCCTTTTTCAAGAAGCTCTTCATAGTACTTTTTGTAAATGTCGTTACGCTCAGACTGGCGGTACGGGCCGTATTCTCCGCCGACATCCACACTTTCATCCCAGTCCATGCCGAGCCATTTCAAATAGTTGAGCTGGCTTTGCTCTCCGCCTTCAATATTTCGCTTTTTGTCCGTATCCTCAATCCGGATAATAAACTTTCCGCCTTGGCTGCGGGCAAATAAATAGTTAAAAAGCGCAGTTCTGGCGTTACCGATATGCAAATGTCCGGTCGGACTCGGTGCATAACGAACGCGTACTTCATTTCCCATGTTCAAATACTTCCTTTCATCTCGTCTGTAGCCTCTAGCCGAATATATGTATCTATTCTACCACCAAATAGACCCGGCATCAAAACAATGATCAGGCTTTTTGGATCAGAACGGTCGCCTGAGCGGCAATTCCTTCGGCTCTTCCGGTAAACCCGAGCTTTTCAGTCGTCGTCGCTTTTACGTTTACTTGAGAGACGTCCGCCTCAAGGCCTTCCGCTATCCGTTTTCTCATAGCATCAATATGCGGCGCCATTTTCGGCTTTTGCGCAATAATCGTACAGTCTATATTTCCGAGTACGTATCCTTTTTCTTTAACAATGTTCCAGACATGCTGAAGCAGCTTAAAAGAATCCGCATCCTTGAATTCCGGATCAGTATCCGGGAAATGCTTGCCGATATCTCCTTCACCTGCCGCTCCGAGACACGCGTCTGCGACTGTATGCAGCAATACATCAGCATCTGAATGTCCGAGCAGCCCCTTTTCATAAGGAATTTCAATTCCGCCGATGATGAGAGGACGGCCTTCCGTTAATTGATGCACATCAAATCCTTGTCCGATTCTAAACATTATGATTCCCACTTTCCGCTTTCATGATTGCTTCCGCAAATATCAGGTCATCCGGCGTTGTCAGCTTAATATTGGTATAGCTGCCTTCAACGATACTCACCTGATATCCATCAAGACGCTCGACGAGGCTGGCGTCATCCGTCCCTAAGAAGCCTTTGTTTTCCGCTTCCATATGCGCCGTCTTCAATAAAGAAAGACGAAAAGCTTGCGGCGTTTGAACGGCCCACAAGCTTGAACGATCAAAGGTCTCCGCAACCCGGGAGCCTTCCGCCCGTTTTATCGTGTCTTTCACAGGAACAGCCAGGACAGCCGCTCCCGCCTCCTCTGCTGTTTCAACGAGCTTATCGATATGCTGATGTGTGACAAACGGGCGCGCTCCGTCATGAACAAGGACGACCGATTCCTTATCAATCACTTTCAGTCCTTCGTATACACTGTGCTGACGCTCCGCACCTCCGGTAACAAGCTCAATTTCCGTCTGAATCGGAAATTGGGCCAACAGCTGGCGAAAATCTTCCTGTTCACTCTCGTTTATCACCAAGATTATTTTCTGACAGGGTGCGTGGCTTTCAAAAACCCGCAGTGTGTGTATAATAACAGGCGCACCTTTTAAGCTGATGAACAGCTTATTTTTCCCGGCCTTCATCCGTTTTCCTTGTCCGGCAGCCGGAATAACGACAACATACTCCATATGAACTCCCTCTTAAAGAGCTTTCTCAAGCAGCTTGGGCTTGGCAAAAATCATTCGTCCCGCCGCTGTCTGCAGTACGCTGGTTACGAGCACATCAATATGTTTCCCTATATAATTGCGGCCTTCTTCCACAACAATCATCGTACCGTCATCCAAGTAAGCCACACCTTGATTGTGCTCTTTCCCGTCCTTAATCACCTGCACATTCATCTCTTCGCCCGGAAGCACAACCGGCTTCACCGCGTTTGCAAGGTCATTAATATTCAGTACCGCAACCTTCTGAAGCTCACATACTTTATTTAAATTAAAATCATTCGTCACAACGACGCCGGATGTCAGCTTCGCAAGTTTGACAAGCTTGCTGTCAACCTCCTGAATGTCCTCGAAGTCGCCTTCATAAATTTCAACCGTAATATCCAGTTCCTTTTGAATGCGATTCAAGATATCCAGACCGCGGCGTCCTCTGTTACGTTTTAAAACATCTGAAGAATCAGCGATATGCTGTAATTCCTCCAGCACAAATTGAGGAATAACAATGACGCCTTCTAAAAAGCCCGTCTGACAAATATCTGCAATTCTCCCATCAATAATAACACTTGTATCCAAGATTTTCAGCCTTTTATCCTGTTCCTCCTGCTCCTCATCAGCACTTCCCTTTTTCTTCTGCATTCTTGCAGAAATGGAGAAAAGACTGATCAGTTCATCCTTTTTCTTAAATCCGACTTGGAAGCCCAGATAACCGAGAAAGAAAGCCAGAAAGACCGGAATGATGGTGCTGAATATACGGTACGGAATATTGTCCAGCGGAATCACGTTTACAATGAGATATGCGATGATAAGTCCAAAAACCAATCCGAGACTCCCGAATAACAGATCCGGCACCGGAGCTCTCAGCAAAGAATCTTCAATCCATTTTACCCAATTAATCACATATTCTGTCGTCCATATACTGATGAGAAAAAAGATAATAGCACCAATTGCAGCAGACGTATATGCGTTTGTTATTAAAGGTATGTCCTGTATATTTGACAGCACAAACAATTCAGGTATTAAAAAGATACCGACAACGCCGCCCACAATAATGAAGAACGCCTGAACTATTCGTTTTAACATACCTCCACCTCCTTTTAAGTAGCATTTTTTCAGCAGACTGTCAGAGCCTACAAATTCAGAATAAACAAAAACTAACAATAATATACCCGGATTCCGACAGGTTTAAGCGATTCTTAAAGCTGTCTATCTATATAGTGTTTTTCCTGAAGGCGTTTTAAGCCTTTTTTGATTTTTTTGGCGCGCACTTCGCCGATACCCTCAACATCATCAAGCTCTTCTACAGTGGCTTCCGTTATGCTTGGCAAAAATCCGAACGCCTCAACCACATTTTCAACAATCGGCATCGGCAGACGCGGAATTTTGTTCAGCAGCCTGTATCCTCTCGGGAGCACATAATCATCAATATTGGTAGAAGCCGGATATCCAAGCAGCTTAAACAGAATGGAATCATCAAGCAGATCATAGCTGGACATATCCTGAAGCTCTTTTAGCAGCACGAACGGATCTTTGATTTTTTCTTTGACATAGTCTTTGATGAAAAGTGCCGCCTCTTCTTCCATGTCCGTAATCAGTTCAATCACCTGCAGACGGATTAAGTGGCCTTCCGTTCCGAGTTCTTTAATATACATATTGATTTCATTTTTTATTCGGAGCACCATTTCATATCGATGCATGACGGACAACACGTCACTGAATGTCACAAGCTCCTCAAACTCTAATGCGTTTAAAGCCGTAATCGTTTTGTCTAAAATGGTTTTATACTTCTCAAGCGTTTGAATGGCCTGATTTGCCTTTGTTAAAATAAATCCTATGTCCTTTAGTGTGTACTTCATGCTGTCCTGATATAACGTAATGACATTTCTGCGCTCAGAAATGGCGATGACGAGACAGCCGGTCTGCTTCGCCACCCGTTCCGCCGTACGGTGCCTCATTCCCGTTTCTGAAGAAGAAATGGTCGCCTCCGGCATAAGCTGCGTATTCGCATAAAGAATTTTCTGGCCGGAATCACTTAAAATAATGGCACCGTCCATTTTGGCCAGCTCGTATAAGTGAGCGGGCGCAAATGATGTATTAATATGAAAACCGCCATCCACGACTTGCTTTACCTTATCATTGTATCCGACAACAATCAGGCCGCCTGTATTTGCCCGAAGTACATTCTCTATCCCGGCTCTGAGCGGGGTGCCCGGTGCAACGAACTGCAGAATTGCAGACAGGTCAAGCTCTTGTTTCGCCCCTTTTTTCTCTTTTTCCATCTATTATGATCCTCCTAATGAAGTACGAAGCGCTTCTGCAACATTTGCTACTCCGACAACCTCAATCCCTTTTGGTATTGTCCACCCATCTGCATTCGCCTCAGGTATGATCATGCGCTTGAAGCCGAGTTTTGCCGCTTCTTTTACGCGCTGTTCGATTCTTGACACCCTGCGGACTTCTCCTGTCAGACCCACTTCACCGATAAAGCAATCTGCGGGATTCGGCGGTGTATCTCTGAAGCTTGAGGCAATGCTGACGGCTACTGCCAAATCAATCGCCGGTTCATCCAGTTTGACCCCGCCGGCGACCTTTAAATATGCATCTTGATTTTGAAGCAAAAGACCCACCCGCTTCTCAAGCACAGCCATAATTAACGACACCCTGTTGTGGTCAATGCCTGTAGCCATGCGGCGCGGGTTTCCAAAACTGGTCGGTGATATGAGCGCCTGGATTTCAACCAGGATCGGTCTCGTTCCTTCCATTGACGCAACGATACTCGAACCCGATGCCCCGGCAGAACGCTCTTCCAAGAATATTTCAGAAGGGTTCAGCACTTCCGTAAGCCCCTCTTCCCGCATTTCAAAGATGCCCATTTCATTTGTGGAGCCGAAACGGTTTTTTACAGCCCGCAAAATACGGAATGTATGGTGCCGCTCTCCTTCAAAGTATAGAACGGTATCGACCATGTGCTCAAGCAATCTCGGCCCTGCGATCGATCCTTCTTTTGTGACGTGCCCGACGATAAAAATAGGTATGCCGTTTGTTTTCGCGATTTTCATCAATTCGGCCGTACACTCTCTTACTTGTGATACACTGCCGGGAGCTGAGGTGATATCACTTTGGTACACGGTCTGAATGGAGTCTACGACAACAAATGCGGGTTTCATCTCTTGTATAGCAGACGAAATATACTCCATATCGGTTTCAGATAAAACATGTAACGTTTGGCTGTTGATTCCAAGTCTGTCGGCACGCAGCTTCGTTTGCTTCACGGATTCTTCCCCTGAAATGTAAAGCACGCTGCCGGCCGTATCTGCTAATTGTGCGGATACTTGGAGAAGGAGCGTTGATTTTCCGATGCCGGGATCACCGCCGATTAATACTAACGAGCCCTTCACAACGCCGCCGCCAAGCACTCTGTTGAATTCTTCAAGCTTTGTGTGAACGCGGGGTTCTTCCGATGTTTCAATTGATGTAATGGGTGATGGTTTCTGGACGGTTTGAACGGAGTGGGAGAAAGCCGCCCGCCGATTCGCCGGCGCTTTTTTTATGGTTTCTTCCACCATTGTATTCCAAGCCCCGCAGCCCGGGCACTTTCCCATCCACTTTGCGGATTCATAACCGCATGAGTGGCAGATGAATTTTGTTTTTGATTTAGCCATATATGTTGTAAGACCTCTTCCTTATCGAATATTTCTCTATATAACAAAGTGAGGCATACACTCGCTTACGTATGCCTCATGTTTGTCACTATATTAGTTCGTTTTAGCAGTTGTTTTTACGACAAATTCGCCGTCCTCAACATCAAGAACAATGTGCTGGCCCTTATCAATATTGCCTCTGAGGAGTTCTTCTGATAACCGGTCCTCCACATGCTTTTGAATCGCTCTTCTTAACGGACGTGCGCCGTATTCCAAATCGACGCCCTCTTCTGCCACTTTTGCTTTTGCAGCATCCGTCAGCTCGATAGAGAGATCTTGTTCTTTCAGACGTTTTGTTAACTGATCAGACATAAGCGACACGATGTCTGTAAGATGTTTTTTCTCAAGGGAGTGGAAGACGATAATTTCGTCAATCCGGTTGATAAACTCAGGTCTGAAGGCACGCTTCAGCTCTCCCATGACTTTGTCTTTCATGTCTTTATGGTTTTGTGATTCATCCTGCACATTGAAGCCCACATATTTGTTGCGTTTCAGCTCGCTCGCTCCGACATTTGACGTCATAATCAGGATCGTGTTGCGGAAATCCACAGTGCGTCCTTTTGAATCAGTCAAGCGTCCGTCTTCAAGCACTTGCAGGAGTATGTTAAACACATCAGGATGCGCTTTTTCAATTTCATCAAGCAGTACGACAGAGTAAGGTTTTCTTCTCACTTTTTCTGTCAGCTGGCCGCCTTCATCATAGCCGACATATCCCGGAGGAGAACCGACAAGACGTGAAGTCGAGTGTTTCTCCATGTATTCGGACATATCCACTCTGATCATCGCTTCCTCATCACCGAAAATGGATTCCGCCAGCGCTCGTGCCAGCTCTGTCTTCCCAACGCCTGTAGGGCCTAAGAAGATGAATGAACCAATCGGGCGTTTCGGGTCCTTCAGACCGGCTCTTGCACGTCTGACAGCCTTTGCAACGGCTACAACAGCTTCATCCTGGCCGATGACGCGGGAGTGCAGAATGTTTTCCATATTGAGAAGCTTATCTGTTTCCGTTTGGGCAATTTTAGATACAGGCACCCCGGTCCAGCTGGATACAACCATCGCAATATCCTCTACAGAAACTTCGGAGTTCTCCTGGCCTTGTTTTTCTTTCCACGTTTTTTTCGTGTCTTCCACCTGTTCTCTCAGGCGCTGCTCCGTATCACGAAGGGAAGCCGCTTTTTCAAACTCCTGGCTCTGAACGGCAGCGTCTTTTTCCTTGCGAACTTCATCGAGTTTCTGCTCAAGCTCTTTTAAGTTCGGAGGTGTTGTGAAAGAACGGAGACGCACTTTTGAACCGGCTTCATCAATTAAATCGATCGCTTTATCCGGAAGGAAGCGGTCAGAAATATAACGGTCGGACAATTTAACCGCCGCTTCGATCGCTTCATCGGTAATGGATACGCGGTGATGCGCTTCATAGCGGTCACGGAGCCCTTTTAAAATTTGAATGCTTTCATCGGCTGACGGCTGATCCACCTGAATCGGCTGGAAACGGCGCTCCAGAGCGGCGTCTTTTTCGATATATTTACGGTATTCATCAAGCGTTGTCGCACCGATGCATTGGAGCTCTCCGCGGGCCAGTGAAGGTTTTAAGATATTCGATGCGTCAATCGCACCTTCTGCTCCCCCCGCTCCGATCAGTGTATGCAGTTCGTCAATGAATAAAATAATATTGCCGGCCTGACGTATTTCATCCATTACTTTTTTCAAGCGGTCTTCAAATTCTCCGCGGTATTTCGTACCAGCTACAACCGTACCCATGTCTAATGTCATTACGCGTTTATCACGTAAAATTTCCGGCACTTCATTATTGATGATCTGCTGTGCGAGGCCTTCAGCAATCGCAGTCTTACCTACACCCGGTTCTCCGATAAGAACGGGATTATTCTTCGTTCTGCGGCTTAATACCTCAATAACACGCTGAATTTCTTTGCTTCGGCCGATAACCGGATCAAGACTGTCTTCCTTCGCAATCGCAGTTAAATCACGAGCCAAGCTGTCAAGCGTCGGCGTGTTTGCATTGCTGTTCGTACCGGATGCAGAAGATCCCGTCTCATTGCTTCCCAGAAGCTGCAGCACTTGCTGTCTCGCCTTATTCAAGCTGACACCGAGATTGTTCAGAACTCTCGCGGCCACGCCTTCTCCTTCACGAATCAGTCCGAGAAGTATGTGTTCTGTTCCCACATAAGAATGTCCTAGCTTTCTGGCTTCATCCATTGATAACTCTATTACCTTTTTGGCTCGAGGTGTGTAATGAGGAACAGAGGTGGTGCTTTCCTGCCCTCGACCGATCAAACTTTCCACTTCTTTCTGCATTTTATCTGAATTAAGGCCCAGTGCTTCTAAAGCTTTAAATGCGATCCCTTCACCTTCACGGACTAACCCTAATAGTATATGTTCAGTTCCGATATTTGTATGGCCTAAGCGCAGTGCTTCTTCCTGTGCCAGTGCCAATACCTTTTGAGCTCGCTCTGTAAACCTTCCAAACATCATATCGAATCATCCTCCTGTCTATTTGCACTCATTTCTAAATGCAGCCTTTCCCTGATAAGAGCCGCTCTTCTCGCGTCTCTTTCGTTCGGCCGTAATGCACCGCCCGAATATTGCTGGAGAAAACCCGGCTGTGTCAAAATCATCAGTTCATTAAGTATATTGCTTGATAGCCCTTTGATGATTCCAAGGTCTATCCCCAGCCGAACGTCAGAAAGGCATTTCGCCGTTTCCTTTGATTCAATCATACGGCAGTTGGATAAAACACCGTAAGATCTGAATACCCGGTCCTCCAATTCAATTTTCGAGGTTTGGTAAAGCGCTTCTCGGGCTGAACGTTCCTGCTCAATCAGCTGGGCAGCCACACTGTTTAAATCATCTACAATGTCCTGTTCTGATTTTCCGAGTGTGATTTGATTTGAAATTTGAAAGATATTTCCTAATGCTTCGCTGCCTTCACCGTAAATTCCTCTAACAACTAAGCCTAATTGGTTAATTGCCGGTATAATTCGATTCATTTGCCTAGTTAATACAAGGCCCGGCAAATGCATCATGACTGAAGCCCTTAGTCCCGTCCCTACATTTGTAGGACAGCTTGTTAAGTACCCTCTCTTCTCTCCAAAGGCGTAATCCACTTTCTCCTCAATCCAGTCATCAACCTGGTTTGCCGCTTTTATAGCGTTGAGAAGCTGGAAGCCGGGGAAGAGGCATTGAATTCTGATATGATCTTCTTCATTTAACATAATGCTGACTTCTTCATTTTCAGAAAGCAGACAGCCGCCAAAAGGGGATTCAGTTAAATTCGGGCTGATCAGATGTTTCTCCATCAGCACCCGTTTTTCCAAAGGCTGAGCTTCACTCATTCTGATTAAATGAAATTGACCGATATCAGGCAGTTCTTTTCCTGAAAAATGATCTTCGAATTGCTGAATGATGGATGAGGCTTCTTCATTCATATACCTGGCAGGAAACTTTATATTTTCAAAGTTTCGGGCCAACCGTATACGGCTGCTGAGTACAATGTCACTTTCAGGTCCCTTTTGCTTCATCCAATTGCTTAGTGCGTCCTGAATAAAATGCTTGAGCGACATTACCCTTGTTCCCCCTCACTGTCTTTACTTTTTAATTTCTGCTCTAACGATCGGATCTGATCCCTGACCTCCGCTGCTCTTTCAAACTCTTCGTGGTGTATTAAAGATTCAAGTTCTTTTTTTAACATTTCCATTTGCCGTCTTACA
>NZ_AJST01000001.1:3742500-3825000 GCF_000259405.1 Bacillus sp. 5B6 | reverse complement strand
CCCCGTCAATTCCTTTGAGTTTCAGTCTTGCGACCGTACTCCCCAGGCGGAGTGCTTAATGCGTTAGCTGCAGCACTAAGGGGCGGAAACCCCCTAACACTTAGCACTCATCGTTTACGGCGTGGACTACCAGGGTATCTAATCCTGTTCGCTCCCCACGCTTTCGCTCCTCAGCGTCAGTTACAGACCAGAGAGTCGCCTTCGCCACTGGTGTTCCTCCACATCTCTACGCATTTCACCGCTACACGTGGAATTCCACTCTCCTCTTCTGCACTCAAGTTCCCCAGTTTCCAATGACCCTCCCCGGTTGAGCCGGGGGCTTTCACATCAGACTTAAGAAACCGCCTGCGAGCCCTTTACGCCCAATAATTCCGGACAACGCTTGCCACCTACGTATTACCGCGGCTGCTGGCACGTAGTTAGCCGTGGCTTTCTGGTTAGGTACCGTCAAGGTGCCGCCCTATTTGAACGGCACTTGTTCTTCCCTAACAACAGAGCTTTACGATCCGAAAACCTTCATCACTCACGCGGCGTTGCTCCGTCAGACTTTCGTCCATTGCGGAAGATTCCCTACTGCTGCCTCCCGTAGGAGTCTGGGCCGTGTCTCAGTCCCAGTGTGGCCGATCACCCTCTCAGGTCGGCTACGCATCGTCGCCTTGGTGAGCCGTTACCTCACCAACTAGCTAATGCGCCGCGGGTCCATCTGTAAGTGGTAGCCGAAGCCACCTTTTATGTCTGAACCATGCGGTTCAAACAACCATCCGGTATTAGCCCCGGTTTCCCGGAGTTATCCCAGTCTTACAGGCAGGTTACCCACGTGTTACTCACCCGTCCGCCGCTAACATCAGGGAGCAAGCTCCCATCTGTCCGCTCGACTTGCATGTATTAGGCACGCCGCCAGCGTTCGTCCTGAGCCAGGATCAAACTCTCCGATAAAGTAGTTTGACTGACTACGCACATCGCTGTGCGATTTATTTAAAACTTTGAATTAACAGGTACGTTTTGTCTTGTTTAGTTTTCAAAGATCATTTTGTTCACTTTCTCAAGCAACTTTTTAAGTGTATAATAAGTTTCTTTTAAAGTCAACATATTTTTTATAAATGGTGGAGCCTAGCGGGATCGAACCGCTGACCTCCTGCGTGCAAAGCAGGCGCTCTCCCAGCTGAGCTAAGGCCCCGAAGTGGTCGGGAAGACAGGATTCGAACCTGCGACCCCATGGTCCCAAACCATGTGCTCTACCAAGCTGAGCTACTTCCCGATTTTTAAAAATATTATGGCGCGCCCGAGAGGAGTCGAACCCCTAACCTTTTGATCCGTAGTCAAACGCTCTATCCAATTGAGCTACGGGCGCATAACAATAATGCCGAGGGCCGGACTTGAACCGGCACGGTAGTCACCTACCGCAGGATTTTAAGTCCTGTGTGTCTGCCAATTCCACCACCCCGGCGTGGATGGTATAGTTGGAGCGGAAGACGGGATTCGAACCCGCGACCCCCACCTTGGCAAGGTGGTGTTCTACCACTGAACTACTTCCGCATACAGGATAACTATCCTGTATAATGCGGGTGAAGGGACTTGAACCCCCACGTCATAAGACACTAGATCCTAAGTCTAGCGCGTCTGCCAATTCCGCCACACCCGCGTAACATGGTGAGCCATGAAGGACTCGAACCTTCGACCCTCTGATTAAAAGTCAGATGCTCTACCAACTGAGCTAATGGCTCTTTTTAAAAGACTTATGTTATTATCTTGTCCAAAAATGGTGCCGGCCAGAGGACTTGAACCCCCAACCTACTGATTACAAGTCAGTTGCTCTACCAATTGAGCTAGGCCGGCAAATATGGTGGAGGATGACGGGCTCGAACCGCCGACCCTCTGCTTGTAAGGCAGATGCTCTCCCAGCTGAGCTAATCCTCCATATATTACACTTACGTGTAATAGCTTGGCGGCGTCCTACTCTCACAGGGGGAAACCCCCGACTACCATCGGCGCTGAAGAGCTTAACTTCCGTGTTCGGCATGGGAACGGGTGTGACCTCTTCGCTATCGCCACCAAACCATTGAGAGTGTTCTCTCAAAACTAGATAACAGTAAGCATACATTCAAATTGGTTAAGTCCTCGATCGATTAGTATCTGTCAGCTCCATGTGTCGCCACACTTCCACCTCAGACCTATCAACCTGATCATCTTTCAGGGATCTTACTTCCTTGCGGAATGGGAAATCTCATCTTGAGGGGGGCTTCATGCTTAGATGCTTTCAGCACTTATCCCGTCCGCACATAGCTACCCAGCGATGCCCTTGGCAGAACAACTGGTACACCAGCGGTGCGTCCATCCCGGTCCTCTCGTACTAAGGACAGCTCCTCTCAAATTTCCTGCGCCCGCGACGGATAGGGACCGAACTGTCTCACGACGTTCTGAACCCAGCTCGCGTACCGCTTTAATGGGCGAACAGCCCAACCCTTGGGACCGACTACAGCCCCAGGATGCGATGAGCCGACATCGAGGTGCCAAACCTCCCCGTCGATGTGGACTCTTGGGGGAGATAAGCCTGTTATCCCCGGGGTAGCTTTTATCCGTTGAGCGATGGCCCTTCCATGCGGAACCACCGGATCACTAAGCCCGACTTTCGTCCCTGCTCGACTTGTAGGTCTCGCAGTCAAGCTCCCTTGTGCCTTTACACTCTGCGAATGATTTCCAACCATTCTGAGGGAACCTTTGGGCGCCTCCGTTACCTTTTAGGAGGCGACCGCCCCAGTCAAACTGCCCACCTGACACTGTCTCCCCGCCCGATAAGGGCGGCGGGTTAGAAGGTCAATACAGCCAGGGTAGTATCCCACCGATGCCTCCACCGAAGCTGGCGCTCCGGTTTCCAAGGCTCCTACCTATCCTGTACAAGCTGTACCAACATTCAATATCAGGCTGCAGTAAAGCTCCACGGGGTCTTTCCGTCCTGTCGCGGGTAACCTGCATCTTCACAGGTACTATAATTTCACCGAGTCTCTCGTTGAGACAGTGCCCAGATCGTTGCGCCTTTCGTGCGGGTCGGAACTTACCCGACAAGGAATTTCGCTACCTTAGGACCGTTATAGTTACGGCCGCCGTTTACTGGGGCTTCAATTCGCACCTTCGCTTACGCTAAGCGCTCCTCTTAACCTTCCAGCACCGGGCAGGCGTCAGCCCCTATACTTCGCCTTACGGCTTCGCAGAGACCTGTGTTTTTGCTAAACAGTCGCCTGGGCCTATTCACTGCGGCTCTCTCGGGCTTGCACCCTAACAGAGCACCCCTTCTCCCGAAGTTACGGGGTCATTTTGCCGAGTTCCTTAACGAGAGTTCTCTCGATCACCTTAGGATTCTCTCCTCGCCTACCTGTGTCGGTTTGCGGTACGGGCACCTCTCACCTCGCTAGAGGCTTTTCTTGGCAGTGTGGAATCAGGAACTTCGCTACTATAATTCGCTCGCCATCACAGCTCAGCCTTCACGGGAAACGGATTTGCCTATTTCCCAGCCTAACTGCTTGGACGCGGATATCCAATACCGCGCTTACCCTATCCTCCTGCGTCCCCCCATTGCTCAAATGGTGAGGAGGTGGTACAGGAATATCAACCTGTTATCCATCGCCTACGCCTTTCGGCCTCGGCTTAGGTCCCGACTAACCCTGAGCGGACGAGCCTTCCTCAGGAAACCTTAGGCATTCGGTGGAGGGGATTCTCACCCCTCTTTCGCTACTCATACCGGCATTCTCACTTCTAAGCGCTCCACAAGTCCTTCCGGTCTTGCTTCACAGCCCTTAGAACGCTCTCCTACCACTGTTCGAAGAACAGTCCGCAGCTTCGGTGATACGTTTAGCCCCGGTACATTTTCGGCGCAGAGTCACTCGACCAGTGAGCTATTACGCACTCTTTAAATGGTGGCTGCTTCTAAGCCAACATCCTGGTTGTCTAAGCAACTCCACATCCTTTTCCACTTAACGTATACTTTGGGACCTTAGCTGGCGGTCTGGGCTGTTTCCCTTTCGACTACGGATCTTATCACTCGCAGTCTGACTCCCAAGGATAAGTCATCGGCATTCGGAGTTTGACTGAATTCGGTAACCCGGTAGGGGCCCCTAGTCCAATCAGTGCTCTACCTCCGAGACTCTTACCTTGAGGCTAGCCCTAAAGCTATTTCGGAGAGAACCAGCTATCTCCAGGTTCGATTGGCATTTCACCCCTACCCACACCTCATCCCCGCACTTTTCAACGTGCGTGGGTTCGGGCCTCCATTCAGTGTTACCTGAACTTCACCCTGGACATGGGTAGATCACCTGGTTTCGGGTCTACGACCACGTACTCAATTCGCCCTATTCAGACTCGCTTTCGCTGCGGCTCCGCATCTTCTGCTTAACCTTGCACGGGATCGTAACTCGCCGGTTCATTCTACAAAAGGCACGCCATCACCCGTTAACGGGCTCTGACTACTTGTAGGCACACGGTTTCAGGATCTCTTTCACTCCCCTTCCGGGGTGCTTTTCACCTTTCCCTCACGGTACTGGTTCACTATCGGTCACTAGGGAGTATTTAGCCTTGGGAGATGGTCCTCCCGGATTCCGACGGAATTTCACGTGTTCCGCCGTACTCAGGATCCACTCAGGAGAGAACGAAGTTTTGACTACAGGGCTGTTACCTTCTATGGCGGGCCTTTCCAGACCTCTTCATCTACCTCGTTCCTTTGTAACTCCGTACAGAGTGTCCTACAACCCCAAGAGGCAAGCCTCTTGGTTTGGGCTGGTCCCGTTTCGCTCGCCGCTACTCAGGGAATCGCATTTGCTTTCTCTTCCTCCGGGTACTTAGATGTTTCAGTTCCCCGGGTCTGCCTTCTCATATCCTATGTATTCAGATATGGATACCACTCCATTACGAGTGGTGGGTTTCCCCATTCGGAAATCTCCGGATCAAAGCTTGCTTACAGCTCCCCGAAGCATATCGGTGTTCGTCCCGTCCTTCATCGGCTCCTAGTGCCAAGGCATCCACCGTGCGCCCTTTCTAACTTAACCGTTAAAAAGAATCACTACGTGATATCTTGCATTACTAATTGAATGTGAATTACTTCTGTTATCTAGTTTTCAAAGAACAACATCTCGAAGAATCGAATGATCCTTCAAAACTAAACAAGACAGGGAACGTTCTGTTTATAAGACCCAAGGTCTTATATTCCGTTAAAATCCTTAGAAAGGAGGTGATCCAGCCGCACCTTCCGATACGGCTACCTTGTTACGACTTCACCCCAATCATCTGTCCCACCTTCGGCGGCTGGCTCCTAAAAGGTTACCTCACCGACTTCGGGTGTTACAAACTCTCGTGGTGTGACGGGCGGTGTGTACAAGGCCCGGGAACGTATTCACCGCGGCATGCTGATCCGCGATTACTAGCGATTCCAGCTTCACGCAGTCGAGTTGCAGACTGCGATCCGAACTGAGAACAGATTTGTGGGATTGGCTTAACCTCGCGGTTTCGCTGCCCTTTGTTCTGTCCATTGTAGCACGTGTGTAGCCCAGGTCATAAGGGGCATGATGATTTGACGTCATCCCCACCTTCCTCCGGTTTGTCACCGGCAGTCACCTTAGAGTGCCCAACTGAATGCTGGCAACTAAGATCAAGGGTTGCGCTCGTTGCGGGACTTAACCCAACATCTCACGACACGAGCTGACGACAACCATGCACCACCTGTCACTCTGCCCCCGAAGGGGACGTCCTATCTCTAGGATTGTCAGAGGATGTCAAGACCTGGTAAGGTTCTTCGCGTTGCTTCGAATTAAACCACATGCTCCACCGCTTGTGCGGGCCCCCGTCAATTCCTTTGAGTTTCAGTCTTGCGACCGTACTCCCCAGGCGGAGTGCTTAATGCGTTAGCTGCAGCACTAAGGGGCGGAAACCCCCTAACACTTAGCACTCATCGTTTACGGCGTGGACTACCAGGGTATCTAATCCTGTTCGCTCCCCACGCTTTCGCTCCTCAGCGTCAGTTACAGACCAGAGAGTCGCCTTCGCCACTGGTGTTCCTCCACATCTCTACGCATTTCACCGCTACACGTGGAATTCCACTCTCCTCTTCTGCACTCAAGTTCCCCAGTTTCCAATGACCCTCCCCGGTTGAGCCGGGGGCTTTCACATCAGACTTAAGAAACCGCCTGCGAGCCCTTTACGCCCAATAATTCCGGACAACGCTTGCCACCTACGTATTACCGCGGCTGCTGGCACGTAGTTAGCCGTGGCTTTCTGGTTAGGTACCGTCAAGGTGCCGCCCTATTTGAACGGCACTTGTTCTTCCCTAACAACAGAGCTTTACGATCCGAAAACCTTCATCACTCACGCGGCGTTGCTCCGTCAGACTTTCGTCCATTGCGG
Source organism: Bacillus sp. 5B6 (assembly GCF_000259405.1). NCBI lineage: Bacteria > Bacillati > Bacillota > Bacilli > Caryophanales > Bacillaceae > Bacillus > Bacillus sp. 5B6. The sequence continues at coordinate 3,818,613 of NZ_AJST01000001.1, read as the reverse complement.
AAGATTCCCTACTGCTGCCTCCCGTAGGAGTCTGGGCCGTGTCTCAGTCCCAGTGTGGCCGATCACCCTCTCAGGTCGGCTACGCATCGTCGCCTTGGTGAGCCGTTACCTCACCAACTAGCTAATGCGCCGCGGGTCCATCTGTAAGTGGTAGCCGAAGCCACCTTTTATGTCTGAACCATGCGGTTCAAACAACCATCCGGTATTAGCCCCGGTTTCCCGGAGTTATCCCAGTCTTACAGGTAGGTTACCCACGTGTTACTCACCCGTCCGCCGCTAACATCAGGGAGCAAGCTCCCATCTGTCCGCTCGACTTGCATGTATTAGGCACGCCGCCAGCGTTCGTCCTGAGCCAGGATCAAACTCTCCGATAAAGTAGTTTGACTGACTACGCACATCACTGTGCGATTTATTTAAAACTTTGAATTAACAGGTACGTTTTGTCTTGTTTAGTTTTCAAAGATCATTTTGCCTTTCGTTCAAGCGACTTTATTATTATATCTTATCAATCTCTTGAAGTCAACAACTTTTTAAATTTCTTTTTTTCGTCAGCGCCTTGTTTAGCGGCAACGAATAATAATATACCACCTCACAAATAATAGTGCAATAGTTTTTTAAAAGAAAATCAAAAAAGTTTTACGAGCGGCTTGTTTCTAAAAAAGCGCCGTACTGCGATAAGCAGAAACGGCGCCTTCCCTTTTATTAGCGTTGTCTCATTTGAGGGAATAATAAAACGTCTCTGATAGACGGAGCATTTGTTAACAGCATGACAAGGCGGTCGATACCGATACCCAATCCCCCGGTCGGCGGCATGCCGTATTCAAGAGCTTCAACGAAGTCTTCATCCATCATATGCGCTTCATCGTTTCCTTCTTCTCTTTCTTTTAATTGCGCTTCAAAGCGTTCCCTCTGGTCAATAGGGTCATTCAGCTCCGTAAACGCATTAGCGTGCTCACGGCCGACGATAAACAGCTCAAAACGGTCTGTAAAGCGAGGGTCCTCCGGATTTTTCTTAGCAAGAGGAGAAATCTCTACAGGGTGGCCGTAAATAAATGTAGGCTGAATGAGTGTTTCTTCAATTTTTTGTTCGAAGAATTCATTGATGATATGACCCACCGTCATTGAGTTTGTGATCTCGACACCGTGCTCTTTTGCATGACCGCGCGCTTCTTCAACAGTCATCTCATTCCAGAAATCTACACCTGTCGCTTCTTTGACCGCATCTACCATGTGGAGTCGTTTCCATTCAGGTTTCAGATCAATCTGCTCTTCGCCGTACTGGATTGTGGTGCTTCCAAGCACTTCCTGCGCAATATGTGCAACGAGGTTTTCCGTAAGGCTCATAATATCTTTATAATCGGCGTACGCTTCATACAGCTCGATCATCGTGAATTCAGGGTTATGGCGTGTAGAAACACCTTCATTACGGAACACACGGCCGATTTCGTAGACTTTTTCCAATCCGCCGACAATCAGGCGTTTCAGGTGCAGTTCAATCGCAATACGCATATAAAGAGGCATGTCGAGCGCGTTATGGTGCGTGATGAACGGGCGTGCAGACGCTCCTCCCGGTATGCTGTGCATCGTAGGTGTTTCAACTTCTAAGTATCCATGGTCATCTAAGTATCTTCTCATCGCTTGGATGATTTTGCTGCGTGTGATAAACGTTTGTTTGCTGTCAGGGTTTACGATGAGATCGAGATAGCGCTGGCGGTAACGCTGTTCAACGTCTTTTAACCCATGATATTTATCAGGAAGAGGACGCAGTGCTTTTGTCAGCAGTTCAAAAGATGTCGCTTTGACAGAAAGCTCGCCTACGTTTGTTTTGAAAACTTTCCCCGTGATGCCGATAACGTCTCCGAGGTCTGAAGATTTAAAGATTTCATATTGTTCTTCGCCGACACTGTCTTTTCTTACGTAAATTTGAATTTGACCTTCTAAGTCCTGCAGATGCGCAAATCCGGCTTTCCCTTTTCCGCGCTTTGTCATCATACGGCCTGCAATGGTCACTTCGATCGCTTTTTCTTCCAGTTCTTCTTTAGAAAGCTCCTGGTAGGCGTCAATGATCTGTTGAGATTGATGCGTTCTCTCGAAACGTTCGCCGAAAGGGTCAATGCCGTTTTCTCTCAGCTGGTTCATTTTATCTCGTCTGACTTGCAGCTGGTCGTTCAATTCCTCATGATTTTGCTCTTCTTGACTCATTGGTATCACTCCGTTACATTTTGTTTTCACGAAAAAGCAGAAAAACTGCCAGCGGTAAGCTGGCAGTGAGCAGCAATAGAGGGTGTATATTAACCTACTTTTGCATCTTGAAGCTCTTTTGCCTCTGCTTCGGCGGTAAATGCATCTAAAAGCTGCACAACTTCTTCACGCGTCTCACATTGGTTAATTTCGTTGCGTACATTCGCATTGCCTCTGACACCTTTCAGGTACCAGGCAGCGTGTTTTCTCATTTCTCTGACTGCCACATTTTCGCCTTTTAACTTAATCAGGCGGTCTAAGTGCAGTTTGCATACCGACATTTTTTCACGGACTTTCGGTTCGTCTTTTAACTCACCGGTTTCAAGGTAGTGCACCGTACGGTAAATCATCCACGGGTTGCCGAGTGCGGCCCGGCCGATCATGACGCCGTCAACTCCTGTTTCCTCAAGCATACGTTTCGCGTCCTGAGGCGTTTTGACATCACCGTTTCCGATGACGGGAATGGAGACGGATTGCTTCACTTCTTTAATGATATCCCAGTTCGCAGTGCCTTCATACATTTGCACTCTTGTGCGGCCGTGCAGGGCAACGGCTTTTCCGCCGGCACGTTCAACGGCTTGGGCATTTTTCACCGCATAGATGTGCTCTTCATCCCAACCCATTCTCATCTTCACTGTAACCGGCTTATCAACAGCATCTACTACTGCGGATACCATTTCATAAATCTTATCAGGATCGAGAAGCCATTTGGCGCCCGCATCACATTTTGTAATCTTGGGTACGGGACATCCCATGTTAATATCAATAATATCAGCAGTCGTGTTTTGATCTACAAATTTCGCCGCTTCTACAAGGGTTTCCTTTTTCCCTCCAAAAATCTGAAGACTGAGCGGTTTTTCACGTTCATCAATGTAAAGCATCCCCATTGTTCTGGCGTTGTTGTAAAGAATCGCTTTGTCACTGACCATTTCAGCGCATACCAATCCGGCTCCGAATTCCTTTACAGTCAATCTGAACGCTGAGTTACAGACACCGGCCATAGGGGCAAGCACGACCCGATTTTTCAATTGAATATCACCGATTTTAAACATTTTTCCCCTCCTTTCATTATTTGTCTATTTTTCAGGCGGGGCCAATTCGTCCGCACTTATATTTAAAACATCTGCCGCATCTTGAATGATGGCATCTGACGGCAATCGGTTTCCGCGTTCAATTTCACCGACAATAGAAACTGATATACCTAATGCTTTTGCAAATCCTTCTTGAGTATAACCTTTCAGCTTTCTGAATGCACGAATTCGTCTACCCCAGATTTCTGCTTCCATACTCTTACACCTTCTTGGTTTGTTTCAGCGCTTACCGTGATATGATCCGCCTGCGGACATATTTCTTTTAACGGCGCAAGGACAAATAAGCGCTCATACATTCTCGGATGCGGAACAATCAGCCGCTCTGTTTCAATATTTTCACGATTATACAGCAAAATGTCAAGGTCTGCCGTCCGCGGTCCCCAGCGAATCTCTCTCGTTCTGCCTAATTCAGATTCAATGCTCTGCGTTACATCAAGAAGTTCAAAAGGAGATAACGACGTTTTCACTTCAACCGCCATATTGAGAAACTGATCTTGATCCTCATAGCCGACGGGATCTGTTTCATATATGGAGGACACCTTTGACACCGTCACGCCATGATGGCGGCTGAGCATGGCCACTGCCTGACGCAAATAATGTTCACGGTCGCCCATATTGGAACCGAGGCCGATATATGCCGTATTGTTCATGATTTCTTTCTCGTCATTTCTATGGCTACTGATTTATAATGGCCGGGAATCGGCGGGTCAGGCTTAACAACCTTTACCGTACATTGCTGCACCGGCTCAAATTTCTCAAGGACGGTGTCTGCGATCCGTTCCGCAAGGGTCTCGACCAAATTAACGGGCTCGCCCTCAACGATGCCGCGGCAGACACTGTACAATTCCGCATAGTTAATGGTATAAGAAAGGTCATCCGTTTTTCCCGCTTTGCTCAAATCCAGTTCGGCAGTCAGGTCTACTTTGAAGCGCTGGCCGAGTTTGTTTTCTTCTTCGAACACGCCGTGATATCCGTAAAACTCCATACCTTCCACATATACTTTATCCATAATGTACGCCTCCTTTGTTCAACATAGCATCCATCATCTTAGTCATTCTTGCGATCTCTTTGACATCGTGCACCCTCACAATGTCGCAGCCTTTCTGGACGCCAAGGCATACTGTCGCTCCCGTTCCCTCGGCACGTTCTTCAGGGGGAAGGTCAAGCACACGGCCGATGAACCTTTTTCTCGATGTCGCCAGGAGCAGCGGATAACCTAAACCGCTGAACACCTCCAGCTTGTTCATGACAGCCAGATTGTCCTCATAGTTTTTCGCAAAGCCGATCCCCGGATCCAGAATCATGTTTTCATCTGTGACGCCGGCTTCTGCGGCAATTTTTACGCTTTCCATCAAGTCTGCAAGCATATCAGGAATAAGATCGTTGTAGTTTCTTTCCATGCGATTATGCATTAAGATAATCGGAACCCCGTGTGCGGCGGCTACTGACGCCATGTCAGGGTCACCTTTCGCCCCCCAGATGTCATTAAGGATAGAGGCTCCCGCTTTGACCGCTTCGTCTGCCACGGACGCTTTGTACGTATCGATTGAAAGCGGAATGTCCAGCTCGCTTGTAATTCGTTCTATGACGGGGATGACTCGTGACATTTCCTCATCAGCCGACACGAGTGATGCGCCGGGCCTTGTCGATTCGCCGCCGATATCTATGATATGCGCCCCTTCTTCAGCCATCTTCGCCGCATGCAGAAGCGCCCTTTCCGTACTGTCGTATTTACCGCCGTCAGAGAAGGAGTCTGGCGTTACATTTAATATCCCCATAATGAGCGTCTTCTCTTTATAGGACAGAGCGCCTTTTTTTGTATGAATCAGTTTAGGCTGTTCAATTGTTTGCTGCGCCATTTTGTTCCTCCTCCTGTACATTCATTTTGTTTATTTCCTGCTGATAATGCTTACGGAGCAATTGCACCGTTTTTCCGCTCACTCCGGGCAGCGGAACTTCCTCTATTTTAGAAAACGGGATGATTTCGAGCACAGAATTTGTCAACCATGCTTCATCCGCTTCAAGCATTGATTGAAAACGGAATCGGCCTTCAGTGACTTCTGTCCCCTGCCGTTTCAATTCATCAATGACAAACTGTCTTGTTACACCATCGAGAATTCCTGTATCCAAGGATGGCGTAAAGACCTTGTCTCCTTTTCGCCAAAACACGTTGGAGACAATGCCTTCCGCGACATCTCCTTCTCCGGTCAGGAAAATGCCTTCAAGATTGGGATCATTCCCGATCTCCCGTTTAGCATACATGTTGTTTAAATAGTGATGGGATTTTAACCGGAAATATCCTTCAGGCGTATTTCTCCTGATAGAGAGAAGCCTGCCTTCTTTTTGAACAGGCAGAGTTTCCGGATTGAGCCGGTTGACGAAACAAAGGACGGTCGGCTTTTCATAAGTCTGCGCGGCAAATCCTTTATCGCTGACGCCTGCCGAGATGTTAAGCCGGACACGCGCGCTGCCGTCCTTGATGTCATTGAGGAGCAACAGTCTCCGAAGCATATCAAGCAGCTCCTGTTTGTTCACCTCATATGCAATCTGCAGATCCCGAAGCGCCCTGTTGAGCCTGGCGACATGCGCATCCGGCAGAAACGGCCGGCCGCTGTAAAGCCTGAACGTCTCGAACGCGCCGATCCCGTACAGATAACCATGGTCAAAAGGAGAAAGCGCCGCTTCTTTCTCCTCTATATATTGACCATTCAAATATATAATCACACCGTCACTTCCTTTTTGCGGTGTGTCTCTATAAAGTTTCTAAGCATCTCTTTGCCGAAGGAGGTCATGATGGATTCCGGATGGAACTGAACACCTTCAACAGGCAGCTCATTATGGCGGATTGCCATAATTTCTCCTTCTTTGGTTTGAGCGGATACCGTAAAACAATCCGGCAGCGTGTCCGCTTTGACAATAAGTGAATGATACCGGGTGGCGACCAGCGGATTTTGCAGGCCTTTAAAAATCGTCTGTCCGTCATGCATAACTTCTGACGTTTTGCCGTGCATGAGCCGTTCTGCTCTGACGACGTCGCCGCCGAATACTTGCGCAATCGACTGATGCCCGAGACATACGCCGAAAATAGGAATACTGCCGGCAAAATGTTTGATGGCTTCGAGGCTGATCCCCGCTTCATCAGGACTGCACGGCCCGGGTGAAATCATTAAGAAGTCCGGACCCAGCTCTTCAATCTGCTCAATCGTAATCTCGTCATTCCGTCTGACGATCAGTTCCTCCCCGAGCTCACCCAAATATTGAACCAAGTTGTACGTAAATGAATCATAATTGTCAATCATTAAAATCATCTCTGCTCACCTCGTCTGATTTTTTGTCTCTTCTTCGCTCAGCTCTAACGCCTTTTTCATCGCAAAAGCTTTTTTGAACGATTCCTTGTATTCATGCTTCGGAACCGAATCAATGACCACTCCTGCACCGGACTGCATAAAAGCATGTCCGCCGGCTGCATAGATCGTCCGGATCACAATGTTAAACTGCAAATCTCCGTTGAATCCGAACCAGCCTATAGATCCAGTATAAAGCCCTCGTCTTGTCGGCTCAAGCTCTTCTATAATTTCCATCGTTCTCACTTTGGGCGCTCCCGTGATGGTGCCCCCCGGGAACACCGCATGAATAATGTCTGTCGCGTCATATCCGTCCTGCAGCTCTCCCTGTACGTTCGACACGATATGCATGACGTGGGAATACTTTTCGATCGCCATAAATTCGTTAACGCGCACGGAGCCGTAGCGCGATACGCGCCCGAGGTCATTGCGCTCAAGATCCACAAGCATGACGTGTTCCGCACGTTCTTTTTCGTTGTGAATTAATTCCTCAGCCAAGGCCTTGTCTTCAGCATCGTCTTTTCCTCTTGAACGCGTACCCGCGATCGGTCTCGTTTCAAGCTTCTTCCCCTTCTTTGTCACCAATAGCTCCGGCGACCCGCATATCACTTGAAACCCCGGTGTCTCGAGATAGGCCATGTAAGGAGACGGATTGACGTTTCTCAAGTGTTTATACACCTCATACGGATGAACGGATAAGGACTGGGACTGCCTGATGGACAAATTAACCTGGAACACATCGCCGCTCGCGATATATTGTTTAATTTGTTCTACAGCCTGCGAAAATCCTTCTTCAGTGAACGGAGCGGCGTACGATCCGTCCCCATTCCGATTCAGCGGTGAAAAAGGCTCGTCCGCCTTTTGGAGGGAACACCACATGTCCTCTAAGCCGGACAGCTTTTCTTCCGCAAGATCCGCTTCTTCCGCTTCAGTATGGGTAATGAGCCATAACGCCTCTTCCTCATGGTCATAAACGGCCACATCATCAAAAACAAGAAAGTAAATATCAGGTGTTTCCAGATCATCTAACGACAGCATCTTAAAATTCTCAATATATCGGGCGTAGTCGTAACTGATAAAACCAATCGCACCGCCCTGAAAGTCCGGAAACTCAACGTTTGTTTCCGTTCCGAGCGTTCCAAACCATTCATGAAAGGCCCGCAGCGGGTCACCTTCTTTAAACAGTGTTTCCCCCTCATGCTTGATCGTTGTAATTCCGTCTTTCCCTCTGACGGACGCAATCGGATCTAGACCGGCTATACTGAATCTTCCCCCTCTCGCGCTTTCGAGCAGAACATGCCGTTTTCTCGATTTCGAAAGGTTTTCATATCGCTGTAAAAATGCTTGTTTCGTAAAAGGTATTTTTCTTCCTGCCGGTCTGCGTTGTGCCATCATATCAATCCTCTGCTTCGTTTTACTGTAGTTTTATTTTAAAGCAATCACACTGGTGAAAAAAGTGAATTTCACTTCCAACCATAAAATTCGAAACGTTTTTTGGATTTTCGATGCTTCAGGCACAAAAAAACTCCCGGATACAGCCGGGAGCCGTGTGTATGTCTCTATTCAAACTGATAAAGCGGTGTGCTTAAGTAACGTTCTCCGTTACTAGGGATGATCGCAAGCACTTTCTTGCCTTTCCCCAGTTTTTTCGCGATTTCCAGTGCCGCGTAAATGGCCGCTCCGGAAGAAATGCCGCCGAGAATCCCTTCTTCTTTTGCCGTTTTACGGGCATATTCAAATGCATCCTCGTTTTTGACGGGAATGATTTGATCATAGATATCCGTATTCAATGTTTCAGGGACAAATCCCGCTCCGATCCCCTGAATTTTATGCGGGCCCGGTTTTCCGCCGGAAAGAACTGGAGAATCCGCCGGCTCTACCGCATAGATTTTGATGGATGGATATGCTTCTTTCAGCACTTCGCCCGCTCCCGTGATGGTTCCGCCGGTACCGATTCCGGCCACGAACGCATCAAGCTGGTCGTCACCAAACTGTTCTACGATTTCTTTCCCCGTCGTTTGGCGGTGAATTTCCGGGTTTGCCGCATTGTTGAATTGCTGAGGCACAAAGTATCCGTGTTCCTCCGCAAGTTCTTCCGCCTTTTTAATGGCGCCCTTCATTCCTTCTGCGCCGGGAGTCAGCACAAGCTCCGCTCCGTATGCGCGCAGCAGATTGCGTCGCTCCATACTCATTGTATCAGGCATAACGAGAATGGCTCTGAGACCTTTAGCCGCTGCCACCATTGCAAGACCGATCCCTGTATTTCCGCTTGTCGGTTCAATGATTGTGTCGCCGGCTTTTAATTTTCCTTCTTTTTCAGCCGCTTCAATCATCGCAACTCCGATCCGGTCTTTTACGCTGCTGCCCGGATTCATGTATTCAAGCTTCAGATATACATCTGCACTGTTTTCATCCGTCAGGCGATTCAATTTTACAATAGGAGTATTTCCGATTAGTTCAGTAATAGAATTTGCAATACGCACCATGTTGGACACCTCAATTTCCGAGTAAATTTATTGGTATTATAAATATAAGTTATCAATTTCAAAATTTTTTGTCAATCATTTAGTTCTTTTTTCCCCGTAGAACCAAGAGACCCCCGCCTCTTTCCACAGCGTTTTGACTGTCGCCTTGTCACCTAATTGATCCATCGCGATCTGGCGTCTGATTTGGCTCTTCACTTCATTGTATGAGAAAGTTCTCGCTTTAAGCTTTTCTTTCAGCTGAATGACGGCGTATCCTGAAGAAACTTTAATCGGTTCAGCGGACCATTCATCTTCTTTAAGATTTTTAGCTTCTGTGATATATGCCGGCGGGATATTTTCCTGGTTTTCTGTCACAAAGCCGAGGTCTCCGCCATACTGTGACGTGTATCTGTCCGTGGAACGCTCAGCGGCGACGGCTTCAAAGCTGGAACCGCCTTTCAAATCAGCAAGCACCCTGTCCGCCTCATCTTTGTTTTTGACGACGATGTGCCGGATTCTGTAGGAATCATCGAAATGGTACAATTCTTTATTTTTATTATAAAATGATTGCATTTCCTTATCCGATATATCGATGTCCTTCGTCAGCAGTTCTTCAAGAAGAATGTTGTAGCGGATCTGGTCTCTCCATTCTTTTTCGGTAATATGGCTGTCTTCATAAAATGAATTATTCACCGCTTTGATTAAAAGAAACTCCCGCTCCAATTCGCTGTTTGAAACTGTGAGTTTATTCTTTTTCGCAAGCTCTTCCACTACTTGTGCATTAATCATGTCTTCCAGCGTTGATTTTCCGTACTCGTCTTCCATCTTTTTCATCCAGTCTTGCCGTGTGATATGTTTATCACCGATTGTCGCGATGGATTCTTCAGATGACCCCGCGGCTTGGGATTTTGTTAACTTATACGCCACTGTCACACTGCATACTAACAGCGCCGCTACAATAATCGTCAAAAGTGTTCTCGATTTCAAAATCTACCCCATCCCTTTTATAAAATAGAACAACCCGCTAAAGAGCTAGCGGGTTGTTTCGTCACGAAGCTCTTCCAGTTCTTCTTTTGTAAATAAATATTTCTCATTACAAAAATGGCAAACCGCTTCGGCTTTTCCGTCTTCTTCTATCATATCTTGTATTTCTTTTTTGCCTAGTCCTAAAATGGCCGTTTCGAATCGATCTTTTGAACAAGAACAGTGAAATTTGACCGGCATTGTTTCGAGAACGTCCGGTTTTTGACCCAGAACTTCTTCTAAGATTTCTTCCGGTGTCAGGCCTTTTTGAATCAATTTTGAAATCGGTTCGATTTGAGATAATTGCTTTTCAATTGTTGAAATGGTTTCTTCATCAGTCCCCGGAAGAAGCTGAATGATGAACCCGCCCGCAGCGAGAATGGTGTTATCAGGATTTACTAGAACACCTACGCCGACAGATGAAGGGACTTGTTCAGAAGAAACAAGGTAATACGTGAAGTCGTCACCGAGTTCACCCGAGACAATCTCTACTTGTCCCGTAAAATAATCACGCAAGCCCAAATCTTTTACGACACTGAGTGTTCCGTCAGTTCCGACCGCCCGTCTGACATCCAGTTTCCCTTGTTCATTGAGGTCAAAATGAACGTGCGGGTTTGATACGTATGCTCTTACCTCACCCTTTGCGTTCGCATCTGCGACAATGGCTCCGATCGGGCCGCCGCCTTCTATTTTGACTGTCAGCTTATCTTCACCCTTAAGCATCGCTCCGAGCATCAGAGAAGCTGTCATCGTCCGGCCGATTGCGGCTGATGCCGTCGGCCACGTGTCATGCCTTCTTTGCGCTTCATTTACCATATCTGTCGTTCTGGCTGCATAAGCCCGCACTTTACCGTCATATGCAATTGCTTTAATTAAATAATCCATCGTTTACCTCCTATACGTGACCCACGCGATTTCTCTCATAAATGATTTCCAGCCCTTTCAGAGTGAGAAACGGGTCAACAATATCAATACAGTCTGATTCGTTTGCGATTAATGACGCAAGCCCGCCTGTCGCAATGACTTTCGGTTCCTGTGTTGCCTGCCATTTCATCCGCTTCACTATACCTTCAACTTGTCCGACATAGCCGAAAAGGATGCCGGACTGCATGGCGCTTACCGTGTTTTTGCCGATGATATTGTCCGGACGGGCAATTTCAATTCTCGGAAGCTTCGCCGCACGTGAGTACAGCGCTTCCGTTGAAATCGTAATGCCGGGAGCAATCGCGCCGCCCATGTATTGTTTGTTTTCATCAATGTAGCAATACGTCGTCGCCGTTCCGAAATCAACAACAATTAAGGGGCCGCCATACTGCTGGATCGCCGCAACGGCATTGACGATCCTGTCAGCTCCCACTTCTTTCGGATTGTCATACTTTATATTTAAACCTGTTTTCATTCCCGGGCCGACAACTTGCGGCTCGATGTGAAAGTATTTTGTGCACATTCTTTCTAAAGAGAACATAATCGGCGGCACCACGGATGAGATGATAATCCCTTCAATCTGTTCAAACATGAGTCCGGAATGTTCAAATAAGGAACGGAGCAGCATGCCGAATTCGTCTTCTGTTTTGTGCCTGCTCGTTTCTATGCGCCAATGATATTCTAATTCCCCATCATGATATACACCAATCACGGTGTTGGTGTTCCCCACATCTATAACCAGTAACAACCTCTATCACCACTTTTGAATAGTTTCTAATCATAACATTTTCAACATTCTACAATACCATACACGATCTGCGGCTCTTTTGTAAACAAAACGGAACCAGTAAAAAAACCGCCGGTATACGCCGGCGGTTTTCATATCAGAAAGCGAACTATTCTTTCGGCTCGTCTTTCTTTTCGTCTTCTGTTTTAGACAGGATGTTTACTTTCACATCGTCTTTTTGAAGATGGTCATCTGAGAAATTGCGCTCAGGGAGTTTTCCGTGATCCACGAGATGCTTGATTTGTTCCGCATCTAATGTTTCCACATCAAGCAATGTCTGAGCAATCAATTCAAGCTTATCGCGATTTTCAGTCAGGATGGTTTTCGCACGCTCATAACATTCTTTAATGATGCGCTGAATTTCCTGATCGATTTCGTAAGCGATCTGATCACTGTAGTTTTGCTCGTTGTTGAAATCCCGGCCCAGGAATACTTGACCGCCTTGAGATTGACCGAACTGAAGCGGTCCGAGTTTTTCTGACATACCGAACTCTGTCACCATTCTTCTGGCAATGCTCGTTGCCCGCTGGAAGTCATTGTGAGCCCCCGTGCTGACTTCGCCGAAGATAATTTCCTCGGCAACCCGTCCGCCCAGAAGACCGACAATTTTATCGAGAAGTTCAGGTTTTGTCTGGAAGTAACGGTCTTCTCTCGGAAGCATGACCGCGTATCCGCCCGCCTGCCCCCTCGGAACGATCGTTACTTTATGAACCATATCGGCTTCATCCAGCACAAGTCCGATAACGGTGTGACCGCCCTCGTGGTACGCCACGATATTGCGTTCTTTTTTCGATATGACGCGGCTCTTCTTCGCAGGACCCGCAATGACACGGTCCGTCGCTTCATCAATGTCGCGCATATCAATTTTCTTCTTGTTTTGACGGGCAGCAACGAGTGCCGCTTCGTTAAGAAGGTTTTCTAAATCGGCGCCTGAGAAACCGGGTGTTCTTGAAGCGATTGCTTTTAAGTTCACCGTTTCATCAAGCGGTTTGTTTCTCGCATGGACCTGCAATACGGCTTCACGGCCGATGACATCCGGACGGTCTACCGTAATCTGACGGTCAAAACGTCCCGGACGAAGCAATGCAGGGTCGAGAATGTCCGCACGGTTTGTCGCAGCGATAATAATGATTCCTTCATTCGCACTGAAACCGTCCATCTCAACAAGCAGCTGGTTCAGCGTCTGTTCGCGTTCATCATGCCCGCCGCCAAGACCTGCGCCGCGCTGACGTCCCACCGCGTCGATCTCATCAATGAAGATCAGACAAGGCGCATTCTTTTTCGCATTTTCGAATAAATCACGCACACGGGAAGCACCGACACCGACAAACATTTCAACGAAGTCAGATCCGCTGATGCTGAAGAAAGGAACGCCCGCTTCACCGGCTGAGGCTCTCGCAAGCAATGTCTTACCGGTTCCCGGAGGTCCGACCAGCAGCACGCCTTTAGGGATTCTGGCGCCAAGCTCGGCGAATTTGCGAGGATCTTTCAGAAACTCAACAACCTCAACAAGCTCCTGCTTCTCCTCATCCGCGCCGGCTACATCTTTAAACTTCACGCGTTTCTTTTCTTCCGTATACAGCTTCGCTTTGCTCTTTCCGAAGTTCATGACACGGCTGCCGCCGCCCTGAGCCTGATTGAGCAGGAAGAAAAACAGAATAAAGATGATGACAAACGGAATGATCGTCGTTAAGAACGTCACCCACCCGCTTGTTTCCTGTGCGGGATCAACTTTTACGTCCGTCTTTTTAATTGCATCAAATATCTGGTCTGCTCCTTTTCCTTCAGGAACATGTGTTAAAAAGTACTGGTCTTTGTCGTATTTTTTCAGCTGTCCTTTTACCTCATAAACACCTCTGACAGGCTGAACCGATACGCTATCAACTTTCCCCTCATCGAGGTTCTTGATAAACGTACTGTACGACATATTTTCTGTTTTCGGGTTTGAAGTCTGGAAGTAACTCACAACCCCGATTACTACTAATAAAATAAGTAAATAAAAAATGGTATTACGGAAGACCCGATTCATTCCTTACCTCCTCCCACAGTAAGCACAACTATGTTCAATAGTACCATAGAAAATCATTCCAATACAACCGATAACCATCTCGGAAGCAGGCAGCCGATCAGCTTTCATAAATCGCCGGTTTTAATACTCCGATGTAAGGCAGATTGCGATAGCGTTCGGCATAATCAAGTCCGTAACCCACAACAAACGCGTCAGGAACTTCAAAGCCTACGAAGTCTGCTTTAATGTCCGCTTTTCTTCCGCTTGGTTTATCCAACAGGGTAACAATCTTAATTGATTTCGCTTTACGATATCGGAAGAGTTCTACGAGATAGCTCAAGGTTAACCCACTGTCGATAATATCTTCAATGATTAAGATGTCCCGGCCTTCTACAGATGTATCCAAATCTTTGATGATTTTGACTTCTCCGGAAGAAACCGTGGAATTTCCGTAGCTTGATACATCCATGAAGTCCATTTCCAAATATGTATCAATATGCTTTATAAGATCAGCCATAAAAGGAAGCGCTCCCTTTAACACACCGATTGCCAACGGAAACGTGTCGCTGTACTCGCTTGTTAATTGTTCTCCAAGCTGTTTTACTTTCTGCTGGATCTCATCTTCTGAGATCAGCACTTTTTCGATATCCTGTTTCATGTTAATGCTTGCCCCCTACACTTTTCATGCTGTCTATATTGTAATACAATGCGGTCACTGTTTGAAATCACAAGATCGTCAAAGATGGATTTTTTCAAGCCAGGCAGCCAGATAATTTCACCGCTCGCATCCGTTACAATCGGCCATTCGTCCCGATCCCGCAGAGGCAGTTTATGATCAATAAATATATCTTTCACCTTTTTCGAGCCATTCATCCCTTTAAGTTTGATCCGGTCGCCGATTTTTCTCGTCCGGATTGTTAAAGGAAATTGCACCTTGTTTCTGCTTGTCATAAAAACAGCATTCCCATTTTTGATATGAGGGTCAGCCTGATCGGCCACCTCTATCATAAAGCCGTTGGGGAGAACAGCAGTCTCGCCTTCCGCTCCTTGCAGCTGCAGCTCAAAGGGAACTTTTTCACATTGCCATTGTTCAAATGTAAACAAACATGTCTGATATGATTTGACCACCTTCAGCCCTTTCGGAAAATCAAGCACTCCCGAGGCGCTTCCATTTTCCGCCCATTCGAGAAACTGCTGTATGTGGCGGGCGGAAAACGACGATGGAACGTTTTCATAAAGATAGTTTAATATTAGTTGAACTCCTCTTCTTTGTAAAGGTATCGGAAGGGCAAGCAATTGAGAGGAATTGACTTCAACCGATGTGTCAGACTTGCTTGTAATAACCTTATTCATTCGTTCTTTCGTTAATGACTGCAGGTATTGTTCGTCTTCTGTCAGTGCTTCACTCACCTTTTGAAACATTTTATGAACGTCAGGTGATTCTTGTTTTAAAAAAGGAAGCACGGTCTTTCTGAATCTGTTTCTTGTATAATCGTCTTTTGCATTGCTCTCATCCGTTCTGTAGCTGAGCCCTTCTTGACGGCAGTATTCAAGGATTTCATCCTTTGCCGCATAAAGGAAAGGTCTGATCAGCCAGCCGGATGCAAGTTCGCGGACGGGCTGCATTCCCGCAAGCCCTGCCCCGAGCGTACCTTTCGCAAGCCTCATGAGCATTGTCTCAACCTGGTCATCGCCGTGATGAGCCAGCGCCAAAAACTTCGCTTGGTGTTTTGCCATCAGATCTTCGAAAAACTGATATCTGCAATCACGCGCGGCAGCCTGCTTGTTCAGCCTATTCTTCTTTGCGTATGCAGAAACATCAATCTGTACCGTTTCACAGAGGATGTGTTCAGCCTCGCAATATGACTGCACAAACTTCATATCTTCTTCAGATTCAGGACCCCTGAACTGATGGTCGACATGCGCCGCTATGATAACGGAGGAATGCCCGAAGTGCTTATTCAGCATACTGAGAAGCGCCATTGAATCAGGGCCTCCGGAGACCCCGGCAATAATCGTTTCTCCCTCCGCCTGAAGATGATATGTTTTGAAAAAATCTTCCACGCTTTTCACAATGTCCCCCTCACAATGAGCAGGTTTTTTAAAGATATACATATCCTATCACTTTCATTCCCTCCAAGCAAAGAAGAAGCATGAGCGCAGGCGTCCGGCCGGCATTAGATGAGAAAAAAGACGATGTAAGCGAAATAAAGGGCGAGAACGCTGATTAAAATAAGTGTTGTTTCAAACAAACCATTGTGCTTTGCGGGTTTTTGTTTAGGTTTATACCGCGTTTGAGATACAGTGCCCTGCCGCGGTTTTGATTGCGGCGGCTTAGGCTTGGCGGCGGCTTTCCTTTTGCTCCCGGCGCTCTGCCCCGCCGTCAGGATGTCATGCTTCATGGCTTCCGCAGACGGATATTGGCCGTTTAAAGCAGAAAACAGAACCTTCTTATACTTATTCAGAAACGGGTGGCCTTCAATGATAGAACGAAGCTGTTCTTTCGGCTGTCCTGACTTTTTGCACTCTTTCTTCTGGACACAGTGGATCATGATCATTGCGACAGCAAACAGGTCATAGGATGGTTCTGCTTTTCTTGTTCCGTACCCCCAATAGCCCCTGTCGTAAAACTCCGTATACTCTTTAATCGCGCGGCCCTGTTTTGTCGTTCCCCCTACATCAATGCAGCGAATGGCAGCCGGTGGTCCGGTTACAATGAGATTGTCCGGTTTGAGGTCGCCAAAAACCCACCCTTGCTGATGAAGGACTGACAAGCTGGAAAGAAGCTGCACCATCAGCACCGGAATCCACTCCGCTCCCTTACTGCTGATATATTGCGGAAGAAGCGGCCCTTCTATGTACTCCATCACGTAAAAAGAGACATTTTTATTCAGCTGCGGAATAAACGCATCGTCCGCATCAAAAAAAGAAGGCCCCATCGTTTGCGACCGGGCCTTTGAAAAGGATTTTAAGACATTCACTTCAGAGGTAACAGACATGCTGTCGCTGCTTATTTTCAAAGCGACCTGTCCGCCTGATGCTTCTGCCAGATATACAATACCGTTAGCCCCTTTTCCAAGCTGTTTGAGCAATCTGTAGGATTTGCCGTTCCATTTGCCCTGAATTGCCGTCCCCGGTGCCAGACTACATGCCAAACTCGTTAAAGCGTCGTTCATCATCTGCCAACATGCTCCTTCTTGAGCGGATTCTCTCAAACTGCTGCGTCGCTTCCCGGATAGCGGGGCCCGTAGGGGTGATACCGCCGGTCGACAGCTTCGCAAAGAGTGCAGAAAGAGATTCAAGCTTCGGCGTCCAATTCAGCACAAGCTCAACTTCCTGGCTTTTCCCGGGAAATATACACATTGCAAATTCATTTTGCCCGGCCCGGGAATTTAAACTGATGGAAAGATCGATCAGCGCTTCTTTCACCGTCGGCAGTTTCGGCGCCATACTCGCACTCGTATCAACCAGCACAAGCACTTGCAGATGAACCGTTTCGCCGAGTTCATCAACCACTTCCATCACTTCGCCGCGTTTTTCAGGAGAAAGCTCTACCATTTCAACGTTTTTCCCTAAGATTTGTTTAAGCTCTTGATTGACGACACCTTGCAGCGTCTGGGTCATTGCTTTTTTCGTCACCATTTGAACCGTCTGAGACAATTGTGACGCATACACAACTTGATGGACGCCGCCTCCGGCCATGGCGATGCCTTCAACTTCCTTCATTGCCTCTTGGTCAATCGCGTTTTCTTCCATAATTCCTATAACATTCACCGTAATCCCCTGCTCCTTGGCGAAAGCCGCCATTGCGATCGGGTCTTCACCATGATTGGAGCAGCCATCTGTAATCAGCAGAACTTGATTTAAATGTCCCTTATTCACATACATTCCTCCCGGTGATACGATTAGTCCCATCTTCGCCAGAAGGAAAGTGATTTATACGAATGGATTAAGAAATCTCCTTTTTATTTTGGAAAACCGCCGGCACCGGTATGGAAGCCCATTTCGGCGTGTTGTGATCAATCCGGACAACAACCACTGTCATATCGTCTTCGATTTGGCCGGAACGCGTTCTGATGACCTCTTCCATTAATATATCAGCGATTTCCTGCGGATCTTCGGTTTTCAGCCCTTTCATTTTCCGCTTCATCCACAGGTCGTGGTTTTCAACGTGCTTCGGCCCTTCAAAAATACCGTCACTCATCATGACGAGCAGATCTCCCGCTTTTAACTGTTCACTTACAACCTCCACATCAAATTCATTGATGATGCCGATCGGCAGATTGCTGGCCTGAACTTTCATGACTTGATCTCCCCGCTTGATAAAACTCGGCGTTGAACCGACCTTCAAGAATTTGCAGCTTGCATCCTGAAGATCAATGATAGAAAGATCGAGAGTTGAGTAGATTTCGTCTGTCGTCCGTAAAGACAGAATACTGTTGATCGTTTTTATCGCTATTTTTTCATCAATACCTGATTCGAGAATTTTTTCGAGGAGCTTAATCGTTTCATTGCTCTCATAATGGGCCCTCGCCCCATTGCCCATGCCGTCACTGATCGCGGCCGCATACTTTCTCGCCCCCAGTTCCATCATGCTGTAGCTGTCTCCGGAGACAAGGCCGCCGCCTTTTGCCGCATGAGCCGCGCCTGTCGATACCCGGTACGACTTGGTCGAACCGAACGCGACATGGCTGTAGCCATTCGGATGAGTCGAGTGCTGTTCGCTTTTGACAAGTATCTGCTCCTCAAGAATGTCAGACAGCATCGGAGCGATAATTTTCTCACTCTCGCCGTGTCCTCCGCTGAACGGGATTGTCATTTCGATATCAATATTACCCTGCTCCAAGCTGTATATCTCGACATGCTGAATCTCGATTCCGAAATGCTGAAGCGCCTCTATCATTTGTTCTTCCTGAATAAAATGCTGCTCCCTCTCCCGTTTTATTTCCCGAGAAAAGTCCGCCATGACCTCAGAAACCCCCAACAGCTGCTCGGCAACAAGCCTTCTGCTGTCCTGAACTTTTCTCTTCAGTGTCAGATGGGCGTGATGGTGGGCAAGTTCGTCCTCAATCAGCTCTTCCACCTGTCTGGATTTGGAACAGTGCTGTTGAAACTCCTTTTTTAATCTGCGGTTTGAGGCATACTGTTTTTCTTCTGTTTCATGCATAACTTGTTTCATTAAGTCATATGTTTTATCAAAGTTTTGAACCCAGCATTTGCTTTTCTTATAGCAGGATTGGCAGGAATGCTCGGTGATTTTGCTTAAAAAGAGATCCACTTCCCCTTCTTCCGCCTGCTCATCAGAAGACGTCTGATGAAAGGTGGCGAAGCTCTCCGACAAGGCATGAAACACATTGGAGAACTGGTCTACTTTCTGGGCGGTGACATCTCTGATTTTCCTCGCGTACTGCTGCTGTTCCTGACTGTGCTCAGCAGTGCCCGGTATGTATCGCGCCACCTTTTTCGTAATCGATTGGGGTGTAATCAAAAACAAAACAACGGCAATCAAAGATTCATAAAGAGTGGTCATTAATCCGGCAGACCCTTCTCCATATAATGAAATCAGCAGTGAGCCGATCACTAACCCGACTGCGGCGCCGGCTTTCTTTCCTTCTTTCAGCAGCCCGCCAAGAAGCCCGGAAAACGCAAGCAGACTCATTTGATAGAGATTCCCGATATTCGCAAGCCCGAGGATCAGTCCGGTCACAACACCGACCGTACAGCCGATGCTTGCCCCGCCGACAAAGGAAAAACTCAGCACGACATAGCGGGCCAGGATATGCTCAGCCTGCATTCCCTGAAATGAAACACCGGCAAGCCCGGTTAAAACGGATGCGATCAAAATCATAAAACAGATGATTTCTTCTATTTTTAACGATTGCTTCACTTTTTTGATCGTGAAGATCGGCAGGCTTTGCAAAAAGATCAGCGTCAAAATAAAGGCCAGGCCCGCCTCGACAACAGCCATCACATAATCATAGGTGGTAAAAACGCCGCTCTCAAAATAAACAAATCCGATTCTCGCGGCAGCCATAGAGAAAAACACCACGATCGGCAGCATCTTCACCCGGTCCTGCACGATATATGTACCGATTTTTGAAAATAGAGTGAAGACGGCCAAAGCTGTGAGAATCAATAAAGAGTGTTTCGGCGAAATGGTTAAAGCGCCCGCAAGTAAAGACAGACAAGCATAGAAGGCTTTATCTCTTCTGATCAAAAGCATCGCTCCGAAAAACGGCAGCGCAAACGGAAGAACCTCAGATAATATGAAAGCCCGTCCAAGTAAAAAACCGATCACGACATAAATGAAACCCTTATAGAAAAAAAGTGAATGCGCTTGATGGACTGTAAGCTTTGCCGCCTTTTCAAAAAACGATTGCAGTTTTTCCAGAGCTTGTCCCGCCATCGGCCCGTTCACTCTTCTTTCCGCTTTTTCCATTGCTCTCATCCCCCACCTGTTTTATTCGTTGCTTGTCATTATAAATGAAAGCCCAGATAGGATTTTGTCAAAAGAAGGTAACAATTCCAAAGAACTCTTCGACGCTTTCTCCCTTGTTCCCCTTTCCTTTCGTATTTCCTCCGACATTTCTCAAAAAGTTGTCTAAATATGAAAAAATCGGCTTCTGCAACAGAAGCCGATTCGCTTGATGACCCGTACGGGATTCGAACCCGTGTTACCGCCGTGAAAGGGCGGTGTCTTAACCGCTTGACCAACGGGCCGGATATATATGGTAGCGGCGGAGGGGATCGAACCCCCGACCTCACGGGTATGAACCGTACGCTCTAGCCAGCTGAGCTACACCGCCATATAGGTGCTTATAAGCACAAGTTATATAATACAAAGGTTTCTTCATTCCGTCAACAGAAACTTTAAAGTTTTAATTTTCTGACTAAACGGGCGTATAAAAAAAAAGCACCCGCTGGGATAGACGGATGCTCCATGTATTTATAGAAAGCAGCAAGTTATCCTCTTCTTGCTCCGCGCCCTCCACGTTTTGATTCCGTGTTTCGTTTTAAAGATGATAAGCGGTCTTCGCTATCTTTAAGAAACTTGTTCATTTTCTGTTCAAAAGATTCTTTCGGACGGAAATCATTTCTAGGTCTGGCTTGCGGACGGTCTTTAGCTTTTTTAATTGATAAACCAATTTTCCCGTCTTTTTCAACGTTGATGACTTTCACTTCAACTTGATCGCCGACTTTTAAATGCTCGTTAATGTCTTTTACATAATTATCGGCTACCTCACTGATATGAACGAGACCGGTTGAGCCTCCAGGCAATTCAACAAATGCTCCGAAATTTGTAATACCTGTTATTTTCCCTTGCAACTTGCTGCCAACTTCAATCGACATAAAAAAAGTGCTCCTCCTTAGGCTTATAAAAAGATCGTTTGTTTAATTATACCTAAATAAAAATTTAAGTGTCAACAAGGCTACTTGCTCTTCTTCTCTACATTAAAGAGAATCTCACCATTTCCTGACATAAACAAGTCTCTTCTGGCAAGCTCTGTGACGTAATCCTCATCCTTTAATTTGGAAATTTCATCTTTTAAATCAGCCTGTTTTGCGTTCAATTTTTTCACTTGTTTTTCCAGCTGAGCTTTCTTTTCTTCGTTTGCGCTAAGGGAAGAGGTCTGCGACCAAAGAGAACCCGCTAAGACAATAGCCGTCAACAACACAAGGGCGCCGAATACGATCAACCGTCTGAAAAGCCCTTTCCGCCTTCTTTTCATAAGCTGGGATTGCCGTTCAACCTGCTCTTTATAGTCGTTTTGAATTTCAGTTATTGTACGTTCTCTAGATAGATTCAAATCAGACGGTCCTCCTTTCACCTTTTCAAAATACGTATCATGGTCGATCTGATTGTTATGATTAGTTTCTTGCTCTTTTGTAAAAATCCTGCACTTTTTTGAAAATATCGTTTGAAAGTAAGACGCCACTTTTCAGGAAGAAGTTTCAATAATTGTTTCAACAGGAAAAACAGCGGATACAGCAAAAACGTTACGATCTTAAAAAGACACTTCGCAAAAAAGGCACTCACCCGATAGGAGTATAAAGAAATAGCCGTGATCAGCCCGATGAGCAGCTTAAAGAGCAGAAGCACCGGACGGAACAGCACGTGCTGAATGAGCTTTTTTGCGAATTGGTAAAGAGACACCGCAAGATGAATGGCAAATTTCAGTATTTTTATATACATTCGTTTAAACAGGCTTTGGTACGTCGCAATACCCAGTAAGACAGCCAAGAAAATGTATACCCTGAGTTCTCCTTCATTCACGTTGAGCAGCACATAGAAAAACAGCAGACCTTGTACAATCCAAAAGAGAATGTCATGAATGAATAACAGCCATCTGGCCGTTTTGGCGCGGCTGACAAACAGCCTGTATGTATCAAGCGACGCTCCGAGCCAGGCGCCCATACCGGTCATTGCCAGCATCGTATAAAATTGGGTCGTCAGCGTCATTTAAACAACTTGCTAAAAAACCCTTTAGCTTTATCCCCTTGCTGCTCGTCTAAATATACAAGGTCAAACACCCTGCCTTTTATAGATACAATCCCTTTTTCCACATCAAGATTTTTCATCTGCAGGTTCTCGCCTCTGACGGAAAGCATTCCCATAACTGTTTCCAGCAAAAACTCTTCGTTGTCAAAACTTTCTACATGCTTGACGCCCGAAATGTCTAAATGCTTTCTCCCTTTCATCGTTACATCATGCTGTTCCGGAACAGAAGAAGAACCTTTTTGCTCATAATATGAATTCATCTATTCAGCCCCCATATCCTCGATACTTTTAGCATTATTACTGCATTGTATGAGGCGGGAGCCTTGTTTAGAACAAGCCTATTCGCCGAGTTTTTCTTCCTTGACGATTGTATACATGCCCGCGGCTTCTTCTTTTTTCGTTGTTTCTTTCAATTCGTTTACCTTCACGGTGACAAGCTTCTGGCCGAAGCGGACCGTCAGTTCATCACCGGCTTTTACGTCTGAGCTGGCTTTCGCCTGATTCCCGTTAACGGTGATTCTCCCTTGATCGGCGACCTCTTTCGCCAATGTGCGGCGTTTAATTAATCTGGATACTTTTAAAAACTTATCAAGTCTCATATCAGAATCTCCTCTCCATTTCTTTTGCTTCATCCCACAATTTGTCCATTTCCTCAAGTGACATTGCGGTCAATTCAAGTCCCTTTGCTGCCGCTTCTTTCTCAATATAAGCAAAGCGTCTGCGGAATTTGTCATTTGTCATGGCGAGCGCTTCCTCAGGCTCAATTTTATAGTATCGGCCGATATTGACCAATGCAAATAAAACATCGCCGAATTCAGCTTTTAAGCTGATTTCATCTGCTGATTCGGCGGAAGCCTCTGCAGAAAATTCCTTCAGCTCTTCATTTACTTTATCCCATATATCCTGAACGTCATCCCAGTCAAAGCCGGTTTTCGCGGCTTTTTTCTGAAGCTTGGCCGCTTTTGCAAGAGAAGGCAGTGTTTTCGGCACTGCATCCAGCAATGAAGAGGATGTTGTTTGCTTTTCCGCCTTTTTGATTTCTTCCCAGTTGGCGACGACATCATGTTCATCCTGAACCTTAACATCCTTAAACACATGCGGGTGCCGTCTGACCATCTTCGCACTGATGTCTCTGATGACATCATCAATTGAGAAATACCCCTCGTCTTCTCCGATCTGGGCGTGCAGCATAACCTGAAGCATGACGTCCCCGAGTTCTTCTATCATGTGATCCGTGTCCTCTTCGTCAATGGCCTCAAGCAGTTCGTAGCATTCCTCAATCATATATTTCTTTAATGACTGGTGTGTCTGCTTTTGATCCCACGGACAGCCGTTCGGCCCGCGAAGCTCGCGAATAATACTTCGGAATGCAGAAAATTCCTGGTAAAGGAGTTCTTCTTTTTTAATCGGCGGAACATACACGCTTGTTAAGTTATTTATTTCTACATTGCGGTCAAGTTCAAACAAAGGCACCTTGGTCATCTTTTCTCCCTTGCTTCCGGCTGCCGTGACGATGACCACTTCATAGTCGTCAGGCAATTTCTCCATAAGCGTCAGCTTCACCTCAGAGGCCGTCATTTGGTCATAAACCTGGCAAATGATCAGGTGATGGCGGAGTTCGAGCTCATCCGGCGTCATTGTTTGCGCATCCGTAAATTGAAACCCTTCAATCGGATCAATTCGCAATGCATTAAAAGTGGCATCCAAAAAGCTTTGCCCTCCGGCAGTATGAACAGCGACCTGTTGTTCTTCCCGGCGTTCAAATAACAGCTGAACGGTTTTCTCAGCGACAAACGGATGCCCGGGCACAGCGTAGACGACATCCTCTTGCTTCGCTTTTTCAAACAGAATATCCGCGATCTCTTCATAGACCGCTTCAAACTGATCATGTTTTTCATAAATATCATCAAAATACCGGATGTCCGCTTCCGTCTCTTGCTCTAATTCCGGAATCAAAGGGTGGTCTTTCGTTCTTATATATAAATGCTTCGCCTGAGTCAGCAGCTTATGTACGCCCACTGTCAACTGATCCATGTCTCCGGCGCCGAGGCCGACGACCGTAATGTTACCTGCCATGTTTTTCTCTCCTCTTTTTCAATTTGCTTAAAGCACTGCCGAAAGGAAGGCCGCTCAGCTCTTCGTCCGTGAAAATCTTCATTCTTATCATACAATAAATAAACAATAGCCCTCCGATGACTGACGCAGACAGACTCGCACATACAGCTCCGACCCTGCTGACAGGAACAAATAACTGCCATAGCTTCATATATACGAGCAGAAAGAAGACCATCAGCAGACTGCACCAGCACAGACGGGCAATCACGCCTCCGATATTCGTCAGCCAGCCCCTCGACCAAATTCTCCGGAGATTCAGGCACGCAACTGCGGCAAATGCCAAGACGGTCGCCAGTGCCGCTCCTGTAATACCCCAGCCGGGGACCAGCCAAACATTCAGCACCCATTTCAGCGCCCCTCCCGCCAAAACGGATACGGCGGGGAAAACGGTATGTCCCGCTCCTTGCAGAATCGCGGCTGCCGTAAGCGCAATTGAGGCAAAAAAGATAGATAAGCTGAATATTTGTAAGGTCTGCGTCCCCTCACTGTTTTGGAAAAGCATGATATTCACCGGCTCTAAAATGCAAAAAAGCCCGGCTGATGCACCGATCCCTACCGCAAGGCAGAGCTTGACGGCTGATGTTGCTTTCTCTTTTATGATAAACGGCTTATTCTCATGCACCGCTTTTGAAATTGAAGGAACCAATGACGCGGCGATACTGACGGCAAACACGGTTCCCAGCTGAAGGAGCGGCTGTCCGCGGTCATATATGCCTTTCAGCCGTTTCGCGGCATGGCTCTCCGTCCCGTCTGAAAGCAGTGAATATAAGTTTAAGGCGTCTACAAGCTGAATCAAAAGCATGAGTACACTGCTGATACAGATGGTGACTGAATAAAGCAGCAGCTTTTTTACAATGACGGCCGTTTCGATATGTCCGCCGTCTTTCTTGGTTTCTTCCCGCTTATACCAGAAAACAGCCAATACACAAAGGGCCGCCAAGCTTCCGGCAATTGATCCCGAGGCCGCCCCCGCACCCGCCGCGTATAATGAACGGCCGCTTTTCAAAAGCCAGAAGGATAAACCGAGAAGCACCGCCACGCGAAGAAGCTGTTCCGTAATCTGGGATAAGGCTGACGGCATCATATCATGCACACCTTGGAAATACCCCCTGAAAACCGCCGTAAACGGAAACAGTATGAAACCGAACGCCGCGACCCTTATCAGCATCACAAGGCGGGCGTCACCCATAAAACCGGCCAACGGCGCCGCGCCAGCATACATGAGCGCAAACAGAACAAGTCCGGCCGCCGTGACATAAAGGGCGGAAATTTTCATTATTTTTTGTTTATGATTGCTATAATCGTTCATTAATTTTGAGATGATTACCGGAAAACCGGATGTTGACAGCATGACCGCAATCCCTAAAAACGGATACACCTGCTGATAAATGTAAAATCCGACGTCACCGACAATATTCTGAAAAGGAACCCTGTACACGGCGCTTAATATCTTCGTCACGATACCCGCAACGACGAGCACAAAAGCACCTTTCCATGCCGATTGCCGCTTGGCGCCAACTGAATCGTTCATCCAAAAGCTCCTTCCAGCCGCTAGAAAATTACGTCTATAAAACGAGCTTATTATATCACAATCCTAACGGCCGAACCGATAGAGAGCACATATGAATATGAAAAAGAACAGCACTTGTATAAGAGCTGCTCTTTCTCCGTTTTCTTATTTCAATAATGGTAATAAGACCTACTGCTCCATTTGTCTCGCCAAAAAACTGGCTGCCGTTTCTACTGCTTTATGTTCTACTTCTCCAAGCGCCTGTTCCTTGGAAAAGATGACCACGGCGCCGATAGGATCGCCATTTGCCACGATCGGGGCTATTGTATAGGAGCTCATATCTTCATCAATGTCATTAACAAGCTGCGCGGACTTCACGTCGTTTTCTACCACTGAGCTGCGCTGATCCATCGTTTTTTCGAGCAAATCGCTGATGGCTTTGTTCAGAAATTCTTTTTTCGAACTGCCTGAAACGGCAATATACGCGTCACGGTCGCAAATCAAGACGGAATGGCCGAGACTGTCATACAATGCATCTGCATATTCTTTCGCAAAATCGCCAAGCTCACTGATAGGAGAATATTTTTTCAATATAACTTCTCCGTCGCGGTCAACGAATATTTCAAGCGGGTCTCCTTCCCTGATCCGCAGTGTTCTCCGAATTTCTTTAGGGATGACGACCCGTCCTAGATCATCAATACGACGTACGATACCTGTAGCTTTCATCTCTCTGGTGCCTCTCTTTCATGTGATGATATTTAAGGGAAAGTACTAAAGCTCTTTACTTTATGTAGCTTCCGCCACTCGCTTGAAATTAGTATCCGTCACATCAAATGTAATATACACCAGAGAGTAACAATTTTTATGAAGATGCGATTGTTTCTTTCTTCACATCCTGAAGGCCTTTCAGCATGCCGAGCACGGTCTCCAGCCACTCTTCCGTTTTGCGGCCTTTCGTCTGTACTGAGATTTTCAGCTTTTTCCCTTCCATTCCCAGTCCGATCTGCCGGCCGTATTTATTGCCGAGTTCGAACAATTTCTGGCCGTCAATCTGTGCGCTGGCCTCTTCAGAAATGGTAAATCTGATCGCGTCTTTATCCTGCTTGATGAGTTCGACGCGTTCATATTTTCCGTATACCTTCATCTCAGCAACCGTAAACAGCCATTCAACCTCTTTAGGATAGCTGCCGAACCTGTCAATGATTTCATCTTGAAGCTCATTTTTCTCCTCAATTGTGGCGATCGACCTGAAGCGTTTGTACATGTCGATTTTTTGCTTGCCGTCTTGTATATAGTTTTCAGGAATATACGCGTCCAGCTCGATATCGATTTCTGTCTCAAACTGTTCGCTTTTCGGAATATCGCCTTTCCGCTCTTCAATCGCTTCCTTGAGCATTTGCGAGTACAGGTCAAAACCGACTGAGTCGATAAAGCCGTGCTGCTGGGCGCCGAGAAGGTTCCCCGCTCCCCTGATCGTCAAGTCACGCATGGCGATTTTAAAGCCTGATCCCAGCTCGGTAAATTCTTTAATCGCCTGCAGCCGTTTTTCCGCCACCTCAGTGAGCACTTTGTCTCTGCGGTACGTAAAATACGCGTAAGCGACGCGGTTAGAACGGCCGACCCGTCCTCTCAGCTGATACAGCTGAGACAGCCCCATTTTGTCTCCGTCGAACACAATCAAGGTATTGACATTTGGTATATCTACGCCTGTCTCAATAATAGTCGTGCTGACAAGGACGTCTGATTCCCCCTCCAGAAAATTGAGCATGACGCTTTCCAATTCATTTTCGGTCATTTTTCCGTGAGCATATGCCACTTTCGCATCGGGAACAAGCATGGAAATTTCATCAGCCTTCCGCTCGATGTCATCCACGCGGTTGTACAAGAAATATACCTGTCCTCCGCGCGCCAGTTCTCTTTCGATAGCTTCCCGCACAAGCGCGCCGTTGTATTCCACGACATATGTCTGAACAGGGAAACGGTTTTCAGGCGGCGTTTCAATAACAGATAAGTCCCGCACACCGAGCATGGACATATGAAGCGTACGCGGTATCGGCGTCGCTGTAAGAGTCAGCACATCGACATTAGCTTTGATCTGTTTGATTTTTTCCTTATGCGTTACGCCAAAGCGCTGCTCTTCATCAATGATGAGCAAGCCGAGATCTTTATAGACGACGTCTTTAGATAAGAGCCTGTGGGTTCCGATTACGATGTCTACCGTTCCGTTTTTCAGGCCTTTAATCGTTTCATTGGATTCTTTTCTCGTTCTGAATCGGCTGAGAAGACCGATGTTAATCGGATAGTCCTGG
Organism: Bacillus sp. 5B6; assembly: GCF_000259405.1. Classification (NCBI taxonomy): domain Bacteria; kingdom Bacillati; phylum Bacillota; class Bacilli; order Caryophanales; family Bacillaceae; genus Bacillus; species Bacillus sp. 5B6. Next base: position 3,790,296 of record NZ_AJST01000001.1, on the reverse strand, counting down.
AAACGCTCCATAATGGTTTCATAATGCTGCTGCGCGAGTATTGTCGTCGGCACAAGAAGCGCGACCTGCTTTCCGTCTGCGATCGCTTTAAAGGCCGCTCGGATGGCTACCTCCGTCTTCCCGTAACCCACATCACCGCAAAGCAAACGGTCCATCGGGCGCTCTCTTTCCATGTCCTTTTTAATCTCCTGAATGGAACGGAGCTGGTCCTCTGTTTCCTGATAAGGGAAAGCAGATTCGAACTGCCGCTGCATTTCATGATCCGGCGAGAACGCATAGCCTTTGCTTGCTTCCCGTTCCGCATAAAGCTTAATCAGATCATCGGCAATATCCTGAACGGAGTTTTCAACTTTTTTCTTCACCCGTTTCCATTCACTGCCGCCCAGTTTATAAAGCTTCGGTTCTTTTCCTTCAGAGCCGACGTACTTCTGCACCTGGTCGATTTGTTCTACAGGGACGTACAGCTTATCGCTACCCTGATAATGAATGTTGAGGTAATCTTTATGAATGCCTTTGATTTCTAGTGTTTCGATCCCCAAATACTTACCGATCCCGTGGTTGACGTGGACGACATAGTCACCGACCTGAAGCTCGGAATAGCTTTTGATCCGTTCGGCATTTGTCAGCTTCTGCTTTCTCGGCTTTTTCTTAATTCGGTTTTTGAACAGTTCTTCCTCCGTAATGACGGCCAGCTTCATCAGCGGCAGTTCAAAACCGGATTGCAGCTCGCCTTCCATGACATAGACCTGTCCTTGCACAAGCGCTTTGGAGCTGTCCGTTTTTGCGGCTTCAATTTCGTAATCAGCCAGCACGGATGCCAATCTGTCGGTTCTGTCCTTATTTGCGCCTAAAAAGACGACGGTGAAGTTTGATTTCTTAAAGCGCTCCATTTCACCTGCGAGCACATTCATCTGCCCGTGAAAACTCTGCATCTGCCGGCTTGTCACATTCACGATATTCTGAGGGCTTGTATGCTGGACATGACGCAAAAATAATGAATAATAAATAGACGGGCGCCGCTTTTCGCTCATAAGCTCCTGAAAGCTGAAGGATAAATGAATGTCATGCAGAATTTTCCCTTCCTCGAGCAGACTTGTCATAAATTCGGCCTCTTCTTTTTGCAGCTGATCCTCCATTTCATGAATGCGGCTGACCTCGTCTAACAGTAACAACGTGTCTGCCGGTGTATAATCTAGCAAACTAGCAGGTTTTTCGTAAAAGTACGAGAGATACTTCACAAGTTCCTGATCAGTCTGTCCCGTTGATAACCGTTCTTTATCATGTGAGATATTGATATGAAGCATTTCCTTTTGTTTGTCCTGCTTCAGCTTTTTCAGACTGTCGGCAAGCCCTTTATCGAGCCTTTCCATTGCCCGGGCTTTTTCTTCCGCCCTGATGATCAATTCCTTCGCCGGTCCGATCGCCACATGTTTGAGCGTCTCAATTGATCTCTGGTCATCAGAATTGAAGCTTCTGATGGAATCGACCTCCGTATCAAACAGTTCAATTCGCACCGGATGCTCCGACGTCAGCGGATAAATGTCGATAATTCCGCCGCGAATACTGAATTCACCGGGTGCAGAAACCATATCGGAACGCTCATACCCCACCTCTACAAGGCGCGCGGACAGCTGATCCGGTTCTATTTCGTCTCCGAGTGAAATGACGAGCTGGCTGCTTTTCCACAGCTCCTTCGGCGGAAGCATTCTTCTCACTGCCGCAACGGGCGCCACAACGACCGGCGCTTCTCCGTTTGTTAATCTATTAATGACATCAAGCCGCTGAGCGCGCAGTTCAGGGCTCGCTACAGCAATTTCTGAAGAAATCAATTCATTCACGGGGTATAAAAAAACAGATTGATCCCCGAGAAGCGCCGTCAGATCTTCCGTCACTTTTTGGGCCTGATATAAATTATGGGTGATAAAGAAAATCGGCCTTTTCGTTTCCTGTGCAAGGGCGGAGGTAAAAACAGAACGCGCGGAACCTGACAGACCCGCAAGCAGCTGTTCCTTCAGCCCCTCATGTAAACCGTTGACAATGGATTTAAAATCATCGCTTTCTTTAATAAAGGTTTGAATGTTGTCCATATGGGCCCTCCTCTCTATTTTCTGCAAGAACAGAAAAACGCTTTGGTCTAGAATCTACACCAAAGCTTCTTATTGAATAAATGTATTGTGTTCATGGTAGTGCGGATTGCGCTCCAGCGCCTCTTGGCAGTCTTCACAAATTGTAAGAACATGGACATCTCCATTGTCTTTATATGAAATCATATCGTTTCTTTCCTCATTTGTTAAGTGCTGAAATCCAAGTGACTGTGTCGGCACCGTCGAATATTCCAGGCTCCCTACCTTAAAGCCGCAGTGGCGGCAGAAATAATGCAAAGCCATACGTTGGACCTCCTGATGTAAAAAAATCATTTTTCCCTAGTATGGTCTCCCATTATTTATCTTATACATTTGCATTAAATTCGTTCATGACTTCTAAAAATGGTTTCGTTAAGGAAGCTTCGCAGGCTTTTACGGTTTTTGAGACGGCATCATTGATATGCGGCGCTTCTTCCTTCGTAAAAGCTCCCAGTACATAGTCAACGACTTTCATTCCGTTGACGGGGCGGCCGATTCCGATTCTGACCCGGTCAAATTCAGGGGTTCCGAGGTGCTGTATAAGCGATTTAATTCCGTTATGCCCGCCTGCGCTCCCCTTCGTCCGGAGCCTGATTTTCCCCGTCGGAAGATCAAGGTCGTCGTATATGACTTTCAGATCTTCATGATCGGCATCATAATAATCCAGTAGCGGCCGCAAACATTCCCCTGATAAATTCATATATGTAAGCGGTTTAACAAGTAGAACTTTTTTTCCGGAAACAAACCCCATTCCGTAAAGTCCGTTGAATTTCGTTTTATTCAGTTCAATATTCCATTCTTTAGAAAGCTCGTCAATGGCCATAAAGCCGACATTATGTCTCGTGTTCTCGTAGGTTTTCCCGGGGTTACCGAGACCGGCAATCACAAGCATCGTAAATCCTCCCTCAACATCGCTGTAATTCTTCTCATTCTAGCACAAAAGACGTAACCTCGGGCGGGTTACGTCTTAAAGCGCTTATTGATTTTCTCCTTCGGGCTCTTCCCCAGGAGACGGTTCTGCATCTTCTTCGAAAGCTTCCTGCTTAGGAGGAAGGATGGAAGCCACGACTTCTTCCGGATCGTTTGTAAATGTATAATTGCCGTCAGCAGTCAGATCTGCGATGGTCAGCACATCATTCATCTCAAGTCCTGAAATATCAACATTGATTGTCTGAGGGATGTCCTTCGGCTTAGCCTTGATCGAAAGCTCATGCAGCGGCTGCTGGATGACGCCTCCGTCTTTGACTCCCTTCGCCTCTCCCGTCAGCTGAATCGGCACCTCGGCCTCCAGCTCCTCACTCATATTCACGACTTGAAAATCGGCGTGCGTCAATTCGTTTTTGAGCGGGTCTGTCTGAAGATCCGTCACCATAACCGATTGCTGATTTCCGTTGACATCAATTGTGATAATCGTGTTTTTTCCTTCGTCCCGCAATGTTTTAAGCAATTCGACACTGTCTAAAGAGACAGGCGTATTCGTTGTTTCTTTACCGTATATAATCCCTGGAACATGTCCTGAATGACGGATTTTCCGAAGCGTCGAACGTTTAAAATCTGTTCTTTCATTTGCTTTTAAAGTTGCCATATTCAGCACCATCCTAATTATCGTTTTATCGTCCTATTAGAACAATACCCACAATAACTGGGATTTAAACCTTAAAGTTTCGGTTTAGCTGAATAAATAGCTGACAGATTGTTTCTCGTGAACGCGGATAATCGCTTCAGCCAGAAGCGGTCCGACAGAAAGCTGCTTAAAGCGGTCGATTTTTTTCTCATCAGGAAGCTTAATGCTGTTCGTTACGACAAGCTCCTTGATTTTAGAGTTATTGATCCGCTCAACGGCAGGGCCTGACAGTACAGGGTGCGTACAGCATGCATACACTTCTGCAGCTCCGTTTTCAACCAGCGCGTTAGCGGCAAGTGTGATTGTGCCGGCCGTATCAATAATATCATCGATCAGAATCGCTGTTTTACCTTCCACGTTACCGACGATGTTCATCACTTCTACCTCATTCGGTCTAGGACGGCGTTTGTCGATAATCGCGATCGGCGCTTTCAGACGGTCCGCAAGTTTGCGGGCGCGCGTCACACCGCCGTGGTCAGGAGAAACAATGACGATATCTTTCAAGTCTTTACCTTCAAAGTAATGGCCTAAAATCGGAACACCCATTAAGTGGTCAATCGGAATATCAAAGAAACCTTGAATTTGCGGCGCGTGTAAATCAAGCGCGATCACGCGTGTCGCACCCGCTGTTTCAAGCAGGTTTGCAAAAAGTTTTGCCGTAATCGGTTCACGTGATCTTGCTTTTCTGTCCTGGCGCGCATAACCGTAGTACGGAATGACAATGTTGATTGTTTTCGCGGAAGCGCGCTTTAAAGCGTCAACCATAATCAGCAATTCCATAATGTGCTCATTAACCGGCGCACTTGTAGACTGAATGATATAGCAATCACAGCCGCGAATACTTTCTTCTATGTTGATCTGGACCTCTCCGTCACTGAATCTTGTAACAGAGCACTTTCCTAATTGAACCCCTACATTATCCGCGATTTCTTTTGCAAGTTCTGGATTTGAATTCAAAGAAAAAATCTTTAAATTCTTATCTCCGTATTCGTTAGACATGGTAAACCTCCGATTTTAGGATTATTTTTTATGAATATTTTTCACATAATCTTCTTTATTTACTTGTCTTGCTCTGGCAATGGCAAGCGCTTCGCCCGGCACATCTTCAGTTACGGTTGAACCCGCAGCGACGTACGCGCCTTCTCCTACTGTAACAGGAGCGACCAGATTGGAGTTGCAGCCAATAAAGGCGCCGTCTTCAATTTTGGTTAAATACTTTTTCTTCCCATCATAATTGACCGTGATGGAGCCGCAGCCCAGATTCACATCCGTGCCCACTTCGGCATCACCGATATAGCTTAAATGAGATGCTTTGCTCCGGTCGCCGAATTGTGTTTTCTTGATTTCAACAAAGTTTCCGATCTTCACTTCATTGCCGATTGCGGAATCGGGTCTGATGTGAGCAAAAGGACCGATATTTACATCATTCCCAACTTTGCTGCGATTGACAACGGATTGTTTAATCACAGTGCGGCTGCCGATTGAGCTGTCCTCTATCTCAGTGTGAGGGCCGATGACACATTCATCGCCGATTTCAGCTTGTCCCTTTAACACAGTTCCGGGATAAATAACTGTATCTTGTCCGATACGTGCGTCAGGTGAGATGTACGTATTCATCGGATCGATTAAAGTGACTCCGTTCTGCATATGCCGTTTGTTAATACGCTCTTTCATATACATTTCAGCCTGAGAAAGAGCGACTCTATCATTCACTCCGAGCGTCTCTTGGAAGTTACCAGTCTGGTAAGCGGCAACAGTTTCGCCTTCGTCTTTGAGGATTTCGATCACATCCGGCAGATAATACTCGCCTTGGGCATTTTCATTCGAAACCTGTTCGATGACACGAAAAAGAGCCTCGTTATCAAAACAGTACGTTCCCGTGTTAATTTCTTTCACAAGACGTTCTTGTTCCGAAGCATCCTTGTGCTCCACGATTTTTTGAACGGCGCCGTCTTCACTGCGGATGATTCTTCCGTATCCGGCGGGATCGTCGGCAACGGCCGTTAACACCGTGGCTTTTGCACCTTTGTCTGTATGTTCATTCAGCATGGCTTCCATCGTCTCCGCCGTCAGAAGCGGTGTATCGCCGCAAATAACGATCGTGACACCCTTTTCTCCGTGAAGAAATGGTTTTGCCTGTTTGACCGCATGAGCCGTACCGAGCTGTTCTGCTTGGAGAGCGTAATCGCTTTTCTGTCCGAGCTGCTTCTTCACATCTTCGGCGCCGTGTCCTACGATGGTGACAAGCTTCGCTAAAGATAATTTCAGAGCTTCGTCTGCGACGTGCTCTACCATAGGCTTTCCGCATACCGGATGAAGGACCTTGTAAAGCTTCGATTTCATTCTCGTTCCTTTTCCGGCAGCTAAAATCACTGCAAACCGCTTATCCATTTAATGGCCTCCAATATCCCTTTTATCCATAGAAAAATATATCCTAAATAGCTGTTGATTTCAAGAAGACATCAAAAAGTGCAAGAATTTTCTATGTAATCGCTTTATTACTGAAAAATCAGATTTAAAAAAGGACTGCCGGAAAAGGCCTTGTGTCAGCCTTTATCAGCAGTCCTTACATTTTGTTATGTTTAAGAAGCCCCGGCTTCTTCATATTCTAATGCTTCAGAATCACCCAAACGATGATACTCATTTAAAACAGCATCCTGGATCTTGCCCCGCGTGCTGGAATTAATAGGATGAGCAATATCGCGGAATTCTCCATCAGGGGTGCGTTTACTCGGCATCGCAACGAAAAGACCATTGTTTCCATCAATCACACGAATATCATGTACAACAAATTCGTGATCCAGCGTGATGGATGCAATCGCTCTCATGCGACCATCGGTATTCACGCGGCGTAATCTTACGTCAGTAACTTCCACAGTAGTTCACCACCTTTTCCCTATATAAAAGCATTAGTCTAACAATTCCACGATTCTTTTTAAATTCCTGCACGTTTCAAAAAGTTTTTTTGAAAATATAGGATATACATACACAATTAGGTGATAAACCATATTTGGGGATCATATACTGCATAAAAAAAGTGATCCCGGAGACCGGAACCACTTTTCTGAGATTTAAGATTTCACCAGCGCAATGACTTCAATTTCCACGAGAGCGTCTTTCGGCAGTCTCGCCACTTCCACACAAGACCTTGCCGGCTTATGTACATCAAAGTATTGTCCGTACACTTCATTCACTTCCGCAAACTGCTCCATATCAGCAATAAACACCGTTGCTTTGACAACCGTCTCGAGAGAAGCGCCCGCTTCTTTCAGCACAGCTTTTAAATTGCTGAACACCTGATGCGTTTGTTCTGTGATATCACCGTTTACCATTTCTCCTTCAGCAGTAAGAGGAATCTGGCCTGAGCTGTAAAACATGTTGTTTACGATGATTCCCTGTGAATATGGCCCGATCGCTGCCGGCGCGTGTTTTGTATGGATTGCTTTTGTCATTTTTCTGTCTCCCCATTCTTTAAATGCTGTTCTTTAAAAAATCGCAGAAAATTGCCGTTTTGAATCTCAATCGTTTTGTCTTTCATATTGATGGTTGAAAGCGTGAGCAGTGACATGTATTCATCGACAAGCCGTTCATTCACTCCCTCGGCTTCAACCAAGACACCTATTCCCGCGACGTTTGCATTAAACTCATCAAGCAAACTGATCATGCCGTTAATGGTGCCGCCGGCTTTCATAAAGTCGTCAATAATCAAAACGTTCGAACCCGTAGCCAAACTTCTTTTCGCAAGCGACATCGTTTGAATGCGGTTAGATGACCCTGATACATAATTGATGCTCACCGTGGAGCCTTCCGTCACTTTATTGTCCTTTCGCACGATGACAACCGGAACGTTCAGATAACTGGCCGCTGCGTAAGCAAGAGGGATTCCTTTTGTCGCAACGGTCATCACCACATCAATCTCCCGCTCCGCAAAAACGGAAGCAAAAAGCCTGCCTACATGAGAGAGGACAGAGGGTTTTCCTAAGATATCCGTTAAATATACATAACCGCCCGGAAGGATACGCTCAGGATTTACTAAGGACTGTCCCAGCTCCTGTATAAACGCTTCTGCTTCAGCCTGTTTCACTTTCGGAATGTATTTGACGCCTCCGGCAGCTCCCGGCACTGTAAGCAGCGTCCCAATGCCTTGCTGTTCAAAGGTCTGTTTAATAATCGTTAAATCTTCACTGATTGATGACTTTGCTGATTGATACCGTTCTGAGAAAAACGTTAACGGTATTAATTCATGCGGATGGGTTAACAAATAATTTGTTAAGTCCACCAATCTGCCGCTGCGACGAAACTTCATGAACTTACCCCCAAAATCCGAATAATTTAAAAATAATATAACTTAATATACGGATTTAATCAAGAGCATTCTGTTCGCCGATCATCCGCACCGCGTACACTTGATCACAGAAACCTCTTAACCCGTTATAAATCCGCTGCACCTTCGATTCGTATTGAACCAAACCGAATACAGTCGGTCCGCTTCCGCTCATTAACACCGCATCAGCGCCGAAGCGTTTCATTTGATTTTTAATCATCGCCACCTCGGGATGGAGGCTGAGCGTAACCGACTCCAATACGTTTCCTAATTGTCCGCATACCTTTTGGAAGCTTTTTTCTTCAATCGCGTCAATCATCGCCTGCACATCAGGATGCCGAACCTGCTGTAAGTTCAGCCGGCGGTACACTTCGGCAGTCGATACCCCGATCGTCGGTTTGGCGAGCACGACCCAGCAATGAGGCGGAGCACTGATGTGCCTGATCTTCTCACCGCGTCCGGTTGCCAGGGCAGTGCCTCCGTATACACAGAAGGACACGTCTGAACCGATTTCAGCTCCAAGCTCCGCGAGCTCTTCGACAGAAAGCTTTAAATCCCAAAGCCTGTTCAGCCCTCTGAGCGTGGCTGCCGCATCGCTGCTTCCGCCGGCAAGCCCTGCCGCAACAGGGATCACTTTTGTAATCATAATGGAAACGCCTTTTTTGACTTGAAACCGTTCTTTAAGCAGTTTGGCTGCCTGATAAGCCAGATTCCTTTGATCATCCGGAACAAAGCGGTTATGCGACGCCACTCTGATAACGTTTTCGGGCAGTTCTGTCAGTTCAATCCGATCTGCCAAATCAATTGTCGTCATGATCATCTCCACTTCGTGATAACCATCCGGGCGTTTACTCGTCACATCGAGGGACAGATTGATTTTGGCCGGCGCTTTTTCTAAAATACGCATAGCTTTCACCTACTTCTCCATCTAAACATAAGTATGAACATTGTATCACATTTGGAGACCCGGAGGTACTTATCCGAAATTGACGCCGGTTTTGACAGCCGATAGAAAAAACCGGGGAACGGATTGTCCCCCGGGCCACTGCATTATCGGTTATTTTGGTTCTGAGCCGCCATCTGCTGTTCGGCAATCTCAATCGCGCGCTTTACCATATTCCCGGCGTCACGCGCCCGAATGCCTCCCCAGCCCTCGTTTTTCACCGTATCGTAAAAACCAAGGTCCTTCGCCAGCTCATATTTGAACTCATCTGACATAACTCCACGACGTCTGCCCAAACGAAACAACCCCTTTTATAGAATTGATCACCATTCGTGCACGCCACGATAAAACATGTGACACCTATAGCTTCCGTTTAATCGGCTGAAACTTTCGAGGGAATAATTAGAAGAGCTTTGGAAGGCAAAACAAAAAGCAGTAAACAAAAGGTTCACTGCCCATTAAAATGCTACTGAGCTTGCCGTATCGTCATTGAATGTCAATTCAACAGTCTCAGTCAGAATATCAGCATAACTGTATGAAACTCTTTCAAACGAATTCTCGTCTTGATCTAGTTGTATCACAAAAACAGAAGGGTACGTCTCAGCTAAAATGCCCGAACGCTCAATCGTTTTTCGGCGGCCGCCGTTTGCTTTTAACGTAAGCCGTTTACCTAAATTCCCATCAAGCGATCTTTTTATATCGGACAACGTCTTCGCCATTGCATCCACCTCACTACATTTATTGTACAACAAGAGCCCAATTTTGTCAAATAAAATTTAAATTATATCAACGTTAATAAGTCATTGTCAACAAAATTATTTTGACAAAATTCTATTGATTTCTGCGTTATTTTTCACAAGTTCCGGAAATTTATGTATCAATATGTAAAATAATTAACCCGCATAGCGAAATATATGCGGGTTTTATCACTCATCCATTTGATTTATACGGCATACCGACACGCAGCACACCCTTCGTTTCAATTCCTCCCAGCCCTTTCTCTCTCGTCAGCGTATTTCTCAGGACATCCCATACATTGATCCGCTCCATAAACGGGGTGAAGCTGATTTTCGCGACAATATATACCGGGTCAAGCGCATGGATATTGACGCGTGACGGCGAACTTGCAAAATTCGCGCCTGCTCTGATTAAAGACTCGAAATGAGATTGACAGGCCCCCGCGAATATAACCAGCTGATCCAAATGAGGGACTTTACGCCTCGCTTTTTGAACGGTTTCGACAAAGTGTTTGGAATGCCTGTAGGCGCTTAAATCGTTCACGCCTCCCTTATGCTTGGAATATGCATCATGGCCGGTGATGACTAAAATATCCGGCCTGTATTTATCAAGCAGCTCGTCAATTGATGCCGGCATTTTTTTCTCATGGCAATGAATTCCGTATACCGGCACACCGATTTTTTCATAAAAGTTCAGGCACTTTTTCAAATAGGCCTCATCGCCGTCCAGATGCAATACCTTTCCGGGCATATGAAAGTAGTGCTCCTGATGCTGATATTGATTTGTCGCATAATATTCCTGTTTTTCCCGAAGCAGCTTATAATCCTGGCGGAGCAGCTCGAGAGATTCATTCATCCTGCTTTCATCTCTTTTCTTTCTCATGGCCTGTTCGTCTTTTCTGACAGGCTCCAAATCAGAAAAATCAGCATCCGCAATCAATCTGACTTCGTCACCATGCAGGATGGCAATTGAATTTCCGTTGCTTGTTTGCTCTATACCGATAATGCGAAATAAAACATCCATTTGATAGGATTTCCTGGCTACCATATCTCCTATTTGAAATTGCACGTTACCCACTCCACAAATAGACTAAGCCTCATCATGAAAGAAGTCTTGGCAAATACACCTCTTTCCGCTGCGGCGCTTGATGTTTCAAGCTTTTCTTGCAGTTGAATGAATAAGGTTCTCCTCTAGCCTATGTAGCGGCAGTCCAAGTGGTGACGCAAAACAAAAAGCCCTCTTAGAAAAGGGCTTTATGCAATCCGTTGGACAGGAGCGCGAATTCTTCTATGGACAGGGATTCACCGCGCCGCTTTCCGTCAATATTCGTTTCTTGAAGAACTTCTTCAATTTGAGCTTTTTTCTCTTTTCCGCCCGGAAGATTGTTCACAAGGTTGTTCAGCAAGGTTTTCCGGCGCTGTGCGAAGCTTGCTTTAATCAGCTGGAAGAAAAACGATTCATTATCGACGTCAACCGCCGGGCCGTCACGAAGCAAGAGACGGATGACGGCTGAATCAACATTAGGCTGAGGCACAAACACCGTTTTCGGGACGGTCATGACGGTTTTGGCCTCCGTATAGAACTGAACCGCAATGGAAAGCGATCCGTACTCCTTAGAGGAAGGATCAGCGGCCATCCGCTCAGCGACCTCTTTTTGCAGCATCACGACAATCCCTTTTAACGGTAGATGTTCTTCCAAGAGCTTCATGATGATCGGCGTTGTCACATAATATGGGAGATTCGCCGTCACCATAATTTCATCACAATCCTGAAACTGCTCTTCAATGACGGATTTAACGTCTGCTTTCAGCACATCTTGATGAATGATCGTTACATTGTCATATGGAGACAGCGTATCATTGAGAATGGGCAGCAGGCGCTGATCAATTTCAAACGCGACGACCTTTTTCGCCCGTTTGGCAAGCTGCTCTGTCAGCGCGCCGATTCCGGGCCCGATTTCAATGACCCCGGTCCGATCCGTAATTTCCGCATGGTCCACAATTCTGTCCAATATATTTGTATCAATTAAGAAATTCTGTCCCAGACTCTTTTTAAAAGAGAAACCGTACTTTTTCAGAATTTCCTTCGTTCTGATAGGTGTCGCGATATCTTTATTGTTCATCCTGTTCCTCCTGCCTCATAGCATCGAGCGCATCAATAAAATCACTTCTTTTGATTTGAAACATTTGCAGCCGTTTTTGAAGCTGCTTGCCGTTTGTATAGCCGATCTTCAGCAGGTCGCCCAATCGTTCGCGGCGTCTTTTGGCAGCCGGTCCGCCGATCAGACCGGCCTGTATGACATCTTCAGCTGAAATCTCACTCGGCTTTGCCTCCATCTCTTCATGCACATTTTCCAGACATGCTCTGATGCTTTCAATGGATGCGTGCTCAACGCCAATGCCGCGCTTGTTTTTCGGTTTGGCAAGATGTTTGGGCAGAAATGCGTGTTTACAGCCGGGTACTGCTTCAGAAATGGTTTTCCGGATCTTTTCCCCCGGAAAATCCGGGTCCGTCAGCACGATGACCCCTCTCGTTTCCTGCGCCAGCCGAATCTGCCTGATGACTTCGTCTCCGATTGCGGAACCGTTTGTCTCGATCGTATCCGCATCAACGGCAAGTTTTATGCGCGCAGTGTCATCCCGTCCCTCGACTACAATAATTTCTTTAATTTTCATTACTTCCTCCAAAAAAAACTTTTTATATCCAAAACGAAACCTTTGCTTGCATGTCACGTCTAATATACTGAAAATACACTTTACCTATTATAACGAAAAAAACAGAGGGCGCAAAACCCTCTGAGTGAATCGGAATTAATTTAAGATTTTTATTTTGACCTGTTTCTTTCCCCAGCGGTAAGCTGAAGATTTTTCAGGGAAAAAGACATCAATCCGTCTTCCTTTAATGGCTGAACCTGTATCAGCGGCCACGGCTTCCCCGTATCCGTCTACGTGGACTCTTGTGCCGAGCGGGATGACGCTTGGGTCTACCGCAATGACTTTGGCATTCGGATTGCTTGTCAGGTTAACGCCTGTAGCCGTATGGCCGGAACAGCCGCTGCAGCTTGCGGTATAAGCCGTGGAAGACACGGTAATCACTTTACCGGAAGATCCGGTTTCGCCCGAAGATGCCTTCACAGGTGCACTGAGCTGCTCAATCTTGGGACTGTGCCGCTTTGTGCCGACCGCAATGATCTGATCTTTGCTTTTTTCAGATGTTTCTTCTTTAACTAGCTTTCTTGAAACTTCTTTTCCATTTTCTTTGACAACATGAAAATGCTTTTTAAGTTTGCCTTCTTTTCCTTTTTGAACGATCTTTTCTTTCCCGCTGTCGAGAGACGCATCTTCTTTTTCTTTCACTTGATACGCTATTTTTTCCTCAACTACATCGGTGACTTTTTCGATACGAGTGATTTGTATGCCGGCCTGATTTTTTGTGAGCTTTTCGTGTAATGCCGGTTTTACTTTATCTTCGTCTTTCATGTCCATCTTATGCTGCGTTAAAAAGTCAGCGACCGTAGTCGAAGTCGTCCATATTTTCTTTTTCTTTCCCGCATCATTTACAGTGACCTGAAAAGCCGGGTCGACCGTGACTTTCATGCCGTTTGTCACTTTCGTATCTGCTGCTGGATCTATTTTATCGTGCTGATTCACAGGTGTATGCTGTTCGTTCAGAAATGCGCCGACTGTTTTTGCCGTTGACCATAAAGTCTTTTCTTCTCCGCCTCTTGTCACACGGATCTGCTTTGCAGCATCATACACGACATTCATGTTGTCTGCCAATGCTGTCTGCTTAGACGGGGTAATCCGGTCTTCGTTTCTCGTCTCTATATGTAAATCTTCCAGAAGTTCCCCAACCGTTTTTGCATGAGTGCGTATTTGCTTTTTCTTGCCGTTGATGGAAACAGAAACTGATTGTTTTGAGAGCTCATGTGCCCCGTATGCAGTCCCGGTTCCGCCCAGCAGAATAATAGCTGCAATAAGAATAACCTTGCTTTTACCAAGCTTTACGGAAAACAGTTTTTTCATTTTTTGTGTGATGAAAAACGCCTCCTTCTCCTCGGAGAGATTATATAGAGTATCTAAAATGCTGTCAACCCTCCCATCTCGAAGATGAAAAACCTTCAGCGTATCCCTCATTATGCAAAAACAAAGCAAAAAAAGGAAGAGAGACATATCGACAACCTATCTTATGAGGAGAAGGAAGCTTGTAGAACCGTTTTACATATCCACTGAATCGGACAAGCTTTTACACGTTATGACAGCGCATTCTGTCAGTTCATGCGGAAAAGTCTTTTTGCGTTTTCGGTTGTAATTGAGGCAATTTCCTCATACGTCAGTCCTTTTAATTCGGCGAGCTGTTCAGCAACATATTTTACGTAGCTTGGCTCATTTCGTTTGCCGCGGAAAGGATGCGGTGTCAGGAAAGGGCAGTCCGTTTCAATCAGCAAACGGTCATTCGGAATTTCCTTTGCTACTTCTTTTGGTTTCTTCGCATTTTTGAAGGTAACCGGTCCGCCGAATGAAATATAAAAATTCATATCCATACACTGCCGCGCAACCTCCGCGCTCCCCGTAAAGCAGTGCATAATACCGCCGACTTCTTCCGCCCCCTCTTCTTTCAAAATCGTGACAACATCTTCCGTTGCATCACGATTATGAATGATAATTGGAAGGTTCACTTCTTTGGCGAGAGCGATTTGTTTCCGGAATACTTCTTTCTGAACGTCTTTTGGTGATTTATCCCAGTGGTAATCAAGGCCCATCTCTCCGATTGCCACGACTTTTTCGTGAGAGGACAGTTCCTTAATCCATGATAAATCTTCCTCTGTCATGTCAATTGCGTCTACCGGATGCCAGCCGATCGCAGCGTATATAAAGTCATATTCCTCAATCAGCTCCATCGCACGCGTGATAGTGGGTTTGTCGAATCCGACAACGACGATCCGTTCAACTTCTTCAGCCTTTGCACGCGCAATGACTTCCTCTAAGTCTGTGTCAAATTGCTCGGCATTTAAGTGCGCATGTGTATCAAAAAGCATCATAAAAACTCCTTTCTTGTTGAAAAACAAAAGGTGTTCGACGGAATGTTACACGTGAAACACCTTTTGCATCTATTTATTTAATTCGAGTGCCTTTCGGTAATGACTGGTCGACAGCTACTACTTTGAGAACGCCGTCTGATTCTCCTGCCAGTATCATTCCTTGAGAAAGCTCGCCTCTCAGTTTTACCGGTTTTAGATTCGTTACACAAATGATCTTCATTCCCACAAGCTGATCCGGTGTGTAATGCTTCGCGATACCTGATACAACTTGGCGCAGTTCAAAGCCCAGATCAATTTGCAATTTCAGCAGCCGATCTGCTTTTTTCACCGGCTCTGCGGACAAGACCTCTGCGACGCGAAGTTCTGTATCCATAAATTGATCAAACGTAATTTCAGGAAGACGCTCTGCTTCTTGCGGCTCTTCCGCCTTTTCTTCTTTAGCAGGAGCAGTTCCTTGCATTTTTTGCTTGATGTAAGCTACTTCTTCTTCAGCTTCAAGACGAGGGAAAAGCGGTTCCCCTTTTTTCACTTTCGCGTTCTTCAATTGGCCGAATGTCTGAATGCTTTCCCATGCTTTAAGAGACTGATCCTCAACTCCGAGCTGGGCAAACATTTTTTCAGGCGTTTGTGTCAAGAAAGGCTGGAGCAATACGGCTGAGATACGTAAAGATTCAGCTAAATGATACATGACAGAACGTAATTCTTTTTCTTTTTCCTGGTCTTTAGCAAGCACCCACGGAGCAGTTTCATCAATATATTTGTTCGTACGGCTGATTAATTGCCATAGCGTTGATAAGGCGACTGAAAACTCCATCTTTTCCATTGCCTTTTCATAAGCTTTAACCGTTTCACCGGCTACAGAAGAAAGCTCTGAATCAAAATCAGTCACATTTCCTTCATATGAACCAATCTCGCCGTCAAAATATTTTTGGATCATTGCGACTGTACGATTCAGAAGGTTTCCTAAGTCGTTCGCCAAGTCATAATTAATCCGTTCTACGAAACCTTCCGGCGTAAAGACACCGTCTGAACCGAACGGTACTTCGCGAAGCAGGTAATAGCGAAGTTCATCCAAGCCGTAGCGTTCAATTAACGTTACCGGATCAACGACATTTCCTTTTGATTTCGACATTTTTCCGTCTTTCATCAATAACCAGCCATGCGCGAATACTTGCTTAGGCAGCGGGAGATCAAGCGCCATCAGCATAATCGGCCAGTAAATGGTATGAAAACGGACAATTTCTTTACCGACAAGATGGACGTCAGCCGGCCAGTACTTTTTGTAAAGCTCATCATTTTCCGTATCGTAACCGAGCGCTGTAATATAGTTGAACAGTGCGTCAATCCATACATACACGACATGCTTCGGATTTCCCGGCACTTTTACGCCCCAGTCGAACGTCGTCCTGGAAACGGCCAAATCTTCAAGCCCCGGTTTAATGAAGTTGTTAATCATTTCATTTTTGCGTGATTCAGGCTGGATGAAAGAAGGATTTTCCTCATAAAACTTCAGCAGGCGGTCTGCGTATTTGCTCATGCGGAAGAAGTATGACTCCTCTTTGATTAATTCGACCGGGTGGCCGCTGTCAGGGCTTTTTCCGCCGACAACCTCACCCTTCTCATTTCTTTCCACATCCACCAGCTGTGTTTCCGTATAGAATGTTTCATCAGGGATGCTGTACCAGCCCTCATACTCATCCAGGTAAATGTCACCATTATCAAGAAGTTTTTGAAACACTTTCTCGATAATTTCTTTGTGCCGGCTTTCCGTCGTCCGGATGAAATCATCGTGAGAAATGTCGAGCTGCTTCCATAGTTTTTGGATTTCAGCAACTGCACGATCCACATAAGCTTGAGGCGTGATATTCTCTTCCTCCGCTTTCTGCTGGATTTTCTGTCCGTGCTCATCCGTTCCGGTTAAGTAGCGTACGTCAAATCCTTTTAATCTTTTGTAACGCGCCATCGCATCGCCGGCCACGGTAGTATAAGCATGGCCGATATGTAATTTTCCGCTCGGATAATATATCGGGGTTGTAATATAAAAAGTATTATTGTCTTGCGGCATGTTGCAACCTCCCATTCAGAATGTCGAAAAGCTCACGCCCAAAGGACGAGAGCGGTTTTATTTGATATACAATATTGATATTTGTCCTCTATCTATGATACCATCTTAGCCTTTAAGATCAAGGATATATACGTACTGCGCGTAAAAGAGTAAATAAAATTAAAAATTTTTATTGAAATTAAAAAAAGTCTTAACATGTCGAAATTTGTCGTATATAATCTACTAATATAAAACATCTTGGTTCGAAAGTCTTGATTTAAAAGGATTTTCAGTAGGATAATAGGTTCGAAAAAGCAGTCAAAAAGCCTGTTATTTCAGGATTTCCAAGGCTTTACTTACTATAAGAACTAATTCTTACAATCAATAGTAAACAAAAAGATTGACGATTATTGGAAACCTTGTTATGCTAGGAATGTAAGGAATTTTGTCGAATAATGACGAAGAAAAATATAAACTACAAAATAATTATCTCTCGGGAGGAGACTGTTAATGAAATCTACTGGTATCGTACGTAAAGTTGATGAACTTGGACGCGTAGTTATCCCTATCGAACTTCGCCGTACACTGGGCATCGCAGAAAAAGACGCTCTTGAAATTTATGTTGATGATGAAAAAATCATCCTTAAAAAATATAAACCAAACATGACTTGCCAAGTAACTGGTGAAGTTTCTGATGATAACCTTAAACTTGCCGGCGGCAAATTGGTACTCAGCAAAGAAGGCGCTGAGCAAATCATCTCTGAAATTCAAAACCAGCTTCAAAACCAAAAATAAGCTATTTCATACAAAAACCGTTCTTGTTACGATACAAGAACGGTTTTTTTTATGATTGAATGTGATAAGCGTCATAAATCTCGCGTTTCGGAACGCCCCGATCTAGCGCTGTTTGTTTTATGGCCTGTTTGGAAGATGCTCCTTCGTTTATGTAATGCTCCACATGCTCTTTCTCAGAAAGCTCCGTCCACCAAGGCTTTTCCTCTTCATCTGGTTCAGCGGTTTGATTTCCTTCGACAACGAGACAGAACTCACCGCGGATTTGATCTTCATTTGCCCATTCAATCACCTCGGCGATGGTTCCTCTGATGAATTCCTCATACTTTTTCGTTAATTCTCTCGTGACGGCGATGGTTCGATTACCCAAAACGTCATGCATTGCTGTTAATGTTTCTTTTAATCTGTGCGGCGCTTCGTAAAATATCATCGTTTCCTGCCGTTTTTTCAGGAGTTCGAGTTCTTTCTTCTTTTCTTTTTTCTGTCTGTTTAAAAATCCGTAGAAGAAAAACGGCTGCGGGGTGATGCCTGATGCGGTCAGCGCGGTTAATGCCGCATTTGCACCCGGAAGCGGAACGACATATCCGCCGATTTGGGTGAAATCTCTCACAATCTCAGCCCCCGGGTCGGAAATTGTCGGCATACCGGCATCACTGACCAATGCCACATTCTTTCCGCTTTTCAGCCATTCAATGATTTTATGGCCGCTGCTTTCTTTATTATGTTCATGATAGCTGATGAGAGATGTTTCTATCTCATAAACATGGCACAGCTTTTTCGTCTGTCTCGTATCTTCGGCAGCTATGACATCGGCCGATTTCAGCGTCTCTACTGCACGGAAGGTCATGTCCTCCAAATTGCCGATCGGTGTAGGAACAAGGTACAGAGTTCCCATTTCAGATTTTCCGTTAAAACTCATCTGGCGTCTTAGCATATACAGCCTCCTTGCTGCGTCGTTTTTCTTCTATATATTGCTCTTTTTTCTTTCGGGTCAGCTGTTTAAAACGGTATTCCGCCTGCATCGCTTCCCGTTTTGTTTCAAATGATTCCGCATGGCATAACAAAACCGGCCTCCGCGCTCTTGTGTACTTTGCGCCCTTTCCCTCATTGTGGGTTTTCAGCCGTTTTTGCAGATCATTTGTATAACCGGCATACAGACTGTTGTCATTGCACAGCAGCACATAAAAGAAATGACTATTTGTCTCCATATAAAATCGTGCGGATCTCTTTCGTATATTCATTTTGTTCATTGTATACGAACAGCGGGGGAAGAATTTTGAGATCAGGGCGGCCGCCTTTAATTCCTTCAACCAAAATGGTATTCGCTTCTTTACCTTGTTTCGGATAAATAAACTGAACCCGTTTCGGTTCTATTCGGTACGCTTTCATTAATTCAAAGATTTCCAAAAGCCTCCCCGGCCGATGAACGAGAGCCGCTTTTCCGCCTTGCTTCAGCAGTTTGCTGCTGACGGAAATCACATCTTCAAGCGTGCAAAGGATTTCGTGCCTTGCGATTCTGAGATGCTCGTTCAGGTTCTGCTCCGCCTCTTTCGGTGTTTTAAAATAAGGCGGATTGCAGGTGACAACATCATATTTATTATGTCCGAGTCTTTCCGGCATATTTTTCAGATCATCATGAATGAGACTGATCTGACCGCCCAGCCCGTTGTATTCCACGCTTCGGAGCGCCATATCATACAAGCGTTCCTGAATTTCAACCCCGGTGATATCGGCTTTTGACCTTGTGCTGAGCAAAAGCGGCACAATGCCGTTCCCCGTGCATAAATCAACGATGTTCCCCTTTTGAATCGGAACGTATGCAAACTTAGACAGCAGCACGGCATCTAATGAAAAAGCGAAAACCGTCGGACTCTGTACTATTTTCATATCCTCTGCTAATAAGTAATCCAATCTTTCATCATCACGTAATGAAACCATAATCTTATTCCTTTCGGCACTCTTTGAAAAAGGCTTCCGACATCAGCGGAAGCCTTTTCCTTATTTTTTATTTAAGAAGGACAGACAAAAAAGGCAATCTCCCTTGCGGACGCTCCCATAATGGACGTTGCAAATATGAAAGCCTTCTTGATACAGCCGGGCCAGATTGTCGTACCCTTCTCCTATATCACTCTGCTCTGCCTTCTGTGTTTTTGTTTCTTTCTGATCGGCTTTGAATTTCTCAATTTGCTCTGTCGTGTCATCAAGCCGCTTACGCAAATGCTTATTTTCAAGCTGAAGATGATGATTCTCTTCAATCATTTCGCCGATATGCTGCTTTAAGTCACCCAGCTGACGGTACAGCGAACCGATTTGTTCCTCCAGGTTTATGACAGTATCAAATAACTCTTTTTTATCCAAGGTTCCACACCTCGTTAATCTGTGGTTTGTGCGGATACGACGCCCTCTTCCAAGAGCTCTTCCCAAGTATATTCTATCACTTTTTCACGATTCTTCAGTTCCACCTGAAGCACCCGTTCCAGAATATTAAGACCGACAACCTTTGCGGGGCCGTTTGCCGTCGTAATCATTTCGCCTAAATCCGGCAGCTGTTCTTTTGCCGTCTCATACTCATCATTTTCGTACTTCAAACAGCACATCAAACGGCCGCACAGACCGGAAATCTTCGTTGGGTTCAACGATAAATTTTGATCCTTCGCCATTTTGATGGACACCGGTTCAAAATCACCGAGGAACGTGGAGCAGCAAAGCATTCTCCCGCATGGTCCGATACCGCCGAGCATTTTCGCCTCGTCCCTCACCCCGATTTGGCGCAATTCGATTCTCGTTTTAAAGATAGAAGCCAAGTCTTTGACCAATTCCCTGAAATCAACCCGTCCGTCTGCTGTAAAGTAAAAAATGACTTTATTGCGGTCAAATGTAAACTCAACATCAACCAGCTTCATATCTAAGCCGTGGTCAGCCACTTTTTTCTGACAGACTTCAAAAGCGGACAGGGCCTCCTGTTTGTTTTCTTCTACAATGAGAAGATCGCGTTCATCAGCAACGCGTATGACCTTTCGAAGCGGAAGCACAACATCATGCTCGTCCACTTGTTTATTTGCGATGACAACCTGCCCGTATTCGACACCTCTTACGGTTTCAACAATGACGCAGCTGTCTTGTTCTATATCAAATCCGTTCGGATCAAAATAATAAATTTTTCCCGCTTTTTTAAAGCGGACGCCTATTACGTTGTACAAGCTTATCCCTCCTGCAACGTTAACACCAAGTGCTCCATTAATCCCTGCACATTCACATTGGAATGAAGCCGTTTTTTTGCTTCTAAAACAGCGAGAATTTGGTTCGTAACGCTTTGTTGTGTAAATTGCAGCGCATGCTGTTTTATTGATTGGAATAAGTCTTGATAAATCAGTTTATCTTCATTTCCAATTTGGATGGATAATACATCACGGTATATCAATAAGAGCATATCAAGACCCATTTCTTGATGGGTTTTTTCTTTGAAAAAGGGCACCCACTGATCCTGAATGAAGAAAAAGGCATGTCCTTTCCGCTGATGTAAGACTTCATACAATTTTATCACTTTCGCTCTGGACTCTGCAAACTCATCATTTCGACTTAATTCGACTGCTTCCGCAATATTATTTGTCATATTTGCTAAGAGCCGGGCCATGTGAAGGCTCACTTCCTGTTCAATCAGCCTTTCTTCTATGGCTTTCGGCTGAAGCGGCTGGAACGGAAGAACCTGACATCTCGAAACGATGGTATCCAGTATTCGGTGGAGCTGCTCAGTAATCAGAATTGCGATGGTGTCTTGACTCGGCTCCTCTAAAAATTTCAGCAGACTGTTTGCCGCATTTGTCGTCATTTGATCCGCATGGGATATAATGTACAGCTTTTTATGCGATTCCAGTCCTGTTTTAGAAAACTCTTCCTGAAGCGATTGGATCTGAGCCTTTTTAATGGATAATCCGTCGGGCTGAACCACATGCAGGTCGGGATGGTTTCCGGATTCAATACGCTTACAGTTCCGGCATTTCCCGCAAGGCTCAGTCCCGCCTTCAAGGCAAAAAAAGCTTTTTGCGAGAAGCAGTGCGGCATCCAATTTGCCCGTACCTTTTTTGCCTTCAAACAGATAGGCGTGAGAAAGCCTTTTCTTTTCAATACTGTTATGCAAAAGCCGCATTACTCTGGGCTGCTGCCCGGTCATTTCCTTCCATGATATTGCCATTGTATCACTCTCTATGTGTAAAGGTTAATCAATAAACCTTTTATTTCTCCGATTCGATCCAGCAAATCAATTGCCGGTTTTTCCTGATCTAACATTTCTTCTGTCAGCTGAAGCAGTTTTTCATCTATTTCTTTCACAAGCCCCAGAGTCCGGCTGCTGCCGTACAGGTCAAAGCTTTTCTCCGTCTCATGCGATAATCCGCTGTCTACGGCCTCTTTTACAAAACGTTTTACCAATCCTTTGAATTTCGCTAAGTCTTTGAAGTTTCTCGACTTCGTCAGCCTTTTCCCGAACGTTTCTATATCCGTTAAGAACCTGCTCAGCTGATCAAATTTCAGCTTGCTGCTTTGGCTGTCCATTGAACTTTTAAATGTTCCGGAAAGCTCTGCCGCTTTATAAGCAGGCTGCTGCTTTTTCTCAATAAATGTACGTAAGTCAGAATTTATTTTCACGTCGTCAAATCCTTAAAATTGATGAAATTCATCGACCGGGAGGACAAAGACCGTCGCTCCGCCGACTTCCACTTCGACGGGATATGGAACGTAGGAATCCGCATTCCCGCCCATCGGGGATACCGGGGCAATCATCTGATCACGTTTACAGCCATTCTCTTTAATAAGGCTGAGCGCTTTATCGACACGGATATCTTCCACCCCGATCATAAACGTCGTATTGCCTGATTTAAGGAATCCGCCTGTTGTCGCAAGCTTCGTCACCCGGAAGTTGTGGTCGGTTAATACTTTCAAAAGCCTGTTGCTGTCCTGATCCTGCACCACTGCCACTATTAGTTTCATTCTCTAGGCCCCCTTTAGGTTGGAAAGAACATTGTCGTTACATTCATTATAGCAACTTATGAGAAACAGGTCACAACTGAATTTTTTTCAATGCTTCATTTATCACTTGAAGTGCGTCCTGAATGACGAGTTCCTTCTTTTTCGAAGCGTCGATTGTATGAAATCTTTCCGGAAAACGCTGCATGACCTTTTGGTATCCTTCCCGTACTTTTGTGTGAAAGTGCAGGGCCTCAAGATCGAGACGATTCTTCTCTCTTGAATCATTCGACGTAATCCGTTTCAACCCTTCTTCCGGCTCAATAGAAAAATAGATGGTGACATCAGGCATCGTATCGCCGATTGCAAACTGATTAATAGAAAGGACTTCATCAATGCCGAGCCCTCTCGCATAGCCTTGATAAGCCAGCGAACTGTCGATGAAACGATCGCACAGCACAATGCGGCCTTCTTTCAATGCAGGCTGCACCTTTTCGGCTAAATGCTGTCTTCTCGCCGCAGCGTAAAGCAGCGCCTCCGTTTTTGCATCCATCAGTGTATTGTTTTTATTTAAGATCACTTCTCTGATCTGTTCCGCAATGTCGATGCCGCCCGGTTCTCTTGTCGCTGTCACCGGGAGCCCCTCTGCCGACAGAATCTCTTTCATTTCCTGAAGCACAGTCGTTTTCCCTGCACCTTCAGGACCTTCAAATGTTATAAATAAACCGCTCATGATTTCTCCTCTTCTATATAGACAAGTAATTGTTCCCCGTTTAACAAGCCTTGAATATGCGTGTCCATGCCGATTAAACGGGAAAGCTTTTGTACGATCTCTTCTGTTATCCGTTCTCCGTCCATGATCAGCGGAATTCCCGGCGGATAAGGAATAATGTTCCCCGCATGCAAGCGCCCGGCAGCCTTATTTATATCTGTAAGCTCTTTTTTAAACTTCCGCATCTCATTTTGCGGGTATTCAAGTGTCGATATGGACGGAAATGTCCATCTCACGGCATCCGGCAATTTATCGGGCGGTGTATTCTCCAGTTTCTGCTGTATGTTTCTTACGGCTGCCTGTTCTATCATCCGCCGGCCGCCTATCGGCAGCACGAGCAATACTTGGTACTCATCAGCCAGCTCGGCAACAATGCCTTCACTCTCCAAAATGCGTTGTAATGAATAGCCGGAATGTCCGAGCTTTGACCGAAGAATTAATTTTAACGGGTCCGCCCGCAGTCCATATCCGGAAGGCTCGATTATTTCAATAGAAGAAATTGATGCGAATCTTCGTTTGATTTTCTCAATGTGCTCCATATGAACGGGAAGTGTCCCTTTTTCAGCAATATCCTGCACATAAGCGCGCGCCGTATCTAAAGATGCCATAATCGGGTATGACGGGCTGCTGCTTTGCAAACTGCTTATATAATAAGTTAATCGATCTCTGTCAATTCTGGTGCTGTTCAAATGAAAGTAAGACCCCATTGTCATAGCCGGAAGCGTTTTATGAGCCGATTGAACAACGGCGTCCGCCCCCATAGCCAATGATGAAGGCGGGAAAGGCTGGCCTAACACAAAGTGAGCCCCATGAGCCTCATCCACCAGTACAGGAACGCCGTATGAATGGGCTTTTTTAACTGCCGCAGTCAAATCGGCAGCATGCCCGTAGTAAGTCGGATTGGTCAGAACAAGTCCTTTCGCGTTCGGATATGATGCCAGCGCTTTTTCGATAACTGAAAGGGATACATGTGCCGGCACATGCATGTTTTCATCGATTTCCGGCGACAAATAAACCGGCTTGGCTCCGGCCAATGCCGCCGCATGGAAAACAGACTTGTGACAATTACGCTGGATCAGAATGGGTTCCCCCGGTTCACAAACAGCTAAAATCATCGCCAGATTGCCGGCGGTCGTTCCATTGACGAGAAAGAAACTTTCCTGAGAGCCGCAAAATCTGCTCACCAATTCCTGCGCTTCCTTAATGACCCCCGTCGGGTGATGCAAGTCATCAAGACCCGTGATCTCAGTCATATCAATAGATAAAAGAGATTGATATACAGATTTGGCTTCATCAAAAAAGACATCTCCATTGTGATGTCCCGGAACATGAAAAGAATACGTATTTCGGTGCGCATGCTTCATCAGCGCTGTATATAAAGGTGTGTCCATTTTTAAACAAATCCTTTGCCTGTCTTTCTTATTATATCGTGACTGCGAGCCAACTTAAAGCTAAGACTTTTGCCATCTAGCCGTTATCCCGGCCGGACCTCATATCAAGCAGCTTCTTTTTTAAATCGCCTTCCATGATAACAAGCTCCTCCTCGGCACGCCTGCGTTTCATCCTGCCTTCTTCTTGAATAGACATGATTTCTTCAAGTGTGCTGACTAAGCTTTCCTGCACTTTTTTGAGGGTTTCTGCCTCAACAAGTCCGCGCTCATTGGCTTTGGCGGTCTCGACTGTACTTGTTTTCAGAAGTTCGGCGTTTTTCAGCAGCAATTGATTTGTCGTATCCGCCGCCTTCTGCTGCACATCTGCCGCACTCCGCTGCCTCATAAGCGTCAGCGCGATGGCGACTTGATTCTTCCATAAAGGAATAGCTGTAACAATGGAGGACTGAATTTTCTCTGCCAGTGCCTGATTCGTGTTTTGAATCAGGCGGATTTGCGGCGCACTCTGAAGCGTAATCTGCCTGCTCAGCAGCAGATCATGCACCCTCTTATCCAGACGGTCAGCAAACTGGCGAAGATCATTCACTTCCTGCGCGGCCATTTGATTGTGTTCTTGTAATTCGGCTTTTCTTGCCGCTTCGGGTATCAGCTTTGTTTTCAGCTCATCTATTTTTAATTCCCCCGCTGCTATATACATAGTTAAATCAGAAAAGTATTGTTTATTTTGGGCGTACAGCTGATCTAACAATTTATTGTCACTCAACAGCACATTTTTAGAATGTTCCAGCCTTCTGCTGATACGGTCAATCTGCACACTTGTCTTTTGATATTTCGAAAGCACTTCCTGTACAGAACCGGACATCCTTTTAAACAGCCGGGCGATAAACCCTTTGTTCTTCATCTGCAGATCATCAGGGTTGACCTGGTCAAGCTTCAGCATCAAATCAGCCAGTATCTGTCCCATCTCTCCTGCATCTTTTCTTTGCACGTGCTCTATCATCGTGTGGGAAAATTCCAGAAGATTCGCCTGCGCCTGTGAACCAAACAGAACAATGCTTTGCATGTTCTCAGGGTCCAGTTTTTCAGCGAGCCGAAGTGCCGCTTCTCTTTTTTCTTCCGGCAGCGTATCTGCAAGCTTTAGAGGGGTCTGGTCATTTTGGGCGCCCATGCTGTCGTCGGAACGGTCTTTGGCCATTTCCTTCTTCCTTTCTTATTTTCTCAGTGAATGCTTTGCCACATCTAATTCAAAGTGCAGGTCGTCGATGTCCTCCTTCATCAGTTCATGAAGATCTTCTTCCAGCCTTCTGGAAAGCTCTGCTAGAGTCATCCTCGTCTCACTCAAGGACATTGATAAATCTTTATTTTTTCGCGGCTGTGAGGAGAGCAGAGCATACTTTTCCGTCAGTTCCACAACAGAATCAAGCGTTTGATAATAGAAACGCTCTGCCTGATAAAAACGCTTCGGCTCTTGCTTTGTGAGCAGATATATTCGTCGGGTTATACGCAGTATCTCTGCATTCTGCTTCAGCATTTGTATACTTTTAGAGCGAAAAAGCGCCCTGCGTAATCGGATGATTTTACCCCTTGCTTCCTCAAGATTTTCCTTGATATAAACATATTCTTTTCTTGTCAGCCGGTGTTTTTTCAAAAAGAGACGCTTCGCATTCCACAGGCCGGCCGCACTGACAGCGGCTCCGCCGGCTGCCCCGTATAAAAGCGAATACAGAAAAGGCTGATGCCCTATCGTAAAGAAGGTTATCCCTGCTAATACAAAAACTGTGCTGCCGCAAAGCGTCCATTTCATATATTGAATAAACGGTTTCATACTTGATCGACTCCTATTTATTCACTTTTATCAGTATTATCTATTACATTCCATGTCTAAACAAGTTCCTCTTCTTATCGTATCAGTTCTTTTATAAAAAGTGTAAAAACTCCTCTGATTTCAGGCAAAAAAAAGACCCTTTTCAGGGTTAAGAATATAACGTCGGTGTATGAAGGCTTTTCAGTTTACGAACGAAAAATTCATAATTTGGATCAGAGGTCGGAGTGGAAACTACTTTCTTCTCACACTCTAAACATATAAATTTCGTATAAATATGGATTCCCCTGCTTTTTTTGGTTTCACACACAATACATGTTTCTTCATGGCTGGACGTTTCATTCATTTTGCCCACCTCCGTATGAATAGCCTTCCCTTAAGCTGTTGATTGTATACACAATTTGGACCTTTTTGAAGTTTGCAATTAGTATATGGGCGTTTCCGTATTTCGGTGTTTGTTTTGTTTTTATTCAAAAACAAAAAAGGCAACTCATAATGAGCTGCCTTTACCATAATATAGCTTGGCGGCGTCCTACTCTCACAGGGGGAAACCCCCGACTACCATCGGCGCTGAAGAGCTTAACTTCCGTGTTCGGCATGGGAACGGGTGTGACCTCTTCGCTATCGCCACCAAACCATTGAGAGTGTTCTCTCAAAACTAGATAACAGTAAGCATACATTCAAATTGGTTAAGTCCTCGATCGATTAGTATCTGTCAGCTCCATGTGTCGCCACACTTCCACCTCAGACCTATCAACCTGATCATCTTTCAGGGATCTTACTTCCTTGCGGAATGGGAAATCTCATCTTGAGGGGGGCTTCATGCTTAGATGCTTTCAGCACTTATCCCGTCCGCACATAGCTACCCAGCGATGCCCTTGGCAGAACAACTGGTACACCAGCGGTGCGTCCATCCCGGTCCTCTCGTACTAAGGACAGCTCCTCTCAAATTTCCTGCGCCCGCGACGGATAGGGACCGAACTGTCTCACGACGTTCTGAACCCAGCTCGCGTACCGCTTTAATGGGCGAACAGCCCAACCCTTGGGACCGACTACAGCCCCAGGATGCGATGAGCCGACATCGAGGTGCCAAACCTCCCCGTCGATGTGGACTCTTGGGGGAGATAAGCCTGTTATCCCCGGGGTAGCTTTTATCCGTTGAGCGATGGCCCTTCCATGCGGAACCACCGGATCACTAAGCCCGACTTTCGTCCCTGCTCGACTTGTAGGTCTCGCAGTCAAGCTCCCTTGTGCCTTTACACTCTGCGAATGATTTCCAACCATTCTGAGGGAACCTTTGGGCGCCTCCGTTACCTTTTAGGAGGCGACCGCCCCAGTCAAACTGCCCACCTGACACTGTCTCCCCGCCCGATAAGGGCGGCGGGTTAGAAGGTCAATACAGCCAGGGTAGTATCCCACCGATGCCTCCACCGAAGCTGGCGCTCCGGTTTCCAAGGCTCCTACCTATCCTGTACAAGCTGTACCAACATTCAATATCAGGCTGCAGTAAAGCTCCACGGGGTCTTTCCGTCCTGTCGCGGGTAACCTGCATCTTCACAGGTACTATAATTTCACCGAGTCTCTCGTTGAGACAGTGCCCAGATCGTTGCGCCTTTCGTGCGGGTCGGAACTTACCCGACAAGGAATTTCGCTACCTTAGGACCGTTATAGTTACGGCCGCCGTTTACTGGGGCTTCAATTCGCACCTTCGCTTACGCTAAGCGCTCCTCTTAACCTTCCAGCACCGGGCAGGCGTCAGCCCCTATACTTCGCCTTACGGCTTCGCAGAGACCTGTGTTTTTGCTAAACAGTCGCCTGGGCCTATTCACTGCGGCTCTCTCGGGCTTGCACCCTAACAGAGCACCCCTTCTCCCGAAGTTACGGGGTCATTTTGCCGAGTTCCTTAACGAGAGTTCTCTCGATCACCTTAGGATTCTCTCCTCGCCTACCTGTGTCGGTTTGCGGTACGGGCACCTCTCACCTCGCTAGAGGCTTTTCTTGGCAGTGTGGAATCAGGAACTTCGCTACTATAATTCGCTCGCCATCACAGCTCAGCCTTCACGGGAAACGGATTTGCCTATTTCCCAGCCTAACTGCTTGGACGCGGATATCCAATACCGCGCTTACCCTATCCTCCTGCGTCCCCCCATTGCTCAAATGGTGAGGAGGTGGTACAGGAATATCAACCTGTTATCCATCGCCTACGCCTTTCGGCCTCGGCTTAGGTCCCGACTAACCCTGAGCGGACGAGCCTTCCTCAGGAAACCTTAGGCATTCGGTGGAGGGGATTCTCACCCCTCTTTCGCTACTCATACCGGCATTCTCACTTCTAAGCGCTCCACAAGTCCTTCCGGTCTTGCTTCACAGCCCTTAGAACGCTCTCCTACCACTGTTCGAAGAACAGTCCGCAGCTTCGGTGATACGTTTAGCCCCGGTACATTTTCGGCGCAGAGTCACTCGACCAGTGAGCTATTACGCACTCTTTAAATGGTGGCTGCTTCTAAGCCAACATCCTGGTTGTCTAAGCAACTCCACATCCTTTTCCACTTAACGTATACTTTGGGACCTTAGCTGGCGGTCTGGGCTGTTTCCCTTTCGACTACGGATCTTATCACTCGCAGTCTGACTCCCAAGGATAAGTCATCGGCATTCGGAGTTTGACTGAATTCGGTAACCCGGTAGGGGCCCCTAGTCCAATCAGTGCTCTACCTCCGAGACTCTTACCTTGAGGCTAGCCCTAAAGCTATTTCGGAGAGAACCAGCTATCTCCAGGTTCGATTGGCATTTCACCCCTACCCACACCTCATCCCCGCACTTTTCAACGTGCGTGGGTTCGGGCCTCCATTCAGTGTTACCTGAACTTCACCCTGGACATGGGTAGATCACCTGGTTTCGGGTCTACGACCACGTACTCAATTCGCCCTATTCAGACTCGCTTTCGCTGCGGCTCCGCATCTTCTGCTTAACCTTGCACGGGATCGTAACTCGCCGGTTCATTCTACAAAAGGCACGCCATCACCCGTTAACGGGCTCTGACTACTTGTAGGCACACGGTTTCAGGATCTCTTTCACTCCCCTTCCGGGGTGCTTTTCACCTTTCCCTCACGGTACTGGTTCACTATCGGTCACTAGGGAGTATTTAGCCTTGGGAGATGGTCCTCCCGGATTCCGACGGAATTTCACGTGTTCCGCCGTACTCAGGATCCACTCAGGAGAGAACGAAGTTTTGACTACAGGGCTGTTACCTTCTATGGCGGGCCTTTCCAGACCTCTTCATCTACCTCGTTCCTTTGTAACTCCGTACAGAGTGTCCTACAACCCCAAGAGGCAAGCCTCTTGGTTTGGGCTGGTCCCGTTTCGCTCGCCGCTACTCAGGGAATCGCATTTGCTTTCTCTTCCTCCGGGTACTTAGATGTTTCAGTTCCCCGGGTCTGCCTTCTCATATCCTATGTATTCAGATATGGATACCACTCCATTACGAGTGGTGGGTTTCCCCATTCGGAAATCTCCGGATCAAAGCTTGCTTACAGCTCCCCGAAGCATATCGGTGTTCGTCCCGTCCTTCATCGGCTCCTAGTGCCAAGGCATCCACCGTGCGCCCTTTCTAACTTAACCGTTAAAAAGAATCACTACGTGATATCTTGCATTACTAATTGAATGTGAATTACTTCTGTTATCTAGTTTTCAAAGAACAACATCTCGAAGAATCGAATGATCCTTCAAAACTAAACAAGACAGGGAACGTTCTGTTTATAAGACCCAAGGTCTTATATTCCGTTAAAATCCTTAGAAAGGAGGTGATCCAGCCGCACCTTCCGATACGGCTACCTTGTTACGACTTCACCCCAATCATCTGTCCCACCTTCGGCGGCTGGCTCCTAAAAGGTTACCTCACCGACTTCGGGTGTTACAAACTCTCGTGGTGTGACGGGCGGTGTGTACAAGGCCCGGGAACGTATTCACCGCGGCATGCTGATCCGCGATTACTAGCGATTCCAGCTTCACGCAGTCGAGTTGCAGACTGCGATCCGAACTGAGAACAGATTTGTGGGATTGGCTTAACCTCGCGGTTTCGCTGCCCTTTGTTCTGTCCATTGTAGCACGTGTGTAGCCCAGGTCATAAGGGGCATGATGATTTGACGTCATCCCCACCTTCCTCCGGTTTGTCACCGGCAGTCACCTTAGAGTGCCCAACTGAATGCTGGCAACTAAGATCAAGGGTTGCGCTCGTTGCGGGACTTAACCCAACATCTCACGACACGAGCTGACGACAACCATGCACCACCTGTCACTCTGCCCCCGAAGGGGACGTCCTATCTCTAGGATTGTCAGAGGATGTCAAGACCTGGTAAGGTTCTTCGCGTTGCTTCGAATTAAACCACATGCTCCACCGCTTGTGCGGGCCCCCGTCAATTCCTTTGAGTTTCAGTCTTGCGACCGTACTCCCCAGGCGGAGTGCTTAATGCGTTAGCTGCAGCACTAAGGGGCGGAAACCCCCTAACACTTAGCACTCATCGTTTACGGCGTGGACTACCAGGGTATCTAATCCTGTTCGCTCCCCACGCTTTCGCTCCTCAGCGTCAGTTACAGACCAGAGAGTCGCCTTCGCCACTGGTGTTCCTCCACATCTCTACGCATTTCACCGCTACACGTGGAATTCCACTCTCCTCTTCTGCACTCAAGTTCCCCAGTTTCCAATGACCCTCCCCGGTTGAGCCGGGGGCTTTCACATCAGACTTAAGAAACCGCCTGCGAGCCCTTTACGCCCAATAATTCCGGACAACGCTTGCCACCTACGTATTACCGCGGCTGCTGGCACGTAGTTAGCCGTGGCTTTCTGGTTAGGTACCGTCAAGGTGCCGCCCTATTTGAACGGCACTTGTTCTTCCCTAACAACAGAGCTTTACGATCCGAAAACCTTCATCACTCACGCGGCGTTGCTCCGTCAGACTTTCGTCCATTGCGGAAGATTCCCTACTGCTGCCTCCCGTAGGAGTCTGGGCCGTGTCTCAGTCCCAGTGTGGCCGATCACCCTCTCAGGTCGGCTACGCATCGTTGCCTTGGTGAGCCGTTACCTCACCAACTAGCTAATGCGCCGCGGGTCCATCTATAAGTGGTAGCCAAAGCCACCTTTTATGTCTGAACCATGCGGTTCAAACAACCATCCGGTATTAGCCCCGGTTTCCCGGAGTTATCCCAGTCTTACAGGCAGGTTACCCACGTGTTACTCACCCGTCCGCCGCTAACATCAGGGAGCAAGCTCCCATCTGTCCGCTCGACTTGCATGTATTAGGCACGCCGCCAGCGTTCGTCCTGAGCCAGGATCAAACTCTCCGATAAAGTAGTTTGACTGACTACGCACATCGCTGTGCGATTTATTTAAAACTTTGAATTAACAGGTACGTTTTGTCTTGTTTAGTTTTCAAAGAACTTTGTCCGCCGCTCTTGAAGCGACTTAATTATCTTAACACATCAGTGTTAGTGCCGTCAACAACTTTTTAAAATTTCTTTTTCAAAAAAATCGTTTCGTCATCAGCGACGTATATTAGAATACCACCCTTAATCCGACATGTCAACAATAATCGACAAATTAAATGATGAAGCGTTTAATGACTATCAAAGCAGCGATGCCGGGAATCCCCAGAATCCCGCTGATGCCCGTTGTAATCAGGTTAACAGGGATATGAATACCGAGACTGCCTCCGAACAAGTTCACACCCACCAGCAAAATCGCGCCGGCAATAAACTTAATCGCAGTCACACCAATCCATCTTAAAGGTTTTGAAGATACTCCCCATAAAAAAAGCAAAGCAACCAGACCGACAATCAAACCGATAATGAAAAAAGGCTCCATGAATCTTCCCCCTCGCTTGTTTAGTACAAGCTTATGAGAAGACCCCGGAGAATAGACCTTTTACTTCCATCTGCTCATTTTCAAATTCCGCTGCTTCGCTTCTTTTAAATAGAAAAAGTATTTAGATTCAGCGACTTTCAGCTCAAACAACACCTCAGCGGAGGGCTCGAGACTTTTCTCGACCAGACTCTTCTGCCTGTTCCATTCTTCTTTTTGTTTAAAGAGCTGTTCTATCAGCTTCTCGTCAAACTCTTTTCTTAATGTATTTCTGCGAAGAAAACCCATGCCTTGCCTTTTCCTCCCTTACAATTCACGTCTTCCTTCAAGAGCTTTTGAAAGAGTGACCTCATCAGCATATTCCAAATCACCGCCGACGGGCAGACCGTGGGCAATACGGGAGAGCTTGATGCCTGAGGGCTTTAACAGCCTTGATATATACATCGCTGTTGCTTCCCCTTCAATATTAGGGTTGGTTGCGAGAATGACTTCTGTCACTTGATCATCCTGAAGACGTTTCAGCAGCTCCGGAATCTTAATATCCTCCGGGCCGATGCCGTCCATTGGTGAAATCGCGCCGTGAAGAACATGATACTGGCCGTTATATTCCTTCATTTTCTCCATTGCGATAACATCCTTAGGGTCCTGCACGACACAAATAACAGACTTATCCCTTCTTGTGTCCTCACATATATAACAAGGGTCCTGATCTGTAATATGTCCGCAAATCGAACAATATGTCAGGTTGCGCTTCGCATTTACTAATGCTTTCGCGAAATCTAATACCACGTCTTCTTTCATACCTAGAACAAAAAAAGCCAGACGAACCGCTGTTTTCGGTCCGATCCCTGGCAATTTCATAAAGCTGTCAATCAGCTTTGATATTGGTTCAGGATACTGCATGTTTATTTATCCCCCTAGAATAAACCCGGTATGTTCATTCCTTTTGTAAATTGTCCCATTGTCTCATTCGTCATGTCATCCACTTTTTTGAGGGCGTCGTTTGTTGCGGCAAGAATCAGGTCCTGAAGCATTTCGATATCTTCCGGATCAACGACTTCTTCTTTAATGGCAACGTCTACAACTTCTTTTTGGCCGTTGACTTTTACAGTCACCATTCCGCCGCCCGCTGTGCCTTCAAGCACTTTTTCAGCAAGCTCCTCCTGAGCCTTCGCCATATCCTTTTGCATTTTTTGCATTTGTTTCATCATTTTTTGCATGTTTCCCATTCCGCCACGCATATTCATCACTCTCTTTCATCTTATTAGTCTTTTATTTCGATTAAATCCGCTCCGACAAGTTTTTTCGCCTCTGCAATCAGCGGATCTTCTTCAGCCGGTTCGTTTGATCCTTCACTTTCCTGCTGGTGATCATTTAAAAATTCTTCTCTTATTTTACCCCATTGTGCTTCCGGAACGCCAATCAAATCCATTCTTTTCCCGAGCATTGATTCGAGAATCTGTTCAAGATTCGTACGGACTCCGTTATTGTCTTCTGCAACCATTTTACAATGGATTTCGTATTTAAATTTAAGCACAAATGCCTTTTGAGCAGCAGCCACCGGTTCACTGTCATTCAAAAGAGCTGCATGAGACACCTTATTCTGCTGTTTCAGGTGTGCCAGCAGCTTGCCCCAGCTGCTTTTAAGCTGTTCAAGATCAGGTCTTGTGGCTTCCTTCAATATCTCATGAATTCTTCCGACTGGAGCTTTATAATGGCTTTTTCCGCCTTTTTGAGGACGCGGAGCTTCTTTCGGAGCGCTTTCCATCTGAACCTTCACACCGGAGGTTTTCAGCCTTTCCACTTCCTGCTCAAGCTGCTGAATCTTATTCATCAGCATGCCGACCTCAGGGATATCTCCCGCGGATTGCTGTGCCGTCTGGCATATTTTCACGACAGCCACTTCAAAAAAGATTCTTGGGTGGTTCGTCCACTTCATTTCCTGATGGCTTTTATTCAGGATATCAATCATCTCATATAAAGCGGGGGCCGGTATATCACCGCTCAGATTCCGGAACGTTTCATCGACCTTCACCTTCTCCAGGACTCCTTCTAAACCGGGAGCGGCCTGGTACAAGAGCATATCCCTGAAATAGAAAATCATATCTTCAATCAGTTTGGCCGCATCTTTCCCCTGCTGGAGCAATTCATTCAATGTTTCCAGTGCCTCGGAAACCTGTTTGCGGTGAAGAGCAGATGCCAGTTTCCCAATATAGTGCTGAGAAACGGCTCCGGTAATGAGCAATGCGTCATCCACCGACAGTTCCTCGCCGCTGAATGATACGGCTTGATCGAGCAGGCTCAGCGCGTCCCTCATTCCTCCGTCCGCAGCACTCGCTATGATATCAAGGGCTCCTTCTTCCACCTTCAGCTGCTCTGCATCGACGATTGTCTTCATTCGTCCGACAATTGCTTTGGATGTAATCCGTTTGAAGTCAAAACGCTGACATCTGGAGATAATGGTTAAAGGAATCTTATGAGGCTCAGTCGTAGCTAATATGAAAATGCAATGTGCCGGCGGTTCTTCCAGCGTTTTCAGAAGCGCATTGAATGCGCCGATAGAGAGCATATGCACCTCATCTATAATATATACCTTGTAGGTGACGGCCGACGGGGCGAATTTTACTTTGTCACGGATGTCGCGGATTTCGTCTACGCCGTTATTCGACGCCGCATCTATTTCAATCACATCTGATATAGAGCCGTTTGTAATCCCCTTGCACGCCGCACATTCATTGCACGGTTCTTCTACGGGGGCGTGCTCACAGTTGACTGCTTTCGCAAATATTTTAGCTGCACTGGTTTTTCCCGTTCCCCGCGGTCCAGAAAACAGATATGCATGAGAAAATTTCTTTTGCAAAAGGGCATTTTGCAGCGTTTTCGTAATGTGTTCCTGTCCGACCACATCTTCAAACTGCTGAGGCCTAAATACTCGATATAAAGCTTGGTAACCCACAGGATGCGCCCTCCTCTGTTATTCATCATGTTTATTATACATGAACGTGCTTTTAACGCCAAAACCCGTTTTTCATATACGAAAAAACTCACCTGCCATAAACAGGTGAGTCTGAAATTTGATGATTGATTTACCGTGCACCTTCTGTCGATTCGCTACCCTAAGCGTTACTTAAGCAGTTAGCTCAGCCCAGGCAACCCTGCGGCACATGAGAGGTTTCACTTAATGCTGCTTCCTTCCGGACCTGACATGGTTCATGAATTCCCATTGCGCAGGACCCAGACGTCAACGCCACTTACTTAAGGCAGACCTTACAGTAAACGAACCTCGAGAAGGGATTCGGCCCCGCTAGAGCGGATTGCGGGTACAGGGCACCGCTACCTCCCCGCTTAGCACGGCAAAATAAATATCAAATTTTTATATGCGCACCATTCATGATGCACACATAAGTATATCTGCTTCAGGCAGAAAATGCAACCGTACTACTCAGACAACTTTTTCCTCATGTCTTTCTTTTGCCGGCGCAGCTTTCTGAAAAAAGCGCTGAGCATTTCTCCGCACTCTTCTCCGAGCACGCCGCTCACCACTTCCGCTTGGTGGTTGAACCGCTCTTCCTGCAAGAGGTTCATCAGCGTTCCTGTACATCCCCCCTTGGGATCAAATGCGCCGAATACGACCTTATCGACTCTCGAAAGCACGACGGCTCCCGCGCACATCGGACACGGCTCCAAAGTGACATAAAGAACGGCATCCTCAAGTCTCCATGTCCCCAGCTTACGGCACGCTTCATCAATCGCCAGCATTTCGGCATGGGCAAGCGACCTCTGTTCAGTCTCCCGCAGATTATGCGCCCGCGCCACGATCTCATCATGCAGAACAAGAACTGCTCCGATCGGCACTTCACCTTTCGCTTCGGCTTTCTTCGCTTCTTTTATGGCTTCTCTCATATAATATTCATCATTCATCGGTTCAAGCTCTCTTCTTAAGTTTTTTCATGTCTCATAAAGGTTAAAATAGGAATACCCCAGCAGAAAGGAGTTGCCGGTATTGTCTGAACCTAACAACACAGCCCTTCTGATTGTCGATATGATCAACAATTTTCAATTTGATATGGGCGAACGTCTTGCTGAAAAAACCAAACAAATTGTTCCCCGTATTTTATCATTAAAGAAGCATGCAAAACAAAGCAACTGGCCGATTATTTATATTAATGATCATTACGGGCTCTGGAAGGCTGATATTGATGCCATCAGGGAGGAATGCAGCAACGACAGAAGCGCCCCCATTATAAAAGATATTTCGCCTCAGCCTGATGATTATTTTCTTATTAAACCGAAGCATTCCGCTTTTTACGAAACGGCGCTTCACACCCTTTTGACCGAATTACAAGTGAACCGATTAATCATCACAGGGATTGCCGGGAACATTTGTGTGCTGTTCACGGCCAACGACGCCTATATGAGAGAATACAACATCATCATTCCGAAAGACTGCACCGCTTCCAATAACGACGAAGACAATGATTTCGCTTTGACCATGATGGAGAATGTTCTCTTCGCAGAAATAACCACGGAAAAACAAATTACCGCCGAAAAATAAACATGATCAGCCTCCTTTTTTCATATATTTGATAGCGGATATGAAAGGAGGCGTTTTTCATTCAGATCTATATAGTGAAACGGGGCGACACACTTTCCGCTATTGCGGCGCGCTACCGGACAGCCGCAAATGTCATTGCGGAAGCAAATAAACTGCCTAATCCAAATACATTGGTTGTCGGACAAACCCTTGTCATCCCGATTGAGGGTCAATATTACGAAGTGAAACAAGGTGATACTCTCGCGGCAATCGCCGGCCGTTTTCATATATCGGCCGCGGAGCTTGCGAGGGTGAACGGAATTCAGCCCGGCACCACATTGAGAGTCGGAACCCGCCTTTACATTCCGCAGCAGGCGAATAAGCCCGATATCGAATCAAATGCATATATAGAACCGCGGGGAACGAGCGTAAGCGCTAATCTGCAGCAGGCGGCAAGGGAGGCCTCTCCTTATTTAACATACCTCGGCGCATTCAGTTTTCAAGTGCAGCGGAACGGGACTTTAAAGGAACCGCCCCTGACCAATTTAAAAAGCATCAGTGACAGGCACAACACCACACTGATGATGATCATCACCAACCTTGAAAATGACGCATTCAGCGATGAACTCGGGCGGCTCATCTTGAATGACAATACAGTGAAAACAAAACTCTTCCAGGAAATCGTCTCCACGGCTAAAAAGTACGGCTTTCGTGATATTCACTTTGATTTCGAATATTTACGTCCACAGGACAGAGAAGCCTACAATCGTTTTTTACGTGAAGCGAGGACGATTTTTCATCGGGAAGGCTGGAAGATTTCAACGGCGCTTGCTCCGAAAACGAGCGCGACTCAGGCCGGCAAATGGTACGAAGCACATGACTATAGGGCACATGGAGAAATCGTCGATTTTGTCGTAATCATGACATATGAGTGGGGATACAGCGGAGGCCCGGCTCAGGCCGTATCACCTATCGGCCCTGTAAGAAATGTCATTGAGTACGCGCTGACGGAAATGCCTTCTTCAAAAATCGTCATGGGCCAGAACATGTACGGCTACGATTGGACACTGCCTTTTAAACAGGG
The DNA here is from genome assembly GCF_000259405.1 of Bacillus sp. 5B6. Classification (NCBI taxonomy): domain Bacteria; kingdom Bacillati; phylum Bacillota; class Bacilli; order Caryophanales; family Bacillaceae; genus Bacillus; species Bacillus sp. 5B6. Next base: position 3,752,251 of record NZ_AJST01000001.1, on the reverse strand, counting down.
AACGACAGCCAAAGCCGTCAGTCCTCAGCAGGCAATCGCTCTGGCAGCACGCCATAAAGTCGACATTCAATATGACGAAACCGCCCAGGCTCCATTCTTTCGTTACACGGATGAAAATCAGAGACGGCATGAAGTATGGTTTGAAGACGCACGATCCATTCAAGCGAAATTCAATTTAATTAAAGAACTTCATTTAAGAGGAATCAGCTATTGGAAACTCGGCCTCTCCTTCCCGCAAAACTGGCTTTTGCTCGGTGATCAATTTCATATTGTGAAAGAGACGTTTCGTTAATTGGAAGCGTCTTTTTTCATGGGCTTTTCTGAGAGTGTGATACAATATAAAGGCCGGCAGCTGACGGATGTTTGCAGAATTAAGGAGGATTTTCAATGAACAGAGCCCCTTTTATCGCGGTAGAAGGTCCTATCGGGGCAGGAAAAACGACACTCGCTACGATGCTTTCTGAAGAGCTCGGTTTTCCTATGATTAATGAGATTGTGGAAGACAACCCTTATCTCGATAAGTTTTATGACAATATCGAGGAGTGGAGTTTCCAGCTTGAAATGTTTTTTCTATGTCACAGGTATAAACAGCTTGAAGACACCGACCGAGATTATTTAAAACAAGGACAGCCCGTTTTGTCCGATTATCATATTTATAAAAATGTTATTTTCGCAGAGCGTACATTGCACGGCCAAAAGCTTGAGAAATATAAGCAGATTTATCATCTGCTTACTCACGACCTGCCGAAACCGAATGTTATTGTATACATAAAGGCAAGCCTGCCGACATTGCTTCAACGCATTGAAAAACGCGGGCGCCCGTTTGAGAAAAATATCGAACATCAATATCTGGAACGTCTCATTGCAGATTACGACACAGCCATCAGACAGCTTCAGGAAGAAAATCCGGATATATCTGTACTGACCATTGACGGTGATACTGAAGACTTTGTTTTGAATAAGACAGACTATGAAAGAATTGCCCGTCAGGTAAAGGAGCTTATTAAATGAAAGACATTCATATTCCAAACAACGCCATTATAACAGTAGCAGGAACGGTAGGAGTCGGAAAATCGACTTTGACCAAAGCTTTAGCAAAACGGCTCGGGTTTCATACCTCACTTGAGGAAGTGGATGAAAACCCTTATTTAGAGAAGTTTTATCACGATTTTGAACGCTGGAGCTTCCATTTGCAAATTTATTTTCTGGCTGAGCGGTTCAAAGAGCAGAAAAACATGTTTGAATCAGGCGGCGGATTCGTGCAGGATCGTTCGATTTATGAAGATACAGGCATATTCGCAAAAATGCATGCCGATAAAGGAACCATGTCGCTGACAGATTACACAACATACACAAGCCTATTTGAAGCGATGGTCATGACGCCGTACTTCCCGCATCCTGATGTTTTGATCTATTTAGAAGGCGACCTTGAAAACATTATAAACCGGATTGAAAAGCGGGGCCGCGAGATGGAGCTGCAGACAAACCGCTCTTATTGGGAAGAGATGTATACACGGTACGAAGACTGGATCAGCGGTTTTAACGCCTGCCCTGTGCTGAAAGTACGCATTGAAGATTATGACCTTGAAGCTGATGAACAGTCACTGGAACCTTTGATCGAAAAAATCAGTCACGTGATCAACGAAAACAGAAATAAATGAAAATAGCAAAGCGATTTTCCCCGAACAGAGAAAATCGCTTTTTTTGCATATAAAAAATCCGCTGCATCACATGCAGCGGACAAAACAATCTCCATTATATGCTCGAGTTTCATTAGGTTTAAAATCAATATGGCGGAGGAAGAGGGATTCGAACCCCCGCGGGCTTTGACACCCCTGTCGGTTTTCAAGACCGATCCCTTCAGCCAGACTTGGGTATTCCTCCGTATCGACATTTAATAATATACCACATGACCTAAATTTCAGTCAAGCGCTTTTTCATATTTTTTATTTCTTTTTCTTAAACGGCTTGTCCGTCAGCTTTACTATCATACAAAAGTCTTGCGTCCAATTCAACCTCAGTATGCCATACGGGCAGGAAATCACAGTAAAAATCAAGAATAGATTCAAACAGATAACCTGCTCATAAAGGTGGAGAACATAATGAAAATCATTATTGCACCGGATTCTTTCAAAGAAAGCATGACATCAAAAGAAGCCGCTGACAGCATAGAAAAAGGATTCAAAGCGGTCTTCCCTGACGCGGAATATATTAAGATACCCGCGGCCGACGGCGGAGAAGGAACCGTTCAGGCTTTGACGGATGCCACTGGCGGAAGCATCATCAAAAAAACTGTGACCGGTCCGTTGGGAACACCGGTAAATGCCGCATATGGACTTCTGGGAGACGGACGCACGGCAGTCATTGAAATGGCAGAAGCATCGGGGCTTCATCTCGTTCCCCGCCATCTCAGAGATCCGTTGAACACAACGACAAGAGGAACGGGTGAACTGATAGCAGATGCAGCTTCCCGCGGGGCGGGTGAGATCATCATCGGGCTTGGCGGGAGCGCAACCAATGACGGCGGAACAGGAATGGCGAGCGCGCTCGGTGTGCGTTTCTTAAATGAGGAAGGTCAGGAGATACCTGACGGCGGAGGCGCTCTGCACACCCTAGCTTCTATTGATATAAGCGGTCTCTCCCCTGAACTGAAACATATCCGTATCCGTGCCGCATGTGATGTCGAAAATCCCCTGACCGGCGAAAACGGTGCGTCATTTGTCTTCGGCCCGCAAAAAGGGACGTCCGAGAAGACTAAAGTTGTATTGGATCGCAACTTACGCCATTTCGCTGATGTATTGAGACGTCAGCACGATATCGAAGCGGATACCGTAAAAGGCGCGGGCGCCGCGGGAGGTTTGGGCGCCGGACTGATCGCTTTCTTACAGGCAGAACTCCAAAGCGGGATTGATGTTGTATTAGATACACTGTCCTTCTCAGATCAGATAAGAGGCGCTGACCTTGTCATTACCGGAGAGGGGCAGATAGACGGACAAACGATATTCGGCAAAACCCCCGCCGGGATCGCCGCACGCGCATCTGCTCAAGAAATTCCCGTTATCGCATTGGCAGGCTCCTTAGGCAAAAATTTCGAGCATGTTTACAGCGCAGGAATAACAGCTGTATTTTCTATCGTGCCCGGCGCTGTAAGTCTTGAAGACGCCTTAGCATCCGGCCGTTTTAACCTTGAAAGCACAGCCCGGAATACCGCCGCTCTATACCGGGCAGCAAAAAAGGCGCGCCTCTAGGGCGCACCTTTTACGGTTTGATGACTTCTTTATTTCCCATATAAGGACGAAGCACTTTCGGAATGATGACACTTCCGTCTTCCTGCTGGTAGTTTTCTAAGATGGCAGCTACTGTTCTGCCGACTGCAAGGCCTGAACCGTTTAATGTATGCACATGCTCCGGCTTGCCTTTCGCTTCGCGTCTGAATCGAATGTTTGCGCGTCTCGCCTGGAAGGCCTCAAAGTTACTGCAAGAAGAAATTTCACGGTATGTGTCTTGGCTCGGAATCCATACCTCAATATCGTACTTTTTCGCGGCTGTAAAGCCGAGATCACCGGTACACATACTCATGACACGATACGGCAGTTCGAGCAGCTGAAGCACCCGCTCGGCTTGATTTGTCAGTTTTTCAAGTTCCTCATAAGAATCTTCCGGCTTCACGAATTTCACAAGCTCAACCTTGTTGAACTGATGCTGGCGGATCAAACCGCGTGTATCACGGCCGGCAGATCCCGCTTCTGAACGGAAGCAGGCGCTGAATGCGGCATAATTGATCGGCAGGTTCTCACCGGATAAGATTTCATCGCGGTGCATATTTGTAATCGGCACTTCCGCCGTCGGAATTAAGAAATAATCCTCTTCTCTGATTTTAAAAGCATCCTCTTCAAATTTAGGAAGCTGTCCCGTACCTGTCATGCTCGTACGGTTTACCATATAAGGAGGAATGACTTCTGTGTAATCATATTCATCAACGTGAAGATCCAGCATAAAGTTGTAGAGCGCGCGTTCGAGGCGGGCGCCTAATCCTTTATAAAACACAAACCGGCTGCCTGTTACTTTTGAAGCGCGTTCGAAATCAAGAATGTTTAAATGGTCTGCGATATCCCAATGCGGTTTCGGCTCATATGAAAATGCCGGCGCCTCTCCCCACTTGCGAATTTCAATGTTATCATCTTCCGTTTCCCCGACGGGCACTGAATCGTGCGGGATGTTCGGAATAGACAGAAGGATGGTTTCGAGCGTCGTTTCGACAGTACGAAGCTCTTCATCAAGCTTCTTAATTTCTTCGCCCACTTCACGCATCTCTTTAATAATATGATCAGCGTCTTTTTTCTCCCGTTTCAAAACGGCGACCTGCTGAGACACTTCATTGCGTTTTCCCTTCAGTTCTTCTACTTTACCGATAAGCTCTCTTCTCTTTTCGTCCAGCTCTTCAAACTTGTCAAAGTCAGATAAGTCTTCGCCTTTTGGAATGAGCTTCGCTTTTACCTCTTGAAAATTGGCTCTCAGCACCTTCGTATCAATCATGCCTAACAACTCCTATCTGTTTTTATCGAAAATAAAAAAGAGCCCTCATCCCCTAGAAGGGACGAGAGCTCTCGCGTTGCCACCCTGATTGAAAACAAGCTCACACTTGCTTCCCGCTTTAACACATAACGGTTTTCCCGTAAATGCCTACTTGTTTTCAGCATTTCGCTCAAGGACGGATTCGGACAGCATCTTTCACCGATTCGCACCACCCATCGGCTCTCTTTGAAAGAGGGGCTCCCTACTGCTTCCTGTCAACGCTTTTCGATCTTTATTTGTGTTTATAATGTACTATAAGTATCAGCGGTTTTCAACTGTTTTATACAGCTGTTTCCTGCTTATGCTTTTCCGCCATCTTCACAAACAGCTCTGTCACCCGGTGATCATCCGTCAGTTCAGGATGGAACGAGCAGCCGAGGAAATTCCCCTGCTTTGCAGCCACGATGCGTCCGTTATGCTCACAGAGCACTTCAACATCTTCTCCGGCTTCTAAAATATGCGGCGCGCGAATAAATACACCCGTAAACGGCTCATCAAGGCCTTTAATCGTCAGATCAGCTTCAAAGCTGTCGACCTGACGGCCAAAGGAATTACGCTCGACGACAACGTTCAACAGCCCTAGATGAGCGTTATCCGTTCCCGCTATCTCTTTGGCTAAAATAATCAGACCGGCGCATGTGCCGAACATCGGCTTGCCTTGGGCGGCAAACTCGCGAAGCGGCTCCATAAAATGATACGTATCCATTAAACGCCGCATCGTCGTGCTTTCCCCGCCCGGCAGGATTAAGCCGTCGATGTCATTCAGCTGTTCAGGACGCTTAATGACGACACCTTTTGAACCACATGCTTCAATTGAACGAATATGTTCTCTTACTGCTCCTTGAAGTCCAAGTACACCAATTGTTAACATGCTTCCAACTCTCCTATGGTTTTACCAGCCGCGTTCTTGCATACGCTGTTCCGGCAATAGATTTGAGATTTCGATGCCTTTCATTGCTGTGCCTAATTCTTTAGAAAGCTCAGCGATCAGTTTGTAGTCTGTGTAATGAGTCGTTGCTTCAACAATTGCTTTGGCGAATTTAGCAGGGTTGTCTGATTTGAAAATACCTGAACCGACAAATACGCCGTCAGCGCCAAGCTGCATCATCAATGCCGCGTCAGCAGGCGTCGCTACTCCGCCGGCAGCAAAGTTCACTACAGGCAGTTTGCCGTCACGCTTGATTTGAAGAAGCAGTTCATAAGGAGCGCCGAGGTTTTTAGCTTCAGTCATCAGCTCATCATCGCTCATCGCAACAACTTTGCGCACTTGCGCGTTTACTTTTCTCATATGGCGGACAGCTTCCACAATGTTTCCTGTTCCCGGTTCGCCTTTTGTACGAAGCATGGAAGCTCCTTCGGCGATACGGCGCGTTGCTTCGCCGAGATCACGGCAGCCGCATACGAACGGGACTGTATATTCATTTTTATTTAAATGAAATTCTTCGTCAGCCGGAGTCAGAACTTCACTTTCATCGATGTAATCTACTCCCATTGCTTCAAGGACACGCGCTTCAACGATATGTCCGATACGCGCTTTTGCCATTACGGGAATGGATACAGCATTCATTACTTCTTCAACGATTGTCGGATCAGCCATGCGGGCAACACCGCCGGCAGCGCGAATATCAGCCGGAACGCGTTCTAACGCCATTACGGCAACAGCTCCCGCCTCTTCCGCAATCTTCGCTTGTTCAGCATTTACAACGTCCATGATGACGCCGCCTTTTTGCATTTCCGCCATGCCGCGTTTTACACGATCAGTACCTGTTTGAGCCATTATTTGGTCCCCCTAGTCAATGTATAGTTAGATAATTTCTATCTCTTATTGTATCCCAGAAATACAATATTTCATATGGGTATTCTTATTTTACAGCGAGATGAATAAGATAGATATCATTTTTTACTAATAATTTGGTTTTTTCAGTATATTAAGCAAAAGAGCCCTAACTTTCATCAGAGCTCTTTCTTATTTCTTAAAACCAGCCTGTTACCGTGTCAACGGCGCTGTTCCAGATTCCGGAGAAGAATCCGCCGATGCCGCGCATCATCTGAACAAACCAGTTTGCTTTATCAACATCATTTTTCGTTACAAGATTCACGCTGAACTCTTTGGATTTGAGGAAGCCATAGTCTTTGTCACTGCCTTTGTATGTAACTGTCAGCGTTCCGACTTTCGTTCCCTTTTTCACAGGAGCCGTGATTTCTTTTTTATCTAAAGTCACTTCGGCTTTATAATTCTTTTCATCCCCGCTTTTCACAGGAATAGAAAGCGCCTTGTCAGTAACAATATCGACTTGCTTGTCTTTCCCTTTTTCAACGTCAATCGTTTCGTGCCCTTTTACTTGAGAGCCTTCAGGGTAAAGATCTTTCATTGAGAAATTGCTTTTAAATGCGTAATCGAGCATTTTTTTTGTTTCATCAAAACGTCCGGTATGCAGGTTGCCTTTTGCGTTTAATACAACGGTGATGACCCGCATTCCGTTCCGCTGTGCTGTGCTTGTAAAACAAGATCCCGCAGAATCGGTAGAACCCGTTTTTAAGCCGTCAACGCCAGGGTATTCAGAAACAAGACCTTTTAACATGAAGTTCCAGTTCGGCATGTCCATTTCATCATCAGTGCCGGCTCTGAATTTCGTCTTAGCAATGCTTGTTGTTTTGAGAACTTCCGGATAATCAGTGATCAGGCGGTCTGCAAGAAGCGCCATGTCTTTAGCAGAAACTTCACTCTCTTCTTTAACGCCTTCTCCTTGCGGCTGCTTGCCGTGAAGGTCTTCATTCACAAGCCCGGTGGCATTTTTAAAATCATAGTTTGTCATGCCTAATTCTTTGGCTTTCGCATTCATTTCAGCGACAAATTTCGTTTCAGTTCCGGCAAGAATTTCGGCAACTGCAATCGCGGCTCCGTTGGCAGAGTAAATCGCCATAGCCTGATACAGTTCTTTAACCGTGTATTTGCCGTCTTTTCGAAGGGGGACGTTTGATAAACTGTTGTCTTGAGAAATTTCATAGACATAATCATCAGGAGTATACGTTTGATCCCATTTCACTTTTCCTTCTTTAATAGCTTCCAGAAGCAGATATTCAGTCATCATTTTTGTCATACTGGCAATCGGCAGTCTTTTGTCTGCATTTTTACTGTATAAAATTTTTCCTGATGAAGCCTCAATCATTATCGCAGCTGATGCGTTGACATCAATCGGGTCATTGCCGGCTGCCTCCGCTTTAGACATTGGAACAAAGCAAGTTGCGGCCAGTGCCAGTACCACTAATGACACCAACAGCTGTTTCCATTTCGTGATGTTCAATCTTACGACCTCCGTCATTCATTTTAAATCTATAATTAAGCCGTTAAGGACATATTCAAATTCAAAACACAACAGTATAAATTTTATCACACTCGATATAAAAAAAATAGACAGAGTCAGCGACCCTGTCAAATGTTTTTTATTTGTAACAATTATGAGATTGTGTAGTTTGGTGATTCTTTCGTAATTTGGACATCATGCGGATGACTTTCGCGAAGACCGGCACCTGTCATACGGATGAATTGAGCCTCTTCTCTTAAAGCGCGCAAGTCTTTTGAACCGCAATATCCCATACCTGAACGAAGACCGCCGACAAGCTGATACACTGTTTCTTCTACAGGACCTTTGTACGGAGTCCGTCCTTCGATACCTTCAGGGACGAATTTCTTATTTTCTTCTTGGAAATATCGGTCTTTACTGCCTTTTTCCATGGCAGCGACAGAACCCATACCGCGATACACTTTAAATCTTCTGCCTTGATAGATTTCAGTCTCTCCCGGGCTTTCTGAAGTACCTGCAAGCAGGCTTCCGAGCATTACGGCATGTCCGCCTGAAGCCAACGCTTTTGTAATATCTCCGGAGAATTTAATACCGCCGTCTGCGATAATTGTCGCGCCGTGTTTTCTCGCTTCAGTGGCACAATCATAAATGGCAGTGATCTGCGGTACGCCTACACCTGCAACGACGCGTGTCGTACAGATAGAACCAGGTCCGATTCCCACTTTGACAATATTTGCTCCGGCTTCAATCAGAGCTTTTGTCGCTTCAGCCGTTGCAACATTTCCTGCGATAATGTTCAGTTCAGGATATGTTTCACGGATTTTCGCAACTGTGTTCAGTACGCCTCTGGAATGTCCGTGAGCCGTATCAACCACGATAACGTCGACATTCGCTTCAACAAGCTTGCTGACGCGTGTCATTGTATCGCCTGTCACGCCTACCGCAGCGCCGACAATAAGGCGTCCGTGTTCATCTTTAGATGAATTCGGGAATTCGATAACCTTTTCAATATCTTTGATCGTGATAAGACCTTTTAATTTGTTTTGGTTATCCACTAACGGAAGTTTTTCAATTTTATGTTTCTGTAAGATTTTTTCTGCTTCGTCTAATGTGGTTCCCACAGAAGCCGTAACCAGCTCTTCTTTTGTCATGACATCACTGATTTTCATTGAATAATCAGAGATAAAGCGAAGATCACGGTTTGTAATGATACCGACAAGCTTTTGATCGTCTTTATTATCTACGATCGGAACACCGGAAATTCTGTATTTCCCCATCAAATGCTCCGCATCGAATACTTGATGATCAGGTGTTAAAAAGAAGGGATTTGTAATAACGCCCCGTTCAGAACGTTTGACTTTGTCAACATGTTCAGCCTGCTGTTCGATGGACATGTTTTTATGGATAATGCCCAAGCCGCCCTGTCTGGCCATCGCAATCGCCATAGCTGATTCTGTTACTGTATCCATTCCCGCACTGATGACAGGAATGTTAAGCTTTAACGTCTTTGTCAGTTCAACAGATAAATCCACATCACGCGGAAGTACGTCTGATTGAGCCGGTACGAGCAGTACATCATCGAACGTTAAGCCTTCTTTTGAAAATTTACTTTCCCACATTAGTAAATCCCCCTCTTTTCGGCAAAATATTATATGTAGATTATCAACTAGAAAACAGCATGTCAAGGAAGCGAAAAAGAGTTGAAATATTTAGATAAAGGAAAGGGTTTAAAAATACATATGAGAGATCATGAGTGGAAAGAGTTATCATTATTTTATTCTGTAGAATCTTCCCAGAAATTTCTAAATAAAGTCTATACAGAAAGCGGCATGGAAGAACCAAAACGATATGCGTTTAAGAACAGTGAGCGC
>NZ_AJST01000001.1:2737500-3737500 GCF_000259405.1 Bacillus sp. 5B6 | reverse complement strand
TTCCACTCTCCTCTTCTGCACTCAAGTTCCCCAGTTTCCAATGACCCTCCCCGGTTGAGCCGGGGGCTTTCACATCAGACTTAAGAAACCGCCTGCGAGCCCTTTACGCCCAATAATTCCGGACAACGCTTGCCACCTACGTATTACCGCGGCTGCTGGCACGTAGTTAGCCGTGGCTTTCTGGTTAGGTACCGTCAAGGTGCCGCCCTATTTGAACGGCACTTGTTCTTCCCTAACAACAGAGCTTTACGATCCGAAAACCTTCATCACTCACGCGGCGTTGCTCCGTCAGACTTTCGTCCATTGCGGAAGATTCCCTACTGCTGCCTCCCGTAGGAGTCTGGGCCGTGTCTCAGTCCCAGTGTGGCCGATCACCCTCTCAGGTCGGCTACGCATCGTCGCCTTGGTGAGCCGTTACCTCACCAACTAGCTAATGCGCCGCGGGTCCATCTGTAAGTGGTAGCCGAAGCCACCTTTTATGTCTGAACCATGCGGTTCAAACAACCATCCGGTATTAGCCCCGGTTTCCCGGAGTTATCCCAGTCTTACAGGCAGGTTACCCACGTGTTACTCACCCGTCCGCCGCTAACATCAGGGAGCAAGCTCCCATCTGTCCGCTCGACTTGCATGTATTAGGCACGCCGCCAGCGTTCGTCCTGAGCCAGGATCAAACTCTGCATCGTCGCCTTGGTGAGCCGTTACCTCACCAACTAGCTAATGCGCCGCGGGTCCATCTGTAAGTGGTAGCCGAAGCCACCTTTTATGTCTGAACCATGCGGTTCAAACAACCATCCGGTATTAGCCCCGGTTTCCCGGAGTTATCCCAGTCTTACAGGTAGGTTACCCACGTGTTACTCACCCGTCCGCCGCTAACATCAGGGAGCAAGCTCCCATCTGTCCGCTCGACTTGCATGTATTAGGCACGCCGCCAGCGTTCGTCCTGAGCCAGGATCAAACTCTCCGATAAAGTAGTTTGACTGACTACGCACATCACTGTGCGATTTATTTAAAACTTTGAATTAACAGGTACGTTTTGTCTTGTTTAGTTTTCAAAGAACTTTTTTCACTTCTCTCGAAGCGACCTCTTAATCATAACATTTTCAGTTTGCTAGGTCAATACTTTTTTTGAAAAATATTTTCGCTAGGCTTGCCTTTCTATTAAAAAGACAACAAAAATTATTATATCAGCATCATCATTATGTGTCAAAGCTTTTTTTCATTTCTTTATATAGTAAAAGCGCAGCCTGTTACAGCTGCGCTTTTACGTTTATACTTCTTCCGTTTCTTCCGGCTCTTCTTCATTCTTTTCCACAAGCGCCACAGTGGCTACATGCTCGTGATCAGACATGCGAATCAGACGGACGCCTTGTGTTACGCGTCCCGTAGTGGAGATATCATTAATATCCATTCTGATTAACACGCCGCTTGCCGTAATAATCATTAAGTCCTCTTCGCCTTTTGTTGCTTTCACGGTTACTAACGGACCGTTGCTGTCAGTGATTTTACATGTTTTAAGGCCTTTTCCGCCCCGGCTTTGAACTCTGTATTCTGAAGCCGGTGTGCGTTTGCCGTAGCCGTTTTCTGTCACTATGAGGACGTGGGAGTCTTCTTCAAGAATCTCCATGCCTACAACGACATCATCGTCTGTCAGCGTGATGCCTTTAACACCCGCAGCTGTGCGTCCCATTTGTCTTACATCTTCTTCAGGGAAACGGATCAGCAAACCGTTCTTCGTTCCGATGATGATTTGTTTCTTGCCGTCAGTCAGGCGGACGGCCATCAGTTCATCGTCTTCCCGGAGACCTAGGGCGATCAGTCCGTTATTCCGTATATTCGCAAACTGGGACAGTGCCGTACGTTTCGACACCCCTTGTTTGGTCGTAAAGAAGAGGTATTGCTCCTCATCAAACGTGCTGACCGGAATAATGGCATTAATCCATTCGCCTTTTTCAACTTCCAGAAGGTTAATAATCGGAATGCCTTTTGCCGTACGGCCGTATTCAGGGATTTCATATCCTTTAGAACGGTATACCTTCCCTTTATTAGAGAAGAACAGGATCGTATCGTGCGTTGATGTGGAAATTAAGTGTTCCACAAAGTCATCTTCATTCGTTCCCATTCCCTGTACGCCTTTTCCGCCCCTTTTTTGGCTGCGGTATGTGGACGCCGGGAGACGTTTAACATAGCCGTTATGGGTCAGTGTGATGACGATGTTTTCTCTCTCGATAAGATCTTCATCTTCAATTGTTTCAAGACCGGACGTCACGATTTCAGTGCGTCTCTCATCATTGAAACGCTCTTTGATTTCATTAAGTTCTTCACGGATGATCTCAAGAACTCTTTCTTCATTGGCTAAAATATCTTTCAGCTCGGCGATAAGCGCAACAAGTGATTGATATTCCTCTTCAATCTTTTCGCGCTCCAGACCGGTTAATCGCTGAAGGCGCATATCCAGAATGGCTTGCGCTTGTTTTTCAGTCAGTGAGAATTGTTCGATCAAACCCGTTCTCGCAATTTCAGCCGTCTGGGAACTGCGGATAAGAGAAATAACAGCATCTAAATGATCGAGAGCGATTCTTAAACCTTCCAGAATGTGAGCTCTCGCTTCCGCTTTGCGAAGTTCGTAAGCCGTTCTGCGCCGGATCACAATCTTTTGGTGATCAAGATAATGCTCCAGACATTGTTTCAGGCTCAGTACCTTCGGCTGTCCGTCAACGAGCGCCAGCAGGTTGATTCCGAAAGACGTCTGCAGGGCTGTTTGTTTGTACAGGTTATTCAAAATGACGTGAGCATTGGCGTCACGGCGAATCTCAATGACGATTCTCATTCCGTTACGGTCGGATTCGTCACGCAGATCGGTAATTCCTTCGATTTTTTTGTCCCGGACAAGATCTGCGATTTTTTCAATTAATCTCGCTTTGTTCACCTGATAAGGAAGTTCTGTGACAATAATTCTTTCTTTTCCTGATGATGTCTCTTCGATTTCAGCCTTAGCCCGGATTGTGATGGATCCCCGTCCGGATTCATATGCCTTGCGGATGCCGCTCCGGCCCAAAATCTGACCTGCAGTCGGAAAATCCGGGCCCGGGATGTATTCCATCAGCTCCTGGTTTGTAATCTCAGGATTCTCACTTACGGCAAGCACGCCTTCAATGACTTCCCCAAGCTGATGCGGAGGAATATTTGTCGCCATTCCGACCGCAATACCGGCAGCTCCGTTTACGAGCAGATTCGGAAATCTCGAAGGCATGACGACAGGTTCTCTTTCTGCGCCGTCATAGTTATCTTGATAATCAATCGTATCTTTCGTAATGTCCCGGAGGATTTCCATTGCGATTTTTGACATTCTCGCTTCTGTGTAACGCATCGCGGCCGCTGAGTCGCCGTCAACCGAACCGAAGTTGCCGTGTCCGTCAACAAGCATGTAGCGGTAGTTAAAATCCTGCGCCATTCTGACCATTGATTCGTAAACCGCTGAGTCACCGTGCGGGTGGTACTTACCGATAACTTCACCGACGATACGGGCAGATTTTTTATATGGTTTGTCACTGGTCATGCCTAAATCATTCATTGCGTACAAAATCCGCCTGTGAACCGGCTTCAGACCGTCACGCACATCCGGAAGCGCCCGGGATACGATAACGCTCATTGCATAGTCCAGGAAGGATGTCCGCATTTCCTGACTGATATTGACTTCACGTACTTGTGGTGTGTTTTGTTCACTCATTAAAAAAACCTCCCTGAAGTATCACATGAAATAATGTGGGAGTAGATTGTCCATTATGATCTTCAATACGATTTCACTATTCTCCATTATATCAATAAACTTGTGTTTATACACATTAATTTAGTAGAATATACGGGTTTTGCGGGTTTTCAGAGGCTTTAGAAGCCACTTTGAGAAAAAAGCCTTATTTCTTAACGAAAATAAGGCTTTCTTGGTTAAATATCAAGATTTTTCACGTATCTGGCGTTTGCTTCTATGAAGTTTCTCCGCGGTTCTACTTTGTCACCCATCAGCATTTCAAAAGTCTCGTCAGCGTCCATTGCATCTTCAAGATTAACTTGCAGAAGCGTTCTGGTCGCAGGGTCCATTGTCGTTTCCCAAAGCTGAGTCGCGTTCATTTCTCCAAGACCTTTATAACGCTGGAGGCCGGGCTTAGGTGATTGCGGAAGTTCTTTTAACAGCTCATCAAGCTGCTTATCATTATAAGCGTATTCCACCCGTTTTCCCTGCTGCACTTTATAAAGCGGCGGCTGGGCAATGTAGACATAGCCGTTTTCGATGATTTCCCGCATGTATCTGTAGAAGAACGTTAATAAAAGCGTTCTGATGTGGGCGCCGTCAACATCGGCATCCGTCATGATGACCACTTTATGATAACGCGCTTTTTCAAGATTAAAATCTTCTCCGATTCCTGTTCCGAGGGCCGTGATCATTGATCTGACCTCATTGTTTGAGAGAATCTTATCAAGTCTGGCTTTCTCAACGTTCAGAATCTTACCGCGCAGCGGCAGAATGGCTTGGAAATGACGGTCCCGTCCCTGTTTCGCTGATCCGCCCGCAGAGTCACCCTCTACGATATACAGCTCGGAAATGCTCGGATCTTTAGAAGAACAGTCCGCCAGTTTGCCCGGCAGATTGGAAATCTCAAGCGCACTTTTGCGGCGGGTCAATTCCCGCGCTTTTTTCGCTGCCATCCGCGCTCTTGCGGCCATTAAACCTTTTTCAACGATTTTGCGGGCTGAGTCCGGATTTTCAAGAAGGAATGTTTCCAGCGCAGAAGAAAACAGCGTGTCAGTGATCGTTCTCGCTTCGGAGTTGCCGAGCTTCGTTTTCGTCTGACCTTCGAATTGCGGATCAGGATGCTTAATTGAAATAATGGCAGTCAGCCCTTCTCTCACATCATCCCCGCTTAAATTCGGATCATTTTCTTTGAAAATCCCTTTTCTTCTTGCATAGTCGTTTATGACACGGGTCAGACCGGTTTTAAATCCGGCTTCGTGCGTGCCGCCTTCGTATGTGTTGATATTATTTGTGAAAGAATAAATATTGCTTGTATAGCTGTCGTTGTATTGCAATGCAACTTCAACCGTTATGCCGTCTTTCTCGCCTTCGATATAAATCGGCTCTTCATGAACGACTTCTTTGGAACGGTTTAAGTACTCAACATAGCTTTTGATTCCGCCTTCGTAGTGGTACTCGTTTTTCCGTTCTTGTCCTTCACGTTTGTCTTCAATCGTGATGTTTACGCCTTTTGTCAGGAAGGCCAATTCCCGGACACGGTTTGAAAGCAGGTCATAGTCGTATTCGGTTGTTTCTTTGAAAATTTCCGGATCCGGAACGAAGTGCGTAATCGTTCCGGTCTTATCAGTATCACCGATCACTTCAAGATCGGCCACAGGTACACCGCGCTCGTACGCCTGATAGTGGATTTTTCCGTCACGATGAACCGTAACGTCAAGAGTGGTCGACAAGGCGTTTACGACAGACGCCCCTACACCGTGAAGACCGCCGGACACTTTATATCCGCTTCCGTCAAATTTACCGCCGGCGTGGAGAACGGTCATGATGACTTCAACCGCAGGGCGGCCCATCTTCTCCTGGATACCGACCGGAATTCCGCGCCCGTTGTCCTTAACGGTAATGCTGTTATCTTTTTCAATCTCGATGTTAATATCTGTACAATAACCGGCCAGGGCTTCGTCAATACTGTTGTCGACGATTTCCCACACCAAGTGGTGAAGGCCTTTGCTGTTAGTTGATCCGATGTACATCCCCGGTCTCTTTCGAACAGCTTCCAAACCTTCTAATACCTGTATCTGATTCTCATCATAACTATTTTGCTGCTGTTCCATAGCCATGCACATTCACCTACACTTTTCTTAAACGATATATTCATTGTAAAGATCCGCTAAGAATCTATTTCTAACATAAATTGCGCACGTTTCTTCAGTGTGCCGGAAGATAAGGGAGAGTAATATATATTCTCAGTCGTGACTACGATAGACTTTGGCGTGCCGTTTACGGACGGCACTACTTTTTCTTTCTGTCTGTCCAGAAATTCTTCAACAATCGGCGATACATTGACCTTGCAGTCAAAAATGCCGACGATATCGCGTGTTGAAACGACAAAGTCGTCACCTAAATGAATATACAATCGCTCACCTCATTTCTTCACTTCACTAACGTACCGTTTTCCACACGGAACATTCCTGCTTGATGTAAGGTATCGTGGTCAATGCCATCCACGCTTGTCGTGGTGACAAATGTCTGCACACGGCCTTGGATCGTATGAAGCAAATGGGACTGTCGGTAATCATCCAGCTCGCTTAGTACATCATCCAAAAGTAAAATGGGGTATTCTCCGATTTCTTCATGAATCAAATCTATTTCGGCCAGCTTCAAAGACAAAGCCGTCGTACGCTGCTGTCCCTGTGAACCGTACGTCTGCACATCGCGTCCGTTCACATAAAAAAGGACATCATCCCGATGCGGTCCGAATAATGTGACGCCTCGTTCTATTTCTTTTTCTTTTAATTTCGAAAAAGACTCCTGGTAGCTGTTACCTATTTTCGACAAATCTTTGGGATCTGATACATCAAGCGCCGTGTGATACTTAAGCGTCAGTTCTTCAAGTCCCCGGGAAATGCCGGAATGGATCGGCTGCGCCCATTTTTCAAGCTGTGCCGTAAACTGCAGACGTTTGGCGACAACTTTTGCGGCTGCTTCAATCAGCTGATCAGTGAGAACGTCAAGCATAGTCCGGTCAGTCTGTTTCCGGCTTTGCAGCTGTTTCAGAAAATGATTCCGCTGTGAAAGGATTTTTTGATAAAGAGATAAATCATACAGATAAACGGCAGAAACCTGCCCGATCTCCATATCGAGAAATCTCCTCCTCACCTGAGGACTTCCTTTGACGAGATTTAAATCCTCAGGGGCAAACATAATGGTGTTCAGCGCTCCGACATACTGACTGAGTTTTTGCTGCTCTATATGATTGACCTTGCCCTTTTTACCTTTTTTGGAGATGACCAGCTGCATCGGGATGTCCCCGTTACGCTTCATCACTCTTCCTTCTATTTTAGCATAGTCTTCGTCCCACCGTATAAGTTCTTTGTCATTTGAGGTGCGGTGTGACTTTGCCATCGAAAGGACATAGATGGCTTCCATCAGATTGGTTTTGCCTTGGGCATTTTCCCCGATGATCACATTCACCTTGTTTTCGAATTGAAGCTCAGCGCGCTCATAATTACGGTAGGATGTTAATTCTAAATTTTGGATATACAACCGCTGTCACCCGCTTTAATTGACGACTTGAAATGAACCAAATCCTTCAATCGCGACCACGTCTCCAACGTAAAGCTTTCTGCCGCGGCGATTGTCAGGTTCATTGTTGACAGTCACCTCATGCTCGCTCAGAAACCACTTCGCCATGCCGCCGGACTGAATCACATCGGCTAATTTTAAAAACTGGCCAAGCGTAATCATTTCTGTATCAATCGAAATCGGATTTGCCATATTATCGACCTCTTTCAAATATCACTAATATCTAATTGTACTAAAAAATCCTGAAATAAGGAAAGGGAAAACTTGAGGGAGCGGCTGATGAATAGAAAAGCTGCCGAACTAAGCCGGCAGCACATTCTGTTTGATTAATACGTTCTGACCGGAAGGATGAGCTGAACGATGGTTTCATCATTCGGCGTACGGATAAGAAACGGTCTCATCGCTCCCGTAAAGCTGATACGGATGTCCGCTCCTTCAAGTACTTTCAGTGCGTCCATCATATATTTTGGACTGAATGAAATATTTAATTCCTCGCCGTCAATCTGGTCAGCCAGCACAGCTTCGACCACTTTCCCGATTTCCGGAGAATTTGATGAAATCTCCAGCGAATCCGCCGGTTTGGCAGAAAGCTTTACAACGTTGTTTCGGCCTTCTCTCGCTAATAAAGAAGCACGGTCTATCGCCTGTAAAAATTCCTTCGTGTTCACGACGATTTCCGTTTTGCTTTCCTGCGGAATTAAGCTGGTCGTGTCCGGATAGTTTCCATCAAGCAATCTTGAGAAGAACAATACGTTTTTCGCTTTGAACAGAACTTGGGTTTCTGTAATGACGATATCAACCAGTTCTTGGTTGTCATCAAGAATTTTGCTCAGCTCGGTTAAGCTTTTCCCGGGAATGACGACGTTATAAGAGCTGTCTTCCGGAATATCAAGCTTCGCCTTTCTCAAAGCGAGTCGATGGCTGTCCGTGGCAGTGCATAATAATTCACCGTTTTCGACTTTCCAGTTTACACCTGTCAAGATAGGGCGTGTTTCTGAGGCGGACACAGCGAACACGGTCTGGCGGATCAGGTTTTTTAAAAGATCCGTCGGAATCTGAATGGCGTGATGCTCTTCGATTTGCGGTAGATGCGGATATTCATCTGCATCAAGGCCGTTTAAATTAAATTCGGCTTTTCCGGAACGGATAATCGTTAAATATTGATTTTGAACTTCGATTTCAACAGTCGCCATCGGCAGTTTTTTAACGATTTCACTGAAGAAACGCGCTTGCAGCACGATACTTCCCGGCTGATCGATCGTCACGATTTCTTTATCATCATCTTCTTTCGGAATGAATGACTCGATTGAAATATCAGAGTCACTTCCTGTGAAAGATACACCTTCATCTGAGGCGACGATCTTAATACCAGTGAGAATGGGAATTGTGGTTCTGGATGAAACGGCTTTTAGAACGTCTTGTACACTTTCGACTAAACGATCTTTTTGAATCGTAAATTTCATGTTTATCCTCCTAACGGATAATATAATTAATATATTTTTAAAAATAGCAGTAGTAATAGTAGGGCCTGTGGATTTGTGGATAAGTTGTGAAAAAGACAGGAAACACAGCCTATCCACATGTGGACAGACTGTGTATGGCTATGAAAAAGTTATTCACACTTTCCCCGATTCATCCGAGGACACTATTATTTAAGAAGTTCTTTTATTTCTTTCACCTGCTGCTGAAGCTGCTCGTCATCAATCAGCAGTTTTGAAATCTTTTCATGGGCGTGAATGACGGTTGTATGGTCTCTGCCGCCAAATTCTTCCCCGATTTTAGGCAAAGAAGAATCTGTCATTTCTCTTGAAAGATACATCGCGATTTGTCTTGGGAACGCTACGGATTTCGTACGCTTTTTCGCTTTGAAATCTTCAAGCTTAATGTTGAACTGCTGTCCGACAATCCGCTGAATCTCTTTTATCGTAATGACCTTCGGCTTAGAAGACGGAATAATATCTTTCAATGCTTCTGCAGCCAGGTCTGCGTTAATGTCTTTATTGATTAAGGATGAATAGGCGACAACCCGGATTAATGCCCCTTCCAGTTCGCGGATGTTGCTGTCAATCTGATTCGCAATGTAAAGCATGACCTCGTTCGGAATATCAAGGCCTTCCGCCTTTGCTTTTTTTCTCAGGATGGCAATCCGCGTTTCCAGATCCGGCGGTGTGATATCCGTAATCAATCCCCATTCGAACCGCGAACGCAGGCGGTCTTCAAGGGTCGGGATCTCTTTCGGCGGTCTGTCGCTGGAAATCACGATTTGTTTGCTTTCTTCATGAAGCGTGTTGAATGTATGGAAAAACTCTTCCTGTGTTTGTTCTTTTCCGGCTAAAAATTGAATATCATCTATCAAAAGTACATCAACGTTCCGGTAGCGGTTGCGGAAATCAACGGCTTTATTATCGCGGATTGAGTTGATGAATTCATTTGTGAATTTTTCAGAAGACAGGTACACCACTTTGGCTGAAGGATTATGATCAATGACATAATGGCCGATCGCGTGCATTAAGTGGGTTTTTCCTAAGCCGACTCCCCCGTATATAAATAAAGGGTTGTACGCTTTAGCGGGTGCTTCCGCCACAGCCAGTGATGCTGCATGGGCGAATCGGTTTCCCGATCCGATGACGAATGTGTCGAATGTATATTTCGGGTTGAGCATGCTTTGGGGAAAATCAGACGGTTCCTCTTTTGCCGCTTTTTTCACTTGCGGTTTCGGTAAAAAGTTTTCTTCGTCCTGATTTTGAGGAATGACAAATTTGACGCTCAATTCTTCCCCGGTTAATTCGTATATGGTATCTGCAATGAGATGTAAGTACCTGGACTCCAGCCAGTCTCTGGCAAATTCATTGGGAGCGGTGATGGTTAAGGTATCCCCTTGCAGCGAATGGGCTTTCGTCGACTTCATCCAAGTTTCGAAACTCGGTTTGCTTAGCTTTTTCTCAATTTGAGCTAGAGCTTGATTCCAAAGATCTAATATATTCTCCATTATCCGGCACAGCCCTCCTTTTCTTTAAAAATCAGCGCCCTTTCCCTGTTATAGAACACAAAAAAAGAGCATATGGCTCTGACCATTCGTACACACGAAATGTTGAAAACATATAGTATAGTAGAAAAACAGCTTTTCGACAAATTCCACAAGTTGTGGACAACAATCTACACAAGCTGTGTGAAAACAATCCACAACTTATCCACAGTTTGTGGATAAAGAGAATGGGCTAGATTAGTAATTAAGAGTTAAAACACAAATATAATATCAAATTAAGCGAGGACTTGCAATGGTTCTCGTAATCTTATCCACAAACCTGACAACTTGTTGAAAAATCTTTGTCCACAGGAGTTAGCAATGTGAAAATGTTGTCGATAACGACTGTGGATATTAAAAAAAGGCAAAAAAATTATCCACATGTCGTTTTTTCGGGGGAGCGCGGCTTTTTTTTGCGTTAAAAAAAGGAATGTGAAAAATAAGGTTTCTAAACTGGTTAAGGTATGTTATCCTATTATGGTTGTAAGAAATAAAAGCACTGCTGAAGTTGACAATGAATAGGCAGCACAAATATAATAAGTAAGACTGTCTTTAACAGCTATTCCTCGAGGGAGGTGTCATAAATGAAAAGAACATTCCAACCGAATAACCGTAAACGCAGTAAAGTTCATGGCTTCAGAAGCCGTATGAGTTCAAAAAACGGTCGTCTAGTATTAGCACGCCGTCGCCGCAAAGGCAGAAAAGTATTATCAGCTTAGGCCACTGAATAATGTCAGTGGTCTTTTTTCACATTAAGAGAAAAGTGATGTCATGCGTCGCCCGGTACTGGAGAAATTTCTTCAGTATTCCGGCGGCCCGTTTTTTTTAGATAGAAATAAAAGTTTCTGCGAGTGAATATCGGAGTGAATTAAAGTGAAGAAGCGAAATCGGTTAAAGAAAAATGAAGATTTTCAAAAAGTGTTTAAACGCGGAACGTCTATGGCAAACCGCCAGTTCGTGCTGTATACGCTTGATCAGCCGAAACAGGAAGAGCTCCGGGTAGGGCTTTCTGTCAGTAAAAAAATCGGCAATGCCGTCGTGCGTAATCGGGTGAAGCGGTTAATCAGACAGGCTGTTCAGGAGGAAAAAGAGCTGCTCAAGCCGAAAGATTTTATTATTATCGCAAGAAAACCCGCCGGCGACCTCAGTTTTGAAGAAACGAAAAAGAGTCTGCAGCACTTATTCAGAAAAACCTCATTATATAAGAAATCTTCGTCAAAATAGCTCATATTTTGTTTTCTTCACGTTTTTAAAAGCGCTTCCTTTTATTTGGCGAAAAATGAACGCCATTTGAAACTGAAAGATGCTAAAATACATACAAGGTTCATAAAGATTGGTATAGGAGGAAACGTTCTTGAAAAGGAGAATATGGTTACTACTGAGTATGGTCGGTATGCTCGTGCTGCTGGCCGGGTGCTCGAGTGTGAAAGAGCCGATTACGGCGAATAGTCCGCATTTCTGGGACAAATATGTTGTGTATCCATTGTCAGAAGTTATTACGTACGTAGCGAAACTGACGGGCGATAACTATGGTTTATCGATCATCATCGTTACGATTTTAATTCGTCTGCTGATTCTGCCGCTGATGATCAAGCAGCTTCGAAGCTCAAAAGCGATGCAGGCGCTGCAGCCTGAAATGCAGAAGCTCAGAGAAAAATACAGCTCTAAAGATCAAAAAACGCAGCAGAAGCTTCAGCAGGAAACGATGGCCCTGTTTTCAAAGCACGGGGTGAACCCGCTGGCGGGATGTTTCCCGATCCTGATTCAAATGCCAATTTTGATCGGATTCTACCACGCCATTATGCGTACGCAAGCCATTTCACAGCACAGCTTTTTATGGTTTGACCTAGGAGAGAAGGATCCTTACTATATTCTTCCTATCGTTGCCGGTGTGGCCACTTTTGTCCAACAGAAGCTGATGATGGCCGGAAATCCGACTCAGAATCCTCAAATGGCAATGATGGTATGGATTATGCCGATCATGATCATCGTATTTGCGATCAACTTCCCGAGCGCGCTTTCTCTGTATTGGGTAGTCGGAAACCTGTTTATGATTGCTCAGACATTCCTTATTAAAGGACCTGACATTAAACACGATCCGGAAACGCAGAAAGCGGGAGGAAAGAAAAAGTGAAGAAGGTGACTGCTGCGGGACGGAATGTCGAAGAAGCAGTTCAATCAGGCCTTCAGGAACTTCAACTGACGAAAGATCAAGTAGAAATAACGGTGGTGCAAGAAGAATATAAAGGGTTTTTGGGTATTTTCGGGAAAAAGAATGCGATCGTAGAACTGGAAGAGAAAAGAAATCCTGTTCAGGAAGCGAAAACGTATTTGGAAGAAATCATCCATTCCATTGCCGGGCCTTCTGAGATTGTTACGGAAGAAAACAAGAAAACAGTCTGTTTTCACATTAAAGGTGAAAAAGCGGCGCTGCTTATTGGCAAAAGAGGACAAACACTCAATGCCCTGGAAACATTGACGCAGCTTGTTTTGAACCGCGGCTCCGGCCAGTATCGCCAAGCCGTTGTCGACGCTGAGAATTATCGGCGGAAAAGAAGAGAAATTCTGGATCAGCTGGCAAACAGGCTGGCCAAACAAGTGTCGAAAACGAAAAAAGATGTGCATTTAGAACCGATGCCGTCAGGTGAAAGAAAAATCATCCATGACGCGCTGTCAAAGCATCCAAATATCAAAACTTTTTCTACCGGTGAAGGCCGGTACCGCCATCTCGTTATTTCCCATAAAGATAGCAGAAAACCGAAGTCCGGGTAAAATCGGAACTTCGGTTTTTTTATTGGTAAAAATGGCTCTATTCCTAAGCAGAATCGCATTTTTTGCGTTTAAGTTTTTTCTTTTTCGGTCTATGCTGTTGATAAAAAAGGCTTTAGGAAATAAAATTAATTGTTATTCACATGTGGATAAGTTAAAGTAATAAGGGATGAATTTCTGCCTTTGTGGATAACGTATCTTCCACTTCAAACCAAACTATGTTATCTTTTAATTTTGGCGTAAATAAAATTTTTTATATAGATGGAAACAGAGATAAAGAGAGGTGAACAGCATGGATACAATTGCAGCGATTTCAACTCCGATGGGTGAAGGCGCGATCGCGATCGTTCGGCTGAGCGGCCCGGAAGCCGTAGAGATCGCCGACAAAATGTACAAGGGTCCGAAAGGCAAAACGCTCAGTTCGGCAGAATCGCATACCATTCATTACGGGCATATCGCGGATAGCACGACGGGACGGATTATTGAGGAAGTCATGGTGTCTGTTTTAAGAGCGCCCAGAACATTCACAAGGGAAGATGTCATTGAAATCAACTGTCACGGGGGTATTGTGACGGTTAATCAGGTGCTCCAGCTTGCTTTAAGAGAAGGTGCGAGACTGGCAGAACCCGGTGAGTTTACGAAGCGCGCATTTTTAAACGGACGGATTGACCTATCACAGGCGGAAGCGGTGATGGATCTGATCAGGGCCAAAACGGACCGTGCCATGAATGTCGCCATGAACCAGATGGAAGGACGGCTTTCCGCGCTTGTCCGCCGTCTGCGTGATGAGTTGTTAGAAACACTTGCCCATGTTGAGGTTAATATAGATTATCCGGAATATGATGACGTCGAAGAAATGACGCATCAGCTTTTAGTGGAGAAGGCAAGCGGCGTGAAGAAAGAAATCGAGGCGCTGCTCCGTACGTCTGAGCAGGGGAAAATTTTGCGTGAGGGACTGTCTACCGTGATCATCGGCCGTCCGAACGTCGGAAAATCCTCTCTGCTTAACAGCCTTGTCCATGAAACGAAGGCGATCGTAACCGATATTCCGGGAACGACGCGTGATGTGATTGAGGAATATGTCAACGTGCGAGGCGTGCCGCTTCGGCTTGTTGATACCGCGGGAATCCGTGAGACAGAAGACATCGTTGAAAGAATCGGTGTGGAACGGTCACGGCAGGTTCTGAAGGAAGCGGATCTCATTTTGCTTGTGCTTAACCACAGCGAAGAGCTTTCTGAAGAAGATGTGAAATTGTTTGAAGCGGTTGAGGGAATGGACGTCATTGTCATTATGAATAAGACGGACCTTGAGGCTAAGATTGACGCTGAGCGCGTCAAGGAACTGGCGAAAGGCCGGCCTGTCGTCACGACCTCATTGCTGAAAGAAGAAGGCATTCAAGATTTAGAGGAAGCGATTCAGTCGCTATTTTATACAGGAGCGATCGAAAGCGGAGATCTCACCTATGTCAGCAACACCCGTCATATCTCGATTCTGCATCAGGCAAAGCAAGCGATTGATGATGCGCTGAACGGAATTGAACAGGATGTTCCGATTGATATGGTCCAAATTGATTTGACAAGGTGCTGGGAACTGCTGGGCGAAATCATCGGTGATGCCGTCCACGAAAGCTTAATTGATCAGCTCTTTTCACAATTTTGTTTAGGTAAATAAAAGGGAGGAAAAAAACATGGGGTATGAAGCAGGCCAATACGACGTGATTGTCATCGGCGCCGGGCATGCCGGTGTTGAGGCTGCCCTCGCATCCGCGCGCCAGGGAGCCAAAACGCTTGTTTTGACGATTAATCTTGATATGGTTGCGTTTATGCCATGTAATCCGTCTGTCGGCGGCCCCGCGAAAGGGATTGTCGTCCGCGAAATTGACGCGCTCGGCGGAGAAATGGCTAGAAATATAGATAAAACTCATATTCAAATGAGAATGCTGAATACAGGAAAAGGTCCGGCCGTACGGGCGCTGCGTGCGCAGGCGGATAAATTCCAATATCAGCACGAAATGAAGCATACACTGGAAAAAACACCGAATTTGACACTTCTTCAAGGGATTGCAGAGCGTTTAATCATTGAAGACGGAGAGTGCCGCGGTGTCATTACGCAAACCGGTGCTGAATACAAGGCAAAAACGGTCGTGCTGACAACAGGAACGTATTTAAGAGGGCGGATCATTCTCGGTGATTTGTCTTACTCAAGCGGCCCGAATAACCAGCAGCCGTCTATTAAACTTTCTGAGCACTTAGAGGAGCTCGGTTTTGATCTCGTCCGTTTTAAAACGGGCACGCCTCCTCGTGTCTCAAGCGATTCCATTGATTACAGCAAAACAGAAATCCAGCCGGGGGACCCGGTTCCGCGCGCTTTCTCATATGAAACGGTTGAATACATTACCGATCAGCTGCCTTGCTGGCTGACTTACACGAGTCCTGAGACTCATGAGATCATCGACAGCAACCTGCATCGTTCGCCAATGTATTCCGGTATGATTAAAGGAACGGGACCGAGATACTGCCCTTCGATTGAAGATAAAGTCGTTCGGTTTAATGATAAACCGCGTCATCAGATTTTCCTTGAGCCGGAAGGCAGAAATACGCAGGAAGTATACGTTCAAGGTTTATCCACGAGTCTTCCTGAGGACGTGCAGCAGCGGATGCTGGCGACCATTCCGGGACTGGAAAAGGTGCAGATGATGAGAGCCGGATACGCGATTGAGTATGACGCGATTGTACCGACGCAGCTCTGGCCCACACTGGAGACGAAAAAAATCCCTAACCTGTACACAGCCGGTCAAATTAACGGTACATCAGGTTATGAGGAAGCAGCCGGGCAAGGAATTATGGCAGGGATCAACGCAGGCCGCAAAGCGCTTGGAAAAGAAGAAGTGATCCTCAGCCGTTCCGATGCCTATATCGGTGTATTGATTGATGATTTGGTAACGAAAGGAACCAATGAACCGTACCGTCTGCTGACTTCACGGGCGGAATACAGACTGCTGCTCCGTCACGACAACGCGGATCTTCGTCTGACGGAAATCGGCCACGATATCGGCTTAATTTCTGATGAGCGCTATGAAGCGTTTGAGAAGAAAAAAGCGGCGATCGAGGCAGAGAAAAAACGTCTCTGGTCTGTTATTATCAAGCCGTCTCCTGAGAATCAGGAATATATCCGTTCACTCGGCGGAAGCGAGCTGAAAGACGGAGTGCGCGGCACAGATTTAATGAAACGTCCGGAAATGAACTATGAAACAGTGACAAAACTTGCGCCTGCAGATTCTCCGGTTCCGCAAGATGTGGCGGAACAAGTGGAAATTCAGGTGAAATATGAAGGATATATCGAAAAATCCTTGCAGCAAGTGGAAAAGCTGAAGAAAATGGAAAACAAAAAAATCCCTGATCGGATTGATTATGACGCCATTAAAGGAATTGCTACTGAAGCCCGTCAAAAGCTGAAAGAAGTGCGTCCTTTATCAGTTGCTCAAGCGTCCCGTATTTCCGGCGTCAATCCGGCAGACATTTCAATCCTGCTGGTATACCTGGAGCAGGGCCGTATTGCCAAGGTAGCTGAATAGAAAGGATGACGGCATGAATATAGAGGAATTTACATCCAGTTTAGCGGAGAAAGGGATTTCCCTTTCTGACCGCCAGCTGGAGCAATTCGAGTTGTATTACCGGATGCTCGTGGAATGGAACGAAAAAATGAATCTGACATCCATCACTGAGAAAAAGGAAGTTTATCTCAAGCATTTTTATGATTCGATAACGGCGGCATTTTATATTGATTTTGAAAAGGTCACCACTCTTTGTGATGTCGGCGCCGGCGCCGGTTTTCCAAGCCTGCCCATCAAAATCTGCTTCCCGCATCTGCATGTCACCATCGTCGATTCACTGAATAAGCGGATTACGTTTTTGGAAACTCTCTCTGATGCTTTACAATTAGAGCATACGACATTTGTCCATGACAGAGCGGAGACATTCGGACAGCGGAAAGACGTCCGGGAAAGCTTCGATCTCGTGACGGCCCGTGCGGTGGCGCGTCTGTCGGTCCTGAGTGAGCTTTGTCTGCCGCTGGCCAAGAAAAACGGCGTATTTGCGGCACTAAAAGCAGCAGCAGCTGATGAAGAGCTGAAAGCGGGGCAAAAGGCGATTAAAGTATTGGGAGGAGAGCTTGAACAAGTTCATTCCTTTACACTTCCTGTTGAAGAAAGTGAACGGAACATTATGATCATTCGCAAGACGAAAAGCACTCCGAAAAAATATCCGAGAAAACCGGGTACTCCAAATAAATCGCCAATTGAAGGGTAATTTAGACAGCCTGATGTGACAATTCCATCATATTTTCTGCAAAATTGATGAAGATACAGCAGGAAAAACCATGAGAAAATAGAATTATAAAAATGGCAGTTTTTAAAGGTGGTGTAGGTACATGAAGCATTCATTCTCTCGTTTCTTCGGGTTTGGTGAGAAGGAAGAGGAACCGGAGATAGCTGAGCATGATACAAACAAAGAAGAGATACTCGAAATACCGGTACATGCTATCGTTCCCAACCGTTTTCAGCCACGCACCATTTTCTCAGATGAAAAAATCAAAGAGTTAGCAATGACTATCCATACACACGGCATCATTCAGCCGATTGTTGTCAGACATACAGAAGATGAAGGACAATATGAGCTCATTGCGGGTGAAAGGCGCTGGAGAGCGGTACAGACGCTTGAATGGGAGAAGATTCCCGCAATTATTAAAGATTTTTCTGATACGGAAACAGCATCTGTCGCTTTGATTGAAAACCTGCAAAGGGAAGAATTGTCCTCCATTGAGGAAGCTCATGCGTACGCAAGGCTGTTAGAACTTCATGATTTAACACAGGAAGCCTTGGCGCAGCGCTTAGGAAAAGGCCAGTCAACGATTGCGAACAAGCTCCGATTGTTAAAGCTCCCGGAACCCGTCCAGGATGCGATTATGGAGAAAAAAATTACGGAACGTCATGCAAGAGCACTGATTCCGCTCAAACAGCCGGAGCTTCAGGTCACATTGCTTGCGGAAATCATTGAGAAAAGCTTAAACGTCAAGCAGACGGAAGACAGAGTGGTGAAAATGCTTGAACAGAATAAGCAGAAACCAAAGCCGAGACGCAAAGCGTTCAGCAGGGATACAAGAATTGCGATGAATACGATTCGTCAGTCACTGTCCATGGTAGAAGACAGCGGCGTCAGACTGAATACTGAAGAAGAAGAATTCGAAGAGTACATCCAGCTTACCATTCGGATACCTAAATAAAAACTCTCCTGATCAGCAGGGGAGTTTTTATTTTAATCAAAAAACTATTTTGAGATAATGATAGATTTATTGTGCACTATACATTATATATGTAAAATTTTATCTTTTTATGTCGTGAATTGTCTTTTTACAGTCAAAAAAGTCACTTTATCGGAGAACTTATATTAGAAAGTGTCTTTTTCGTTTACATTTTTTTCACTTGCTGATAAACAAATTATGAAAAAAATAAAACGCTTTACTCTTTTTTTGATAAGATAGAAACAAGACAGTACATGTTCATGTGAAGGTAGGTGACATCGTGGGGAAAATCATAGCAATTACGAACCAAAAAGGCGGAGTCGGGAAGACGACGACTTCTGTTAATCTGGGGGCTTGCTTGGCTTACATAGGTAAAAGGGTTCTTCTTGTTGATATTGATCCGCAGGGCAATGCAACGAGCGGATTAGGGATTGAAAAAGCCGATGTGGATCATTGTGTGTACGACATTTTAGTAGATGATGCAGATGTTACAGATATTATTAAACCGACTTCAGTAGAGAACTTAGATGTCATTCCGGCCACGATCCAGCTTGCGGGAGCGGAAATCGAATTGGTTCCGACGATCTCACGGGAGGTCAGGCTGAAAAGAGCATTAGAATCTGTGAAACAAAATTACGATTACATGATTATTGATTGTCCTCCGTCTCTCGGGTTATTAACGATTAATGCGCTTACCGCTTCAGATTCAGTCGTTATCCCGGTTCAGTGCGAATACTACGCTCTTGAAGGATTGAGTCAATTATTAAATACAGTTCGGCTTGTGCAAAAACATTTAAATACCGACTTAATGATAGAAGGAGTGCTTCTGACGATGCTTGATGCCAGAACGAATCTCGGCATTCAAGTGATAGAAGAGGTAAAGAAATACTTTAGAGATAAAGTGTATCAAACCATTATCCCTCGCAATGTCCGTTTAAGTGAGGCGCCGAGTCACGGCAAGCCGATCATATTATACGATCCGCGTTCGAGAGGTGCGGAAGTATATTTAGATTTAGCAAAGGAAGTGGCAGCGAATGGCTAAAGGCGGGCTCGGAAAAGGGATTAACGCGTTGTTTAATCAGGTTGATTTGTCTGAAGAGACAGTGGAAGAGATTAAAATCAGTGATTTACGTCCCAATCCTTATCAGCCAAGAAAACAATTTGACGATGAGTCATTAGCTGAACTGAAGGAATCCATCATTCAGCATGGCATTCTTCAGCCCATTATCGTGAGAAAATCATTGAAGGGCTATGATATTGTAGCCGGCGAACGCCGTTACCGCGCCGCAAAACTTGCCGGTAAAGAGACAGTGCCGGCTATCGTGCGGGATTTATCTGAATCGCTGATGCGGGAAATCGCTCTTTTGGAAAACCTTCAGCGTGAAGACTTATCACCGCTTGAAGAAGCTCTGGCATATGACTCACTGCTGAAGCATTTGGATTTAACCCAGGAACAGCTCGCTAAACGGCTCGGGAAAAGCAGGCCTCATATTGCCAACCATTTAAGACTGCTGACGCTGCCGGAAAGCATCCAGAACCTCATTGCAGAAGGTACGTTATCCATGGGACACGGCAGAACCTTGCTTGGTCTTAAAAATAAAACCAAGCTTGAACCGCTTGTGAAGAAAGTGGTTGAAGAACAGCTGAACGTCCGTCAGCTTGAGCAGCTGATTCAGCAGTTAAACAGCAATGTTCCACGTGAAACAAAGAAAAAAGAACCTGTTCAAGATGTTGTGTTAAAAGAGCGGGAATCGTATTTGCAAAATTACTTCGGAACAACAGTAAATATTAAGAGACAAAAGAAAAAAGGGAAGATTGAGATTGAGTTTTTCTCAAATGAAGATCTTGAACGTATCCTGGAACTATTGTCTGAAAGAGAAGCGTAAAAACCATCTTTTTATAAAAAGATGGTTTTTTATATACGTCTTGTCAGCTTATGAAACGGACTGAGCCGTTCCTGCCGGCCTTCTGATTTATCTGTCAGCTGTAACCCCTCTGCTAAAACATTTGCCATGCTCATAACAAGATGAAGCCTCGTATTCTGCAGGACAAAATACTCCATAAACCCGCTGACATTGACGATTCCATTGATATGGACGTCACCGATTTCAGGAAGGTCTTTTTGAACACCTGCTCCGGGCTTCAGCGGCCCATCGCCGATTTGAAATGACCCTACGCTTTTGACGCGGCCTAAACAAGCATCAACCGCTATAATAAACGGATTTTTATGTAGTTGTTGAATATCTTTCAGCTTGTCTTTCATATTGACGGCGTGAACAGGATCTGACAGCGTGCCGTAAACGTGCAATCTGCCTAAATTCATTTTTTCTAACTTTGTTCCTACGAGCGGACCTAATGAATCTCCGGTCGACCGATCTGTACCGATACACACGGTGACTAACGGTCTGCCGGCTGCTTTACGTAAAGATGAAGTAAGGATCGCTTGTATTTGATTCGCAGCAGAAGAATCCGTATGAGAAACATATTGTTTTGCCCGTTCTTGAGAAAAAAGCCCGCCTTTTCGATTCATAAGGTTCACTTCCTTGTCATGTCATACGAGTAATACATTATTGTTTTTGGTGTTGTATGGTTGTTTACAGTATATCCAGCGCTGCCTTTTTTTATGCTTATGTCATGATGAGCATGCCGGTTGTTTGAAAAGAGCGGGATAGAAAAAAGAACTCAGAGCAGTTATTCTCTAAGTTCATGAAAGAAATAAGACCATTTGATCTACGTCGACATATTGCTGATGATCTAATTTCAGCGCTCTTTTTTCTGCAGAGAAGAGGATAAATCCTAACTGAGCGTAGAGTTTTTTTGCGGGTTCATTTGTTGAAGTAACAGAGAGATGGAGCTGTTCTGTGTCTTTCATCTTTTTTGCCCGGCTGATGGCTTCCGTCAATAAAGCTTTTCCCGCGCCTGACCCTCGGTGTTTGGGGGAAATATACATAGAACCGATAACCGCAATGTGTCTTAGTTTAAACAGCGGATGCTTGGAGATCTTGAGGATTCCTATCAGTCTGTCTTGTTCAAAGGCGCCAAGCACGATGGCATTGTCGGCTTCAAGCCTGGCTTTGAATTTTTCGGACGGCCATTCTTTCTCCTCCTCATAGCTGACGGCGAATGCGTCGGGGTGATCTTTTAAAGCTTTGAGCCTGATATCGGAGTAAGGCTGGGTATCACTTGCGGTTAAACGCCTGATGTACATGATTTGAGCTCCTTATATAAATAAAATT
The DNA here is from genome assembly GCF_000259405.1 of Bacillus sp. 5B6. Classification (NCBI taxonomy): domain Bacteria; kingdom Bacillati; phylum Bacillota; class Bacilli; order Caryophanales; family Bacillaceae; genus Bacillus; species Bacillus sp. 5B6. The sequence goes on along the minus strand of NZ_AJST01000001.1, from coordinate 3,715,841 downwards.
TTCTGAATAGTTAATCGTCGTTATCATACCATATTTGTCCCATTTGTATGAATGTTTGCCGCTGTCACTCAATATAGTAGCAATATGCGGAGATGATCAGAAATTTTATGAGGTGATGAGGGTGTGGAGAGCCGGGATGAAGTGGATGCTGCTCATATTAAGCAGCCAGATTGGGGCTGGATATGCAAGCGGGCAGGAAATATGGCAGTTCTTCGGTGTCGAAAGCGGACTGGCTATTGTATTGTTTACAGTCATGTTTACGATTTCAGCTTATATTGTGTTGAAGATCAGCTATCGGGTTCAATCAACGCACTTTTTACCTGTGCTTGAGCATCTGATGGGGCCGGCTCTTGCTAAAGTCTATGATGTGCTTATTATGTTTTATTTGTTTTCAATGACGATGGTTATGATTGCCGGCGGCGGTGTGACGCTGCAAATGTACAAGCTGCCGTTTTGGATCGGTATTTTTCTTCTTTGCATTGTGACCGTCGGTTTATTCTTTTGGGATATAAAAGGAATATTATCTCTGAATAGTATTTTGATACCGATTCTTGTAGCGGGACTGTTATATGCATTGGTCTTTTTTCAGACAACCCATCATTACACGTGGACGATAGATTTGACCCGCCAGTATAATTGGCCGGCAAGCATTACCTTCACGTCCTTAAACATCCTTTCTGTTGTCGCTGTTCTTTCTTCAATCGGGAAAGATATGAAGGGACTGGGAGAAGCGAAAATCGCAAGCGTTGCAAGCGGACTGATTTTCGGTATGATTTCATTTGTTTACAATGAAACGCTTGTACAGCTTTCAGGCAGTCTTACACAATATGAGATTCCTCTTTTCGCCGTTCTTGAAGGCGCTCCTTATCCGTTATTTCTTTGTATGGCCGCCGTGCTTTTTTTAGCCATCTATACGACAACCGTGACCGGTCTGTTCGGGCTGTCCAGCCGCATGCTTGCATTTGTGAAATTGCCGAGATGGACGCTCGTATCTCTTCTTTTAGCTGTGATGGTGCCTTTTACGACAATCGGTTTTTCAGATTTGATCGCGATTTTATATCCCATTTACGGGCTTTTAAGTCTTTATTTGTTGGTATGTCTTCTTCTTTACCCTATTTTAGGGAGATGGAAAAAAGTATAACGCTCATTTTGAGTGCGGCCGTTGCTCTTATCCTGTCTTTTTTTGTACAATAAATAAAGCAGTCTATGGAGAGAGGTGAAGGGTCTTGGCGGATAAAGACTTTGGCCTGAATGATATTGTTGAAATGAAGAAACCGCATCCTTGCGGTGAAAACAGGTGGAAAATCATTCGGATGGGAATGGATATTCGGATCAAATGCATGGGTTGTTCCCACAGTGTCATGATTCCGAGAAGAGATTTTGAGAGAAAGCTGAAAAAAGTACTCGTCAAGCATGAGGAGCCTACATCATAAGGGCTGGCGCTCATGCTTTTTCATATAGAGGAGAGGAAGAGGCCCGATGAGCAAAGTGCATCAGTCAGCGTGCCCGCTGAATTGCTGGGACAGCTGCGGCTTTTTGGTGACAGTTGAGGATGGAAAAGTGACGAAAGTAGACGGAGACCCGAATCATCCCATTACAGAAGGGAAAATTTGCGGCCGTGGCAGAATGCTGGAGACGAAAACGAATGCGCCGGAACGGCTTCGTTTTCCTTTAAAAAAGAAAGACGGCGAATTTGTCCGCATTTCCTGGGAGCAGGCGTTAGATGAAATTGCTGAAAAAATGGCGGTGATTAAGGAGACGTTGGGCACTGCCGCAGTGCTGCACAGTCATGATTACGCCAATAACGGTCTTTTGAAGGCGCTCGACCAGCGTTTTTTCAATGGATACGGCGGTGTGACGGAGATTGCGGGCAGCATTTGCTGGGGTTCCGGCATTGAAGCGCAGCGCTGGGATTTCGGGCGTTCTTACGGGCATGGACCGCTTGATATTTATCACAGCAAGCATGTGATCGTATGGGGCAGAAACGTGTCCCGGACGAATATGCACCTCTATCATCATCTGCAGCAGGTGAAGAAAAAAGGAGCGACACTGACGGTCATTGATCCTATTTTTAACCCGACTGCAAAGCTTGCCGATCGGTATATATCCGTCAAACCCGGCATGGATGGCTGGTTTGCGGCGGGTGTTTTAAAAATATTATGCCAAACCGGCAGAACCGATTCTGATTTCATTCAAAGGCATTCGGTCGGTTTTGAAGAAATAGAAAAGCTTCTGCAGACGATTTCTTTTGAGGAGATCGTTGAGAAAACAGAAACGTCTTTAGAAGTGCTTAAATATCTTGCTGATTTATATGCTGACGGTCCCGCCTCCACTTTTATGGGTCTTGGGATGCAGAGATATAAAAACGGGGGCGGGACGATACGGTGGATTGACGCTTTAGCTGCGGCGAGCGGAAATGTAGGTATCAAAGGCGGCGGCGCAAACTTCGGAAATGTGCAAGTCGGTGAAAGCTTTGCAAAGGCCGAGCTCACCCGTCCTGATCTGAAGAAAAGTTCGAGAACGTTTTCGATGATGACTCAAGCCGAAGAGGCGCTGAATGCAGCCGATCCGCCGATTGAGATGATCATCGTGACGTGCGGCAATCCGCTGACACAGGTGCCGAATACAAAAAAAGTGAAGGAAGCGTTTGAAAAAACATCGGTCACAGTGGCCATTGATTCGGTCATGACCGATACGGCGAAGCTCTGTGACTATGTGCTGCCGACGGCCGTTGTTTTCGAAGAGGAAGATATTTATTATTCCAGCATGTATCATCACTATGTTCAATATGGCAAGAAGCTTGCGGAACCGCAGGGAGAGGCAAAATCAGACCGCTGGATCTGGACGGAGCTCGCAAAGCGTCTCGGATTCGGGGAGCTCTTTGATTACAGTACGGAAGATTTCTTAAAAATGGGGCTCTCTTCTTTGGAGAAAGAAGGAATCACCCTTGAGCAATTAAAGGAAAAAGGACATATGCCGCTTCCGGTCAAACAGGTTCCGTGGAGTGATTTTCAATTTTTAACTCCGAGCGGAAAATTTGAATTCGTCTCGTCACTGGCAGAAGAGAAAGGATACAGCGGCCTCCCTCAATTGGAAGTGCCGGAGGAGTCTGTTTATCATGACGCCGGACTGGCCGGGAAATATCCGTATACGCTGCTGTCCATTCACCCGCAGCGCTCCAATCATTCACAGCACGTGCCGTTTATTGAAAAGCTTCAGCAGATTCAGGTGGATCTATCGCCGGATATCGCCGAGGAGCTTTCACTTCAAGACGGAGATACGGCAGAGGTATACAATGACCGCGGCCGTCTGCGCGGCAGGGTGAAAATCATGAAGCAGGCTCACCCGAAGACGGTGAATATAGATGAAGGCATGTGGGCGGCATTCGGAGGCTCCGTCAACATGCTCACAAAGGATTCAAATTCCGATAATGGAATGGGAAGTACGCTTTTTGACTGTCTGGTAGCGGTTAAAAAAGGATAATCTAAGGAGAGAGAGGGCGGGAAATGCTTTTTTCTCAGCTTGTCTTTTCCTATGAACCTCCTTATAATTGCTCTAGGTTTACAATACGTTTATACGATGATGGTTTGATATAGAGGAGATGAAAGAATGGCTTTAACTGCTGGAATTGTTGGTTTGCCGAATGTCGGAAAATCGACGTTATTTAATGCAATTACCCAGGCTGGTGCCGAATCAGCCAACTACCCGTTCTGTACAATTGACCCGAACGTGGGGATCGTGGAAGTGCCGGATGAACGTCTGCAAAAGCTGACTGAATTGGTGAATCCGAAAAAAACGGTGCCGACTGCGTTTGAATTCACTGATATCGCGGGGATCGTAAAAGGCGCATCTAAAGGTGAAGGACTCGGAAATAAGTTTCTTTCTCATATCCGTCAGGTAGATGCGATCTGCCACGTTGTACGCGCATTCGCTGATGACAATATTACGCACGTGTCAGGAAAAGTCGATCCGATTGACGATATTGAAACGATCAATCTTGAATTGATTCTTGCCGACATGGAGACAGTCGAAAAACGCATCACGCGTGTAAGCAAGCTTGCTAAGCAAAAAGACAAAGAAGCGGTTTTTGAATTTGACATTCTGTCTAAATTAAAAGAAGCTTTCGAACAAGAAAAGCCTGCCCGTTCCGTTGAATTTACGGAAGAACAGCAAAAGCTTGTGAAGCAGCTTCATTTGCTTACGTCAAAACCCGTGCTTTATGTGGCAAATGTAAGCGAGGATGAAGTGGCTGATCCTTCAGATAATGAATATGTTGCGAAAATCCGGGAGTACGCCGCGGGTGAAAACGCCGAAGTTATTGTCGTCTGCGCGAAAATTGAGTCTGAAATTGCTGAATTGGAAGGCGAAGAAAAGCAAATGTTCCTTGAGGAGCTCGGCATTGAAGAGTCAGGTCTTGATCAGCTGATTAAAGCGTCATACTCTCTTCTCGGCCTTGCGACATACTTTACGGCGGGCGAACAGGAAGTGCGCGCATGGACATTCAGAAAAGGCATGAAAGCTCCTGAGTGTGCGGGTATCATCCACACTGACTTTGAACGCGGCTTTATCCGCGCTGAAACGGTTGCTTATGAAGACCTTTTGGCAGGCGGCGGAATGTCCGGAGCGAAAGAAGCCGGAAAAGTGCGTCTGGAAGGTAAAGAATATGTAGTCCAAGACGGAGATGTCATTCATTTCCGATTTAATGTATAGGACACAGTTGTAAAGGGACAAGAGCTTTGGTATAATATAAACTTGTGAGTAATAGAATTATTGCTCCTTGCCCATTATAGGGCCGCTTAGACCAAAAGGAGGTGCAAACAGATGAAAAAGTACGAAGTTATGTACATTATCCGTCCGAACATTGACGAAGAGTCAAAGAAGGCAGTTATCGAGCGTTTCAACAACGTATTAACTTCTAACGGAGCGGAGATCACTGGAACAAAAGATTGGGGTAAACGTCGTCTTGCTTACGAAATCAACGATTTCCGTGACGGTTTCTACCAAATCTTAAACGTTCAGTCTGAAGCTGCAGCGGTTGCTGAATTCGACCGTTTAGCTAAGATCAGTGACGATATCATTCGCCACATCGTTGTTAAAGAAGAAGAATAAGCAATTTGAAATATATAATGTTAAAAGGTGGTCTTTCATATGCTTAACCGAGTTGTATTAGTCGGAAGACTGACAAAAGACCCAGAGCTTCGTTATACGCCAAGCGGTGCGGCTGTCGCCACGTTTACTCTTGCTGTGAATCGTACATTCACGAACCAGTCCGGAGAACGTGAAGCCGATTTCATTAATTGTGTCACTTGGAGAAGACAAGCCGAAAACGTTGCAAACTTTCTTAAAAAAGGAAGCCTTGCCGGCGTAGACGGCCGACTCCAGACAAGAAATTATGAAAACCAGCAGGGACAGCGTGTCTTCGTGACAGAAGTCCAAGCTGAAAGTGTTCAATTTCTTGAGCCTAAAAACAACGGCGGTTCTGGATCAGGCGGATACAACGAAGGAAACAGCGGCGGAGGCCAATACTTTGGCGGAGGCCAAAATGATAATCCGTTCGGCGGAAATCAGAACAACCAGAGACGAAATCAAGGGAACAGCTTTAATGATGATCCATTTGCCAACGACGGCAAGCCGATTGACATCTCGGATGATGATCTTCCGTTCTAATAGATTATCGCTATATTCATAACGAGAAAGGTGGGAAATGACAATGGCAGGAGGACGCAGAGGCGGTCGTGCGAAACGCCGTAAGGTTTGTTACTTCACTTCTAACGGCATTACGCACATCGATTACAAAGATGTAGATCTTCTTAGAAAGTTTGTTTCTGAGCGTGGTAAAATCTTACCTCGCCGTGTAACTGGAACACATGCGAAATACCAACGTAAATTGACTATCGCGATCAAACGCGCACGTCAAATGGCTTTACTTCCATACGTAACTGGCGAGTAAGCCGAAAGAAAAGAGCAAGAGCCTGCGGGCTCCTGCTCTTTTTTTATATCAGTCCCCCTCCATCCTGCCGAAATGTTTCACATGAAACATGGAAGAGCTTCTTACACCTTTGTTATCTTGCTCCTCTATTCAAAAACGCGTACTTATACAATGAATTTGTTTATACTGAAAAACAGGGGGTGGCTGAGATGGAGACAGACAGAAATATCCTGACTGATGAAAAGTGGAGCGCAATCATACGTAATGATGCTTCTTATGACGGAGTATTTTATTATGCAGTAAAAACGACGGGGATTTTCTGCCGGCCTTCTTGTAAATCGAGAGTTCCGAATAAAGAAAACGTACTGGTGTTTGATACAGCTGATGCAGCGCTCGATAAACATTTTCGTCCCTGTAAAAGGTGTCGGCCGAACGGTCTTCGTCTTCCTGATGAAGAATGGATTGCTCAAATCATTGAATACATTGAACGCCATTATCACGAATCCCTGACTCTGAGTGTACTGGCCGAAATGTGTCACGGCAGCCCCTATCATTTACAGCGGACATTTAAAAAAATCAGGGGAATATCCCCGATTGAGTATATACAGAAAATAAGATTGTCGAAGGCGGAACACCTTTTAAAGCATACTGATATGACAGTCATGGAGATCGCTCTGACTGTCGGAATTCCAAACACAGCGCATTTCGCGACTCTTTTTAAAAAGAGAACCGGGAGTTCGCCCACAGAATACCGAAAAACCGTCAAAATGGGACAGGGAGGTTCAATATGAGTAAAGAGCCTATGATCTATTGGACACTCTTCACACGGAATGATTGGAGCCTTTATACAGCCGCCACATCTAAGGGGCTTTGCTTTATAGGCTCAAATTATGGAAGCTTTGAAGAGTTTGAGCAGTGGGCAAAAAAATCACTGCCGCAATACCGATTGGCACGTGATGATGAAAAGCTGGCGCCTTATACGGCAGAGCTGTCCGAGTACATTGAAAATGGCAGATCAGCTTTTTCAGTGCCGGTGGATCTTTACGGGACAGAATTTCAGCTTGCTGTATGGAAAGCGCTTATGGACATACCGTACGGCGAGACATACTCCTATTCGGATATAGCAGAAATGATTCAGAAACCGGCAGCTATAAGAGCCGTGGGCGCAGCGATTGGAAAAAATCCGGTATTGATTACGGTTCCGTGCCATCGCGTCATCGGAAAAAACGGGAAACTGACCGGATTCAGAGGCGGTTTAGAAATGAAAAAGCAGCTGCTGGCGTTAGAGGGCGGAAACATTGAAACACTGGAATACCGGCTGAGCCGGACAGGAGGGATCACATGAAACTGATTTCTTGGAATGTAAACGGCTTGCGTGCCGTGATGAAAAAGATAGATATCAATACTTACGTTCAGGAAACGGAAGCCGATATTCTATGTCTGCAAGAAACAAAAGTACAGGACGGACAAGTATCATTACAGCCTGAAGGATATCACGCCTATTGGAACTATGCGGTGAAAAAAGGCTACTCAGGCACGGCTGTTTTTTCGAAAGAAAAGCCGCTGCACGTGTTCTATGGACTGGGGATTGACGATCATGATCAAGAAGGACGGGTGATCACGCTTGAATTTGAGAACGTGTTTGTCGTCAACTGTTACACGCCGAATGCCAAACGCGGATTAGAGCGAATTGATTACCGTCTTCAATGGGAAGCCGATTTTAAGGATTATCTGCAGAAGCTTGACCGGAAGAAGCCCGTGATCTTATGCGGCGATCTGAATGTCGCACACAGGGAGATAGACTTAAAAAATCCGAAAGCCAACCGGAAGAACGCCGGTTTCTCGGAGCAGGAGCGGGAAGCGTTCAGCGCCCTGCTGAACGCGGGATTTACCGACACATTCCGCTATTTATATCCTGATCGGGAAGGCGCCTATTCCTGGTGGTCTTACAGGACGAACGCACGTGAGAAAAACATCGGCTGGCGGCTTGATTACGTCATTGTTTCAGACAGACTGAAGCCGCGGATCAACCAAGCGGCCATTTGTGCCGATATCATGGGTTCTGACCATTGCCCTGTTGAAATGACAGTGGATTTATGATGAGATAGCAGTAAGAGAAATCCACTCTTGCTGCTTTTTTATCACCGAAAATGGAGGAGCACATGGCAAATATAAAAGAGATTGCGAAACTGGCAAATGTGTCGGTGGCTACCGTATCACGCGTATTAAACCGACACCCATACGTATCTGAGGAGAAAAGGCGTCTTGTGAATCAAGTGATGAAGGAACTGGATTATACCCCTAATCGAACCGCCATTGATCTGATTCGCGGAAAGACCAATACAATCGGCGTGATTTTGCCGTACAGCGACCATCCCTGCTTTGACAAAATTGTAAACGGTATCACGAAGGAAGCGTTTGCCCATGATTACGTGACAACCCTTTTCCCCACCAACTATGACCCCGCTATAGAGATGACCTATTTCGAACTGCTGAAAATGAAAAAGATTGACGGACTGATTGTCACGTCCCGCGCGAATGAATGGGAAACCGCCGTGCCTTACCTGGAATACGGTCCCATTGTCGCTTGTGAATATACACAGCATCAAGAGATTCCCTGCGCTTATAATGACAGGCAGGCAGCATACAGAGAAAGCTTTTTGTATTTGAAAAACCGGGGGCATCAGGACGTTGCTTTTACATGTGTGCGGGAAGCGGAAAAAAGCCCGAGTACGGCCGACAAGGTAACCGCATATAAGGCGGTTTTCGGCTCTCTTGATGAAACCCGCATTCTGGTCGGATGCCATGATATGGACGACGGAAAGAGGGCGGGTGAGCACTTCTGGGGTTTCGACAAGGCGCCGACGGCCATCTATGCCCACAGTGATGATGTGGCTGCCGGCTTGTACCAGTTTGCGAAAGAACAGAAATGGGACGCGGAGATCATCGGCGAGGGAAATCTGAGCGTCAGCCGGGCATTGAATATTCCATCCCTGGAACTTCATTTGGAACGGGTCGGAAAGGAAGCATTTTTATTGTTTTTTCACGAAGAAACGGCTAAAAAACAAATTATGCATCAATTTCAGCGGAAAAATTCTTGAGCTGAAATGGGTTTCATGCTTTATAAATAGATTGAGAAAAAAAGGAGGCGGACATATGCGAATTGAACATGCGGCCATATGGGTGAAAGATTTAGAACGGATGAAAGAATTTTATGAGAAATACTTCGGCGCCAAGGCCAATGACCTTTATCATAATGAGAAAAAAGATTTCAAATCGTATTTTCTGACATTTGACTCCGGATGCAGGCTGGAACTTATGAAAAAAGGCGGCATTGTTGAAGCTCCGGCACAGAATATGACCGGATGGGCGCATCTCGCATTTTCTACAGGCAGCAAGGAGCGGGTGAATGAATTGACGGAGACGTTTAAAAACGATGGATTTCAGGTTGTAAGCGGCCCGCGCGTGACGGGTGACGGATATTATGAGAGCGTGATAGAGGATGGGGAAGGCAATTTGATAGAAATCACAGTGTAACAGTGCGGGTTCCCCCGCACTGTTTTATTGATTAAATTTGCTGTGCATTTGTTTTCGGACCGAAGAGGATTAACAAAACGGAACATAGAAGCCAGCAGCCGCCGATGAACAAAAAGACGCTGATGTAGCCGAGCTTAACGGCAATAAATCCGACGAGCAGGGAACCGAATATGTTGGAAAAACGGCCGAGCCCGTACGCCAGCCCGCTCCCTGCCGAGCGATATTCCGTAGGATACGGCTCCGATGTATATGCGTATAAGTTTGAGGTAAAGATCCGTTCCGTGACGTTAACGACAAATCCAAACACAATAATCATGACGGGAATAAACGTCATGCCGTATAACAGTCCGGCAATAGCAGTCAGAAAAGCGCTTGCGGCCAGAATCCATTTCCTTTGGAACGTCTCGGATATCATGGAACCGAGCAATGCGCCAAGCGGTGCGCCGACAGAGTGAAGCACATTGTACCACAGCGTTTTTTCCATGGTGATGCCGTTGCTTTTCAGCAGGCTGGGCACCCATGAAGCAAAGCCGTAAAAGCCAAAGGTTTCCAGAATCCATACCGCTGACAGGATGATGGTGATCTTTAAATTCCTGCCCTGAAACAGCCCTAAGTAGCCTGCGTGCTTCACTGTATGTACTTCTGCCGCCTCTTTTGGCGCGGGAAGCGGGCCTTTTTCTTTCTCTGCACGTGCTTCAAGACGGTTCATAATGGCGTTTGCCTGATCATATGCGCCCCGATTTTCGTGCCAGCGCGGCGATTCCTCAAGCCGGCGGATAAAAAAGAAATAAATGAGACCGGCCGCCCCCCATACGAATACGAGCCGCCACCCCCATGAGCCTAAAGGGATGACAAAAGCGGAAACAACGTTTGTGACGGGAACGCCGATCAGTCCGATCATGGCGCAAAGGGAGATGTATTTTCCCCGTACGGAGGATGGAAAAAATTCCGCTAAATAGCTGTTCGTCACAATCATGGCGGCCGCGACGCCGAGCCCGGTCAAGAACCGGAAAATCATTAAGGACGGAATATCCCATGCCAGCGCATTCAGAAAAGATGAGATCGAAAAGACAAGGACAAAACAATTCAGCGCTTTTTTCCTGCCGATCCGATCAGACAGCCTTCCGCCGATGGAGGCGCCTAAAAACATGCCCAGGAAGGATGCAGCCGTAATGTCGGCAATGGTGGACAGCTTCACGCCCCAATGCTCAATCAGCGCCGGAGCCACGTTGCTGAGCGTAAACAGATCAGCGAGATCAAAAAAATAGATGATTCCGAGAGCGGTTAATACTTGATAGTGCACACGTGAAATGGGGAGACGGTCTAATCGGTTCGCTACATTTGAGAATGTCTGATGTTTCATAAAAAACCCCCTGACTTTGCAATTGTGATCAGAAAATACTGTAAATTTATCTGACGAATACATTATAAAGGTCTTTTTTTGGCAAAAACAGAGTGTAAATAACCAGAGCCAAAGGAAACGGCATAGCGCTTTCTTCTTAAAATATATAACATTTCCTATATCTGATTTTGTTTATATTGTAAAATGTTGAAGGAAAGGAAGTTGATGCATAAATATGAATACGTTTGTACGGCCAGCAGAGGGAAGAAATAGCGTATCGAGATATCTCCTTTCTCTGTTGGTCATTGTGGGTTTGTTCTTTTTTGGAAGCATACTGACCGTGTTTTATATGTTTCTCACGTCCGCTTTCAATCCTTCACTGACGATAAATTGGGATGAGGCGGCATTAAGTGACCCGCTGGCGGATATTTATTTACAGCATATCGTCTATTTCATAGCGATCCCGGGCATTTGGATAGCGGTTCGTTTCATTATGAAACGGCGGTTTTTATCTATTATCACACCGAATCAGTCGCTGAACTGGAAGAGGATTTTCTTTGGATTCGGCACATATGTTGTGCTGATGTTTATCGCGGGGCTGATTGATTTTACAATTCATCCGGATCGTTTCATGCTTCAGGAATTCCATGCTTCACGTTTTCTGCTGCTGTTAGCGGCGGCCGTCTTATTGGTTCCGATTCAAACCTCTGCGGAGGAATTTCTCTTTCGCGGTTTTCTGCTTCAGTTCGCCGGAAAATTGACGGCAAATGCGGTGGTTCTGACGGTCATTATCGGCGGATTATTCGGCGCGCTTCATTTCGGAAATCCGGAGATGGAAAATGGAGCTTTCTGGGCGGGAATCGGATATGTCACCATCGGCATGATCTGGACCTTTATCACGATTAAAACGGGCAGTCTGGAGATGTCCCTTGGCGGTCACGCTGCCAATAATATGTTTTTATTTATCTTTCTCACAGAGGATCATTCGGTGTACGGCGGCATTCCGTCGATATTTACAACAGCAGCCGGCGGCTATGAAATATATGATTGCATATCGACTCTGGTGATCAATATCATCTTCGCATGGCTCGCGTTCCGTTTTGTGAAAAAAGAAAAGCAGCAGGCCGCCTAGGCTCTGCTGCTGATTTGTAAGGTGTTCATCGCTTCATCAATATCCGTCGTCGGCCTCCGGCAGGCGAAATTCTCGCAAATGTAGACCGTTGTCTTCCCATCGATCATTTGATAACCCGCGGCAAAGTCAGAAATGCCGGCAAGCTCTTCCGGATGTTCTGCGGCGAGAATCGTATAGGCGGGAGTGAAATGCTCCTGAAGCGCCTCAATGAAACGTTTTCTGTCCGGGTCATCTTTCCTTCCGAAAACAACGATTTCTTTTTGGGGCATTGTATGTGCCAGTACGCTTTGCATGAAGAAAGCGTTGCTGCTCGGATAGGCCTCTATTTCCCGTTTGAACACGGAAAACATCGCTTCGGCTTTTTCAATCAGTGATATGTCACCCGTCAGGCGGCCGAGACGAAGCAGCTGTACGGCAGCCGCGCTGTTTCCGGAAGGCACGGCCCCGTCATAAACCTCTTTTTCCCTGACAAGAAGGGTCTCAGCATCATTCCCCGTAAAGAAGAAACCTCCGTGCCGTTCATCCCAGAACAGCTCCAGCATGCTTGTACATAACGTTTTCGCTTTCTGCAGATAAGACGGATTAAAACCCGCTTCATACAGTTCAAGGTAAGCCCAGATGAGAAAAGCGTAATCATCGATAAACCCTTTGTTTTTCACTTCGCCCTCGCGATAGCGGACCATGACGCGCCCGTCCGGCATGAGGTGCCGTTCGAGAAAGCGGATCGCTGTTTCCGCCATGCTGAGAAAGTCAGGCTCGTGAAATACCTTTGCGGCTTTTGCCAGCCCGGCAATCATGAGCGCGTTCCATGAGGTCAGCACTTTGTCATCTGTATGCGGATAGCTTCTGTTTTCACGGGCCTCCAGCAATTTAGTTCTTGCCTCTTCAAGGCGTTCGGCCAGCTCATGTCCTGTGAGGCCGGTCCCTTCGAGGATGGCCTCACGCCGCGTGAAAATGAGGTGCGGGATGTTTTCGCCTTCAAAATTGCCTTGATCTGTGATGTTATACACCTTGCAGTAAAGCGGGCCGAGTTCATCACCGAGAAGGTTCATGATTTCTTTTTTGGACCATATGTAATATTTCCCCTCACGGCCTTCGGTATCAGCGTCTAAAGCTGAGAAAAAGCTGCCGTCTTCATGCATCATTTCCCGCTGAATAAACGTGACGATCTGCATCGCAATCTGTTTGTAGCGCTCATTACCCGTGACTTGGTAGGCTTCCGTATATGCGGTCAGGAGAAGGGCGTTGTCATACAGCATTTTCTCAAAATGCGGCACGAGCCATTCATTATCAGTCGAGTAGCGGGCAAAGCCGAACCCGATATGGTCAAAAATTCCGCCGTTCGCCATGCCGTCGAGTGTCTTGGTTACGCCGGCCAAAGCCTGTTCCTTGCCCGTATAGCTGTAGTAGCGAAGCAGAAACATGAGCATATGCGGCATCGGAAATTTCGGAGCTTGGCCGAACCCGCCGTACACCGTGTCAAACCCGCCGGCCAGCTGGCGATACGTGTCATGAACCGCCTGTTCGCCAAGCATGCCCTCAGCCGGGTGAACCTTGACTTCAAGATGAGCGGCGGCGTTTTCGGCGATATCCTCGACATGCTGCCGGTCATTCGCAAACGTTTCGGACAGATGTTCAAGCACATCGATAAAACCCGGACGGTTAAATTTGCTCGTCTTCGGAAAATACGTCCCCGCATAAAACGGCTTCTGATCTGGTGTGACGAACACGTTCAGCGGCCACCCGCCCTGCCCCGTCATCAGCTGGCAGATTCTCATATACACGGAATCCACATCAGGCCGCTCCTCACGATCAACCTTGATGGCTATGAATTTATCGTTTAACATACCGGCGATCTCTTCGTCCTCAAAGGACTCGTGAGCCATTACATGGCACCAATGACAAGTCGAATAGCCGATGCTGACAAGAACCGGCTTGTTTTCGCGTTTTGCTTTTTCAAAGGCTTCTTCTCCCCAAGGGTGCCAGTTTACGGGGTTGTGGGCGTGTTGGAGTAAGTACGGTGACTTCTCCGTGATTAAACTGTTGGCTATACCATTATTTGGCATCTAATCACCTTCTTTCACATCGTTTTCCTCATCCTTACTGTACCACAAGGATTGAATTTAATACTTCCATTGATAAGCGGTCCTAACATTAAAACCATAATATTAATCAATCGAACAACATTTAGCATAAGAGCATTCATCCATCCATACAAGAGACACGGGATAAACATATACTGAATGATAGATCAAATTAGAAAGGAGAAAACAATTTGGCAAAATATCGTATCATGACTTTTGATGGGGGCGGTACTTTAGGTGCTTTAAGTTTACAACTATTGAACAGACTGGCTAGGCAAAACCCAAAGTTAATAAGCCGAACCCATGTATTTTCAGGAACTTCAATCGGTTCATTCACGGCCCTTGCGTTAGCAAGCGGAAGATCACCGCAGGAGACATTCCAATATTTTAAGGAGAAAATCTTGCCCGCATTTAGTATTTCCCGGCCAGGAGGACCTGTTTTTAATCAGCAATTACCATATTCAGGTTTTATTAAAGCGGTACGAAACTTTTTCCCGGCAGATCTTCGTCTCAAAGATGTAAGAAAACGAATTGTTGTCCCTTCATTCAAATTATACTCTCCAAAACTGGATCGTTGGACGCCTGTATTATTTCACAACTTTCCCGGTTCTCCCTATTTAAATGAGAAAGTGAGTGATGTCATACTGCGGAGCAGCGCTGCTCCCGCGACGCAACGCGCCTATCAAAACTATGCGGACGGGTATGTAGTTTCAGCCAACCCTAGTACACCTAGTATCGCGTTTGCAGTGGGTAAAGCCAACGTACCGTTGGATGAAATTGCGGTATTATCCATTGGAACAGGTGAAGCCCCGACTCGGTTGAGAAGAGATACGAAGGGATGGGGAATGGTAAGTGCAGATAACATACGCCCTGAAAATCTGGAGAATCTTCCTCCGAATTGGGGAGTGCTTCTGGACCGAGCGCCCAACGAGCCTTTGCTACCATTCCTTTCAGTTGTCGGCAGCGGATTAGGTTACTATGAAACCATGGTCAGCTTTAATCTTCTGGGTGATCGCTTTTTCCGGTTAAATCCACGAATCCCAAGCTTATCCTTAACAGACCCTTCTGTGGTTCCAACTGTCATTGAAATTGCGAACAAAACTAACTTACAGCCTGCACTTCGATTTATAGAGAAGAACTGGAAAAAATAAATTTCATTTTAATGTTCTAACTTATTTTTTCTTAACTTACAACTTTTCTTAGAGAAAAGTATTTTCGAAATAAATACAGACAATGGGTGAATCTTGTGCTTTGATAAAAAATGTTGTTTTCAGTGTAATGGCACCAGCCTGTGATGAATTGATTTTTTCATCCGGGCCTTTTCATTTGGTACAAAATATGTGATCAATGGTAAGTCGAACGGCCATGCTGACAAGACTTCATCCACCTTATTGCTTTTTAGATAAGAAGTAAGGATTTAAAATCTTTATCATTTTATTTACTGTTAGATAAGTGAAACACACCCCGGCGACTGTAACCATCCCGCCTGTCAGTGCAATAAACGTGGGCACTTCACCTAACCACACCCAAGAAATGACCAAGGTTATGGCTGGTGTTAAATAAAGTGAAATGGTTGCTTCTGAAGCACCGACGAGTGAAGTTACATACGCAAGTGCAAAGTAAGGCACAACCGTTGGTAATAAGCCTAAGTAAACGATAGACAATGTTGAGTTCATTGAAGCGTTCAAAAACTCTTCCCCTAAGCCAGGCAAGAATACAAGCATAGGTACTGTCCCGCCCCAAATAGTGAATGTAACGAATGGAATAAATCCATATTTTTTTATATAGCGGGCTTGAAAAACGAAATAAATACTCTCCGAAAAAGCTGCCAGCAGGATTAACAAAATGCCGTTCACTGAATTTGTATAGTTTCCTGCCCCAAATGAAATGATCGACACACCCAATAAACTTATGATAGAGCCAATCCATTTATAAAGCCCAAAATGTTCACCAAAAAACAGACGAGATAACATTGCAGAAAAAATAGGTGTCATGGTCACGAGTAAGCTTGCTACCCCTGCACTGACTGTTTTTTCTCCGATATTCAGCAAAATGTGATATAGTGCAAAACCTAAAAATCCTAAAGATAAGATAGCAGGGATATCCTTCATGTCAGGTAAACGCATATGAGTCAAAACAGCAAAAACCAACAGTGCCATTGACCCAATCAACAAGCGAAACAAAGCGAGGTGTTCCGGTGTGTAACTCTCCAAACCCGCGCGAATTCCCGGGAAAGCTGATGCCCACAACCCAATCATCAGACTGTAAGATATGCCGATTCGAACTGTTTTCTTTCGCATCTTTCTCACTCCTCTTTACAAAAACCAACCAGTTATTTAATGTGTTTCTATATTAATAAAGATTTGATGATATGACTTCAACCAGTTAAATAGATTTTGACCCAACCACTTTAAGGAGGATACTTTTTATGAGCGCTCCAGAAGAAAAAAAGATGAAAAAGCTTCCTAAGTACATACAAATCATTCAATTTATAAAAGAGAAAATAGGAAATGGAGAATGGCCGATTGGAAGTAAGATTCCAAGCCAGCGCACGCTTGCCAAACACTTTGAGGTGAATAGGAGCACAGTCATTACAGCTTTAGAGGAATTGATGGCGGATGGATTAATCGAAGGCAGAATGGGCAAAGGGACAGTTGTTACGAACAATACATGGACACTTTTGGCTAAGAATTCCGCCCCTGATTGGGATCAGTATGTAACCTCTGGAATCCAGCAGCCAAGCCAAAAAATCGTTCAAGAGATCAATAAATCAGAATCAAACTCCGATCTTATACAGCTCAGTAAAGGAGAACTTTCAAAGGAGATTTTTCCTTTAGCTGCTATGAAAAAGATGATGGGAAAGGTATCTCAAAACATAGAGGCATTCGGGTATGAGGAACCAAAAGGATATTTACCTTTGAGAGAGGCATTAAGCGGCTATTTAAGAACAATCGGCATTCAAGCTTCTCCTTCTTCCATTCTTATTGTTTCGGGCGCACTGCAAGCCTTACAGCTGATATCAATGGGGCTTTTGCAAAGGGGATCGACCGTTTATCTTGACCAGCCTTCCTATCTTTATTCATTACACGTATTTCAATCAGCCGGTATGAAGCTGACTGGAGTTCCTATGGATAATGATGGACTTTTGCCTGAACATATCCACATGGCAAGGGGGGAGCGAGGGAGGGCTATCTTATATACAAATCCTTGTTTTCATAACCCGACAGGTATTTTAATGTCAGAACGGCGACGAGAAGAAATCCTTGCGGCAAGTGAGAATGCACAGCTTCCCATTATTGAAGATGACATTTATCGTGAGTTATGGATAGATGAGATTCCTCCAGATCCTATTAAAACAATAGATAAAAATGGGCATGTGCTTTACATAGGCAGTTTATCGAAAACATTAAGTCCGGGTTTGAGGATTGGATGGATCGTCGGTCCGGAACCAGTGATTGAACGTTTATCCGACATAAAAATGCAAACAGATTACGGCTCCAGTTCGTTATCCCAGAGAGTAGCGGCAGAGTGGTTTACATCCGGTGAATACCAGCAACATCTAGAACAGGTGAGAAGTCAATTAAAGGTGAGAAGACAATTGGTCATGAGTCTCTTAGAAACCAATTTGAAGAATGTCGCTGCATGGAATATGCCGAAGGGAGGATTCTTTGTCTGGGTAAAAATATTGCCTCCACTATCTATGAAATCACTTTATACAAAAGCTTTGACAAAAGGGATACTTCTCAATCTCGGCAGTATCTATGCTCAAGAAAAAGGGAATTATATTCGCTTATCATATGCTTATGCATCTCATGAAGACCTTCAAAAGGGAATTTATGAATTGGGTTTGATGATTAAGGAATTGGCAAGCAGATAAATATATAATGATTACTAAAAAACAGGGACATGGCACCAGTGACAAGTCGAATAGTCGATGCTGACAAGAACCGGCTTGTTTTCGCGTTTTGCTTTTTCAAAGGCTTCTTCTCCCCACGGGTGCCAGTTTATGGGGGTGTGGGCGTATTGGAGTAGATAGGGGGACTTCTCCGTGATTAAACTGTTGGGTTTACTATTGTTTGGCATGGGGTCACCTGCTTTCATTCGCATTTTGTTGATATAGATTTACTGTACCATAATGCTGTTTAGTTATTCTTTCTTGTCTTTTTTTAAAGATGGAAAGGAGTGGTTGGTAACATGCTCTCATGAAGAAGAAAGTTATATCGATACTGAAGATGATAAAGAAATACAAAGAATATTGAGCATACCAGGATTAAAAGTGCATTTTGAAAAATAAAATTAAAATTATTCAATTGGGATTTTTTGTTTATTTCTTGACTAATACATATTGTTTATCTTCCAAATAGAATATATGACTAAGGTGATTTATATCTTTAAACTTTATATGTTTTCCAAATTGTGAATTATTTAAATTGATAACGACATCCATACTTTCATCTTTATCTTCATCTTCATATCCATCTAAGCAGGAATATATTTCAATTGATTCACCTTTTGACAAGTGTTTTTCGATGAAAAGAAAAAGTGATTTAATAGATTTACGTTGGCCAGGTGTATTGTTGGCGTGTAAGTACCCTTGTAATTCATATATATAAGGATGTGTGAATTTGTTTCTGACTGCTTCATATTCAGGATCTAAATGAACAATATCAATTCCGTATGCATCTTCCTCTGTGTCATAAACCTTTACAAGTGAATTTTCGCTGTTCTTTCGATTTTTTTTAACTTGAGAGCATTTGTTGACATCAATTCCTTTTATTTTTAGTTCAGAAATGGGCTTAAGTGTAGGATTCCTGCCATACTCACCAATAGGAAGTTCTTTGTCAGCCCCAATAAAATGATGTAAAGTCAATCTATTTCCTCCTTTATCTTATACAACTAAAAATACTCAATCTGACTTTGGATAATGAGATCTTTTTTGGTGTGTTTTACTATGATACCCCGTGTTTGCTTGCCTCATCAAGGCTTGATAATGTTTGGAGACTGAAGATGGATGATGGGCCTGATTTTTAGGCACAAGTTTTTCTTTAGGGAAAGAGGAACCGAATTGAATTAATTTAATTGTTATATTGTCGACGCATACTCCATCAATGTCCATTTAGATTGTATTTTTACAGCTGCAGCTTTTTCTTCGACTATTTCTAACGGTCTTTCAAGTTGATTATATATGTATCCGGAAAATTAAGTATACCGTTTGGCCAATTTCAGCGTTATGAAGATTTCGTTGCCAGAATACCAACAATTGAAGAAAAATTGAAGCAGAATAGCATTAAATCTACTCTGCCGGATGCTCATGCTGCTAAGATGAAAAGGGCG
This sequence comes from Bacillus sp. 5B6, assembly GCF_000259405.1. NCBI lineage: Bacteria > Bacillati > Bacillota > Bacilli > Caryophanales > Bacillaceae > Bacillus > Bacillus sp. 5B6. Next base: position 3,696,483 of record NZ_AJST01000001.1, on the reverse strand, counting down.
GGCGCATTATGGGGAGAGGGGAATCTTACACACTTATCTGCAGCTTCACCGATACTTTGTAAAAGAATCCCAACAACTTCTTCGCATTCTGCAAGACAACAACTATCCCGCTGCTTTTTAACATTCTCACATTAAAGGATTCAGGATAAAAAAGCCGCCAACAAAGCGGCTTTTCTTAAGTTAAGATGCCGAATGTCAAAAAAAGGTTAATTTCTGCTCTCCTTGTTTTTATTCAAACTTCAATCTGTATGGCTATGTCTCTCCTAGAAGAACAGCGGCTTGGTTCTTGAAGAGTAAATCATTTAATCCAAAGCGCTATGACTCTTGCAGATGAAATTTAGATTATTGGGCTGTATAACCGCCATCCATTACGACGGCCTGCCCTGTAACACCTTTAGCTTTGTCACTGGCGAGGAATACTGCGTAATCAGCGATTTCTTGCACGGTTAACAAACGTTTTTGAGGAACCAAGGGGTAAATGACTTCTTCAAACACCTTTTCTATAGAAATGCCTCTAGTCTCTGCAATATCTTGTAACTGGTTTTGCACCAATGGAGTGTCGATATATCCCGGACACAAGGCGTTGACAGTAATTCCGTATTCCGCTCCTTCTAATGCTGATACTTTAGTTAAACCGATCAAACCGTGTTTAGCGCTGCAATAAGCTGCTTTCCCTGCAAAACCAATTAAACCATTTATGGAAGCCATATTGATGATGCGGCCAAATTTTTGTTTTTTCATCAAAGGGAACGCTCTTTTCGTCGCACTAAAAGGAGCAGTAAGCATTAATTTCAGCATAAATTCAAATTTATCAGTCGGGAAGTTTTCTATATCCGACACATGCTGAATCCCCGCATTGTTTACCAGAATATCCAGTCGCCCAAAGGTTTCAAGTGTCTTAGAGAAACTTTTTTCAACTTGTTCTTCGTTTGTTACATCACAAACCGCAGGCAGGACTTCATATCCTTGTCCCTTGAGTTCCTCAGCTGCATGATGCACGGCTTTTTCGTTCAAATCGGAAATTACCACTTTTGCGCCTTCTTTAGCGAATTCACGTGCAATTTCTAAACCAATTCCGCTAGCCGCGCCTGTAACAAGAGCAACTTTACTTTCTAATAATTTACTCATAGTAACCCCTCCAGGAAACATTTTGGTCTCCTAAAAGTTTACACCCGGCAATTGTATAAGTAAAATGAATAAAAAGAATATAATGTATTCGTTAAACTTATGGAATGGAGATCATACGATGGATATACGCCAAATCACTTATTTTCTTGAAGTTGCTAAATCCAACAGTTTTACTAAGGCATCAGAAAATCTGCATTTGTCACAGCCTGCCTTAAGTAAGATGGTTAAAAGTTTGGAAGAGGAATTAAAGGTTGAGCTCATTGATCGATCCGCTAGACAGATCGCATTGACAGATGCGGGCGAAATTGTATTTGAGCAAGGCCAAATGATTATGAAGTCAATAGATGACTTGTCGACGAACTTATACGATCTTTTACATTTAAAAAAAGGAAAAGTGAAAATTGGAATACCGCCGCTTATCGGTGTTTTATTTTTTCCTAAAATCATTAAAGGATTTAAGCAATTGTATCCTGATGTGAACATCAAGCTGATAGAACATGGGGGAAACAAGGTGAAACAGGAGGTTGAAGATGGGGTACTGGATCTTGGCGTGGTTATTGAACCAGTGGACAAAGAGCAGTTTGATATCATTCCATTGCTTAATGAAGAACTGATGCTCTTCGTTCATTCCGCTCACCCGCTTGTTCATAAAGAGATTGTGGAAATGCAAGACTTGAAAAATGAACCTTTCATCCTGTTTAGTGAAGACTTTTCTCTTCACGATCGGATTATTCAAGAGTGTATTAGAGCCGGTTTTCGTCCAAATATCGTTTATGAAAGTTCTCAATGGGATTTTATCAGCGAAATGATTGGAGAAGAACTAGGTATCTCCATTTTCCCTCAGTCTATAGTGAAAAAGACTGATCAAAGTTTAGTTAAGGCAATCTCCATTGTTAATCCATCAATTCCTTGGAAAGTGGCGATTATTTTAAAAAAAGGTAAATACGTTTCACACGCAGTACGCGAATTTATCCGGTATATTTCATTTTTTTGTAAGAGTAATTACGCAGATCAAGATAACTCATGAAAAAAATGAATGGTTTTTATAGTTTTTATGTATTTTACGGTTAGAGAGGGCTGCGATATATTATCTTATGTCAGAAAATAAGTATCTTTCAGGAGGAAATTCAAATGGATCAAAGCCGTTACCAACAAGGATTAGACAAATTAATGGAGTACACTTTAACAAGCGATGATAAAATCTCTACGCATTTAAAGATTTCTGAAGACTTGAAAGATATCGCCCCAGATGTAAGTAAGTACATTATAGAATTTGCTTACGGAGATATATATTCACGGCCGGGATTAACCAATCAACAACGTGCGCTTGTTACCATTTCATCCCTTGTAACGCAAGGAACCGAGCCTCAGCTTGAACTTCATATCAATACAGGGCTTACATCCGGATTAACACCGACTGAGATTGTAGAGAGTATTACCCAATTGGTTCCTTATACAGGCTTCCCGCGTGTACTTAATGCTCTTTCAGTGGCTAAGAAGGTGTTTGCACAACGACATGTAGAAAGCCATTGAGAAATAAAGAGCTTGTATGGAATGCGGGATGAAGTAGTATAAACTCATCAATAGAATATACACAAAACGACAGCCTATAAGGCTGTTTTTTAACATTAAAATGTCTGACCTCTTTTTTGTTTTTCGGTTGATCATATGTAAAAGCGATTATATTAATCGCTTTTTGATACTTCGAAACATGCTAAGCTTTGACCTCTTTATCAGTAAGCACTTTTAAAGCATCTCTCACTTTTAAGGCGAAGTTGACAGGTTTATCAATCGCTTCGAAATGAATATACATCAGTCTCGGTTTGTCAAACAGCCAGTGATTGTGAAGTGATGTTACAATCAGATCATGTTTCCGAAGGACGCTGATAAAAGGATTGATTTCTTTTTGCAGAATGACAGTTTCTCCGCTGCAAAGAGCACGGCCGTCTTTTGTCATTGATTCAAATGAAAACATTTGCGGAATGAGCAAAAATGATCTTCCGGGCCGTCCCAGTACAACCGGTTTTATATTTGTTCGTGATCTCATTACTGTACAAATTCCATTTTCAAACGTATGCATGGTTCCGCCTAGAATATCGTTGAATTCGTCACAAAGACCATGCCGTTCAATCATTTCCCCATCAGTTTTTGGTACAGCACGCACAGTTTTGGTAGTTAGAACCCTAAAGGCTTCTCTCACTTTTCTTGCAAAATTGAGAGGTTTATCAATTGATTCAAAATGCATAAACATCAGACGCGGTTTATCAAACAGCCAATGGTTATGAACGGCCGTTACGATGATACCGAATTTGCGCAGCTCACTCATTAACGGGTTCACTTCTTCTTGCAGTAAAACAGTCTCACCTAAACATAAAGCTCTGCCTTCCCGGTCCATGCTTTCAAATGAAAAGGCCTGAGGAATAAAAGGAAATGCCTCGGCTCTTCTTCCGAGTACCACCGGATGAATGTTGCTTCGAAATCTTGTCGCCGTACATACGCCATTTACGACACTGGGCGTTGAATTGAGAATTCTAGCAAATTCTTTGCAGAGCCGTGATGGCTCCATACTCGTTTCTTCCACTTCATATCTCCTCCTGGAATCTATTTACAACGTACTTAGTATTAAAGATATGTGAAGATAGAAAAAATGTAACGCGTCAGCAGTCCATATTAGAGAGAATCAGCTTTTTCCACAATCTCTTAAACTGTTAATTATTAATAGATTAAAAGCTTTTGATCGGACTATTTAAGAAATGAAAACATTATAAATTGGTGGTTTTATTCCAGCTTTGATTTTTTTGTGGCGGCCATTTGTGACAAGCACCGGCTGCGCACACATACCTTTTAGTTGTGAGTTTCAGAATATGAAAAAAAGCCTTTATACAAGGCTTTCGGTAAATAATTCATACAGCCGTTTGGCTGCTCATTAGTGACAGCTCACAGCTCTTTTGTCATCAAGACATGCGGGATGCCGTCTTCCATAAATTCCGGTGAATCTGTCTGATAGCCCAGTTTGTGATAAAAGCCTTCCGCATGTGTTTGTCCATGCAGTTTACATTGGGTGATGCCTTTTTCTTTTACCATGTTTTCTAATTCGCTTATGATTACTTTGCCCAACCCGTATTTGCGGTAAGGCTTGAGGATGCAGATCCGTTCGAGCTTGCCTGTATGGTTTACAATGCGGACACGTCCTGTGCCGGCAGGCTGATTTTCATGATAAACCAAGACATGCCCGCACTGTTCCTCAAGCGTATCGAACTGATCAAATTCATCGGATTCAGGTACTTGCTGTTCCTCAATGAATACTGCTTTTCTAATCTCAAGCGCTGCTTGCAAATCAATTTCCGTTGTTATTCTTTTTATCCTCATGATCAATCAATCCTTTTCACATATTAGTCTGGACTGCACGGCTTGCTTGTGGTCTTATAGAAGTAACGATAAAACAATTATATTGCATATGCAACAAAAACATGAAGGGTTTGAAAAGATATGACTGATATTTTGCGGGAAATCGGCATGATCGCACGGGCACTGGATTCCATCAGCAATATTGAATTTAAGGAATTAGACTTAACAAAAGGGCAGTATCTCTACCTTGTGCGTATATGTGAAAACCCGGGAGTGATACAGGAAAAAGTGGCGGAAATGATTAAAGTCGACCGAACAACAGCGGCGAGAGCAATCAAAAAACTGGAAATACAAGGGTTTATTGAAAAGCGTCCTGATGATCAAAATAAAAAAATAAAAAAGCTGTTTCCGACTGAAAAAGGGAGAAAGGTTTATCCGTTATTGCAAAGAGAAGGAGAGCATTCTGCGGAGGTAGCCCTGTCTGGCTTTACATCTGAGGAAAAAGAAACCATTTTCAGCCTTCTTCAGCGGGTGAGAAAAAATATAGAACATGATTGGGAATATGTGAAGAAGGGGAATAAAAGAGATTATTAATGGTCATTAGTTCCTTTTAGTGAATGATTATGTTGTGAATGATTAAAGTCATAAATGGATACGTTATCTGTGAAATCTCCTTCCTCGGTTCCTGCTTCAACTAGCCGATAGGCTTATTTTTAACGAAAAGTATCAATTATGGTATATTTAAATAAGAAAAAATAATTGAAGCGGGGAATGATATGAGTACAATCGAAAAACAAAGACGTAAGAAAATCAGAGCGAAATCAATCGTACGGGCCATCATGGTCATCATCGGCGGAATTATTGCCGCGTATGGACTGGAAACCGTATTGATTCCGAATAGTGTATCTGACGGCGGTGTAACCGGACTCAGCATTGTCTGTTCACAGCTGTTTCATTTGCCTCTTGGGATCTTAATTGCGGTGATCAATATACCGTTTGTCTGGTTGGGATATAAGCAAATCGGGAAAGGTTTTGCGTTTCTATCCATTATCGGCATTATCTCACTTGCCGCAGGCACGAGTTTTTTCCATCACACTCCTGCTATCATCGAGGGAGACACCCTGTTAATCACCGTTGTCGGAGGGATTATTATCGGCTTGGGAATGGGCTTGGCATTGCGCAACGGCGGCGCATTAGACGGAATTGATATGCTGGCTGTGCTTCTGTCACGGAAATTGCCGTTTGGCACGAGCGACCTCATTTTATTTTTAAACATGTTTGTGTTTATTTTTGTTTCTTTTGTATTCGGGCTGCAAGGCGGATTGCTTTCCGTCATTGCTTACTACATTGCATCTAAGGTGATTCATGTGGTTGAGGAAGGCTTAAGCGGTTCTAAAACATTTCAGATTATCACCAATGAGCCTGCATTAATGGTAGAGACCATTCGTGAAGAATTGGGCCGGAGCGCTACTTATAAAGAAGCATACGGCGGTTTTTCTCATGAAAAATTCCAAGAAATCACATGTGTCATCAACCGTTTGGAAGAAACCAAACTGAAAGAAATTATTAATGACATTGATAAACAAGCCTTTGTGACGGTATATGATGTCGCAGAAGTAAAAGGCAGTAATTTCAGAAAAGTCCATAATCATTAAGAAGCGAGCTGCCGTTAATCGGCAGCTTTTTTTAAAAAAGGAGAAAAAACTTGCAAAATTAGAATGAAGGCTGTATATTGTTGATATATCAAACATTGACTAGTCAATTAATTGCGCAAAAGAAAGTGGGGATGGGTTTTGACAGCATGTTGTTCAGAGGAAGGCGAGATTTTATATCAGCTCCAATCACTGCATAAAGTGATCGGCACGAAGTTTGAAGCGTGCACTGGAATCAGCCAATCCCGCCTTGAGCTTCTCGCCGTGCTTTTTTACGTCGATGAGATCAGCCAAAGCGATCTTCAGAAAAAGGTGAATATTGATGGCGCAGCCGTGACAAGACACTTGAAACAGCTTGAAGCCAAAGAAATGGTCACAAGAAGGCGGAAGCCCGAGGACAACCGAATTATACTTGTCCGGCTTACTGAACAGGGGCGGGAGAGAATTGAGGCTTCCAAAAAGGAGAAGGAGCGTTTCATAAAGGAAATGCTTGCCGGTGTCAGCGAGGAAGAACGCAGTATGTTAAAAAACGTATTGTCACAGATGCAGAATAATATAGAAAATATGAAAGCATAGGAGTGTTTTACACATGAAAACAGAACTGAAAACAAACGACTTTATGGACATTATGAAAGGCCGCCGTTCCATTCGGAATTACGATCCGGCTGTTAAAATCAGCAAAGAAGAAATGACTCAAATCCTGGAAGAAGCAACGACAGCGCCGTCTTCAGTCAACGCGCAGCCGTGGCGTTTTCTCGTCATTGACAGCCCTGAAGGAAAAGAAAAACTCGCGCCGCTTGCCAGCTTTAACCAAACACAAGTCAGCACATCATCTGCGGTGATCGCGGTTTTCGCAGATATGAACAGTGATGACTATTTAGAAGAAATTTATTCAAAAGCGGTCGAACTGGGCTACATGCCGCAGGAAGTAAAAGACAGACAAATCGCTGCGTTGACAGCACACTTTGAAAAACTTCCGGAGCAAGTGAACCGTGAAACGATTCTGATTGACGGAGGACTCGTTTCCATGCAGCTGATGCTTACGGCACGCGCGCACGGCTATGACACAAACCCGATCGGCGGCTACGATAAAGAAAAGATTGCCGAGGTTTTCGGAATGGATAAAGAGCGTTATGTACCGGTCATGCTGTTATCAATCGGAAAAGCGGCAGACGAAGGATATGCTTCCTACCGTCTTCCTATCGAAACAATCGCACAATGGAAATAAGGTTGAAGTGAAGCTGAGAGGAGAGAGACAGTGGACATGCTTGCGGCTGTTTTCGTCGGAATTGTAGCTTTAGAACATATATTTATCATGATACTTGAAATGTTTTTTATCAATTCGAAGGCAGCCAAGCGGTCCTTCAATTTGCCGAAGCATTTAGAAGGTGATCGGAATGTAGCGGTCATGTTTGCAAATCAGGGTCTGTATAATGGATTTCTGGCTGCCGGCCTCATTTGGGGGCTGATCCTCGGAGCTGATCCGATTGGCCATATGATTCAAATGTTTTTCGTCATCTGCGTGGTCATCGCGGCCATTTTCGGAGGCTTTACTTCAAACAAATCAATTATCGTAAAACAAGGACTTCCGGCTGTTTTAGCGCTTATTTTTCTTTTATTGGCGTAGGCAGAACGGAGTGAGGGCTTCCGGAATGGGAGCCCTCTTTTTTTATTCTGTGTTGAAAATCATTCCTGATATGCATCACTATAGATCGGGTGACGTATGGATCGGCATCAGATTCATTATTTTCAGACAGTGGCGCAATATTGCAGTCGCTTGGAATGAATATGGTTCCGGATGTGATCAGCTCGTTTCAACACATATATCTTCATGTCAATTTTCAGTTGACCCAAGCGTCAAATCAGCTATCACTCTTTCTTGATTGTTATTCGCTGAAAGTCTTCTTTCTGCTAATAAAGCCTAATAGATGGAGTGGACTCCATGTCAATCTGTTTTTTAAAAAAAGCTGATCGGCAAATATGGTATGATTTACATAATCAGGGAGTGAGGTTGCAGAGGATGAATATGAAGAGGGCGTATTACGCTATTTTATACAGCCAGACCGCTATCAACTTGGGGTTCTCACTTTATACGATGGCTGTCATCTTGTTTTTGTTTACAAAAACCGGTTCGACGGCGATGGCCTCTCTTATGACGTTCGTCAGCATTGTTTGTCGCGTATTGGGCAGCGCCGTTTTGCCGCTGGTCACCGGCCGGTTCACGCTTCGTTCTTTGTTAATCGGTTCTCAATTGATACAGATCACACTGTTAGTCTGTTTGTTTTTTGTCATCCAGACCGGTTCATCCGCATTCTTTTTTCTGCTGTTTTGTCTGATCGGAGGCATTTCTTTTTGCAACGGATGGTTTGCTCCGATAAAAAGCGCGCTGATTGGGGAAGTCATTCCTCCTGATCGAAGGGCGAAAGCGAACGGTTTATTATCTGCGGCGGATCAGACCGTTCAGTTTGCGGGGTGGTCTCTCGGCGGCGTCATCATAGCGTTCTTGGGAGAAAGCGATACAATGATCATCACTGTCATGTTATTGGTTTCTTCGGTTTTGGGCATCATTCTATTTCTTCAAGTACGCATGTGTGCGCCGGCAGCAGTCAGGGAACGTTCCCTTTTTGCAGATGCGGCAAGCGGCTGGGTGTATTTATTTCAGCAAAAACAGCTCAGGGTTCTCATTGTGATGGATGTGATCGAATCGTGGGCAGGCATGATATGGATCGGGTCTGTGTCCTTGACTTATGTGCATGACGTCCTTCATAAAGGAGAGGCTTGGTGGGGGTATGTCAACGGAGTCTATTATGCAGGGACGATGATCGGCGGACTGATCATCTATAAGTTATCCGGTAAGTTTCAGCATCATCTCATTCCGCTTATGCTGACGGGAGCCTTGGCATATGGAATGTTCACGTTTATTTATGGGTTGATCACAAGCGCCGTTACGGCCCTTTTTCTGGTGCTGTGTATGGGGCCGGCTTGTGTATTACGAGATCTCACGCAGGAAACATTACTGCAAAACATCACGACCGAAAAGACACGGGTCAATATATTAGCAGCGAGATCAGCTTTAGTTCAGTTCATTTTTATGTTTTCCATTATCGGAACGGGGGTCATCTCGGATGTATTCGGCGTGCGGTTTATTTATATTGGCGCAGGCCTTCTCTTATTAATTTCGGCTTTTTTCGGATTTTCTCAGCTGCGAATGAAGAAGTTGGTACAAAGCCGCATGTAGTGTAGTATAATTAGGAACGTACGTTCTATATCGAGAGAGGAGAGGGTAATGTGGGACATCTGGCACTGCAATTGTATGATTATCATCTTTGGGCAAATCAGCAAATATTCACCCGGCTTAAAGAGCTTCCGGGGGATGTGTACCGTAAGGAGATTCAAAGTGTCTTTCCGTCGATAGCCGGTGTATTGACTCATGTGTATCTGTCGGATAAGGGGTGGTTTGATGTGTTCTCCGGCGAGCGTCTGGAGGATACGCTGAAATCAGCTGAACAGCAAAAAGAGGACATCTTGTCTAAAGAGATAGAAGAGCTGGAAGTTATGTTCTCGGAATTATCAGACCGGTATCAATTATTTTTGCAAAAGGAAGAAAATATCAGCCTCCCCCTTGAAATAGAGCATCCGTCAGGTGACATCATGAAAACCGCAGCGGCCGATATGATCCTCCATGTGGTGAACCACGGAACGTATCATCGCGGGAATATAACAGCCATGCTCAGACAGATGGGGTATGCTTCTGTGCCGACGGATTACGGTATGTATTTATATATAAACAAAAAGTAAACAAGACAGCCAACGCGGCTGTCTTGTGATATCAGTAAAAAAGCCAAATCATATGAGTGATTTGGCTTTTTCGTTTGCTATGCCATGTTCTGCAGCCGTTCTAAACTGTTTTTCCAATTCGCTTCAAGCGCTGTAAAAGCAGCGGCTGCATCTTGCTGTTCTAATGCGTGAATGATATCAGAGTGTTCATTATATGATCTGTTTAAAGCGCCGTTTTCACTGAAATAGCGGATTTCCATTCTCTGAATTTTGACTTTCAGGCTTACAAGCAATTTGTGAAGTTCGGCGTTGTCCGCAAGCAGAATGATGCGCTGGTGAAATGCATTGTCCGCTTCCAGGATGGCCGGTTTATCGCCGTCTTTCATTGTTTGAAGAAGATTTTCATTCAGCTGTTTCAATTCCTGAATCACGGCATCGTCCACATGCGGGAGAGCTTGCTGAAATGCCAGTTTTTCAAGCGTCCAGACGATGGAATACAAGTTTTCCGCTTCTTTTAACTCAATCGGAGCGACAAGCGTCCATCTGTTCGCTTTTGTTATCACCAAGCCGTCATCTTCCAGCCGCAATAAGGCTTCCCGTATCGGGGTGCGGCTGATTCCCAATGTTTCCGACAAATCCTTGTCCTTTAACTTTGTTTCCGGTTTGAGCTTGCCCGTTATGATCCAGTTTCTGAGTGTGCGATACACTTCGTCCCGCATGATGGTTCTTTTCAGCACAGGTTCTTTGTTTTGATTATCCAATGGAACACCTCATGAATCGTAGTATACATATTTGCATTTTACCACAGTCCGGGCGCTGGTTAGAAATGAAGAGGGACGTCTAAGAATGAATCGAACCGAGATGCTTCATCTCAATATGCTGAAAGTCAGCGGAGCCGCCTTCAGAAAAGAGCGTGATTCCCTGATCTTCGTGTTTTGGGAACACTTCATTTGTCAGAACGGTTTTTCCGTCGTCTGCAAATACTTCAATACTTGTTTTGTCCACGAGAATTTTCAGGTGGACGCGCCCTTTATTTCCGTCAAATGGGGCTTTGCTTTCGGCGTATGCGCCGGTTTTGTCAGGCTGGTCTGTAAACGATCTGTTCACATAAGCATAGCCGTCTTCTGCTGAAATACCGACATCAATATGCCGACTTTGGTCTGCTGATTCTCTGAGTCTGACGCCTGCATTTTTGATATCTGACCAAGCGATATCCATATCAAGCTGATATGTATCACCTTTGATCGGCAGTGTCTCTGAACCGTTCACCTGTTTGTGTTCTATGCTGTCAGTTGAAGAGGTTAATTGGTTCAATGCTTCAACCGGCTCTGACACAAGGCTGTATGTGCCGCCGTCCTGCTGCTGAAGGCGGATTTCACGGACGATAGAATCCGTGCCGTTAAAGCCGTTTTTTAGTGTCGGTGTTTCATTCGGATAATCCCAATTGTTCATCCATGCCAGCGCATAGCGTTTTGTCAGCGGATCTTCGCTATTACCGTCTTCAAATGTGACGCCGCCGTACCAGTCAAAGCCGTAATCGAGCCATAGCGGTTCTTCTTGATCGGCGGTAAATTCCTTCCCGTCAAAGTTTCCGGTCCAATACGCGTACGTATTCGGTTTGCCTGCGGGTTTGCCGTTTGCGCTTGCGCCCAGAACCCACTTGGCTGTTCCGTCATCTGCACGCATCATATAAAGGTCGGGGCATTCGACGAGGCCGATCTGCTGAGTGATAAAACCGCCCGTGTATGTCCAATTTTTTAAATCGGGTGATTCATAAAAACCGATTTTTTCGCCTTCGGCCATGGCCATCACCCATTTGTCATCCTGTTCATCCCAGATCACTTTCGGGTCCCGGAAATCCTTAGTTCCCGGATTTTTCATAACGGGCTGATCACTATAGGAAGTAAACGTTTTTCCTTTATCCGTGCTGTACCATAAATATTGTTCCTGGGCTTTTGTTTTGGCTGTCGGCTGCGTTGTGACGGCGACCAGCGCGTTTTTGCCGAAGCCCGCGGTGTTGTGTTTATCAATGACGACAGAACCGGACCAGATATCGCCGTTTTCGTTGGTGTATTTCGGAATAGCCGTGCCTTCGTCCGTCCAGTGCACCAAGTCCTCTGATACGGCGTGCCGCCATTCGGTGCCGTTGCCGTTCGGGTAATCCCGATTATAAAGATAGTAGTAATGATATTTCCCCTCGAAAAAAATGGGCTTTTGAGGGTCGTTTTTCCATTTGTCCGGGGTCGTAAAATGATACGCCGCCCGGTAATCCTTCTTATGCTCCGTGTTTGTGTCAGAGGAATTGTGGGTTTTGTTCGGCAGTAAACCGACAAACAGGAACGCACCCAAAAAGATCAATATTACAATGGGCCATTTTCGTGCCATGATTGAATTCACCATCTTGTTGAGAAATAAAAGAAAATGCCAATGAAGTATCGGCATTTTCTTTTTGTTGTTATTAGTTGTTAACCGTAAGCTGTCCTTGTTCAAGGATGCTGTTTTTAACAACGGATGTTTTCTTGTTTTTGATGTTCAATAAGAAGCTTGGCGCAAATGTTGCCTTTTTATCCTCAAAGAAGCCTCTGTTTGTCATGTAGCTTGTGATCACGACATTGTTGCCTTTCGCTTGCGGCACTGCGAAGTGAGAGTAAGTGAATGTTACATCGTTAGGATCAAGACCCATTTGCAGTACAAGACCAGTTTTGTTCAGCGGCTTGTAAGGACCTGTTAAAGAGTTTGATACATAACCAAGCATGTAAATATCATTTGAGTTAATACCGTCGATCGTCATTTTTGAACCGCGTGAATCAGTGAACAGGTACCATTTGCCGTTCATTTTGAAAACATTCGCGCGCTCGATTTCATCAGTTACCGTGTTTGAAGTGATCAGCGGCTTCATGACTTTTTTCAATGTGTAGTCATCGTTTAACTCTACCATACCGAGGGCGCCGTTCGCTAATTCAGCATCGCGTTTTTTAGCGCTCTGCTGAAGCTTCTGACTTTCTTTACGGAAGAAGTTTGTGCCGCCGCCGTAGTATGCTTTGTTAAATAAAGATTCTTCACCTTGGTATCCGTTATCTGTTCCCGTGTTGGCTTCGAATACAAGGTATTTATGGCCTTTGTCTTCAACGTAGTGAGGGTCTCTCAGCGTATGGTTGTCGCCGGATGTATAGTTCCCTTCATCGATAAACTGCTGAACGTTTTGGTATGTTTTTCCGTCACCGTCAAAAATCGTTTTATGATCTTCCACTCCGTTGATCTTGAGCGTGTCATCAGATTTTGACACATTTACCTGCGCCGTTGTCAGGCTTTGTTTGCCGTAATGTGTACCGGAAAAGTCAGTGTAGAATAAACGGATTTTTCCGTCAGATGTAAAGGTTGCAGAACCGGACCATTCTTGTGTCTGTTCTTTCAGGATTTCATCGTTGGCGTCGAACTTATCGCTGTCTTTAAAGACACGGCCCGCGTTTTTCCAGCTGTCGATCGAGTTGTCGCCGACTTTTTGATAAAACATGTAGATGGATGTGTCATCAGCGTCTTTCGGGCTTCCGGCAAGAGCAAACACGACGTGATAGCCGTTGTATTCAGCTACTGTTCCGTCAGCGTTTTGGAGCGGCCAGCTGTCCCACACATCCAGTCCTTTTGCGGACTCGATATTTTTAATTGTTGATTGGTCGAATTGAGGCACTTGGTATTTTTCACTTTGCTGCTGTTTAGGGATCTGCAGCATATCATGGCGTGTGATGTGAGAGACGCCGTACGTTTCTTTGTAAGGTTTTTGGGTATTTTCTTTCGCGAAGGCTTGAGTCGCTCCTCCTGCCAGAAGTGCAGTCGTAAAAGTTAGAACTGTGGCTCGTTTTGCAAATTTTTTGATGTTCATGTTCATTTCTCCTTTTGTATGTACCTTTTTTTGCGATCTGCCGATTCGATCCTCCTGCATTCATGGATGGCAGGTTTGTTACAGAAAAAAAGACCTAAAATATGTAAGGGGTGACGCCAAAGAATACACTTTGCCCTTAACACATTTTAGGTCTTGCCTGCTTTATCAGTAACAATCCTGCATGATTTACTTGTCGACATCATTCTATTAGACTCTGATTCTATTGACAACTGGTCTATTTTCCTCTTTTGGATGATAGTAAAATGAAAAAAGGCCTTTTAATATATGGGCAATTGAGACTAAGGGGTGCTCTGGGCCTAGGAAAAAACCTCTCTAAAAAAGAGAGGTTATTTTTTCTTGATAGATAATAAAGCGATGGTGGCTAAAATCAGCAAAGTACCCAGCCATTCTGATATTCCGAAGGGAACATGCAGCCAGATAACAGCTAAAAAAGCTGCCGACAGCGGCTCTGCACAGGCGAGCAGGCTGGTTTCAGAGGCACTCAGATATTTCAGGCTTTCCAAGTAGCAATAAAAAGCGATGAGCGTTCCGAAAATGATGATAAACACAATCGCGGCGTATGCCGGCAAGGACCACTCGCCTTCAAATTTCCAGGGCGGGCGGATCAAGCTGAGGGCGGCTCCGCCGATCAGCATGCCCCATCCGACAATAATGGCCGATCCCCATTTCTTCAGCAGACGATGCGGCTGAAGGGTGTAAAACGCCAGTGCAAACGCCGAACTGATGCCCCAAAAGACGGCCAGACCGGATATGGACAGGCTTCCGACATTCCCGTGCGTGACCAAAATGAATGTGCCGGCAACCGCCAATAAGACGGCCAGAAGCTCTTTTGCTGAAGGAATTCTCTTTGCGCGAATCGCTAAAAAGCATGTAATGATCGCTGGTCCTAAATACTGAAGAACGGTAGCAGCGGCCGCGTTGCCGTACTCAATTGCCGCGAAGTAGGTGTATTGAACGCCTAACATTCCGAAAATCCCGAATAAAAGAAGGGGAATTCTGTCCTGTCTGTCTTTCCAAACAGCCCATATCCGTCCTTTTTCTTTGCGGTACGCGATGCCGAGCAGAAGCGCCCCTGACACCAGAAGGCGCACCGAAGTCAGCCATTCTGTATTAAAGTGGCGGTGCTGGAACAGATACTGGGCAACCGTTCCCGAGACCCCCCATAAGATAGCTCCTGTCAGCACAAGCCAAATGCCTGTTGTTCGTGAATAAGAAAGAGCAGCGTGTTTTTCCAGGATAGACACCCCCGATTCTGATGTTGCGACATTAACTTACAGTAATTAGAAAATGAACTTCTTGCATGTGATATATTATATATTGTATATTGAATTCCGTCAAAATGATTTTTGGAGAAAGCGCTTACGAAACGGCCGTCTGATGAATGAGCAATAAAAAAACACCCCGGCGGGTTTCCGGGGTGTGTTGGTTATTCTGCAATCGCGTCTGTTAAAACAGGAACGACTTGTTTCTTTCTGGATACGACGCCTTTTAAAAGAGCCGTGTTGTTTTCTAAAGTCACGTTGAATGCTTTTTCCACTTTTGACGCTTGATCACCGATGGCAAGCGCAAGGGAATCGTTTTCCAGAATATCCGTAATCACGAGAAGGAACAGGTCAAGGTTCTTCTCGGCAATTACTTTTGAAAGAGCCGCTTCTAATTCCGGCTGCCGCTTTTTAACATCTTCAATATCAACTGTGTTGACTTGGGCGATTTCGACTTTTTTGCTGCCGAGCGTGAACTCTTTCGCATCTAGAGAAATCAGTTCTTCCACAGTTTTTTTGCTTAAGTCGGCGCCCGCTTTCAGCATGTTTAAGCCGTACTCTTCCGCATCTACGCCGGCAATTTCAGCAAGCTCTTTTGCCGCTGCGATATCTTGCTCCGTGCAAGTCGGAGATTTAAATAACAGAGAGTCGGAAATGATTGCTGACAGCATGAGGCCTGCAATTTCTTTCTCGATTTTCACGTTATTTTCTTTGTACATTTTGTTTAAGATCGTAGCCGTACAGCCGACCGGCTCAGCACGGTAGTAAAGAGGTTCCGCTGTTTCGAAGTTGGCGATACGGTGGTGGTCGATAACTTCAAGAACCTGAACGTCTTCGATATCCTTGATGCTTTGCTGGCGTTCATTGTGGTCAACAAGGATGACGCCGTTTACTTCGTTTGCGGCTGTTTCCACCAAACGCGGGCTTTCCTGCTTGAAATAATCAAGCGCGTATTGTGTTTCGCCGTTGACTTGTCCGAGGCGGACGGGCTCAGCATTGAAGCCGAGTTTATTTTTTAGATCAGCGTAGGCAATGGCAGAGCAAATGGTATCTGTGTCTGGGTTTTGATGTCCGAAAATAAGAATTTTTTCCATAATAACTCCTTGTCCTTTTTTGTAGTATAAACAATCTTTTTATAGTTTAACACGTCTTGCGGAGGGTGTAATCTTCAAAACCTTAAAAATTGATGTGAAAATGAAGCATTTTTGTTGAGAGGTGGGGAGGGTTGCGAGTAAAATACTGGGTAAGTCAGATGCTAATCAGCATATAGTATCAAAAAAGGTACTATGGAGGATGAAAAATGAACATATATCCGAATAAAGAAGGTTGTCCGGTTGAACTGACGCTTTCCGTTATCGGCGGAAAGTGGAAGGGTATTTTGTTTTATCATATGATCGGCGGAAAAAAGCGGTTTAATGAGTTTCGGCGCATTTGCCCCAGCATTACGCAGCGTATGCTGACGCTTCAGCTTCGCGAGCTTGAGGCGGACGGCATCGTGCATCGCGAGGTATATCAGCAGGTGCCTCCAAAGGTGGAGTATTCTCTTACCGAATTCGGCAGGTCGCTGGAACCGATCGTTTTGCAAATGAAGAAATGGGGAGATGCCAACCGGGAGTTTCTCGAGGCATACCGGGAAAAAACGTCTCCTCAAGATCAGTCCGCTCAAAAATAAGAAGCAGCAAAGGATTAAATTCCTTGCTGCTTTTTTTTATTTCATCGCGATGGCTTTTCTGGCGTTGCGCACGTCATTCTTCAGCAATTCGCTCAGGTTGTAAGCCGGATATTGACCGCGTTCTTCCATATACTCAAAGACCATTTGGTGCCACTTGATGGCCGCGTTTAAGTGCTTGACGAAAACGTGTCTTAATTGAGGTGTGGCCGTCTCTGTAATGGCTCCGGCGTAATTGCGCACAGACGTTTTGGCCAGGATGAGCAGGCCGCCGCTGTAAAACGCGGAATCAGCGCGCTCTTCTGTTTCATCCTCACGAAAAGCGGGAGCTTCAGGGAAGAAGGGAAGCAGTTCACGCAGATTTTGTTCCAGCGAATGGATGGAAAATCTGTAAAGCTGTTTTAATCTGGCATCGCTTACGTCCCGCTCTGTTCTTTTTAATTTCACAAGTCCGTTTGCCTGGAAAGCTACTAACTCATGCAGTTCTAACGTTTCATGCCATGCTAATGTTCTCCGCTCAGTCATGGTGTAAGAATCTCCTTTATCCTTCATTTTCACTTTCAGCATATGCCCCGGTCCCGATGTTGTTCCTGATGTTTTGAAGTTTCCAGAAAGGGAAAATCAATGTAAAGGAAATACGAAATAGAGGTGAAACTATATGTGGGACATGATAAAGAACTTCTTCCTTTTCAGCAGCGGGGTTTTGCAGGCGACCACTCTCTTACTTATCGTTATCGTCTTGTTATATGTACGAAAAACCAAAAAGAAAAACAGAGATACTTCTGGTTTCATGGATGATCAGGATCACTGATACAACGGGCATTCTTTCACTGGGATGTCCGTTTGTCTGTTTTCATGTTTCACATGGAACATTGAGGCTGTCCGCGCTCATTTTACTTGCGATTTCGACTTATGTTAAAATATATACGTGTATTTTGGAGAGTTTATGGAAAATTCAGGTCTTGAAAGAGACATTGCGGCGTCAAAAGAGCAGTCGTCTAAGCTGCTCTTTTCTATTCGTATGTTCGAATGATACAAGGTTTGAGGTGAGTAAGTGAAAAATACAAGGGCTCTAATAGAAGGCGCCATTTTGATCAGTATTTTTGCAATCATTTCCCTTTTGGTCGTGTACCTCCCTTTACTGGGGGCAATTCTTCTCTTTGCTTTGCCGCTGCCGATCATTCTTTACACCATTCGGCACGGTCTGAAGCCCGGGGTATGGATGGGGCTTGCCAGCCTTCCTGTCAGCTTTATTGTAAGTTCGTTTACCGGGCTTACAGGCGCTTTTACGGCAGCCTGTACGGGAATCGCCATGGGATATTATTTTAAAAAGAAACAGCCCGGCTATGCGGTTGCTGCCGGCGCTATGGCGTATGTGCTGTGCGGCGTCGTTTTTTTTGTGGTCAGCATCGTGTTTCTTAATATGAATGTGGTTGATACCACCATGTCCCAGCTTCGGGAGTCGCTGTCTGTGGCTGATACCATGTCAAAACAGCTGGGTTACGGGGACCAGTTCGGGAAGCAGATCAAGCTGATGGAAAGTCAGCTGAGCACGGTTCAATATCTTTTTCCGACAGTGCTCGTATTGACCGGCATCGTTTTTTCTTTCCTCAGTTATGCTATGGCAAGGCCGCTTTTACGGCGATTTTCCCCTGATCTTCCGAAGATGAAGCCTTTTAGAGAGCTCAAACTCCCGCAAAGCGTTGTCATTCTGTATTTTATTGTGACGATATTAGGGTTTCTGCCGTTAGAAAAAGGGCATATGCTGTATTCGGTTTCATTGAATGGGGGATTTATTCTCAGCTTGCTGATTTGTATTCAAGGATTAGCGTTTATTTTTTTCTATTGCCGCGAAATGGAGATGCCGAAAGCCGTTCCTGTATTAGCAATTGTGCTGGGGGTGCTTTTTCCGCTCATCTTGTCCGTGTATCTCCTCTTAGGCATCATTGACATAGGATTTAACATAAGAAATAAGGTGACGCGAAATTGAGTGTGACTTACAGGTGGGGAGTTGATAGAAATGCCTAGTTTTTATGAAAAACCGTTGTTTCGGTATCCCATCTATGCATTGATTGCATTGTCAATCATCATAATCCTCATCAGCATTTACTTTAACTGGCTGATAGGAGCCATCGGCGTTGTGCTGCTCGCCGTGATCCTGTTTTTCATTAAGCGTGCGGATTCTCTGATCAGAAAAGAAATTGACGATTATATCTCCACGTTATCGTATAGATTGAAAAAAGTAGGCGAAGAGGCATTAATGGAAATGCCTATCGGGATTATGCTGTTTAATGATCAATATTACATTGAGTGGGCGAATCCGTTTTTGTCTTCCTGTTTTAATGAAAGCACGCTCGTCGGACGCTCGCTGTATGACACATGTGAGGCCGTCGTGCCGCTGATCAAGCAGGAGGTCGATTCGGAAACGATCACCTTGAATGAGCGGAAGTTTAAAGTAGTGATTAAAAGAGATGAGCGCCTGCTTTATTTCTTTGATGTGACAGAACAGATTCAGATTGAAAAGCAGTACGAAAATGAGAGAACCGTGCTGGCATATATCTTCTTAGATAACTATGATGACGTTACACAGGGGCTGGACGACCAAACGAGAAGCACGATGAACAGCCAGGTCACCTCATTATTAAATGCGTGGGCGCAGGAGTACGGCATTTTTCTGAAACGGACGTCCTCGGAGCGGTTTATCGCGGTGTTAAATGAACACATTTTAACGGAGCTTGAAAACGCGAAATTTTCGATTTTGGATGAAATCCGAGAAAAAACAGCCGTCCACACTGTATCATTGACCCTCAGCATCGGGATCGGCGCATCGGTTTCTTCCTTGAAGGAGCTTGGAGATCTGGCGCAGTCCAGCCTCGATTTGGCTCTCGGCCGCGGAGGCGACCAAGTGGCGATCAAAATGCCGAACGGCAAGGTGAAATTTTACGGCGGCAAAACGAATCCGATGGAGAAGCGCACAAGGGTGCGCGCCCGGGTGATTTCTCACGCGCTCAAGGAAATTGTCTCAGAAAGCAGCAATGTCATTATCATGGGGCACAAATTTCCTGATATGGACGCGGTCGGAGCCGCAATCGGAATATTGAAGGTGGCGCAGGCCAACGGCAAAGAAGGCTACATCGTCATTGATCCGAACCAGATCGGATCAAGCGTTCAGCGCCTGATTGAAGAAATTAAGAAATATGAAGAGCTGTGGTCGCGGTTCATCACGCCGGAAGAGGCGATGGAAATTTCAAATGACGACACGCTGCTTGTCGTCGTTGATACACATAAACCATCCCTTGTGATGGAAGAGCGTCTCGTGAACAAAATCGAGCACATCGTTGTGATTGACCACCACCGCAGAGGCGAGGAATTTATTAAAGACCCGCTGCTCGTTTATATGGAGCCATACGCTTCATCCACCGCAGAACTCGTGACGGAGCTGCTTGAATACCAGCCGAAGCGGCTCAAAATCAATATGATTGAAGCGACGGCCCTGTTAGCTGGTATAATAGTGGATACGAAGAGCTTTTCCCTTCGCACGGGCTCGCGGACGTTCGACGCCGCTTCTTATTTGAGAGCGAAAGGCGCAGATACGGTTCTGGTGCAGAAAGTTCTCAAAGAATCCGTCGGTTCTTATATCAAGCGGGCGAAACTGATCCAGCATACGTCTCTTTATAAAGAACATATCGCGATTGCTTCTCTTCCTGAGAACGAAGAGGAGTACTTTGACCAGGTGCTGATTGCGCAGGCGGCTGATTCACTCTTATCGATGAGTGAAGTGGAAGCTTCATTTGCGGTAGCCAGACGGGATGAGCATACGGTGTGCATCAGTGCGAGATCGCTGGGCGAGGTCAATGTGCAGATTATTATGGAGGCGCTGGATGGCGGAGGGCATTTAACCAATGCGGCAACCCAGTTATCGGGCATTTCTGTCTCAGAAGCGCTCGTCCGGCTGAAGGAAGCCATTGATGAATATTTTGAGGGAGGCGTTCAGAGATGAAGGTTATTTTCTTACAAGATGTAAAAGGTAAAGGAAAAAAAGGCGAAATGAAAAACGTAGCAGACGGTTATGCACATAACTTTCTCATTAAAAAAGGCCTCGCTGTCGAAGCAAATGCGACAAACATCAGCGCATTGAAAGGACAGAAAGAAAAAGAGAAAAAAGAAGCGATTGCCGAGCTTGAAAGAGCCAAAGATTTGAAAGAAACGCTTGAACAGCTGACTGTTGAGCTGAGTGCCAAATCCGGTGAAGGCGGCCGTCTATTCGGATCTGTCACAAGCAAACAAATTGCAGAAGCGCTGCAAAAAACGCATAAGATTAAAGTGGATAAACGGAAACTGGAGCTCCAAGACGGTATCCGCACACTGGGATATACAAACGTTCCTGTAAAGCTGCACCCTGAAGTTCAGGCTGTGCTGAAGGTTCACGTAAAAGAAGAAGCGTAATACACAATGAAAAACCCGCCGATCCGGCGGGTTTTTTTCATGTCAGCAGACGGCGCAGCGCAAGAAAATGATGAGATTGTTTCATTTCCGATCATCACCAGATTGCATATTATATTACATCATAACGAAGGATGTGTCGGTATGAAACGATTTTTTTCTGAAACATATTTTAATAATCCGGAGAATAAAAAGGCGCTGGAGCACTATCCGCTGATCGGTGACGGAAAAGACGGGGAAGTCTATCGCTTAACACACAACAAATGCGTAAAATACTTCTTTGAAAAAGGGACATGCAAGAAGGAATTGGCAGCTTTAAAGACCGGACAAGGTTCCCCGGTGATTCCAAGACTGTATGAATACGGAGATCGTTATATTGTGATGGAATATGTCCAAGGCACCTCTCTTGCCCGCCATATCAAAAAAGAAAAATCCCTGTCCGTCAAACTGACTGCTGATATTTTAAATATGCTGGATGAATTAAAGAAAATCGGTTTTACCAGATGGGATGCCGAAATCAGGCACATTCTGATCAATGAACACGGAAATCTTAAGGTCATCGACCATAAAAGAGCTTTTTCCGCCATTACCCGGTTTCCCGTAAAACTATTAAAAGGACTGGACAAATACGGCTTGGCGGATGAGTTTTTGAACACTATAAAAAAATTAAATCCGTCACGTTACCTGGAATGGCAGCCGCACATGTAAGTTTCTGAAAATCCGCACATGTAAGTTTCCTTTTTTTAGGGTCGTCATATGATATTTGTAACATTTGTTTGGTGGAGTGTGGAAAAAATGGCAGAATACATTATGGTTATCGGCGCTCATCCCGATGATGAACTATTGGGATCAGCGGGCACCATAAAACGGCTGATCAATGAAGGATATAAAGTGATTTCCGTTATTACGGCATTAGGAAGAAAAGAAGAAGCTCATCATATTAAACAATTAGGCGAACGCGCGAATCAAGAGCTTGGAATTGAGAAAGTCATCTTTTTGGAGCACACGAATTTAGAGCTGGAATGTATCCCTCTTCATAAGCTTGTCAAAGAATTAGAGCAGCTCATTCGCGTCTATCAGCCTGACAAAATCTTTACACATCATTACGGCGATATCAATATGGACCACCAGAGAACATTCCAAGCAGTTTTAACAGCCGCCAGACCGCTTCCGAATCAAAAGCCTATCGAACTGCTTACGTTCGAAACGCTATCTTCAAGCGAGTGGGAGAGAAATACGGCTGATAAACTCTTCAAGCCCAATTACTTCGTCAATATCACAGACACAATGGATGCCAAACTCGCGGCGCTTCACCACTATGACGTAGAAATGAGGGATTACCCTCATCCCCGTTCATATGAAGGCGTAAAACATTTAGGAAAAGTCAGAGGGATGACGGCGGGTGTGGAATACGCCGAAGCTTTTGAAGTCGTGCGGAGGATCTGGAAATGAACAAGACATTTTCCGTCCCCTATCCGTATATGGTTCAAACGCTTGACCGCTACTACGGAGTCAAAACGCCCCGGCAAAAAAAGACGGCGGTAAAGACACAGTTGAAACACGATCATCATATTCCGCGAGTATACAGGAAAAAAAAGAAGTTATCCATTTTGATTGCCACGTTTTGGGACTACCCGCACACGGGCGGTTTATCAAACTATATTAAAACGCTTAGTGAAGGACTGAAAAAAAGAGGTCATAAGGTGGATGTCATATCCCCTAATCTGTTTCCGTCCGCGCAGGTAAAAGAACTGCGGGCGGCTGTTGTTCCGAAATTAAAAGATTTCTTTAAAGACAGATATGGGGATTATAACGATCATATTTTGAAAAATAATCGGCTGATGTTTATATACGAGCAAATGCTTCAAAAGATTCATTTGGAAAGATATGATGTGTTCCACGCTCAAGATTTATTTACGGCCAATATGTTAGGCAGGTTCAATCAAATCTATAAAAAACCTTTATTTTTCACACCGCATGGCATGTTCACTTTCAACAGACTTAAATTTCACATCTTTAAAAAAGGATCGGTAGAAGAGTTTTATTATAAAAAACTAGAGATGAAAGCCATTGAATACGCAGATCGCCTGATTATTATCAGCGATACGTTCCGCAGCCCGCTCATGAAGCTCGGAGCCGAACAGGAAGACATGACAACGGTGATCACAGGAATCGATTACGATGCCAAAACAGGCGGGAAAAGAAAAATCCCGGTACCGAAAAATAAGATCATCATCTCGTGTATTGCAAGATTAGGCCCGAGAAAAGGTCACAAATATTTACTGGACGCACTTTCGAGAATTCCATCTGATGTACTTGAGCATGTTGAAGTGCTGATCGCGGGCGACGGAGAGATGAGGAGCGCCTTAGAGGAACAGGCTCGAAAACTGAATCTATCTATGGTTTCCTTTTTAGGAAAAAGAGATGATGTTCCCGCTATTTTGAATATGACGGACATATTCGTACTGCCGACCATTAATGATAGCCTGCCTATTTCGATTATTGAAGCGATGTTCAGCGGCTCGGCTATCATCGCGACCGATTGCGGGGGTATTCCGGATCTGATCCGCCATAACAAAACGGGGCTTATTGTCGAGCCGGGAAATGCAAAGGTTCTTGCCCGGGCTTTAGCGTTTTTTATCACTAACAAATCTGCGCGGAAGATAGCTGCTTCAAACGCAAGGGCCTACGCGGAGAAATATTTAAGCAGTGATCCGATGATAAAAAATATCGAATCGATTTATCAAAATACCAACAGCTCGGAGGGAGATCATGAAACATGAACATGCAGCCGTTGTACTTGATTTCAGTGCAAACGGGATTGGGATCATTCGCAGTCTGGCCCGAAGAGGAATCGATGTTTACGCGTTTGACACGGAGGGACCTTATCGTATCGGAAAATCAAGATTGGCAGATTGCGGGATATGTCCCAGCCCTTTAACACAAGAGGAAGAACTGCTGACATTTCTGACTGATTTCGGGAAGCGATTCCAAGCAAAGCCGGTTCTGTACGCAGGATCTGATGATTATGCGGGATTTATATCTAAATTCCGCGAGACATTAGCCGGTTTTTTTTTATTTTTGCTCCCGAGCCACTCTCTGTTAGAAACGGTTTTAGATAAAAGCAAAGCATATGAATTAGCGGTCAAGCATAACATCCCCTGCCCGAAAACCTTTTTTCCGAACAACCAGGATGAGCTGGAAGAGGCCATCGCCAATATTGACTTCCCGTGTATTTTAAAACCGGTGGCCGGCCATGAATACAGAAAAAAAGTAAACAAAAAAGCAATTGTAATGAAGGATGCCGCACAATTGCGCAAGGAGTTCAGCTCCTACAGAGAAAATGGAGAACTGCTCGTGCAGGAGATCATCCCCGGAGACAACCAGTGTTTTTATAAAGTCGCCACTTTTTATGATGACCAAATGAAATTAATGGGCTTGTTCTCTCTGCAAAAGAACCATCAATTCCCTGCAGATTTTGGCGCGGGGGCCCACGTCGTCAGCAAACGGCTTCCTGATTTGATCGAGAAGACCCTGCCGTTTTTTGAAGCGATTCAGCTGAAGGGAGTAGGCATGGCGGAATTTAAAAAGGACCCCCGGGACAATGTTTACAAGTTTATCGAAATTAATCCGCGCTTTTGGCTCAGCCATAGCCTGACAGAACCGGCAGGCGTTCATTTCGTTTACATGTACTATCTGTATTTGACCGGACAGCATGTGAAGCCCCAGCTCGAACAAAAAGACGGAATCAACTGGATTTATGAGGTGCGTTACTTCTTAACGTTTTTGAAGAAACGAAAAAGAGGAGAAATGACGTTCCGGGATTTTTGGAAAGGGTGTAAAGGAAAAAAAGAGTACGCTCTTTTTGCTTGGAATGACCCGATGCCATTTATCAGAAACACTTGGTCTCATCTCAAAAACAGCTGGAAACGGAAGCGGAAGGAAGATCGGCATGTATGAAAAGGATCTTTTGTATGGCGCATTTCAAAAACTGAGAATTGACGAAAAACTGTCGTATTCGTTCGGTGAAAGGGCTGCGGTGAATCCGGATGACATCACATGTCTGAAATCGACGGACAGAAGCGCCATTTATAAACTGTTTGTAAAGAAAAAATCCGGAACTGTTCCGCTGATATTGAAAGTATATAAATCTTCCCGTGAAAAAAATAAGGTCGAGATTAATATATACGGGAAAGCCCGTTCTGTTTTAGGGGATTTGCTGCCGGACATCTATCATATAGAAGAAAGTGACCATGAAACGTGGATATTTATGGAGTTTGTCAGCCAGGTCAGGGGACAGCTTACATTTCACCCGAAGCATTTCAAGTATATTATTCCGTCTGTCGCAGAACTGCACAGCCGCACCTTTGAAAACAAGAATATTTCTGACGGTAAATGGCGGCCGTGGCTGCCGGTATACGAATCGGAAACCATGAGAAAAGGGCGTAAAAAGCAGATCAAAAAGACAGCGGAATTATTGGATAGAGCTCTTAAAGATGAGCGCACAAAAGATATCGTGAAGCCTCATTATCGGCAAATCACAAACTTGCTTGAGCAGGAGGAGCCGGATTTTTTCCCTGAATTGATACAAAACGGCTCAGCCATCACACACGGTGATCTTCATATGCAGAATATCTGCACCCACGATGCGTCCGGACATGAACCGTGGGATATTCAATTCATCGATTGGGAATCCGCAAAATACGCGCCGGTTTGGTTTGATATGACGGTGCTGGTCGAAATTCTGCTTGGCTTCAGAAAAGATTGGAGCCGGCACGCAGAAGATATTCGGACGTATTGCGTAAAAGTGTATACGATAGAAATGAAAAAGCGGGGCATTCATTTTCAGACCCCTCCTTTGACGCTTTATAAAATGGCTTATTTGCAGAGAACACTTGAGAAAGGGCTTCATACCCAATTGCGGAGAATCTTCGACAATCGGGGAGGGGAACTGCTGCCGTATCATGTTGACAAAGTGTCAAAATGGAGACGGGAATTAGGATTATAATTTTGAGAGAGGGGGAGCGGATGTGAAAGAAGAGATCGGCAAGCCGAACGGTCTGGTGCCTCCAGCCTTATTGCGCGTCATGGATCAATTTTACGGGATCGAACATCAAAGTGAGCCAGAGATGCTGTATTCATTCTGTGCGGAAGGAAAAAGCTCCCCCAAACGAAAAAAGCCATTGCGTATTCTGTACGCAACCTTTCTCCGTTACCCGAATGTCGGAGGGTTGGCGAGTTATATCACATCAATTAAGACCGGTTTTGAGCGCATCGGTCATCAGGCGGATGTCATCTCGCCGATCCAAATGCCGCCAACTTTTTTTCAGGAAGATATCCCGCGGGCCGCTGACGAGATCAGAGCGTTTCTTGTTGGCAGATACGGCGCCGCAAATGAAAAGTTTGTGAAGAATCTCAGCTATTTACATGTCTTTCAAAGATTTTTGAAGGAGAAAGACTTAGAACAATATGACCTGTTTCACGCGCAGGATTTATTTGCGGTATTTTTGCTGGGATACCTTAATCAAACGTACCAGCGTCCTCTTTTTTTCACGCCGCACGGACATTTTACGAAAAGCCGGATGAAGTTTCATAAAATCCAAAAGGGTTCAATAGAAGAGGCATATTTCAGTGAAATAGAAAGGCAGGGTATTCGGGCTTCGGATAAAATCATTACAATCAGCGACTCCTTTCACGAGCCCTTGCTGGAGTACGGAGCGAAGGAGACTCAGCTGACGACTGTTCATACCGGTATTCACATTCAGGATGCCCCTGAGCCAAAACGTGCTGAAAAGCTCGTGATTGCGTGCGTTTCCCGTCTGACCGAGCGAAAAGGACATGATGTGCTTCTGGACGCCCTCGCACACATCCGGCACCATTTATCCGGAGTCGACATATGGATCATCGGAGACGGAAACATGAGAGGGTTTCTGGAAGAGAAGAAACGGAAACTGGGCCTCTCGAATGTGTTTTTCCTCGGAAAACGACGTGATGTGCCGGCGCTTTTGGCTGAATCATCTATATTTGTCCTGCCGACATTGAATGATAATTTCCCTATAGCGATCATCGAAGCGATGTTCTCAGGTCAAGCCATTGTCGCAACTGACTGCGGAGGAATCCCTGAGATGATCCGGCATGAGGACACAGGGCTTATCTGTCAGCCCGGCAACAGCCGCGAACTTGCTGATGCTCTCGTAATGCTGATTACGGATCAGTCTCTCAGGGAACGGCTTGGGAAAGAAGCGCGCTCCTATGCGGGCCGGCATCTGCGTCAGGAACTGATGGTTTCAAAAATAGAAAGGATTTATCAATCATTTTTCTGAATGATACCGGCGCCGCATGACAGGTGCTTCAAGAGCAAAATAAAGAGGCCGGCGTTTAACTATCCAGCCTCTTTCTGAGTTATTTTTTCATCTCATACAGAGTCTGCTGACTTTGTCCGCCCGGGCCGCCTGTCATTCCTTGCCGGGCTGAGCTTGTTTTTTCGGTGCTGTATGGGTCAGCTGAGATTTTTGTGCCGTTCTTTTTAATCCATGAGACAAGCTTTGTGTTGCCTGAATTGTTTCCGGATAATAAGAAATATTTCACTTTTCCTTCGTCAACAGCTGTGAGACTGATTTACCAAAATTTTCTTCGCGGAAAAAGAGGCGGAAAGCCATCGCTTCCGCCTCCTGCACATATATATGAGAGAGCAGCCTTTATTTGTGATCGTTCTCTTTTTGGACTTCAGCTAATTTGGCAAGCAGAATGTGCTGAGGCATGTGCATGATTCTCTCAAGTGGCATATTCAGTGATTCTGCGAGCTTTTGCGCCGTTTCGGCGGAAATTTGCAGCGGTTTCATGTGATCACTCCTTCCGTTTCTTTATTGTACTAAAATCAGAAATCTATCGTAAGAGGATATGACAAAGGAATGGAGGTTTGATAAGCGGGGCTTTATAACAGAATGGGGGAGGTTTTTTATGCAATCGCCATTGATGTTATTACAGCTGAAGCTGGCTGATTATCAGAAAAAAGCCGCAGAACTGCGGACAATTGACGAATTTATTATACTGAAACAGACATTGCAGGACATGATGAAAGTATTCGCCGCCTGTGAAGAATGGGAGCTGTATCAAAAAACGGCCGATCTCATGGCGCAGACGGTGCTGCACATCCGTTTCATCGAATAAGAAAGGCCCTCGCTCGGGCGAAGGCTTTTCTTAAAAGGACCGTTCTTCTTCAATGTTTTTATGCTGATCATAAATGACAAGCTTAGACGGGCTGTTCTCTTTAGCCGTCTGCTCCGCTTTCTCGATCGCCGCGTCCTTCGATGTATAAAGAGCCGTCGGCGCCACATTTTCCACCTTCACAAACCATCCGTCCGCATCAACACTGGGTGTTACTGCATATGTTTTCATCCTTCTTACCTCCTGGTTTCGATTTATTTATTTGTTTCCCAGCATTCGGAATGGTGAAACACGCAGCCGCTCTTTGACAAATACAGGGAAAGTGATATTTTTCTATTCTTTTTCATGAGAAATGGTAAAATGGAGTTTGGATATTTTTTAAGGAGAGGACGGTGCTTAGCATGACAGACCTTCTGAATGATCGGCTGCCGCCGCAAAACATAGAAGCTGAGCAGGCCGTGTTAGGTGCTGTTTTTTTACAGCCGTCTGCGTTGACACTGGCTTCTGAAGTGTTGATTCCGGATGATTTCTACAGAATGTCACATCAAAAAATTTACAATGCCATGCTCGTGCTCGGAGACCGCGGTGAACCGGTTGATTTGGTCACGGTAACGTCAGAGCTTGCGAATACCGATTTGTTAGAAGAGGTGGGAGGCGTCTCTTACCTGACGGACATCGCGAATTCCGTTCCGACAGCGGCTAATATAGAATATTACGCGAAAATCGTTGAGGAAAAATCCATTCTCCGCCGTTTAATCAGAACGGCGACCTCGATCGCTCAAGACGGGTATACGCGCGAGGATGAAGTTGAAGATTTATTAAGCGATGCGGAAAAAACGATTATGGAGGTCGCTCAGCGAAAAAATTCGGGCGCCTTCCAAAATATTAAAGACGTGCTTGTGCAAACATACGACAACATTGAGCAGCTTCACAACCGGAAAGGCGATATTACCGGGATTCCGACTGGTTTTATCGAGCTTGACCGGATGACAGCGGGGTTTCAGCGGAATGATTTGATCATTGTCGCGGCCCGTCCGTCTGTGGGGAAAACGGCGTTCGCCTTAAATATTGCGCAAAACGTGGCCACCAAAACGGATGAGAGCGTCGCGATATTCAGTCTTGAGATGGGTGCCGAGCAGCTTGTCATGCGTATGCTCTGCGCCGAAGGGAATATTAACGCCCAAAATCTCAGAACGGGAAATCTGACGGAAGAAGATTGGGGCAAGCTGACGATGGCGATGGGAAGCCTGTCAAACAGCGGTATCTTTATAGATGACACCCCCGGCATCCGCGTCAGCGAAATCCGTTCAAAATGCCGCCGACTGAAGCAGGAAAACGGATTGGGCATGATTTTAATTGACTACTTGCAGCTCATTCAGGGAAGCGGCCGTTCAAGCGACAACCGCCAGCAAGAGGTATCGGAAATTTCACGGGCGCTAAAAGCGCTGGCACGGGAGCTTGAAGTCCCGGTCATCGCTCTGTCTCAGCTCTCCCGGGGTGTTGAGCAGCGGCAGGATAAACGTCCGATGATGTCAGATATCCGTGAGTCGGGAAGTATTGAGCAGGATGCCGACATCGTCGCCTTCCTGTATCGTGATGATTACTATGATAAAGAATCCGAAAACAAAAACATCATCGAAATCATTATCGCCAAACAGCGTAACGGCCCGGTGGGCACCGTCTCACTGGCTTTTGTGAAAGAATACAATAAGTTCGTAAACCTGGAAAGGCGCTTTGATGACGGCGGTGTTCCGGCAGGTGCGTAAAGCCTCAAGCAATGTCTTGAGGCTTTTTTTCATCCGAAAGAATGAGAGAATGCCGTCCGTTCGGCAGACGAAAAAATAAAGCGCTTTTATATAATGGAATTAAGGGAGGAATGATGATGACAATTGAATTTCCGCAATTTCAAGCGGCGCAAATCCGGATTGCCCGGCCGACCGGACAGCTTAAGGAAATCATCAGATTTTATGAAGAGGGCCTCGGGCTGAAGAGGGTCGGCAGCTTTTCCGGACATGAGGGCTACAGCGGTGTCATGTTCGGCCTGCCCCATACGCAATATCACTTAGAATTCACCGAAGAAACCGGCTCGTCTCAGCCGGCGCCCGTTCCGCACGGCGACAGCCTGCTTGTCTTTTACATCCAGGATCAGCAGGAGGTCATTCGCATCAGCACGAAATTAAAGCAGATGGGATATGAGGAGAAAGCACCCGAAAACCCGTACTGGGAAGAAAAAGGCGTGACCATCGAAGATCCTGACGGCTGGCGGGTCGTCCTGATGAATACATGCGGCATATAAATGACTGTCTGAAGAACCCTGATTACGGGTTCTTTTTCTTGTTAAAGCATGAAAGTTTCGGGAGTAATAGATAGTAAATGAAAGAGAAAACGCTTTTAATCATGTTTAAGGCGAACAAATATAGATTGATAAGATTTTAATGTTCGGATTTACGATTGACTTTCTGTTTCGGCACTGATACACTTAATTTGTTTGAATGAGATATCGTTTTGAAAGGTTAACGGAGGTGCACGGATATATGTCTTCAGTAGTCGTAGTAGGTACGCAGTGGGGCGATGAAGGAAAAGGTAAAATTACAGATTTCCTATCAGAAAATGCAGAAGTGATCGCACGTTATCAAGGCGGAAACAATGCAGGACATACCATCAAGTTTGATGGCGTCACGTACAAGCTTCATTTAATCCCATCAGGAATTTTTTATAAAGAAAAAGCGTGTGTCATCGGGAACGGAATGGTTGTTGATCCGAAAGCGCTCATAACGGAGCTTGCGTATCTTCATGAACGCAATGTGAGCACGGATAACTTGAGAATCAGCAACAGAGCCCACGTCATTCTTCCATACCATCTGAAACTGGATGAAGTAGAGGAAGAACGCAAAGGGGCCAACAAGATCGGCACAACGAAAAAAGGCATCGGACCTGCTTATATGGACAAAGCGGCGCGGATCGGCATCCGGATCGCAGACCTGCTAGATCGTGACGTGTTTGCAGAAAAGCTTGAACGGAACCTTGAAGAGAAAAACCGTCTGCTTGAAAAAATGTATGAAACGGAAGGCTTCAAAATTGAAGATATTCTGGATGAGTATTATGAATACGGCCAGCAGATTAAAAAGTATGTATGCGATACATCCGTCGTCTTAAATGACGCGCTGGATGAAGGCCGCCGCGTTTTATTTGAAGGCGCTCAAGGGGTTATGCTTGATATTGACCAAGGGACATACCCGTTTGTCACTTCATCCAACCCGGTCGCCGGAGGGGTGACGATCGGTTCAGGCGTAGGCCCGACAAAAATCCAGCACGTCGTCGGTGTATCTAAAGCGTACACAACCCGTGTCGGTGACGGTCCTTTCCCGACTGAACTGAAAGATGAAATCGGAGATCAAATCCGTGAAGTCGGACGCGAATACGGCACAACGACAGGCCGTCCGCGCCGTGTCGGCTGGTTTGACAGCGTTGTTGTCCGCCACGCCCGCCGCGTCAGCGGAATCACAGATCTTTCTCTGAACTCAATCGATGTGCTGACTGGCATTGAAACATTGAAAATCTGTGTCGCTTACCGCTACAAAGGTGAAGTGATTGAAGAATTCCCGGCAAGTCTGAAAGCTCTCGCAGAGTGTGAACCGGTATATGAAGAAATGCCTGGCTGGACGGAAGATATCACAGGCGCAAAAACATTAAGCGATCTTCCTGAAAATGCGCGCCATTATCTGGAACGCGTATCTCAGCTGACAGGTATTCCGCTTTCTATTTTCTCTGTCGGTCCCGACCGTTCACAAACGAACGTCATCCGCAGTGTATACCGCGCTAACTAAGAATTTGCAGCAAACAAGCCTCCGGTCACGGAGGCTTGTTTTTTTATGTAGGAAAAAAATAATAGATTTTTTTCAAAAAAGTAGTTGCCACTTTCGAATGTTCTATGATATTATAAATCTCGTTGTTACGGAACAGCTTCAATAGAGTACTGCAAGAAAGCTTTTGTCTGAATGCTCTATGATACATAATCCGACACATCAAGAGCCATTAGCTCAGTTGGTAGAGCATCTGACTTTTAATCAGAGGGTCGAAGGTTCGAGTCCTTCATGGCTCACCACTTTTTATGGCCCGTTGGTCAAGCGGTTAAGACACCGCCCTTTCACGGCGGTAACACGGGTTCGAATCCCGTACGGGTCATTGATTTACTTTAGCGTTATTGCTAACTCCTTATTTGTCCTCGGAGGGCCGCCACGATACGGCTCTCCGGACAAATTACTGTAAGGTCCGGTAGTTCAGTTGGTTAGAATGCCTGCCTGTCACGCAGGAGGTCGCGGGTTCGAGTCCCGTCCGGACCGCCATTTTACTTTACTTTATAGTATAGAAAAGAAACATCTGGCTCGGTAGCTCAGTTGGTAGAGCAACGGACTGAAAATCCGTGTGTCGGCGGTTCGATTCCGTCCCGAGCCACTTACCCAAACGCATCTGCAATAGTAGGTGCGTTTTTTCTTTTGTTATAAAAAAAGGGAGAGCCGGCTTTTCAGCCGGCCCAGAAGAAGACGTCAAACACTAGACGGCGTTTTTTTTCATGAGGTTTCAAAAAAATATTATTTTTTAAAAGAAAATAAAAAACATGACAAAAGGATGGCAGTTCAATACGTTTTTGCGCTGTTCTCTTTAATTTTTTTATCTTTTGACCTGAAACCGTTATAATAGACGGGGAACGTTTTTCACGATCCGAATTGTGATCATCATGAAATATCAATAGATGAAATGAAGTCATTCTGGCAGGAGGAAAATCAAGATGATGGATAAGAAAATCCTTGTAGTCGATGATGAAAAACCGATTGCAGATATATTAGAGTTTAATTTAAGAAAAGAAGGCTATGACGTGCATTGTGCGTACGACGGAAACGAAGCCGTGGAAATGGTGGAGGAGCTTCAGCCTGATTTAATTCTTTTAGATATTATGCTTCCGAATAAAGACGGAGTTGAAGTGTGCCGGGAAGTCCGGAAAAAATATGATATGCCGATTATTATGCTGACGGCAAAAGACTCGGAGATTGACAAGGTCATCGGGCTTGAAATCGGAGCGGATGACTATGTCACGAAGCCTTTCAGCACGCGTGAGCTTCTGGCCCGCGTCAAAGCGAACCTGCGCCGCCAGCTTACGGTTGCGCCGGCTGAGGAAGAATCAGCATCTAATGACATTCATATCGGTTCTCTCGTCATCTTCCCTGACGCTTATGTCGTATCAAAAAGAGAAGAAACGATCGAGCTGACTCATCGTGAGTTTGAATTGCTTCATTACTTAGCCAAACATATCGGACAGGTTATGACGCGTGAGCATCTGCTGCAGACTGTGTGGGGCTATGACTATTTCGGTGACGTGAGAACGGTGGATGTAACAGTGCGCCGCCTTCGCGAGAAAATCGAGGATAATCCGAGCCATCCGAACTGGATCGTCACAAGACGGGGTGTCGGTTATTACTTGAGAAACCCTGAACAGGACTAACCGGCGATGAATAAGGTTGGTTTTTTTCGGTCGATTCAGTTTAAGATCACGCTGATCTATGTGCTTCTCATTATCATCGCCATGCAGATTATCGGCGTGTACTTTGTGAAACAGGTGGAGAATTCTCTTCTCAAGTCCTATGAATTATCGTTAAATCAGCGGATTGACAATCTATCCTATTATATTGAGCAGGAATATAAAGGAGATAATGACAGCACCGTCATTAAAGATGACGTCAAACGGATTTTGAATGATTTTACGAAGAATAATGAAATACGGGAGATTACATTTGTTGATAAAAGCTATGAGGTCGTCGGTTCTTCGAGGCCTTATGGCGAGGAAATAGCGGGGAAACAGACGACTGACCCGATTTTTAAACGGATTTTCTCAACAAAACAGGCCTATTCAAAAAAATATTATGATCCTAAAAGCAAAAACAGAGTGCTGATTTCAGCAAAACCTGTCGTCACAGAGAATCAGGAAGTTGTCGGCGCGATTTATGTCGTGGCCAGTATGGAAGATACCTTTAACCAGATGAAAACCGTCAA
The DNA here is from genome assembly GCF_000259405.1 of Bacillus sp. 5B6. Lineage (NCBI taxonomy): Bacteria > Bacillati > Bacillota > Bacilli > Caryophanales > Bacillaceae > Bacillus > Bacillus sp. 5B6. The sequence continues at coordinate 3,662,088 of NZ_AJST01000001.1, read as the reverse complement.
CTCGATTCTTGCTTCAGGAACAGGCTTAGCCCTTGTTCTGACGGCTCTTCTCGGTATATTTCTCGCCCGTACCATTACCCATCCGCTGTCGGATATGCGTAAGCAGGCGATGGAACTGGCAAAAGGGAATTTCTCCAGAAAGGTGCGGAAATACGGGCATGATGAAATCGGTCAGCTCGCAACGACGTTCAACCATCTGACGAGAGAGCTTGAAGATGCCCAAGCCATGACGGAAGGGGAGAGAAGAAAGCTTTCTTCCGTTATCGCGTATATGACGGACGGTGTCATCGCTACGAATCGCAACGGGGCTATTATTCTTTTAAACAGCCCTGCGCTTGAGCTGCTGAATGTTTCACGTGAAACGGCTTTAGAGATGCCGATTACGTCTTTATTGGGCATAAAAGAGAACTTTACATTTGAGGATTTAGTAGAACAGCAGGATTCAATGCTGCTGGAGATCGAACGTGAGGACGAAACGACTGTACTGCGGGTGAATTTTTCCGTTATTCAGAGAGAGCACGGAAAAATCGACGGTTTAATCGCGGTTCTTTATGATGTCACCGAACAGGAAAAACTCGATCGGGAACGCAGAGAGTTCGTTGCCAACGTGTCTCATGAGCTGCGGACACCGCTGACGACCATGCGAAGCTATTTAGAGGCGCTTGCAGAGGGCGCGTGGGAAAACAAAGATATCGCTCCGCGTTTCTTAATGGTGACCCAAAATGAGACTGAGCGCATGATCAGATTGGTGAACGACCTGCTCCAGCTTTCTAAATTCGACAGCAAAGATTATCAGTTTAATCGGGAGTGGATTCATATGATCCGCTTTATGTCACTGATTATCGATCGTTTTGAAATGACGAAAGAACAGCATGTCGAATTTATCCGCGAGCTTCCGGACAGAAATCTGTACGTGGAGATTGATCAGGATAAAGTGACGCAGGTTCTCGATAATATCATTTCTAACGCACTGAAATACTCACCGGAAGGCGGACATGTCACTTTCTCAGTCGATGTGAATGAGAAAGAAGAGCTGCTTTATATCAGCGTAAAAGATGAAGGTATCGGCATTCCGAAAAAAGATGTGGAAAAAGTCTTTGACCGTTTCTACAGAGTGGATAAAGCGCGCACGAGAAAACTCGGCGGCACCGGGCTCGGCCTTGCGATTGCAAAAGAGATGGTTCAGGCGCACGGCGGAGACATTTGGGCCGACAGTGTAGAAGGCAAAGGAACGAAGATTACATTTACTCTTCCATATAAAGAAGAGCAAGAGGATGATTGGGATGAGGCGTGAAAATATAAAAACAGTCATACTGTCAGTGCTGGTCGTCATTAGTCTTGTTTTAACATGGGGAATTTGGACATTCCAGCCCAATTTTTCAGAAGGCACGGCCTCAACCAAATCGCCTGTCCGGGAAAAGCATAAAATTGATAAAACGAGCCAAAAAGTGTCGCAAACGGTAAAACCCCGGGATATGTTTATTCATACAAACGGCTCTCATTATAAAGTGGATGATGAGACGCTCTTTAATGACCTGTGGGCGGATTTGCCGCAATGGGAAGTAAAAGGGATGAAGGATATTTCCGATCAATACGACAAGCTCGGTTTTAAAAATTGGCTTTACGGCAGAAACGGCAATTCGGCAAAGCTCGATCTGCAATTCAATGACACCATTCCGATTGATTTCTTCCAAACGATGTTTAAATGGTCGAATCCGTCAATGGAATACAGCTCATTTGACCATATTGTCATTCCATTTAATGAGAATAAGACAAATAAAAAGATTTACATGGTCTCATACAGCAAGCAGCTGATTTTGGAAGTGACTGTGGAATCGGCGAATTACCGCAATCTGATGAATGAGCTGTACAGCAAAAAGTCGAGTATGCCGTTATACCACCTCTATTCGGTCGGAAAAAGCAAAGAATTTCTCATGCCGAATGCGCGGTTTAATATGAAGGAAAAGGAATTTATTACTGAAACCATTAAGACGAACCTGTTTAAGCAGACACTTTTTAATGATCCGAGCACGGTCAGAGAAGACCCGAATTACAATCGAAATGTCCTGACTGACGGAATCAGCCGTCTGGAAATCAATTCGACACAGCGGCAGATTCAATTCCAGCATCGGAACCTGGCACAAAGCGCTTCTTATCAAACAGGGGAGCTGATTAAGAAAAGCTATAAATATTTAGAGGATACGGGAAGCTGGACGGATCATTATCAATTTTTCAATGTGAGTGATAACCAGCAGCTGAGTTTCTACATGTTTAAAGACCAAATGCCCGTGATCAACAGCACGTCTAAGCCTTTCGGATCCGGACCTGTTTTGACCCTTCAATGGGCCAATGACGAGGTTCTCAGCTACAAGCGGCCGAACTATGTTCTCGGACCGAATCCGATTAAAACAAAAGACGTAAAAATGATGAACGGCAATGAGGTTGTGTCTCTGCTGGAGCAGCAGGATAAATACGACGTGAACAAAATCGACCAGATCTTCCTGGCCTATCAAATGGTCTCTTCATCAACGAATGATCTCGTTGAGCTGGAACCCGTCTGGAGTATGAAAATCAACGGGAAGATCGTCCCGATTACGAAAGATCTGCTGGGGAAGGAGGAGGACGATAATGGAGTGGAATAAGACAAAAACGATCTTCATCATTGCCTTCCTCATCCTCGATATTTTTCTCGGCTATCAGTTTTTTGAAAAACGCTCGAGCAGTGAATACGAAGTGATTAAAAATTCAAATGTGGAAAAAGACATGGAGATGGATCATATCACTTTCGGCAACCTGTCTTCTGATTCCGCGACGGGCTACCGGCTGACGGCGGGCCAAAAGGTATTTACCGCTGAAGATATTGATGCTTTGAAAGATCAAAAGCCTTTAATGGAGATGCCGGCGGATGATCACAAGGTTACGACGCTGAAAATGAAACTTACCGATCCGGTCGGTTTATCGAAGCAAAAACCGCAGGAGGATGCGGAATCGCTCGTCAGCTCTAAAATAACCGGCGGTGAAAAATATAAACTGTGGAAAGTCGACAAGGATAAAAAACAGATCATTTTTTACCAGATGTATGACGGCCAGTTTATTTATCAAGATTTTGACTCGTCCACGGATGCGATCGGACAGGTGATTCTGCATCTGAACGATAAAAACGAGGTCGTATCTTACGAGCAGACCATGCTGGAGTCATTCAAGCGAATCCAGACGGAGAGCCTGATTCCTGAGCTTGATGCGGTCGAATTATTGTATTCTCAAAATTACTTAAAAGCGAATTGCGCCGTTAAAAGCGTTAAGTTCGGCTATATTGCCCAATATCCGCTGACAAGTACGCAGGTGCTGGCGCCGGTATGGAGAATTACAATCGAAGATAAGTCAAAAGGGACGAAGAAAAAGACACTGCAAACGTACACTGTGAACGCATTGGAAAGTACAGTCATTGATAACAATCAAAATAAATAATGGAGTGAGACACAATGGGCTTGCAATTTAGCGTGCTTGCGAGCGGGAGTACCGGAAATGCGTTTTATCTGGAGACAGATGAGCACTCTTTTCTGGTAGATGCCGGCCTGAGCGGTAAAGCGATGGACGGGCTGATGGAGAGAATCGGCCGCAAGATAGACGACGTCGACGGCATTTTTGTCACTCACGAGCATAGCGACCATATTAAAGGGCTCGGCGTCATTGCGAGAAAGTACGGACTTCCCGTCTACGCCAATGAAAAGACGTGGAAAGCGATGGAAAATCAGATCGGCAAGCTGGATACCGGACAAAAGTTTTTGTTCCCGATGGAAAGCGTGAAATCCTTCGGCGGGCTTGATGTTGAGTCATTCGGCGTCTCTCATGACGCGGCCGAGCCGATGTTTTATGTTTTCCACTACCAAGGCAGAAAGCTCGCGCTGATGACGGACACCGGGTATGTGAGCGACAGAATGAAAGGCATTATCCGTTCGGCCAATGTGTTTGTGTTTGAAAGCAACCATGATGTCGGCATGCTGCAAATGGGCAGATACCCATGGAGCATTAAGCGGCGGATTTTAAGCGATGTCGGCCACGTCTCCAATGAAGATGCGGCGCTCGCCATGACTGATGTCATAGGCGACGGCACATCGCGCATCTATTTGGCGCATCTGAGCCAAGACAACAATATGAAGGAACTGGCGAGAATGTCCGTGCAGCAGACATTGGCTGCGAAAGGATTTGTCGCCGGGGAAACGTTTCAGTTATTTGATACCGATCCGAAAATCCCGACGCCGCTGTGCGCCGTGTAATTTTTCCAAATGAATCATGATTATTAATCCGCGATCTGACCCACACTATAAGCAAATCGAGTACTCTTGAAAGGATTTGAGATAGGGTGGATTATAATCGCGATGATGAACAGTACGCCTCCGAACAGCCTCGCCGCAGCAAGAGAGGGTACTTTCTATCAAGTCTGATCGGCGTCATCGTTGGGGCCGCGCTTATGGCATTCCTGCTGCCGTACTGGACAGGCGGAGACCATGGGGAAAGCAGCAAAAGCACCAGCCAGCGTCTCGGCAGCGAACAGGTGAAAACAGTCAATGTAAATGTCAATGACGCTGTCACGAATATGGTCAGCCGTGTATCAGATTCGGTAGTCGGTGTTCTCAATATCCAAAAGACCGATATTTGGGGAGAGGGCGGCGAAGCGGGAAGCGGGTCCGGCGTCATTTACAAAAAGAACGGAAACACTTCTTATATCGTAACCAATCACCATGTCATTGAAGGTGCGACTGAGATTGAGATCAGCCTGAAGGATGGCTCACGCGTGCCTGCTGAGCTGATCGGGAGCGACCGTCTGATGGATCTCGCCGTACTGAAGGTGAAGTCTGATAAAATCAAATCGGCCGCCCAGTTCGGCAATTCTGATCAGGTCAAAGTCGGAGAACCGGTCATTGCGATCGGAAATCCGCTCGGGCTTGAATTTGCGGGATCAGTGACACAGGGGATCATTTCAGGCACGGAAAGGGCGGTGCCTGTTGACTCAAACGGCGACGGACAGCCGGATTGGAATGCGGAAGTGCTGCAGACCGATGCCGCGATTAACCCCGGCAACAGCGGCGGCGCTTTGATGGATATATCGGGCAAGGTGGTCGGCATCAACTCAATGAAGATCGCTGAATCCGCCGTTGAAGGAATTGGCCTGTCCATCCCGTCAAAGCTTGTCATTCCCGTTATTCAGGATTTAGAAAAATACGGAGAAGTCAGACGGCCTTTTCTCGGTATTGAGATGAAATCCTTAACGGATATTGCGAGCTACCATTGGAGCCAGACGCTGAAACTTCCGAAAGGCGTTAAAACCGGGGCGGTCATTATGGGTGTCGACGCGTTTTCACCGGCCGGAAAAGCGGGTTTGAAAAAGCTCGACGTGATTACCGGGTTCGACGGACATAAGGTCAATGACGTTGTTGATCTCCGTGAGCGCCTGTATCGCAAAAAGATCGGCGACCGTGTGAACATCACGTTCTACCGTTCGGGAAAGAAAAAAACAGCGGAAGTCAAACTGACAGAAGCGGATCGATTACAGAAATAAAAAAACAGCCCGGAATCTGGGCTGTTTTTTATTAATTTATTTGTTAATATTATACTATTGTGAAAACGGGAGGTGAAACACATGAAAACGGCTGATGTGATCATCGTATTGAATGAAATTGAAGGTGAATGTGAAGGAAGAATTATTTTAGAATGCAGAATTTAAGAACATGAAACATGTCATATCAAACGTCCTTTTTCAGGGCGCTTTTTTTATGCCTTTTTTCAGAAGCTATAAAAAAGAACTGAACGCGGGTTACAACACGTTCAGTTGAAAATGGGTATATTTAGAAAAAGGCAGACATGAATTTAGAACTTTGTGATTGAAACAGACTGGTGATGCTGAATTGAAGCGGCAGATGAAACTGTCGGCAGCTTATTTGTTGTTATTTGCAGATGGCTCCGTTGTGAGCGTTTACTTTCACCAATTCAGCTTAGATTCCGTTTTGTTTCAGATAAAAGCGAATAATAGAAGGGGAAGCGAAAAAAATAAACACAGGCTGATACATCTAAGGAGAGACTGCATCATGGAGAAGTTGAAAGGCATCAAGCTGATGAGTGCAGACAGCGAGTCTGCACTCATTGATTCTTTAACGATGGGGCTTCATCACGGAACGGTCCTCGGAGAAGACAATATCGTCGAGGTGTACATCCGTTCTTTGCGCGAAAAGCTGAAGGACAAAGAACACAAGGTGATTCGCACGGTTCGGGGCGCCGGGTACAGGGTGGATCTGGCATGAAACGGCTGTACAGAACCCTGCGATTCCAGCTCCTGTTCAGGTCACTGGCGATTTTGGCCTTGCTGTTATGTTTCATCGGCGGCACACAATACATGTTTATGACACGGACGATGTATGAAAATCAGGCGATCAGCATTCAGAGTTATATCAATTCAATGGATCAAAGCGTATGGAGGTCAATCAAAACCCTTGCCCGTTCCGAAACACCGGCTCAACCGAATTTGATTTACCCCGGGGTGACGGTTGCTTTTATCAATCAATCATACAAGATGTCTGTTTTATCAGAAGACCCGCACGCGGGGGCCGCTCCTTCTTTCCCGAAAAACGTGTATCAGGATGCGCTGACAGATACAATGGCGCTTCACTATCAAGTGGCTCACAATAAGGCGGGGGAGGAAATCATCGTCGTGTTTCAAGCGATTTCCGTTGACGGAAGGCAGGCGGGAGTTGTGCAGATGAGCACGCTGACCCAGCCTCTGAATGATTCGCTTTTCCGCCAGATCAGCATTTTCGCGGTGCTTTCCTTTGCGGCTTTGGTCATCGGACTGTTTGTTTTCCTGCCGGTGATCCGGCTCACACTCAAGCCGCTGTCCCGCATTGTGCATATGATGGGTGACATTCATGCCGGCAGTCTCGATAAACGGCTGCCGATCGATAGGAAGCAGGCCGAAATTGAGTCATTGGGCATCTCCATCAATCAGATGCTGGAACGGATTGAAACCTCTTTTCAGGCGGAAAAAGAAGCGAAGGAACGAATCCGGCAGTTTGTATCAGACGCATCACATGAGCTGAGAACGCCGCTTACCTCCATCCACGGCTTTATCGAAATATTAATACGCGGAGCGGCGGAAAAGCCGGAGCAGAAAGAAAAAGCGCTTCAAAGCATGTACGCGGAATCCGCCAGGGCGAATAAGCTGATAGAGGATCTTCTGTTTCTCGCGAAGATTGACCGGGTGCCGAGCTTTGAAATGAAAAAAGGCGCATTGGGAGACGTCATTTTGGAAATGGAGGCTCAGCTGAAGCTGCTCGCGAGAAACCGGAAGCTCGAGTTCTTTGTCAATCAAAAGATAGAAGCCATTTTTGACAAAGACAAAATGAAGCAGGTCATTCTCAATCTCTTTTACAATGCGGTGCAGCATACGGATGAAGACACGGGTGTCATCACCGTCTCCCTGCAGAAAGACGGAGGAATCATGCTTATGATTGCGGATAACGGAACGGGAATCGCTCCGGAGCATGTGCCTCATTTGTTTGACCGGTTTTACAGGGCGGAAACCTCCCGATCCCGTCAATCCGGCGGCGCGGGGCTGGGTCTTGCCATTACAAAAACCATTATCGACAGCCATAACGGAACAATTGAAGTGAAAAGTGAGCAGGGAAAAGGCTCCGTGTTCATCATCCGGCTGCCGGGATAAACCGGGAAGCAGGAAGAAATATCACAATTTATATGTAAATTCTAAATTTTCTAAAAATAACTTGTCCTTTTCCAATATTGGTGATAATATCTAGTTATTGGTAAAGGGGGTGTGTACTGATGAAGATTGAAGAACTTGATCTTGATACAGAAACAGCAAGCTTGGTGCATCGCTGCTAGTAAAGCCGTGACTCCCCTCATTGGGGAGTTATTATCTTTCAGGGGGTATGTCATGATGTCAACGGACTGTAAGCGCTGGAAGTTTAAAGACAGCGTGCAGGTGCTGACCTACACGGCACATATTATCATTCAAAATCGAAAGGCGATTAAGCTTGCGCATACGAGTGAGATCAAAGAGGCGGTTGAACGACTGATCACCGGCTGTGAAAAACAAGAGCTTTCTGATCTTCTGGGAGAGGAAGCGGGAAACCAGTTTTTCGATGCATTAATGAAATTGGATGCTTTAATAGAGCCATGGCAAAACGGCCGTGAAGGCCGCATCACTGAAAAGCAGCTCTACCATTTTGAGAAATACAACCAAAACCCCAATCTGATCCAAAAGAGATTAGACGGCAGCAGGGCAGCGATCGTGGGTCTGGGGGGCGTCGGAACGATCATTCTTCAAAACCTTTTGGCGGCGGGCATGCAGCATTTTATTCTCATTGATTTCGATGCCGTATCAGTACATAACCTGAACAGACAATTCGTCTATAATAAATCTTCTGTAGGCAAATTAAAGATCTCAGAATGCAGAGATTATATTGCGGGTATCAATCCCCATGCGGACGCAGCACTTTACCATAAGGAAATTACACAGCCGCAGGACCTGCGTGTGTTAGATCCGTATGAAATTGATATCGTCATAAATGCCGCTGACAAACCCCATAACATTTCTGAATGGGTTTACCGGTATTGCAAGGAGCGGAATATTGCATTTATGACCGGGGGTGTCGGCAGCTTCAGCGGCCAATGGGGGCCTCTGCTTACGCCTGAATCCTATCAATCCGGCGTCACCTATGAAAAAAACATGCCGGCCGGACTTCTGAACTGTTACCCTGATGAACCGATCAAAGGTTCCTTAGGAGCGACAAACGGTATTATATCCTCGTTTATGTCTCATGACATTATCACATACCTTGCAGGCGGAAGCCCGAAATCCCTGAATACCCGCATCGGCCTGGACTTTGACGGCCTTCATATTACAGAAACGAAGCTTTCTCAAAAGGAAAGCGCTTTATGAAGACGATGCATCGTACGGCGAGAAAACCGGGCGACCCTCTGAAAATAGAAATCGACACAAGCCCGATACGCTTGAACCCATTAGATACGCAGGATTACACAAGCAAGATGATTTGCAGCATTATGTATGAAAGTCTGCAGGACGGCTATAACTGCCGGATCATCCGCAAAGATCCCCGCACCTGTCAGGTGGACATTCACCCGGACTATTTAGGTGACGCCGAGGGTGTGGTTCAAACGATCATCTATCATCTGACGAAAGAAAATCAAAGCCCCCATCTTGGCAGTTTCCTGAACATAAAACAGGCCGTTCCGTATGTAAAAGGCCTCGTCTCATCCGATCAGCTCGGGGTGAACGTAACGGGTGAAAAACGCTTTGAAGTCACCTTGGACGAGCCGTCTGATGAAATAGAAGCTGTTTTGCAGAGCAGCTTTCTGATTCCGGGGACCGCCGGGGGCGGCGTGCTGGAAAACGGCCCGTACCGATTCAAGCGTACGTTTGAGAAGGGGCTGGAATTTGAGCGGAATCCGCAATATAAAATGACGCCCGCGGATCACCGCACGGTTCAGACTATCCAATTTATTTTGAATGATGATCTGGAAAAAAGCATCGGGCTGTACGAAGCGAATCAAACGGACGTGACCTGCCACACCCAGTTTCATCATTCAAACATGAGGTATCGGCAGTATGCTGATTTTAAAGAAAATCATTTGCCGATGTTATTTACCTTCAAGGTAAAGGACGACATGCTGAGAACTTTCATTCAGCATTATTTTGATAGACAAAAGCTGGCCGGGGATTTGGGGCATATCATCACACCGACTGATTCACTGATCGGTATATGGGAAAGCGGGAGGACACCGCAGAAAGATCCGCCCCTTTTGACAAAAGAAGAGCCGATCCGAATCGTTTATGCCGATTATTATCCCAACGGAGAGATCATTGAAAGGCTGGCTGATCTGTTTCGGCGGGCCGGAGCGGACGTATCCGTCTCCCAGGTCGGTCATTTCAATGATTATTACCATATGGATAAAAGCGGGTTTGATATTGAGCTCCATTTGTTCCTGCCGGCTTACATGCATGAGCTGAGCTACATCAAATATTTTATCCGCGACATCAGCGATCCAGAGAAGAAAAAAACGATCGTTGATGCCATAGGATCTGAAAAAAAGAAGGAACTTTTTGGGTTATTCGAGAATACAACTCATTATTGCCCAATTTGTTTTGGGAAAAGTCTGTATCTGCAAGATCCATGTATAGAGGGTTTTAGTGTAAAGACTGACGGGCTCCTTTCTGTTCATGATGTTAAATGCAGATAGCTGGAAAGGGGTATTCATTTGCGGAATCGAAATTTGCTTTACTTCTCCGGTTTTTTCGGAAACTTCTTTTTCGAACGGGGAATTTGGATTTTATATTTAACAAGCATGAATTATTCATTGTTTCTAGTGGGCATCCTGCAATCGGTCCTGAATTTGGCGATGTTTCTGGCGGAAGTGCCGAGCGGCGTCATCTCGGATAGAATCGGGAGAAAAAAATCGCTCTTGCTCGGCCATTTTATGGTCATTATCTATTTGGTGATGTTCCTGAGCTTCCATAACTTCATCGCCCTCTTCATCGCCCATATTATATACGGTATCGGGCTGACGTTTATATCAGGAACGGATCACGCCTTTTTGTTTGATTCACTGAAAGAACAAGGGAAAGAAAAGTGGTACGGCAAATCCATCGGAAACTATAACGGACTTGTCATAATCGGTCTTGCGATAGCCATGGGCATCGGCGGCTACTTGCAGGAAATATCATGGTCATATGTGTTTATCGCCGGGATTGTCACTCAGCTGATTGCAATGGCGGTCATTACACAGCTGACGGAAATCAAATTTGAAAACAGTGAACACGAAACGCAGACGGTCGGTGACATCTTAAAAGAAGTCAAAGATTTCTTCAGGCTGAACAAAGCCTTTAAATATTTGGTGCTGTCACTCTCCGTTTTCTTTGCGATTACATCGGTTTTTTATATGTACGGACAAGATCTGTTAAGTCAGGAAGGGCTGTCCGTGCGCAATATATCCATTATTTTTGCGGGACTGTCCATCTTGCAGGCGCTGTGCTCCATCTTTTCTTCCAAGCCGGCGGAAAAATTCACGCCGAGGCGCGTGCTTCTGCTGACATTCTGCATCATCGGGGCGGCTTATCTGTTTATACCATCGGGCAGTCTGTACGTGACGATTGCAGCTTTTGTCGTCATTAACGCGCTCTATGATGTGATAGAACCCGTATCCAGTCAGGTGGTGAATAATGAGATTCCGTCCAGAACGAGAGCCACGCTGCTGTCCATTATCAGTTTGATGACCTCGCTCTTCATGTTCATTGCCTTTCCGTTTATCGGATTCTTAACGGACTATTTTGATTCAGCTTTGCTGCTGACCGCAATCGGGGTATTATCCATCTTATTGTCGCTGTTTATGATGCTCAGCTTTTACAAACTGAAAGCGAGCGTCGCCATCCAGAATAAAGTCGAGCTTTGAACCAGAATGACAAAGGGATGATGTGAGTTGCTGAATATTCATAATCTTACGGTAAATTTAGCGGGAGATACGATTTTCAAACAAGTATCTTTTTTCATCAATGAAGGCGAGAAAGTGCTTGTGGCCGGGCCGAACGGTTCCGGCAAAAGCACGCTGTTCAGGGTGCTTTCCGGAGAGCTTGAGGCAGATGAAGGAACGATTGCGATCAACAAAGGGGCGAAGGTCGGTTTGCTGAAGCAGATCGCTGATCCCCATGAGGACCTGACGTTGTATCAATATCTGGAAAAATCATTTGAAGCTCTCGCGGCGATCCAGAAGGAAATGAAGGCCATTGAGCTGAAGCTTTCGGAACCGATGAGTGATGACGAGCTGACTGCTTTATTGGAAAAGTACAGTCAATATACGGAAACATTTGAGCGGAACAACGGCTACCAGATGCACGCGATGATTGACGAGGTATGCAACGGGCTCAGCCTCAGCGAATTAAAGGATCAGCCGTTTTCAAAGCTGAGCGGCGGCGAAAAAACAAAAGCCGGCCTTGCCGAAATTTTAATCCGCAACGACGACGTTATATTGCTGGACGAGCCGACCAACCATTTGGACGTCCATGCGATTGAGTGGCTTGAAGGGTTTATTAAAAAATCGAACAAAACCATTCTGTTTACGACCCACGATAAAACGTTTGCCGACCAAACGGCGATGAAGGTGCTCGAGATTGACGATACCGAGGTGAAGATTTGGCCTTACGGCTTCAGCGAATACTTGAAAAAGCGGGAAGAATTCATCATCGCCCAGTTTGAGAAATATGAAGAACAGCAGAGAAAAATACAGAAGATGAAGGAATCCATCGCCCAGCTGAGAGATTGGGCCAACCGCTCAAATCCGCCGTCTGTCGGCCTGCACAGACGCGCGAATAATATGGAAAAAGCGCTGAAAAGGATTGAGCTGATCAATAAGCCGGTCCGGACGGAGCAAAAATTAAAAAACGCATTTCAGGAAGCGGGCGCCGGTTCAAAAGATATTGTGTTCATTGAAAACGGAAAGGTGACCAACGGATCTTCCCTTTTATATCAAAATGTGAACCTGCGCATAAAGCATAAAGACAGAATCGGCATCGTCGGCAGAAACGGCGTCGGCAAAACAACGCTGATCCGCTGCATCATCGGGGAAAGAGAACTGTCGGACGGCACCATTAAAGTGGGGGAAAATCTTAAAATAGGCTACATTGATCAAAAGAGCCATGTCGGAGATTCGAGTCAGACGATTCTGCAATTCTTTAAAGAAAATCTGCTGACTGAAGAGGGCATGGCCCGGAATATGCTGGCCAAGTACGGATTTTACGGGTCGTCAGTCTTTAAAAAACTTTCCGTCCTGTCAGGCGGTGAGAGAATCAGGTTGAAGCTGTCCATCTTAATGGAAAAAAAGCTGAATGTCCTGATCCTGGATGAGCCGACCAACCACTTGGATATTGAATCTCAGGAAATTCTCGAAAACAGCCTGATGCAGTTTCAAGGCACCATCATCTGCGTTTCTCACGACAGAAACCTGCTGGAGAAGTTCAACAAGATTTTCTGGCTTGAGAATCAAAACGTCACCATCTTTTCAGGTCCATACAGTTACGCCAAACAAAAAAAACGGCAGATTGCCGAATAAAAGGGGAATGGATATGACCATTGACAGACTGACAATCAATGAGTTATCGTACGATCTTTTTGTAAGCGAGTATGCTGATAAGAAACCTTTTATTTTGACGGGGGCAATGGATCACTGGGAATGCAGGCCGTGGACGCTTGAATACATTGACGAACACTATGGAGACAGAATGGTCACCATCCGGAAATCAGATATCGAAGGGGTCAAAACGTTTAAACAAGTAAAGCTTTCCAACTATATCGAGTACATTGATCAGAATGATGACAAATGGTACTGTGACTGGAATTTTACGCAGCTGAACCAAAATGACTTAGACCTTGTCTATTCCGCACCCGAGTATTTTACAAAAGACACATTGAGAGCGGATGAAGAAACGGGACGGGACTGGAAATGGTTCTTTCTCGGCTCTAAGCAGACAGGCACGCCGCTGCATCAGGATTTTAACAACACGCACGCGTGGAACGGCGTCATTTTCGGGGAGAAGGAATGGATCTTCTATCATCCGGACGACTCTCCCTATTTGTACGAAGGAAATATCAATGTCTTTGATGAAAAAGACATTGAGCAAAAACCGCTGGTGCAAAAGGCGTCTCCGATCCGCTTCAGACAAAAGGCGGGAGAAATCATTTACGCGCCGCGCCATTGGTGGCATCAAGTCGAGAATACGGAACATACATTGGCAGTGAGTGAGAACTTTTGGTTTACCGGAGAGCGGCTTGCCAATCAGATATAAACGAAAGGCTGAGGAGCATCTCAGCCTTTTTTTGTATGGATTCATTTCATCCGGTCCAGACCGAATTTTTTCAGGCGGTATTGCAGGCTCTGTCTGCTGATTCCGAGCTCGTTTGCCGTTTTGGATATGTTATTGCCGTGTTTTCTCAGGGTTTTTTCGATCATGTATTTTTCGAAGTTTTCCATTTTGTCTTTTAAATCTGTGCCGGGCTGGGTGCTTGCGGCGGCTTTGCTTTCCGTGTCAGCGGGTTTGATTTTCATCCGGTATTGGTAAGGCAGGTGAGCCGCCGTAATCGTCGTTTCATCCGTCATAAAGTTCATGGCGCCTTCAATCATATGTTCAAGCTCGCGAATGTTGCCCGGCCAGTCATATTCCAGGAAGAATCGCTGCACATCGTCACTGATCGAATCGACATGCATTTGAAACAGGTGATTGTTTTTCTGGATAAAGACTTCGGCCAGAGGCAGAATATCCTCCTTGCGCTCCCGGAGCGGGGGAATGATCAGCGTGACAACGCTTAAGCGGTAGTATAAATCTTTGCGCAGCCGCTCTTCTGAAATGGCGGTGATCGGGTCTTCATTCATCGTGGCGATAATGCGGACGTCAATCGGTTTGTCCTGAGCTGATCCGATGCGCCTGATTTTCTTTTCCTGAAGGGCGCGGAGCAGTTTTGCCTGCAGGCTGAGATTGAGCGAGTTGATCTCATCAAGGAGCAGAGTGCCTCCCTGCGCCTGCTCAAATAAGCCGGGCTGGTCGATGGCTCCGGTAAAGGCGCCTTTTTTCGTGCCGAATAAAATACTTTCGACCAGGCTGTCCGGCAGGGCGGCGCAGTTTTGTGAGATGAACGGGGCGCCTGAGCGCTGGCTGCCGTTGTGAATGCTTTGGGCGAACAGTTCCTTGCCCGTTCCCGTCTCGCCGGCCAAAAGCACCGATGATGATGTGCGGGTTGCCCGTTTTGCGTTTTCGATGACTTCCCGAATAACCGAGCTGTTGCCGAGAATACTGTCAAACGTGTAGCTGTTCTGTTCTTTCCTATGCATGTTCTCCCTGATCAGCCGTTCGAGCTTGGTGACGTCCTTGGCGATTTCCACGGCGCCCTTGATCTCGCCGTTTTGCACAATCGGGAAGGTGTGGTTGATCGTCGTGATTTCCTGGCCTTTGTTATTGAAATAGCTTTGCTTTACGTTTTTAATCGTTTTGCCTTCTTGAAGGGCCTGAACGAGCGTGCTGTCCTGCTGATTGGAAAACATAAATACATCAGTCAGGTTTTTATGCAGGACGTCCCGTTCATCCATATCTTCAATTTGCATCATTTTCTTATTGTAAATGACGGTGCTGCCCTTCTCGTCCACCACATGCAGCCCGACATCAATCTCTTCCAGAATGCTTTGTAACACGAGTGTGTAAAATTCGCTGGTTGTGTGCAGGTCAATTCCCCCTCTCAATCGTCTTAACATTCATTATTTTAAAATAAATCGAACGGGAAACGCAAAAGAATTTTGCACTTGGACGATGTTTAAAAATAAATGGAAATTGAGGTAATAAAACCATTGACTTTTTTAGGGAAATGATTGATATTTAGATATATACTTAAATATCTAAATTATGTACGTATGAGAGGGGGAAAGTTTTTGAATAAAGCTTTTAAAGCACTGGCCGATCCTACAAGGAGAAGAATTTTGGACTTATTAAAGAAACAAGACATGACAGCTGGTGAAATTGCGGAACACTTCGACATGTCAAAACCCAGTATTTCTCATCATCTTACCATATTGAAAAATACTGATTTGGTTCACGATGAGAGGAAAGGCCAATTTATTATGTATTCATTAAATACCACTGTATTACAGGATCTTATAGGCTGGTTCTTTTCTCTGACTGATTCAGAACATGATAATAAGAAAGGCGGGGAATCATGAAAAAATATCTCTTTTCAGCAGGAATCATAGTTTTAACTGTTTTCACATGGGTTTGCACATTTTCATCTTTACCAGACAATTTGGCGACACACTGGGGATTAAACGGAAGTGCAAATGATTACCAAACGAAAGCTAATGCGATGATGATGCTTATTGGCATCATGATTATTCTATATATTTTAATGGTTATCATCCCTAAGATTGATCCTAAAAATAACTACAAAACATTTATCCGGCCATATATGGCTATATTTAATACAATGTTTGCGGTTCTGTTTGTCATTAATCTGATGACCATCTTGACCGGCCTGGGATATGATCTCCCTATATCTTATTTAGGAAACTTTATAGTGGGAGTCATTTTCATGGTGTTTGGAAACTTCATTCAGATCGTTAAGCCTAATTTCTTTTTAGGGATAAGAACACCTTGGACGCTGAGCAGTGAAAGAGTTTGGAAGGATACACACAGGGTTAGTTCGAAACTTTTTGTCTCAGCTGGCATGCTCATGATGCTTGCAGCTTTTTTGCCGCCGGTGTATAGAGTGTCAGTCATTTTCATGTCTGCGATCGGCTGTATCATATTATCTTTACTATATTCTTACATTGTATATCAGAGACAATTGAATAAATAATTGTTGAATAGGAGCAATCTAATTGGATTGCTCCTATTTTGTCAGCGGGAAACGCAAAAAAATTTTGCGCTTGGCTGAAGTTTGCACGCAAACTGCCGGAAAATTTTGCGGGAAAAGAAAGAATGCTGGCGAAACATCCCGTTTTTTCGGATTGGCACGGAACTTGCTTTATAAAAAGGGAAAGCAAGATCTAATGTTGAATGATTACAAAACAAGGGGGAATCAGATTATGTCAGCTTTCACAAAATCTCAAGAAATTATCAGCCAAACTTCACATTACGGCGCGAACAACTATCATCCTCTGCCGATTGTTATTTCCGAAGCGCAGGGTGTTTGGGTAAAAGACCCTGAAGGTAATCAATATATGGATATGCTGAGTGCTTATTCTGCGGTGAACCAGGGGCACAGACATCCGAAGATCATTCAGGCGCTGAAGGATCAGGCGGATAAAATCACTCTGACGTCACGCGCGTTCCATAATGATCAGCTCGGTCCGTTTTATGAGAAAACAGCCAAGCTGACAGGAAAAGATATGATTCTGCCGATGAATACGGGGGCAGAAGCCGTTGAATCCGCTGTCAAAGCGGCGAGACGCTGGGCATATGAGGTCAAAGGGGTAGCGGATAATCAGGCGGAAATCATTGCGTGTATCGGCAACTTCCACGGCAGAACGATGCTTGCGGTATCCCTTTCTTCAGAAGATGAGTATAAACGCGGTTTCGGACCTATGCTTCCGGGTATAAAATTAATTCCATACGGAGACGCAGAAGCGCTGCGCCGGGCGATTACGCCGAACACAGCCGCTTTCTTATTCGAACCGATTCAGGGAGAAGCGGGCATCGTCATCCCGCCGGAAGGATTTTTACAAGAAGCGGCCGCCATTTGTAAGGAAGAAAATGTACTTCTGATCGCTGATGAAATTCAGACGGGACTCGGCCGCACAGGGAAAACATTCGCGGTTGACTGGGAAAATATCGTACCGGATATGTTCATCTTAGGCAAAGCACTCGGCGGGGGCGTCTTCCCGATTTCGTGCATCGCGGCGAACCGTGACATTCTCGGCGTGTTTAACCCGGGCTCCCACGGCTCGACTTTCGGCGGAAACCCGCTCGCTTGCGCAGTATCGCTCGCATCTCTTGAAGTCCTTGAGGAAGAAGGGCTGGCAGAGCGTTCCCTTCAGCTTGGCCGTTATTTTAAAGAAGAGCTTGAGAAAATCGATAACCCGATCATAAAAGACGTGCGCGGACGCGGCCTGTTTATCGGCGTTGAACTGACTGAAGCGGCCCGCCCTTATTGTGAAAAGCTGAAAGGCGAAGGGCTTTTATGCAAAGAAACACATGATACCGTGATCCGTTTTGCACCGCCGTTAATGATTTCCAAGGAAGACTTGGACTGGGCGATCCAAAAGATCACAAACGTGCTTCAAAACGCGTAAAACCTTGATGCGGCAATGCTTTCCCTCGGCTTGTATGGAATTTACAAATAAAAAATTCAGCACACTCTATTTGCGCGGCGACAGTATTTTAGTATAATGTATCTTTATGTACGAAAATGAATTTCATATAACATTCATATACAAATAGAGGCTCTTTGGACAGCAAATCGGTTTCAAAGCACCGGCTTGGTTCCAATACAAGTTGCTGAAGGGGTGCAGAATAGTGAATACAAATCAAAAAGAGAATCAGCTTCAGCGCACAATGAAATCACGCCATTTGTTTATGATTTCTTTGGGCGGAGTGATCGGCACCGGGTTTTTCCTGAGTACCGGATTTACAATTAACCAGGCGGGACCGCTGGGCGCGGTTCTGTCTTATCTGGTCGGCGGTTTTATTATGTTTTTGACAATGCTCTGCTTAGGCGAGCTTGCGGTTGCCCTTCCTGTATCAGGGTCGTTTCAGACGTACGCAACCAAATTCATCAGCCCCGCTTTCGGTTTCGCATTCGGCTGGCTGTACTGGCTCGGCTGGGCGGTGACATGCGCCATTGAGTTTTTATCTGCGGGACAATTGATGCTCCGCTGGTTTCCGCATGTTCCCGTATGGGTGTGGTGCCTCGTGTTTGTCGGACTGATGTTTCTTTTGAACGCCATTACCACAAAAGCGTTCGCTGAGTCGGAATTTTGGTTTTCCGGTATTAAAATTTTAGTCATTCTGCTGTTTATTATTTTGGGCGGCGCCGCCATGTTCGGCCTGATTGACATGAAACACGGCGAGCAGGCTCCTTTCTTCTCTCATTTTTATGAGGATGGATTGTTTCCGAACGGCATTAAGGCTATGCTTATTACGATGATTACCGTAAACTTCGCGTTCCAGGGAACGGAGCTGATCGGGGTTGCCGCGGGAGAAAGTGAAAATCCCGAGAAAACGATTCCGCGCTCTATCCGGCAGACGGTATGGAGAACGCTTGTCTTTTTCGTTCTCTCCATCATCGTCATTGCCGGGATGATTCCGTGGAAGCAGGCGGGAGTGGTCGAAAGCCCGTTTGTCGTGGTATTTGAACAAATCGGTATTCCATATGCGGCCGATATTATGAACTTTGTTATCTTAATTGCGCTGCTCTCAGTGGCCAACTCAGGCCTGTTTGCATCGACGCGTATCCTATATGCTATGGCGAACGAAGGACAAGCTTTTAAATCGCTCGGCAAAATAAATAAACGCGGCGTGCCGATGAACGCTCTGATCGTGACGCTGGCCGTCGCCTGCCTGTCCCTGCTGTCTAAGGTGGCTGCGCCGGAAGTCGTTTATATGTTTCTCTTATCATTAGCCGGACTAAGCGCGCAGGTCGGCTGGATTACGATTTCCCTGTCGCAGCTGATGTTCAGACGGAAATACATCCGCGAAGGCGGCAAAGTGGAAGACCTGAAGTTTAAAACACCGCTGTACCCGGTGCTGCCTATTATCGGGCTGACGTTAAATACGGTTGTTCTGATCAGTCTCGCATTTGATTCAGAACAGCGGCTCGCCCTTTATTGCGGCATCCCGTTCATGGCGGTGTGCGTTATCGTTTATCATCTGTATGTAAAAAAGCGTAAGCAGTCAGAAAAACAGATAGAGCTTTAAATCTTTTCGTGTCCAAGTCATCTTTGAGAAACCCGCACAGGACAACATACAACATGTTGAGGTGGAAAAACGGATGAACAAGAATATCTCAGTTATTGGAATGCCGATGGATTTAGGACAAGCACGACGCGGAGTGGACATGGGCCCGAGCGCCATCCGCTACGCGCATCTCATTGAACGGTTATCTGACATGGGGTATGCGGTGGAAGACTTAGGCGACATCCCCGTCAATCGTGAAAAACTCAAAAATGATGAAGAGCTGAAAAATTTGAACTCTGTGCTCTCGGGGAACGAGCAGCTCGCCCAAAAGGTGGACAGCGTCATTGAGAATGAGCGGTTCCCTCTCGTCTTGGGCGGCGATCACAGCATCGCGATCGGAACGCTGACAGGAACGGCAAAGCACTATAAACAGCTCGGCGTCATCTGGTACGACGCGCACGGCGACTTAAACACTCTGGAAACATCGCCTTCAGGCAATATTCACGGAATGCCGTTGGCCGTCAGCCTCGGCGTCGGGCACGACACATTGGTGAACCTGGGCGGCTATGCCCCGAAAATCAAGCCGGAGAACGTCGTCATCATCGGCGCGAGATCGCTTGATGAAGGCGAGCGTGAATACATTAAGGAAACAGGCATGAAGGTCTATACGATGCATGAGATTGACCGCCTCGGCATGACAAAGGTCATTGAAGAGACGATTGACTACTTGTCAGACTGTGACGGCGTTCACCTCAGCCTTGACCTCGACGGCCTTGATCCGAGCGACGCACCCGGCGTAGGCACGCCTGTCGTCGGCGGCATCAGCTACCGTGAAAGCCACTTGGCAATGGAAATGCTGTATGATGCCGACATCATTACTTCAGCTGAATTTGTTGAAGTCAACCCGATCCTCGATCACAAAAACAAAACCGGCAAAACAGCGGTTGAGCTGGTGGAATCTTTGTTAGGAAAAAAACTATTATAAAATATGCGCCTCCGCACTTGCGGGGGTTTTTTTGTTGCCACGAGGAAACTAGCAGGCTTTCACCCTCTTTTCAGGACTGTAAATATGATATATTTATTACACAAAATGGGAAAGGGAGGTGTCCTGACAGATGGCTGAAGTGATGGCCCACGAAACAGTTGCGAAAAAAATCAGTGACTGGTATGAGGAAATCAAAAAGCACAACACCGAATCGGCTGAGGCGTTAAGAGAACAACTGCTTACGGATCTGCAAAATATGACACAAAATCAAACGGTGCTCCTTTATTTTAATTTAATTGATTCCCGCTATAAGCTTTTGATGGAAGAGTATGAGAAAACAGACGGCATTTTAAAAACGATCCAGCTGAACGCCGATAAAGAAAAAACAGACCAGATGATTCAATACTATTATTATTTCTTTTCCGGTATGCACGAGTTTTACCGTAAACGGTTTATGAACGCAATAAATTTTTACCGGATTGCTGAAAGCAGGCTCCGGCACATACCGAATGAGATTGAAAGAGCCGAGTTTAATTATCAAGTGGCGATTGCCTACTATGAAATCCGCCAAAACTACTTTGCGATGAACCACGCGGAAAAAGCGTTGGAGATCTACAAAGCCAATGAAATGTACGCGGTCAGAGAAGCACAGTGTTTAATGGTGATCGGCTGTAACAGAATGGACTTGTTTCACTATCAGAAAGCCGAAGAGCTCCTGCAGACGGCGGTTCATCAAGCCGCCAAAGCGGGCGATCCGCATATTGAGGCGCTTGCCCACTTTAACGCAGGCATTTGCTATGAAAGACAGGAAAAGCTTGAGGAGGCGCGGGTCGAGTTTGAAACGGCTCTCGATCAAAAGGAGCATTTGCGATCAGCATATTCGGTGCGGAGTCTGTACATGCTGGCCAGAGTGTTATTGAAGCAGGAAAAGACGGATGAGGGCCGGTTTTGGCTGCACAAAGCGCTGAATGCCGCTGAAGAAAAAAACGAGCCCGTATACACCCAAAAGCTGCGCATCTTACAGCATGTCTTTATTGACCACAATGAAGAAGCGCTTGAATCAGCTTTCGCCGAGTTAAGAAGGAAAGAGCTGTGGAGTGACGTTTCCGATTTGTCGTATCAGGCCGCGGCGCATTTTAAAAAACAGGAGAATTACAAATTGGCGGCGAAGTATTTTCAAGAATCAATTGATGCCAATGACCAAATTTTGAGATTGACGGAGGGGATTCGTAATGAAAACATGTAAATTCATTGTACTCTCAGCAGCCTTGGCAAGTCTCATTTCGATTGGATTATTTGCGCAAACTGGTTCAACGGCACAAGCCGAACAAATCATAAAACCCGCAGAAAACGGAGCCTTCGGATAATACTTCATGATACCGCTTTCAGTCCGTGTTTTGTAAGGAGTGATTCAATGGCTATCACGCTGCAGCCGATGACAGGACAAGAATTTCAGTCCTATCTCGCCCATTCAACCAAGCATTACGCTGAAGAAAAGGTAAAAGCGGGAACGTGGTTGCCTGACGAAGCGCCGGAGTTAGCGAAGCTGGCGTTTGAAGACCTGCTTCCTGACGGCTTGGAGACGGCCGATCACTATTTATGGACGCTGACATTGGACGGAAAGGAAAATGCCGGCTGGCTGTGGCTGCACGCCGATCCGGACCATCCGCAGCAGGACGCGTTTATTTATGATTTCGGCCTTCATCCGCCTTTCCGCGGCAAAGGCTATGCGAAAGAGGCACTCGCAAGGCTGGAGGACAAAGCCAAAGACCTGGGTGTCCGCAAGATTTCTCTCCATGTGTTCGCTCATAACGAAACGGCGCGGAAGCTGTATGAGAAGACGGGATTTCTGGAGACGGATGTCATCATGAGCAAAAAGCTGTCATGAAAAGGGGCCCGCACGATGGGCCTCTTTTGTTATTCATCTAACAATGTCATCATTTGTTCCGGATAACGCTCGCCGGCCGCGGTGCCGATCGGAAACATCTCATCCAACCGCGCCTTCACATCCTCGGGAAGCACAATGTCGAGAGCGGCGAGGTTCTCTTCCAAGTAGTGTTTCTTTTTTGTGCCCGGGATCGGAATGAGATCATCGCCGTTTGCGAGAACCCATGCGAGCGCAAGCTGAGGCGCGGTAATATTCATTTCCCGGGCAATGGCGGTAAGTTTTTGGACGAGCCCTATATTCACCGCCAAATTGTCTCCCTGGAATCTCGGCGTTCTTCTTCTGTAATCATCGGCATCCAGCTGCTCGGTCGACGTCATCTTTCCGGAAAGAAAACCTCTGCCGAGCGGACTGTAAGGCACAAATGAGATGCCGAGCTCACGGCAGGCGGGCAGCACATGCTCCTCCGCTTCCCTGCTCCATAAAGAATATTCCGATTGAAGCGCGGCAATCGGGTGAATGCGGACGGCGCGCCTGATTGTTTTTGCGGAAGCCTCTGACAAACCGATATACCTCACCTTTCCTTCGTCTATCAGCTCCTTCATGGCGCCGACAGTTTCTTCAATCGGCACCCGCGGATCAACCCGGTGCAGATAATAAAGGTCGATATAATCCGTCCCAAGGCGTTTCAGACTGGCGTCACACGCTTTTTTCACATAATCGGGCCGTCCGTTAATTTCGATAAACTCACCCTTTTCACTTCGGACATAACCGAATTTCGTCGCGAGGCACAGCTCCTTTCTGAATGGGGCGAGCGCTCTGCCGACAAGTTCTTCATTCGCACCCAATCCATATTGATCAGCCGTATCAAACAAATTCACGCCGAGATGAACGGCATGATGCAGTGTGGAAATCGACTCTTCTTCACTCTGGCTGCCATAGTATTCCGACATACCCATGCACCCTAACCCCATTGTGGAAACCCGCATCGAACCGATCGTTCTGTCCTTCATATGTCCTCCCCCTTTCTTGTATGATAACCGGATTTCCTGATATTTGAAAATGATTTATGCATATGATTTACATATTGTTATAAAATTTTTAAAAATCTGTAAATTGTATATTTTTTTATCACAATTTCGTCATATAATGAAAATGTGGAAAAATTATACTCAAAGAAAAGAGGCGAAGTAATATGTGTAAAAAGCTGTTCAAAGCCGTCCTCCCGTTTGCCCTGTCATTCACCATGGTTCTGTCGTTCTCCGGTTTGAATGTAAAAGCGAAAGAAACAGAAGCAGCCCGCTACGCAAAAGAAATCGCAGACCTTCAGCAGGGCACGACTCCTCAAGACGTTCTCCAATCCGCCAAAGAGCTTGCCAAACAGAAGCACGTTTCAACAGAAGCAATTCTCAAGCAGTTTCATCAAGAAATCACGGCAGACAAGGTGCAAGGAAATATAATCGCTTCCAAAGAAGGACTCTCTGCAATGGGCGGATCATCAGGCACAAAAAAACTTCCGAAAAGCACAAAAGGCAATATTTATTACACGAACTCATACACCGCTTATTACAACCACGGGCATGTCGGCATGTATTCATCCGCTGATAAAATTGTTGAATCCGTGCCGGGAGACGGCGTCCGCCAGATTGCTTATAACGGCAGAGAAGTCGAAGACAATTCAATCGTCCAGACCGTAAAAGTCACCGACTCTCAAAAACAAGCCGCCGCTGACTGGGCCGTATCAAGAGTGGGTGATGAATACTCCTTCAACTTCGTCAATAACAGAAATACGGGCCATGAAGGCGCCAAAAACTGCTCAAAACTGCTGTGGTCGGCATTCCTTTTAAAAGCCGGGATTGATATCGACTCTAACGGCGGCTTAGGCGTATATCCGCGCGACATCACAAGCTCGTCCTACACAACCACGATTCTGACCATTCACTAAGGAGAACAACGTGAAAAAAATCATCTGGATATCCTTAATGATCATCGCCGCCGCAGCGGTCTTATGCTTCATCTATTTCCGCACGGAAGATCCTGCGGAGGTCGCGAGAAACACATTAAATGACCCTGATTTTCTGAAAGATAAAGAGGCGCTGCTGTATTTCTCCACTGCGGCTGACCAAGACACGTTCGGCGGCGGAAAAAGCTACGCCCTCTTCGCCGATGAAAAAGGACGGCTCTCTTCTTATCAAATGAAGGGGCTTGAGCTCGGCTCGGCCAAAGTGCATGACGAAAGCGTCCTGCTGGAGGACAAAAAAGGAATCTACACCGTTCAGGGCGGCCTTCACACGTATAAAAGAGCGTACCAGCATACGGGAGACAGCGCGGGATATATCGAACGGGCGAAAGGCTTTTACACGCTGTATAATTCGGGCTACGACAAGAGCGGCGGCAGCTACCGTTCAGAGCTGTACCGCCAGATTGACGGCAGGTGGAAGCAAGACGTCATCCCGCACTATATCCGCGCTTCAGGCTTTTTTAAAGATCATCTTTTCGCACTCACGCCGACAGATGACGAAAAAGGCTATCACGTCCAAGACATTCAGGCCGATAAAGAAAAGCTCCATACAACATCAATCGCGACATGGCCGTATAAAGAAGGCACGTCTGTCGAATCCCAGCTCGCCGCCGACGACAGCGCCGTCTGCTTTGTCACCAGAGGGGAAAAAGCCGATCACATCTATCAAATGGTGAAAGTCATGAAAAACAGCGGCGCCATCAAAACGTATGACATCGCCGCTTATAAAAATGACGAACAGACGATCTATGACTCCATGCCGTTCAGCTTCAAAAAAAGCTTTTTCATGGAGCAGCGCAGCTTCTATTTCGTTGACGGCTTCGGAACCGTCTACCGCATCAACCCTAAGACCGGAAAAAGCAAAAAAGCCTTCACCCTCCCCCCATCACGAATGAAGGCCGACTTCAAGGAGCTGACCCATCAAAACGGAAAGCTGTATCTGTTCACGTACAGCTACAAAAAGCCCGCCAAAATCGAATCCTTCGACCTGAAAACGGGCAAAAAGCTTAACGATCTGGCCATTCCAAATTTAAAAAACATCGTCACGCCGAAAAGCCATCTCAAGCTGTATGATGTGCAGGTGATGGGTGGGTTTTGAAGAGTATAAACATTTCGGAAGAGCTTGCCGCTTTTGGTAAGCTTTTTATAATGAAACGTTACTACGGGAAAGAAGGTGTTCATTTGAAATCATTCAGTCTCTTCTTATTGTTGTCCGTCATTTGTATAACCATTGTTTTTGTCATAATGAATATGTTGATTGGATACCCTGATGTGAGTAACGGGGCATTGATTATGATTGTATATATCGTTGTGACCCTTATGATAAGGCTATATAACAAGAGAAAAGCCGACCGAACATAGAGATAGAGGAATATAGGAGGGAGCCGATGAAGAAAAAGCTTGCCGCGTTTTTAAATGACGGAAAGCTGGACTGGATAGATGTATGCTCTACACTGCTGGTGTGTCTATTAGGAATTCTGTTCGTCCTTCGCTTAGAAAAAAGAGAAAACACGTAAACAGCCGGATGCTGAAAACACCGGCTCTTTTTGCGCGTGATTTGCCGAATTGTGGATAAAACTCAGCCCGAAGCACTACTAACATGTGTATAAATAGGTTATATTGAAAAGAGAACAATTGCCGCGTGCAAAAGAAAACCGGAGGACGTAACTATGAAAACCGCTTATTATTCTTGTGAAGAACATATCGAAACCGTGCTGGACATGTACATAGATGATCATGAGCTTCCGCCCGAAATCAGAAAAATCGAACATACTAACAGTTTATCCACAGCCTGTGAATTATGTGGGGACACTGCAACATATCTAGTAGGGAACGAATGATCCTACACAAAATACAGAAAAGATATCCACAATTGTGGACAATATATATGAATAACTTGTTTCTAAAGTGGGGATGACCTGTGAATATCAATATTGTGACCATCGGAAAACTAAAAGAAAAATACCTCAAGCAAGGCATTGAAGAATACAAAAAACGACTCTCAGCCTACGCAAAAATCGACATCATCGAACTCCCGGACGAAAAAGCTCCGGAAAACCTGAGCGACCAAGACATGAAAATCGTCAAAGACAAAGAAGGCGAACGCATCCTGGCCAAAATCAGCCCGGACACCCACGTCATCGCCCTCGCCATCGAAGGAAAAATGAAAACATCCGAAGAACTGGCCGATACAATAGATAAGCTGGCGACATATGGAAAAAGCAAAATCACCTTCATCATCGGCGGCTCACTAGGATTGAGCGACGCAGTGATGAAGCGCGCAGACGACAAACTGTCATTCTCAAAAATGACATTTCCTCATCAGCTCATGCGGCTGATTTTAGTGGAGCAGATTTATCGGGCGTTTCGGATTAATCGTGGGGAGCCTTATCATAAGTGAGTGATGGTTTTTACAATCTAATAGTAACGAGGAAAGAACCTACCATTCACGAGTTTTTTAAGGGATATTTTTGATCAATAGATAACTTATTTGATTTTACAATTTTCTTTAGAAGCAAAACTAGTTGGTAGGTTCTTTTTTATGTTAAAGGTATTTGCAACCTTCTTTTTTTCTATTTTGTAATCAAATTTCTCTTATGGATACATAAAACCTAAAATTTTTTTATTGTGTGCATGATTCTAGTTATTAGATAATATAGCTTGATATTACCAACAGTTCTTTTAAAAAAGCTCTAGCTAGCTACACCCTGTACATATTAATTCCTGAAATTAGGGGTAACGACTAACCCTTGTGTAGAAATAGTTATAAAAACTTATTTGATATAGAGAGGCGAATGTCAGCGTCATTAGTTTCCTATGTCAGAATAGCGATGATTGTTCAAATGAAGAAGTAGCGGCTAGCTCTTCAATTCCAGAAGAATATAAGCTGCAAGTTTTGACAAAGTTTCAATCAGAGGAGGTAATGGATGTTCGAGACGTACACATGGTTGAGGATAGGCAATTATATCGTGTGGAATGGTTGCCTAGGATTGATAGAGCAGAATGGTATTACTGGCCGAGACTTAGGAATTATTTAACAAATGAAAAAAATGGCCCCGAAGACTCGATCAATAGATAGATCTACTGATCGAGTCTTTGGGACCGTGGATGAAAATGTTCCCATGCTAACCTCGAGCATTTTTCAAGAGGGCGTTCCAAATGGTTTAGAGAGAATTGAATATGACATTAATCTTGAGGTTTGTCCATATTTAGTAGTAAGTACCTCACCTTGAAGTTGGACTCTTAAATAGTTATTTAAAAAGGGAGATACTCAGTTTCTCCCTTTTATGGTCTTAAATAAATTACTTTTGTATCGTTTATTAGCTTCTGGGTTATAGACAGGTTCCAGGCTCTGACTCTACTACGCCACTTTCTGTATTTTAAAAACTGACCCCAATTCAATTCAATGAGTTTATCCAACAGATAGTTTTCATTGATTATTACAATTATTACATACTCAAACTTTGGTGGTTCAGGCATAATTGAATTTGGTTCATTTAAGCCATCTTAGGTGATCTTGGTGAATATTATGCTATTAATTACTACAGCAGGACTGTAGGACTACCTAAGTTACAATTTGCTCCTGTTAGTACTCAAAACATTGACGCTATTAGTATTAATGGGGAAAGGTGTAGTTTTTGCTTCTAATTATCTTTTTCTTTTTTTTAATTGGTTTATTACGAATCCATACGCCCCTATTAATTTTTCATCTGTTAGTTCTTCTATTTCCATCATAAGTTATTACCCCATCCTTAATTCCGTTTTGAAAAGATTTTAGCCTTAAAAGGAATTTTTTCTATTTTAACATCAATTGAATAAATGTTGGTGTTTTTTTAAAAGTCTCTTAGTTGTATAGTTGAACAAATAAAACTGGATTATACAACAAAAAGGTAATAATTAATAAAAAAATTGAATTAAAACAGCTTTATTGAGTATAATCTTAATTAACAGCTGTTTAATTCTTTTTTTATGTGTTTAATGATATGAGGAGGCGCTTTATATGGTATCTGTCAAAGAAAGCTTGCTATTAATAACTGAAATTACTGGTTTTTATAACATTTCAAAGAACCAACTATCCAAGGTTCTTGAGATTGACCTTGAAAAAGAAGAGGACCTTACTGATAGTCATTTGATGTTGAAGGAAATTATGAATCCAAGCAAATTTATTGGACTCTTAGAAAAAAAGGGTCACCTTCTAACACCAATTGCTAGAAAAAAAGTGTATCAAAATGTGAAAGGTAAATATGAAAAGCTAAAAATGAAAGAGAGCGGGTTAGTTTTTGGAAAAGTACTACAATCTAACGAATTGGGTATTCGTCCCAATGGTGAAAGGGCAGGTTCTTTTGCATTAATAGCTCAACAAGTTGCCAAAGATTTTTTCGGAGAATTAACCATATCAGAACTAAATCCGAAAAAGAAATTTACTGTTAAAGAAAGTAATAGTGGAAAGGTTCATAATTTTAATTATGATTACCATAACAGTAAAATTGTTGAATCAAAACCTAATGGCCGAAACGAATATCGCATGTATTCTGGCTACATCAAGTATTTAGATCCTGATGATATTATTCTAATGATTGAATCCCCTAATTCAAGTGAGGACTATATAGTTGGGTGTATTCATCCTGAAAGTCCAAATTATAATGAGATCATGGATTTGATCAAAAAATATAAAGTAGGAAGAAGTTTATCTGCTTTGATTCCATCATTAGAGCTTATTTCTAAAGGCGTTACATTCACGGAAATGTTTGAGGGGACTGAGTTGCCAAGTTTAGAATCCAGTCCATTAGATAATGGAGAAGTAATAGATGAGAGACTGGGTGTAGAGCTTCCAACAATATTGTCCCCGGAAGCATTAGCTGAACTATTAAAGAAAAGTTTGGAGACGGATGGTATAGATCGCACTGTAACCATTCTTAAGAAAATAAAAAGGGATCGTCGTTTCCGTAAAGCAGTGTTGGAAGCCTACAATTTCAAATGTGCTGTTACGGGGCAATCTATTGTATATGGGGATACACTAAATGTTCAAGCTGCTCACATTAAAGGGAAAGAATATGGAGGATCAGATAATCCTACTAACGGACTCTCACTTTCCTTAGATCTTCATTGGGCGTTTGATCGTGGTTTCTTTGCAATAAATGATGATTTCACTATTCAGGTGCATGAAAAGATGCAAGAGAATAAGATTTTACAGGAAATTGATCGAAAAAAATTACTTTTGCCACAAGATAAGACTCTATGGCCCAATTTAGAAATGATTAAATACCATAGAGATCATATTTATGGAAAGTTTATAAATAAATGGTAAATACAATATTTTGTATACAACTTATGGTATTTTTGAAGCGCGTTCGACTCTCGTTTTAAATATATATTATAAAAATGTTGTTCTTATGTTCCAACTATATCCCATTGTTATAGTGGGAATGAAAAGATAGTATAAGAGAGGTGATAGGATGCAGAAGTTCAACTTAAAGTGAGAGGAATCAATATTAGCAATGAGATCTTTGGAGTGAAGAGTCGGAAAAGAATGAAGTTAAATTCGGAATTCCTTTCTAATGATTAACCATTCACGAAGGAATTTATGAAGTTGCTGTAAATCTGTTTGATGGAATAAAAGTATTACTCAAATACTGGGTGGAAAGGATTAACAACCTCTTTTTCATTTATTAGTGTCAAAATGATGTCGAAAAGTGTTATTATAAAGCTTTGGCTATTGCATATATAATAAAAAAAATTTAAAATAAAAGGGAATATACGTTCGTAGAATGGAGGATAGATCTATGAGTGAAAAACAATTAAATGTACTAGATCTATTTTGTGGTTGTGGGGGTTTATCACAGGGATTTCTAGATGCTGGTTATAATGTCATGCTTGGTGTGGATTTTGAAGAAGCAGCGTTAAAAACCTTTAAATATAATCATGAAACGTCAGATGTTTTATTGGCCGATCTTTCCAAAGATGAGGCTATAGAAGAAATTGCTGATAAAATTGGGGACCAAAAAGTTGACATTGTTATCGGAGGGCCACCTTGTCAAGGATTTTCATTAACAGGATCACGAGATATAAACGATACACGAAACACCCTTTACTTAGCAGTCGTTAAAGCTGTAAGAAGATTTAAACCTAAAGCATTTTTGATTGAAAATGTACCGGGGATTGCAACATTATATAATGGTATTGTTAAGCAGCAAATAATAAATACTTTTGAGGATATGGGATATAATGTGTCAGTTTCACCTAAACCTTTATTAGCAGCTGATTACGGTGTACCACAGATGAGAAAAAGAATGTTTTTTGTGGGAATAGAAAAGGGATATGGATCTTTTGAATTTCCAGAACCAACTCATACACCAGAAAGATATGTAACCTGTAGTGAAGCGATTAGTGATTTACCAAGTAGAGATGAAGAGTTTGGAGAAGAGGTTGATAACTATGAAAAGAAACCTCAATCGCTATATCAAGAATTCATGAGACAAAACAGTAAAAAGCTTCATAATCATGTTGCTACAAATCATACGGAACATGTTAAATGGGTTATAAGTCAAGTCCCTGAGGGTGGCAATCATAAGGATTTACCTCCTGGTATTGGTGATAGCAGAAAGTTCAATGAAGCTTGGACTCGATATCACAGTAAAAAGCCTTCACGAACAATTGATACTGGTCACAGAAATCACTTTCACTACAAGTATAATAGAGTGCCAACAGTTAGAGAAAATGCAAGATTACAATCCTTTAGGGATGATTTTGTCTTTATAGGCACTAGAACTCAACAAAATAGACAGGTAGGAAATGCGGTACCACCTCTTTTATCCCTCAATTTGGCCAAAGCCATACTTCGACATTTTGATGATGTGAAAAGCGGGCGTAGAAAAGTTAAAGACTTAGAACAATTGAACTTGGAATTGAATATATAAAGGTGATATTATGACTAAACTAAATACATTAGAGTTATTTGTTGGGTGTGGAGGACTCTTAGACGGCTTTGAAAAAACGAAGCATTACTACACAGTTGCTAGTGTTGAATGGCAAAAATATGCCTGTGATACTCTAATAAATAGATTAAAAAAAACATATAATTATGAGGATGCTGAAAAAAGAGTTCTTCATTTTGACATTCAACGAACAGAAGAATTAATAAAGGGATGGAAAGATGATGAGGTTTATGGATCGCATGTTGGTCTAGACTCTATAGTAAATAATAGGAAAATAGATTTAATTGTTGGTGGCCCTCCTTGTCAAGCATATTCAGTTGCAGGTAGGATACAAGATAAATATGGTATGACAAATGATTATAGGAACTATCTTTTCGAAAGTTACTTAAAAGTTGTTAAAGTCTACAACCCTAAATTGATTGTCTTTGAAAATGTTGAAGGTATGTTGTCGGCAGCTCCAGATGGTGAAAATATAGTTGATAAAATAAAGCGAGGATTCAATGAATATGGCTTTGACATTATTGACGATATTAAAGGTCAAGCTTTACTTGATTTAACTCAATTTGGTGTTCCGCAAAAAAGGAAAAGGGTAATACTAATTGGTTTAAATAGAAGGTATTTTGGTGGGAATAAGACAGAAAATCAAAAAACACTTCAGTTTTTTTACAACGAAATTCTAACTAGATATAAATCTGAAAAAATTTATACAGTTCGTGATGCAATAGGAAAGCTTCCTAAGTTAGTACCTTCACCAGAAGACTATAAATTAGGACGTCGGAAATATTCACATGTCCCACCTGAATCGAATTATAATGGGCATTACCCAAGATACCATAATAGAAGAGATATGGATATATTCAGGATATTGGCAGAAGATATTAATAAAGGAAATAATAAATATCTCTCGACTGAAAATTTAAAAAAGCTTTATACCGAGAAAACAGGTAAAACTTCAAATATTCATAAATATTACGTGCTAAGATGGGATCAGCCTAGTAATACAATACCAGCTCATTTGAAAAAAGATGGACTTAGACATATTCACCCAGACCCCATTCAGTCTAGGTCAATAACCGTTAGGGAAGCAGCTAGACTACAAACCTTTGATGACAACTTTGAATTTATAGGTAGTATGGTTCAAAATTATGAAATGATTGGGAATGCAGTTCCACCCGAGTTCAGTAAGAGATTAGCTAGTGCTATATACGATCTATTTAAAGAAAAAGGAATGATTTGAATTAATCATTCCTTTTTTAAGTATTATTCTATTTTCTTTGAAATATTTAAGTTGTTACCACCATCAAATGTCTGTGAATAATGAATCTTTCCATATTTAATACATACAACATCACACAAACGGGAATATGAGAGCTTTTCGTTAGTGGTAAGTTAGATGGGATTTTTTCGATCCGTGTTATTAAAAAGCGTCTACAAGGACAAATCTTAAAATTGAAGCTCCTAGAAGACAATGGATAATTTATCAATATCTTTGTTGATAGTTGTAGGGTAAATCAAATGTATATAAGATGAATATGCCAAGCCTCAAACCAATATATAACAGCAAATAGGAGGTAGTAGGTCCGTATCGTTATCGTTAAGTAAAATAAATACATATTTTATATTTGATTAAGTAACAGAACGTTCCAAAACAAAGGGTCTTTGGAACGTTCTGTTTTTATTATTACAAAAAGAGAGATGTTAAATGAAAACAACATCAGCAAAACATGTCAATATAGTTTCGGTAAAGTTAATTAGAGAGAGTAGCATTTTTTATGATAAGAGAAGGAGTCGCTTGCCGCAGCATGGGGTAAAACCGGGAGGACAAAGGCACCTACTAGGAATACCAAGGCTGCCAGTTTCACTGCGGTTAGCTTCATTTTGCTTTGCATAATTGATCCTCCTCCTTTGGTTGCCATACTAACAAAGGCATTCTGCTTCTTAAACCCTTACCATATAAAATGATAAAAAATTCACCCAATTTCATCACATTAACTAACACGGTTTGTATGTTTCCCTTCGAAAGTCATAGGGGAGCAGGGTTCATATCTGATGCGAAGTTATCAAGGAGGGGAGAAACCGTACAGAAGAGCTCAGAGAAGCACCTTTATTGCAAACAACAGCTTCTTTCCGCATTTTCCATACGACAGTATAAATCCCTTTCCGTCACGGAAACCTAGTGGAAAAGGTTTCTGAAAGGAGGGGGCGTATGATGAAAAGTGAAAAAATCCAAAACAAAACATCTTTGGTTTGGAAGATGGCGATTGCCTCTGCGGTTGCTTGGGAAGCGGCAAAACTGGCGGGCTCTGATCACCCGTATTTAGCGCCTCTGTCTGTTATCTTATGTTTGCAGCCAACGATAGATCAGTCGATTCGCTTTTCTTTTCATCGTATTGCGGGAACTGCGATTGGGATCATGCTAACGTCCTTTCTTGTCAGTCACTTGCCAATGAATGGCTGGATGCTGGGGCTGTTCCTATTAGGCGGTACTTACATTGCGAAGTGGTTACGAATAGATGTAACGGTTTTACATCAGGTAGCGCTCACCATTTTGTTGG
Source organism: Bacillus sp. 5B6 (assembly GCF_000259405.1). Taxonomy (NCBI): domain Bacteria; kingdom Bacillati; phylum Bacillota; class Bacilli; order Caryophanales; family Bacillaceae; genus Bacillus; species Bacillus sp. 5B6. The sequence goes on along the minus strand of NZ_AJST01000001.1, from coordinate 3,628,252 downwards.
TCTTTACGTTTGAACGGAACTCTAAAGATTATGCATTCGACCGAATAATCGATACGGTGATCGGCGTCATCATCGCCATTCTGGTTCACATGTTCCTTTTTCCGCCGGACTACACAAAAAAGGCAGCGGACTCTTTTCAAACATTGGCTCGTCAGCTTTCCGGCACACTTTCAGACCTCTCCAAATGGGTGCAATCAGAGTGGGGACAAGGAAAAGGGAACCTTATGGAATATAAAATGAACAAGCTTCTGCAGGAGCTGCATACGGCAAAAGAGATGCTGCAAACAGCCTCTGACAGCTTAAAATTCAACCCCGTCAGAAAAAAACATAAGAACATCATTTCAAGCTATCAAATAGAGATGCAAAAGTTGAACGCCGGATTTGAGTATCTATCAAATATAGTGAAAACGTTAAAAGAATGGGAAAAAGAAGGAGCTTTATCTTCAAGTGACAAAAGGGAGCTGGGGAATGATTTACAAGTGTTAAGTGAATACTTTGCGGGTTTTAAAGGCATACAGCATGGTGAAACAGACAATTGGAAACAGAAGGAACAGAGCGTGTTATTGGAATCTCTCCGTTCCGACATGCTGTCGCACCCGCCGCCCGGTCATAAGGTCTATAAAGACTCTTTTTTTTTAGAAACGAAGAAATTGCTGAAGCGTTTGTAATGTTTTCCGGAAAAAAAGAATATGGTTATACAGATGCAGATATGATCAGGTAAAAACGGGGGAAATCAAATGGATGATATACACCGGATTTTGGATGTCATCGCGAATTCTGCAAAACCTAAGGTACTGGCTACCATCATTAAAACAGAGGGGTCCGCTTATAAGAAAGAAGGGGCCTCCATGTTAATGTTAGGGGACAAAACAAGAGTCGGAATGTTATCCGCCGGTTGTCTGGAAGAAGATCTCGTTGAACGGTCGGAACAGGTCTGGACTGCAGGAGAGCCGTTGATTGTCCGCTTTGATATGAGCGCGGAAGACGATTTATCCTGGGGACAGGGCATTGGCTGTAATGGTGTTTTGACGGTTTTGCTTGAGCCTGTAAAAGGGGAATTGGAACGACATCTGATGACAGTCAAGTCATGCTTAGATGAAAAAAAGTCTGTGACCCGAGTGAAACGATTCACTGAAACGTTAGAGCCGAAGGAAGATCTGTATATAGCTGAAGACGGCAGCGTGTTTGGAACCGGGGATGTTATGGAACAAGGCTGTATTCAAAAACTGAGACAGACAGAAAAGGGAATCAAAAGGGATGAACATACCTCTGATTTATTTTTTATCCATCAGATGGTGCCAAAACCTTGTTTATATGTCTTCGGAGCAGGGGAAGATGCGAAGCCGTTAGTTTCGTTGGCGGCTCGTGCGGGCTTTCATGTGACGGTGATTGACTGGCGCCCCGCTTTATGTCATCACGGCCATTTTCCTGAAGCCGGCCGTTTGATTACAGGAGCACCGGAAGAAGTCATGGAAGGTCTGAGCATGACAAAAAGGGATTTTGTTGTCATTATGACACACAGCTTTCAAAAAGATCAGATCATTTTACATACATTAAAAAACGAGAATGTGTTTTATAAAGGCGTATTAGGCCCCAGAAGGCGCACCGAGCGGCTGTTAGGCGGAGCTGAGATTCCGGAGGATATTCATTCCCCTATCGGCCTTCCCATCGGGGCACAAGGCCCTGAGGAAATTGCTGTAAGTATTGTCGGCGAGATGATTCAAAAAATGCGAAAACAAAGGTCTCGCTTATGAAAACAGCAGCCATTTACCTGGCAGCCGGTACAAGCAGACGCATGGGGACGGATAAGCGCAGTTTATTTCTCAATGGAGTTTCCCTTGGAGGTATGGCTCTTAAAAATGCCTTGTTATCTGAATTAGATCATATTTTTGTTATTACGAGAAAGGGAGATTCACTGCATTGGCTTTCGGATTTTTTCTTTTTAGATCCCATATCAAATAAGTGGAGCCAGGCAGAATGTGAGCAAGCGGGTAAGGGCCAAAGCCATTCTATACAATGCGGTGTAAAAAAAGCGGCAGAGTATGAGGCTGACGCCGTTATCATTCTCCTTGCAGATCAGCCGTTTGTCACCGCAGATATCATCAATACGTTAATTGATTCCTATCAAAAGGAGCGCCGTTATTCATTTATCGCCGCTGAAAATCATCATCTTCCTATGCCCCCCATTTTATTCTCAAATCAATGTTTTCCGGTATTGCATCAGTTAAAGGGAGATCAGGGCGCCCGGCATGTCATCCGTGAAAGTATGATCAATACGGGAAAAATGATCAGCTTTCAAGACCCTTTGCTTTTTTATGACGTCGATACAGCTGAAGATTATACGCTGCTGCTGAATAAATTCGAGGAGTGAATGAGTTGGAGTATATCGGGAAGAGTGTCATTCGAAAAGAGGCCCTTGAAAAAGTGACGGGTAAAGCGAAATATACGGATGATTTTCAAGAAACAGGCACATTACACGCAAAAATGCTGATCAGTCCATATGCGCATGCCGATATTGTGTCTATGGACTTTTCAGAAGCTTGGAAGATTCCCGGCGTGAGAGCGATATTGGGTGATGAACCTTTTCCGCTTGCAGGTGAGGAAATTAAAGACAGATCGCCGATTGCTTATAAAAGGGTCAGATACCATGGTGAGCCGGTTGCTGTTGTTGTTGCGGAAAATCCGATTACAGCTAAAAAGGCAGCGGATGCCATCAAAGTATCCTATAAACCTCTTCCCGTCGTCAATTCCCCCCGTGAGGCCTTTCAAAAGGATGCGCCACTCGTCCATGAACATGCGGACCGCTATGAGAAGACAAAAGGTGTATTCCCGGTTCCGAAGACAAATATCGCAAACCTGGATAAGGTTAGAAAAGGAAATATTGAAGACGGGTTTAGGGAAAGTGATGTGACAGCAGAATTCCAGATTTCCTTTAACCCTTCTGATCACGCTGCGATGGAGACAAGATGCTCGATTGCTGAAATTCGGGCGGATGAGGAGATTATCATTACCACATCCTCTCAAGCTCCTTTTGCCATTAAAAAATTAATGCAGTGGTACTTTGGAATCGAACCCGGAAAGGTTATCGTCAAAACGCCTTTAGTAGGAGGAGCGTACGGGGGAAAAGCAGCCGTTCAGTTAGAGGTGATTGCCTATTTGGCATCAAAAGCAGTCGGAGGCCGGCCCGTCAAATTATTTAATACGAGAGAAGAGGATCTGATCACATCTCCCGTTCATATAGGGTTGGATGCTATTGTCAAATTAGGGGCTACAAAGGATGGAATCTTAAAGGCGGCAGACATTCAGTTTTTATTTGATGGCGGAGCGTATTCTGATAAAGGAGTGGACATCAGCCGGGCTGCGGTGGTTGATTGTACGGGTCCGTACGCCATAGATCATATACGGTGTGATTCATATTGTATGTATACGAATCATCCATATCCAAGTGCATTCAGGGGCTACAGCCATGCTGAAGTGTTATTTGCCTTTGAGCGGACGATGGATGTATTGGCGGAAAAGCTGAACATGGACCCATTAGAACTCCGCTATAAAAATGCCATTCGCCCCGGTGACACCACACCGACTCAAGTTCTTCTCAATTCAAGCACGGTCGGAAATGTGCCGAAGTGCATTGAAAGATTAAAGGAATTAATGAATTGGGACGAGGGACAGCGAATTGAAATCGACGGCCGGAAGATACGGGCGAAGGGAATCAGCTGTATTTGGAAAACCTCAACATTTGATACAAATGCAACGTCCGGGGTTCTTTTAACCTTTAATCCCGATGGAAGCATTAACTTGATGTCAGGCGTAGTGGAAATTGGAACAGGGACAAAAACAGTGCTAGCCCAAATCCTGGCGGAACGAATGAAAATGGATATAAGCAAAATTCACGTAAAAATGCTTATAGATACACAAACAACACCCGAGCATTGGAAAACCGTGGGGAGCAGAGGGACGTTAATGGCCGGAAATGCCGTACTGAATGCAGCGGAGGAAGCCATTCGAAAGCTTAAGGACGTGGCATCATGTGTGTTGCGGGTTCCTGTCGAGGAATTGGAAGTGGCCGACGGAAAGGTTTATTTTATAGATCATCCTTCTGTACATGTTGAAATAAAAGACATTGCTTACGGATATACGTTTCCAAATGGAAATACCATTGGCGGCCAAATCATTGCGAGCGGCAATTACACATTAACCCGGATGACGAATTTAGACCGGGAAACGGGAAGAGGAAAGCCGGGACCCGAATGGGCTGTAGGTGCTCAGGGAATTGAAGTTGAGTTGGATAAACGGGATTATACGTACCGAATTACAAAAGCCTATTCTGTTGTGGATATAGGAACTGTACTGAATGAAAAAGCTGCAAGGGGTCAAGTGATGGGGGGGATGAGTATGGGAATCGCATTTGGAGGAAGAGAAACCTTTGTATTTGATCCATATGGAAGAGTATTAAATCCTCAGCTTAGAACATACCGCCCCCTTCACTATGGAGAGCAGCCTGAATATATCATTGAATTTGTTGAAACCCCGCATGTGATTGCGCCTTATGGAGCGCGCGGCGGCGGGGAACACGGACTGTTGGGGATGCCGGCAGCATTAGGAAATTGCCTTTCCGCCGCTTTAGGTGTCCAATTGAATCAACTTCCTCTCATTCCCGAACAATTATGGAGAACGCAAGAGGGGTGGAAAGATGATACCGTTTGATTTTGATTATTTTAAACCGAAGACCATTCAAGAAACAATCAATCTATTTCACTCTCTTGCGGCCGAAAAGAAAACACCAATGTATTATTCCGGCGGCACGGAAATTATCACGTTAGGAAGGCTGAATATCATCTATACGGATGCGGTGATAGATATGAACGCGCTTCCGGGATTTCAAACCATCCGCTTTTATGAACATGATCTGGTGATCGGAGCAGGCGTATCATTAACGAAACTGGAGGAAGAAAATCCATTTCCGCTATTAAGTAAAACGGTAAGTGAAATTGCGGATCGGACGACTCGAAATAAGATCAGCCTGGGCGGAAACATTTGCGGGGGCATCTATTACCGTGAGGCCGTGCTGCCGTTGCTGATTTCTGATAGTTTGCTAGGGATTGCAGGGAGAGCGGGGATTCATTACCATCCTATAAATAAAGTATTTAACAGGGAAATACAATTGCGAAAAGGAGATTTTTTATTTCATGTCGTTGTCGATCGAGCGTATGTTGACCTGCCATTTGTCAGTATCAAAAGAAGACAGCAGTGGAATGTCGGGTATCCATTGGTGACAGTCTGTGCGCTGAAAAAAGATGATGAGATCAGAATGGCCTTCAGCGGCGTATGTCCATTTCCGTTTCGTTCTGCTGAAATGGAGGCTGTGCTTAACGATAAAAGCCGATCAGCAGAAGAAAGAGTACGCAGGTCTTTACAGTATGTACCCAAACCCGTTCTTGATGACGCAGAAGGCTCAAGTGAATACCGAATATTTGTCTTGCAAAATACAATTTTAGATGCCTTACGGGAATTAGAAGGAGGTCCAAATGTCTGATCCTATTACGTTGAAAGTAAATGGCGACGAAAGACAGATTACGGTCAGACCGGCTGATACTTTGTTATTTGCTCTTCGTCTTCGTCTCGGATTAACTGGTGCAAAGCCGGGCTGCTTAAATGGGGATTGCGGCGCCTGTACGGTATTAACGGACGGGGTGCCGATGAAATCTTGCTTAATGCTTGCGGCAGAAGGGGAAGGAAAGGACATTACGACAATTGAAGGACTGATCAATACACCGATTCAAAAGGCTTTTATTGAAAAATTTGCGTTTCAATGCGGTTATTGCACACCGGGTTTTCTCATGAATTGTCATGCTTTAGTGAATACTGAGCCGAATGCAAGTGATGACACGATAAAAAATTGGCTGGAGTCCAATATTTGCAGATGTACCGGTTATAGGGAGATTGAAGAAGCGGTTAAATCCGTTTTACATACAGGGAAAGGGACTTCTTAGTTCGTAACCGTAAAAAAAAGAGCCCAGAGAATCATCCCTGAACTCCATATTCTTCACTTCATATACCGATACTCCCGCAGTTTCTCCAAAATCGCCACTTCTTTCATCAGTTCTTCACCGACGTTTGTTTCTTTCACTTTCTTCCGCTCCAGCTCTTTGTCGACTAATCGTTTCACTGTTAAGACGTCGGTTCCGGTGTTCAGCACTTCGGCCTTGGAGTTAAAGTGTTTATGGGCGACGAGCTGCATGCCGTAGGAGTTGTATAAAAGCGTGTAGCCGGCGATGCCTGTTGTGGATTGGTAGGCTTTGGAGAAGCCGCCGTCGATGACGATCATTTTTCCGTTTGCCTTGATCGGATCTTCGCCTTCGATTTCTTTTACCGGTGTATGGCCGTTGATGATATGGCCGTGATCCGGGTTGAGGCCGAATTCCTTCAGGATGTTCCGGCAGGTTGCTTCGTCTTCACGCAAATAGTAATACGGGTTTTTCTTTTCTTTATGCGTTTCCTTCTCTTTAATGAAATACCGCTCAAAGGTTGTCATGGCGCGTTTTCCGAAGAGGGAGGAGTATTCGCCTGTCCATAAGTACCACGTCATATCTGTCGCCAGATCATCGGTTTCTTCCGGATGGGCAAACGCTTCCCGTAAGAACCGTTCAAAAACATCTAGCAGCTCACGGCCTGCATAAGCTTTATCCTCTATCATCATCGTTTCCATGCTGCCGTTTTCATCGACGGGAATACAGCCGTGAATCAGCAGGTTGCCGTTATATTTTAGATAAAGGCTGCCTTTTTTCATCATAAAATTCATATGGCGGCCCAGCTTTTCGGAGTTCTGAACAGAGAACAGCAGCTTGTCCATGACTTCTGCTTCTTCTTCTAACAGCTCATCAGGCTGTTTAGGATTCACCGTCGCAAAGCAGGTGTTTTCCAGTTGATATGTTTTTCCGTTCAGTGTGATTTCATTGCGGTCATAATCGATCTTTTCCAGTAACAGCCGTTCCTCCATATTAAAGTTCGGCCGTCTCTTAATAATCGGGCTCTCAAGCTTGAATTGGATCATCGCGATCGCCTGATGAATTTTTGTGATTTGTTTAATCTCATCTTCCGGTCTGTTTTCGTCCGCTTTCGGGCGGAAAGACGGGTTATCATCGTAATATTTTTCGGCAAGGTTCAATAGCGGTCTCAGATTGATGCCGTAAACGTCTTCAATAATATCCAGATTGTCATAGCGGGCACAGATGCGGATAATGTTTGCCAGACATACTTTTGAGCCGGAATAAGCGCCTATCCAGAGAACATCATGATTCCCCCATTGAATATCCACTGAATGATAGTTGATCAGTTCTTCCATGATTTTATCCGGCTGCGGTCCGCGGTCGTAAATATCGCCGACAACATGCAGATGGTCGACCACCAATCGCTGCGTGCTGTAGGCAAGGCCGGTGATCAGCTTATCGGCCTGACCGAGCGCAATGATCTGTTCTATGATTTCGGAATAGTATTGTTCTTTGTTGGCGGCTTGTTCTGTTTTGTACAGCAGCTCTTCAGAAATATAAGCAAATTGGGCGGGCAGTGCTTTGCGCAATTTGGAGCGGGTGTACTTGGAAGAACAATAAGAAACGAGCTTAATCATCCGATGAATCGTTTCTTTATACCACTCATTTAATGCCTCTTTCGTATCAAAGTCATGTTTGATCAGCTTCAGTTTGTCCTCAGGGTAATAGACCAAAGCCGCCAGTTCATCAATTTCTCTATCGTAAATGACGCCGCTGAAAATATCGCGGATCTTCTCTTTTACTCTTCCTGAACCGTTTCGCAGCACGTGCTGGAATGCCTGATACTCCCCGTGCAGATCACTGACGAAATGCTCGGTTCCTTTCGGCAGGTTCAGTATCGCTTTCAGATTAATGATTTCCGTGACCACTTTTTCTTCACAATCGTATTTTTGTGCGAGCAGATCTAAATATTTGGTTTCCAATCTCGTCCATCCCCTTTTTATTTACGAGCCATTGTATGGTAAGGTGAATTTAAAGTATGACATAAAGTTTACATCATTAGACCTTATATGATAGTACCGCATAACGCCTTTTTGAGACAATGAAAACGGAAAATACGGCGCTTCAGGCATCGAAAATTGGACCGGGATAACGCCGTGAGCTCATCCCCCTATTGACAATGAATTCAACTTCCATTAAAATAAAAAGTTAGCTGATAGGTATTTCTATCAGAAACTCAATACGTAGCAGGCTATGATTGCTGTGGGTCGCACTACAGCAGGAGCGGCTTCTGGAGAGACCGCGGGTTTTCCGCGGCGCCGAAGGGTTCACAATCTCAGGCAAAAGGACAGAAGAGTACCGAATATGTATTTGTCATGCTGTTGATTGTCAGCGGCGCAGATATAATTTGATATTCTTATGACCATGAGATTGGAGGGCATCCAATCTCTTTTTTTATTGGCTTTTTTTGCTCGTCGTTCACTAGAGAGGTAAGGAGGAGTCAGATGTGGAGCAGCGAGAGCTAAAGAGGGACTTATCGAATCGGCACGTGCAGCTGATCGCCATTGGCGGCACGATCGGCACCGGATTGTTTTTAGGGTCCGGTAAGGCGATTCAGCTGGCGGGTCCTTCTATCATCTTTGCGTATTTTATTGTAGGTATTGCGCTTTTTTTCGTCATGCGGGCGCTGGGAGAACTGCTGTTATCTAAAGCGGGCTACCAATCATTAACGGATATTGCCGAGGCGTACTTAGGGCCGCGTGCAGCGTTTGTCACCGGCTGGACCTACTGGTTTTGCTGGATTATGACGGCTATGGCGGATGTGATCGCCGTCGGTGTGTATGTGAAATATTGGTTTGATATTCCGCAGTGGATTCCGGCACTTATCTGTTTGCTCATTTTATTAGGGCTTAATCTGTTAACGGTTAAGATTTTTGGAGAATTGGAGTTTTGGTTCGCCTTGATTAAGGTAGTCACGATTCTCGCGTTAATTGTCATCGGTGTAGTTCTGCTGGTGATTGGGTTCAAAACGCATACCGGAACGGTTTCAGCGGCGAATCTGTGGGAGCACGGCGGCTTGTTTCCGAACGGATTTTCAGGCTTTTTGCTTTCGTTCCAGATGGTGATCTTCGCCTATGTCGGTGTGGAATTAGTGGGTGTGTCGGCGGCGGAAACGTCAAATCCGAAAAAAAATATTCCGTCCGCTATCAATAAAATTCCTTTACGGATTTTATTTTTCTACGTCGGGGCATTGCTCATTCTTTTATGTATTAACCCGTGGATGCAGCTGAATGCGGCGGAAAGTCCTTTTGTAAAGACCTTCAGTCTGGTCGGCATCCCGTTAGCCGCGGGAATCATTAATTTTGTCGTATTAACCTCTGCCGCTTCTGCTTGTAACAGCGGGATGTTTTCAACAAGCCGGATTTTGTATAACTTAAGCAAAACGAAACAAGCGCCTGCAAGTTTTGCGAAGCTGAATAAAAATCATGTGCCGAGCCGCGCATTATGGATATCGGTTATTGTGCTGTCAGCTGGCGCTCTTTTAAGCAAATTGATACCGGAAGCGGCTTTTGGCATCGTGACAACCATCAGCGCGATTTGTTTCATTTGGGTGTGGGGCGTGATTCTGGTCTGTCATATCAGATACAGGAAAACCCGTCCGGACTTACATGCAAGCTCGTCTTTCAAGGCGCCGTTTGCGCCGTTTATCAATTACGCCGTGCTGGCGCTGTTTGCCGTCATTCTGGTGATTATGCTGTTTGCGGATGCGACGCGCCCGGCTTTGCTGCTGACGCCGCTGTGGTTTATTGGATTATTTCTCATCTATCGGGCGAGAGGGAGAAAGACAGATTGAATTGCTTCAGACGGTGTACTGCCATGCAGTATGCCGTTTTAATATAAAAAAAGCGCTATCCTGCCGTGTAAGCAGGATAGCGCTTTTTACATTAATTCCGGATCAAATAATCAAATGCGCCTAAAGCGGCAGTTGCACCTGATCCCATGGAGATAATGATTTGGTTGTACGGGCCGTCTGTGCAGTCCCCTGCGGCAAATAGGCCGGGAACGCTTGTCGCGCCGCTCTTATCGACGATGATTTCGCCGATGCGGTTGCGTTCGACAGTTTCGTCTAACCATTCTGTATTAGGCACGAGACCGATTTGGACGAATACACCTTGAAGTTCAACGTGTTTTTCTTCGCCTGTTTCACGGTCAACGAACGTAATGCCGTTTACGTTTTGGTCGCCTGTGATTTCTTTCGTTTGTGCATTTTTGTGCACAGTGACGTTTGGCAGGCTGTAAAGACGTTTTTGCAGGACTTCGTCTGCTTTCAGTTCAGGCGCGAACTCCAGCACAGTCACGTGATTGACGATACCTGCAAGGTCAATCGCCGCTTCGATTCCGGAGTTTCCGCCGCCGATAACCGCTACGTCTTTACCTTCAAACAATGGTCCGTCACAGTGCGGGCAGTAAGCGACACCTTTGTTTTTGAACTCTTGCTCACCAGGTACGTTGACATTGCGCCAGCGGGCACCTGTTGAAAGGATCACTGTTTTACTTTTCAGTACAGCGCCGTTTTCAAGTTCAAGTTCGAACAGATCTTTTTTCTCAAGACGTTTCGCGCGCTGAAGGTTCATGACGTCAATATCATAATCTTTCACGTGCTCTTCAAGGCTTGCGGCGAGCTTCGGTCCTTCAGTCGCTTTGACGCTGATGAAGTTTTCGATGCTCATGGTGTCGAGTACCTGGCCGCCGAAGCGTTCAGCGACGACACCGGTGCGGATGCCTTTACGCGCCGTGTAGATCGCCGCGCTTGCGCCGGCAGGTCCGCCGCCGACAACAAGAACGTCAAACGGCTCTTTGTCGGCAAACTCAGACGCATCTGCGCCGCTGCCCATTTTTGCGAGAATCTCTTCGATGGTCATACGGCCGCTTCCGAAAGATTCACCGTTTAAGAAAACAGTCGGAACAGCCATGATGTTTTTGCTTTCTACTTCTTCTTTGAATGCCGCGCCGTCAATCATTGTATGAGTGATATTCGGGTTGAGCACGCTCATCATGTTTAATGCTTGGACGACATCAGGGCAGTTGTGGCACGTCAGGCTGATATAAGACTCGAAGCGGTATTCTCCGCTGATGTTCTTAATCTGGTCAATGACCTTTTGATCAGCCTTAGGCGCTCTGCCGCTGACTTGAAGCAATGCCAGCACTAATGATGTAAATTCGTGGCCGAGAGGAACACCGGCGAATGTAACGCCTGTGTCTTCTCCGGTACGATTAACGCTGAAGCTCGGTGTTCTGTTTAATTCAGTTTTTTCAACTGAAATTTTAGATGACATGGAAGCCAGCTCGTCAACGAGAGCCAGCATGTCCTTAGAAGTGTCATCGTCACCGGCGCTTACTTTGAGAACAATGTCGTTCTCAATTAGCTGCATGTATTGATTTAATTGTGCTTTGATATTTGCATCAAGTACCAATGGAATGCACTCCTTAGATTTTACCTACCAAATCAAGGCTAGGTGTAAGTGTTTCGCCGCCTTCTTCCCATTTAGCCGGGCAGACTTCACCTGGGTTTTGACGAACGTATTGAGCCGCTTTTACTTTGTTTACTAGGTTGCTTGCGTCACGGCCGATACCGCCTGCATTGATTTCAACTGTTTGGATGACGCCATCAGGATCGATAATGAATGTTCCGCGGTCAGCAAGACCAGTTTCTTCGTCAAGAACGTCGAAGTTGCGGGAGATCGTTTGAGATGGGTCCCCGATCATTGCGTAAGTGATTTTACCGATTTTTTCAGAGCTGTCATGCCAGCCTTTGTGTACGAAGTGAGTATCTGTGGAAACAGAGTATACTTCAACACCTAATTCTTTCAGTGCAGCGTATTGTCCTTGAAGATCTTCAAGTTCAGTCGGGCAAACGAAAGAGAAATCCGCTGGGTAGAAGCAGAAAACGCTCCATTGACCTTTCAAATCTTCGTTTGTTACATCGATGAATTCACCGTTTTTGAAAGCTTTTGCTTCGAATGGCAGTACTTCTTTTCCGATTAAAGACATAATATCTTCCTCCTGAAATGTGATTTGAAATATATTAAAAAGACAAAGCATTCACTTTATCTTTCAATAATAATTCTAATTATATATAGATTATTAAATAACATTTATTTTTTGTCAAGCTATATGGGGTATTATTTTCTGCTTTTTTTGCTTTAGACGTTTAAAAACGCCTGGTATAAGCGGTTTGGCGCTGTTTGTCCTGTTTAGCACCGGGCGGGCGGGAGATTCTCAATTGGTGAATCGAAACAGTAGGAATCAACCCTTCTATATGGCAGTATAAACCAAAGGGGGTATGATCATGCAAATAAATAACATTACTTTGTACAGTTGTGCGTTGGAGGAGACGAAACACTTCTATGAACGGGTGTTAGGTTTTTCTTTAATTGATGAGTCCGGTGATTCGTTTACTATCAAGGCGGGAGAAAGTGAGTTGGAATTCAGGCGCGCCGATTCTCACTCTCATCCGACGTATCATTTCGCGTTTAACATTCCGAATAATCGTTTTGATGAGGCGAAGGCGTGGATAAAGGATAAAGTCGTTTTTCAAACGGAAGATGGGGAGGATGAGGTGTATTTCTCTCATATCCAGGCGCGTTCCATTTATTTCAAAGATCCGTCCAACAATCTGGCGGAATTCATCGCGAGAGAAACATCGCCGCCAAGCGCGGAACGTTTTTCGATTGAGTCCGTTCTGAATATCGGCGAGGTGAATCTGACGGCTGCCGAGGTCGTATCAACCGGGAGGGAGCTGCAGCGTTTCGGCATTCCGGTGAGAAAGCATGCGCCTCTTAGGGAAAACGGGTTTCATTTTATGGGTGATTACAATGATGGGGCGTTTTTGCTTTTAGGGCCGAGCGGCCGCCGCTGGATTTTTTCTGATCAGCATGCGGAGTTCCATCCGCTGTCTGTCATTGTGAACGGGACGATCCGCATTGAGGCTGACGGAAAGGGCGGCATTGACATCAGGCGGGCACAGCCGTCATAAAAAAGCCCGGGCTCAAAAGGCCCGGACTTGGAGACATTATTTATAGACAACACGGGTGCTGCACATGATGTCGTGCAGCGTTTTTTTCTCTCCGAAGGCGCCCATGATGAATCCGATATAAAGAATGAGCTTAGATATGATATATGCGAAAGCGCGTCCGAAGGCCTGGCCGATGGAAATCCGTCCGCCATCTTCATTGACGACCTTAAGGCCGAGCAATGCTTTTCCCAGGGTCCCCTGCATCTTTGAGGCCGTGAGCAGGCTGAAATATAAGATACTGATCACAAAAGAGCTCACAAGAATCGGGATGACGCCGAACACCAGAAAAGAGATGTTAAACTGATTTTCGGTCATGAAGGGGTCAGCCGCCGCAACGCCTGCCGCAAATAAAAAAGAGACCATAAATTGAATGATAAAAATCGGAATTCCTATGATGATTTGATCAATGACGTAAGCCAGAAACCGAATCCAAAATCCTGCCGGTCTTTCCATGTATCTTTTTCTCTCCCTTGCTTTAATCTGGAATATTATACGTAATCATTCCGGATTTTGCAACGGAGCTTAAGCTTCTGCGAGCAGCCTCTTTCCCCATGCCAAGCGTCCCATGATCAGCCCGAAAGCCAGAAGGGCAAATATGATGCCGCACCACATCAGCTGATGTACTCCCAAATGTGAAATAAACCAGCCGCCCGCCGCCGTTCCGATGGTGATGCCGAGGTTGGAAAAGGAGACAAACAGGCTGTTGCCGAATTCGGGCGCCTCCTTTGCTTCCGCAGTAAGCCATGTCTGGCTGACAATGAGACCGCCGGAATGAACGGCGCCCCATATAAAGACGAGGACGGCCATCGGCGCGAAAGACGTCCCAAACCCGTATATGAGCAAGTAGGCGGCTGTATAAAGAAGCGGAAACAGGATGACGGTCTTCTTCATATTTTTATATAACAAAGCGCCGAAGACGAAATTCCCGGCTATCATAATCACTCCGAAGCCCATCAGCATGAAGCTGACCCATGTACCATTCATATGGGACACCCGTCCGAGGTACTCCGCAAAATAGCTGTAGACAGAAAACATGGCCGCAAAGAGACAGGTGACGGCAGCGATATTGAGCCACAAAGCCGGTTTGCGAAGGATGCCGAGCTGGCTTCTGAAAGACATGTTTTCTGTGACCGGCATGGATGGCAAAAAGAGAAGAATGCCCGTGAACGCGATGATACTGATGATAGCGCCGAATAAGAAGGCGGCTTCAAGGGAGAGACGATCCGCCAGATAAGACGTGAAAGGCACGCCGAACGCAAAGCCGGCGGTGATGCCTGAAAAGACTTTCGTTACGGCTTTTCCGGATTGGCCGGCGGGGACAAGCCGGGCCGCGGCCGCAAGCGATACAGAAAAGAACACCGGGTGGCATAAAGCCGGAATGATCCGAAACGCCAGCATGACACTGAAATGCGCCGTATACGCGTAGACCGCATTTGAAACGGCAAACATCAGCACCGCCAAAAGCAGAATGTATTTCCGGTTTATACCTGAAGCAAGCAAGGTCAAAAACGGTCCCGACACAGCAACGATGAACGCGAAAATACTGACAAGCCACCCCGCTTTTGAAGCAGAAATATGAAATCTGTCCGCCACTTGCGGAAGAACGCCGATAATGCCCATTTCGGTCGTGATAATTCCGAAAACCCCTAATGCCAAAAACAGAATGAAGATGGAACTGCTTTGTTTCATTGTTATGTATGCCTCCTTTTATAACTACATATACAGAAAAATAGATATGTTAGAACAAAAAAAGCCCTCCTTTCATGGTTATAGCTGGTGCTGAACATAGTCAGCAAAGGCTTTAATTTGTTTTTCATTCCTTCTGTAATAGGTCCATTTTCCGATTCGTTCGGATTCCAGCAGGCCGGCTTTTTGCATGGTCAGCAGGTAGCTGGAGATGACGGACTGCGCAAGCCCCGACTTTGCCTGAATATCACCGACGCAAATTCCGGTGCGGAAACTGAGTCCCTGATCAAGATAAGGTCTTTCATCAAAATGGTCCTCCGGGTGTTTAAGCCACGTCATAATATCACTTCGTGTTTTGTTAGATAGCGCTTTATGAATCAATATTGGTTCCATAACGTTTATTATATCTATTTTTCTGGATTTGTAAATTCGTTTTTAACAAAACATTCTCAAATTAAGTAAAAATCGTGCTAAAATATAACATATTATCAGATTACCGGTAAAAAAGCCGGGTTATTGTCAGGAGGATATTCACATGAATCAAAAGAAAAAAGGTGCGGTTGCGGTGACCTTGCTTTCCGCTCTGCTGTTTTGTTTATTGCCGGTCCTCGTCTCGCTTTCTCCGCTTGCGGAAACGGGGCCGAACGCGAATCGTTTTAATTCCGCGGGCATGTGGGCCGCCGTCGGCCAGATCCTTGTGATATATGCGGTCCCGCTCATTTTGTATATTCTCGGTATTCGTGTCATGAAAATCATCATGGCCGTTTTTTGCGGAATCGGGCTTATCATTTGCGCGGCTGTCTTGTTGGTGACGTTATTGACCGCAATTTCCTTAGGGCAGGAGCTGTCTCTTTATTACGGCCTTTTCGTTTGGTCAGGCGCGGCTTTTATCGTCAATGTGGTGTGGTATATTGCCGCGTTTCGATCATCCCCGAAGCATCAGCAGGCTATGTGACATTTGTTCTATAAATCTACCGAAAATACAAATATTTCATAGGTTAATTATGGTATGATCAAAGTGGTATAGCAGCTTTTAATAGAAACGGGAGGAACTGACATTGAAAAAAAAGACAGCTTCATTGCGAGTGAAAACATTGGCGGCCGGCGCTGCGGTTGCTGCGGCTTTATCTGTGGGAGCGGTTACTGATCTGCCGGGGGCAAAATGGCTGCATCCGGCGGCTGCTCAAGCCGCGGAAACGGTATTTAAACAAAATCATGCGGCATCCGGTTTCTTGGCGGGACGGTATGACGCGCAGGCGATGTCTCCGACGATGTTCAACTGGTCAAGAGAAAGCCGGTTTGCAAGCACTGCCGATGGCGCATTAAAATGGGAAAAGAATGTTCCGGCCAATCCTCAAAACGGTGCGGGAGCCGCGGTTGACGGAGACGGCACCGTATTTATTCAATCAAAAGACGGGAAGCTGACGGCGTATCATCCGGACGGTACTGTGAAATGGGTGACGGAAAACCTCGGGACGACCTATACGCTGACTCCGGTGCTCGGAACAAACGGTGTCATTTATCTTCCTTCTCACGATAAAAAACTATATTTCATCGACAAAGAAACCGGAAACATTTTAACATCGGTTCCGCTGAGCGGAGCGCCTAGTTCCGATGCGGCTATCGGCTCTGACGGCACGCTGTATGTGTCGACGCTGGATAACTATATCTATGCGATTAAACCGACGTCGCCTTCGACATGGACGCAAAAGTGGAAGTTTAAAACAAACGGCGTGGTCGGCTCCGCTCCCGTGTTAGCATCAAACGGCACGCTGTATACGGCAACGTACAATAATATCTTTTACGCGATCAATTCCGGAACGGGCCAAGTGAAATGGTCAAAAACGACGTCCAACGGGTTTAAAGGCTATCCGGTTATTGATAGAGACGGCACCGTTTACGCCGGAAACCAGGACGGCAACTTATACGCCTATACATCAACGGGTGCTGTAAAGTGGACGTTCCCATTAAACGGTTTCTCCAGCTCTTCATTAGCGATCGACCATAACGGCAATGTGTATATCGGTTCCGGAAGCGGGGAGCTGTTTTCCATCAGCAAAACCGGCAATATGAACTGGTCTTTCTATACGGACGGGCCTGTGAGAACGGCGCCGCTGATTGATGCGGACGGCAATGTGTACTTCGGTTCTGACGATAAAAATGTCTATGCGGTTGACGCTGACGGTAATGAAAAATGGCGCTATCAAACAGACAGCAATGTCATTTCCTCCCCGGTTCTGGCTGAAGACGGCACGCTCTATGTCGGCACTTATACGAAACTGCTCGCATTCGGGGCAAATTAATATAAAAAAAGAATCCGCGTCATCTGCGCGGATTCTTTTTTTATTTAGAGGCTTGAATAAATACGCCTTTTTCATGAGAGAATTCTTTAAAGCCGTACACACCGTGATATGAACCGATCCCGCTCGTATTGACACCGCCGAACGGAAGGTTGACGTCAGTGAAATGAACGACGACATCATTGACAGAAGCATTGCCGGACGTCGTATGCTGCAGAACATAATCGATCAGCTCCTGATTATGGCTGAATACATACAAGGCAAGCGGCTTGTCCCGTTCAGTGATGTAATCAACGGCTTCACTGATATCTTCGTAATTCATAATCGGCAGAATCGGTGCGAAGATTTCTTCCTGCATGATCTTCATATCAGGCGTGACGTTTGTCAGCACGGTCGGAGAAATCGTGCGGTCATGCGCATCGAATACGCCGCCGAACGCCGTTTTCGCCCCTTTTTCAATGGCATCATCATACAGAGCTTTGACACGGTTAAAGTTGCGGTCGTTGACAATCTGCGTGAATTTATTGCGGTCAACCGTATGATCATCCTCCATAAAACCTGCATTGACAATGGTTTGCAGGAGATCTGTAAAGGTGCTCTGCACTTCTTTCTTCATAAGGAGATAGTCAGGTGCGATACATGTTTGCCCCGCATTGACAAATTTTCCGACAGCGATTTTTTTCGCCGCGTCCATCAAATCATAGCCGCTGTCGATGATCGTCGGGCTTTTTCCGCCAAGCTCAAGCGTGACGGACGACAAGTGCTTCGCGGCTGCCGTCATGACGATTTTACCGACATTCGTGCTTCCGGTGAAGAAAATGTGGTCAAACGGCTGGTCGAGCAGTTCTGTCGCGACATCGACCTCACCTTCAAAAATGGCGACTTCTTCTTCGTGAAATGCCTCGCGAATAACTGTCGCGGCGATATGGCTCGTCTCCATCGTAAAATCAGACAGCTTCACAATCGCGCTGTTGCCGGCCGCAATGGCAGCCGCAAGCGGAGCCATCGTCAGCATAAACGGATAATTCCATGGGCCGAGAATTAAGGTGACGCCTTTTGGCTCATACATTAATACGCCGTCAGCGTCGGGGCTGACGGATGAGCCGACGCGTTTCGGCGCCATCCAGGTGTCGAGATTGTTCATATTATCTTTAATCGCCTTGATCGTTCCCTGCGTTTCCGCTCTTTTCACCTCATGATAAGGCTTGCGGACGTCCCGTCTGATCGCCTCGATGATTTCTTCTTCATGTGCGGTGACGGCATCTAAAAAGCGCTGAAGCTTTTCTCTGCGCTGCCCGGCTGTTGAAGCACGCAGCGTTTTTTGATTTTTTTTCTGAAGCTCAAAGACGCGTTTGATGTCTGCTTTTATATGCTGATCCATCGGTCTTCCTCCTCTGGTTGCTTTTTTGTTTCTTCAGGGCCTATTATAATGTGATGTGTTTTTGCGGCAAAGACAGCGTAAACGCATCTATACGTTACCGTACAAATTGCGGTGATCTGTCTAATGAAAGGAGTGTCTCTTATGCCGGATTCTGTGACAACTGACATCAAACAAGCGCTTTTGGCCATGCTTGGAGAGCGGGATATCCGCCGTGTGACCATGAAGGACATCGCCGAACGGGCGCATGTGAGCCGGGGGACACTGTACCTTTATTACGAGGATAAATATGCGATTTTAGAGGATATAGAGGAAGAAATGAAAGACGGACTGAGCGAAGCGCTTTATGATTCGCTGAAGAATAAAGATGTGCTTCATTTACATGGCGGATGGCAAAAAGTGCATCCGACCCTGTCTTTTGTTGACCGGCATCGGGAGTTTTTTCAAACGATGATGGACCGTCATAAAATGCCGTATTTTCACTTTCATGCTTTTTTAAAAGATGTGTTCCGGCATGATGTGCTGCTGTCACCGGTCAATGCGGATTTCTCACCGACTGAACAGGATATGTACATTCATTACCGCGCGTTATACACATATGCCATTGTGTTGTACTGGCTGAATGAGGAGCCCGGGGCATCCCCGGAAGCGATCAGCGGACAGGTGTGGGATTTGATTTCTCAAAAACGGTTTTACTGGCTGTTCGGCCGCCGGGTGCCGGAACAAGAAGAAAAAAAGCCCGCCGACCGCCGGGTGACCCGAACGAGGCAGGCCTTGCAAGAAGCCATGATCGGCTTAATGGCGGAAAAAAAAGAGTACGCGGCGATCACGATTTCCGATATTGCCCGTCAAAGCAACCTCCGCCGTGCCACTTTTTATGACCATTACGCCAACAAAGAAGCATTGCTGAAAACGATCATCCATCAATCATGCCGGGATCTGATCGGATTATTGACGGTAAAAGGAGAGCCAGCCGATTGCTCCATGGAAGAAGCGGAAGCCGCGCTCGTCCGTCTCTTTTCGGCACTGTCGGACGGCCTGCCGCTCGTCCATTTTTTGAGAGAGGGTTCCGGAGTGCCTGACGTCATCCCGGAAATGTTCAGGGCGCTGCAATCGTTTTATCTTCATCAGCCTCTGCACATTCAGGCGGGCAAAAAGCTCTATGCATACTATGTCGCGTCCATGCTCGTCGGTTTGATTCAATATCGTCTTCATGAAGGAAAAGACCACGCGCCGGACATGCTGGCCCGGGAGTTTCTGCAGTTTTTGGATGTAAAGAAGTATCGGGTGATTTTGCTGTGAGGATGATGAAAAAGAACTCGGCCGAAAACAGGCCGGGTTCTTTTTTGCTGTTTTCTTTGAGAAGTGCCGATATGAAGTGTCTGGCTTTATCCCTTAAAAAAGATACCTTCCATATGCCGCCTGATCAGCATTCTGCCGCCAAACATGACAAATGTCATATTCGGGGCATGATGGCTGCTACTACAAAAGCGTCTGGCGCCTCGGTATACTTGGAATCATAATAAAAAAAAGGGGATATGACATTCATGACCAATCACACCGCAACTCAAAAACAAGCATCTTTAAAAAAGCAGGTTGCTGCATTTTCCGGTGCCGATACAAAGCATAGTGTCAATCAGCTTTTCAACACGTTTGTGCCGTTTTTTGCCCTTTGGTTTCTTGCTTACTTCAGCCTCAATGTCTCCTATCTTCTGACCCTCGCCTTTACTGTTATAGCAGCGGGATTTTTGACAAGAATCTTTATTATTTTCCACGACTGCTGCCATCAATCCTTTTTCAAACAAAAGAAGCTGAACCGGCTGTTCGGGTTTATTTCAGGTGTGCTGACACTGTTTCCGTTCCTTCAATGGCAACGCAGCCACTCCATTCATCATGCGACAAGCAGTAACTTAGATAAACGGGGAACCGGCGATATTTGGATGATGACCGTCAAGGAATACAACGAAGCCTCAGCCTGGACAAAAGTACGCTACAGACTTTATCGCAATCCGTTTATTATGTTTATTCTCGGACCGATTTACGTATTTCTGATTAAAAACCGTTTCAATGTAAAAGGCGCCCGCCGCAAGGAGCGCTGGAACACCTATTTCACGAACGCGGCGATTGTCTTATTGGCTGCTGCGACGTGCCTGCTTTTCGGCTGGGAAAACTTTTTGCTTGTTCAGGGTCCGATTTTCCTTATTTCGGGGTCAATCGGCGTCTGGCTCTTTTATGTTCAGCACACGTTTGAGGATTCTTATTTTGAAGCAGATGAGCATTGGGATTATGTGCAGGCCGCGGTAGAAGGAAGCTCCTTTTACAAGCTTCCGAAGCTTTTGCAATGGCTGACGGGCAATATCGGCTACCATCATGTCCACCACTTAAGCCCGAAAGTGCCGAACTACAAGCTGGAAGCCGCTCATGAGGGGCACGAGCCTTTAAAAAACGTACCGACCATTACGCTTAAAACAAGTCTTGAATCCATGAAATTCCGTTTGTGGGATGAGGACGAAAAGCAATTTGTCACCTTTCGGGAGGCGCGGAAAAAACCGGCGCCCCAACCGGTGCCGAAAGAACCTTTAAAGAAAAATGCCTGATATAACGCGCGGCTCTTTCTCTTATCAGAAAGAGCCTTCTCTTCATGCGTGAGGATGCAATGAAGGCGGTGTTTTGATAAAGTGATGGTAGACACAAGCAGCAGAAGGTGGAACAAAGATGAAGAAGTATTTTAAATTTCAAAAACTGAATGGGATTTCTCCTTATATATGGACGATTTTTTTCATCTTGCCTTTTTATTTTATTTTTAAAAGCTCTTCTACCTTTGTCATCGTGGCCGGGATCATTTTCACACTTGTTTTCTTTGGTGCATACCGCTTTGCATTTGTTGCAAAAGGCTGGCCGCTTTACTTATGGGCGCTTCTTCTGATCGGCATTTCGACCGGCTCAGCCATGCTGTTCAGTTATATTTATTTCGCCTTCTTTATCGCCTACTTCATCGGCCATATCCGAGACAAAGTTCCATTTTACATCTTATATTACATTCATATTATCAGTGCGGCGGTTGCCGTCAACTTCAGCCTTGTTCTGAAAAAAGAGTGGTTTTTGACACAAATTCCGTTTATCGTCATTACACTGATCAGTGCCATCCTGCTCCCGCTCAGCATTCGAAGCAGAAAGGCACGGGAGCGCCTTGAAGAGAAATTAGAATATGCAAATGAGCGAATCGCCGATCTTGTGAAGCTGGAAGAAAGGCAGCGAATCGCCCGGGACCTTCACGATACACTTGGACAAAAGCTCTCCTTAATCGGACTGAAAAGCGACCTCGCCCGAAAGCTGATTTACAAGGACCCCGAACAGGCCCGCACTGAGCTGAAAAGCGTACAGCAGACGGCCCGCACCTCCTTAAATGAGGTCAGAAAGATCGTCTCATCGATGAAAGGCATCCGATTGAAGGATGAGCTCGGCAATGTTCGGCAAATTCTTGAAGCGGCAGGAATTGAATTTGTGTATGAAGAAAAAGAAGCGCCAAAACATATCTCTTTGCTGAACGAAAACATCGTCAGCATGTGCATTAAAGAAGCCGTCACCAATGTCGTGAAACACAGCGGCGCCAAAGTATGCCGCATCACCATTCAGCAGCTTTGGAAAGAGGTTGTCATTACGGTGGAAGATGACGGCAGCTTTCAATGCAAAGAAGACCGCTTTTTTTCAAAGGGGCACGGCCTGCTTGGAATGAGGGAACGTCTTGAATTCGCAAACGGCAGTTTAGCCATCGATACAGCCGCCGGAACAAAGCTGACCATGAGAATCCCGAATGATTCAAAATCAAAAGAAAAGGATGGTAGCAGATGATCAACATCTTCATTGCCGAGGATCAGCAAATGCTGCTCGGCGCACTCGGTTCATTGTTGAATTTAGAAGAGGATATGACGGTTGTCGGCCAAGGCACAAGCGGCCAGGATGCCATCGATTTCGTGGAAAAACATGCGCCCGACATCTGTCTGATGGATATCGAAATGCCCGGGAAATCAGGTCTTGAAGCGGCAGAAGAGCTCAAGGACAGCGGTGTGAAAATCATCATTTTGACGACCTTTGCCCGCTCCGGCTATTTTCAGCGGGCGCTAAAAGCAGGCGTCAGCGGGTACATGCTCAAGGACAGCCCGAGCGATGAGCTCGTCAGCGCCATCCGCAGCGTCATGAAAGGAAGACGCGTCTACGCACCTGAATTAATGGAGGACATCTATAGTGAAGAAAACCCGCTGACCGAACGGGAAAAAGAGGTGCTCGAGCTTGTGGCAGACGGAAAAAACACGAAAGAAATCGCAAACGCCCTCAGCATCAAAAGCGGCACAGTCCGCAATTACGTTTCGATGATCCTTGATAAATTAGAAGTGAAAAATCGAATTGAAGCCATTACCCGATCAAAGGAAAAGGGCTGGTTTAAGTAACCCGCCCTCAGCTTGTTCAGCCAGTGTTTTTGCACTGGCTTGTTTCTTTTTCACCGTTACTCCGTCTCTTCCTTCCACTTCTTATCAATCAGCATTTTTCCCGGCCAAGTGTATGCCATGATGCCGCCGTCTGCGGTGATGTCTTCTCCCGTGACGTAAGAGCTGTCGTCTGAAGCGAGGAAGAGCGCGACGGCTGCCATTTCTTCCGGTTTTCCGAGCCGGCCGAGCGGCGTGATCCATTTGTTGGCTTCACGGAACGCTTCGCCCATTTCGTCTTCTGTCGTGCCTGCCAATTTATCAATGAGCGGCGTTTCAATCGTCCCCGGCGATAAGGAATTGACGCGGATTCCGCTTCTGGCGTAATCAATGGCCATCGCTCTCGTCAGGTTCGTGATTCCGCCTTTTGCGGCGTTATAGCCGGAGCGGTCAAGGTCTGCGGCCCGGCCGGACATGGAGGAGGTGTTGATGATGGAGCCTCCTTTTTCGAGCATGAGCGGAATCAGGTATTTGCTGCACAGAAATGTGCCGCGCAGATCGACGGCGATGATCCGGTCAAACAGGTCGACCGGGTATTCATGGACTTTTCCGCCCTCTTGGTCAACACCGGCATTGTTAAACAGAATATCAATTGTTCCGTACTTTCGCTGAATGCCGTCCGCAAAAGACTTTACGTTTTCTTCGTCTGATACATCAAGGTGAAAGGCTTCTGCTTCCCCGCCGTTTTTTCTGATGGCGCTGACGGTTTCATTCAGTTCGCTTTCATTGATGTCACCGCAGATCACGCGGGCGCCTTCATCGGCGAAAACCCGTGCCGTCGCTTGTCCGATGCCTGTCGCGGCCCCTGTGATGATTGCGGTTTTGTCTGTTAATCTTCCCATATTGCGATTCCTCCTTTTTTTATATCTGTTCCCGCTGAATAGGGGGATAAACATATGGAGGCCTGTTTCTAAATACCTATTAAATATGTTAATATTATGTATATATATCATTGGGAGGTTTACATATTTTGAAGATACAGCATAAGAAGGAGATAGCGTTTTATTGTTATGCCATTGTTCCTATGGGATTTGTGATTTACACCGTTATCTCTATTCTATTTCAGGACATCATATTTCCTCTCACTGTAAGAAATGTTTTGCATGAGTCTTTGCGAAACTTAGGTTCTCTTATCTTATTTAGTTTGTTTTTCTACCCGTCATACATATGGATGAAGAAGGAATTCGGCCGCCGGAAAGAAGCAGAGAGGAGAGGATGATCAACATTCTCTCTTTTTTATTAATAAAATGAGTGAAATGAATCCATTAACATGTTAAATTTACAATATATGCATCTGTCAACCCTAGTTGACAATTGTCACTGTATATGATAAATAGATGCTGAAAAGATTTTACATAACATCAAAGCATAATTAAAGGAGAGATCTGAAGTGCGGAAAAAAAAGTTTAAAGCAGAATCCAAGCGATTGCTGGACATGATGATTAACTCCATTTACACGCAGAAGGAAATTTTTCTCCGCGAGTTAATTTCCAACGCGAGCGATGCGATTGACAAAATCTATTACAAGGCGTTAACCGATGATTCATTAACGTTTGATCAAGACAATTACTACATAAAAGTGACGGCGGACAAAGAAGCGAGAACGCTCACCGTCACAGACACCGGTATCGGGATGACAAAAGACGAGCTTGAACAGCATCTCGGCACGATTGCGAAAAGCGGTTCACTCGCTTTCAAGCAAGAAAATGACTCGAAAGACGGCCATGACATTATCGGCCAGTTCGGTGTCGGATTTTATGCGGCGTTTATGGTGGCTGATAAAGTCACGGTGAAAAGTAAGGCGCTCGGCAGTGACGAGGCGTATGTATGGGAGTCGGAAGGGGCTGCCGGCTACACGATCGCGCCGTGTGACAAGGAAACCGTCGGAACGGAAATCACCTTGAAAATAAAAGAAAACACAGAAGATGAAAGCTATGATGAGTTTTTAGAAAACTACCGCATCAAAGCGATCGTGAAAAAGTACTCTGATTTTATCCGCTACCCGATCAAAATGGAAGAGACGGTCAACAAGCCGAAAGAGGGCAGCGAGAACGAATTTGAAGAAGTTCAGGAAGAACAGACGGTCAACAGCATGGTGCCGATCTGGAGAAAAAATAAAAGCGAGCTGACGGATGAGGATTACGAGGCTTTTTACGCCGAGAAGCATTACGGTTTTGATAAACCGCTGACCCATGTGCATATCAGCGTCGATGGAGCGGTGCGCTACAATTCAATTTTGTTTATTCCGGAAAACATGCCGTTTGACTATTATACGAAGGAATTCGAAAAAGGATTGGAGCTGTATTCCAACGGCGTGCTGATCATGAACAAATGTGCCGACCTGCTTCCGGACCATTTCAGCTTTGTAAAAGGCATGGTGGATTCTGAGGATCTGTCGCTGAACATTTCCAGAGAGATGCTGCAGCACGACCGCCAGCTGAAGCTGATTGCGAAAAACATCAATAAAAAAATCAAAGCAGAGCTGAAGAGCCTGCTGAAGAACAAAAGGGAAAAATACGAATCTTTCTATGAATCTTTTGGCAGACAGCTGAAATTCGGCGTCTATAATGATTTCGGCGCGAATAAAGACGTATTAAAAGATCTGCTTCTCTTCTATTCATCTAAGGAGAAAAAGCTCGTCACTCTGGACGAATATGTGTCCAGAATGCCTGAGGATCAAAAATATATCTATTACGCGTCCGGCGATTCATATGAGCGGATTGAAAAGCTGCCGCAAACTGAAATGGTGGCGGACAAAGGCTACGAGATTTTATATTTCACGGAAGATATTGATGAATTCGCGATCAAAATGCTGACAAGCTATGAGGAAAAAGAGTTCAAATCCGTATCCAGCGCCGACTTAGGCATCGACAGTGATGAGGATGAAAAGCAGACTGAAGCCGAAGAGAACGAATATAAAGACCTGTTCGAAAGCATGAAAGAGATTCTTGCGGATAAAGTAAAGAACGTCAGAGCATCGAAACGTTTAAAATCCCATCCGGTCTGCTTTGCGACAGACGGCGAAGTGACGATCGAAATGGAGAAAGTGTTAAACGCCATGCCTGACAGCCAGCAGGTCAAAGCGGAAAAAGTGCTGGAAATCAACCCGAATCACGAAGTGTTTGAGACGTTAAAGAACGCCCACGGACAAGATCGGGAAAAGCTTGCATTATACACAAACCTGCTGTACAATCAGGCACTTCTGATTGAAGGGCTGCCGATCCATGATCCGGTCGAATTTACGAATGACATCTGCAAAGTTATGGTATGACGCCAAAAAGGAATCGCCCGGCGGGGGCGATTCCTTTTTTTATTACAGCGTGCGCTGTTTAAGAATTTGATTTTGTTTGCTGCGCTTCTTTAAGGAGAACCGTTTTTTCAAGTGCGTTTCGATTTCTTCTAAACTTCTGCCCTTCGTTTCAGGAACGATGTAAGCGGCAAAGAAGAAAGATGAGAGGCAGATGACTGAGAATATTCCGAACACCCAGCCGATGCCCATGGCGCTTAGCATAAGCGGGAATACCAGTGAAACGACCAGGTTTGTTGCCGACAGAATCAATGTCGTAAATCCGGTTGCGGCTCCGCGTGCGTTTGACGGGAACAGCTCCGGCATCAGAACCCATACGACGGGACCCCATGTCGCCTGGTAGAAAACGATATAGATGCCGAGAAACAGCACGGTCAGCCATGCCGTTGAAGCTGACAGGCCGGCCAGAAGGAGAATGGCTGATAGTGACGCCAGGCTCAAGGTAATGCCGACACTTCCCCACATCAGCAGTTTTTTCCGGCCGATCCGGTCAATTAAGATCATGGCGGTGATACACATGATGACGTTTAAGACACCGATGCCCATCGTGCCGAGAACGGACGCCGAAGTGCCGAGTCCGGCCTTTGTAAAGATGGTCGGCGCATAGTAAATCACCGTGTTGATACCAACCGCCTGCTGGAAGATGGCAAGGCCGATCCCGATCAGCAGCATAGGGCGGATCCATTTGGCTTTCAGCAAGCCGAGTGTAGATTCTTTTTTCTCGGCTTCACCTTGTTTCATTTCCGCCAATTCAACGGCGATATCCTCTTTGTCGTGAGTCATTTCCATGACTTGTCTGGCTTCCTTCTCACGGCCGCGTTTGACGAGCCATCTCGGAGATTCCGGCATAAACGCGATTCCGATTAATAAAAGCGCCGCCGGTACTGCGGCGAGACCGACCATCCAGCGCCAAGCTTCAAACGGGGTGAATATGTAATTCACAATATATGCGAGTAAAATTCCGGTTACAATCATTAAGTTATTCAATGTGCCGAGCGTTCCGCGTATTTTTGTCGGCGCCATCTCAGATAGATAAACGGGAACCAGCGCCGTTGAGCCGCCGACGGCTAACCCGAGAATGACACGGGAGATAATCAGCATGGTGACGGTTTGCGAAGCCGCACAGGCAAGCGCGCCGATAATAAAAATGAGTGAAAGGACGAAAACCACTTTTCTCCGGCCCCATCGGTCAGAGCATGTCCCGCTTAAGGCGGACCCGAAAATCGCACCGAGCAGCAGCATGCTGACGACCAATCCTTCGGTCAGCGTGTTTAAAGGAATATCATTGTTAATAAATAACAAAGCCCCTGAAATCACACCGGTGTCATAGCCGTAAAGCAGCCCGCCTAATGCTCCGAAAAAGTAAATCAGGTATTTTTTGGTGTTTTTCTTCACAGATGATCCTCCTCATCTTTTGGAACGCATAATAGTTTATTTAGATAACTATTTCATTCCCCGAAGAGAAAAATATAAACATAAAAAAAACACGCCCCTTTTAAAAGGCGCGTGTTTTTTTTCTTAGGAAAACAGCTTGTCGATAAACGCGATTTCTTCAGCAGATAGCGTAATGGAGGCTGCTTTCATGTTGTCTTTTAATTGATCCGCGCGTTTGGCGCCCGGAATCAGGATATCGATTTCAGGTCTCGCCAAGTACCAGGCAAGCACGATATGCGCCGTATCGGCATTGTGCTTTTCGGCAATCGGTTTGAGCTGGTTGACTTTTTTGATGTTCTCTTTAAACTGCTCCCCTTGGAAATGCGCCTGGTCATTGCGCAGGTCGCCTTCAGGGAAGGTTGTGTTCTCGTCGTATTTGCCGGCCAGCAGTCCGGATACGAGCGGGAAGTACGGAATGAATGAGATGCCGTGTTCTGTCGTATAAGGGAAGAAAGTCTTTTCCGCCTCACGGTTCAGCAGGTTGTATTCTCCTTGAATCACGTCGACTAAGCCGTCTTTATTGGCTTCTTTCAGCTGCTCCAAAGAGAAATTGGATACGCCGATTGAACGGATTTTTCCTTCTTTTTTCAGCTCATTCAATGCTTGAACGGCTTCGTCCTTCGGCGTGTGCTCATCCGGGAAATGGATGTAGAATAAATCGATGTAATCAGTCTGCAGGCGTTTCAGGCTGTCTTCGACCGATTGTTTCAAAAAGGCCGGTGAGTTGTCGAAAACAAAGTCATCGCCTTCTTTTCTGTGAGCGGCTTTTGTGGCGATGAAGACATCCTCGCGGTTACATTCTTTCAGCACCTCGCCGATTAATTCTTCAGAACGGCCCACACCGTAAATATAGGCGGTATCTAACATGGTAACGCCGCTTTTAATCGCTTCCCGGACCAATTCTTTTCCCGTTTCTTCATTCAGATTCGGATAGAGATTGTGTCCGCCGACCGCATTTGTTCCCAAACCGATCGGAAATACCTTTAGGTCAGTTTTGCCGATTGTTACTTTGCTCATGTTTTCGCCCCCTGAAAAAAATGGATATCATAGCGGCTGCCGGAAAAATACGGCAGCGTTCTCTATTAACTATAACGCTATGCCAAGTGAATGTCGATTTGATGCTCTTGGCAATACTTCGTATATTCCTCATCGAGCTGCTGAGAAGTGACGATGCTGTGAAGCCGATCGAAAGGCGCGTATGTCAAAAGCGTGGATTTGCCGAATTTGGAATGGTCCGCGAGCAGATACACTTCGTTCGCCTTTTCGGAAATTCTCTTTTTCACCTCGTATTCCAGTAAGTCGGAATTCGTCAGACCGTGGGTGATCGTTGTCCCGGTAGCGGACATGAACGCCTTGTTAATGTTGTATTTATTGAGTGTGCTCGGATCATCAATGCCGACAAACGACCTTGTCTTCCGTTTGTAGTTATTGCCGATGATGATCAGGTCGATATTTTTCATGGATGAAGCGGCGTTAATAATATCAAGGCTGTTCGTCAAAACCGTTACATTCTTATCGGGATCAAGCGTCTCCAGCATCGATTTGGTCGTCGTGCCGGAATCAATAAATACAAGATCGTGATCCTCGATAAACCGTGACGCATAGCGGGCGATTTTGATTTTTTCGTCCTGATGTTGAATGGTGCGGTTCTCAAAAGGGACGAGCACAGATTTTTCGGCTGACGTCACGCCGCCGTACACCTTTTTGATAACCCCTTTTTCCGCAAGCTTATTAATATCGCGTCTGACCGTGTTTTTAGAGACGTTGAATACCTCGCACAGCTCATCCAGCGAAGTGGCTCCGTGTTTGAGAATGTATTCTTCCATCTCCTGAATCCGCATCAGTTTCATAAAAAAACTCCTTCTAGAATTCTTAAAGTAATTAAAATATATAATAAACACCAAGAGTTAATCAATAGTTACTTAACAAATGATAAAAAAGAGAGATCATCCCCTCCGATTCGACACGGTTCTCCAAGTTCCTGTTTTCCTGATCAAAAAAAGTATGATAAAAATAATGAAAAAATTTTGATTTTTTAGATTGACTTGAAGATGTGTTGGGCTTACAATGTAACCAAGAAATGACCAAAACATAACCTGTAAAATCAAAAGTGAAAGATGTAACCGTTTGCTTTTTTCCGGTACATGACCAACTTTTACATGGGAAGCTTGGGAGTCACCATCATTTTAGCATTTGTAAGCGTTTAATTCATGTCTTTTATATGTAAAAGATGAATATATTCATCCGTTATTACCCAGTTGAACAGGATGTTTACTATTTAAGGAGGCAATGAGAATGGCAGAGATCAGAAAACTGAAAAACTACATCAATGGTGAATGGGTTGAAAGTAAGACAGATCAATATGAAGACGTTGTCAATCCGGCTACAAAAGAAGTGATGTGCCAGGTTCCGATTTCTACGCGGGAGGATGTCGAATACGCCGTCCGCTCAGCGTCAGAGGCGTTTCAAACATGGTCAAAGACGGCAGTGGCGCGCCGTGCGAGAATTCTATTTAACTATCAGCAGCTTCTCCAGCAGAACAAAGAAGAGCTTGCCCGTCTGATCACTTTGGAAAACGGTAAAAACACGACGGAAGCACTCGGTGAAGTGGGACGCGGAATTGAAAACGTCGAATTCGCAGCGGGAGCGCCGTCACTCATGATGGGCGATTCACTTGCCTCTATCGCGACGGATGTAGAGGCGGCAAACTACCGCTATCCGATCGGGGTGGTCGGCGGTATCGCACCGTTCAACTTCCCGATGATGGTTCCGTGCTGGATGTTCCCGATGGCGATTTCATTAGGAAACACTTTCATTTTGAAGCCGTCTGAGCGCACGCCGCTGTTAACAGAAAAACTGGCAGAGCTGTTTGAACAGGCCGGTCTGCCGAAGGGCGTCTTCAATGTCGTGCACGGCGCGCATGACGTCGTAAACGGCGTTCTTGAACATCCGGATATTAAAGCCATCTCATTCGTCGGTTCAAAACCTGTCGGCGAGTATGTTTTCAAAAAAGGCAGCGAACATTTGAAACGCGTGCAGGCGTTAACGGGCGCGAAAAACCATACGATCGTGTTAAATGACGCCCACCTTGAAGATACGGTGACAAACATTATCGGTGCGGCATTCGGTTCGGCAGGAGAGCGCTGCATGGCATGCGCGGTTGTGACGGTTGAAGAGGGAATCGCCGATGAATTTATGGCGAAATTACAGGAAAAAGCAGCGGACATCAAGATCGGAAACGGACTGGATGACGGCGTGTTCTTAGGCCCGGTCATCCGCGAGGACAACAAAAAACGCACGCACAGCTATATTGAAAAAGGCATCGAAGAAGGAGCGAGACTTCTTTGTGACGGGCGTGAAAACGCAACGGAAGACGGCTATTTCGTCGGACCGACGATTTTTGACAACGTGACGACGGATATGACGATCTGGAAAGATGAAATCTTTGCGCCCGTTCTGTCGGTCATCCGCGTGAAAAACTTAAAAGAAGCGGTGGACATCGCCAACCAGTCTGAATTTGCGAACGGCGCGTGTCTGTTCACTTCAAATGCGAACGCGATCCGCTACTTCCGTGAGAATATTGACGCGGGAATGCTCGGAATCAACCTTGGCGTGCCGGCGCCGATGGCTTTCTTCCCGTTCTCTGGCTGGAAGTCTTCTTTCTTCGGCACATTGCACGCAAACGGAAAAGACAGTGTCGACTTCTATACACGTAAAAAAGTCGTGACGGCACGATACCCGTCTCCTGACTTCAATTGATCTGACAGCCGGCCCGGACGGCTTTGTGATTTTCGTCCGGGTTTTCTTTTACCATCAATTAAGGAGGAATAAACATGAGTCATTTGCTGCGCAAACCGCAGGCCGATGAGATTTCTCAAGGCGTGAACATCATACATGACGTCACTGCAGCCAATTCAGACCTCAAATACGTCGGATTTAAAGTCGTTGACCTCACTCCCGGTTCCGCATATACAGAAGATTTGAAAAAGACGGAGTGCTGCATCGTTGCGGTAACGGGAAAAATCACCGTCACTGATTATGATCAGACATTTGAAAGCATCGGCACCCGTGAAAATGTATTTGAAAGAAAACCGACGGACAGCGTTTATGTGTCCAATGACCGCTCTTTTGGAATCACAGCGGTCAGCGGGGCGAGGGTCGCGCTGTGCTATTCTCCGTCCGAACGCCAGCTTCCGACAAAGCTGATTAAAGCGGAAGACAACGGTGTGGAACATCGCGGCAAGCTGGCAAACAAACGAACCGTTCATAATATTCTCCCCGATTCAGATCCATCGGCAAACAGCCTTCTCGTTGTTGAAGTTTACACGGACAGCGGCAACTGGTCGAGCTACCCGCCTCATAAACATGACCAAGACAATCTGCCGGCTGAATCCTTTTTAGAAGAAACCTACTACCATGAAACGGACCCGCCGCAGGGGTTTGTCTTCCAGCGTGTGTACACGGACGACCGCTCGATTGACGAGACGATGACCGCAGAAAATGAAAACGTTGTCATTGTCCCGGCGGGCTATCACCCGGTTGGTGTTCCGGACGGGTATACCTCTTACTACCTGAATGTAATGGCGGGACCGACACGAAAATGGAAGTTTCATAATGACCCGGCCCATGAATGGATCCTGGAACGCTAACAAGTGAGGAGTGGCAGATAACGATGAAATATACGTTTAATGAAGAAAAAGAGTTTGATATTGTCGCGATCGGACGCGCGTGTATTGATTTGAACGCGGCGGAATACAACCGGCCGATGGAAGAAACGATGACGTTTTCTAAATATGTCGGCGGTTCCCCGGCAAATATTGCGATCGGCAGCGCCAAGCTCGGATTAAAAGCCGGTTTTATCGGCAAAATTCCGGATGACCAGCACGGCAGATTCATCGTTTCCTATATGCAGGAAAAGGGCGTTGATACGTCACAAATGACCGTTGACAGAGAAGGGCGCAAAGCCGGGCTCGCTTTTACGGAAATTCTCAGTCCCGAAGAGTGCAGCATTCTGATGTACCGGGATGATGTGGCGGATTTGTATCTTGAGCCGTCCGAAGTCAATGAAGGCTACATCGCAAACGCGAAAATGCTGCTTGTATCAGGTACGGCGCTTGCGAAAAGCCCGTCGCGCGAAGCCGTCTTAAAAGCGGTGCATATCGCAAAAAAACATGACGTAAAAGTCGTGTTTGAGCTCGACTACCGTCCGTATACATGGCAATCGGCAGAAGAAACAGCCGTGTACTACACGCTGGTGGCGGAACAATCCGATATCGTCATCGGTACGCGTGACGAATTTGACGTAATGGAAAACCGCAGCGGCGGAGATAACGATGAAACCGTCCGCCATTTGTTTGCGCACTCCGCTGACCTTGTCGTCATTAAGCACGGCGTTGACGGATCATACGCATACAGCAGATCGGGAGAAGTTTTCCGGGCGCATGCCTATAAAACAAAGGTGCTGAAGACCTTCGGAGCGGGTGATTCCTATGCGTCAGCCTTCATCTACGGACTTGTCAGCGGCCGGGACATTGAAACGGCTTTAAAATACGGAAGCGCTTCCGCTTCCATCGTCGTCAGCAGACACAGCTCCTCAGAAGCAATGCCGGCTGCCGGTGAAATCATCGAACTGATTGAAGCGCAGCACAGTCTTAACGGTAAATAGAACGTATAAAAGGTGGGATCGTTTGTGGGTAAGACAATTCGCTTAACGACAGCACAAGCGCTGATTAAATTCTTGAACCGGCAGTACATTCATGTTGACGGAAAAGAAGAGCCGTTCGTTGAGGGCATCTTCACGATTTTCGGCCATGGAAATGTGTTGGGGATCGGGCAGGCGCTTGAGCAGGATGCCGGGCACCTGAAAGTCTATCAAGGCAAAAACGAACAAGGCATGGCGCATGCCGCAATGGCATACAGCAAACAGATGCTGAGAAGAAAAATTTACGCGGTATCGACATCGGTCGGTCCGGGTGCCGCTAACTTGACGGCTGCCGCGGGTACGGCGCTGGCCAATCATATCCCGGTGCTGCTGCTTCCGGCCGATACCTTTGCGACGAGGCAGCCTGACCCGGTGCTTCAGCAGGTGGAGCAGGAATACAGTGCCGCCGTCACGACAAACGATGCGTTAAAGCCCGTGTCCCGTTATTGGGACCGCATCACCCGCCCCGAGCAGCTGATGAGCAGCTTAATCCGGGCATTTGAAGTGATGACAGATCCGGCAAAAGCGGGTCCGGCGACCATCTGCATATCTCAGGATGTAGAGGGAGAAGCATTTGATTTTGATGAAAGCTTCTTTGAAAAACGCGTTCATTACATTGACCGGATGCAGCCGAGCGAGCGTGAGCTGAAAGGCGCCGCGGAAAGAATTAAGGAGAGCAGCTGTCCCGTCATTTTAGTGGGCGGAGGCGCGAAGTACTCCGGCGCGCGTGAGGAATTAATCGCGCTTTCTGAAACATACGGCATTCCCCTTGTCGAAACGCAGGCCGGCAAGTCAACGGTTGAAGCTGATTTCGCCAACAATCTGGGCGGCATGGGCATCACGGGCACACTCGCCGCAAACAAAGCCGCCCGCCAGGCTGATCTGATCATCGGTGTCGGCACACGGTACACGGACTTTGCGACATCCTCGAAAACGGCGTTTGATTTTGACAAAGCAAAATTTTTGAATATCAATGTCAGCCGCATGCAGGCTTACAAGCTTGACGCGTTTCAGGTCGTAGCCGATGCGAAAGTGACGCTCGGCAGGCTGCACGGCTTATTAGACGGATATAAAAGTGCATTCGGCACGGCGATTAAAGATTGGAAAGATGAATGGCTGGCTGAACGGGACCGGCTCGGCAAGGTCACTTTTACACGTGACGCGTTCAAACCGGAAATTAAAAACCATTTCTCACAGGACGTGTTAAACGAGTATGCCGACGCGCTCGAGACTGAGCTGCCGCAGACAACGGCGCTGTTGACCATCAATGACACGATTCCTGAAGACAGCGTCGTCATAAGCTCGGCGGGGTCTCTTCCGGGAGATTTGCAGCGGCTGTGGCATTCCAACGTCCCGAATACGTACCACCTCGAGTACGGCTATTCCTGCATGGGGTATGAAGTATCAGGCACGCTCGGCCTCAAGCTGGCTCATCCCGACAAAGAAGTCTATTCTCTCGTCGGCGACGGAAGCTTTCTGATGCTGCACTCAGAGCTGATTACCGCGCTTCAATATAACAAAAAAATCAATGTCCTGCTCTTTGACAACTCGGGATTCGGCTGTATCAACAACCTGCAGATGGATCACGGGAGCGGCAGTTATTTCTGCGAGTTCCGCACCGAGGATAATCAGATTTTAAACGTTGATTACGCGAAGGTGGCAGAGGGCTACGGCGCTAAAACATACAGAGCCAATACGGTTGAAGAACTGAAAGCGGCGCTTGAAGATGCGAAAACGCAAGACGTATCCACTTTAATTGAAATGAAGGTTCTGCCGAAAACGATGACGGACGGCTATGACAGCTGGTGGCATGTCGGCGTGGCGGAAGTGTCGGAGCAGGAAAGCGTTCAGCGGGCATACGAAGCGAAAGAGACGAAGCTGAAGTCTGCGAAGCAGTACTAGAGGGGAGGCATCACGATGGGCAAACAAGATATTCTGTGGGGCATCGCTCCCATTGGGTGGCGCAATGACGATATGCCGGAAATCGGAGCCGGGAATACGCTGCAGCATTTGTTAAGCGATATTGTTGTCGCCGGCTTTCAAGGTACGGAAGTGGGAGGGTTTTTCCCTGAACCCGCCGTCCTGAATAAGGAGCTGGCTCTCCGGAACTTGCGGATTGCGGGGAAATGGTTCAGCAGCTTTATCATTCAAGACGGTATTGAAAAAACGGCTGAACAATTTACAGAACACTGTGATTATTTGCAGAAAGTCGGAGCGGATGTCGCCACCGTTTCTGAACAGACGTACAGTGTTCAAGGCTTGGACATTGATGTATTTAAGAGAAAACCGCACTTCTCAGATGAAGAATGGGATACGCTGTGCCAAGGCTTGAACCGTCTCGGGAAAATCGCTGACGAATACGGGCTGGACATGGTTTTTCATCATCATCTCGGCACAGGCGTCCAGACGGCGGAAGAAGTTGACCGGCTGATGGATGGAACGGACCCGCGTTATGTCCATTTACTTTATGATACCGGGCATGCCTATATCTCGGACGGAGACTATATGACAATTCTCAACAAGCATATGGATCGGATCAGACACGTTCATTTCAAGGACGCGCGGTTTGACATTATGGAGCGGTGCAGACAGGAAGGCAAGTCATTCAGGCAGTCGTTTTTACAAGGCATTTTTACGGTTCCCGGAGACGGATGCATCGATTTTACCGAAGTGTACCGAGCGCTCGTCCGTCATGATTATTCAGGCTGGATCGTCATCGAAGCCGAACAAGACCCGGCAGTCGCCAATCCGCTTGAGTACGCGCTGATTGCGAGAAAGTACATCGACAGTGAACTGCTTGATCCTGCAAATTAGAGGGGGACTTATATGAATAGTGCCAAGGCGGAATCAGCTTTCATCAAAAGGACCATCGCCGCAGCATTAGCAAATTACATCGATGCAGGTTCCATTGTGGCAGGATCAGCGGGTTTATCTATGTGGGTCAGCTATTTAAAGCTGTCCGACAGTCAGATCGGATTGCTCGGCGCCTTCAGCGCAAATGCGATATCAGCGGCCGTCGGAGCGCTGCTCGGCGGGTATTTGGCTGATAAGGTCGGCCGAAAAGCTGTATACACAAACAGTATGCTCGTCTACGCCTTAGGAATTTGTTTGGTTTTGTTTGGATTCAACTTTCCCATGCTGTTATGCGGATACATGATTATCGGGATTTCTGTAGGCGCGGATATTACGGCTTCATGGACCATTATCGCGGAAAACGCCCCTGAGAAAAACCGGGCGAGGCATTGCGGAGTGGCGCAGGTGGCGTGGGCCGCCGGAGCCGTTGTGGTTCTGCTGTTATCCGTTTTGGTCGGTGACCTCGGGCTTTTAGGAAATAAAATTGTCTTTGCGCATCTATTGGTGATCGCCCTGATCACATATGTGATAAGAAAGCGTTTACCTGAGTCGGCTGCCTGGAAAAACAGTGAAGAGCGGCCTGCCGCCGTGAAAAAAACATCTTATTTTGACCTGCTTCAGCCGAAATTTTTCAAGAACATTTTGTTTTTAATGGGTGTGTTTCTCGTATGGAATCTCGCAGCGGGCGTCATGGGATTCTTCATGCCGTACATCTACCAGCAGGTCGGCGGCGTATCCGCAAATACGGCCAACATTCTGCAGATGGCCCTGTTTATCTTCACCGGGCTCGGCGTCGTCTGTATCTTCATGCCTTTTGCAGATAAATATCGGAAAACGGTGTTCGGAATCTGCGCATGTATGGCCGTTGTCGGCTGGTCGCTGTTTTTACTGCCGTTTCAGGGACTCCCGATGCTGCTTTTGTTTGTCTTCGCGATCGGCATCAATAACGGAGCCGGCCAGCAGGCGAACTACCAGCTGTGGGCAAGCGAGCTGTTCCCGACAGAACACAGAGCGTCAGCACAAGGGCTCATGTTCTTTCTGGTCCGTATTTCAATCGGCATTTGGAGTTTATTTGTGCCGGTCATCATGTCACAATTCGGCATCGGTTTTATGGCCGGTATTCTGCTCATATGTGTGACGGCCAGTATGATCATCGGGCTTGTCTTCGCACCGAATACGTCCGGCAAGTCGCTTGAACAGATACAGGAGGAACTGTACGGCGCTCCTCAGGACGGCAGCGAGAAAAGAAAGACGAGAACCATTATTTGATTATCAGAAGGAGTGGCGATCAATGAATTTACGTATAGGTGTTATCGGAACCGGTGCTATCGGAAAAGAGCACATCAACCGCATCACAAATAAGCTGTCCGGAGCGGAAATTACCGCTGTCACAGATGTGAATCAGGAGGCCGCGCAGCAGACCGTTCAGGATTTCAATTTGAACGCCTCCGTTTACCCTGATGACGACAGCCTCCTCGCTGCTGAAAATGTGGATGCCGTCTTAGTGACAAGCTGGGGCCCGGCTCATGAGTCCAGCGTTTTGAAAGCGATTCAGCGCGGCAAGCACGTGTTTTGTGAAAAGCCGCTTGCGACAACGGCAGAAGGCTGTATGCGCATTGTCGAGGAAGAAATGAAGACGGGAAAACGATTGGTGCAGGTAGGTTTCATGCGCAGATATGACAGCGGTTACGTTCAGCTGAAAGAAGCGATTGACAACCGCGTGGTCGGCGAGCCGCTGATGATTCACTGTGCGCACCGCAACCCGACAGTCGCATCGAATTATTCAACAGACATGGCCGTCGTCGATACGCTCGTTCATGAAATTGATGTCCTCCACTGGCTCGTGAATGACGACTATGAATCCGTACAGGTGATCTATCCGAAGAAATCAAAAAATGCGCTGCCGCATCTGAAAGATCCGCAGATGGTCATCATCGAAACAAAAGGCGGCATCGTCATCAATGCCGAAATCTACGTGAACTGTAAATACGGCTACGACATTCAATGTGAGATCGTCGGGGAAGACGGCGTTATCAAGCTTCCGGAACCGTCAAGCATCAGCTTGAGAAAAGAAGGGACATTCAGCACCGATATCCTGATGGACTGGCAGCGCCGATTTGTGGCTGCGTATGATGTGGAAATTCAAGACTTCATTGATTCGATCCGGAATAAAGGCGAAGTCAGCGGCCCGACGGCATGGGACGGTTATATTGCCGCGGTGACAACTGACGCGTGCGTAAAAGCTCAGGAATCCGGGCAGAAAGAGCCTGTGGCGCTGCAAGAGAAACCGGCATTCTACCAATCATTTACGACTGTGAACAAATAATAGATCGGGAGTGAAAGAAATGAAACTGGCCTTAGATCCATCCATGTACCGCGATGATTTAACGTTAGAAGAAATGGTCTATAAAACGGCGGAACTCGGATACGAATATATCGAACTGTCTCCGCGCGAGGATTTTTGTCCTTTCTATAAATATCCGAAAGTCGATTCAGCAAAAATCAAACAATTGAAGCGCCTTTTAAAGGATACAGGTGTGAAGCTGTCCTCTCTTCTTCCGCTTTACCACTGGGCGGGTCCTGATGAAGACCGCCGACAGGCCGCCGTGCGCAACTGGAAACGGGCGATCGAAATTGCGGTTGAACTTGAAGTGGATTTGATGAACAGTGAATTCAGCGGTTCAAAATATGATCCGTTGACAAGTGAAGAAAAATTTATCAAATCCATGGATGAACTGCTGCCCGTTTTTGAAAAAGAAGGCGTTAAACTCAATCTGCAGGCTCATCCATACGATTTTATCGAAACGCACAAAGGCGCGATGGATATGATCCGCGCGCTTGACAAGGATTGGATCAATCTTGTCTACTCGACTGCGCATACGTTCTTCTATGATGACGGCAAAGGCGATATTGCGACCATGTTTGATGAAGCCGGCGACCGCCTCACACATGTTTTATTTGCAGATACTTTTAATCATAAAGCGGCGCACGGTCTGCGCTACATCGTCAACCCGCCTGACGCGAAAGTAACGGTTCACCAGCATTTGGACATCGGGCAAGGCGAGGTCGATTTTGAGACGATTTTCAGAAAGATGAGAGAGATGAAATTCGACGGAATTGCGACGAACGCCGTTTTTGCTTGGGTCGGCGAAAGAGCGGATGAATCAAGCCGGACCACGCTTAAGAAATTAAAGGAAGAACTGGGTATGGCATAAGCTGAGTATGGAGTTCGGCGGAACGGGGCAAACAAGCCCTCCAGCCGGACTCCCTTCATATCGAAAACGCGGATGGGAGAGGCTGACATGAAACTTTGCTTTAATGAAGCGACTACGCTGGAGAATTCAAACCTGAAACAGGATTTAGAGCTGTGCGAAAAGCATGGCTATGATTATATTGAAATCCGCACAATGGATAAGCTGCCGGAATACTTAAAAGACCATTCACTGGCCGATCTGGCGGAATATTTTCAAACACACCACATTAAACCGCTTGCCCTGAACGCACTGGTTTTCTTCAACAACCGTGA
The DNA here is from genome assembly GCF_000259405.1 of Bacillus sp. 5B6. Taxonomy (NCBI): domain Bacteria; kingdom Bacillati; phylum Bacillota; class Bacilli; order Caryophanales; family Bacillaceae; genus Bacillus; species Bacillus sp. 5B6. Next base: position 3,588,518 of record NZ_AJST01000001.1, on the reverse strand, counting down.
TGAGAAGGGCTATAGGGAGATCATTTCGGAATTCAAAAGCATGATGGAAACCTGCAGGACGCTCGGCGTGAAATATGTGGTGGCCGTGCCGCTAGTGACAGAGCGGAAAATCTTGAAAGAAGAGATCAAAAAGAGCAGTGCAGAGGTGCTGACTGAGCTTTCGGACATCGCGGAGCCGTACGGCGTAAACATTGCCCTTGAATTTGTCGGCCACCCGCAATGTACGGTCAATACATTTGAACAGGCGTATGACATCGTGAACGCTGTCGGCCGCGATAATGTCGGACTGGTGTTTGACAGCTTCCATTTCCACGCGATGGGCTCCAATATTGAGAGCTTGAAGCAGGCGGACGGAAAGAAAATTTTCATCTATCATATCGACGATACAGAAGACTTCCCGATCGGCTTTTTAACGGATGAAGACCGCGTCTGGCCTGGACAGGGTGCGATTGACTTAGACGCCCATCTGTCAGCGTTAAAAGAAATCGGATTCAATGATGTTGTCTCCGTAGAGCTGTTCAGACCTGAATATTATAAGCTGACTGCGGAGGAAACGATCAAAACGGCAAAGGAAACAACGGAAGCCGTCGTATCAAAATACTTCATGAAGGAGGCGTGAACATGGCTTTTGTCACCATGAAACATCTTCTTGCAGAAGCGAAACGGGAGCATTATGCAGTCGGCCAGTTTAATATCAACGGCCTCCAATGGACGAAGGCGATTCTGCAGGCGGCGCAAAAGGAGCAATCGCCGGTCATCGCCGCGGCTTCCGATCGTCTGGTCGACTATTTAGGCGGATTTAAAACGATTTCCGCCATGGTCGGCACGTTAATGGAAGAAATGACGATTACCGTTCCCGTCGTGCTCCATCTTGATCACGGAAGCAGTGCGGAACGCTGCAGACAGGCCATTGACGCGGGATTCAGCTCAGTGATGATTGATGGCTCCCATCATCCGATTGATGAGAACATCGCGATGACAAAAGAAGTTACCGATTATGCGGCTAAGCACGGCGTCTCAGTAGAAGCAGAAGTCGGCACGGTCGGCGGCATGGAAGACGGGCTGGTCGGCGGTGTCCGCTATGCCGATGTCGCCGAATGTGAGCGGATCGTCAAAGAAACCAATATCGACGCGCTGGCCGCCGCCCTCGGCTCCGTCCACGGCAAATATCAAGGTGAACCGAATCTCGGATTTAAAGAAATGGAGGCTATCTCCCGCATGACTGATATTCCTCTCGTTCTTCACGGAGCATCCGGGATTCCTCGGGATCAGATCAAAAAAGCCATCACGCTCGGCCACGCGAAGATCAATATCAATACGGAATGTATGGTAGCCTGGACAGACGAAACACGCCGCATGTTTCAGGAAAACGGCGATCTGTACGAACCGCGCGGCTACATGACACCCGGTATTGAAGCCGTGGAAGAGACGGTGCGAAGCAAAATGAGAGAGTTCGGATCAGCCGGAAAAGCCGTAAAGGAGCAGGTCGGCTGATGAAAAGCACTCACAACATCGTGAGTGCTTTCGTCTTTCCGTTTATTTCCTTCTCGCGTTTCACCAAAGTATCACAATCAAATCAACCTGTTGCTGACTGAGAGCGGATTTGTAAAGATAGATGGTGTCAAAGTCATTGATAAACACATGGTTATGTTCGACAGCGGCAAGATTTTTTCTAAATGGGGGATTGCTCTGGCTTGTTTTGTTTCAGTCTTTCAAATTGTAGTCTGCGGACATGGAGATAAAGGGTATAGCAAGTGTTATTGAAATAAAATAAAGTCAGAAGCCTCAAGTTTTTCCAGTTGGCTCATTGAGGAAAAAGGGCTTTTCCAGCGTAGCTTTCTGTCTATCCCCTACTTGTTTTATCCATAAGTCATAATAATATCCCTTTTTCTCTAATAACTCTTGATGTTTTCCTTTTTCGACTATTTTTCCTTGATCTAATACCACTATTAAATCAGAGTCTTGGCTGCTTAAAAGACGATGAGTTATTACAATACGGGTAATATTTGATTTTGCAAAGTATTCGTCAATTTTATGCTCTGTTAATGTATCCAAGTTACTTGTTATTTCATCTAAAATGACTACAGAAGGGTTATCGACGATAGCTCTTGCTATTGCTATGCGCTGACGCTGCCCTCCTGATAACATACTGCCATTTTCCCCGATAATTGTGTTATATCCCATTGGCATTCTTATTATATCTTCATGTAACTGCACTCTCTTTGCTGCTTGTTCAATTTTATCTTGAGATAAGCTTTTAAATCCAGCTATATTGTTTGCAATAGTATCATTGAAAAGAAAGCTTTCTTGTAATACGACACCCATTTGTTTTCGGAGTTCGTAAAGGTTTAAATTCTTCAAGTCCTGTTCACCATAAAATACTTTTCCCTTAGTGGGTTTGTATAACCCCAGTATAATTCTTGATAAAGTTGTCTTTCCACTACCTGTACGGCCTACGAGAGCTAATTTAGTACCTGACTTAATGTTTAATGAAACTTCTTCAAGAATATGTAAGCTATGATGTGTAAATGTGACATTTTCAAGTTTTATATCTTGTTTTGATAGTTCAGTTTCAATTATAGAAGTTTGGTTGATTTGTTCGGGCTCAGTTTCCATAACATCTTGCATTCGTTCAAAAGTGTCACCGACCAATTGAAATTGTTGCATGCTTGTTATTAAAGAAGCAATCGGCAACAAGAAAGATGTTCCTAAGCTGCTAAACCCTAATAAGCCTCCGAGTGTTAAATTTCCGGTGATAACTTCTTTTGATCCAAACCATAATAAGAGAAGGGGTGCACAATATCGGATGCTTACACTTATGCTATCCATTATAGCGTCTAAGTGATATCGTTGTGAAAACGCTTCGATTTGTTTATCATAGTAATTTGACCACTTTGTTAGGATAGAATGATCTAAACCATTTGATTTAATAAAAGTGATAGCTCTTAGAGCTTCCACCAAAAAACTTTGTGTAGTTGTTTGAATTGATAAGTCATTATGGATTAAATTTTTTATTCTTGGAATCAAAATCATCATTAGTAAGAATTGAATAATTGCCAATCCAATAGCAAAAAATGCAAGTTTAAATGATTGAGTTAACATAGCAATAAAAAATGAAATCAAAGTAATAATATCTAGTACTATTGTTGCTCCATTCTTAGCTATAATCTCCCTTATCATGGAAATGTTACTTACTCTCATTGCAATATCACCGGTTGTTCGATTTTCATAAAAATTGAGAGGTAATTTTAATAAATGTTCCACAAAATCGTTTGAGATGCTTTTACTTATAATAGCTTGAAGTTTAATTGTGAAATAATTGCGGATAAACATAACAAGTCCCAATATAAAAACTGCTATGATGACTACAATTCCTAAAAATAGAAAAGAATTTGTTGATTTTCTTATTAAAGAATGATCCACTAAATATTTAATTAAAAAAGGAACGGCTAAGAAGACTACTTGTGTGATCAGTGAAAAGAGAATGATAAGTGAAACAATAGTACGGCTTTTAACTATATAACGTAAATAATACTTTGCTGCGGGTGATGGCATCATCTCTTTAAATTTATCTGACTTCGTAAAAGTCAAGATTACCTTGCTGTAATGTCTTTTAAATTCTTTTTCGGATAATCTCAACTTCCCTCTGTTGGGGTCAATTATATGAAAAAGACCTTTTTTAATCTGTTCTAAAACCACAAAGTGCCGTTCATCCCAAAATATGATGCAGGGAAGATATGAATGGATATATTTTTTCAAATCTTTAAATGAAACTTGGTATACTTTGCAGTTAAGCCCATAGTATTCTGATACTGATTTTAAAATGGATACAGATACGCCATTTCTTTGGGCATCACATTGTTCACTTATTTTATTTAGAGATATAGTACTCCCATAGTAACTTAAAATCATGGTGAGGCAGGCGGGCCCGCACTCATATTGTCCCATTTGCCTTACTAGAGGAACTCTTCTTCTCATTGGATCACTCCTAAGAAATAGAGCCTTAACAAAGTAAGGCTCATTTTAATTTTACAATTTTAGTTCTAAAGGTGATTGGAGTCTCAAAACTGATGGCACTTCAGTCGGTGCAAAAATCTTAAGCAATCCAAGTCCTATACCTGCATATCCCATCATTAAGGATGGGGATTCGTTATTTTTTTCAAATCCAGTTAACCATCCTCTGAGCTTTATATCATTTAAAATTTTATGGCTTAGTTCTGTTACATTTACGCTTAACTTTTTATTAAAGTTTTCCGCTGCGTACATAAGGATGTCCAGATTACCTAAATCACCATGGCATAAAGAATGATCATGTTCAAAACCATATTTTAGGGTTGTATTAATGGCGACATGTGCTTCATCCTTTATCAATTCATTTTGATTGTGTGGCAGGATCAATATCCTGCTTAATCCTATGCCTGCTGCGCCATTACACCAAGCAACAAAATTATCATTTCGAAACTGTCCGTTTTCAAGTTTAATATCTGCCCAATTGTTTTTTTCCGGAATAAACAAAGTTCTTTCAAATTCTAATGCTTTTTCAGCTACCTCTTTAAATACAGTTTGCTCAGTAATTGCGTAAATCTCATACAGAGCCCATATAATTCCTGAGGCACCATGAGCAAACCCGGAGGCTGGCGTTGGGTTTGCCGGGACTTTCCATCCAACTCCCTGTTCCATAACGTTAATATTTTGAATAAGACGATTTCCGCACTTTGTAATTAAGTCTAAGATTTGTTCTTCTTTATACCGTTTAAACAAATTTATTAAAATAACTGCTGTTCCAGCCACCCCTGTTAAAATATCGTTGTTTTCATCCCTTTCGATCAAAGAATCTAATTTGTTGAGGGCAGAATGAAGTTCGTTTTTCAATAGTTGTTCATCATTCCATAATTTTGATAGATGATCCAACAAATAAAGGTAAGAAGCAATCCCCCCAAATGCACCTAAATCACTAGATGCAGACATATTTTTGTGTACTGCCACTAAAGCTTTTTTAGATAGTTTGGTGTATTTTTCATCGTTAGAGAGGCGACCTAAATAAGCAAGGAAGAGAGAAATACCTCCTACACCCTCGTATAATGAACTATTTGCTGCTGAAATCTTGAATTGATCCTCTCGTTGATTGTCAACAAACGATCCAATCCAAGATACATCCTCTTGTCCATCTAACTGTTCACCTTCAATCGCCCTACTAGCAAGAAAGTCTCCAATTTTAATAGCTTCTTGAAAAAAATCTTTTGGGTTAAAAACGTGTAGTCGAGGATTTATATCAAATACTTTATGTTTACGATAAGAATCCTTAATTACTAAAATAGCTGTTTTTATAAAGCTTACTTGTTCATGACAGTCACTTTCATTCATTTCATTTATTTTTTCCTTTGTCTCATTTAAGGCACTTGTTTTAAAAAAATTGTTGATTTTTCGACCGTTGGAATCCCACATATTTGTAGATTCAGGCTTGCTTGTGAAGTATGGGATATCCCCAAGGAATAAGCCTTCCTTTTCACTATTTACAACTTGGTTCAATCGTGGATTCAATTTTGTATCTAACCACAATTTATCTAAAATCATTTCACGATCTAAGCCGTCTCTCATGAAATCTGGATGTAAACTTATTTTCAGAAGGTTTGCATAGCGAGATGTACCACGCAATATTTGTCTTACAGTAACCCCTTTAAAAGAATCTATTTGTTCGAGCATGTCTTGTTTATATTTCATGAAAAGGAAGTAGGTTTCTTCAAATCCTTTTATAATGTCTCCTTCGTAAGCAACACTATTAATGATTTGTCCATGCAGCATAGGTCTATGCTGACTAACTGGAATTGGAAAGTTTTTTTCTTCTATCCTGACTGTATCTTTATCTCGATCAACTATTGTACTGGTTTTATGCGGAGATACTTGTCCTTCTTGTGCACCTAATGCACTAAGGTCAATTCCTTCAAATCCAGCTTTACTATTTATTTTTCTCGGTAATAACCCAATCCGCAAAACTGAACGTTCAATATGTTCTTGTGCGCGACTAAAAGCACTGGTATCTGTATACGTAGAATTATTATGAAATAAAGATTCTAAATCAACTAAAATAGGATATTCTCCCTCAGCAATTAAATTTTGCATATGAAAATCTACCGCATTCATTGCATATAAGATAGCCAAATAACTTCCAATACGCCAATAAAACTTTTCAATATGCAGCTCTTCCTGACATTCTTTATAAGAGATAAATTGCGTCCATCCATAAGATTTTTTGTTAAGTGTGTGTACAGTTTTTAAGTCGAAACTTAAATTTTTACCATTTAGATAATTTACAAACTTATTGAATTTTACGTCTATTTCTAATGAACGAGGCTTATACACAATTTTAATTCCAGTTTCAAAGTTTAAAATGGCGACTGTTTTTCCTTTATTATGAGTATCTGAGACGCTACTTCCTGTATCGATGGAAATAATTTTCCCTAATTTTTGACCATTACTAAACTCATATTCTAATATCCCTTTATCTTGATGAAATCTTACAAGGAGATCAGAAGTATTTTGAATCCAATACATTGTTTTTGTTGCTAACAGTCTTGTTAAAACTATGTATTCTTCTCGAATTGATCGAACATATGCCGGGTCATTTAAAAGGACTTGATTGAAATAAGAGGCTCGTTCTTCAGAAGTTTCACCCCGCAGCTTTCCTGATACCCTTGCTACATTTAACTCCAATATTAATATCCGACTACTTATAGCTGATAAAGTTTCACCAAGATTATTAAGTAAATCATCAATTACCGACGGACTAAGTTCTTCCTTTATCAGAGATTTATTAGAGTAAGAATATAATACCTCCTCCAATTTGCCTCTTGCTATTTTCAAAAATGGTTTTATAAAACTAGAAAAGAGAATATCTTTTCTAACTTCTATATTTACATCTTTATAGGATTGTTCATCAACTAGTTGAATAATTTCAAGCCATCCTTGATGATCACCTTCATTAATAAATTCCACTTCTTTTGCATTGATAGTATGCTTTAGGGTTTCTTCGTCAATATTTTGGGTGGCTAATACATCCTCAATTTGAATCCCCTCATCACTTTCAACAAGGCTTTTCCATCTTTCGAAGCGTCTGTTTGTTAGTTCATCCCAATTAGTATTAAGTGAACGCCTTACTTTTCTTTCACTTATCGAAGAAGATTTATTCCATACCGAATTCCGTTTGAATTTTGTATGCATATTGAACACCTCATTTTTAATAAATTTGAACAATTAAAATTCCTTAATTATCCATAAATATAACAGGGCCATTTAAAAGTTAAAAGAATTTCAAAAGAAGTTTAGGTTTATTTTAAATGTGTTTATTAAGAATATTTAATATTTGGAATAAACACCACAAAAAGAATAATTGTGTAGTATGATTGTTTAAAATTTACAGGAGGGGTAAAATGAGTATTTCAATATTAAAAGATAAAAAACTATTGATCGGGATTTGCGGATCAATCTCATCTGTCGGCATCTCCTCGTATCTCTTATATTTTAAAAGTTTCTTTAAGGAAATAAGGGTTGTTATGACAAAAACAGCGGAAGACCTTATTCCAGCTCATACTGTTTCTTATTTTTGTGACCATGTATACTCAGAACATGGGGAAAACGGAAAAAGACATAGCCACGTAGAAATTGGCCGCTGGGCGGACATATATTGCATTATTCCAGCTACAGCGAACATCTTAGGACAAACTGCTAATGGTGTAGCAATGAATTTAGTTGCAACTACTGTATTAGCTCATCCACATAACACTATTTTCTTTCCTAATATGAACGATTTAATGTGGAATAAAACAGTTGTTTCCAGGAATATTGAACAATTAAGAAAAGATGGGCATATTGTTATTGACCCAGTTGAAATTATGGCGTTTGAGATTGCGACGGGTACAAGAAAACCTAATCGTGGTCTAATTACACCCGACAAAGCTTTATTAGCAATAGAAAAAGGGTTTAAAGAAAGAACAAAACACCCCTCACTAACATAAATGGGATGACTCAAAAGTCATTTTAAAATGATTTTTGGGTCATCCTTTTTACACAACATTTTTTGAGTCTGCTTTTTTTTCAAGACAAATATATGTACTGTCAGATAAGAGGTACCCTTTTCCAAACTTTGTTTGAAGAATCTTTGGATCTCCAGGGTTATCCTCTACTTTTTCTCTAAGAGAACTAATGTGTACATAAAGACTTGACCTACCAGTAAGGTCAGCATATTCAATAAGTTCTTCAGAACAGACTATTTTATTTGAATTTAAATAAAGCAAATATAAAATTTTAAATTCTTGTATTGCTAGAGGGATATATTCATTCTTTTTCCAAATGCAATGCTTTCCAACGTCGAAAAAAGTTGTGAAAGACAATTGAAAAACATTATGTTTTAGGGTTGAAACATTATTTATTTGATTTAATATTGGACCAGGGTTATAATCTGAAACGTTAGTTTCTAAGGAGTTAAGTATTATGACTGGGCAAGATATCGATTTTATCAGTTGCAACACTAAGTCATTAGGGTGGCAAGTATCGATGATTACAGAGGAAAAATTTTCTTTGGATATTATTTGTTTTAATTCATCCAATGTGTTAACATTTATTATTTCATTACTGTCTGGCGTTAATAAATGATTCATATATGCTTGGAAATAGCTATTTTCTGAACAAACGAGAGTTTTCCCCAATGATTTACCCTCCTGTTTTTTGAGAATTTTCTAATAGTTTATATAATAAAATATAGGCTGTTCCTTCTGAAGGGAAACAGCCTATATAAATCAAATTAGCAAATACATTCAGAAGTTAGAGTACAAACACCGCCGCCACCAGGCAATGTAAAAGTACATGCTGCTTCCATGTCTCCCGCACCTACTAACTTATCCATTTGTGCTTCTTTCAGCTCACTGAATGGGTTACCAGCTGGATTTTGTGTAGAATTTTCACGGGAAAAAGGATCTTTCCATGAACGAATGATAGCTTCTTGACTCATTGTATTCACCCCCTTATTAAGTATAGTATTATATTAACTCATAATCAAAAAAATGGAAGTGATATTATTAAATGTAAAAAATGTTTAAATAAAGAGTCTTAAGATATCTTTATATTTCTTATGTCTTATGCTTTGAAACATCACCTTTTCCATTAGTCGTTTAGTTTCAAAGAATACAACCAAAAAGATTTAGTCTTACCTTCATATAGATTTCTGTTTTACATAGCGCTAGTCAAATTAGTTTACCTTGTCTCGAATTCTCATAAGTTTATACCGCATATACCCTACGTAAGGTCTCGTTTAGTAAAAGTTCTTATTCCGTAAACCAGGAGACCGAGACATGTTATTACCATAATTGAGTAAAATAGGAAGTTTGATTGAATCGGTGATTCATCTTCGGGTGACATTGCTAACATAGGCTGTGTCCATGGATATACTTGACCTAATGGTGTACTGGCAATAATAATGGCCGGTAATGTAAAAACAATGCTAACAGCGAGTGGTATGCCAAATGTTTTAGACCTGATTGAAACAATAAGCTGCAATAAAATTAATGGTAAACAAGCTAAGATCCCTCTAATTCCATAACCTAGAATTGTAAGTAAAGGAAGAGTCCCGCTTATGCCTAACATATAACCGAATCCAATAAATAAGAGGATTAAAATGAACATACTAATGAATATCATGCGGACCACTGTTAGAAACTTTCCCAGAAAGATATCTGAGTGTTTGACTGGTAAGGCTAGAAGCTGTTTCCAACCGCCTCCTACATGTTCCCCCCTGCAAACAAGGGCGGCGAAAATTCCCACTACGATAGGCAATACAAAAGGGCCCATAAATAAGGCAACTTGTGTCCAAGCCTCTACCCAGGGATTGTCTCCAGGATTCATAAAAAGGTTATAGTTTTTAATAAAGTTAGTGTATGCCAGGGATACACCTAACAAAGGCCCTAATAAATAGATGATCCATAACTTTGATCGCTTAAGCTTTAAACGTTCTACAAATAAAATGTTTTTCAAGTATTTCGCCTCCTTTTTACAAAGCATCCCGTTTAGCAAAATGAATAGAGCCTAGAAATAATATAATTATCCCTAAGAAAAGGCTAATGCAAAGGTAGGATGAAAGATCTGGGTTATATCCTATCCCTTCATACTGCAGAATGACTGTCGAAGATTGACTAGGATAAGCCAGTGGAAACCATCTCGTTGATTGAGCAGCTGCCAAAAACAAACCCATTATAGATGATACTGATCCTACAAGAATTGAGAATGCCTGGTTGCTAAACACCATAGATAACCATATCTGGAATGCCATTATAGGCAGTACTGTAACTAACATGCTGTAACTATCTCCAAACAAAAGTCCCCAAGGTACACTACCTTCGAATCCTACCAGTTTGCCCAGCAGTACCATGCCGAGCAAGAAGATTGTTGACGAAATAAATAAACTGACTACTAAGCAAATAAATTTACTTACATAAATTCGCATTCTAGATACGGGAAAAGAAAGGGTTTGCTTCCATCCGTTTGCTTGATGTTCTATATTTGCTATTATTGACGCAGAAAGTGTGGCGGCTAATGGAAAACCCAGACCAAATAACAAACTGTTATCATACAGTAAATACATCCACATTGATCCAGCATGGAACATTTCAGCTTGTTTTTCCACGTATTCAGATCGATAAGTAAGATTTACCAACTCATATGCTATAATGAGTAAGGGAACCAATAAGACTACAATCAATAACGACGAGCGTTTCAGTTTTAATTGATCTGCCCATAATAACTTTTTCATAGACTGCCCTCTGTACCAGTTAATTCTAAAAAAATATCCTCAAGCGATCGTGTCTTTTCTTCAAGTCGAAATACAGACAGCCCTGAATGAAGAAGTATGGAATTGATTTCTGAAACAAATTCCGGTTCTGTTTGAGACAGCCACAAATAATTTTTTTGTAAATCAACCTTTAATCCTTTCCTGTTTAGTATTGTTTTTGCTTCGATTACGTCACTAACACCGACTTTTAATAGTGGTTTTCGTTTTTGATGTAAACTTGCAATCGAGTCCTGGAAAATCATCCTTCCATTGTTGATAATTCCCACCTGAGTAGCCATTTGATCTATTTCACTCAATAAGTGGCTGGATACAATAACACTCATTCCCGATTTAGGCAATTCTTTAATAAGCTCTCTTATTTCTTGGATACCGGATGGATCTAAACCGTTTGTCGGTTCATCCAGAATTAATAAATCAGGACTGCTTAACAGAGCAACTGCAATTCCCAAACGTTGTTTCATTCCAAGGGAATACTCCTTAGTCAGTCGATTTGCTACTTTAGATAACCTTACAGTTTCCAATACTTCATTGACCCGTTGTTCCGGAAGTCCTCGTAACCTCCTAACAGCTTCTAAGTTTTCGTAACCTGTTAAATTACCATAATAAGTTGGAGATTCTACCAGTGACCCGATTCTTTGCAATATCTGCAAACGATTCTTGTTTAGGTTTTGGCCAAAGATTTCAATGTTTCCTTTTGTTGGTTTAATTAAACCTAATAACATTCGGATGGTTGTTGTTTTACCAGCACCATTCGGTCCAAGAAAACCATAAATTTCGCCGCGCCTCATCCTTAAGTTTAATCCATCAACTGAAGTATGCTTTTTATACTTTTTAGTTAGATCGTGTGTTACCACTATTTGATCATTCATTTGTCTCTCACCTCACTTTTATCATAAGCGATGTTCTTTAAACACAAACGAAACTCTTCCTAAACATTCACTTAACGACATCCCTTGTTTATTTTCTGTATGTAGTTATATTGATCCCTGAATATCAAGGTTAAAACATTAAAAGAATATTCTGAACCCTTAACGAAAGTTAAATTCTTTCCTTTTCCGACCTTTATGTCATTGATCTCATATAAAATAAGAAATAAAAAGGAGGATAACTTATGACGTTAGAAGAGAACAAAATCCTCATGGTGGATGATGACGAACATATCTTAAACTTATTAATAACTTGCTTTGAAAAGGAAGGTTTCAGCAATATTTCCACAGCTATGACAGGGAGTGAAACCCTTCTGAAAATCGATCAGGAACTTCCAAATATTATTTTGTTAGATGTCATGCTTCCGGACACTGATGGCTTCACCTTATGCAGCAAAATACGCTCCCATACAAATGTGCCGATACTCTTCTTAACAGCAAAAACAACAGATTTAGATAAATTGCAAGGGTTTAGTTTTGGGGGAGATGACTATATTACTAAACCATTTAATCCACTGGAAATTGTAGCTCGTGTAAAAGCCCAATTAAAGAGAACGACTCAGATCTCTTCTTCTTACCATCTAAAACAGGTATACGATTATGAACATTTTAAAATAGATCCCAATACCGGAAGACTTGTTGTTAACGGGACAAGAATCGATTGCCCTGCTCAGGAAATGAAACTTCTGATTTATTTCTGTGAACATCCCAATCAAATTTTAAGTAAACACCAAATTTATAAAGATGTATGGGGGGAGTTTTATGGCGGAGATAGTACTGTAATGGTACATGTAAGACGATTACGTGAAAAATTAGAAGAAGACCCGAGCAGACCAAGATGGATTAAAACGGTTCGAGGACAGGGCTATATATTTGAAGCAGAGCCTATAGATGAGGATTTATTTTGAAGCTGAGAAATAGGATAGCATTTTACTTCGTATCCAGACTTTTTTTACTCATGTTTATTTGGGGGCTGCTCATTGTGGGCAGTATCATATTTTTCAGCCTCGTCTTGGGTCAGAATAAAATGGAAACGCCGCACTTATCCTTAAAAAAAATTGTTGACCAAACAGTTGTTGCAGATAAACAATTTTCAATAAATACGAAAGCAAAAGAAGATTTATTAGAGAACCGAATGTGGATTCAAATTTTAGATGAACAAGGAGATGAGGTTTTTTCTTTTAATAAACCTAAAAATATACCTAAGCATTATATTCTTGGAGAGTTAATATCAGATTACATGTATCCTGCCAAAAAAGGTTATCAATTATCTACGTGGTATGAAACGAAAAACAATCAGGATTTAACATGGGTATTGGGAAAACCGATGGAAAAAAATAACCCTTTTTTCTATTGGGTGAATAACTTGTGGATAGTTTCTATTATTATGGCAGGGATTGTAATTGCAATATTTTACGGAAAAAAACTAGGGGCTCCCCTGCTGTTTATTGTATCTTGGATTGAGAATTTGTCTAAAGAAAAATATGAAGAACCTTATGATTGGAAGTTTCATTCAAGCAAATATAGACATAATAAATCTGGATATAAGACCTATCAAGAATTAATGCAGGCTCTGTCTGAACTTACCTCAACGCTTCAAAGGAATAAGGCTGAGCGAGAATTATTGGAAAAGACACGAGAAGAGTGGATGGCCGGTGTCTCACATGATTTGAAAACCCCTCTTTCGGTTATTAAGGGATATACGGTTCTTTTATCTTCAAATGAATATGAGTGGGAAAATCAGCAAGTGCGTGATTTTTCCTTAATAATGGAAGAACGTGTCGAATATATGGAAAAGCTGATTGAAGATTTCAACTTAACTTTTCAATTGAAAAATGAGTCGCTTCCAATCGATCTTGAAGAAAAAAACGTAGTGAAAGTAATTCATGACACTTTAGAAAAAATGAAGTTGCTACCGGAGTCAGAAAATAAGAGATTCGCTATAGAATCCAGTCACAATAAGATACTTTTTAATATGGATGAAAGGTACCTAAAGCGCGCAGTTGAAAACTTGATTGCTAATTGTATTAAACATAATCCTCCGGGCACTAAAATAAAGGTCATATTATATCAGGACGTGTTACATGACAATGAAATACAAATTATAATAAAAGACGATGGGATAGGAATGGACGAAGAGACGGTTGAATGTTTATTTGATCGGTATTTCAGAGGGACAAGCGCTTCGTCAAATAACTCAGGGACTGGATTAGGAATGGCTATTGCTCAACAAATTATCAAGGCACATGGGGGAAATATTGATATATATAGTCAGCCGGGAATTGGCACAAGATTTAAAATTACCTTTCCGAGTCCGCCATCTAAGTATAACAATGTCAATTAGAAATAATCGATCTTACATTGAGAAAGGGAGAAGCGGGTCTTTTATAAAGGCCCGCTTTCTCATGTTGCAGAGAACCGATGAAAGCATTATGATGGGGGCATCAAATAATGAGGGCTCCGAAAAGCCGTATCCTTTTGGAGGATGGTTGCATGAATAAAATCATGATTGTGGAAGATAGTGAAGACATTCGCGGACTATTGCAGAATTACCTTGAAAAATACGGATATCAAACCGTGGCCGCCGCGGATTTCACGGCTGTTCTTGATGTTTTTTTGCGGGAAAAGCCTGATGTGGTGCTGCTTGATATCAATCTGCCGTCTTATGACGGCTATTATTGGTGCCGCCAGATCCGCCAGCATTCTACAAGCCCGATCATTTTCATCTCAGCCAGAAGCGGGGAAATGGATCAGGTGATGGCGATTGAAAACGGCGGAGATGATTATATCGAAAAACCGTTTTCTTATGATATTGTGCTGGCGAAAATCAAAAGCCAGATCCGCAGGGCATACGGAGAGTACGCCGCCAAGCAGGGAGAGAAAGTGGTTGAATATGCCGGTGTGCAGCTCTTTGTGGAACGGTTTGAACTGCGTTTTCAGGACGAAAAAAGCGAGCTTTCTAAAAAAGAAAGCAAGCTTTTGGAAGTGCTGCTGGAGCGGGGAGAAAAGGTGACGGGAAGAGACCGGCTCATGGAAAAAACGTGGGACACCGACATTTTCGTCGATGATAATACGCTTAACGTGTATATCACGCGGCTCAGAAAAAAACTGCGGGAGCTGAATGCGCCTGTTTCCATTGAATCGGTGCGGGGCGAAGGCTACCAGCTGAGGGCGCTGTCATGAAGCTGTTTCTCCGGTCTCATGCCGTGCTGATCCTGCTTTTTCTCCTTCAAGGGCTGTTTGTCTTCTTTTATTACTGGTTTGCGGGTCTTCATTCTTTTTCCCACCTGTTTTACATATTAGGCGTGCAGTTTCTTATTTTAGCGGGGTATCTTGCCTATCGCTGGTACAAAGACCGCGGTGTGTATCATTGGCTCAGCTCGGAGCAGGAAGGGACGGACATTCCGTATCTCGGTTCTTCAGTATTCTGTTCAGAGCTGTATGAAAAGCAGATGGAGCTGATCCGGCTGCAGCACCAGAAGCTCCATGAGACCGAAGCCAAGCTTGACGCGCGGGTGACGTATATGAACCAATGGGTGCACCAAGTAAAGACGCCGCTGTCAGTCATTAATTTAATCATTCAGGAAGAGGATGAGCCCGTCTTTGAACAAATCAAAAAAGAAGTCCGGCAGATTGAATTCGGGCTGGAGACGCTTCTTTATTCATCAAGACTCGACCTGTTTGAGCGGGATTTTAAAGTCGAAGCGGTTTCCTTATCAGAGCTTCTCCAATCGGTCATTCAAAGCTATAAACGATTTTTTATTCAATTCCGCGTTTATCCGAAAATGGACATTCGCGATGATCATCAGATTTACACCGATGCCAAATGGCTCAAATTTGCGATCGGCCAAGTGGTCACAAATGCGGTCAAGTATTCGGCAGGCAAGAGTGACAGACTTGAGCTGAATGTCTTCCGCGATGAAGACAGGACGGTGCTTGAAGTCAAAGATTACGGTGTCGGGATTCCCTCGCAGGACATCAAGCGGGTGTTTGACCCTTATTACACCGGTGAAAACGGGCGGCGTTTCCAAGAATCTACGGGAATCGGCCTCCATCTCGTCAAAGAAATTACGGGCAAGCTCAATCATATGGTGGACATCAGCTCGTCCCCCAGTGAAGGGACATCGGTCCGATTTTCATTTCTTACAAAAATGTAAGACTGCGTTAAGAAAACAACATAGCTCGTTTTGTTTCCCCTTGATAACATGGATTTACGTCAAGGGGATTTTTTATGTTAAATGCCCCGGCACTACATGAAAGAAACCCAATCCAACAAGAATAAAACCATAAGGAGGATTTTCATGGCGAATATGCTTGAAGTCAAACATATAAATAAAACCTATAAAGGACAAGTATCTTATCAAGCCTTAAAGCAAATTTCATTTTCAATAGAAGAAGGCGGGTTTACGGCGGTGATGGGACCGTCGGGGTCCGGAAAAACAACGCTTTTGAATATCATTTCAACGATTGACCGTCCGGATTCAGGCGATATCCTGATTCACGGAGAAAACCCGCACCGGCTGAAGCGGACAAAGCTCGCTCATTTCCGCCGCAAGCAGCTCGGATTTGTGTTTCAGGATTTCAACCTTCTGGACACGCTGACGATTGGTGAAAATATCATGCTGCCGTTAACGCTTGAAAAAGAAGCGCCGTCTGTCATGGAAGAAAAACTGCACGGCATCGCGGCAAAGCTCGGAATTGAAGACCTGCTCAACAAACGGACGTTTGAAGTATCCGGCGGACAGCGCCAGCGGGCCGCCATCGCAAGGGCGGTCATTCATAAGCCGTCACTCATTCTGGCCGATGAACCGACGGGAAACCTTGATTCCAAAGCGTCAAAAGACGTCATGGAAACGATGCAGAGCCTGAACCAGGATGATCATATCACGGCTTTGATGGTGACCCACGATCCGGTTGCGGCAAGCTACTGCCGCCGCGTCATCTTTATAAAAGACGGCGAACTGTTTAATGAGATTTACCGCGGGGAAAACCGCCAAGTCTTTTATGAACAGATTCTTGATGTGCTGTCTATGCTGGGGGGAAACGCAAATGACCTTTCTTCAGTTCGCTTATAAAAACGTCACGAGAAACAAAAGGGCCTATCTTGCTTTCTTTTTAAGCAGTGCTTTTTCCGTTTTGATTTTCTTTACCTTTGCGATGTTCCTGTTTCATCCGGCATTAAAGGAAGGCTACCTGAATAACATCGCCAAAAAAGGCTTAACCGCCGCGGAATGGATGATCTTTGTTTTTTCTTTCTTATTTGTTCTGTATTCGGTTAACGCATTTTTGAAATCGAGAAATAAAGAATTCGGCATCCTGCTCATGCAGGGCATCACGCCGGGGCAGCTGAGAAAGCTCATTACGGCGGAAAACATGATCATCGGCGTCATGTCGATCGCAGCCGGGATTATCGGAGGCTTCATTTTTTCGAAAACGTTCTTTACGGTCGGCGCTTATATTTTAGAAATGGACGCGCTGCCTCTGTACATGCCTTGGAAAGCGCTCGGCATTACGGCCGGCGGATTTCTGCTTTTATTTTTCCTTTTATCGCAGTTTACGATCCTTTTTGTCAGATCAAATACGGTGATCAAATTAATAAAGGGCACTGACAAGATCAAGCCGGAGCCGAAGCCGTCCGTGCTTCTGTCCTTATTCGGCATCGCCTGTCTTTGCGGCGGGTACGGCATGGTTCTGAAAGGCAATGTCCACGGGACTCAACCGTTCATCATTTTACTGCTTACCGTCATCGGTACGTATTTCTTTTTCAGCCAAAGCAGCATCTGGATTCTGCGCGCGCTGAAGAAGTGGAAAACCTTTTATCTGCGCGGGAAAAATGTCATTTGGGTTTCTGATCTTGTTTATCGTTTAAAAGACAACGCCCGCCTGTTCTTTATCGTCAGCATTATTTCCGCGGTCGCGTTTACGGCGACAGGCGTGCTCGCGATGTACAAATCGACCGTCGGGGCGGAAGAGTCCGCCTATGAGATGGAGTATTTATCTTACAGCAATAATCCAAAAGAACAGACTCATTTGAAAGATATTGACCATGAACTGAAAACACACGGCTTTACTTATAAGAAAGACAAAATAGATGTTTCCTATGTCCGCTATCAGGAAGGAGATACTGTTCCCCCTGTTTACATGATCAGCGAATCGGATGTGTCAACATACTTCCATGTTAAGCTGAACGGCCTGAAACATGATGAGGCTGTCTATTTCCCGGGCACGTATGACCGCAATTTCAAAAACGAAGCGCCGGATCAGCTGAAGCTGCTGAATCAAAAAGGTAAGCCGTCCGGCCAAAAACTGTTGGTAAAAGAAGTCAAAAAACCGCTGATCTCATTGAATGCCATCATCGCGGTGAACGATCAAACCTTTGATCAGCTCAAATCACTCGGTGATAAAGCGTCATTATACGGCTACAGCTACGATCATTGGAAAGACAGTCTTGGGATCAGCCAATCCTTGAAAAATGAGATTTACGGCAACTATATCGACGTCCATTCTGATTTTATGGCAAAAGCCGGCACGTACTATGATACGGTGCAGCTGCCGAGCCTGAGTTTATTCATCGGCCTGTTTATCGCAATCGTCTTCTTTGTCGCGGCAGCAAGTTTCTTATATTTCAGGCTGTTCACCGATTTAGATGAGGACCGGGAGCGCTACCGTTCATTGGCCAAAATCGGTCTGAGTGAGCGTGAAATGGCACAAAGCGTAACGATACAATTGGCGATTTTGTTCTTCTTCCCATTTGTCATTGCCGTCATGCATACGCTGTTTGCTTTGAGAACATTGGCCGTGGAAGGCTATTCCGATGTAGCGGGGCCGCTCAGTCTGACCATCGGAGGGTTTTTCATCTTTCAGCTTCTGTTCTTCCTCGCGGTGCGGACAAGCTATTTGAAAAAAATGAACAAGTAAGGGGAGTGCACAGATGAAAAAAGCATTGGCAATCCTGGCCGTCTTGGCGGCCGCTGCCGTCATATACGGACTTCTCTTTTTTCATAACGATGTTACAGACAGATTTAATCCGTTTATTCACCAGCAAGATGTTTATGTACAGATTGATCGAGATGGCAAACATCTTAGCCCGGGCGGTACTGAGTATACATTAGACGGATACAACGCATCCGGGAAAAAAGAAGAAGTGACCTTTTTCGCCGGGAAAGAACTTCGAAAGAACGCGTATTTGAAGGTGAAGGCGAAAGGAAAATATGTCGAGACCTGGGAAGAAGTCAGATTTGAAGATATGCCGGGCTCCATACAGTCAAAGTTAAAGTGAACATGAAAAGCGGCACAGTGTCATGACTGTGCCGCTTTTTTTATTTTTTATTTTCTTCAGCCCGTTTGATCAGCATGTCGGTGATGATATCCATCTGTTTGCTGACGGCAATCGGGTCATACGGATAGAAGGTGTTGAAATCGTTGATAAAGACACGATTGTGTTTTACGGCATCGAGATTTTTCCAAACGGATGAATCTTTCAGACGCTCAAATGTTTTGCTTTCTCCATTCGGATTGTAATCGGTAATGAACATATAATCAGCCGCATATTGAGGGATGACCTCTTGGGAAACCTGTTTCATGGCGCCCGTTTTCATGATGTTTTTTTCAATTTTGACCGGCGCTTTCAATCCGAGCGCGTTATAAACGGCTTGGCCGCCGCGGCCGGAATTGTCATTGAAAACCCAAATCTCGCCTTTATCCGTCGTTTCATAAAGGCCGACTGTCTCGTCTTTGCCGATCACGTTTTTGAGGCGCTTTTGATTCGCTTCGGCTTTTTTGTTGAAGTCTGCCATAAAGCTTTTGGCTTTATCCTTCGCCCCGGCAATGTCGCCGAATAGGCTGACCGTATCTTTCGTATTCTTTGCGGTGTTAAAAGGAATGACAATCGTCGGCGCGATTTTTGATAGTTTCTCGTATTGGTCTTCCTTCATCAGCACGATTAAATCAGGCTTCAGCTGCATCACTTTCTCCACATTGACGGGATTGCCGATGTCAGTAATGTTTTTCAGCTGTTTTTTGATAAACGGATTTTTGAAAGCCCATGAGCCCGCCCCGACGACATTTGCGTCAACGGACAGCAGCTCACCCGCATAAAAGTCAGTGACGATCCGTTTCGGATGTGCGGGTATGTCAATATTTCCTTTTGTTGATTCATATGTACGCATGTCTGTCTTTCCTTTGCCTGATGCCGATCCGTTGTTCTCCTTCGCGCCGCTGCAAGCGCTTAATGCGAAAACAAGCAGAAGCGCCAGGCCGATCAGCCATGATTGTTTCTTCATAATGATCCCCCTATTTCAGTGATAATGATTATCATTATTAATATAGCAGGAAGACGTCATTCCGTCTATGTTTTTTATAGAAAACCTTCCTTGATTATCCATGTTATAGTAGTAAAGGAGGAATGAATGTTGATTACGAAAAGAGGGACTTGGTGGGAAGTGCTGCACAGCTGGTGGCTGCTGCTGACTTTTGCGCCGTTTGCGCTGACCGCTTTCCTGTCCTTTTTCTATATCGGCTACCGGGCCAAGAACAAAAAATGGCTGAAATACGGACTTATCTATTTTATTATTTTAGCAATTGCTTTTGTGCTGCCGAGCACGCCGGGCGTGTATATCGTGCTGCCTTTATGGGTCATCTCCATCATCCACGGGCTGAAAGTGCGGGCGGCTTATTTGATACAGCTTGATGTGTTTAAACAAAACGTCGAAGCAAGAGCGTATGAAGCGGTAAGACATGAGGCTGAAGCAAAATTCGGCGGAAAACCCGCTCATCGCATTGATCTGACAAAACAGAGATAAAAACAAATGACAAAGCCGGTATCTTGCGCTTTGTCATTTGCATGACCGGCCTATTGCTCGTATGAATGCTGCTGAAACGGTGTGTGATGCTGTGTTTGCGGGAATGAAGAAACATTAGTGTTCGCCATCGGTGCAGGCATGTGTCCGCTTACTTCCTGCTGAAGCTGACTGCACACATTCACGATTTGCTGGCATTTCTGAATGGCCAGTTCATGCCCCTGCAGCGCTTGCTGAATGGTATGAACGGCATGCTGTTCATGGTTAAGCATCTGCTGAAGCATTTGAATGTTTTGCTGTTCCTGCTGGAGCATTTGCTTGTACTGCTGACTGCTTTGCTGTGTCTGCTGAATGAGCTGCTGTGCTGTTTGGCGGCATTGCTGCAGCTGATTTCCGCTGTATTGGTTTTGATACATCATGAAGACCTCCTGAAGTGATTGATTTTACACATTTATCATGTGAAAGAATAGGAGAGGCATTCATGCAAGAAAAGGATTCAAATATTTACCTGTTATGTACAGAGCGGAATACAAGGCTCGGGATGGCCTGTCGAGCTTTGTATTCCGGCCCTTTTTCTCAGAAGCCGCCTTCTGTAGCGTGAAAAGGAATATTGAGTCTGTTTTCGACTGCGCGCAGGCGCTGATTCAAACGGTTTAAGCGGCGGGTATGGATTTCAATGGACTGGCTCAGCCGTCTGATCTGCTCATTCATACGCGTGATTTCCCGGTTTTGGCGCTGGTCTTCTTGTGAGAGGCGGGTGAGCTCTCTCGTTTGCTCGGCGTTTTGTCTTTCAAGCTGGGCAACTCTCCGTTCTAAACCTGTCGGCTGCCGCTCTTCGGACTGAGGGGGCGCATAATAATAGCTTTCCTGCTGCTGATACGGCTCATACTCAACGCGGCTCACTTCGTATTCCTGCTGCTGAGGGAAATAGGCAGTCGGGGTATAGTACTGATATGGGTTCATTCATCATTCTCCTTATCTAGTGAAGTCTTTATACACTATGTAGTCAATCGCACAGTGCCACGGCATCCGCCTAACTTACAGACGTAAAAAAAGCTTCAAAGGAAGGTGATCATGTTGCGGAACATACGGATTTTCATCATGACGGTTCTTGTTTTCGGATGCGTCATGATAACAGGCTGCTCGCAAAAGAAAGCAGACGAACCTCCTTTTTATTACGGGACATGGGATGCGGGGCTGAAACCGGGCCCGATGGACGGGGTCAGATCTGAAACCGTCACGTTTACGAAAGACAGCGTGCTGACCAAGCAGGTCATTAAAGGCCGCGGCGAGGTTGCCATGCCCTCGGATGTGTACAAGGTGATCTCACAAAACACGGACGGAACGATCGAGATTGAATACCTCGGCCATCCGCAACCCGTCAAAAGCACGTTGAAAAGAGGAAAAAACGGTACGCTCATTTGGAAGATATACGGAGAAACAAAAACAATGACAAGAATAAAAACCGGCGGGGAGGATGCACATGAGAAATAAGGCTGCCGACAGACTCGTTTTGACGGGTGTCATCGTACATATCATTCAATGGTTTTCACTGTTATGGTTATTTTTTATGCTTTTTGATCAGTTCGGGCGTTTTACCATTTACAATCCCAATGTCGTCAACGGCAGCATGCAGTCTTTTTCATTCTTTGATATGATGCGCGCTCTTCTGTTTTCCGGCACGCTGCGGAATACGCTCCTGCTGTTTTTGTTTGCGGCGATGCTCATTTACTTGTGGGTGAACGCTCTGTTTATCCTGCTGGAAATCGTTTCTTATATCATGATCAGGCGGAACAGCCGTTCATTATGGGCATACTTTCCGGCAGCGATGGGAATAAAGCTTGCCCTTCTGGACATAGCGGCCGTCCCTTTCTTTGCGGCGGGGCTGATGCTCTTGAAGCAGAAAACAGATGACGGCGGCGAACAAGCTGACAAGAGGAAAAGACGGCCCCGTATCCGGAGGCAGGCCCGTTATACGAAGAGAAGGCGGAGAAACTCGTCCGTTTGATTTTTCATTGAAACGAAAAAACGATATGATGAAAGCATAAGAAGAAAAGGATACAAAGGAGATGCAGGATGTACAAGTTAATCGCAATCGATATGGACGGAACACTACTAAACGATCATCATGAAGTGACGGCTGAAGTCCGCGGGGCGCTTGATGCCGCCAAAGCGGAAGGGGTCAATATCGTCCTGTGCACGGGCCGGCCGATCGGCGGCGTGCGGCGGTATTTGGAAGAGCTGAACTTACAGGAAGAAGGCGACTTTGTGATTGCCTATAACGGCGCACTCGTCCAAAATACGTATACAAACGGTGTCGTGGCCGAGCAGTCATTAGGTTATGAGGATTTGAAGTCGCTTTACGAGCTGAGCTTACAGCTGGATACTCCGATGCATTACTTTGACACAGCCAATCTGTACACGCCGAACCGGGATATCAGTGAATACACGGTATACGAATCATACATTACGAAAGTGCCGCTTCATTTCCGCACGATCGATGAAGTGCCGAAGGATATTCTGATTCCGAAAGTCATGTTCATTGACGATCCGGACAAGCTGGAGAAAGCGATCGCTTCCATTCCGGAATCATTCAAGGAAACATACACAATGGTCAAAAGCGCGCCATTCTTCCATGAGATTCTTCATCCGAAAGTCAGTAAAGGAAACGCGGTCAAGCTGCTGGCCGAAAAACTCGGCATTGAACAGAAAGACGTCATGGCAATCGGCGATAACGGCAACGACATGTCCATGATTCAGTGGGCCGGCTGCGGTGTGGCAATGGCCAATGCCATCCCGGAAGTAAGGGAGATTGCTAATTTTGAAACGAAATCAAATAACGAACACGGCGTGGCGCATGCGATTCAGGAGCTTGTGCTGAAAAAATAGGCACCCCATCAGAGGGTGCTTTTTTACCGCGTGTTTTGGTGATATGATAAGCGGAGAGGGGAGGCGCGACATGGATCGTGAAAAACAGCAGCTCAGTATAGAAGCGGCAAAACTATATTATCAATCAGATTACAGCCAGCAGCAGATCGCCGAACGGCTTGATCTGTCACGCCCCACCGTTTCAAGGCTGCTTCAGTACGCAAAGGAAAAAGGGTATGTTCAAATTCGCGTCATGGACCCGTTTGAGGATCTGGACGAACTCGGCGCGAAGCTGGAAGAAAAATACGGGCTGCTTGAGGCGCACGTCGTCTTTTCTCCAAGCGACGATTACCAGGCCATTACACATTACTTAAGCCGCTATGGCGCAGACTATATGCATAAAACCGTAAAGGACGGCGATATACTCGGCGTAAGCTGGGGGACGACGATGTACCAGATCGCAAGCCGCATGGAGCCGAAGCAGGTAAAGAGCGTTGAAGTCGTGCAGCTGAAAGGCGGCATCAGTCATTCCAATGTCAATACGTATTCGTCAGAAACGATTCAGCTGTTCGCCGAAGCATTTCAGACCATGCCGAGGTATTTGCCGCTGCCGGTTATATTTGACAGCGCCGATGTGAAACAGATGGTCGAGCGGGACAGACATATTAAGCGGATCATTGAAATGGGCAGACAAGCCAATATCGCCCTGTTTACGGTCGGAACCGTCCGGGATGAGGCGCTGCTTTTCAGACTCGGTTATTTCCGGGAAGAAGAGAAACAATTGCTGAAAGCGCACGGGGTCGGGGATATTTGTTCGCGCTTTTTTGACGAGGAAGGCAGGATTTGCAGCAGCAGCATTAACGGCCGGACGATCGGAGTCGAGCTCAGCGACTTGAAAATGAAAGAGCGTTCGATTCTGGTGGCGGGCGGCAGCAGAAAATGCAAGGCCATTCACGGTGCCCTGAAAGGAAAGTACGCCAACGTTTTGATTACCGATCAGCATACGGCCAAAAAACTCATTCAAGAATTGTGACAATTCATGAACATAATTTCAATTACCAATTTACATATGTTCAAAATTCGGTTATTCTAAACGTATCCTAGGAAAAAGGAAGTGCATACAATGTCAATTGCAAGTCAAATAGACCATACTGCTTTGAAACCGCATACACAAAAAGCGGATATTTTACAACTGATAAAAGAAGCAAAAGAATATAAATTCGCTTCCGTTTGTGTGAACCCGACGTGGGTCAAACTCGCAGCGGAGGAACTGAAGGGTACGGGAGTTGACGTTTGCACCGTTATCGGATTTCCTCTCGGCGCAACGACATCGGAAACAAAAGCATTTGAAACAAAGGATGCCATCTCAAAAGGAGCCACTGAGGTTGATATGGTCATCAATATCGGCGCATTAAAAGACGGCGATGATGAAGCGGTTGAAGCTGATATCCGCGCGGTAGTTGAAGCAGCTGATAAAAAAGCGCTCGTCAAAGTGATCATCGAAACATGCCTTTTGACAGATGAAGAAAAAGAGCGCGCGTGCCGCTTAGCGGTATCAGCAGGCGCCGATTTCGTCAAAACGTCTACTGGTTTTTCTACAGGCGGGGCAACGGCTGAAGATATCGCTCTTATGAGAAAAACAGTCGGACCGGACATCGGGGTCAAAGCATCAGGCGGCATCAGAACAAAAGCTGATGTTGACAGCATGATCGCTGCGGGCGCGAGCCGGATCGGCGCAAGTGCGGGCGTCTCTATCGTGAGCGGCGGAGACAGCGGCAGCAGCGACTATTAATCAGCAGTGCGGAAGCCGAAAGCTTCCGCCATCCTCTTTCTTTGTTGATGCATAAAAAATTGTAAGCGAATACAAATAAAAGGAGAACACATATGAAGTATCTCATCGGAATTATCGGAATCATTGTGTTTTTAGGTCTTGCCTGGCTTGCCAGCAACGGCAAAAAAAGAATCAGAATCCGGCCGATCGCCGTCATGCTCGTGCTGCAGCTGATTCTCGGTTATATTCTCCTCAACACCGGTATCGGGAATTTTCTTGTCGGCGGTTTTGCAAAAGGATTTAACTACTTGCTGGAATATGCATCAGAAGGGATTAACTTTGTATTCGGCGGGCTTGTGAATGCGAAACAGACGACGTTCTTCATGAGCGTGCTTCTGCCGATCGTTTTTATATCCGCTTTAATCGGAATTCTGCAGCATTGGAAGGTCCTCCCCTTCATCACGAAGTATATCGGTCTTGCGTTAAGCAAGGTGAACGGAATGGGGAAAATCGAATCTTACAACGCTGTCGCATCCGCGATTTTAGGGCAATCAGAAGTCTTTATCAGTTTGAAAAAACAGCTCGGTTATCTTACTGAACAGCGCTTATATACGCTTTGCGCGTCCGCAATGTCGACGGTCTCAATGTCGATCGTCGGTTCTTACATGATGATGCTGAAGCCTGAATACGTCGTGACGGCGCTTGTGCTGAACTTATTCGGCGGATTTATCATCGCTTCTATCATCAACCCGTACACTGTCAGCAAAGAAGAGGATTTGATCGTCGTTCCTGAAGAAGAAAAGCAATCCTTTTTTGAAGTGCTCGGTGAGTATATAATGGATGGATTCAGAGTCGCTGTCGTCGTAGCGGCGATGCTGATCGGATTTGTTGCACTCATTGCCCTGGTCAACGGCGTTTTTAACGCGGTCTTCGGCATTACATTCCAGGCGCTGCTCGGATATGTATTCGCGCCGTTTGCGTTTTTAACCGGTATTCCGTGGAATGAAGCGGTGAGCGCCGGAAGTATTATGGCGACGAAAATGGTATCGAATGAATTTGTGGCGATGCAGACGCTCTCATCCGGCGATTTCCATTTCAGCGCACATACTCAGGCAGTGGTATCTGTATTCCTTGTCTCATTCGCAAATTTCTCCTCTATCGGGATCATTACCGGTGCGGTGAAAGGGCTGCATGAAAAACAAGGAAACGTCGTCGCGCGGTTCGGGCTGAAGCTGCTGTACGGCGCAACGCTCGTCAGCTTCCTGACAGCGGCGATCGTCGGATTGATTCACTGAACATAAATGAAGGACAGGTGATAGATCATGAGAATGGTAGATCTTATTGTAAAAAAACAAAATGGAAAAGAACTGACAACAGAAGAAATTCAATTTTTCGTAAAAGGATACACGGACGGAAGCATCCCTGATTATCAGGCAAGCGCGCTGGCTATGGCGATTTACTTTCAGGATATGACGGATCAGGAGCGCGCTGATCTGACAATGGCGATGGTGAATTCAGGGGAAACGATTGATCTTTCCGCCATTGAAGGCATTAAGGTCGACAAGCACTCTACGGGCGGGGTCGGCGACACGACAACTCTCGTACTCGCACCGCTCGTCGCGGCGCTCGGCGTTCCCGTTGCTAAAATGTCCGGCCGCGGCCTTGGGCATACGGGGGGAACCATTGATAAGCTGGAAGCGATCGAAGGCTTCCACGTGGAATTGTCAAAAGATGAATTCATCAAGCTTGTGAACCGCGACAAGGTAGCCGTCATCGGACAAAGCGGCAATTTGACGCCTGCCGATAAAAAGCTGTATGCGCTGCGTGATGTAACGGGTACGGTGAACTCCATCCCGCTGATCGCAAGCTCAATTATGAGTAAAAAAATCGCCGCCGGAGCAGATGCCATCGTGCTTGACGTCAAAACGGGAGCCGGCGCGTTTATGAAAACGGATGAAGACGCCGTGAACCTCGCCAAAGCAATGGTCCGCATCGGAAACAACGTCGGCCGCCAGACGATGGCCGTGATTTCTGACATGTCGCAGCCGCTCGGTTTTGCGATCGGGAATGCCCTGGAAGTACAAGAAGCCATTGATACATTAAGAGGGGAAGGGCCTGAAGACTTAAACGAACTCGTCCTCACACTCGGCAGCCAAATGGTCGTATTGGCGAAAAAAGCCGAGACATTGGAAGAAGCGAGAACGAAGCTTCAGGAAGTCATGAAAAACGGCAAAGCGCTTGAAAAGTTCAAAGAGTTCCTGAGCAATCAGGGAGGAGACGCTTCTGTCGTTGACGATCCGTCCAAACTTCCGCAGGCGGCGTACAAAATTGACGTTCCGGCGAAAGAAGCGGGTGTCGTTTCAGAAATCGTCGCTGACGAAATCGGCGTCGCAGCGATGCTGTTAGGCGCGGGACGTGCGACAAAAGAGGACGAAATCGACCTTGCCGTCGGCATTATGCTCCGCAAAAAAGTCGGTGACAACGTCGAAAAAGGCGAGCCGCTCGTCACCCTTTACGCCAACCGCGAAAACGTTGACGACGTGACTGCCAAAGTCTATGACAACATCCGCATCTCAGAAAAAGCGGAAGCGCCGAAACTGATTCATACGCTGATTACGGAATAAGAGAAGAAAGGCACATACCTCATCAGTATGTGCCTTTTTTTATGGCATGGTTTTATCCAAATGAATGTCGCGGACGGATTGTTTCGGCTGTTTCTTTCTCAAAAAACGAATGACATAGCACAGGATCATACAAGGAATTCCGCAGAAGAGGGCGATTCTTTGATTGGGATCAAATGCAAGGCCTACGCATGAAGCGAAACATAAGATCACAGCGGCGATCGGAACGAGAGGGTATAACGGCGTGCGGAAGGTCAGATCCGAGACGCGTCCGCCGTTTTTCACATAATGTTTTCGAAATAACAGCTGAGACAGGGCGATGCTCATCCATACCACGACGCCGGCAAATCCGGCTATTGCCACGAGCACCACGTAGACCGTGCCCGGGGCGGCGATGCTTGAGATCAAGGATATGCAGGAAACGGCCATGCTGGCGAGCAGAGCATTCAGCGGAATGCCTTTCGGCGTGACTTTTTTGAACCGGGCGCTGATCATGTTTTCATTCGCAAGAGACCACAGCATCCGGGTGGAAGCATACAGTCCGGAGTTGGCGACCGAAAGCAAAGCCGTTAAAATCACGAAGTTCATGATATCTGCGGCGTATGGGATACCGATCTGGGAAAAGACCGCGACAAACGGACTTTCAATCACACCGGCTTCCTTCCAGGAGATCAGTCCGGACAGCACAAAAATGGCGCCGATAAAAAAGATGACCGTTCTCCAGGCGACATTTCGGATCGAACGCGGAATATCTTTTGCCGGATTGGCGGTTTCACCCGCTGTAATTCCGATCAGCTCCGTCCCTGAAAAGGCGAAGCTTACGGAAATCATTGCGATGAAAACCGCAAGAAAGCCGTTCGGAAACAGTCCGCCGTGTGAGGTGAAATTCGACAGCATCGGAGCTTCACCCGAACCGTGCAATGAAATCAAACCGAACATCGCGGCGCCGCCTAAGATGATAAATAAAAGGATGGTGACGATTTTGACGCTGGAAAACCAAAACTCTGTTTCTGCAAACAATTTAACGGAGAATGCATTGGCGGCAAAAAGGAGAGCCGCGAAAATCGCGCTCCACATCCAGACGCTGCTGTGGGGAAACCAGCGCTGCATGAGGATACCGGAAGCTGTAAACTCCGATCCTACCGTCACCACCCAATTCACCCAATACATGATACCGACCATAAAACCCGTGGACGGCCCGATAAACGTTGTCGCATACGTTTGAAATGAACCGGTCACAGGCATGGCTACTGACAATTCTCCGAGACACTGCATGACAAGATACATCATCAAGCCGCCGATCAGGTAAGCGGCGATCGTCCCGCCCGGCCCGGCCTGGCTCAATGTATACCCTGTGCTCAAAAACAGCCCCGTGCCGATGACCCCTCCCAATGAAATCATAAATAAGTGCCTGCTTTTCATCGTGCGCTTTAGTTGATTGCCGCCTTGATCAACATCCATCGTGATCTCCCCCTTTTTGCGTGGCATGAGAATCTTCCGGCAGCCGAGATCACGCGTGCCGGATTTGACTTTAACGTGACAATTTAAATCCCTTCAATGCATGTAAAATGACGTGTGCGGCTGCCCGGCTTGTCATATCGCGAAAATCAAGTGTCGGATCAACC
Source organism: Bacillus sp. 5B6 (assembly GCF_000259405.1). NCBI lineage: Bacteria > Bacillati > Bacillota > Bacilli > Caryophanales > Bacillaceae > Bacillus > Bacillus sp. 5B6. Next base: position 3,559,072 of record NZ_AJST01000001.1, on the reverse strand, counting down.
TCAACGATCTCAATACCCGAGATGTCAGCCTCCTGGGCTAAAAACCGGACCGCCTGAAGCAGTTCCTCGGTATACAGGCCTCCGGGGCCGATCGCAGGACAGCCGGGCGCATGAGCTTGATCCAGCACATCCATATCAACCGAAATAAAAATGGCGTCGGCTCTTTTTTGAACGGCCGGCAAAGTGTCTTGTATCGTTCGGAGAAGCCCTTTCTCCCGGATCATCTCCATTGTATGCACGTCTGCCTGACGCTCTTTTACATATTGTTCATATGCCAAGCTGTTGCTGAACTCCCTGATTCCAAGCTGAATCAGGTTTTGTCCGCTTATGATATTTTCATCTAACAGACGGCGGAATGGCGTGCCGTTTGTCGGCCCTCCGTCTTCTGTGTTGCGAACGTCGTGGTGGGCGTCGAATTGAAAGACGGCCGTTGTTCCTTTCGTTTCCGCAATGGCTTTAATGGTGGAATAACTGATGGAGTTGTCGCCGCCGAGAATGACGGGCACCCAGTCAGGCTGGTCCGTCAGAATATCATAAAAGGTCCGATAAATGTGTTCGTGAGATTTAACGACATCCGTGACGTGAATCTGAATATCACCGATATCGTACAGATGGTCAATGACATGCTCCCGCAGCTCCGCGGAATATGCAGAAATGCCGCCGAGCGCCCGGCGGATCGCACCGGGTGCAAAGCAGGCGCCGGAATGGCTGATTGACGACTTAGAAAGCGGAACGCCGATCAAAGCCGGCCCTTTGATCGTTTGTCCCACCCACGCTTCCGTCACATCGCCGATCCTTGTCACATGGCGGTCGTTGAAGAGGGAGCCGGCTTTTTGCAGAAACGGATACTTATCCAAGAGCGGCTCCCTCCCTTGAAACGACCGTCTTCCCGTTCTTGATGACACGGCGGACATGATTGACGCCGTAATGATACGGGATATACATGTAATTCGGCGCTTCCCAAATGACAATGTCAGCCGCCCGTCCGGCTTTGATTTGTCCGGCCTCTTCGCCTTTTCCGATCGCATACGCAGCGTTAACGGTGACAGCGTGCCAGATTTCTTCTGCGGTCATTTTTAAATGAAGCGCGGCAATCGACATAATGAGCTGGAGATTTTCCGTCGGTGAGCTGCCCGGGTTGAAGTCAGTCGCCAAACTGACCCGTACGCCCGCATCAATCATCTCCCGGGCTCTCGCATAAGTGTGTTTTCCGAGATAGAAAGTCGTGCCCGGCAGCAGGACGGCGATCGTTCCGGACTCCGCCAGCTTTTCGATGCCTGCATCAGATGCCCCCACCAAATGATCGGCAGAAACAGCATGCAGCTCTGCCGCCAATTCCGCGCCGCCGAGCGGGTCAATCTCATCAGCATGGATTTTCAGGCCGAAACCAGCTTCAGCCGCCTTTTTCAGGTAGTCCCGTGACTGGCTGACGGTAAAGACGCCTGTTTCTGTGAAAATATCGGCAAATTGCGCAAGGCCTTTTTCTTTTATGTCAGGCAAAAGCTGCAGCATGCGATTCAGAAATTCGTCAGGGCTGTTCCGGTACTCAGGCGGAATGGCGTGTGCCCCCATAAAAGTTGTGACAAGGTCGACTGGCTGGCGCCCGCCCAGTTTTTTCGCCGCGGTCAGCTGTTTCAGCTCCGTGTCTTTGTCGAGTCCGTACCCGCTTTTTACTTCCGCGGTCGTGATGCCGTATGAGAGCATGCGTCCGAGGTGAAAAAGCCCTTTTTCAATCAGTTCTTCTTCGGAAGCGGCTTTCGTGTCTTTGACCGTTGACAAAATACCGCCGCCTTGCGCCAGAATATCCAAATAGGACATGCCCTGAATTTTTAAATTCAGTTCTTTTTCCCGGGACCCTCCGAATACAAGATGGGTATGGGGATCGACGAGGCCGGGGGTGACGAGCCGTCCCCCGCAGTCGATGATGTCTCTTGCCTCGTATCCTTCCTCCGCTCCTTGATGTCCGGCAAAAACAATGCGCCCGTCGTGAATGCCGATGACGGCATCTTCCGTGACATGAAGGTCCTGCATGCTTCCGCCTGATCGGGGGCCGCCGGATTCCATCGTCAGCAGCTGGCCGATGTTGGTGAGTATGGTATCTATTTGTTTCGGCATGTTACCGCTCCTTTTTCATCGGTATCATAATGTCTTGTTCCTCGGCGACTTGAACCGCTTTTTCATAACCTGCGTCCGCATGGCGGATGATGCCCATTCCCGGATCGCTTGTCAGAACGCGGGAAAGCCGCTGTTCCGCAAGGATGCTGCCGTCAGCGACCGCGACCATTCCCGCGTGAAGGGAATACCCCATGCCGACGCCCCCGCCGTGGTGAAAAGAAACCCAGCTTGCGCCTGAGGCCGTGTTGATCAGCGCGTTCAGCACCGCCCAATCGCCGACCGCGTCGCTTCCGTCTTTCATCGCTTCTGTTTCCCGATTCGGAGAGGCGACAGATCCGCAGTCTAAATGGTCTCTTCCGATGACGATCGGGGCTTTCAGCTCTCCGTTTCTGACCAATTCATTGATGGCGAGCCCCATCTTTTCCCGTTCACCGTAGCCGAGCCAGCAAATACGGGACGGCAGGCCTTGGAATGTGACTTTTTTCTGTGCCATGTCAATCCAGCGGTGAAGGGCTTGATTTTCTGGAAACAGCTCTTTTAATAAAGCGTCCGTGCGGTATATATCTTCAGGGTCTCCCGACAGCGCAGCCCAGCGGAACGGCCCTTTTCCTTCACAAAATAAAGGCCGGATGTAGGCGGGAACGAATCCCGGAAAATCAAAAGCATCGGCGAGACCCTCATCTTTGGCAGCTTGGCGGATGTTGTTGCCGTAATCGAAGACGATAGCCCCTTTTTTCTTGAAGGCGAGCATGGCTTCCACATGCTTTTTCATACTTTGCTTGGAAAGCCTTACGTATAATTCAGGCTGATCCCGGCGCAGGCAGTCGGCCTCTTCAAGTGAGTATCCTGCCGGAATATAGCCGATCAGCGGGTCGTGAGCGGAAGTCTGATCGGTTACGATGTCAATATGGACGCCGCGGTTCAAAAGCTCATGATGCACCTCAGCCGCATTGCCGAGAAGGCCGATTGATAAAGGTTCTCCGGCTTGTCTGGCTGCTTCGGCCCAGCGCAGCGCTTCGTCAATTGATGCGGTTTTACGGTCGCAATAGTTTGTTTCCATCCGTTTATCAATCCGTGTTTCATCCGCTTCAACGGCGATGACGACGCCATCATTCATCGTGACGGACAGCGGCTGGGCGCCTCCCATTCCGCCGAGTCCGGCCGTCAGCGTAAGGGTTCCTTTCAGACTGCCGCCGAAATGCTGTCTCGCAAGCTCCGCAAAGGTTTCATAGGTGCCTTGCAAAATACCTTGTGAGCCGATATAAATCCAGCTGCCGGCCGTCATCTGCCCGTACATCATCAGCCCTTTTTTCTCAAGGTCATGGAAATGCTCCCAATCCGCCCATTTCGGCACGAGAACCGAATTAGCCAGCAGGACGCGGGGCGCGCGGCTGTGCGTGCGGAACAATCCGACCGGTTTTCCGGATTGGATCAGCAGTGTTTCATCATCTTTTAACGTTTTGAGGGAACGCTCAATCGCGTGAAAAGCATCCCAGTTTCGCGCGGCCTTGCCTATGCCGCCGTATACGATCAGATCCTCCGGCTTTTCGGCAACCTCCGGGTCAAGGTTGTTTCGGAGCATGCGGAGCACGGCTTCCTGCTCCCATCCTAAGCATTCAAGTTCGGTGCCGCGGCCGGCGCGGATTGATTTCTTTACATCAGTCATCTTGTCATTCCCCCTTCATTGGTCATCAGTTTTTGGTGATGTTCATTCGGCAGAAAAGACTCCTTCTTCAGCCAGTCACTCAGATGCTCGATGTCATAAGAAAACACGCGGTCTTCTTGTATGGACGGCACGATGTTTCTCATTTCGTGATAGAGCTGTTTTGTGTACGAGGCGCAATGTTCCGCACCCCGGTATTCCACGGCCTGCAGCGCGCAAATGGCTTCAACGGCAAGCACCCGTCTCGTATTCGCAATGATCTGGTAGGCGTGTCTTGAGGCGATGGTTCCCATGCTGACGTGATCCTCCTGGTTTGCCGATGAAGGAATGGAATCGACACTGGCGGGATGGGCCAGGGTTTTATTTTCTGACACGAGGGAGGCCGCCGCATATTGCATGATCATCGCTCCGGATTGTAAGCCGGGCTGAGGGCTCAGAAAGGGCGGCAGGTCATTCAGCTGCGGATTCACAAGCCGTTCGATCCGGCGTTCAGAAATATTCGCAAGCTCGGCCGCCGCCACTTTAAGAAAATCCATGGCAAAGGCGATCGGCTGTCCGTGAAAGTTTCCGCCTGAGATGATTTTGGCGCCGTCTTCGAAAATGAGCGGGTTATCTGTCGCGGCATTCATCTCAATTTCTAGTTTTTCTTTTACATACGCTAATGTCTGCCATGATGCGCCATGGACTTGAGGAATACAGCGGATCGAATAGGCGTCCTGGACACGCAGCTCCCCTTGGACGGTCGTCAGCTTGCTGTCTGACAAGTAATAGCGGATTCGCTCTGCGACATCCATCTGTTCCTGATATCCGCGGGCGGCATGAATGTCCTCGTCGAACGCATCGATAATGCCCTGAAGGCCTTCGATCGTTAAGCTCGCGATCCGTTCCGACTGATAGGCCAGCTTTTCGGCCTCGAGGTAAGCGATCAGACCCATCGCGGTCATGGCCTGCGTTCCGTTGATCAGCGCGAGCCCTTCCTTAGAGGTCAGGACGGCCGGCTGAAGGTTTGTCTTTTCTAAAGCATGAGCTGTCGGCATCCGGGCCCCTTCGTAAAAGACTTCGCCTTGCCCGATAAGCGCTAGTGCGAGATGAGAAAGCGGCGCCAAATCTCCGCTCGCCCCCAGTGACCCTTGCTGCGGGATGACCGGGTGAATGCGATGATTGAGGTACGCGAGCAGTTGATCAATCAGCTCAGTCCGCACGCCGGAAAAGCCTTTCAGCAGGGCATTGGCTCGCAAAAGCAGCATGGCCCGCGATACAGATTCCGGAAACGGATCACCGACGCCGCACGCGTGAGAAAGAATCAGATTCAGCTGCAGATCCGCGGCGTCTTCTTTTTGAATCAGCACATCGCTGAACTTGCCGAATCCCGTCGTAATCCCGTAAATGGTCTTCTCTTCCTGAACGATCCGTTCAACCGCCGCCCTGCTTTTTTTCACACGTTCCATGCTTTCGGCAGATGCTTGAACCTCTTCAAAATCAAACAGCACACGCTGGGCATCTGCGGTTGTCAGTGAGGAACCGTCTAACGTCACCATCATTTCAACCCCTTTTCCTTTACTTTGGTAAAGCGCCCATACAAAAAGGAGCTATGCCATGAAAATGATATTTCACGCATAGCCCCCTATCATCTGAAATCTATGGGCTGATTCATATGTGATTAATTCCGACTCCGAATGTTTCGTGCTCAAGCCCCTTAATCGGAGCTCCGATCGTGCCGTAAAGTGAAACGGCGATCCAATCGCCTTCCGCCTCGCTTTCATACGGATTTCCCCGCAAGACGGCAAACTTCAGGCCCACGGTACGAAGCAGTGAGCCAAGCAGCATTTCGCCCCGCGTCACTCCGTGCAAAGCTTCCATTGTAGCGTGATACAGCGCATGTGATTCGCGATAACCCTCAGATTGAATGACACCGCTCTTTTTGGAAGCGGTTTCAATTGCGGCTACCACCTTATGCGCATCCATTGAACCCACCCTGCCGAGACAGACTTTCCAGCCGTCCCGTTCCAGCCGGCTGATCTGCTGGTTTTCTTCAGTCTCATGAAGCAGAAGAAGGACGGACAATCGCCCGATGCGGCGGTCTTTGTGTAAGGTCATATATGCTTCACTCAATTCTTAAATATTCTGATAACTAGTAACTGTTTTTTATATTAAGTGTTTGCGAATCAGAAGTCAAAACTTTTTTTCCAGTCTTTCACAAATCAGATTGCTATCGAAGTAAAGCGGTACATCGTGAAGCCGGCGCTGTTGATCACATATTTCCGCCATCCGCGTCATAAAATGGAGCGTTGTCTTGAAAGCGTTTTAAGAAAAGAAGAGAGCGAGGAGATTTCAGAAAATGAAAACCAGTTTCTTTCGTGTGTGCCTGGTCTCAGCAGCGGTCATCGGGTTCACTCTGCCGCAGGCAAAAGCCCAGCATCCGGTTTTTTCAGAGGTCAGCGTGCATGATCCGTCCGTCATCAAAACAGGCGATACATATTATGTATTCGGCTCGCATTTGGCTTCCGCCAAGTCGAAAAACCTGATGCAGTGGCAGCAGATGTCTTCAAGCGTCAATCCCAATAATCCCCTGATCCCGAACGTCTACACCGAATTAAAAGAGACATTCGACTGGGCCCAGTCTGATACGCTGTGGGCGCCGGATGTCGCCCAGCTGGCTGACGGAAAATATTACATGTACTATAACGCCTGTAAAGGAGACTCGCCGCGATCCGCTCTCGGTGTCGCCGTGAGTGACAAAATCGAAGGGCCCTACAAAAACAAAGGCATCTTTTTGAAATCGGGCATGGAAGGAAAAAGCGAAGACGGCACGACGTATCATGCAAACGTTCACCCGAACGTCGTAGATCCGCAAACGTTTTTTGACCATAAAGGCAAGCTCAGGATGGTGTACGGCTCTTACTCCGGGGGGATTTTTATACTGGAAATGAATCCGAAAACCGGTTTCCCGCTCCCGAACCAAGGCTACGGAAAAAAACTGCTCGGCGGAAATCACAGCAGAATCGAAGGCCCGTACATCAGCTACAATCCGGAAACGAAATATTACTATCTGTATCTGTCATTCGGCGGACTTGACACAGCCGGCGGTTACAATATGCGTGTGGCGCGCTCCAAAAATCCGGACGGTCCGTACTATGACGCCGCAGGCCATAACATGCTTGATGCCAAAGGAAAAGACGGCAGCTTCTTCGACGACAAAGCAATTGAACCGTACGGGGTCAAACTCATGGGCGGCTACAGCTTCGCCTCACAATCTGAAAAAGGCACAGGCTACATATCACCGGGACACAACTCCGTGTTTTACGACGGGAAAACGAAACGATCATACCTCATTTTCCACACCCGTTTCCCGAACAGAGGAGAAGAGCACGAAGTCAGAGTACATCGGCTGTACATGAACAAAGACGGATGGCCCGTGGCAGCGCCATACCGCTATGCGGGAGAACCGGATACACACATTCCGGCGGCCGCCGCATCCGGAACCTACAAACTCATCCAGCATGGAAAAGACATCACAGCTACGATTAAAACCCCAAAAAACATCCGGCTTAACAACGACGGCACCATTTCCGGGGAAATGACCGGAACCTGGACAATAACGGACAACAGCAAAGCCCGACTCAACCTGAACGGCACAAATTATGACGGCGTCTTCCTGAAAGAATGGGACTCAGCGAGAGAGAAAGAAGTTGTGACGTTTAGTGTGCTGAGCGGTGATGGGGAGGCTGTTTGGGGAGTGAAGTGAGGCGGACTCAGAACCTTCTTTTATTAAAGAAGGTTCTTTTTTGAAATATAAAAACTACTTGAAAGTAATTAATGCTCTATAGAGTATCATATTGTTATGAGGTTTTTTCTTCCTTCATAAAATAAGTAAACTTACAAAATCATAGTGAAAAAGATATATTAAATTACTTTTGGAATAAAATTACTCTAGATAAATTCCAGGAGACAACGGAGCAAAGGAATTGGAATCTATTTTTGCCGGAACACCTATGTAATATTGAAGTGAAAAATATATTTAGAAGGTGACTTGATTTGTTTATAAAATATGATGAACTTGAGTTATTAGAGCTTTTTTTGAATGAACCGGTAAGTATAGCGGATAATCCAGATGCCGGAGAATTAATATATTCTGTAAAAGATACTAAAGGGTTTAAACTGGTGCTATTTGTAGATGTGTATAAGATGGAATGCGATGTAAGTCTGACTTATGATGAATTCATCGTTTTTCATTCGAAGCTGAACAATGTTACACAATTGAAGAAAGTAAATAATAATATGATCATTTGTATTAAGGATGAAGAAAAGATAAAGATAGCTTTCGAAGAGCAATTCGGTATATTTTTGCTGTGAACAAGAAATTTTTAAAAGTATATAAGCAGATTACCGTTAGATGCTTGATTAGTGAAAACACTGATCGATCAAGTTTCTGTTTTAAGTTATGCAATTATCACCATACAGAACACAATATGAATTGCTTAAACTAAGTAATAATCCCAATGTAAGCGTTAACACCCCATAAATCCAGTGCTAAGTATACATATCAACCCAATATCATTCACCCAGGATTGTTACTGCAAACTGCAGGCAAAACCTAAATTGCGTCAGACAGGGGAAGACCCCCGTGTGCTGTGCAGTTTGGGTTTTTTTTATACCCTTTTTTCGGAGGTGATGCTGATTTCATAACAAAAAAAGCCGGAGAAAGGCGGCCGCCTTTCGTCCGGCAGTTCCCCCATTTTTAAGGTGGCAGACTCATGGACGATCATAAAATATCAAAAGAGATTTTACAACTTGTCGGCGGGGAGGAGAATGTGCAGAGTGTCATCCATTGCATGACGTGGCTTCGTTTTAATCTATATGACAATGCGAAAGCAGATCGGGACGGGCTTGCGCATCACCTTAAACACGCTGTACGACCGTTATCAGAAACCGCTCTTCATCGTCGAAAACGGGCTCGGCGCGGTTGATCAGCCGGAGGAGGCCGGAACCATTCAGGATGACTGCCGCATCAATTATCTGCGTGATCATTTAATAGAGGCAAGAGAGGCGATTGAAGACGGCGTCGACCTGATCGGCTGCACATCGTGGGGGCCGATTGACCTCGTCAGCGCCTCAACGGCAGAAATGAAAAAACGCTACGGCTATATCTATGTCGATCGCGGCAATGACGGAAAAGGCACGTTTGAAAGAAAGAAAAAGAAAAGTTTTTATTGGTATAAAGACGTCATCGCCACAAACGGAGAAAGTCTGTAAGCGCAATGTTCCGGAGCAAGCCGGCAAAATTGACATTCAGCAAAGAGAGGAGGACAATAAAAGCAGAAAGGCGGGATTCATATGTTTAAAAAAATTCTTGCAGCAGTAGACGGTTCAGACATGAGCGGCAAAGCTTTGGACGCAGCGATCCATTTGGCGAAAGAACAGGAGGCTGAACTCACCATTCTCTATGCGGGACGTGAAGCCGTTGTCTCCACATCAGCCTTAACAGGGATTGTCTATGTTCCGGAAAACTTCATTGAAGACATTAAACATGAAGTCGAGCAAAAAGGAGCGGCCATTCTGGAAGAGGCCAAGCAGAAAGCGGCTGAAAGCGGGGTAAACGCGGAAAGCCTGTACGTCCAAGGCGAACCTGCGCATCAAATTTTAAACATAGCGAAAGAACAGCATTTCAATCTGATTGTCGTCGGAAGCCGCGGAATCAGCGGATTTAAAGAAATGATGCTCGGAAGCGTGAGCCATAAGGTCTCGCAATTGTCTCCTTGTCCTGTACTGATCGTTCATTAAACGGAAGACCCTGCTGATGCGGGGTTTTTTTAATGAGAAAAGACCGCCGGCTTTCGAAAAATAGGGTGAAATCTTCCTCTGAATCAAGTAAAATGGCTGTTAGTATTTGTCTGAATAAACAGTCAATGATATGGAGGAAGCAAATCAATGCAAGCTGAACAAACATCAAATGCCGTCATCAAAATGGTCATTTCCATGGTCATTTTCGGATCAATCGGCTTTTTCTCGGAACATACGAATGTGCCTTCAATTGAACTGGTCTTTGTGAGATGTCTGTGCGCCTCATTGTTTCTGGGCGTTTGCTGGTTTGGTTCCGGACGGTACCGCACCGAACAATGGAACCGGCGTGAGGTGCTGCAGACACTGGCCTGCGGATTTTTTCTCGTGCTGAACTGGGTGTTTTTATTTAAATCATTTGAGGAGACATCAGTGACGATAGCGATTTCCGTTTATCATCTGGCTCCCGTTCTCGTCCTTCTTCTAGGGAGCCTAATATACCGGGAGAAACTGCATATTGTGTCCGTCACTTCCATCGTGATTTGTTTTCTGGGCACCGCCCTGATTTCCGGCATCAACGGAAATACATCTTTTTCTCAGCTGATGGGATCGGGTATTATTTGGGCCGTGCTGGCCGCCCTTTTTTACGCCTTTACGACACTGGCCGGGAAAGGCATCAACAGTCTCAGTCCATATGCGGTCACCTGTTTGCAGACCGGATTGGGCGTTATCATTCTTCTTCCGTTCGTCCGTTTCGGCGCTTTTTCTGATTTGTCGCATGTGAACTGGATCATGATTGTGTCAACCGGTATCATTCATACGGGAATTGTGTATTTGCTCTTTTTTGACAGCTTGCGGTTTTTATCCACCCGGTTTATTTCAATCATCGTATTTCTTGATCCGGCGGTGGCGATTGTGCTTGACACCGTATTTACGGGATTTCGCCCCGACCTTTATCAATCTTTGGGGATTGTATTGATTTTTGCGGGAATGGCGCTGTCCCTGATTCGAAAGCAAAAAGCCGTGCCGGCGGAAACTCAGGCAGACAGCACCCGTATATAGGCGGCCGTATCGGCTGCTTTTTTTGTTTTGGGGCTTTTCAGCCATAACGAAAAAGCAGACAAACAGATCATGGAAAAAGAGGATGGTAATTGTATAATACTTCTTGTGCTTACAATTTAATAGATTAAAGGAGTGAAGGGCATGATAAAGAAGACGCGTCATCTCGCTTTCTTGGCTGCACTCGGCTTTGCGCTTTGTCTGGCCATCGTATGTTCCGTATCAAAACAGGCAGAAGCGGCAGCGGCTTATCCGGATGTGATGCAGGGACTTACCGGATTCGCGGGAAATGCGAAGGATCATAACGGAAAAGCAAAATCCGCCGTAACGGGAGGCCAGGGCGGCCCCGTCGTCTACGTCAGCAATCTTAATGATCTGAAAAACAATGCGGGCGGAACGGACCGCAAAACCATCGTCATCACAAGTGATATTTCTTCCCCGGGTAAAGCCGTTGTGACAGTCGGCGCCAATAAAACCATCGTCGGCTCTTATACCAGCCACAGGCTGACCAACATCTATCTGACCACCGGCTCCGGCTCAAACAATGTGATTTTCAAAAATCTCATTATCAGCCATAGTGCCGCCATTACAGGCAACAACGACATTCCGATGTACATAGCGAACGGACAGAATTACTGGATTGACCACGTGTGGTTTGAAGGACACAGCTACAATCCGAACAGCCACAGCGATTTGGGAAAGCTTCTGTATGTCGGCGCTAAAGCGGATTTTGTGACGCTGTCTAACTCTAAATTCACAGACCATCTGTACGGCCTGATTCTCGGTTATCCGAATGATGATAACGAAGGACGCAATTATATCGGCTATCCGCATATGACGATCACCAACAACTATTTTAATAACGTCTATGTGCGTTCACCGGGCCTGATGAGATACGGCTATTTTCACGCGAAAAACAACTATGTGACCAATTTCAATTTAGGATTCACCATTCATACAAACGCGACTGTCTTCTCAGAAGCCAACTATTTCGGTAACGGAAATGAAAAAGGCGGAATGATAGACGACTACGGGACGGCCCAATTCACCGACATCGGTTCATTCCCGTCGCTCAAAGCCCCGAAATCACCGCGCACCGGCTGGAATCCGAGATCAAATTACAGCTACGGCACGCTTTCAGCCCAGGATGCTAAAAACTTCGCCCAATCCTACGCGGGAGCGCAAAATACAAATCTCCGCTATCCATAATACGAAAAACCGCCGGCTGCCGGCGGTTTTTTTATATGAATAAAAGGTTCAAAATACCTATAATCCTTAAAATAACCTTAAATACCTAGGAAAATATTGATAAACAATTTCAATAATATTACTATTGTTAAGCCTATATTACAAAAGAAGGAGGAGAACCTATGAAAATAGGAAAAAAGAACAAGTGGAAAAAGTGGCTGGCCGGCACTCTTGCGGCCACGCTGATGATTTCCATTGCGCCTGCCGATGTGTTTGCGGCAGAAACGGGTGAAAAACAAGATCAAGCGAAAACCGCCGCCATTCCGGCCGCAGACTCGGAAAAAGATCTTCCGGCGGAAAAAGCATCTGAGCAGATGCCGTTTGATCAAAAAGATATCAATCAAGACGGTGAGATCACGTCTGAAAGAACTGAGAATTCAAAGCTTTACTATGAAGGCGAGGGTGTGTACAAACAGGAAATCTACACAGACCCCATTCATACGAAAGAAACCGCCAATGCGGACTGGGAAGACGTTTCCCCTGAATTGAAAACCGGCTCAAAGGAAGTCGGAACGGAAAATACAGTGCTGAATTCCGATTTTCTGAAGCAAATGAAAAACGGATTATACGCCACATTTGAACATGATGATCATAAGCTCACATACTCATTAACCGGCGCAAAAGGCCCCGATCAGGCTGCAATCACTCCGACAGATGCCTCAGCAAAAGTCAAGGAAGACAGCAACGAGCTTACGTATCAGCAAGTGTTTCCTGCTATTGATTTACAAACCTACACATTTAACGAAAACATAAAAGAAGACCTTGTGCTTCACAAATATGAAGGCTACAATTCCTTCACCTTTCAAATCAAAACCGACCTTCAGGCTAAAGAACAGGAAGACGGCTCTATCGCGTTTTCTGATGATAAAGACAATGTCGTCTACACCGTGCCGAAGCCTTTTATGACCGACTCAGATCTCGATGAAAAGTCAGGTGAAGTCAGCAGGTCAGAAGATGTCAGCTTCAAGCTTGAAAAAAACAGCGAAGGCTACTTGCTCCATGTAACGGCCGATGAAAAATGGCTGAAAGATCCCAAGCGGGTTTATCCGGTATCTATTGACCCGTCAACATCAGTATCTGTGTCATCCGATACCTTTGTCATGAGCGCGTACCCGACGACAAACTACTCTGCCGCGTCGCAGAAATGGGATGCCGGATTGAAAGCGTACGTGCTGAAAACTGGATATTATGACGGCACAACCGGAACGAACTACGCTTTTATGAAGTTTGATAATCTAAAGCCGATCAAAAACATGACGGTGACGAAAGCGACGCTCAAAGCGTACACAGCCCACTCCTATTACGGATCAAAAGCGACGGGGCTTTGGCTCGACACCGTTAACAGCAATTACGACAATGCCAAGATTACGTGGAAGAACAAGCCGGGCTCCAAAAACATCGGCAAAGCCGAGGTCTATAAAGGCCAATGGGCAAGCTTCGATGTCACCTCCGCAGTCAAGTCGTGGAACAGCGGCGGCGCCAATTACGGCTTTAAGCTTCACGCAAACGGCAACGGAAAAGAATATTGGAAGAAGCTGATGTCATCAGCAAACTCTGCTAAAAAACCATACATTGAAGTGACATACACGATTCCGAAGGCGGACACGCCGTCTGTCAAAGCGTATCATAACGGAGATTCGACAGGATTTTTCAATATCAGCTGGAAAAAAGCTGAAGGCGCCAAAAGCTATAAAGTCTGGCTTTATAACGGGAAAGAATATCAGGCCATTCCGGTCGGCAATGCAACCTCTTGGAGCACAAGAGGGAAAAAGATTTGGCCGACAAAAGCGGAAATCGACTCCGGCAAATATAAGCTGCATACAGACGGAAAAGGCGGAAGTGAATTAGCGCTTAATCCTTCGCCGGTCTATAAAAACTCCGGCGGCAGCTATCCGGCAAGTAAAAATTACTGGGTCGCGGTCAGCGCGGTGTTTGACCAGGGAGAAGGCGCCATGTCTGCGGCCGCCAAGCCCGTCATTCCGAATATTGGAAGAGTTCAGAAACCAAGCATGAAAGGCTTTAATAACAACAACGCCACAGGCTGGTTTGATCTTTCCTGGAAAGCCGTATCAGGCGCAGCCGGGTATAAAATGCAAGTCTTTAACGGCAAAAGCTTTGAAACGCTTGACCTCGGAAATAAAACATCCTGGTCCACAAAAAATCAAAACATCTGGCCGACAAAGGCGGAAATCAGCGCCGGAAAATATGCGCTTCACCTGAAAGACAAAAAAGGTGCGGAATTGCCGATCAACCCGGGCCCCGTTTATAAAAACGCCAGCGGAGATGCGAACCGGAAAACCTACGGATTTAAAGTCATTGCCTATAACAAAGACGGAGAAGCGATCGCCTCACCGGAAGCGAGTCCGGCGCTGCCTGATATCGCAAAGCCGAAAAACCTGACAGGCTATGTCTATACGAACACGAAATCGAGCCAAACGGGTTATGTCAATCTCATATGGGATAAAGTCAAAAACGCCAAAGGCTACAAAATCAACATCTACAACGGAAAAGACTATCAATCATTCGATGTCGGTGATACCGATCATTGGACGACTCAAAACAAACACATCTGGCCTTCGGTCGATGAAGTGAAAGCGGGAAGATTCCAGCTTCACACGGACGGAAAGGGCGGCGAACTGGCGCTTGACCCATCACCTGTTTACGAAAACGCAAACGGCAATTACAAAGGAAAGAAGAACTATTCCTTCACGCTGACCGCCTATGACGCAAACGGTGACAGCATACCGACGGCACCTTTTAACCCTGTTTTCCATGAAGGGGCGGAATTCCTCGGAACGGAAGAATTCTGGTCCATTATTGACATTCCGGACGGACAGCTGAATGGCGCAACGGGAAATGTCATCGTCAATGAAGAAGATATGTCAATCGACGGACGCGGACCGGGGCTCGGACTCTCCCGGACCTTCAACAGCCTTGACAGCTCTGACCATATGTTCGGCCAAGGCTGGTATGCCGATGCGGACACGTCGATTCTTTCTGAAGACGGCAGAGCCGTTTATATTGATGAGGACGCGACAACACATGTCTTCACGAAAAAATCTGACGGCACGTATCAGCCGCCGACGGGCGTTTATCTCGAACTGACGGAAACAAGCGATCAATTTGTATTAAAAACAAAAGATCAGACGAACGCTTATTTCAGCAAAAAAGGCGGAAAGCTCCAAAAAATCGTTGACGGACACAACAACACAACCGTATACGAATATAACGACAGCAATCAGCTGACCGCCATAACAGACGCATCAGGGCGCAAGCTGACATTTACCTATGATGAAAACGGCCATGTCACATCTCTTACAGGGCCGAAAAACAAAAAGATTTCATATTCATATGACAAAGACCTTCTCAAAAAGGTGACGGATACTGACGGCAGCGTCACAAGCTACGGCTATGATGCCGAAGGGCGCCTCGTCAAGCAGTATTCCGCAAACAGCACGGATGACAAACCGCTGTTCACTGAATACCAATACAGCGGCCACCGTCTGACCAAAGCCGTCAATGCGAAAAAAGAAACGTACGACTACAGCTACGACGCGGGCAAAAAAACGCTGCTCATGACGCAGCCGAACGGCCGCAAAGTGCAGTACGGCTATAATGAGGCGGGCAACCCGATTCAGATGATCGATGATGCCGAAGGGCTGAAAATCACCACCAACACTGTATACGAAGGCAACAACGTCATTCAGGACACCGATCCGAACGACGCGGATGCGGGCAAAGCGACAGAAAGCTATCAATATGATAAAGACGGAAACGTCACAGCCGTAAAAGACAACTACGGCACCGAAACGTATCAGTACAACAAAAACAATGACGTGACGAAAATGAAGGATACCGAGGGGAACGTCACCGATATTGCGTACGACGGACTGGATGCCGTTTCTGAAACGGATCAAAGCGGAAAATCCTCATCCGCCGCCGTGTATGACAAGTACGGAAATCTCATTCAATCAAGCAAAGAGCTGGCAGCTTCGGCGAGCCTGCTGAAAGACGGCAGCTTTGAAGGAACAAAGCTTGGCTGGAATCTCACTGCTACGAGAGACAGCGGAAGCATCGCGTCTGTCAAAGCAAGAAGCGGCGCGCTGTCCGGACAAAAAGCACTGGAGATCACCTCACAATCCGCTTCAGCCGGAACAGAGCACGGCCATGCGTCCGCAACGCAGGAAGTGCAGCTTGAGCCGAATACGACGTATACACTCAGCGGCCAGATCAAAACGGATCTGACAAAGGCGAGAGCGTATTTCAACATTGATCTGCGTGACAAAGACCAAAAACGCATTCAATGGATTCACAATGAATCAGGCGCATTAGCCGGAAAGAATGACTGGACGAAACGGCAGATCACCTTTACCACACCGGCCAATGCAGGAAAAGCCATCGTCTATATGGAAGTGGATCATAACGACAAGGACGGCAAAGGAAAAGCGTGGTTTGATCAGGTTCAGCTGGAAAAAGGCGAAGTCTCTTCAAGCTATAACCCGGTGCAAAACAGCAGTTTCACGGCTAAAGCAGACGGCTGGAGCACAAGCGGAGCCGCCGCTGACCTTGATGAAGGCTTCGATGATGACAGCTCATTAAAAGCGTCCCGCACAAATGCATCACAAGCCAATGCGGCCGCAAAACAAACCGTTACATTAGGCCAAAGTGCGGACGATAAGCCGGTATATATCACGCTGACAGGGATGTCCAAGGCAGACGGCGTAAAATTAACGAACGACAATGATTACGCGCTTCAGGCCGGCGTCACCTATGCGGACGGAACGACGGGCGTATACACCGCCAAATTCCCGCAGGGGACGCAGGAATGGAACCGGGCGGCGGCAGTCATTCCGAAAACAAAGCCGATCAATAAAATCGAAATCAGCATTCTGTTCCAAAAAAGCGCCACAGGAACGGCGTGGTTTGATGATATCCGTTTAATCGAAGGAAGCATCCTGACGAAAAACACCTATGACGAAAAAGGAAACTACGTCACAAAAGAAGAAGACGAACTAGGGTATGCAAGCACTGCTTCATATGACGAGACTGGAAAGAAAATGTCTGAAACCGACGCGAAAGGCGAAACAACCGCCTACGAATACGATCAGGCCGACCAGCTGACAAAGCTGACCCTGTCAAACGGCACATCCATCCTTCACAGCTATGACAAGGAAGGAAATGAGCTGACAAAAACGATTCGGGCCGGCGCAGACCAGACCTATCAATATGAATATGACGTCATGGGCAAGCTCGTCAAAACAACCGACCCGCTCGGCAATGTACTGAAGAGTGAATATGACGCCAACAGCAACTTGACGAAAACCGTTTCCGCCAACGGCAATGAAGTGTCGCTGACCTATGACGGCACCGACCGGGTTAAGTCAAAAGCGTATAACGGCACTGAAAAATACAACTTTACCTATGACAAAAACGGCAATGAAACGTCGGTCACAAACAAAGAACAAAATACAACGAAAAAACGCACCTTTGACAACAAAAACCGCCTGACTGAATTAACCGACCGCGGCGGCAGCCAAAGCTGGACGTATCCGGCTGATTCGGATAAGCTGAAAACTTTCTCATGGAGCCACGGCGGCCAAAAAGGAACAAACAGCTTTACGTACAACAAACTTGATCAAATGATTGAAATGAAAGACGGCACTTCAGCCTATACATTTGATTATGATGAAAACGGCAATGTCCAGACATTCATCAGCGGAAATGAAGTCGGCACGAGCTTCTCATATGATGAGCGGAATCTTGTCAGCTCTCTTCATATCGGAGCGAAAAACGGCGGCAGCATCTTCCGGGAAAGCTATGAATACGACGCCAACGGCAACCGCACGGTCATCGACAGCTCAGCGGGCGGAAAGGTCCAGTACGAATATGGCAAGCTCAACCAGCTCGTCAAAGAAACTCATGAAGACGGCACCGTCATTCAATATACGTACGACGGCTTCGGCAACCGGACAAACGTCACCGCCACAAAGGACGGCGCAAGCAAATCAGTCAACGCTTCCTTCAACATTATGAACCAGCTGACGAAGGTGAATGACGAAGAACTGTCCTACGATAAAAACGGCAACCGCACATCTGACGGCAAATACACATACACGTGGGACGCGGAAGACAACCTGACCGCCGTAACAAAAAAAGGCGAAGACAAGCCGTTCGCAACATACAAATACGATGAAAAAGGAAACAGAATCCAAAAAACCGTCAACGGAAACATTACGAACTACTTCTACGACGGAGACAGCTTGAACGTCCTGTATGAAACAGACGCAGACAACAACGTCACAAAATCATACACGTACGGTGACAGCGGCCAGCTGTTATCCTATACAAAGAACGGCAAGAAATATTTCTATCACTACAACGCACACGGCGACGTCATCGCCATCTCAGACAGCACCGGAAAAACCGTTGCCAAATATCAATACGATGCATGGGGAAATCCGACAAAAACCGAAGCGAGCGACGAAGTAAAAGACAACCGCTACCGCTACGCAGGCTACCAATACGACGAAGAAACCGGCCTGTACTATCTCATGGCCCGCTACTACGAACCAAGAAACGGTGTATTCTTATCACTAGACCCAGACCCGGGAAGTGACGGCGATTCTTTAGATCAGAATGGATATGCATACGGAAACAACAACCCAGTGATGAATGTTGATCCAGATGGGCATTGGGTGTGGCTTGTGGTAAATGCCGGATTTGCAGCCTATGATGGATATAAGGCCTATAAATCAGGTAAAGGGTGGAGAGGTGCAGCCTGGGCAGCGGCTTCGAACTTTGGTCCTGGGAAGTTATTTAAGGGTGCTAGTCGGGTTTATAAAGCTACCCAACAAATGAGTAGGAGGGCTTCATTCAGGGCTGCTAAACGGGCTGCCGGAATACCTACTTCTTCTCAATATAAAACACATAAAAAAGTATACGATGGTAGTAGCGAGCATAGAACTGTATATTCTTTTGGTAGAGTTGGAAGAGGAAGTCATAAAAAATATGTGGTACTTCATAAACATGATAAACGAGGTAGAGGGCCCCATTTTCATGGTGTTGGAAAAGGTAGAAGTCCCTTGAAAAAAGGGAGGTACAATCAACTTAAAGGACATTATCCAGAACATTTTAAAGGATATAGAACAAAAAGAAGGAGATAGGGTAATTGAGAAGAAAATTAGATGAAAAACTTAAGGAGAATAAGAGGAAAATTTTAATAAAACAATTAAAAGAGAGATTACAATACTGCGAAAAAAAGGGGTTTGTTTACCAACTTGCCGATGTAGAGCAAAGCCGCAATTTGTTGGAGGCTGTGTTATCAAATTCTATCGAAGGTATGTTGCGTGAAGTGAAGGTGAATAACAAAAAGGAGGCTGAACAGTTATTAAAAGAAACCACCGCCTGCTTGGGTTCTGAGAGCAAAAATAATATTATCTACCTATTTCATCCACATAGTGATGAAGTGGGAGCCATCAAGAGTACTCTGAAAGATTGTGTAGAGCATCTAGGCTGTTTATTAGATTTTATTGAATTTGAAGGTCAATTACTTTCTAATAGCTTTATTTTGCTAGAACCATCCTTTGCATTTGCAATCTGTTTATTTCACACAGAATATGGTTGTGAGCTCTTTTATGCAAAAAAACAGTAAGTTTATAACTAATCATCATTTAGTACTTTGAATACGTGGTGTCAGTTTGAACATGGTAAGCTAATAGAAGGCATATGTAAAATCAAAAGCGGGAGTGATTCGAAAGATTCTCCATACGACTATGTGCTTCAACACATAACTTAAATTATTGAATAAAACAATATACTAACTAAGATGTTTTCGGCTTGATGATGACTTATGATTAGCATCAAGCCCCTTTTATATGCGGATTTGTTGGTATATAAACTGAGATTAGTCAGGAGAGGAACAACGGGTAGATTATATTGATGATAAGGGTCGATTAAGAGTTCTTTAAAAAAGAACTCTTAAATAAGATTCATGTTGTACAAAATAAAGCTGAACAAAAAATGCAGCATCTGTTTATTTTAGTGCAGATATTGGTGATATGAGATTAGAAAAAATAGACCCTGAAGAATACAATTGGCAAGTATTTGAGATGAGTTACCACCCGGAAGGAATCGGAAATCTATCAAATGCTGTAATTCCTGAGTATCAATCAAATGCTAATTTTCTCATTGACATGAACAGAATGCTGATTGCTGTAGAAGCTGAAACAGTTCGCTTTGATGATCAATCATTTTATGCGGATCATTCGAAATCATAAATAAACAAATAAGAGAGGTTCCCAGCCTCTCTTTTCTTACATAACGAAATCGTTCGCGGAGGCAAACATGAGCAGCCCTTTAAATATACAAAAAGAATCATTGAAGGGTATAGGGAATCTGGATGTGATTAATCCGCTGAAATACAACTCGCTATATTCGTGTGATCTAGTGAGTAAAGACACTTTTTCTCAATTAATGAATGACTTAGAGTTCGAAACAGCTCTAATAGAAGTAATGGCATTTCCTTCTTTTATTGAAGAATGGAAGAAGAAGGTTGAAAAGAAAATGATACATATGAATACTGTATCGAAAAAGTTAATTCATATTGAATGTGTCCTAACCAAAGAAGAATTGATGGCAGATTACTTATTAGATGAATTATATTTTTTAGCATCGATCAATGATTTTGTTGTTATAATAGCAAACCCTGCCAACAATAAGTTCTATATGAACCTGAACACTCAAAAGGTTGATGTAACTACTGAAAATAATGAAAAAATCATTTGGTTTGAATACGATGCGGCAGATTTATATATCATTGATTAATTTAATATAAATTCCAGATTCCTAATCAATGGAGTGTTGCTGATGTTAGAACTCACCGCGGAGCGGGTTGGGTCATATAAAAGAGAGCACATCATCTATTTCAATGCGAGCCGAGATGATCAAGTGTTTATTGTGTCGGTGCACGATCACAAAGTAATATTGGAGGTTATGAAAGGCAGCTCTCTTTTAATCAAAAAAGAGTTATGCGGATTTTCTGAAGATGCCCATTTCTATCTGGTTGATTCGTATGATAACACAATCGTTATCGTTTACCTGGAAAATCATACGTGTCAATTAGCCGCATACTGCGTAAACAGTAATAAAATCAATCCGATTTGTTCTTTTCTATTAAGCGCCAATGTATTTCATCTGGGTGAGGATGGTTTATTATGGATCGGATTAACAGACGAGGGTATGTATGATGAGAGAAATCCTCAAGCAAAAGCGATATTTGCTTTTCATGCAGAAGACAGAACGTTTTATTTTGAAGACGATTTTAAAGAAATGATGCATGAATGCTATGCCGTACAATCGATAAAATCTGATTTGTATGTTTGTTTCGAGGGAGAAGATTGCTGTGTCATCGGTCATTATCAGATTGGACGGGACAGAATTCGTACTGTTGCAGAATATGTGCTGGACGGCGATCAATACTCCTATTGTGATCAGCTGTCCGTTTCGAAAAAAAGGGTGCTGCTGATTCAGAGTCACGAGGATAACCTATTTGCATTTCATGAAGAGCACAAAGAGACTGGTGTCATGATACACGGTATTGATAGAAAAGGAGAAACAACGTACAGAGCCGTACAGGACCGCATTTTTATCTTTAGTGATAACGATTTATATTTGGTAAAGTATTGAATGAAAGTATCCTGTAAGGAAGTGCTCAGTGATGAGAGAAAAGTTAATTGACAAGCTTGAGGAAAACAAAAGGCATTTTTTAATGAAACAGGTGCGTGCCTCGTTAAGATCTTGTGAAGAATCAGGGTTTGTTTATCAATTAGCTGAGGCAGAACAAAGCAGGCAGATATTTGAGACTATATTATCGAATTCTTTCCCAAGTTCAGGGCGTGAAGTTGATATAAGCGACAAGGAGACAGCCATATCGCTTATTTTAGAAAACATTGCGGATACGGGGGTTGAACGGATGAATGATATTGTTTATCTGTTTCATCCGTATAGTGATGAAGTCGGCGCTATCAAATGTGCGCTGAAGGATTGTGCATTCATCTGCACTGTCTCATGGATTTTATAGATTTTGAAGGCCGGCTGCTTTCTAACAGCTTTATTTTAGTTGAGCCGTCCTTCTCATTTGCTATCTGTTTATTTCACACAGAATACGGCTGTGAGCTTGTGTATAAACCGCTGAAAAGAGGTTCAAAATGCATCCCTTTTTTATAAAAAACACAAAGGAATCGGCGGTTTTTCAATCCCAAATATATTCCTTATTGCATGAAAACAAAACGTTGCCCGAACAAGTATTTAAACAACGAAAACATTATCATCTATTCGAAGAATTCCACTGGGTTTTGTCTGAAGAAGGCTGGGGAATGCTCAAAAGTTTGGCGCATCATCATCACGATGAATTTATCTTAATGGCTGTTCTGGCACAACCGGATGATATGAATCGGTTTTACGGGGAATTCGGATATTTTAACTGGTTAAAGATTCCTTTATATATAACCAAAGATGAATATCTTTCAATCTTAACTGATTATCCAAAGTACAGTAAAAATGACAGCATAATGAATATTGCATCCCGCGTCGTATGGGCTTCACCGACTTTCAAGTGGGCGATTTACGGAGAGAGAGAATTTGAAATTTGTATTTTAGGCATTGATCAGGAGATTGCGGGAAAAACGTTAGAATCATGGAGGCCGTTAGATGATCATGTTTTAGACTGGATATCAGTTGTATTCCCGGATCAGACTGTTCCGGATGAATTTCAAAAAAAGCTCACCGCGCATTATAAATACAAGGGGCAATGACATGAAAATAAAAATGAACAAGATACACAATGAATCAGTAAAAGGATGTTTTTGTCACTTGTAACTGCGGACGTCTGTATCTCGGACGGCATCAGAATGGCGGGCTTTCGCTTACGATCATCGATGAAACAGGTGATATTCGAGTGATTCTGAGATGTTAAGATCCAACAGATATTCTTTAAATAATGACGTCATTCGAAACCTGAAATTATACAAAAAAGAATTAGAGGGTCCGCTGCCTTCAGATACAGGGAGATTCGAAGAAGATTTTGAGGGGGTTGCCTGCGATGGGGATTTTTATGAATACTTCGCACTTATCTGCGGCAGCTTTGATTTTGTGTTGGCGAATAAACAAATGCCTGCGCGGCAGCGTAAAGCCTTATATAAATCCTTTTTTGAGCTTTATCCGCAATATGCGCAGCTGAAAAACGCTTTAACGGATTATCCGGAGCTCAGCCGGGAAATCGGGCGGCACGAACGGGCCCGGAGGCTGTTAGTCAGCATTTTAAACAAGAAATGAAAGGCAGGATTCTGACGTGACAGAACCTACAAGAGCAGAATGTCTGAAGAAGGCTGGTCTGATCCTGAACGGTCAAGCGGCGAGAGAAGAAGTGTCGGATTGGGCGTGCGAGTACGTGGCTGCAGATGATCCGGCGGTTGAGGACGAAACCGTTTGGGAGATGCTCGTATATTTGAGCGGGTTTGATCTGAAAGATTCGCCTGATTCGTATCTGCATAAGTTAGAAGAATTAAGAGATTGGATGCAGAAATATATGAAAATGCATGAAGAAAGGGTGCGTTCATGTCGGAATTAGTCTTTACAAGAATTCATACAAAAATCAACTCAAGCGGCCCAATCATCCTGTCCATGAATGCAACGGAGCTCATCGTACTGGCTCAGGAAAAGCGGCAAGATGAATATATCAACCGCATTTTCATATTCCGGAACAGGGATGGACACTTACGTCATCGCTATCAAATTGAAACATCTAAGAAAATCATCGGCGTTCAAAAATCAAGAGATTTATTTTTGTTTCATATCCATAAGGACTATGAGGATGGGATGGTTTATGAAGCACCGAATATTTATGTATGGCACCCGATTAAAGGATTTTACCATTCGTTTTACGGGGGCCGTTACATCCGGTCAATGACAGTCGATTCTGCGAGTAATTTGTGGCTGGGTTACGATGAATCGGGAATATTTTCTTGTCTGGACGACGATATCAGTTCAAAAGGCGTGACCCTCTTTCCTTTTGTAGACGGAATTTGGAAATCTCGTTGTGATTCTTTCTGTACGTCTCCGCACCTTATTGATCATTTTTATGGGGCGTATGCAGAAAAGGATGCTCTTTATCTTCATTACTGTACGCTTGGTGAAGATTATATCCGGAAGGTCGATTTGCAAGGCGAAACGTTAAGCTTTCATAAGGCAGACTTTGACTTTAGTGCACAATTCAAGATTGGTTCATCATATTACTTTTTGATTCGGAATGAAGCTTCGTGCCGAATTGACAAGGCAGTAAAATTTCATAACATGGCGAAACAGGCTGGGGAATATCAGCTCACTGATAAAGTCTCAAGAAAACCTCTCCGTTTTACACAAGTGGCTGCATATCAAGATAAAGCTGCGGGGGTTGATGAGAGCAACCGGCTTTACTTACTAAGCTGACGGCAGCTTTTGAAAAGGGACGGGCAGAGGTGAAACGTTTGAAGCTGCGGGAGGAGTAATACATGAATTGGCACTGTTTGAGTGAAGAGGAGACAGAGCGCTTGTGGCGCAGGGTGAATCGCGCAGTGAAATGGAAACCGGGCAGTATATTTGCCTCTATAAAACCTCCAAAACCGTTTCAGATCTTTGATGTATCTCAAGAATTCAATGATGAAAAAGGGAATATCAGTTTTTTGGAAGATGCAGAGGTGCAGTTGCTAAAGGCATTTCAATCTTGTACGTTAAAGCAAGAGTTTATATATGCGCTGGACTGGCAGCATGAATGTTATCTATTTAATCCTCATGTGCCAATTGATAAAGATGAATTCGGTGAATGGCTGGTCTCCGTTATTCCAAACGGAGACTATTGTTTCTTTATTCATCAGGACTTCCAGTGGGGGCTGCTAGGGGATCCGCGGCAGCAAACCATTACGGTTTTTGGCTCACCGCTAATAAGGGCGATAGAAAGAAACGCTCCTGTCTTATTTCAAAAGTGAAGACCGCTTGCGAATGAATCTCATGCTTTTACGGGAGGAGGAATAACAGGATGACAGAAGAAGAGTTCAGAGCTGCGGAAAAAAGCTTGGGAGCAACTTTTCCGAAAGCATATAAACGGCTGATTCATAAAAAGAACCCTGCGGAAATCGGAGAGTGGATTTTTTTCCCTATCCATGAACAAAGCCGTTTGCAGAAAACCTGGGATGATGTGATCAGGCAAAACAGTGTGTGCAGAGAAGAGAGTATGCCCGACGATTTGATCGTAATTGCCGACAACGGAACCGGGGATAAGCTGTGCTTGAAAAAGACGGACAGTGTAATGGAGGAGACTGTCTATCTGTGGGATCATGAGACTGCCGGCGTTGAGTTGTATGCCGCTTCTATAGGAGAATTTATAGAAAATGAAAAAGAATAAGTGGCTGATTCAGGAGCTTTTAGAATTCCGCCTCCTCCGGGAAGGGGGGATTTCTGCAATTGAGTTGGCATTTTCCTCCGAGTGTGAACATCATCTCATTCGTGTAAGGCTCACATGCAAAGACGTTTCTTCCGTTCAAATAAAAGAAATGGAGAGTCAAACGGCTGGCTCAGGCATTGTAGCAATTGATCCTGCTGACGGCGATGATGGACAGCATTTTCTCGTGGAGGAGTGGGAGAACCAAACGTTCCGCTTTTACTGCCGTCAATATGAAGCAGCAGAGAAGAAGGTGTTAAGTAAGGAGGCACAAAATGGAGTGGCACAAACATGAGAAAGCAGTTCTGCTGGGGCCGGATTCGCCGGGTTGTTTTGAATTGACGGAGTTTACGTTCTATAACGGGTATAACGAGTATTATGATAAAATCCCGGTGTTTGAGCTGAAGCTGACTGATGGGCAGTATGATGCCGTGCTGCGTTTTGAGGGTGTGAGGGCTGCCCGGCTGGATGATCTTGAAAGCATCACCGACATCCATCTGGATATCAGCCCGGTCGACGGCGGCTGGGAATCGATCCGCTACTATGTCGATGACGGAGAAGGAAGCATGAGCTTTTATTGCGCCAAATGGGTCGTGCTTGACATGAAGAAAAAGCAGTCCCCCGAATGGCCCGGCAAAACGTCAGGGTAAAGCGGCGGCATTTCGCGTATAATGAGGGGAGCCGGACAGAGAAGGAGTTTAGTCATGAATGAGTTTAATGAATATGCGATCAGCCCCGAGATCCGACGGGCGCTGAATGGCTTGCAATACACCGAGCCGACTGAAGTGCAGCGGCGCGTCATCCCCGCCGCGCTGCAAAAAAAAGACCTCGTCGTCAAATCGCAGACGGGCAGCGGCAAAACCGCGGCTTTCGGCATTCCGATCTGCGAGCTTGCGGAATGGGAGGAAAACAAACCGCAGGCGCTGATTTTAACGCCGACCCGCGAGCTTGCGGCGCAGATTAAAGAAGATATTACGAATATCGGCCGTTTCAAACGGATAAAAGCCACGGCGGTTTTCGGAAAAGCTTCTTTTGACAAACAGAAAACCGAACTGAAGCAAAAAAGCCACGTCGTTGCCGGAACGCCGGGGCGTGTGCTTGATCATATAGAGAAAGGGACGCTGCCGCTTGAACGGCTGGCGTATGTAGTGATTGACGAAGCGGATGAAATGCTGAATATGGGATTTATTGAACAGGTGGAAGCCATCATTCAGCATCTGCCGAAAAACAGAGTCACCATGCTGTTTTCAGCGACGCTTCCGGATGACGTCGAGAAGCTGAGCCGCACATATATGAAAGACCCTGAATTGATTGAAGTAAAAGCGGAAGGCCTGACGACAAAAGACATTGAGCATTTTGTCACCAGAACAGAAGAAGAGGACAAAACATCTTTGCTGCGTGATGTCCTGATCACCGAAAACCCGGACAGCTGCATCATATTCTGCCGGACAAAAGAAAGAGTCATCCAGTTAACCGATGAGCTGGACAGGCTGGGCTACCCTTGCGATAAAATTCACGGCGGCATGGTGCAGGAAGACCGCTTTGACGTCATGAATGAATTCAAGCGCGGCGAGTTCCGCTATCTCATTGCGACCGATGTTGCCGCCAGAGGAATTGATATTGAAAACATCAGCCTCGTCATCAATTATGATATTCCGCTTGAAAAAGAAAGCTATGTACACCGCACCGGCAGAACGGGCCGCGCCGGACACCGCGGACTGGCCGTTACGTTTGTGACGCCGTCTGAATCGCGGTTTCTGAATGACATTGAGACATATATCGGTTTCCGCATCCAAAAGCGTGAGGCGCCGTCTGAGAAAGAAACAGCGGAACGGAAAGCGGCTTTTGCGGAAAAATTGAACGCCCGCCCCGATGTCAAAACAGACAAAAGCGAACAGTTAAACAAAGACATCATGAAGCTGTACTTTAACGGCGGGAAAAAGAAAAAACTCAGAGCGGTCGATTTTGTCGGAACGATTGCGAAAATCGACGGCGTTTCAGCCGACGATATCGGGATTATCACGATTTTGGACAACGCATCGTACGTCGAGATTCTGAACGGCAAAGGCCCGCACGTTCTTGACATCATGAAAAATACGACGGTCAAAGGCAAAAAACTGAAAGTCCATAAAGCCAAGAAATAAAAAAAAAGCCTGCCGCGCGCAGGCTTTTTTTACGCCGTCTCCTCGGGGACGAACGCAAGGATGGCAATGCCGATCACAAATAACAAAATCAGGCTGAACACGGCGGCTGACGAATTTCCGGTCAGCTGGGCGGTCACGGCAATCAAAAGAGGGCCGATAATCGAAGCGAACTTGCCGAAGATATTATAAAAGCCGAAAAACTCATTGGCGTTCTGTTTGGGGACAAGCTTGGCAAAGTAAGAGCGGCTCAGCGCCTGAATACCTCCTTGGGAAGTGGCGACAAGCATAGCCAAGACCCAGAAATCAAAAGCGGAATCCATAAAATAAGCATACGTGCAGACAATCATATACACGCCGATTCCGGCATAAAGCATCGTTTTTCCTTTAAACCGTTCGGCCAGCCGTCCGTACAAAACCGAAAAAGGCGCGGCGACGACCTGAGTGACAAATAAAACAATCAGCAGATTTGCCGCGCTGATGCCGAGGTCAGCCCCGTATGACGTGGACATCGTAATGATGGTGCCGACCCCATCGATGTAGAAGAAATAGGCGAGCAGAAACAAAAACAGCGCCCGGTGCTTCCTGATCTGCTTCAGCGTGCCGGCCAGCCGTATAAAACTGCTGAGTACAAGCCGCGGCTCCCTCTCGATATAATAGCGCTGGCGGACGCGGAGAAGGAGCGGGATCGAAAACAGCCCCCACCAAGCCGCCGTAATCAAAAAGGCAATGCGGCCGGCAGCCTGGGCGGACAGCGGAATCACCTCCGCTTGTGCTGAAAGAATGACGGCAATGCTGAGGAGAAAAGGGATCGTGCTGCCGATATAGCCCAGTCCAAATCCCCTGGCGGACACCATATTCATCCGCTCCTTTGCGGCCACATCAACGAGAAACGCATCATAAAACACATTAGATCCGGCAAAGCCGATCGTGGAAATCGTATAACAAATTAATAACAGCATCCAAGATTCGCCGGGAATCAAAGCCAGCGCGGCTGTGCCCGCCACACCGATCAGAAGAAAGAAGGCAAAAAACCGTTTCTTGCATCCTTTGTAGTCGGCAATCGTTCCTAAGACGGGGCCGAGCATCGCCAAAATAAAAGTCGCGGCGGCAATCGTATAGCCCAAATAAGCGGTAGAATCAGCCGCGCTGACACCGTTTTCCGCCGCCGCGGCTTTAAAAAACAAGGGGAAAACAGCCGTCATAATAATGACCGAATAAGCTGAATTGGCCCAATCATACAGCATCCAGCTGCTTTCTTCTTTCGAAAACCGTTTCATCACACACGCTCCTTCCCAAAAACCGGTTCTCTTCATTATATGCGCCGCTGCCGAATCGTTGGACAATGATTTCTGAACGGCGTTTTCTGATTGACCTGGAGATATTGAACTAGTTCAAAAAGGATGTACAATCAAGGTGTAGCAGGTAAATGGTCAGGCGGGAGAGAGACAGAATTGAAGATTGCGAAAGTCATTAATAATAATGTTGTCAGTGTGCTCAAAGAAGGCAATCAGGAATTGGTCATCATGGGCCGGGGCATTCCATTTTAGTTTCCTTGTATTTATTTTGTCTTACATTCACATATGACTTGGTTAAGGCAGGCAAAACCTAAATTACAATGAGCGCGGATCATTTCTGTTTGTGCTGTTGGTAATTTAGGTCTTTTTAAGTTTCATTTTTATCATTATTCTGACCGATGTTCCCTTTTACAGAATCATGTATGATCGATAAAGAAATCGCTTTCAAAGAAGGGGGAATGCCAACATGTTTTATCGTATGAAACGAGTGCTGCTGCTTCTTGTCACTGGATTGTTTTTGAGTTTGTGTGCGATCACTTCTACTGCATCAGCTCAAACAGGCGGATCGTTTTTTGAACCTTTTAACAGCTATAACTCCGGATTATGGCAAAAAGCAAATGGTTATTCCAATGGAGATATGTTCAACTGCACGTGGCGTGCAAATAATGTATCAATGACGTCATCAGGTGAAATGCGTTTGGCGCTGACAAGCCCGTCTTATAACAAGTTTGACTGCGGGGAGAACCGCTCCGTTCAAACCTATGGCTATGGACTTTATGAAGTCAGAATGAAACCGGCTAAAAACACAGGGATCGTTTCATCGTTCTTCACTTATACAGGTCCAACGGATGGCACTCCTTGGGATGAGATTGATATCGAATTTTTAGGAAAAGACACTACAAAGGTTCAATTTAATTATTATACAAATGGAAAGGGAAATCATGAGAAGGTCGCGGATCTCGGATTTGATGCGGCCAATGCCTATCATACGTATGCGTTCGATTGGCAGCCAAACTCTATTAAATGGTATGTCGATGGGCAATTAAAACATACTGCGACAAGCCAAATCCCGACAACACCGGGAAAGATCATGATGAACTTATGGAATGGGATAGGTGTTGATGACTGGCTCGGTTCCTACAATGGTGTAAATCCGCTATACGCTCATTATGACTGGGTGCGCTATACAAAAAAATAATGTACAGAAAAGGATTTCCGCCAGCGGAAATCCTTTTTTAATTAAAACGAAATAATCCCAATCAAAAGCGCCGCAATCGTCATCACAATCGTTGTCCCCACGGCCCATTTAATAGTGAATTTTTGATGATCGCCAAAGCTGACGCCTGCCATTCCGACCAATAGATAGGTGGATGGCACAAGCGGGCTGAGCAGATGCACAGGCTGCCCCAGCAAGGAGGCTCTTCCGATTTCAGCGGCGTCTATTCCGTAAGCGGAAGCGGCTTCAGCGATGATGGGAAGCACACCGAAGTAAAAGGCGTCATTCGACATGAAAAAGGTGAAAGGCATGCTGATGATCGCAGTGATCAACGGCAGATGCGGGCCCATGGCATCAGGGATGAGGGAAACGAGAGAATGCGCCATTGCATCGACCATTTTTGTGCCTGAGAGAATGCCTGTAAATATGCCTGCCGCAAACACCATTGAGACAACGTTTAACGCATTACCCGCATGTGCCGAAATCCGTTTCTGCTGCTCTTTGACATTTGGATAGTTGACCATCAAGGCGATGGCGAACGCGATCATAAAAAGAACAGGGAGCGGCAGCAGGCTGGTGATCAGCGCGGCCATCAGAGCAACAGTCAGCAGCAGGTTAAACCATTGGAGAGCGGGACGCTTGAGCGGCGTCGCCTCCGGATCAGAAGACGGCGCGTGTTCAATCGAAATGATGCCGAGCCGCTTCCGTTCTTTTTTTCCGAGGAGATAAGCAACGGCGATCACCCAGAGAACGCCGGCGATCATAGCGGGAATCAGCGGCGTAAAAACTTCTGACGTGTCCAATTTCAAGGAAGCCAAAACCCTCGCCGTCGGCCCGCCCCACGGAATAATATTCATGACCCCCGAACCGAGCATCGCAATCCCCGCCAGCACCAAACGGTTCATGCCGAGCCGTTTGTAAAGGGGCAGCATTGCCGCAATTGTAATCATATACGTTGTTGTCCCATCTCCGTCCAGCGAAATGGTCATCGTCAGAACCGCTGTGCCGATGGCGATTTTTAACGGATCCCCTTTGACAAGCGATAGGATTTTGGCAATGAGGGGATCAAACAGACCTGAGTCAATCATAATTCCGAAATACAGGATGGCGAATAACAGCATGATCCCGGTTGGAGCGAGGTCTGTAACGCCTTGAATCATCATCTCGCCGAGATCTTTGCCAAATCCGCTGATCAGGGCAAACACAACAGGAACGACAATCAAAGCAATAAGAGCGGAAAGCCGGTTAGACATAATAAGATACATAAAGACAATCATCATCACAAAACCGAGTATGGCAAGCACGATATGACCTCCCCTGTTCAACAGTTATTTTGGTAAGCGCTTTCACGACTTCTTTCTGTGAAAATGGCTTATTTCAAAATGTGTATGACCGCATATGTAAATACAGACCTAAAATCCTAATGAGCGGATCAGCAGTTTATATGAAGAACGCCGGGGGTAAATGTGCTGTAGAATGTTTCGTTTTAAAAGGGGGAACTGACATGAGTGATGATCAAAACAAACGAGTAAATGAACACTCAAAGGACGAACAGCTGGAGCAGTACCGGTCTGATAACAGCGGCAAAAAAATGACGACCAATCAGGGGCTTCGCGTGTCTGAGGATGAGCATTCTTTAAAAGCGGGCGTCCGCGGCCCCACGCTGATGGAGGATTTTCATTTTCGTGAAAAAATGACGCACTTTGACCACGAGCGGATTCCGGAACGGGTCGTTCATGCGCGCGGGTACGGCGTTCATGGGCATTTTCAGGTGTACGAACCGATGACGGAATATACACGGGCGAAATTTTTGCAGGACCCGTCCGTCAAAACGCCTGTTTTCGTCCGTTTCTCAACAGTGGCGGGCTCCAAGGGATCAGCCGACACCGTCCGTGACGCCAGGGGATTTGCGACGAAGTTTTATACTGAAGAAGGGAACTATGACCTCGTCGGAAACAATATTCCGGTGTTCTTCATTCAGGACGCGATCAAATTCCCGGATCTCGTTCACGCCATAAAACCGGAACCGCACAATGAAATGCCGCAGGCTGCGACGGCTCATGATACGTTCTGGGATTTTGTCGCAAACAATCCTGAATCCGCGCACATGGTCATGTGGACGATGTCTGACCGCGGCATCCCGCGAAGCTATCGGATGATGGAGGGCTTCGGCGTGCATACGTTCCGTTTCGTCAACGAGAAAGGAAAAGCGCGCTTTGTAAAATTCCACTGGAAACCCGTGCTCGGCGTTCATTCCCTCGTATGGGATGAAGCGCAGAAAATTGCCGGCAAAGATCCCGATTTCAACCGCCGCGACCTGTGGGAAACGATTGAAAACGGCGGCAAAGTCGAGTATGAGCTCGGTGTTCAGATGATTGACGAAGAAGATGAATTTAAGTTTGATTTCGATATCCTTGATCCGACAAAACTGTGGCCGGAAGAATTGGTTCCCGTCAAGCTGATCGGAAAAATGACCCTCGATCGCAATCAGGACAATGTTTTTGCGGAAACAGAACAAGTCGCATTCCACCCGGGCAATGTCGTGCCGGGCATCGATTTTACCAATGACCCGCTTCTTCAAGGCCGGCTTTTCTCTTATACGGATACACAGCTCATCCGTCTTGGCGGGCCGAATTTTCACGAGATTCCGATCAACCGGCCGGTCTGCCCGTTCCATAACAACCAATACGACGGCTACCATCGGATGACGATTAATAAGGGCCCTGTCGCCTATCATAAAAATTCCCTGCAGAACAATGATCCGTCGCCGGCCTCAGAAGAAGAAGGCGGATACGTTCATTATCAGGAAAAAGTAGAAGGCAGAAAAATCCGCCAGCGCAGTGAGAGCTTCAATGACTATTTTTCTCAGGCCAAGATGTTCTGGAACAGCATGTCTCCCGCCGAGAAAGAACATATCATCTCCGCGTTCTGTTTTGAAGTCGGAAAAGTGAACAGCAAGGATGTGCAGCAGCAGGTGGTTGATGTCTTCAGTCATGTCGACGCCGGGCTTGCCGAGCGTGTTGCGAAAGGAATCGGCGTGAACCCGCCGCCGAAGGATCGTGAATCCGATGAAACGTTCACTTCCCCGGCCTTAAGCCAGGAAAACACGGTGAAGACGGCAGCGACAAGGCAGGTTGCGGTTTTAACCGATTACGGATTTTCTGATGAGAAAGTCAAACAAGTGCTTGACGCATGCAAACAGGCGGGAGTCAGAGCCGATATCATCAGCCCCGCGCTGGGAACCGTGAAGGGAGAAAACGGTACGGAGCTGGAAGCATCAGCCACTTTCCTGACAGCGGATTCCGTCCTGTACGACGCTGTTTTCATTCCGGGCGGAAAACAAAGCACAGACAGCCTCAAAGCCCAAAAATCGGCCAGAGACTTCGTCAGCGAAGCTTTCAGCCATTACAAAGCGATCGGCGCCTCCGGTGAAGGAAAAGAACTTCTCGCCCTCGCCGCCGGAACCGAAAACGGCCCCGGCCTTGTTCCGGACGGAAACTGCGAACAATTTCTGAAAGCCGTGGCTGAGCATCGGCATTGGGACAGAAACATATAAGAATGAAAAAGCGCCTTTTATGAGAGGGGCGCTTTTTTCTTGTGAAAGTGAAATATCTGAGGAGAAAACGAAAATTGCTTCCGTGCAAATCCGTACCTTCCGCTGTCCGGGACATTCAGACAACAGTTTTAGAGAGTCAGGGCATGCGCCATTTAAAGCAGGCGGGTTGATGAAATAATATGTTTCACCCTCTTTGGTTTACTTCCGCTCTGTGTTTGTGTATCTTAGGGGTAGATTTTCTGGAGGAGCGAATGATAGTGAAGCCGTTTACCGAAAAACAACTTGAAGAATATTACCGGCGTGACGAAAACATGATGATTTTGGTGTTTGCCCAATGGTGCGTCAATCATGACCTTGATCCGATGGCCATTTACAGCAAGGCTTATCCCGGACAGCCTTTAAACGAAGAGCTGCGAAAAACGGCTGAAGAACTTGTCGTGCCGAAGGAGGAATCAGAACCGATTCCTGATCAAACCGTTATCGGCGTTTTGGAGATGTTCGGCAACTCCGATTTGGCGGAAGCCGTTTATGAAGCCATTGCGCAAAGACCTTCACGGTAAAAGAGGCGTGGATTTTCCATGTCTCTTTTTTTCATGGAGAAAATGTGAAAGAAGGCCCAGAAACAATTTGCTGTTCCGCGCTGTCTATAGAGTGTAACCCGTTTTCAAAAAGGGAACGGTAATGAAAAGGAGGAGTTGTGATGAAAAAGGCATTCAAAATGATGGCGGCCGTGCTCTTAACCGTGCTGACAGCCGCGTCGTTCGGAGGTTTCGCGCCTTCAGCCGAGGCCGCGCAAACCGCAAAGCCCGTTGTCAAAAGCCATACGTATAAGCATGTAAAACAGCTGACATACCCCGAGGTCACAAAAACGGGAAACGCATCTTTTGAAAAGAAAATCAATCAGGACTTCAAACTCTATATTGAACAATCGTACCAAGAATATGTGAAAAACAAAAAAGACGGTGAGAAACAAGGCTACAAAGCGGAATACCAGGCAGATTTCAAGGTGAAGTATAATCAAGACGGCAAGCTCAGCATTCAGACGGAAGACTACAGTTACACAGGCGGCGCACACGGGCTGACATCTGTTCAGACCTTTAATTACGACTTGGCCGCAAAAAAACGGGTCACACTCAATGATGTGCTGAATACAAAAACGAAAGCTAACAAGACGAGAGACTATCTTTACGGCTACATCAAGAAACATGATGATCTGTTCGATCAGGACGTTAAAAAACAGGAGATCATCCTGAATAACGAAAGACCTTTCTTCTTTACGAAAAACGGCATTGCCGTTGTGTTCGGACAATATGATCTCGGACCGTACGCGGCAGGAATCCGGGACGTTTTCGTACCTGCATCCGTCTATCAATAAAAAAAAAGCGATATCACTCCAAAACGGAGCGGTATCGCTTTTTTCTTTTACCAGACAAACAATCCGACAATCGCCGCGCTCAATAAGGAAACGGCAATTCCGCTGACAAGCAGCTTCCAGACGTTTTTTCCGATGATGGCTGACTTTTCACCATCAAGCAGAGATTGATAAGATCCGTAGATCATACCGATGGTGCTGAAGTTTGCGAATGATGTCAGGAATGTCGTAGCCACGGCAATCGTGTGCGGCGGAAGTGAATTCAGCTGCCCTTTCAGGTCGGCCATTGCCACGAATTCATTCGTCGCGAGCTTGATGCCCATCAGCTGTGCGACATACATCGCGTCATGTACGCCTAATCCGAGAAGGAAGGCAAACGGACTGAAGATGTATGAGAAAATCTTTTGAATGGTCAAACCGTGCACGAACAGTCCGAGTACGCCGTTTAACGCGGCCGTTAACGCCACATAGCCGATTACCATCGCTAAAATGACAATGACCATGTTCATGCCGACAAGCATACTGTTAGAAATCGTGGAGAAGAAGTCTTTTTTCTCCGCTTTTGAAGGAACGTAAATAATATCATCCTCTTTAGAAACGTCCACGGGATTCAGCATATTGGCGATTAAAAGCGCGTTTAAGCAATTCAGCGGGATGGCTGTAAACACATAAGTGGACGGAACCATCGTCAAGTACGATCCGATGATCGAGCCGCTGATGCTGCTCATGCTCATCAGCCCGAATGTCAGAAGCCGATTGTTGCTGACGACGGCAAGCTGCTGGCGGATGACGGCTAAAGCTTCCGTATTTCCTAAAAACATCATCTGGATGGAGAAAAAGCTCTCCAGCTTCGGCAGACGGGATATTTTAGAAATCAGCCAGCCGATTTTATCAATGAGCCACGGCAGAATACCGAAATACGACAGCATATCAAAGAAGGTCACGACGAAGATAATCGGCAGCAATGCGCTGAAGAAAAAATCAACCGTCGGGTTCGCCATGACAGACGGAAAAGCGAACGCAATCCCTTGACTGGCGCAGGAAATCAGCCATGTAAAGAACGCGCCGATCTTCCCGATGACAAAGCCGCCGATTTTTGTCCCTAACATAAACCAAGTAATCAGAAACTCAAAGACGAGGAGCATGACAATCGGACGCCATTTAATCTTCTTCTTGTTGGGAGAGCATAAGAAAACAACAGCCATGACAACAATGAGACCGACAATGTTCAATAAAAAGTACATGTGAGCAACTCCTATAAGGGTATTATGGAAATAAAAAAAGCTCTTATTCGTCACAAATTCCTGAAAGCCAGAAAGTGTGATAAATAAGAGCCAAAAGAAAAGAATAGACAGCGTCATATGCTTTTCACTCGTTCAAATTTATGCAAACTTTCTTGTAGTCTAGTCTTTTACGGCACTAGGTAGAAACAATCAGACCATATTACTGATCATATACAAGAATAACGATATTACATGAGATAGCAGTATTTTATCGTTTCAATTTTTGAAAATCAACCTTTTTAGATATTTTCAAAATAATAAATTTATATTATAAATAAAGAAAATAAAGGATGTCTATAAGTAATTGGATAATAAAGGTATAAAAAACTCCCAAAACCGTTCCGGTTCATTGTAAAGACGGGATGCAGCTGATAAAATGGATCTGAGGGCACAGCCTTCAAAAGACGGCAGAAAAGGGGTCATTTTCGTGATCATCCAGTTCATTCGTTACAGATAATGAGAGGTATAGATAAACAGGTTAAACCTTCCAATTTGGCGAGGTTTATTTGTCTATGCCTTTTTCATTTCATCGGAATAACGAATGAATGAGGTGTTTTTTTGACGTCTATAAAAAGAAAACGCGCGGAATTACTGCAATCATGCCAGTCCGTGTTCAGGTGTCCGCTATGCCGGTCGGCCATGGCGGTCTCACAATACAAAAGCTTGATTTGCGGACACGGGCATACATTTGATATATCAAAACAAGGATATGTGAATTTCCTCAATAAATCGGTCAAAACCAGCTATGACAGGCAGCTGTTCGAAGCGAGACGCGAGCTTTTTGACAGCCGGGAATTTTTTGTTCCGGTTCAAAAGGAGATCGCCGCCATCATCACCCATATTCAATCTCCGCAAACATCGGCGGCGATATTGGATGCGGGATGCGGAGAAGGCTCTCATTTAGCCGCCGTATGCAAATTGCTTCAGCCCGCTTTTTCCGTGACGGGAATCGGCATTGATCTCTCGAAAGAAGGTGTGCTGCATGCCGCAAAGGCCTTCGGGAATCATTTGGTTTTTGCCGTCGCTGATGTGGCGGATGCGCCGTTTGCCGACAGCTGTTTTGATGTCGTAATGTCTGTTTTATCACCTTGGAATTACAAGGAATGCAGCAGGCTTTTAAGGAAGGGCGGCACAGTCATTAAAGCGGTGCCGCGGCGTGATTATTTGAAGGAAGTAAGGGAATTCTTCTTCGGAGACAGTCCTCGGCGGAATGACACCGCCGATTCTGCGGCCGGACGATTCCAAGCGGGCTTTCAAACCTTTGAGCGCAAACGGCTGTGTTACACGAAGACCTTAGCGCAGCCTGACCTCGAGCGGCTTGTGAAAATGACGCCCTTAACATGGAAATGTACTGATGACAGCATCCGGCGGTTTATCAGCCGGAAAGAGGCTGCTGTCACGATAGATATCGATATTTTAATCGGAACCAGTCCGCTGTAAAACGGAAAAGACACGCTGATCGCGTGTCTTTTTTTTATTTCCAGACTTCACCGGCAATGTTGACGACATGGCGCAGTTTCGCCCATTGCTGTTCTTCTGTGATCAGGTTTCCTTCCTCAGTGGAGGCGAATCCGCATTGCGGGCTGAGGCAAAGCTGATCCAGACTGACATATTGTGAAGCCTCTTCAATCCGGCGTTTAATCGCGTCCTTGTCTTCAAGTTCGCCATGTTTCGACGTAATCAAGCCAAGCACAAGCTGAAGATCAGAGCGTTTGACATAACGGAGCGGTTCAAAGCCGCCGGAGCGGGAATCATCATATTCCAAGAACAATCCGTCAAGGTCAAGCCCGTCAAAAATCGTTTCAGCCGCTGCATCATAGCCGCCTTCAGCCGTCCATGTGGATTGGAAGTTGCCGCGGCAGATATGCATCGTAACCTTCAGATCGTCAGGGCGGTCCTTGATGGCGTCATTAATGGAAGCGGCAAACAGCTTGCGCAGCTCATCCGGCGTTGTGCCGAAAGCTTCAATCTGACGAAGCCCCGCTTCTGATAAGAAAACGGCCCATGCGGTGTCATCGAGCTGAAGATAGCGGCACCCGGCGTCATAGAAAGCTTGAATCGCTTTTTTATACGCCTTTGACACATCGTGCTGAAATTGTTTGTAATCATTCTGGTAGGACGCTTTTTCCAATTTTCCGCGGAAAAACAGCATATTCGGACTTGGAATGGTCATTTTCGGAACAGCATCGCCGGCAATGCTGTGCAGGAATTTATAATCTTCGAGCATCGGATGCTGAGAAAAATCAATATCTCCCGTTACTTTAATGCCGCGCGCTTTCGTCTGTACGTTGTGAAACTGAATGCCGCTTTCAGGCGTAAACGCTTCGACGCCGTCTAAATTTTCGAGAAAGTCAAAATGCCACCAGGCCCGGCGGAATTCGCCGTCAGTCACGACATTGAGGCCGGTTTCTTTCTGCTTTTTCACACTGCGGATGATTTCTTTGTTTTCGATTTCGCGCAGCTGTTCTGCCGAAATCTCACCCGCCGCTCTTTGCAGGCGGGCTTGCTTCACAGCCGCCGGCCGCAGCAGGCTTCCGACTTGATCCGCGCGAAACGGCGGGTTTTTTCTTAGAAGCGTATGCAATGGTTGTTCTGTGTTTTGCTGTGACATGAACGATTCCTTCTTTCCTGATGAAATATAAAAAAACTCTTCCCTCGGATAGGGAAGAGCTTGCGTCCGCAAATCTCAACCTTATCTTCAGGATTTAGCACCATTCTGCTGTACAGCGGTTGCCGGGTATCATAGGGCCAGTCCCTCCACCTCTCTTGATAAGGAAATATGCTATTTTTCAGAATAAACTGTAATACTATTAATCTTAGTATGTTTTCTCATATTGTCAATATATTTCGATAAATATTTTTATTTGTCACCCTCAAATAGAATCATATCTATCACGATGGCGATCGCGAGACAAAGAACGATATCCTCTTCCTTTTCAATCTGCAAATGATAGGAATCGCCCCAGCTCATCCATGATTTGGTGACGGTCATCCGGTTTGATTCTCCGTCTGTCACTTGAAAATTCCGGCCCCACACATCGCCGGTAAGATCCCAGCCGAGTCCGGAAATTTCAAATTTCGGTTTGAAAAACGTGACTTTCTTGATGACTTGGCAGACGGGTTTGCCGCTGACGGAAATCTCGTAACGGGGAACGAGCGACATCAGTTTCTGATTGACGCTGGCGAGCGTGCGGCCGTCCAAATCAGTCAGCTTCAGTTCATCACCAAATGAAAACAGCTTTCCTTCAACATTGTAGACTTCTTTTCCGCTTTCAAGAAACACTTGAAAACGATTCTTAAACGTCAACATTCGCTCTTTGATGTAAAAATGGTACATAAAAAAACTCCTTTTTTATGTTGTACGAAAAAAGGAGGCGGATGGTTTCATATAGGCCGGGTGCATAAAAAAAGGCTGCCGATTTTGCGGCAGCTGTCGTTTTTATGATAGCGGCATCCGGCGTTTTTGACGGATCGCATTTAAATCAATGATGTTATTCGTGTCGGCAGCTGTCACCAGCGGGCTTGTCTTTGGCGTTTTCCGGCGGTTGTCCTTACTGAAAGAGAAAACAAGATACCCTGTCAAAGCAGCAAAAATAAGTAGCATCATTTTACATACCTCCCAAAAAAAGTTTTGGTATTATTATTGTACGAAAAAACAAACGAAAAGTATTCAAACAATTGTCACTTTTTTAAAAAATAACGTCATTTTCCGTAAAAATAACTATGGGTTGAAGAAATTTTGCTCTTGTTGTGGTTCTATAGATTGTATCGGCTGATGAATGATGATCGTTTATATAACTTTTTCACTATTTTTTGTAAGTGTCTAAATAACTACTTCAGTGTTTTCGTTTGCCTTGTGTTATTCAGTACCCTAAAAAACCTTATAATATGCAAAATAACTGCTTCTAACAGATGACTGCGAGTTGACAGCGCTTTCTTTATTTTTTTAAAGAAAACGAGATGTTATCTTAAAAAAATCGTTTGAACATTTTCCGCAGTTTTTTAAAAGGGTTTGATTTTGTCTCCAGAACACGCGGGTCTTTTAAGGTTTTTTTCAATTCTTTCGCTACAGTGCCTCTTGCCATAGTCTTCACTCCTTCTTTCCAATTCATACCTTATATACGGAAAGAAAGAAGGAAAGGTTTCATGTGAAAGAAAAAAACCAAAGCAGGGGGCTTTGGTTTTAAGCGCGCTCTTCAAAGAGCCTGGCGATTTCAACAATGACGTTTACCGCCTTTTCCATATGATCGACGGAAATGTATTCATATTTTCCGTGGAAGTTTTGGCCGCCCGTAAAAATGTTCGGTGTCGGCAGTCCCATGTAAGAGAGCTGTGATCCGTCGGTTCCGCCCCGGATCGGTTCGATAATCGGTTCGATGTCGAGGTTTTTCATGGCTTGATAGGCGACATCGACTATCTCTTTGACCGGTTCGATTTTTTCTCTCATGTTGTAATATTGATCACGCAGTTCAAGCTTGATGCTTTCGTTGCCGTATTTGGCCGCCAGCGCATCGGCGGTTTTCTGCATATATTCTTTTCGTTCTGCAAAGCGGTCTCTGTCAAAGTCTCTGATGATGTACGACAGGGCGGCTTCAGAAACGTCTCCGTTCATGGAAAGTAAATGATAGAAGCCTTCATACCCTTCCGTATATTCCGGCGCTTCTTCTTTCGGCAGCGCGTGATGAAATTCCATCGCGATTTTTGAAGCGTTGACCATTTTGTTTTTCGCCGTTCCCGGGTGCACGCTTTTTCCGTAACAAGTAAGCTTTGCGGCTGCTGCGTTAAAGCTTTCATATTGCAGTTCGCCGAGGGGGCCTCCGTCTATCGTGTAGGCGAATGCGGCGTTGAAGCGGCCGACATCGAATTTGTGAGGGCCTCTGCCGATTTCTTCATCGGGCGTGAACGCGACCCGGATCGTTCCGTGTTTGATGTCCGGATGTTTGATCAAGTACGCCATTGCCGTCATGATTTCGGCAATGCCCGCTTTGTTGTCGGCTCCGAGCAGCGTCGTGCCGTCTGTTGTGATCAGCGTCTGGCCTTTATAGCGGGAGAGCTCCGGGAATTGCTCAGGCGACAGGACGACATTGAGTTTGTCATTCAGAACGATATCATGTCCGTCGTAGCTCTCAATAATCTGAGGATTCACATTTTTTCCGGTAAAATCGGTCGCGGTGTCCACGTGAGCCAGAAAACCGACAGTCGGCACGTCTTTATCCGTATTCGCCGGCAGAGTCGCCATGACGTACCCATTGTCATCGACTGTGATGTCTGTCATGCCGATCGACTTTAATTCATCTGCCAGCATGTTGGCCAATGTCAGCTGGCCGGGGGTTGAAGGGCAGTTTTCATTGTTTTCGTCAGACTGTGTATCGACTTTTACGTAAGAGGTAAAGCGTTCAATGATTTCTTTTTTCATACCGTCATCTCCTTTGTCTTATCTTACCATGCGCGGGGGAGGGATTTCTATTTCGCAACCGTTTTGAATCGAGGGCTCTGTTTTTTACGCGAATGAAAACAAATTATGAAGAAACGATGACTAAACGATTAAACTTTTTGGAAATGGATGATTGAGGAAGAAAAAACCGATATAATATGATCAATTCATTCAATAGGGGAGGCTTTCTTCATGGCGATTTTAGTGACAGGCGGAGCGGGTTATATCGGAAGCCACACATGTGTCGAGCTGTTAAACGGCGGCTATGACATCGTGGTTCTGGATAATCTGTCAAATAGTTCACCGGAAGCATTGGAGCGTGTGAAAGATATTACCGGAAAAGGGCTGGTGTTTTATGAAGCGGATCTCCTTGACCGTGACGCCGTTCACCGGGTGTTTGCTGAAAATGAGATTGAAGCCGTCATTCATTTTGCGGGATTAAAAGCTGTCGGTGAGTCTGTGGCTGTTCCGCTCCGTTATTATCATAATAATCTGACGGGAACGTTTATTTTATGTGAAGCCATGCAGGCACACGGTGTGAAAAAGATCGTCTTCAGTTCTTCAGCGACGGTTTACGGCGTTCCGGAAACAACGCCGATCACTGAGAATTTTCCATTAAGCGCGACCAATCCTTACGGGCAGACAAAGCTGATGCTGGAACAGATTTTACGCGATCTGCATAAAGCGGACTCTGAATGGAGCATTGCGCTGCTCCGCTACTTTAATCCGTTCGGCGCGCACCCGAGCGGGCGGATCGGAGAAGACCCGAACGGCATCCCGAATAATTTAATGCCGTATGTCGCACAAGTCGCTGTCGGTAAGCTTGAGCAATTGCAGGTGTTCGGCAATGATTATCCGACAAAGGACGGTACCGGTGTGCGGGATTACATCCATGTCGTTGACCTTGCCGAGGGCCACGTCAAAGCGCTTGAGAAGGTGCTGAACACAACAGGCGCCGACGCCTATAATCTCGGCACGGGAAGAGGCTACAGCGTTCTTGAGATGGTCAAGGCGTTTGAAAAAGTATCAGGAAAAGAAGTGCCGTACCGTTTTGCCGCCCGGCGCCCGGGAGACATCGCCGCATGCTTCGCAGACCCGGCAAAAGCGAAGGCTGAATTAGGCTGGGAAGCAAAGCGCGGGCTTGAAGAAATGTGCGCCGACTCTTGGAAGTGGCAGTCCTCCAATGTGAACGGGTACCAAAAGGTGTAAAAAGAAAGAGACCTTCAAATGATGAAGGTCTCTTTTATTACGGTCATTATTTAATTTTCACTTCAACATCGTTGCTGAACTTTAATTTCCAAGTGCCTTTAGAGTATGCGTTTTTATCAACTTCAAAAGCTTTTACGTCAGTAACTTTAATGTTCGGGTTCAAGTCACTTAAAATTTTACTGTTGTCTACTTTTGTTTCTGTTGCATAGCTTGAAGAAGCATCAATATCTGAATCATAGGATGTTCCTTTAGAATCTACTAATTTCGCTCTTGGAATGGAGAAAGAGCTTAACGGCTTGCTTGAAACATTTTTAACTGTGTATTGAACAGCTACGATAACGCCGCCGTCAGACGCTTTTTTCTCGACAAATTGAGAGCCTACTGAATCTCTTTTTTCCACTTTGGTAACAGTAACTTCAGTTTTCTCAGTCTTAACAGTGTCACCGATGTTATACAGTTTTTCCTTGGATTCCGCAGCTTTTGAAGACGCGGTTTTAGATGATGAAGATCCGCCTCCGCCGCCGATGTTTACGAGAATGATAATAACCACTACTGCCAGAAGCAATGTGATAATTTTATGTCTCATAAAAAAGTTTCTCTGATCTTTACCGCAGTTTGGGCATTTTTTAACGCCTTTAGCGATTTCTTTGCCGCATGCCTTACAAGACACCAGGTTTCCTGCCATAATATTTCCTCCTATGTAAACTATTTCTTAAAAACTACATACTATAATGCCTGCAAAATAACCTATAGTCAATAATATTTTGAGAAAAAAAGTATTTTAATGATTTTTTAGTCATGTATTTTAAGGAGCTTTTTTAGTATCGGCAGATCGTTCGAATTTTTTATATGTTTAATGAAAAAAAGAGTGGTTGAACATGTTCGTGATTTCCCGTATAATCTTGAAAGATATACAAAAACTGAACATAAAAAACAGTGGTTTTCTAGGGTTCCGCAATGCTGAATTGGTCTGGACCGAGAGAAAACACACAGCAGGTTCCTGCTGTGACACGTTGGGATAAAAGCCCGGGAGTTTCTGCTCTTTTAATGAAGAGTGCTCTCCCGGGCTTTTTTGATTTTATATAAAGGGAGTGTCTGGGATGAAAAAGAGATTGCTGGATGTGCTGATGCTGATTATTGGGGCTTTT
This sequence comes from Bacillus sp. 5B6, assembly GCF_000259405.1. Classification (NCBI taxonomy): domain Bacteria; kingdom Bacillati; phylum Bacillota; class Bacilli; order Caryophanales; family Bacillaceae; genus Bacillus; species Bacillus sp. 5B6. Next base: position 3,515,081 of record NZ_AJST01000001.1, on the reverse strand, counting down.
ATCTTTGCTTTGGCCGTTAATTTATTCGCCATTCCGAATGATCTTGGAGAGGGCGGGGTAACGGGAATCACCCTGATTTTATACTATGTGTTTGAATGGTCGCCCGGGGTGACGAATATCATTTTGAACGGGATCTTATTGATTATCGGATATAAATTTTTAGACGGAAAAACAACGCTTTATACGATCATTACCGTTGTTGCCAACTCACTGTTTCTGCATCTGACGCATGATTGGCACTCGCCTTCACATGAACTCATTATTAATACTATTTTTGCGGGTGTGTTTGCCGGTGTCGGAATCGGGATCATTATTCGAGTCGGAGGAACGACTGCGGGTTCTGCCATTTTGGCGAGAATTGCGAACAAATATCTCGATTGGAATATCAGCTATGCGCTTTTGTTCTTTGATCTGATTGTCGTCTTCAGTTCTTATTTCATCATCGGTGCGGAAAAAATGATGTTTACCATTGTTATGCTGTACATCGGAACGAAGGTGATGGACTTTATCATTGAAGGCCTGAATACGAAAAAAGCGGTGACAATTATATCTGAGCATAAGCACGAAATCGCTGAACAGGTCAACACGCTGATGGACAGAGGGGTTACGCTGCTGTCGGGTAAAGGAAATTACACGGGGCAGTCGAAGGAAATTTTATATATCGTCATCCAGAAACAAGAGCTTTCCATGCTCAAAAAAATTATTAAAAGCTGTGATACAAAAGCGTTTGTCATTGTTCATGATGTGCGTGATGTCTTTGGTGAAGGCTTCGTCGATATCTCTAAATAAAAAGGATCCCTCTGCCGGCGCGGAGGGTTTTTTTCTTATGCCGGCAGAAGCAGTTGTGATCCGTTTCCCGGGAAATAGCCTGAAAGCTGTTTCTTAAAACGAAGTGGATACAATCGGCCGGACGTTTTATACTGAAAATATGATAGAGCGATAGAAAGGAGCGCATATGAACCCGTTATTGGCAATTTACCCGAGGGCTGTGTTGTCTGATACGTGCTGTACGGCGGAGGATGTCTTTTGCTTTTATGATGAGAAAAGGCGGGTCTATGTCGCCATTCCGAAGGAGGATATTGCCCCGAAGGAGAAACTGCTTCTGGAATCATTTTTGACGCCCGCTGAAGAAAAAGGCGTTTTTTTTCCGGAGACGGCGGCAGCAAAGAGGTGGCGGCGGTTTCTGCTGGAAGAAGGTCCGGTGCCTGATGTCAAGGAGCCGCGTGTCCGTTTTATCCATTATGACTTATTGGGAGAACGGGACTGGGGGGCATTTACGGAAGCGCTGCGCCATTTCTGGCCGGTTTCATATACAGTTGTCCGGACGGGAAGAGATCAAGGCGTGATTGTGGAGGAAGAAAAGCTGGAAGCGCCGGATTCAGATGACATCGCATCTTTTGTGAAGATTCTCGAAGGCGATTTTTATTTCAGTGTCCGTTTTTTCGTCGGAAGGTATTACTGCAAGGGAGAACGTCTGCGCCTTCATTATCGGAGAGAACAGCAATATTGTCAGATTGGCCGGCGTCATCTCCCGCAGCTGAGCACGCTGACCGCGGAAACGGTATTTCCGGCCATGCTCATGGAAGAAAGCAGAGAAAAGCTCTCAGCCTTGCTTCACGAAGAAGCGGCGCTGCTGTTTCAGAAAGAACCGGAGCTGAAGCATACGATTCAGACTTTTATTGAACATAACTCGAACATGTCGCTCACATCGAAAAAACTGCATTTGCACCGCAACAGTCTTCAATATCGGATTGATAAATTCGCGGAACGCTCAGGTATTGATATTAAGACATATCGGGGCGCCCTGCTGGCTTATTTCATTTGTCTGCAGTATGAAAAATCACATTAAATGGGAAATGTGCACGAAGGCAGCGGACTTTTTTTATGAACATTGCCTATATCCGCCGCCGTCTGACGCTGTTACAATCCTATTTAAGAAAGCGGTTACAAAAAAGGAGAGATGACATGGCGGAACTTCGGCTGGAGCATATTTATAAGTATTACGATCAAAAAGAAGCGGCTGTCGATGATTTTAACCTTCATATTAAAGATAAAGAGTTTATCGTGTTTGTCGGTCCGTCGGGTTGCGGCAAGTCGACAACATTGCGGATGGTTGCCGGGCTGGAAGACATTACGAAGGGCGATTTCTATATCGGTGACACGAGAGTGAATGACATCGCTCCTAAAGACAGGGATATCGCCATGGTGTTTCAAAACTATGCGTTATATCCGCACATGACGGTCTATGATAATATCGCTTTCGGTCTGAAGCTGAGGAAGATGCCGAAACCTGAGATAAAAAAACGGGTCGAAGAAGCGGCAAAAATGCTGGGACTCACAGAGTATCTGCACCGCAAACCGAAAGCGCTCTCCGGCGGGCAGCGGCAGCGGGTTGCATTAGGACGGGCGATTGTCAGGGACGCCAAAGTGTTCTTAATGGATGAGCCGCTGTCAAATCTGGACGCAAAGCTTCGGGTGCAGATGCGGGCAGAAATTATTAAGCTGCATCAAAGGCTGCAAACTACCACAATCTATGTGACGCACGACCAAACAGAAGCATTGACGATGGCGACACGCATCGTAGTCATGAAGGACGGAAAAATTCAGCAGATCGGCACCCCGAAAGACGTGTATGAACATCCGGAAAACGTATTTGTCGGCGGGTTTATCGGCTCCCCGGCGATGAACTTTTTCAAAGGAAAGCTGACGGACGGCGCCATTCAGATCGGTTCGGCCGCTCTCAGCGTGCCGGAAGGGAAAATGAAAATGCTACGGGAAAAAGGGTATGCCGGCAAGGATGTTATCTTCGGCATCCGCCCGGAAGACATACATGACGAGCTGATTGTGGTGGAATCCTATAAGAATTCATCCATCACAGCTAAAATCAATGTCGCGGAATTGCTCGGGTCAGAAATTATGGTTTATTCCCGGATCGGGGATCAGGATTTTATCGCACGGATTGACGCCCGCCATGACATTCGTGCCGGTGAGGAATTGACCGTCGCTTTCGACATGAATAAGGCTCACTTTTTTGACAGTGAAACAGAAATCAGAATCCGCTCATAACGCAAAGCCGGACAGCTGGATGTCCGGCTTTTTTGATGTAACAATTTATGACGCATAACCGATATAAAAAGTAAATAGAAGACAGAAAGCAGGAAAACGATGAAACGCATGATCATGTGCATGTGCCTTTTGGCTGCCGTGTTTACGCTTGCCGCTTGCTCGGGCCATGAGGCAAGCGCCGAACAAAGCATTCCGAAGGCAGAAGCGCACCACGATAAAAAATCTGTAAAGCGCGAAATCAAAAAGCAGCCGGATACGTCCGCCTGGGTTCAAACGAAAGGAACGGCAAGACTGCCGATTCTGATGTACCACAGCATTTCTGAGGGAAACAGCCTGCGCGTGCCGAAGGAAGAATTCCGGCAGCATATGAAGTGGCTTCATGATCACGGCTATTATACGATGACTCCTGAAGAGGCCTATCTGATGCTGACGGAGGATAAGGAGCCGCGTGAAAAATGTGTTCTGATCACATTTGATGACGGCTATACCGACAATGTGAAAGCGGGCTATCCCATTTTAAAGAAATACAAGATGAAAGCGACAATCTTTATGATCGGAAACTTTATCGGGCATAAGAATCATCTGACTGAGAAGCAGATGAAGGAGATGGCCGCCCACGGCATTTCCATTCAGAGCCATACGATGAACCATCTCGAATTGAACGGGCTCACACCGCAGCAGCAGCGACGTGAAATGAGGGACTCTAAGCGTTTATTTGATCAAATGTTCGGGCAGCGGACGTCTATGATCAGCTACCCTGTCGGACGATATAATAAGGAAACATTAAAAGCCGCCGCCGCGTCAGGCTACCGTATGGCGGTCACGACGGAGCCGGGAGCGGCGTCAAGAGATCAGGGGCTTTACGGGCTTCACCGCGTCCGTGTGTCGCCGGGCATGTCCGGCGCGGCATTCGGCTCTTATATTCAAAATGTGATGAAATAACAGAGCCTCCGCATATGCGGAGGCTTTTTTCAGTTTAATAGAATTGATGAAGCAGCAGAAGGGTGACACTCACGGTAATCGCTCCGCCGATTCTGGTCGACACTTGGGCGAACGGCATAAGCTCAAGCCGTTCAGCGGCGCTCAAGATCGCGACGTCGCCGGTGCCGCCCTGGCCGGAATGGCAGGCATTAATAATCGCCGTCTCAATCGGGTACAGATTCATCCATTTTCCGGTCAGAAAACCGACGGCCATCATCGTGACGACGATTGATAAAATGGTAATGATGTTGCTGATCGTAAACGCCGCAATCAGCTTGTCCCACGGTGTCATTGAAACGCCGATCGCAAATAAGAGCGGATAGGTCACGGCTGTCGAGAAAAAGCGCGAGACGCCGAAGGCTCCGTTTTCAATCGAAGCCGGCGCCAGCCTGAACAGCTTAATGAGAACGGCAAGGACGAGCATCACGACAGGAGCCGGAAGCTGAAAGAAATCATGCGCCAGCATGCCGACCAAATAGAGGGAAACCGCTAAAATACCGCCCGAAGCGAAAAAGGACAAATCAAACGTTTTATCATTGGCCGGCTGTTCCAATGCGGGAGCGGAATGATCAGACTTATCAACCTTCCCGTTGCCCGTCCATTCCGGTTTGCGTTTCCCGATGACATTCAGCAAGCCCGATAACATAATGGCGCACAGGCTGCCGAGCATGATGGACGGCAGCACAAGCGCAAAGGCGTCTCCCTGGGACATCGGCATAATATCGGAGTAGCCGATGGATAAAGGAATCGCGCCTTCACCGACACCCCCCGCCATAATCGGAACGACAATATAAAGCAGCGTGTGCTGAAAGCCGAGCCCGAGCAGCGTCCCGACGCATAAGCCGACGATGGCGGCCGCGATCGAGCCGGCGATCAGCGGAATAAAAATCTTGACGAAAGCTTTGACGAGCGTCTCTCTTTTCATCCCGAGAATACTGCCGACGACGATACCGGCAATAAATAGATAGAGAAAGTTGGAGCTTTCCGTGAATTTTGTTGTTGAAGTAATAATGTCTTTCGGAAGCAGGTGGTAGTAGACGACAGCGGATGGAATAAAGGTTGCGAGAATCGCAGGGCCGCCGATGGACCGCACGATCGGAATGGATTTTCCGATCTGGCCGAAGGTAAATCCGAAAAAACTCATGACGGCAATTGATGTCAGAATGTCGCTTTTTACATCACGGCTCATGACAAACACCGTAATAAGCAAGAAAAGCAGGATATAGATAGGAAGAGGAATAATGCCGATTCTTATATTCATTGCTCTGGCAAACCAGTTATCAGTCCGTTCCTGTTTTTGGATTGAATCCGTTTGCAATTTTGGTTGAAGTTCTCCCATGCTTGTTCCCCCAGTCGTTATGTAGTGAAAAAATATCCCCATTTAAAGTATACTAAAAAATTTAAATTGTTCATATATTATGAATTTACTAGAGGACATGCTTTCTTCACATTTTCTTTCTCAAAATGGCGATTTGGCGGGCTTTTTCACCGAGAAAAGCATTTTGTTCGCCACACGAATAAAAAAGAGGTACGATATCAAAGGGACAAATATCCTAGGTGCTGACATAAAATCTCTACAAATCCGACAATAATCGGTCACAATTTCAGCCTTATTTTAGGTATATTGATCTTTTTTTTTAGGCTGAATCGTTGTAAAGTAATGATATTGAATCATTTCTATGACAGCCGCTGTCCCCCAGGGTGTACAGGCTGATATTTCAATAGTTTTGACGAATTTGTGAAACATTGAGCAAATATATCATTTTTTGTGAAATACCGAGCAATGATTTCGCCATGTTTGTGAAATGTTGAGCAATTTACCAGATTGGAGGAAAAACATCATGAGTGAGTTGGTATTAGCCCGCATTCAATTTGCATCTACAACATTGTTTCACTTCTTGTTTGTGCCTTTGTCTATCGGGCTTGTGTTTATGGTTGCTTTGATGGAGACGCTTTATGTTGTCAAAAAACAAGAGACCTATCTCAAAATGGCTAAATTTTGGGGGCATCTCTTTTTAATTAACTTCGCTGTCGGCGTTGTCACAGGGATTCTTCAGGAATTCCAGTTCGGATTGAACTGGTCTGATTATTCCCGTTTTGTCGGAGACGTATTTGGAGCTCCGCTTGCGGTTGAAGCGCTTTTGGCGTTTTTTATGGAGTCTATTTTTATCGGATTATGGATTTTCGGCTGGGACCGTTTATCTAAAAAAGTGCATTTGCTTTGCATTTGGCTTGTGTCCTTCGGAACGATTATGTCATCTTTCTGGATTTTGACGGCAAACTCATTCATGCAGGAGCCGGTCGGCTTTGCGATTAAAAACGGCCGCGCGGAAATGAATGATTTCGGGGCGCTTCTGACAAACCCTCAGCTTTGGGTTGAATTCCCTCACGTCATTTTCGGAGCGCTTGCGACGGGTGCTTTCTTTATCGCCGGTGTCAGCGCATTTAAATTATTGAAGAAAAAAGAAGTGCCTTTCTTCCATAAATCTTTCAAGCTTTCGATGATTGTCGGTCTGATCGCCGGTATCGGCGTTGCGTTCAGCGGACATATGCAGGCCGAGCATTTAATGGAATCGCAGCCGATGAAAATGGCTGCCAGTGAAGCGCTTTGGGATGACAGCGGTGATCCTGCCGCGTGGACGGCTTTTGCGAATATTGATACGAATAAAGAAAAAAACACATCAGAAATTTCAATTCCTTACGCACTCAGCTACTTGGCTTACCAGAAGTTCAGCGGCAGTGTGAAAGGGATGAAAACACTTCAAAAAGAATACGAAAAAACGTACGGAAAAGGCGACTATATCCCGCCTGTTAAAACGACGTTCTGGAGTTTCCGCATTATGGCGGGAGCGGGCGCGCTTATGATTTTTGCCGCGATTGCCGGTTTTATTCTGAACCGCCGCAAAAAGCTTCATACGAGCAAGTGGTATTTACGGGGCATGATCGCACTGATCGCATTCCCATTCATTGCGAACTCTGCCGGTTGGATTATGACTGAAATCGGCCGCCAGCCGTGGACGGTCATGGGGCAATTGACGACCGCACAATCCGTTTCTCCTAACGTAACGACGGGATCTCTGCTGTTTTCAATTATCAGCTTCGGCGTCATGTACTTGATTTTAGGCGCGCTGCTTGTTTTCCTATTCGTTCGTGAAATTAAAAAAGGTGCGGACCATGATGATCATAAGGATGTTCCTGTATCAACGGATCCGTTCAGTCAGGAGGTCTACCATGGGGTCACTTCATGATCTTTGGTTTATACTCGTTTCAGTTTTGTTTGTCGGATTTTTCTTTTTAGAGGGTTTTGATTTCGGTGTCGGCATTTCGACCCGATTTCTTGGCCATAATGAATTAGAACGCAGAGTGCTGGTTAACACCATCGGCCCGTTCTGGGATGCGAATGAGGTGTGGCTTATCACAGGTACGGGAGCGATCTTCGCGGCATTCCCGAACTGGTATGCGACGATGCTGAGCGGATATTACATTCCGTTTATCATCATTCTTCTTGCCTTGATGGGGCGCGGCGTGGCATTTGAATTCCGCGGCCAAGTGAATAATCTGAAATGGGTCAAAACATGGGACTGGGTGATTTTCTTCGGCAGCCTTATCCCGCCATTTGTATTCGGACTTATTTTCACAAGCTTGTTCCGCGGTGTGCCGATTGACGGACATATGAACATTCACGCAGGTTTTTCAGATATTGTGAACGTGTATTCCGTTCTTGGCGGAGCAGCCGTCACCCTTCTTTCATTCCTGCATGGTTTAATGTTTATCACCCTGCGCACGATCGGTGATTTACAAGAGCGTGCGAGAAAAATGGCAAAACGCGTAATCGGTGTTATCTTTCTTGTTGTACTTGCTTTCTTTGCGATGTCTGCATACGATACGGATATGTTTACACGCCGGGCAAACATCACGATTCCGGTATTCGTGCTGATTGTCATCTGCAACGTTCTTGCCGTTGTGTTCATGAGCAAGAAAAAAGACGGCTGGGCATTCGGTATGACCGGCGCGGGTCTTGCTTTGACAGTTGCAATGATTTTTATCTCTCTGTTCCCGCGCGTCATGGTCAGCTCGCTGACAAGCGCGTATGACTTAACAGTAGCTAACGCGTCTTCCGGTGATTATTCACTTAAGGTCATGACAATTGTCGCACTGACTCTGCTGCCGTTTGTCATCGGCAGTCAGATCTGGAGCTATTATGTCTTCCGGAAACGCGTCAGCCATAAGGAGCCTATGACTTATTAATGGGAAAAGACCTGTTTCTTTATAAAGGAATGAAGCGGATTCTTGCGATCATTACGGGATTAACGATTATACAAACGGCCGCCATCATCTTGCAGGCGGAATGGCTGAGCCAGGCGGTAACCGGATTATTTAACGGGAAGCAGATTGCTTCTCTTTATCCGGTTATCGGCTTTTTCCTGCTTGCGTTTTTGGTCCGGCATGCGGTGACAACGGTCCGGCAGAAAATCGTGTACCAATATGCCGCGCAAACCGGCGCAGACTTAAGAAAAAGATTTCTTGAGCAATTGTTCCGTCTCGGCCCCCGCTTTGCGAAAAAAGAGGGGACAGGCCGGATGGTGACGCTGGCGATGGAAGGCATCAGCCAGTTCCGTCGTTATTTAGAGCTGTTTCTGCCGAAAATGGTCAGCATGGCGATTGTGCCGGCAGCCGTTGTCATTTACGTGTTTTTTCAGGATAAAACATCGGCTTTGATTTTGATTCTGGCGCTTCCGATTTTGATTATATTTATGATTCTGCTCGGGCTTGTCGCGCAGAAAAAAGCCGATCGCCAATGGAAGTCCTATCAGACGCTTTCCAATCATTTCGTGGATTCGCTCCGCGGACTGGAGACATTGCGGTTTTTAGGATTAAGCAAATCACACAGTAAAAATATCTTTCATGTCAGTGAGAGATACCGTAAGGCGACGATGAGCACGCTCCGGGTCGCGTTTTTATCATCATTCGCCCTTGATTTCTTTACGATGCTGTCGGTGGCGACAGTGGCGGTGTTTCTCGGCTTGCGGCTGATAGACGGACAAATTCTGCTCGGGCCGGCATTGACCGCGCTGATTCTCGCGCCTGAATATTTTCTCCCGGTCCGCGAAGTGGGGAATGATTACCACGCGACGTTAAACGGGCAGGAGGCGGGGAAAACCATTCAAGCGATTTTGGCGCAGCCCGGTTTTAAAGAAGAAAAGCCGCTCGAACTTGATACGTGGACTGACGGGGATGAATTACAGCTTACGCGTTTGTCCGTCCGAGAATCGATGTCTGAATTTCATCTGTCCTTTAAAGGGAAGAAGAAAATCGGAATTATCGGGGAAAGCGGTGCGGGAAAATCGACACTCATTGATGTGCTAGGCGGCTTTTTAGAGCCCGTGTCCGGTGAGATCAAGGTGAACGGTGAATCCCGCTCGCATCTGCAGTCGGACGGCTGGCAGAAGCAGCTGCTTTATATTCCGCAGCACCCGTACATTTTTGATGACACGCTTTTGAATAATATCCGGTTTTATCATCCTGATGCTTCCCGTGAGGAAACGGCGCAGGCCGCTGCTTCGGCGGGTCTTTCCGAACTGATCCGTGATCTGCCCGGCGGTCTTGACGGCCGGATCGGCGAGGGCGGACGGGTGCTCAGCGGAGGACAGGCTCAGCGTGTCGCGCTGGCCAGAGCCTTTTTAGGAAACCGGCCGATTCTCCTTTTGGATGAGCCGACCGCTCACCTTGATATTGAAACAGAATATGAAATAAAAGAAACGATGAAAGACCTGTTTGAAAATAAGCTTGTTTTTCTGGCCACTCATCGTCTTCACTGGATGCTTGAGATGGACGAAATTATCGTGCTTGATGACGGCGCGGTGGCGGAAATCGGCACCCACGACGAATTGATGGCGAAACAAGGCGTATACGCCAAACTTGTAAAGGCGCAACTGGGGGAAAGAACATGAGAAAAGAAGAATGGATTCTGCCGTATATAAAGCAAAATGCCCGTTTGTTTGTTCTTGTGATTTTTTTAGGCACGGTGACGATTTTTTCGGCGGCCTTTCTCATGTTCACTTCCGGTTTTTTGATCTCTAAGTCGGCGACTAGGCCTGAGAATATCCTGCTGGTGTACGTTCCGATTGTGGCCGTGCGCACCTTCGGGATTGCCCGTTCAGTCTCACGGTACGCCGAGCGTCTGACGGGGCACCATATCATTTTGAAAATCGTGTCCGACATGAGGGTGCGGCTTTACAATATGCTGGAGCCGGCCTCGCTCATGCTTTCATCCCGTTTTCGGACGGGCGACATGCTCGGCATTTTGGCTGAGGATATTGAGCATTTGCAGGATGCGTTTTTAAAAACGATTTTCCCGGCGGTTTCCGCTTTGCTGCTGTATGCGGCATCCGTTATCGGACTCGGCTTTTTTTCCTGGCCGTTTGCCGCTTTTGCGGCGATTTATCTGTTTATATTGGTTGTATTGTTTCCGGTTGTGTCGCTTCTTGTGACGAGAGCGAAAAACATGAGGCTGAAAAGCGGCCGGAATACGCTCTACAGCCGGCTGACAGATGCCGTGCTCGGCGTGAGCGACTGGATGTTCTCGGGACGCCAGGCGGCCTTTATTTCCTCTTATGAAGAGAAAGAGAAGGCGTGGTTTGACCTTGAAAGCAAACGTCAGCGGTTTACGAGATGGCGTGATCTCGCCGCGCAATGCCTCGTCGGCGGTTTCATATTAATCATGCTGTTCTGGACGGCGGGTCAGTATGCGGACGGCAGCATCGCCAACACGATGATCGCGGCCTTTGTGCTTGTCGTATTTCCATTGACGGAGGCGTTTCTGCCCCTTTCGGATGCGCTGACGGAAGTGCCTTCTTATCAGGATTCCATCAAAAGAATGAGTAAGGCGGCTCCGGAGCTGCGAAGTGGTGAGGTGAAGCAGACGGATGAGAAACTGGATGTATCGGATGTGACACTTACATTTGATAACGTGACGTTTTCTTATGATCAGCACAGTCATGTGCTTGACCGTTTTTCCTTCACTCTCCGCCAAGGTGAAAAAATGGCGCTGCTCGGCAGGAGCGGCTCCGGTAAGTCGACCTCTCTCGCTTTAATTGAAGGCGCCTTAGTTCCCGATTCGGGCAAAGTGATGCTGAACGGGCTGGAAACTGCGGCCGTGCAGGAGCAGATTTCCTCAGCGGTGGCCGTTTTGAATCAGAAACCTCATCTCTTTAACACGAGCATTATGAACAATATCCGGCTCGGAAACGGCAAGGCGAGTGATGAAGATGTTAAGCGGGCGGCGCGGCAAGTGAAGCTGCATGATTATATTGAATCATTGCCTGACGGATATGAAACGTCTGTGCAGGAAACGGGGATTCGTTTCTCAGGCGGGGAACGGCAGCGGATCGCGCTTGCCCGTATTCTGCTCCAAGACACGCCGGTCATTATCCTTGATGAACCGACGGTCGGCCTTGATGCGGTCACTGAACGCGAATTGCTTGATACGATTTTTGATGTCTTTAAAGAGAAAACGATCCTCTGGATTACACACCATTTAGCGGGTGTGGAAACAGCTGATAAAATCGTCTTTTTAGAAAATGGAAAAGCAGAAATGGAAGGAACCCATCAAGAGCTGCTTGCAGAAAACGAACGGTACCGGAAGCTTTACCGTCTTGATGTTCCGATCAGAACATAAACAGCCGCAAACGAGCGGCTGTTTTTTTGTGCGGTTTAAAATCTCTTCTTGTTTGGAATATAAATAGGAGACAGAAGAGGAGGTACAGAGATGAATATAATGGATTGGACGGAACAGGATGTGAAAGATACGCTGCCGAAACGGGAGGCAGACAGCCATAAAGGAACGTTCGGGACGGCGTTATTGCTGGCCGGGAGCGATGACATGCCGGGAGCCGCCCTTCTGGCCGGATTGGGCGCGATGAGAAGCGGTGTCGGCAAGCTCGTCATCGGTACATCGGCAGGCGTCATTCCGCTTATCGTCCCGGTGCTGCCGGAAGCGACGTACTGGCGGGACGGCTGGAAAAAAGCCGCGGCGGGCCAGTCCGGGGAAACCGTCCGGGCCGCTGCCATCGGGCCGGGCCTTCCTCAAACAGACGAAGTGCAGCAGGCGGCTGATCAGCTGCTTTCTGCCGATTATCCCGTCATACTGGACGCGGGCGCCATTACGAAAAGAACCTATCCAAAGAGGAAAGCCCCTGTGATCTTGACGCCTCATCCCGGCGAATTTTCCAGAATGACAGGCCTTCCGATTCAAGAGATTCAGCAGAACAGAGCGGGATATGCCGCGGAATGGGCGGAGCGGCTTCACGCCACGATTGTCCTGAAAGGAAACGAAACCATTATCGCTTTTCCCGACGGGGAATGCCGCAGAAATACAACCGGAAACGGCGCGCTTGCAAAAGGGGGGACCGGCGACACGCTGACGGGAATGATTCTCGGCATGCTGTGCTGTCATCAAGACCCGAAACATGCCGTATTGAACGCCGTCCGCCTTCACGGCGAATGTGCGGAATTATGGACGAAAGAGCGCTCCGCCCATACCTTATTGGCGCACGAACTTTCTGAACTGCTGCCGCGTGTATGGAAGGAATATGAATAAAGAAAAGGCGTCTTCATAGGGAAGGCGCCTCTTGTTGTTTTACCCTTGATTTCATCAGGACATAATACAGCAACGACGGAACGGCCAGGCCGATGACCCAGGCAATGTCGCCTCCGCCGAATATTTCAGCGAGCGGTCCGATGTAAAAGGATGTATTGATGAACGGGATTTCTAATATAATCGACAAAACGAAGGCGGCCGCTGTAATCCAATTGACCCTGCCATATTGTCCGTTGACGTCAAACATCGATTTGACGTGGTATTTTCCGCGTCGGATAAAATAGTAATCCACGAGGTTGATCGCCGTCCATGGAATTAAGAAATAACTGATGAAAAAGATGAAATTTAAAAACAGTTCCATGAAATTGCTTTGGCCCAAGAGGCTTAATACAGTACCCGCTGCCGTCACACAAAGGATCATTACCACTCTCGTATTCGGCGTCACCTTCAGTTTTAAAAACGGCTCCAAAGTAGTCGTCGTTGACATAAAGGCTCCGTATAAATTAAAGACGTTGATCGCCATTTGCCCGAACAGGACAATGATCAGCATAATAAAGGAAAACGGACCGAATAATCGGACAATCTCATTTCCCGCATTAGCGGTAAATTCCGGGAGCGCCGTCGTCAAAATGGCGCCGAGAAGCATCATCCAGATGGAACTGACTGACGTACCTGCGTAGCTGTACCAAAAGGTATGCGATGCCGGTGTTTTGACCGGCAGATAACGGGAATAATCTGCGACATATGGCGCATATGCCAGCTGCCATGTGGCCACCGCGCTGACCGCCACCAGAAAAACAGGCAGATCTAATGAGCCGGGCACCCAGCTTCCTGAAGGAATCGGCAGTTGAAAAATAAGAATCGTTGCAGCAAAAAAAACGGCAAAGGAGGTCCAAGAGAGGATTTTCTGCATTTTGTGAATCAGATCATGACCGTAGATCGTGAGTAAAAAACAGATGGCGCTTAAGCCGATAATACACCATGAAGCCGGAATCGGTACAAAGCTGCTCAGTGTACCGGCTGCGAGAATTGTACTGCTCGCAAAGAAGCCCAGGTAGATAAACATGACCAAAAAGAGGGGCAGAATCGCTCCGATCACGCCGAATTGCGCGCGGCTTTGAATCATTTGCGGAATTCCGAGCTGAGGTCCTTGTGCGGAATGAGACGCCATAAAGATTGCGCCGATAAAGGTCCCGATAATAATGGCGGCGATACTCCAAAAGAGATCGAGTCCCATTGTAACGGGCAGTGTGCCTGTGACTAACGTCGTAATATGCATATTAGCCCCGAACCAGACGGGGAATAAATCTTTAGCCTTTCCGTGTCTTTCGTCATGCGGAATATGTTCAATCGTTCGCCTTTCTACTTTCAATAGATAATCTCCTCCGTATGTTCTTCTTTAACATAAAGACATAGCTTAACAGATTGACCTGCCGTTTACAAATTCCAGCATGCAGGAAAACATTGTAAAGCCTCGCTGACAAGCCGTTCAAAAGTTTTTTTGAAAAACGGTACAAACACTGCCGCCAAAACGATTTGCCAGAGTTTAAAAGGCATGGATATGCTTACGGACTAATATGTATTAAGAAGAAATGTGTCAATCTTTTGACGAATGGAGCCATTATTCGTTAAGCTGAAAGAATAGTTTACTTTGTGTAAATTTCATTAATGAAAAGGGGATTGATGATATGTGTACAAGTCTTACATTGAAAACGACAGACGGTAATCACCTATTGGCGCGAACGATGGATTTTGCATTTCAGCTCGGTACGGACGTCGTGCTTTACCCTCGTCAGTACAGCTGGAAAAGCGAAGCTGACGGCAGGATGCATAAGACGAAATACGCATTTATCGGCATGGGGAGAAATCTCGGCAATGTTCTGTTTGCCGATGGCGTAAATGAAAAAGGGCTGTCGTGTGCGACGCTGTATTTTCCGGGCTTTGCGGGATACGAGAAAGCGGAACGGGAGGGCACCTGTCACATCGCTCCTCATGAGTTTGTCACCTGGGCCTTATCAAACTGTGAATCTCTTGAAGACATAAAGGAAAAGCTCTCAATGCTGACGATTGTAGAGAAGAAGTTAATGTTATTGGATACGGTGCTGCCTCTTCATTGGATTTTATCAGACCGCACGGGCGGCTGCATTGTCATCGAGCCGACACCGGAGGGAATGAAAGTATATGACAACCAACCCGGAGTGATGACCAACAGTCCGGAATTTCCTTGGCATGTGACCAATCTGCGCCATTATATCGGAATCAGGCCGCAGCAGTCAGAAAGCAAAACATTGGGCGGAATGACATTAACCGCTTTCGGCCAAGGATCTGGAACGATCGGGCTTCCCGGTGATTACACGCCGCCATCCCGATTCATCAGAGCCGCTTATCTGAAAGAGCATTTAGAGCCTGCCGCTCATGAAACGGATGGCGTTACGGCCGCTTTTCACGTGCTGTCCAATGTGAATATTCCAAAAGGCGCGGTGATCACAGAGGAGAATGAAATTGATTATACGCAGTATACGTCGGTCATGTGCTGTGACACCGGGAACTACTACTTTCATCTGTACGACAACCGGCAGATTCACAAAGTAAGTTTATTCCATGAAGATCTTGACCGTCCGGAGCCGAAAGTATTTGCGGCCGCGGCGGAGCAGAATATACAGGAGCTGAATTAGCTCAAAAAAAACAGGACGCGATTGTCCTGTTTTTTTATTTAATACGGATCAGACGGATGGCTTTCCTGTTCAGCCTGTTTTGCGGCTTGTGCCGTATCTGTAGTGCCGATCGGCCCGCCGCTGTTGCTTTCGGAGGCTTTTTTCAGCCCTTCCGCAACACGTTTTCCGTAGTCCGGATCTGCTTTTGTGAAATTCTCAATCATTTGATCCTGAATGTCTTTCCGGCAGGAAGAAAGCGTATTGACCAAGTTTGTGATCAATTCGTTCCGTTCAAATTCCGAAAATCTGCGGTACGTTTCACCGGCTTGGCCGAAATTATTCGACCGGTCGATCGCTTCCCGCTTCACATCGCCTTCGACATGAGGTGTATGGTCTTTCCCATCCTGCTTTGCTTCGTTGAGTCCTCCCATAATGGACGGCTCATAGTTGACGTGCGGGTTTTGTCCTTCTGCCCGATCGACCCGATACTGCATTTGCCCGCCTTCCTGGTTGGTGGCGACATGCTTTTTCGGCGAGTTGATCGGAAGCTGCAGGTAATTTGCGCCGACCCGGTACCGCTGGGTATCTGAATAGGCGAATGTCCGCCCCTGAAGTAATTTGTCATCTGAAAAATCAAGGCCGTCCACAAGCACGCCCGTTCCGAATGAGGCCTGTTCCACCTCGGCATGGTAGTTTTCCGGGTTTTTGTTCAGAACCAATTTACCGATCGGCTTCCAAGGGAAATCGTTTTTATACCACAGCTTGGTCGGATCAAGCGGATCAAAATCCAGCTCGGGGTGTTCGTCATCAGTCATGATTTGCGCATACACTTCCCATTCAGGGTAATCGCCTTTTTCAATCGCTTCATACAAATCCTGTGTCGCATGGTTAAAGTTTTTCCCCTGAATCTCTTCCGCTTCCTTCTGTGTCAGGTTGCGGATGCCTTGTTTCGGTTCAAAGTGATATTTAACGAGCACGGCTTTACCTTCTTCATTGACCCATTTGTAGGCATGGACGCCTGAGCCCTGCATCTGTCGGTAGTTGGCCGGGATGCCCCAAGGCGAAAACAAGAAAGTGATCATATGAGTCGCTTCCGGTGATTGGGAAATGAAGTCGAAAATACGCTCGCCGTTCTGAATGTTCGTAACAGGATCAGGCTGAAATGCGTGCACAAGATCCGGGAACTTCAGCGGATCACGGATAAAAAAGATTTTCAGGTTGTTGCCGACCAGATCCCAGTTGCCGTCTTCGGTATAAAGCTTAACGGCAAAACCCCGGGGATCACGCAATGTTTCCGGGGAATGCTTTCCGTGGTTGACGGTAGAAAACCGTACAAACGCCGGAGTTTTCATTCCTTTCTTTTGAAACACTTTCGCTCTTGTGTATGTAGAAATCTCCTCGTCTCCAAAACTTCCGTACGCCTCAAAGTATCCGTGTGCCCCGGCGCCGCGCGCGTGAACGACGCGCTCGGGAATCCGTTCGCGGTCAAAGTGGCTGATTTTCTCCAAAAAATCATAATTCTCCAATGTCGTCGGTCCTCTATTGCCGACTGTCCTGACATTCTGGTTGTCAGTGACCGGATGGCCCTGCCGGTTTGTCAGCGTGTCTTCTGACTCGCCTTTACCGGTCGTTTTACTGGAAAGCGTTTCTTCGCTGTTTTTGTTATTTTCCATTGTTGAACCCTCCTTTTTGAACGGTAACAATATGCCCAGCAGAGCCGTTTCTTAAAACCGATTTTTAAAAGAAGCAGTTATTCCGCAATCGGCGTCAAGGACCCGCCGTTCCATATTTCGCCCTTGTTCAGCGTCCAGCTGTTTTGATAAAGGCTTTGCGCGCCTTGATTGGCCGCCGGACTTAATTGTTCATCCCATGTCAAAAAGTACGTTGTCTCGGGATACTTTTGCCTGATCGCATTGATAAAAGCAGCATAATCAAAGCTTCCGATATTGCCGGACGGACCGGTTTCGGCAAAGGCAAACGGTTTTTTCAGAGACAGCATTTCATCATAGCCTGATATCGCATACGGATCAGTGAAGTAAGCGTCCAGACCGGTAATATCCACATAAGATGAGCCTGGGTAGAAGTCTGTTTTAAAGTCTCTGTTGGCATCCGGCGAATACACCCACAAAAGGTTATCCAATCCTCTTGTCTCTGTCATATAGCGGTATATCTTCTTGTAAAGCTCTTTGTACAGTGAGATTCTTTCATTGTCTTTTTGGTTGTAGCCTGTCAGCCCCCACCAGAACCACTCGCCGTTCATTTCATGCAGCGGTCTGAACAGAACGGTGACGCCTTGATTTTTCAGCTGAGTAAGGCCGTCGGCGATTTTGCTGAGCAGCGCCTCAAGGCGTTTTCCTTCAACAGTTGAAGGGTCCAGGATGTTTTTGTACTGGCTGTTTGAGATGGCCGTTTTATAGTTTCCGGATGGAAAAGCCGGATTTGCGAGATGCAGGCTGACCTGAGGGAGGCCGCCGCTTTTCCAGTATGAGATTAAGCTGCTGTTGCAGCTGTAATCGATAGAATCGGTGATATCCGCTGTTTCAAGCCATCCTCTCCCATAGTCACAGCCGTAGATGGCGGGAGACTGTCCCGTCGCGTTTTTCAAGCGGTTTTCCTCTGTCATTGAAAAAGTGACATCGCTGTACCCGCCGAACGCCCCGGACATGACCCTGTTTTCTGAACGGTTGGGCAGGTGCGCCAGCCAGTTCATGATATCTTTTGTCGTCTGCTGGGCATTTGGATTGACGGGATAAACGGTGTGAGCCGATATCGGACTGGCGGCTCCTAAGAGTAATAAAACGATAGACAGGCAGACTGCTAACTTTTTGAGCATATAAAAGACCTCCTGATTTTTAGGGTGATGAAGGATGTGAAACGATAACCTCACAATCTCCTTCTATAACAAAATCTCCGGAATCCGCCGGCACGATAAAGTGATCGCCTTTGTGAACGGGGCATCCATCCAGTTCTCCGCGTCCTTTAATGACGCTTGCGAGTAAATACCGGCCGGGGGCGGGGAATGATGCTTTCCCGCTCACATTCCATTGATAAACTGAAAAGAACGGTGTCTCTGCGAGTATTGTAATGAGAGCATCTCCGATCCGATGCTTTGTGCTTTTTACTTTTTCATCGGTATGCGGAATCTCTGTTACGTCAATTGCTTTCTGAAGATGAAGCTCGCGTTTATTCCCGTTCCCATCCGTCCGGTCATAGTCGTAAAGCCGGTAGGTGGCATCAGAGCTTTGCTGGATTTCAAGAACGAGCGTACCTTCACATAAAGCGTGCAGTGTGCCGCTCGGGACATAGAAAAAGTCGCCGGGTTTAATGGGGATGCGGCGGAGCAGGTGATCCCACTCGTTTCGTTCAATGAGCCGAACGAAGTCTTCTCTTGTTTGGGCGCGATGCCCTAAAATGAGCTCCGCGTCTTTTTTGCAGTCCAATATGTACCAGCATTCCGTTTTTCCGAGTTCTCCGTTTTCATGCCGATGTGCATATGCGTCATCCGGATGCACCTGTACGGATAAGTCCATATTTGCGTCAAGAATTTTTGTGAGCAGGGGAAAAGCGTCTTCTTTCGGCTGTCCGAACAGTTCAGGGTGTTCATTCCAGAGACGGTGTAATGATGTTCCGGAAAAAGGCCCGTTCCGCACGATGGATGTGCCGTGCGGATGAGCTGAAATCGCCCAGCACTCTCCCGTCCGCTCAGAAGGAATCTCATACCCGAATGTATCGCGCAGCTTCGTCCCGCCCCATAATCTTTCTTTAAAAACCGGTTCCAAAAATAAGAGCTTCGTCATTTTCCCGCCTCCCGGTTTGCCGCTTCTAAGGCCTGCTCCGCCAATACGAGCGAACCGGCCGCGCCGGAGTGAATCCCTAATTGAGGGGGAACGATGTATTTTTCAATATCGGGCAGATCAATATATTGATTCAGCTGCTTTTTCACGTGCTGACGGATAGAAGAGAACAGCTGATGCTGCTTCATGACGCCCCCGCCGAGAATGATCTTTTCCGGCGAAAGTATGAGAATATACTGCACAAGCGCTTCGGCAATATAATAGCCCTCAAGCTCCCACACTTCCTGCTGATCCGTCAGCAGAAATGCTTTTTTCCCCCAGCGTTTCTCAATGGCGGGGCCTGCCGCGAGGCCTTCCAGACAATCTGTATGGTAAGGACAATTGCCTTTGTAGCCGTCGTCCGGATGTCTTCTGACATAAATGTGGCCCATTTCAGGGTGAGACAGCCCTTGAACAAATCTGCCGTTCATGATGGCGCCCGCGCCGATGCCTGTGCCGACCGTCAAATAGAGGCAGCTGTCCGCGTTTTTGGCCGCGCCGAAAGAAGCTTCTCCAAGCGCCGCCGCATTAACGTCGGTGGTGAAGCCTGCGGGAATATCCAGAGCGCTTTTGATCGTGTGAAGAATAGGGCAGTTCCGCCAGGCTGTCTTCGGCGTCGCGGTGATGCACCCGTATGTTTGACTGTCTGGACGGATATCAATCGGTCCGAACGACCCGATGCCGATGGCGTCTATCGGGAAATCTTTAAAGTAACGGATCACCTCTCTGAGTGTGTCATCCGGTTCTCCCGTCGGAAACTCTGCTCTGTCCAGAATGGTGCCGTCTCTTTGTCCGGCGGCACAGACAAATTTCGTGCCGCCGGCTTCAATACCTCCAAGCATGGCCGTCCCTCCTCATCTGTTAAAATCCGTTTTGATCGGAAACGGCTTTGAACCAACGGCCGCTTTTTTTGACAGTCCGTTCGCCCCCGTTTTCCAGATTGACAGATACAAAGCCGTAGCGGTTTTTATAAGCGTTTGTCCAAGACCAGTTGTCCATGAAAGTCCACAGGTGATAGCCTTTTACATTTGAACCTTCTCCGATGGCCCGATGCACCCATTTCAGATGTTCCTGGATAAATTCAATCCTGTAATCATCCTGAATGATGCCGTTTTCATCGCGGAAGCGTTCCTCGCCTTCTACTCCCATGCCGTTCTCAGAAATAAAACACTCGATATTTCCGTAATTTTCTCTGAGATTGGTGAGAATGTCATAGATTCCTTTTTCGTAAATTTCCCACCCGCGATGAGGGTTCATTTTCCGGCCGGGCATGACATACGGATCGAAGAAACGCTCAGGCAGGAAAGGGGCATGCGGATTCGGAACATGTTCTTTTGCCTTGACGCGCCTCGGCTGGTAGTAGTTCACGCCTAACAGGTCAACCGTATGCTCCTGAATGAGGCGGAGATCTTCTTTCTCATAACGCGGCAGAAAGCCTTCCGCCTTGAGAATCTCGACAAGCTCCTCAGGAAATTCGCCCTTTACGGCGGGATCTAAAAATGAGCGGTTGAAAAAGGCGTCGGCAATCCGAGACGCTTTGACATCTTCAGGATGTGAGCTTCTCGGATAAGAAGGCGTCAGATTCAGAATGATTCCGATTTGTCCGTCCTGTTTCAATTCTCTGTAGGCTTTGACAGCCCTTGCATTCGACAGCAGGGTATGGAAGCCGGCCTGCACCGCTTCTTGAAAATTAACGTGATTCGGGTAGTGAAAGTCGTATAAGTAGCCGCCTTCAATCGGCACAATCGGCTCGTTGTGAGTGAACCATTTTTTCACCTTGTCACCGAATAGCGAAAAGCATGTTTTGGCGTAATGTTCAAACGCGTCAACGGTATTCCGGCTGACCCAGCCCCCCTTACGCTGAAGGGCGAGCGGCATGTCAAAGTGAAACAAATTGACAAACGGCTCAATATGATGGGCAAGCATTTCATCGATGACGTCCTGATAAAACGCGACCGCTTTCTGATTGACCTCGCCAGTTCCGTCCGGAATCAATCTTGACCAGGAAATAGACAGCCGGAAGGAGTTGTGGCCGATTTCTTTCATCAGCCGGATATCCTCCTTGTATTGATCGTAAAAACGTGACGTGTCGCCGGGACCGACGCCGTTAAAAAAACGGCTCGGCTCTTTTTCATACCAGTAATCCCATATGTTTTGGCTTTTTCCGTCTCTGGCGGCGGCGCCTTCTGTTTGGGTGGCGGAGGCGGAAGACCCCCACCAGAATCCTTCCGGAAAACGATATTGAATATTTGATTCAGTCAATTGATTTCTCTCCCTTACTGCGATTTTGATTACATACTCATGCTGTTATCCCGGGCATGCTGCTCGGTCTCAGCTTCTTTTTCCTTTGCCATGTTTAATTTGTCCAGCGCTTTAAGAAACGGGAGCCAGATGACAAACACAATACAGAGGTTGACCAGCTGCATAATGCCGCCCATAACGGAATTGGTCGCCATAATCCCGTTAATGAATAGGGGGACGGTCCAAGGCACGGTCACGCCGGTAGGAGGGGGCACGATCCCCACCGACATGGCCAGGTAGGTGACAAGGGTGACAACCATCGGCGCGATCACCCACGGAATGATAATGATCGGGTTCATCACGATCGGCAAACCGAAAATAACCGGCTCATTGACATTGAAAATGCCCGGCGCAAGACCGAGTTTGGATATCTGTTTCATCTGTTTGCTTTTCATAAAAAGCAAGATGGCGATCACTATGGCCAATGTCATTCCGGTTCCGCCCATTCCGACGGTGTAAATCTCCATAAACGGCTTAGAAATAATATGGGGAATCTCTTTTCCCGCTGTATACGCAGCCAAATTTTCGACCTGTAATGTATTCCAAATCGGGTCCATCACGGAATTGATAATGATTTGTCCGTGAAGTCCGAAAAACCATAAAATCTGAATAAAGAAAACAGCGATTAATGTAGGAATGATGCCGCTTCCAAGTCCGACAAGCGGGGCTTGAACCGTATGATAAATGACTTCATGCAGATTGGTGTGAAAGATCTGGGTGACAGCCGCATTGATCAAGAGGAAGACGGTAAGCGTGATAAAAGCCGGAATCAATGCGGCGAACGATTTAGCAACAGCCGGAGGAACACCGGCAGGCATCTTAATCGTTAAGTTTCTCTGGACGATTCTTCTGTAGATTTCACCTGACAAAAAAGCGGTTATCATGCCGAGAAACATCCCTTTTGCTCCAAGCCGGTCAACCGGAATGACGCCTGCGACCGCTTTGCCCGTTTCCGGCTCTAAGACGAACGGGGTGAGCAGCAGAAAAGAAACCAATGCGATCGCTCCGCCGAATACGGCCTCCACTTCGTAGCTTTTGGAAAGGTAATAGCCGATCCCGAAGACGACAAAAATGGACATAATCCCCATCGTCGCCGTCGAAGCGCCGCCAAATCCGGATTGAAAGACAGACAGTGCGGAGCTGCTCATGATTTTGTTTAAAAACGGCAGGTTCGTCAGCACGACGAACACCGAACCGAAAATGGTCAGCGGAAACGCCAGCATAAAAGCATCCCGTAAGACTTGCAGGTAGCGGTTATTGTTTAATTTGCCAGCGATCGGAATAAGGAATTGGCTGATTTTCTCAAACACGTCTTCACCCCCGGCTTTCTATAAATTTTTTGATTGAAATAAGTCGAGCATTTCTTTAACGAGCTCTTTCATTGAAAGCGCTGACATTAAGTGGTCTTCAGCATGCATAAAAAGCAGAGAGACAGCCGTCTTGGCGCCGCCGGCTTCTTTTTGAATCATCTGAAAATGGATGTCATGCGCTTTCCCCAGTTCTTCTTCAGCCTTTGTCAGAAAGGTGCCTGACTCATCTGTCCGGCCGTCTTTATATGCGCGTATCGATTGAATAATATTGCTGCGGGCATTGCCGCTGTGAAGAATCAGCTGAAAACTGATCTGTTCATCCGTGTACGTTTCCATGCTTATCGCCTCCTTTATTTGTTCTCTATCAAGGCAACGGCCTGTTCGTATGCTTTTTTGCCGTCTCCCATGCCGTATGCCATCATATCAATCACATCAACGGTGATGTGAAGCGGGTCCGCCTCTTTTTGAAGCTCGCCTTTTAAAAAACTCATCTGCGGGCCGATCAGTACGACGTCTGCGTCTTTCATCGCTTCTTTTGCTTTATCCTGTCCGACTGCCCAAATCTCGGCCTCCTCACCGATGGAGCGGGCGTAATTCTGCATTTTCGTGACAAGAAGGCTGGTGGACATGCCTGAGCTGCAGGCTAATAAAATTCTTTTCATGAGGAATCCCTTCTTTCGTAAAGTTAAAACGTTTTCATGAATATTATAATCTTTTTAAATTAAATGTCTATACTTTTAAAATATAAAAGTTTTACTTTTCGGATTTTTGACACAAAAAAACCTTTTAAGATTCAACTTAAAAGGTTTTTCATCTCAAGCGAGCCATAACAGCCATAAATAGAGTCCGATCAGGGTGATAAATAACGTCGGAATGGTTAATATCAGACCTGTCTTGAAATACATTCCCCAGGAAATTTTCACGTTTTTCCGGCTCAGCACGTGGAGCCATAACAATGTCGCCAGCGACCCGATCGGCGTGATTTTCGGCCCGAGGTCAGAACCGATAACATTCGCGTAAATCAATGCTTCTCTCAGCAGCCCGTGAGTGTCCGTTCCGCTGATGGCTATGGCGTCAATCATCACCGTCGGCAGGTTATTCATAACGGAGGAGAGGATCGCAGCGATAAACCCCATTCCGAGTGTGCCCGCAAACAAACCGTGATCCGCCGCTTTCTGAATAAGCTGAGAAAGAAGATCCGTCAGTCCGGCATTCCGCAAGCTGTACACGACAACATACATGCCGACAGAAAAAAACACGATGGCCCACGGGGCGTCCTTGATGACTTGTTTCGCAGGGACGGCGGGGCTTCGCTGCGCCAGAATGAGAAAAATGACCGCGATGGAGCCGGCAACGAAGGAAACGGGTATCGACAGCAGTTCGCTGACGAAATATCCGATCAATAAAACGGCCAGCACAGCCCACGATAACCGGAAAAGGCGTTCATCCTTAATCGCGGATGCCGGATGTTTCACAAGACCGGTGTCATACCGTTTCGGAATGTTTTTTCTGAAATAGAGATACAGCACCAAAATGCTTGCCGCCAGAGAAAAAAGGTTGGGCACCAGCATGCGTGATGCATATTCAATGTACCCGATATGAAAGTAATCGGCGGATACAATATTGACCAAATTGCTTACAACGAGCGGAAGCGAGGTGGTGTCGGCGATGAATCCTCCGGCGATAATAAACGGAAAAACCAGCTTTTCAGGTAAATTCAAAGCCCGCACCATCGCCAGTACGATCGGCGTCAAAATGAGCGCCGCTCCGTCATTGGCAAACAGGGCGGAGACAACAGCCCCTAAGACCGACACATAGAGAAACATCCGCAGCCCGCTGCCTTTGGCCGCCATGGCCATATGCAGCGCGGCCCATTCAAAAAAACCGATGCTGTCAAGAATCAATGAAATGATAATAATGGCGATAAAGGCAAGTGTCGCATTCCAGACGATTCCCGTCACTTCCGCGATATCGTGCAGGCTGACTGCTCCGGCGATCAAAGCGAGGACCGCTCCGCCGCAGGCAGACCAGCCGATTGATACATGTTTCGGCTGCCATATGACAAACACAAGTGTCAGCACAAAAATCAGCGCTGATAAAACCGCAACTCCCAAGAATATATCCCCCTTACCGGCATGTAACAGTGACTTCTTTTTGCCGCAATGTCTGTAAAACTTCGTCCTTTTCATCTATCTGCTGCAGAATCGAGCAAACCAGCGCGTATTCCGGACCGGACGGATGAATGGCATAGTACCGCCACTGGCCCTCGCGTCTTTCCCGCACAAGGCCGGCGTTCTTTAATTTCCGCAAGTGCTGGCTGATGCCGGGCTGACTTATATCAAAAATAGCCGTCAGCTCGCAGACACAATATTCCTTATCCTCCAGAAGCTTCAGAATCAAAAGCCTCGTCCGGTCGCTTAGAAGCTTGAGGCACTGGCTGATCCCTTCGGAACTTAAAGCATGATGCCGCCGTTCCATGCGCTCACTCCTTTTTCACACTATTATATAAGCAGATGTTTATATAAGTAAACGGCAATATAAAAAAGCCGGTCTTGCACTTTTTGCAAAACCGGCTCATGTTTATTTTTGGAACAGTTTTTTCGCTTCATCCATTGCTAATTTATTTCCCAGTGCTGAATAATCAAGCCAAGGCTGATCGGCAATTTTATAGACGTGGTTTGCTTTCACGGCCTTCAGCCCTTTCCATACAGCGCTTTTTTGCAATTCTTTATAAGCTTGCTGTGACTTGTCGTCTCTGTTAACGACGACGAAAATCGCATCTGCGTTGTAATCAGGCAGCACTTCTTGAGAAATGACTTCATAAGGGCGGGAAGTGTTCATTTCTTTAATGCCATCAGCCGGTTTCAGCTTCAGATCGTCAAACAGAATCGGTCCCATCGGGCGGCGTGTGCTGAAGACGCGAAGCTCTTTTGCGTTCACGCGGATCGCCATGACTTTGGCGTTTTTCCCTAATTCCTTATTCATCATGGATCTGACTTGTTTTGTTTCATCTTCGTAATCTTGAATAAAAGTTTTCGCTTCTTTTTCACGGTTGACGATTTTTCCGATGTCTTTTAAATGATCGCGCCAAGTGCCTTTATCAAGGTCGAAAACGTGTGTGTTTCCGATTTTCTTGTATTTTGACACATCTTTTCCCGCAAATTCTTTATCAAGATAAATGTTGTCTGGATTCAGCTCAAGTAAAGCTTCCATATCCGGGTCTGAGGCAGGGCCGAGTTTTTTCGTGTCTTTCAGCTGATTTTTCACATGAGGGAGAAAATCTTTTAATTCTCCGCCCACGACGGAACCGGCCGGTGTAACGCCGAGAGCCAGCAGATCATTTGTCAGGTGAATGGACATCGAAGCGATTTTATGATCGCCGGATTTCTTTTTTGACTCCGGCTGTGTTGAATCGGATTGGCAGGCAGCCAATAAGAAAATACACATGAAACTGATGAGCGCAATTATTTTTTTCATGGGAATACTCCTTGTTTTATGATTTGATTTTCATGACGAGATAGAGAAAATACGGCGCGCCGATGGCTGCAGCAACCACGCCGGCCGGAATGGCGTTCGGCTGAAACAAAGACCGGCCGATGGTGTCTGCCGCGACAAGAATGACAAGTCCGATTAATCCTGCAATCGGAATAATATGCTGATGCATGGTGCCGACGAGCCGTCTTGCCAAGTGAGGGGCGGCAAAGCCGATAAAGCCGATTCCCCCGGCCATCGCAACGCTCGCGCAGGACAAGCCGACCGCTATGGCGATCAGCATGATCCTTTTTCTCTGCACGTGTGCGCCGAGCCCCGCGGCTGCCTGGTCACCGAGCATTAAAATATTCAAAGACCGGGCGTTCAGCCATGCAAGCGGTGCGAGAATGCCGATCCAGGGCAATAGCGACCACACGTGAATCCAATCCCTGCCCCAGACGTTTCCCACCAGCCAGCGGGAAGCGAATGTATAGGTTTCTTCATTCAGGCGCAGCGACATAAACAATGTAACGGCGCTGAAGCCCGCGGAAACGGCGATTCCGACTAACAGCATGCGGATCGTTAAAAAACCGTTCAGCCTGTCGTACGTAAGCACTACGATCAGCAGAGCGGCGAGTGTTCCGCCCGCAAACGTAAACAGCGGGATGAACATCGACGCCTGCGCCTCCAAAGAATGAAAGAATGTGATATACATCATCAAACCGAAGGAAGCGCCGGCATGCAGTCCGAGAATGCCCGGATCGGCAAGCGGATTTCGGGATACACCCTGCAAAATAGCGCCCGACACTCCTAAACCGATGCCGGCCAGCATCGTCACCAGAATCCGGGGAAGCCGGTAATCGAATAAAACGGTTGTGCTTTGAAACGTGCCGTATCCGAACAGCGTTTTTCCCACCGTGAGAGGAGAAAGCCGGAATGAGCCCGTATGCAGCCCGATCAGAATAATGCAAACGGCGATGACCAGCAGAATGAGTCCTGCTGCCGCCGCTTTTTTTGTTTCTTTCTGCACTTTCATTTATAAGTCTCTCCCTTCCTTGCGGGCAATATAAAGAAAGAAAGGGACACCGACAAGTGCGACCATAATGCCTATCGCCAATTCCCTCGGGGGACTGACCGTGCGTGAGGCCAGGTCAGCCAAAATCAATAGAATCGCGCCGAGTAACGCGGACATCGGAATAATCAGCCTGTACGTAACGCCGACGATCTTTCGCGCGATATGGGGAATAACCAGCCCGACAAAGCCGATCGCGCCGGCAGCGGAAACAGACACACCGGCAAGAACGACGGCGATCATTAATCCGGCGGCACGCGTCAGAGCCGTGTTCACCCCTAAATTCGCCGCCACGTCATTTCCCATTGAGAGAAGGGTGACGGACCGGCCCATGAATGTCGCGAGAATGATGAAGACCGCAATCACGGGGACAAGGACTTGTAAATGAGCCCACTTGATCCCTGACACCCCGCCGGCGTACCAGAAGGCCAAATCCTGGCTTAAATCGTAATAAATCGCCACACCGGTACTGAGTGAATGTAAAAGAGCGGCCACGACCGCTCCGGCAAGCGTCACCTTTAAAGGTGTCATGCTGCCTTTTCCCGCCGCACTGATAAAGAAAATCAAGCCGGTGCTTGCCAGTGCTCCCAAAAATGACATCACCATCAGCAGGGTGTATGACAAATGAGGGAAAAAAGCAAAGCTGAGCGCAACAACAAACATGGCGCCCGCGTTTACGCCTAAGACGCCCGAATCGGCAAGCGGATTTCTCGTGACACCCTGCATGAGGGCGCCGGCTGCGGCAAAAGCGGCTCCTGTAACGGCCGCCCCGAGCACCCTCGGAAGACGCAATTCATGAATGATCTGCTGGCCCGTTATGTTCGGATTGTAATCAGCAACAGCCGACCAAACCGTATGTAAAGTAATGTCTTTCGCGCCGAATGAGACGGCGAAAAAAATAGATACAAGCAGCCCGATCACCGCGATCAGGAAGAAAACCCCGTTTTTTAAGATGCTGATCAGACGGTTTGCGGACGTGACAGAATCGCTCAAAAATCAATTCACCTACTTTTATGATCATTGTCCGGTATTTATTGAATATGAGAATCATTTTCATTTGAACCATCATATTATACCGAGCCGATTTTCAAAACGCAATAGAGCGTTCAACAATGATGTCCTTTTTTTCTCTCATGTTTATATTGTAAAAAAGAAGTGAAAAACGTGAAAGAGGAAATAGCTATATTCAGAAAGGAGGGAGGCAAATGGCGGGAGAAGGAAAGCCTTTGCCGATTGAATTTTACCAGAGACCGTCAGTGGAGCTTGCCCCTTTATTGCTCGGCTGTCTTTTGGTGAAGGAGACGGACGAGGGAACGGCTTCAGGTTTTATCGTGGAAACGGAAGCTTATATGGGAGCGGATGACCGGGCGGCGCACAGCTTCGGCAACCGGCGCACGAAACGGACGGAAATTATGTTCCATGAGGCGGGCCGCATTTATACATACGTCATGCACACTCATACATTAATGAACGTCGTCGCCGCGGACATCGGCATTCCGCAGGCCGTGTTAATCAGGGCGGCGGAGCCTCATGAAGGACAGTTCCTGATGGAGAGCAGGAGACCGGGCAGACCCCCGAGAGAGTGGACAAACGGCCCGGGAAAACTGACGAAAGCGATGGGCATTTCAATGAACGACTACGGCGGCATGATCACGGAACCGCCGCTGTATATTACCGAGGGCTTTACGCCTGAACATATATCAACAGGCCCGAGAATCGGGATTGACAACAGCAGAGAAGCCCGGGATTATCCGTGGCGCTATTGGGTGACGGGGAACCGGTATGTCTCACGCTGACCATGTTTATAACCGCTGATAACAGGGGAAAGACAAGGTAAAAGAAAGGGGATTCAGACATTGAAAAAATTTTTCAAAACGATTATCAAATGGGCGCCCGTCATCTATCCGATCATCAGAAAAATCATAAAAGAACGGAAGGCATCTAAGCGGAACCGCATGTCCGCATCCCGAACAGCCGGCTGATCCGGCTGTTTTTTTACGGGCTTGGCATCGGATTGCCGCATTGACTTGAAATCCTCCCCATTATAGAATTTACATACATTTACCCCTTCCTCATTCTTTTTGCCTATTTTTCACGTCTGCATCTGATCTGATAGGAGGTTTTTCTCATGCTTCATGGGCGGCTTCGTGAACTTCTGCGCTTGCTTTTAGCTGCTGAAACACCGGTTACAAGCTCAGTCATCGCTGCAAATGTAAAGGTAACGACGCGGACGGTCCGCAATGACATAAAGGAACTGCAAACCATTGTAGAAAAACACGGCGCATCCATTCAATCTGTCAGAGGGAGCGGCTATAAGCTGCTGATCCGGAATGAACAGCCGTTTAAAAACTGGCTTCAGGACAATTTCCAGCAGAACAGCACCGTGCCGATTTTTCCCGATGAACGGATAGATTACCTTATGAAAAGAATGCTTCTGACCGACGGCTACCTCAAGCTGGATGACTTGGCGGAAGAACTGTTCATCAGTAAATCCACACTTCAATCTGATTTAAAAGAAGTCAAAAAACGGCTCCGCCCCTATGACATCATTTTGGAAACAAGGCCGAACTACGGCTTTAAGCTGCGCGGCGAAGAGCTCCGCCTCCGTTATTGTATGGCGGAATACTTAGTGGACGACCGCGAGCCTGAGCCTGATCTCCTGAGTGAAAAGGCCGGTATTCTGCCGAAAGACGACATTCATGTGATCCGCACAGCCATTATGAAGCAGGTTCGAAACCATAAGATCCCGCTTTCTTTCTTCGGCCTGAACAATCTCATCATCCATATCGCCATTGCCTGCAAACGAATCCGGACAGAAAACTATGTATCTCTCATTCCGGAAGATCTTCATGATATTAAGCTTGAAACAGAATATCAGTCAGCGGAAGCCATCGTAAAAGAGCTTGAATCTGCGCTTTCGGTCACCTTTCCCGAACAGGAAACCGCCTATATCGCCATTCACCTGCTCGGGACAAAGCGCATGACCCAGTCACAACTGGAAGGAAAAGAGCTTACAAGGCTGATAGACGGGGAAACCAGCCGTTTGACGGAGGCCATGATTGAAGCCATTGAGCGGGAGCTGAAGCTCGGAATCACGGACGACAATGAGCTGAAAGCGGGTCTTGCGCTCCACATTAAGCCGGCGATTAACCGAAACCGGTACGGAATGAACCTGAGAAACCCGATGCTCTCCGCCATAAAGGAAAATTATCCGCTCGCATTTGAAGCGGGAGTGATTGCGGGAATCGTGATCAAGGAGCAAACCGGCATTGATATTCATGAAAATGAGATCGGATATTTGGCGCTTCATTTCGGAGCCGCCATCGAAAGGAGAAAGACGGAACGGCCGCCTAAGCGCTGTCTGATTGTCTGTGCGTCCGGCGCCGGCAGCGCGCAGCTTTTAAGAGAAAAGCTCCGTTCCCGGTTCGCAAAGCGTCTTGAAATCGTCGGAACGGCTGATTACTGCAGCCTTGACCAGCTTTCCTTTGAGTCGATTGATTTTGTGGTCAGCACAGTGCCGATCAAAAAAGACCTGCCCGTTCCCGTATTAAAGGTTCAGACGCTGTTGGGCGGCGGCGATTTTACAAAAATCGACGCCATGCTGGAAGAAAAGCGGGAACAATTGAACTTTCTGAAACCGGAGCTGGTATTTTTGCAGCAGGATCTGGAGACGAAGGAGGACGTCATCCGTTTTCTCGGACAGCAGGTTGCAGAAGCCGGCCTCGCTTCTGATTCCCTGACCGATTCTATTTTTGAAAGGGAAGCGATTTCTCCTACGAGTTTCGGCAATCTTACGGCAATTCCGCACCCGCTCGTTCCGCAGACAGACACGACGTTTTGGGCGGTATGCACGCTGAAGAAGCCGATTGACTGGGCGGATAAGCGTGTCCAATTTGTCTGCCTGCTCTGCGTCGAGAAAGAAAGCAAAGCCGACCTCCAGCATATGTACAAATGGCTCGGCGGGATGTTAGATGATCCGGCCGCGGTAAGCCGTCTCTTAAAATGCACAACCTATCAGGAGGTTTTACGAGTATTCAGAGACAAACGATCAGAGAAAGACCGGGATACACCTTTTTTCCGTTAGCAGCGGAAAAAGCCTGAGTAGTTATGAAAGCGATTTCATAATATGATGGTATTAACATCGAGACATACAAAATATCAAACTTTCAGGAGGTCTTTTACATGAATATATTACTCGTTTGTGCAGCAGGGATGTCAACAAGCTTACTCGTCACCAAGATGGAAAAAAGCGCGCAGGAACAAGGAAAAGAATATAAAATCTGGGCGGTGTCAGGCGATTCAGTCAACCAGCATATTGATAAAGCGGACGTATTGCTGCTTGGGCCTCAAGTCCGTTATTTGCTTCCGCAGCTGAAAAAATTGGGTGAATCAAAAGGAGTGCCGGTTGAAGTCATCAATACCGTCCATTACGGCACGTGCAACGGAGCGGAGGTTCTGAAATCAGCGGAACAGCTCGGAAACGCATCGTAGAAAGGGGCGGGCCGTGTGAATAAGGTGAACCAGTTTTTAGAAGAGAAAGTCATGCCCATTGCCGGAAAAATTGCCTCCCAGCGGCATCTGCAAGCATTGCGTGACGGGATCATCCTCACCATGCCGCTTATCATCATCGGTTCGTTTTTTCTGATCATCGGCAACCTGCCGATTCCGGGATATGCGGATTTCATGGCAAAGACGTTCGGAAGCGCCTGGTCTCAAAAACTGCAATATCCGGTTGATGCGACCTTTGAAATCATGGGTCTTGTCGCCGCTTTCGGAATCGCCTACCGCCTGGCCGAAAAATACGGGGTGGACGCATTATCGGCCGGTGCGATATCTTTGGCGGCGTTTCTCTTGGCAACGCCGTACAAAGTTCCGTTTCTGCCTTCCGGCGCCAAAGAGGAAATCATGGTGGGCGGCGGCATCCCGCTGTCTCTCATGGGAAGCAAAGGGCTGTTTGTCGCGATGATCATCGCCATGCTGTCGACGGAAATTTACCGCCTGATCATCCAGCGGAATTTCGTCTTCAAAATGCCGGACGGCGTGCCTCCGGCGGTCAGCAAATCATTTGTCGCTTTAATTCCCGGCTTTGCCGTCATCTTTCTGATCTGGGGCGCGCGTTTAATTGTCGAAGCGACGCCGTTTGAAAGTCTTCATAACATTGTAAGCGTTGTACTGGGGACGCCGCTCTCGATTCTTGGGGGAAGTCTCGGCGGAAGCCTGATAGCCGAAGCGGTTCAAATGCTCTTGTGGGCGTGCGGATTACACGGGGCGAACATAGTCGGCGGCGTCATGGCGCCGATCTGGTTCGGAGCGATGGATGCCAACCGGATTGCGTTTCAGGCGGGCGATGCGCTTCCGAATATTTTCACCCAGCAGTTTTTTGAAATCTGGATCAACATCGGCGGAAGCGGCGCGACACTGGCGCTCGTGGTCACCATGTTTCTCCGTTCGCGAAGCAAGCAGATGAAGCAGCTTGGGAAACTCGCCATCGGGCCGGCCGTCTTTAATATTAATGAGCCGATTATTTTCGGAATGCCGATCGTCATGAACCCGATGCTTCTCATTCCGTTCATTATCACACCGCTTGTCACACTGGTCTTTACCTATATCGGCATGAGCACTGGCCTCGTCGCCAAACCTGCCGGCATTGCCGTCCCATGGACGATGCCGCCGATTTTCTCCGGCTATCTTGCCACGGGCGGAAAAATATCAGGGGCTGTCATGCAGGCGATTAATATCATCACAGCCTTTATCGTGTACTATCCGTTCTTCAGAATGTGGGATTCGCAAAAGCTGAAAGAAGAAAACGAACTTGAACAATCGCAGGCGCCAGCCATACAGGGAGACGAAAAAGCCGTGCTGTAGAGAAAGGGAGTGAAACACATGAATGAAAAAATGGAACAGACCATTTTTCAGATCATCCTGCATGGCGGCAACGGCAGAAGCGCATCAATGGAAGCCATTGCCGCC
Source organism: Bacillus sp. 5B6 (assembly GCF_000259405.1). NCBI lineage: Bacteria > Bacillati > Bacillota > Bacilli > Caryophanales > Bacillaceae > Bacillus > Bacillus sp. 5B6. The sequence goes on along the minus strand of NZ_AJST01000001.1, from coordinate 3,481,824 downwards.
GCAAAGCGGGGGGACAGAGCCATGGCGGAAGAAAAGCTTCAGGAAGCCGCAAGGGAACTGACCGAAGCCCATCATTATCAGACAGAATTGATCCAAAATGAAGCCGGCGGAGAAAAAACAGACATGACGCTTTTGATGGTGCATGCGCAAGATCATTTAATGAATGCCATGACCGTGAAAGACTTGGCCGCTGAGTTAGTCGAGATTTACGAAAAAGTGAGTCTGCAAGGGGGAGCAAAAATATGACAAAAGGAATTAAAATTGTAACGATCGGCGGAGGTTCAAGCTATACACCGGAGCTTGTGGAAGGCATCATTAAGCGCTATGAGGAACTGCCAGTCAGAGAATTATGGCTCGTCGACATTCCTGAAGGCGAGAAAAAACTCAATATCGTCGGCAGGCTTGCAAAACGCATGGTCGAAAAAGCGGGTGTTCCGATAGAGATTCACCTGACGCTTGACCGGAGAGAAGCTTTGAAGGATGCGGATTTCGTAACGACTCAATTCCGCGTCGGCCTTCTTGAGGCCCGCGCCAAAGATGAACGGATTCCGTTAAAATACGGCGTAATCGGCCAGGAGACAAACGGTCCGGGCGGTTTATTCAAAGGGCTGCGCACCATCCCGGTTATTCTGGAAATCGCGAAAGACATCGAAGAGCTTTGTCCGAATGCATGGCTCGTGAATTTCACAAACCCTGCCGGCATGGTTACCGAGGCCTTGCTCCGCTACTCGAATCTCATAAAAGTCGTCGGTCTCTGCAATGTGCCGATCGGCATTAAAATGGGCGTCGCAAAAGCATTGGATGTGGATGTCAGCCGGATCGAAGTGCAATTTGCCGGGCTGAATCACATGGTCTTCGGATTAGATGTTTTCTTAGACGGCGTCAGCGTGAAAGATCAAGTCATTGAAGCCATGGGAGACCCGGAAAACGCCATGACGATGAAAAATATTTCAGGCGCGGAATGGGAGCCTGAATTCCTGAAGGCGCTCGATCTGATTCCTTGCGGCTACCACCGCTATTATTTCAAAACGAACGAAATGCTCGAGCATGAAATAGAAGCGTCACAGACGGAGGGCACACGCGCCGAGGTCGTGCAGAAGGTTGAGAAAGAACTGTTCGAACTGTACAAAGATCCGAATCTCGCCATCAAACCGCCGCAGCTTGAAAAACGGGGCGGAGCGTACTACAGTGATGCGGCCTGCAACCTGATCAGCTCCATCTATAACGACAAACATGATATCCAGCCCGTCAATACAATAAACAACGGCGCGATCGCCAGCATTCCGAATGACTCAGCGGTCGAAGTGAACTGTGTCATGACGAAAGACGGTCCGAAACCGATCGCCGTCGGTGATCTGCCGGTGTCTGTCCGCGGACTCGTCCAGCAAATCAAATCATTTGAGCGCGTCGCCGCTGAAGCAGCCGTCACGGGAGATTATCAAACGGCGCTGCTTGCGATGACGATCAACCCTCTCGTCCCGTCAGACTCCGTGGCAAAGGCCATTCTGGATGAAATGCTTGAGGCCCACAAAGAACATCTGCCTCATTTCTTTAAGTCGATTGAAGCATAAGAGCAGTAAAAAAACCCGGATTCGCTTCCGGGTTTTTTGCTTATTTTGATTCGCTTAGTGAGGCGACTTCTTTCGTCCAGCCGAACACGTCGGCTTCCGCGCCTTTTTGAATGCCTGTAATGGTATCATACAATTTCTTCGAGATCTCTCCGGTTTCACCGCTGCCGATGACAAGACTTTCATCATTCCAGATCAGTTCGCCGACCGGAGAAATGACCGCCGCCGTACCGGTTCCGAATGTTTCTTCCAATCGGCCGTCACGATGCGCCTGGATGATTTCATCGATCGAAATCTTTCGCTCAGACACAGTCAGTCCCCAATGTTTGAGAAGGGTGATGACGGAATTTCTCGTAATTCCTTCAAGAATGCTTCCGTTCAGCTCCGGCGTCACGATTTCGCCGCTGATTTTGAAGAAGATGTTCATGCTGCCGACTTCTTCGATGTATTTTTTCTCAATGCCGTCAAGCCATAAAACCTGGGAAAATCCCTTCTCTTCCGCAACCTGCTGCGCTTTCAGGCTTGATGCGTAGTTGCCGGCGGTTTTCGCGTTTCCGGTGCCGCCTTTGACGGCGCGCACGAATTCGTTTTCCACGGCGATTTTTACCGGTTTAATGCCTTCTTTGTAATAAGAGCCGACCGGGGAAAGAATGATAAACAGCTTGTACGTATGGGATGCCGCTACACCGAGGAAAGGCTCAGTCGCAATGATAAACGGACGGATATAAAGGGAAGTGCCTTCCGCTTTCGGAATCCAGTCTTTGTCGATGGCTACGAGCTGTTTCAGGCCTTCAAGAACAAGCTCTTCATCAATGAGCGGGATGCAAAGGCGGTCATTTGACTGGTTCAGGCGCTCCATATTTTTCTCCGGTCTGAACAGAAGCACTTCCTGATCCTTCGTTACATACGCTTTAAGCCCTTCAAAAACGGTTTGGCCGTAATGATAAACCATAGCCGCAGGATCCATTGAGATGGACTGATAAGGGATAATTCTCGGATCGTACCAGCCTTGATCAGCATCGTAATCCATAACAAACATATGGTCGGTGAAAATTCTGCCGAACGCAAGGTCATGGGGGTCCGGTTTCGGTTTTTTGGCTGAAGTCAATTCAACACGAATATCTTGTTTCATAATGTTCTGTCTCCCTATTGGTGTTATTGTCAAACTTATTTGAAAATAATTTATATTCTATTGTATACCTTCAACAAATATTCGCAATAGTTTTCCTCAAATTTGTGAAAAAATCAAATCACATAAAAAGCAGGGGAGAGAATGCCCCCTGCGTGTTCGTTTTTACGTATTCTGTTATCACCGTGCTCAGTGAACCGTCACCTTGCCGGTTTTGTAAAACTGCTCCATTGCTTTATCGACGTACACCCAGCCCTTCCAGGCGATATGGATGGTGTCTTTCATAAAGTACGGATCATATTCGTGCCCGGATAAGTCGGCAACCTGAAAGCCCTTCGCTTTAATTTGCTTAGTGACTTTTTTGTAGTAATCAGTCCGGCCTTTTTTCGGGAAGCCGGTGTAGTCATACCATTTTCCGTTGACCGGAATAACCACGAACATCGGCTCAGCGCCGGCATCTTTCAGAATGTCCAGCATATCCTCAAAGTCGTGATATTCGACTGATTTGGCGTATGTTCTTCCTTTGTTGATTCCTTTCACTCTCTTTACTTTCTTCTTAATCTTTTTATAAGAAGCGTCATCGATATAGAAAGGATTGGACTTGGAGCTCCGTTCTCCTAATTGAGCGGCGGCTGTTTTTAACTCTGACCACGATTTCCCTTTCAGGTTTTCAGAGATCGTCCGTTCAGGGCCCTTGGTTTCTCCCATTGAATAATAAAGATCTTTTTTCTCAAGCAGAGAATAATAAGCTTTGGCAGCCGGCATGACCGCTTTCACTTTCCATGATTGTCCGTTGACCATTCCCTTGTACAATTCAGAAAGGACGGCATCATGCTGAACGACTTTAAAACGGAGCATGCGCTTCATCATATTCTTTTTGACCGCGGGATCAATCTGGTTATTAAATGCTAAATCCAATGCCTGAAGTGATGAAAAATTCGGCGCAAAGTGCTGTTCATCAGAACCTTTTTTGATAAACCATTGCGGAGAAACAATGAATACCAGTTTTTTGCCCTTCAGCTGCTGATAATGCGCCGCAAAGTTCACGGCGTGTATCAAGGATTGGTCCCCGCCTTTTCCGACAAGATAAGGCGAAAAGCCTTGGTTGTTTACTTGGAAATAGTTGGACGGGTGAAACTCATCCAGTCTTGAAAGCTCGGAAGAACCGAAAATCGGCATATACTTCGAGTCTTCGAACATTTTGTTTTGCAGATAGAGCCCCTGGAACATATTCGGATTTAAGGCTGCCGCCGACTCTTCGACACGTTTTTCAGGAATGAAGCGCGTGAGCCATGAAGCCGGAACTGCGATAGCTCCGACAAACAGGACGAACGCTAAAATAATTGGTCCAAAGAAACGCTTTTTCATTTACTTCAACTCAGTCAGTTTGTTTACAATGTTGTTTGGCGTATTCCACTCGTCACGGTCAAATTCAGTGATCGGCACTGTAATGCCGAAGCGGTTTTCGATGGCGACCAGCAGTTCTACAGTTCCGAAAGAATCAAGCAGTCCTTCTTCAAAGATTTCAATATCAGGATTTTCTTTCACAGCGTCCTCCTGACAAACTTCAGCTAATACGTCTAATACTTCCTGTTTAAATTCCATGTGTTTTCAATCTCCTTTAGTGATGAAATGGTTTTCCTGAGAAAATATAAAATCCGAAACATACGAAATGGAATGTGATGACGATGGCTAAAAAGGCCGTAAAACGATTGGCGGGCAGCCATTTGTATTTCTTATTCCATTTCTCAAAAAAGTTATACCCGGTCATTAATACGGCGTGGTACAGGCCGTATACAATATATTGCAGGGCGAGTCCGTGCCAGACGCCCATCAGCATGAACAGCAGGAAATACCCGATGTTCGAGACGGCCATCCGGTTCTTTATCCATTTTTTCTTTGTCATCCAGAAAACAAAGCGCATAAATACGTAGTCTCTGAACCAGAAGGATAAGGACATGTGCCAGCGGTTCCAGAAGTCTTTAATGTTTTTGCTGATAAACGGCTTATTAAAGTTTTCCGGAGATTTGATACCCATGATATAGCTTACACCGACGGCAAACATCGTGTAACCCGCAAAATCAAAAAACAGGTACAAGCTGTATCCGTACATGTACAGCACATTACCCCACAGTTTGCTGTGGGTGATATGAGACAGATTCATAATGAAATACGTGTTAATCGCATATCCGATAATGAATTTGTATAAGAAACCGATAAAAATCTTATGAATGCCGGTATACAGTAAATCAGCGTATTCTCCCTTTGTCCATACTTTCTGTTCGTCCTTGGCAAATCTGCGGTATCTGTCGATCGGACCGGAAGAAATGGTCGGGAAAAACATAATAAAGTACAAAAGGCGGTGAAGCGGCATTTTTTCTTTAATCAGCCCGTCTCTCGTTTCCATGATCAGCTGGACGCCTTTAAATGTCAAATAAGAAATTCCTAAGAAACTGATCAGGTTATGAACCGGGTGATGAGGCGCCGGCGGAAAGAAAAACGGCCATAATTTAGATAAAAACAGGGGTAAAATGGACGCGATTACGGCTATACTGAAGACAAAGCCGCTGTTGGCTTTCAGTCTGTAAGCGAGATAACCCCTGATTAAAAGCACCTGCCACAGCGTAAAGATACATAGTGCGATCACGCCGTGCAGATCATGCGCGAAAATCAAAGCCAATACGATGATGGATATAAACATGTTGTATCCTTGGAATCTCTTGCCGTTCAGCCCTAAAATAATCGTCGGCAAAAGAAGGATTCCAAGTAAGATAAAGAAGAAAAACGAGCTGTAAGGCGTCATACAAGAACCTCTTCGCCAATGCGTTTACGGTCGATTTTTCCGTTCGCAGTCATTTGAATGTGATCCTGATAAATGAATTTTCTCGGAATCATGTAGGCCGGAAGCGAAGCGGCCAGTTCTTTCTTAATGGCGCTTGTCAGCTGGAATTCTTTTTCAAAATCATGTTTTTCAGGCACGATGGCGGCAATTAAATATTCGACAGGTCCGTTAGGCTGATACGGGATGACAACCGCCGTGCGCACATATTGAGACTGCCTTACATGTACTTCGATTTCCTCCAGCTCCATGCGGTAGCCGTGAAGCTTAATCTGGAAATCAAGGCGTCCTTGGCAGAAAATCTGACCATCCTGAACATAACCGGCATCACCCGTGTGATATGCCCACTGGCCGTCGATCGGGAAAAACGCTTTTTCCGTCAGAGAAGGCTCTCCGAGATAGCCTTTGCTCACGCTCGGGCCCGCGATGATGATTTCCCCTTTTTCTCCGTCCGGAAGCTTATTCCCGTTTTCATCCATGATGAAGATATCCATATCGGGTTTTGCAAAACCGACAGGCAGAGATTCATGTTCATCGATGATCTGCTGTGTAATTTCAACGGAGGTGACGGCAACCGTTGTTTCAGTCGGGCCGTATGTATTGAATACACGGGCCTTCGGAAAACGGTTTAACAGCTCCTGTGCCACGGCAGCCGGAAGCGCTTCTCCGCAAAACATAAATACTTCTGCCTCAGGCAGGAGCTCCTGCGTAAAGCCGGGGTCCATCAGACACATTTGGACGAAAGACGGCGTCGATGTCCAGACGTTCAGTTTGGATTTCTCCAGCTCTTCAAATAGTACTTTCGGTTTATTGATTTTGTCTTTCGTTACGCAATGCAGCGTACCTCCCGTTTGAAGCGACGGAAAAATGTCCATGACAGATAAATCAAAAGAAAACGGCGCTTGGTTTAAGAATGTCTTACCCTCGCCCACAGGAAAATCCCTGCAGATCCAGTCAGTGAAGCTTTGCAGGTTATCAGCCGATATCTGCACGCCCTTCGGATTTCCCGTGCTGCCGGACGTGTAAATAATGTAAAACGTATCCAGCTCTTTTACCCAGTTCTCACGGCTGAGGTCTGCATCTCCGTCAGCTGCAAGCTCTTCGGGCGTAACGGTTTTAATCAGATTGCTTCCCGTATCGACTGCATCTCCCGATACGCTGATAAGCAGCTCTGCGCCTGAGCTTTCAATGATTTTGACGATCCGCTCCGCCGGAATGGAAACATCGACAGGGATGTAAGGGCGGCCCGCTTTGACGCTTCCTAAGAAAGAAACGATCATATTCGGCTCCATATGTCCGTAAACCAGGACAGGCGCTTTCGAACCGTCAGCTGTATGTTTTTGAATGCCGGACGCAACCCGCTCCGACAAATCCCATAATTCCCCGTAAGTGAGGGAATGATCTAAGGAACGAAACGCTTCGGCCTGCGGCTTGGCGTCTGCGTATGTTTTTATAGCATCAAGTAGTTTCATAGTTATCCTCCCCGATTAGAAATCGTTGTAAATATAAGTGCCGGTATTCGCTGTATGAAATCCATACATCCAAAAAAGCAATACTAATATCAGAAAATAAAAGCCCGTATGAAACGTCCATTTGATCAATCTATTTTCATAAGCACGTTTTAATTTTTGCATCATATTCAAAATTCCTTCCCCGCGTATTCAATAATTACACCAGTATATGACGATTAGATTAACAAAAAGTTTCAAAATATGTCTAATATCCTAAGCTTAAAATTTCCTTAAAAATGAATGAGGAACAAAAGGATGGAAAACACGCATGTATAAATTGGCAATTGATCATACTAAAAAGGCGCTGTTCAGGCGGGATTTTTAACTTATCGTAAATATAAACGAGGTAAAAAAATTTTCGCGGATTTTTCTTAAGCAGGCTTGTGCCGAACCCCAATGGAGAAGGGCGAAAAGCCGTTTCCGGCAGGATAGCCGATAAAGCGCCGCATCTTGTGAAATGAGGAAGAAATTATTATGATAGATAAGGTAGCAGAAACGTGAAAACCCCAATTCAACACTACTGTTATCGGCTGACTGTGAAAGCCTTTTAATAGAAAGGAAGAGGAAAATGAATCAAAACAATATGGGGGGCAGCCAAAAGACGCCCGAGAAAGAAAGCATGGGCCGCATTTTGTGGCAGCTAACCCGCCCTCATACATTGACGGCATCGTTTGTGCCCGTACTTCTCGGCACCGTATTGGCGATGTTTTACGTAAAGGTTGATTTCCTGCTGTTTTTGGCCATGCTGTTTTCCTGCCTTTGGATCCAGATCGCCACGAACTTATTCAATGAATATTACGATTTTAAACGCGGTTTAGATACGGAGGATTCCGTCGGTATCGGCGGAGCGATCGTCCGCCACGGCATGAAGCCGAAAACAATTCTGCAGCTGGCGCTCGGCTCTTATGCGATTGCCCTCGTGCTCGGTGTTTATATCTGCATGAGCAGCAGCTGGTGGCTTGCGGTTATCGGCCTTGCCGGCATGCTGATCGGCTATCTGTATACGGGCGGCCCGCTGCCGATTGCGTATACACCGTTCGGGGAACTGTTCTCCGGCATTTGCATGGGCTCTGTATTTGTCCTTATTTCTTTCTTCATTCAGACAGGCAGAATTAATGAACAGAGCATTTTGATTTCTATCCCGATCGCCATCTTGGTCGGAGCGATTAACCTGTCCAATAATATCCGTGATATTGAGGAAGATAAAAAGGGCGGACGTAAAACGCTGGCCATTTTGATGGGGCATAGAGGGGCCGTCATGATACTGGCCGCATCATTTGCCATCGCTTACATCTGGATCGTCGGTCTTGTCATCATGGGTTACACAAGCCCGTGGCTGTTCCTGGTCTTCCTGAGTGTGCCGAAACCCGTTCAGGCCGTGAAAGGCTTTGTGAAAAACGAAATGCCGATGAACATGATTATTGCGATGAAATCAACGGCGCAAACCAATACATTCTTCGGATTCCTGCTTTCAATCGGACTCCTGATCAGTTATTTCCGCTGATCAAATGAAAGGGCAAATGCCATAATCGGCATTTGCTTTTTTTATGAAATAATCTTCACGATATTGTAAAGAACCTGACCGCGGACTGACACGTCTCATATATGGACAGCAAAGCAAGGAGATGAAAAAAATGGACTTGTCAACAGCCCATATGGATGATTTGAAAACGGTCATGGAAGATTGGAAAAATGAATTATTAGTTTATAAATTCGCTTTAGATGAGCTGGATACGAAGTTTTCTATCATCAGCCAGGAATATAATTTGATTCACGGGCATAACCCGATCGAGCATACAAAATCACGCGTAAAAAGTTTCGAGAGTATCGTCAATAAACTGATGCGCAAAGGCTGCGATGTGACGACGCAGGAAATGAAAGAGCATATTCATGATATTGCGGGTGTCAGGATTATCTGTTCCTTTATTTCCGATATTTATAATGTCGCTGAGGTTTTGAAGCAGCATAAGGACCTGAAGATCGTAAAGGTGAAGGATTATATCAAACATCCGAAGCCGAACGGCTACCGCAGCCTGCATTTGATTATTGAAATTCCCGTTTATTTGACGAATCGTGTGGAATATGTGAAGGCGGAAATTCAAATCCGCACCATCGCCATGGATTTTTGGGCGAGTCTTGAACATAAAATTTATTACAAATTAAATAACGAAGTCCCAAAGCATCTGACCGACGAGCTGAAGGAAGCGGCGGACATCGCCCATTATTTAGACGAAAAGATGCTTGGAATTAAGAAAGAAGTCGATTAAACGATTGACGCATCACAAACAGCCGGACCGCTTTTATGTGCAGTCCGGCTGTTTATTTATCCGTTTACGCGCAGCTGTACAAATTTTCGCTTACCCACCTGAATCGTCATGCCGTCTTCTGCGGTAATGACGGTATGAAGGGCATCCGTTTTCTCCCCGTTCACTTTGATTCCGCCGTTTTGAATCATACGGCGTGCTTCGCTTTTTGAAGAAGAGAGTCCAATCGTGACGAGCAGCTCAATAAGGGGCACGGTCTTTTCTCCGTCCCATATGACGGTTTTCATATCTTCAGGCAGGCTGTTTTGCTGGAAGACACGTTTGAAATGCTGTTCTGCCGCATCCGCCGCTTTCCTGCCGTGGTACATTCTGACGATTGTACCCGCTAAGATCATTTTGGCATCTCTCGGATGAAGCTTTCCTGATTCCAAATCCTTCTCCATCTGTTTTTTCTCCGCAGGCTCTAGGTCTGTCGCTAAATGAATATATGTTTTCATCAGGCTGTCCGGCAATGACATCGTTTTGCCGTACATGTCGTTCGGATGCTCGTCAATGCCGATGTAGTTGTTTTTTGATTTAGACATTTTTTCAACGCCGTCAAGACCCTCCAAAAGCGGCATGAGGATGACGACCTGCTTTTCTTTTTTGTAGCGTTCTTGGAAATGGCGGCCCATCAGCACGTTAAAATGCTGGTCCGTTCCGCCGAGTTCGATATCGCTTTCGAGAACGACAGAATCGTAACCCTGCATCAGCGGGTAAAAGAATTCGTGAAGTGAGATCGGTTTTTGCATGGCGATGCGCTCCTCAAAGTCGTCGCGCTCCATCAGACGGGCGACAGTAATTTTCCCCGCTAATTCAATCACATCTTCCAGATTCAAAGTCTTCAGCCATTTTGAGTTGCAGTGAAGTTCAACTTTGTCTTGATCCAGCACCTTGCCAAACTGTTCAAAATAGGTTCTGGCATTGTGCTGGACTTCTTCATCAGTCAGCTGTTTTCTGGCTTGCGACTTCCCCGTCGGATCACCGATTCTTCCGGTAAAGTCCCCGATAACAAGCTGTATGATATGGCCGTTTTCTTGAAATTGGCGCAGTTTGTTTAACACGACGGTATGGCCCAAGTGGACGTCGGGTGCGGACGGATCAAGGCCGAGTTTAATGTTCAGCGGCTTGCCGGATGCCACTGATTTGGCGATTTTATTTCTCAATTCTTCAGGCGGTATGACGTCCGCGGCGCCGGTCATGTACAAATCCAGCTGCCTTTGCACTTCTTTTTCCTGATCATTCGTTAAAGTGATTGATTCCATCTTTTACATCCTCCTTTTTTTAGCCAAACAAAAAAGCCGCATCCCAAAAGGGACGTGGCTGTATGCACGCGGTACCACCCTGATTGAAGACGACGTCTTCCGCTCATTCGAATAACGGTTTCCCGTTCTTTGCTACTGAAGTTCACAAAGAAAGCTCAGGGAGGTAATTCACGTTTGTCTTTGTGCCGGCTTGCACCATCCGCCGGCTCTCTGAAACAGGGAGACAATCCGCTACTGATTCCCGTCATAGCTGCTACGTTATGAAATTGTCAGCGATTTTTTGCAGCAGGGCGGACAGCGTTTTTTGTTCCTGTTTATCCAGACAGGCCGTCAGTTCAATTTCCCCCTGATGAAAGTCGGGGTACAGATCTTCAATAACCTTTCTGCCCTCATCGGTAATACTGACGAATACAAGCCTGCGGTCTCTTTTGTTCGTTTGTCTGCTGCATAAGCCCTTCTTCTCCAAAGTGTTCAGGACATTGCTCGCCGTCGCCGAGGTAATTCCGGATAGAGCGGCTATCCTTCTTGTATCAAGCGTTTCCCATTCACAAAGGTCATACAGGATGGAAAACGCCGTCCATGATAATTTGTGTGCCGACAGCACCTCTTTCTCCATTTTTACACGGAGCTGCTGGGCGGACCGATAGAGTGCAGCGGCAATATAGGCCGCCTCTTTGTTTTTGCCGGATAGATCGGAAAAAGGCCTGTTCGGCTTCTTATTGTCTGATCCGGCATCGTTGCGATTCGTCAATGGCGTCATGCTCCTTTTTATTGTCAGAATCATTAGCTATGAAATGAATTTTAACAGAGAATGCAAAAGATATCAAATCGCAAACAGCACATTCCCGCAGAAAAAATGTGTAAGATCAAGGTTTACTTTTTAAAAAAAGGGAAAGACATTTGTACAACAAAAAGGGAGATGAATATCAGTGGGAAAGAATGAAACAATGCATATCGTATCATGTGCCGATGATCATTATGCTCGTCATTTGGGTGGGATGTTCGCTTCTTTATTGATGAATATGGATAAAACAAGGAATGCCAAATTATATGTGATCGACGGCGGAATTACTGCCGAAAACAAGGACAAGCTTGAACAGACTGCGATGTCATTCGGGACGCCGCTTGAATTTTTAGAAGTAGACGCTGATCAATACAAGCATGCAGTCGAAAGCAGCCACATTACAAAAGCAGCTTATTACCGCATTTCCATCCCTGATTTAATTAAGGATGAGTCCGTAAAGCGGATGATTTACATTGATTGCGATGCAATTGTGATGGAAGATATTTCGGTTTTATGGGATTTGGATATTTCCCCGGCAATAGTTGCGGCGGTAGAAGACGCAGGACAGCATGAAAGACTGAAAAAAATGAATATCAGCGACACTGCCAAGTATTTTAATTCCGGCATTATGATTATAGATTTCGAACCTTGGAGAAAACAAAATATTTCCGAAAAGGTGATTGATTTTATCAACGAAAACAGCTCGGAGGATTTTCTCGTGTTTCATGATCAGGACGCGCTTAACGCGATCTTATATGATCAATGGCATGAACTGCATCCGCGCTGGAACGCGCAGACGCATATTATCATGAATGAGAAAACGCCTCCTGAACTGATCGACCGTATACGTTACAGAGAAACACGTGCCGAACCGGCCATCGTCCATTTCTGCGGCAGCGACAAGCCTTGGAATACAGGCACCTCGCACCCGTATCGTGATCATTATTTCCGATATATGTCCTTTACGAAATGGAACACGATTGACCGCCCGGCCATGAACCAATAGGCAGGTGCGATGAAAACGCTTGTGAAGCCGTTATCCGGCTCATAAGCGTTTTTTTTTATTATTTCACCCGAATCGCACGCACGCGTTTTTGCAGGCCGGTCTTTTCGGCAGACGACTTCAATCGGCTGACTGCTGTTTGCGCCGCTGATTTTGCTTTTTTCGTCTTGGTTTTTTCAGCCGTTTTTACTTTGTCTCTAGCCTGCTGCCGGTTGAGTTTATCTTTTATCCGGTCAAGCCGTTTTTCCAGAGCGGTTTTTTCTTTTCCCGGCTGGATTTCGCTGACTGCTTTTTGGGCTTTTGCGGTGCTGGCCTCAGAGGTCTTTTTTTCCGCCTGCTTGACGCTGGCCTCAGCTGTTTTCAAAAGGCTTGAGTTGACAGCGTTCAGCCGCTTTTGCAGCCCTTTTTTCTCTGAACCGGCCGGTAATTTGCGAATGGCGCTTTGTGCGGCATTGACGGCGGTTTTTTTCTTTTGTTTTTCGGCAGTTCGGACTTTGTCTCTTGCGTCCGTCACATTTCTTGCCGTCTGAACTTTATTGATCCGGGACTCGAGAGCGGTTTTTCCCTTTGACTTGGACAGCTTGCTGACGGCCGTTTTTGCTTGATTGATATCTGCCTGTTTTTTCGTCTTTTCCGCTTTTATTACAGCCCGTTCGGCAAAGCTCTTTTGCTTTACGTGATATTGCACCAGGCCGTACCCAAATCGGCTGTCACGTCCGGGAGCGCCCAGATCTTTGATGTTTTGCTGCATCTGCTGCCGGAGCTGTGTATTTGTTTCCTCGGGATATTTCTGCCTGAGCAGCGCGAACATGCCGGTGACGTGGGGTGCGGCTTGAGATGTGCCGTCAGCCGTGGCGTACATTTGATTCAGGTACGTGCTCGTAATATTGGTGCCGGGTGCGGCAAATTCAATTTGTTTTCCGGTCGTGGAAAAAGCCGCGAGCCCGTTTTTTTCAGTTGACGCTGAGACTGCTGTTACGCTGCTGTAGGCGCCCGGATAATTGACGGGTTTTTTGTTGCCGTCGTTTCCTGCGGCGGCTACGATCACGATTCCTTTTTTGTATGCTTTGTCTACGGCGTCGTGAAGAATTTTGCTGTCTGCGTTAGTTCCGAGACTCATATTGATGATGTCCATTTTGTTGGCGATCGACCAGTCGATCGCTTTAAGAAGGCTTTTAAGATCCCCTGCACCCTTTCTGTCTAATGCTTTAACTGCATATAACCGGACATCCGGCGCGATGCCGTCAATGCCGTATCCGTCATGTTTGGCCGCAATGATTCCGGCGACATGCGTCCCGTGTCCGTTGTCATCTTTGTATGAGGAAGTATAGCTGACTGCGGAATAGCCTCCGGCAATGGAAAGGTCATCATGAGGATAAATGCCGCTGTCAATGACCGCCACTTTCACCTTTTTTCCCGTCAAGCCTTCTTTCCACGCCTGCTTGACCTGAGTCGGTTCTATATCCCATTGCGGCAGCGCGTAACTGCTGCTTTGGGCTGCTGATAACGGGCGGATATCAGAACCGCCTGCTGCCTGAAAGGATACATTGTCTTCTACATATAAGATGTCAGGGTCCTGTTTCAGGTCTTTCACCGTTTGTGAATCGGCTGACACGGCGACTGCCGGGAGATGCTGATAGGTCTGTTCCACATCCGCTCCGCTGTCTATGGCGGATTCCTTGCCGTTTTGATTTTTGTACACCACGATAACGTCCCGGTCGTGCGTCTCGGCGTGCGCGGGCGCCGCGGCGGAGAACAGGCTGACGCACAAGGCCGCGGCCATTATCGGTTTCAGGGTGTGATACATTGCAATTCCCCCTTTTTCTTTATATATCGGCAGTGCGGAATTCTTTTTTTCCTAAGGGATAAGGAAAATTTCTGTATGCAAATGTAAGCGTTTCCAAAATATGATGGAGAAAATGCTTTAAGACATCTGCGCAATGAACTCAAAAAGGGGGTTTTTGATAAATGAGTACGTTCAATCGGGTCATGGAAGAAAAAATCATGCCTGTCGCCGGAAAAGTCGCCGGCCAAAGGCACTTAAGAGCTTTGCGGGACGGCATTATTTTGACTATGCCGCTTATCATCATCGGATCGGTTTTTCTGATTCTGACGAGTCTTCCGATTCCCGGTTATGCCGATTTTATGGCTGGTCTTTTCGGTGAAAATTGGGTTGAAAAGCTCGGGTATCCCGTGAATGCGTCCTTTGACATTATGGCGCTTGTCGCCGCCTTTGGGATAGCTTACCGGCTTGCGGAAAGCTATGAGGTGGATGCCCTGTCGTCGGGAGCCATTGCCCTTGCCGCCTTTTTATTGGCGACGCCGTATCAGATTCCGTTTATTCCTGACGGCTCGGCAACAGAGATTATGGTGGGAGGCGGCATTCCGATTTCGCTGCTCGGAAGCAAAGGTCTGTTTGTCGCGATGATCATTGCAATGCTGTCTACGGAAGTGTACCGGTTTATCATACAAAGAAATATCGTCATTAAGATGCCTGACGGAGTGCCGCCTGCGGTCAGCAAATCGTTCGTTGCGCTCATCCCCGGTTTCATTATTATTACGCTTGTATGGCTGGCCCGTCTGTTTATTGAAATAACTCCTTTTAAAAGCCTCCACAATGTCGTAGGCGATCTGCTGGGCACCCCGCTGTCTATTTTGGGCGGGAGTCTCGGCGGAAGTCTTATCGCCGAATTCGTGCAAATGCTGCTTTGGTCGTGCGGGATTCACGGCGCGTCCATTATCGGCGGCGTCATGTCGCCGATCTGGTACGGGGCGATGGATGCCAACCGTTTGGCTTTTCAGGCGGGAGAAGCGCTGCCGAGCATTTTTACGACACAGTTCTTTCAAATATGGATTAATGTCGGCGGAAGCGGAGCGACGCTTGCCCTTGTGCTGACCATGCTTGTGCGCTCCAGAAGCAAACAGATGAAACAGCTCGGCCGTCTCGGCATCGGGCCCGCAATTTTTAACATTAACGAACCGATTATTTTCGGGATGCCGCTCGTCATGAATCCGCTGTTAATCGTGCCCTTTATCATTGCGCCGCTCTTGACCATTACAGCGACGTACATCGGGATGAGCACGGGGATGGTGGCAAAACCGGCGGGAATCGCCGTGCCGTGGACGATGCCGCCGCTGATTTCCGGTTATTTGGCGACGGGCGGGAAAATCTCCGGTTCGGTCATGCAGCTGATCAATCTCCTGATTACATTTATCATCTATTATCCGTTTTTCCGAATTTGGGATCTTCAAAAATGGAGAGAGGAGCGGGCGGCGGAACAAAACGTCACTGAAGAAACATAAAAAACGGGCGCCTTCGCCCGTTTTTTTTTTAACGCTGGAAAAATTCGATCCATTCGCCGTCAGGTCCTTCAATGTAAAAGTAGCGGTACCCGTTCGGAAGCGTCGTGATTTCTTCATCGATAAATACGGCGCCCTGACGCTTCGCATGCGTGAACTCCGCCGCGATATCTTCAGTTAATAAAGCGACATGATGCACTTTTCCTTCTGCGGGAAGCTCGCTGCTATAGCCCTGGATCAGCTCAATTTCTGTCTCCGGCCCTTCCTGAAAGCCGAGAAAGGCAAGTTCAATAATGCCGTTCGTATGAGTGATACGATCCTTTAACTGCATACCGAGAACGTCTTGATAAAAGGCGATGGATGTTTCAATATCTTTGACCATAATGCCTGTATGGTCGATTCTTTTGGCTGTCATGGTTTTCCCCCTGTTTTGAATTTTTCGGGACAATGCGGTGTTGATCATGTTTTATGGTACGATAAGAGAAAGCAAAACGAAAGAGGAATGCACAATGAAGCTACTTACAGTGAAAGATACATTTGCCGGAAAGCTGAAAAAAGGATTCCCCCTGATTGAAAAAGACGCTCTGTCCGGAAGCTCGGCTCATTTAACAGAGGGCGATCTTTTTGATGTGACATCCGAGAAGGGTGAGTTTATCGGAAAAGGCTATTACGGCTTGCAGAATAAAGGAGTCGGCTGGGTGCTGTCCCGCGCGAGAGATGAACGGATCGACGGACGTTTCTTTCTGGACAAGCTGAAAAAAGCGGCTGAAGCAAGAGCCCATCTGTTTAAGGCGCCCGATACGACGGCGTTCCGGCTTTTCAACGGTGAGGGCGACGGCATCGGCGGCGTCACGATTGACTTTTATGACGGTTATCTGCTGATTCAATGGTACAGTAAAGGCATTTACGCTTATAAGGACAGCATGATTGAGGCGATTGACGGACTGGAGCTTTCTTATAAAGCGATCTATGAAAAGAAACGATTCGATACGGCCGGACAATACGTGGAAGACGACGATTTTGTCAAAGGCGAAAGAGGAGATTTTCCGGTCATTGTTCAAGAAAACGGCATACAGTACGCGGTGGATTTAAACGACGGGGCGATGACGGGCATTTTCTTAGACCAGCGTCATGTGCGCAAAGCGATTCGGGATAAGTATGCAAACGGCAGACGGGTGCTGAATACGTTCTCTTATACGGGGGCATTTTCCGTTGCGGCGGCGCTTGGAGGAGCTGAGAAAACGACCAGCGTCGATGTCGCCAACCGCAGTCTCGCAAAAACGATTGAACAGTTCAGCGCCAACGGAATTGATTATGAGGCGCATGACATTAAAGTCATGGATGTTTTCAAATACTTCGGCTATGCGGCAAAAAAAGGGCTGGAGTTTGACCTCATCATCCTTGATCCGCCTTCTTTCGCCCGCACAAAAAAACGGACGTTCAGCGCGGCGAAAGATTATAAAAACCTGCTGAAGGAAACGATCGCCATCACCGCAAAAAACGGCATCATCGCCGCTTCGACAAACAGCAGCGCCTTCAATATGAAGAAATTTAAAGGCTTTATAGAGACCGCCTTTAAAGAAACAAATGAGCGTTACGACATTTTGGAAGAATATACGCTTCCGGAAGATTTCAAAACGATTCCCGCGTTTAAAGAAGGGAACTATTTGAAGGTTGTTTTCTTGCGGAAAAAATAGGATGATCATTTATAGCGTGGATAGAGGGGAAAAGAAAACCCTCTTCCATCGCTTTAATACGGGATAAAATAATCTTCATTCTTAAAGAAACAACCCGCTATTACTTAGTATCTCATCTGTGCCAAGTAAAGTGGCCTCTCTAATCCCCACATTGTTGGCTTTCATGAAGGATTGCACCGCTTGGTAGCCAACCGCATAACCTGCAAACGGTGATAAGCCGACAGGCTGATAACCTTGTTCGGCTGCAAAGGTGTCACCGAACATGTAACTGCTGACCTCAGCAAACCCTTTCACATTTAATGAGTCTTTGATAATTTCTTTTGAGTATTCTAACTCTTCTTTTTCAAAAGAAGTAACCCAGGGACCTAACAGAGCTTCTCCGTAAAGTTCTTTGGCAAACGATTCTGCCAGCCCCTCTATAATTAAGTAATCACCAACTGTTACGTTCCCATAATCCCAATTGAAATACGAAAAACGAATATTATGATGAAATTCATGTGCGATTACAGCAGGCAGTCTCGGTATGTTATATGAATTGGGGAATATTGAAACTTGAATAAATCCCGGAATTCCTCCGAATCCACAATACCCTCTATGTAATTCAAGCTTTTTTTGATTGGCCAGATACATCCCAAACCTTATTTCATCAGCATTTATTTTTAAGCGGTTTTGTTTGGTAAATTCTACACAATGAGTTAAAGTGCCATATGCAATTTGAAGAGCTTGAATTTCTTTTAGATTCTCTAATGCTTTTCTTCCGGTTTCCGTATCAAATATGCTCAGATAGCCCAGCATATTTGCAGCCATGATTACATCATATCCGTTAGGCTGCTTTGCCTTTAAGGGGACATTAATCTTTTTCCACATATCTTCAAAAGGTTTCATCATTGAATACCGATAATAATCTTCTCTATTTTCAACCATTGAAAATAATGTTTCGTATTGCCCAATTGTATCCTCGATAATGATTTTAATGGGTACCACCCTTTTTTTGATGATCTATATAAATTGTAATGGCATCACTCATGAGCTTCGCCAGCCCTTCACCATACCGGTCGATGTTCTTAGTGAAGCGTTTATCTTCAATATAGAGTTGACCTAATCCGTAAAAGGCATCAAAAGAATATTCACCAAAATTTTCATTGAGAAAATCAAACCACTCTTTGATAGCTGTTTGTACGTCTGGGGACTTGGGAGATTGGTTAATAAGGAGTGCAAATTTATTGAACATTGCAGTCCACTTATCAGATAAATCTTTTTGCTCACCATCAGTCATGTTTTTCAATCTAATATTTACCTTATCGACAGGTTGATCACCCCACCGTTTGCGAGCTTCTTGTTCATAAAGATTATGATTGAAGTTCATTCCCTCAAACCGCTCTTTGTTCGTCATGCAAATCTCTCCCATCATATGTTTGATTGATTTATCGATGGTTTCAATCATCTTATCGACTCTATTCCGTTTCTCAATCAACATTTTCTTTTGTAAAATTAATGCCTCCCTTCGATTAAATGAAGGACTATTAATGATTTCTTTAATCTCTTTTAAGGAGAAATCGAGCTCCTTGAAAAATAGTATCTGCTGCAGCTGTTCAAGATTCTCTTCAGAATAAAGCCGATAACCGGAATCGGTCGTTTCCTGAGGAGTCAATAATCCAATTTGATCGTAATGATGGAGAGTACGTATGCTTACTCCAATCAGTTCAGCTACTTCTTTTACTTTCATACCCATCACGTTTGCCGCCTCCTTAATGGCTACTCTAAAGTATTACGCAACGTAAGAGTCAATAGTTGGTTAAAGATTTTTTGTATATAAAGGGAGAACATATGAGGATTTCATTGCTGAAACTAAAGAAAAAAAGCCGGGCGTGAAGCTCCGGCTTTTTTCTATTCAATAATGTGCTGCACCCGGCCGATTCGCCCGTCTTCAAGGCGGACCTTAATGCCGCGCGGGTGGAAGCTTGAGTTCGTCAAAATATCCTTCACAATTCCTCTTGTCAGCTTTCCTGAACGCTGATCGGCTTTCAGGACGATATCGACTTCAAGTCCTTTTCTGATGCTGTTTCGCTGCTGGCCGTTCATATGACACATCCGTTCTTCAGTCTTTTCACTTCATATCTTATCATATCGTGTTTTCGTCTTTTTATGAAGGACAGACGAATCAATCCTTCATAGCAAATAAAAAAAGACCGCTCTGTAAGGAGCAGTCTTTTATGACATAAACGAAAGCAAAATCGGGGCCGCGCACAGCGTCATAATTGCGGCGAGAATCATGGACACGCTTGAGATCGTTCCTGATACGGAGCTGAGCTCAAACGCTTTAGATGTTCCCGCTCCGTGCGCGCTAGTTCCGAGCAGCACGCCCCGGGCAATTTCGTTATCAATGCGGAAATAGCGGATGACCATCGGCCCGATGATCGTTCCCAATAAAGCCGTTAAAATGACGAAAACCGCTGTAACGGCCGGCATCCCGCCGATCATTTCTGAAACGTTCATGGCAATCGGCGTCGTCACGGATCGCGGCACGAGACTGTCGACTAAGCTGCTGCCGAGATGGAACCATTTCGCGATAAAGGCCGTTGACAGAATGGCGATACATGAACCGACCGCTACGTTCAAAATAATTTCCATGGCGTATTTCTTTAAAATCGGGAAATATTTATAAAGCGGGATAGCGAACGCCACTGTTGCCGGCTGAAGCATATCGGTCAGCAGTCCGCCGCCGAGATTGTATGTCTGATACGGGACATTGACAAGAAGCAGCAGTACGACCAAAACAGCGGGCGTAATCAGAAGCGGCGACGTATACACCCGCGGAAAACGAGTGTAGAGTTTTTTTGCGCCCAAATATACTAAGACAGTTAAGAATAAACTTATGATTCCGATGAACACGTTTGTTTTTTCTCCTTTCTTTTTGCTATCAGCTGTGTAAGCGTACCTGTTGAAACCATCACGACAAATGTGCTGATGACGACGACAAGTAAAATGCTTACGCCGAATTTAGACATGATATCTCCGTATTCAATCACTCCGACGGCAGACGGGATGAAAAACAGCAGCAGCTCACCGAGGAGCCATGCTGCGCCAAGCTCAATCCATTCAAGTTTGATAATCTTGAAATGCAATAATGTGAAAAGAATCACAATCCCGATTATACTGCCGGGAATATTTATATGAAGAGCCGCCGTGACCCAATTGATCAGACGCGCAAATATAAACAGCAGAGCGATTTGAATAACGGTAAGCAGCAATTTTTTCATAATGATGCCTCCCTTATATTTATATTGTACAGAAGGTTTTGCTATAGGTAAAATACATATAAAGAATAATGTGTATTCCTTTTGTCTATAGAAAGGATGAAATGTAATGGATATCCGGCACTTAACGTATTTTTTGGAAGTGGCCCGTTTGAAAAGCTTTACGAAGGCTTCACAGTCGCTGTATGTTTCACAGCCGACAATTTCAAAAATGATTAAAAACCTGGAGACGGAGCTCGGCATTAAGCTGTTTTACCGCAATGGCCGGCAAGTTGAACTGACTGACGCCGGGCAGAGCATGTATGTGCAGGCGCAGGAAATCACAAAGTCATTCCAAAACCTGACGTCAGAGCTGAACGATATTATGGAAGTGAAGAAAGGGCACGTCCGCATCGGTCTTCCGCCGATGATCGGGTCCGGCTTTTTCCCGAGAGTGCTCGGTGACTTCCGCGTCACATATCCCGATGTGACGTTTCAGCTTGTTGAGGACGGCTCTATTAAAGTGCAGCAAGGAGTGGAGGACGGCTCGCTTGATATCGGGGTCGTCGTGCTTCCCGCGAATGAAGAGATTTTTCATACGTTCACAATCGTCAAGGAAACCCTTATGCTCGTCGTCCATCCGTCACATCGGCTCGCGGACGAGAAGGAATGCAGTCTTCACGAATTGAAAGAAGAGCCGTTCATATTTTTCAGGGAGGATTTTGTCCTTCATAATCGAATTATGACGGAATGCGTGAAAGCCGGATTCAGGCCGCACGTCATTTATGAAACGTCACAGTGGGACTTTATCAGCGAAATGGTATCCGCCAATCTCGGTATCGGCCTGCTGCCGGAAAGAATCTGCCGCGGTCTTGATCCTGACAAAGTCAGAACCATTCCGCTCGTTCATCCGGTCATTCCGTGGCATTTAGCCATCATTTGGCGGAAAGACCGCTATATGTCCTTTGCCGCCAGAGCCTGGCTGGAGCATACGAAATCGTATTTATGGAATCCGAAAAAGAGAAAAAAGGATGATTAAGCATGGACGCACAAACCGCAGCTCAACACTTGAGTAAAGTGCGGGATCAAAACCCGCTCGTTCACAGTATCACCAATAATGTCGTCACGAACTTCACCGCTAACGGACTGCTCGCGCTCGGCGCATCGCCCGTTATGGCTTATGCAATTGAGGAGGCCGCCGACATGGCGAAAATCGCAGGAGCGCTCGTCCTGAATATAGGCACCCTCAGTTCGGCGTCGGTTGAAGCTATGATCGCAGCCGGAAAATCGGCCAATGAAAACGGTGTTCCGGTCATTTTTGATCCGGTAGGCGCCGGCGCCACGCCGTTTCGGACGGCATCAGCCCGCAAGATCATACAGGAGGTCCGCTTGTCCGTCATTCGCGGGAATGCCGCGGAAATCGCCAATATTGCCGGCGCCCCTGATTGGAAGATAAAAGGCGTGGATGCGGGGAAAGCCGGAGGAGATGTGGTTCAGCTCGCTAAGACGGCTGCAAGCGGGCTGAAGACGGTCATTGCGATTACCGGAAAAACCGACGTCATCTCCGACGGCACCGACACATACGCCGTACATAACGGTGACAAACTGCTGACGAAGGTGACGGGGGCGGGATGCCTGCTGACATCTGTAATCGGAGCCTTCTGCGCAGCGGGGCAGGACGTTCTGCAAGCGGCCGTTTCAGCCGTTTCTGTATACGGAAGCGCCGCTCAGCTTGCCGCTTTGGACACCGTCCATAAGGGGCCGGGCAGCTTCCAGATTGAGCTTTTAAACAAGCTGGCAAGCATCTCAGAACAAGAAGCGGCCGAGCTTGCTGCAATTGAAAGGGTGACAGAAAAATGACGCGTATTTCTCGGGAAATGATGAAGGATATGTTATCGGTTTATTTTATTATGGGATCAAACAATACAAGCGCAGACCCCGTTTCTGTGGTGAAAAAAGCCATTGAGGGCGGCGCTACGCTTTTTCAATTTCGGGAAAAGGGGAGCGGTTCTTTAACAGGGGATGAACGTGTCCTGTTCGCGAAGCAGGTGCAGGATGTCTGCAGGCAGGCCGGGATTCCTTTCATCATTAATGATGATGTCGAATTGGCCTTGCGCCTTGAGGCGGACGGAGTGCATATCGGACAGGATGACGCAGACGCCGAAGAAACGAGAGCGGCAATCGGCGATATGATTCTCGGTGTGTCAGCACATAATGTCTCCGAGGTGAAGCGGGCGGAAGAAGCCGGAGCCGATTACGTCGGAATGGGCCCGGTCTATCCGACCGAAACAAAAAAAGATGCTGAAGCTGTGCAAGGCGTTACATTGATTGAAGAGGTGCGGCGTCAGGGCATCAGCATTCCGATTGTAGGAATCGGCGGCATTACGGCTGACAACGCGGCGCCCGTCATTGAAGCGGGTGCAGACGGCGTCAGCATGATCAGCGCCATCAGCCAAGCTGAAGATCCAAAAGCGGCGGCGCGCAAGTTTTCAGAGGAAATTCGGCACTCCAAAGCAGGGCTGTCCCGATAGGGCGGCCCTTTTTCTGTGTGCGTAAAAAGGCAGTGACGGACTTGGAGAATATAAGCCGTATGTCAAGAACAGGGCAATCAGCTTGCAATATCGACCGAAGTGTTTGACGGCTCTATCGCTTTGCTCAAAGTGATGCCTGAACCAATCACCGCCGGCGCCGAAGGCTTAAAAGCACTCTATGAACCAGTGAAAAGCGCGCAGTGAGAGATCATTTCGAGGTCACGGAAAAACTTGATGCGGAATTCAGCGAATTTGAAGTTTTGATGTCGAAATCAAAACGTGCGATCAATCGTATACGTCTTGTGATACATTAAGTACAGATCAAATCAGAGAGATAAGCACGGCTGACGGCCCTTTCTGAAACCATGTCGAAGATTGCCGATGTGCTTTTAAAGGAGTTAAGACGCAGCATGAGCGATGAACAAAACAAGGAAAAACAGATCCACAGACGGGATGTCCTGAAGTGGGGCGCCGTCGCGGGCGCCGCCGTCGCTGTCGGAGCGAGCGGCCTCGGAGGACTCGCGCCGCTCTTCAAACCGGCAGCCACCGCTTCAAAGAAGAATGATGAAAAAAGGGATTGTGATCAAATCGTTCCTTTTTACGGAAAGCACCAAGCGGGAATCACAACGGCGCATCAGACGTATGTGTATTTTGCAGCGCTTGATGTCATGTCAAGCGACAAAGCCGATGTCATCTCCCTTTTCAAACAATGGACAAGCCTGACGCAGCTGCTGACTTCAGGCGCCGTCCCGTCGGGCGAACAGAAAAATAAATATATGCCTCCGCAGGATACCGGGGAGTCGCAGGATCTGGCCCCGGCGAATTTGACCGTTACCTTCGGCTTCGGCCCCGGGTTTTTCGAGAAAGACGGGAAGGACCGCTTCGGACTGAAAGATAAAAAACCGAAGCACCTCGCCGATATTCCGCCGATGCCTAACGACAAGCTCGATAAGAAACAAGGCGGCGGTGATATCGTCATACAGGTCTGCGCGGATAATGAACAAACGGCGTTTCACGCGGTGCGCAACCTGATGAAACAGACAGCAGGCGTGTGCGAAGTCCGCTTTCTCAATAAAGGTTTCTTAAGCGGCGGGAAAAACGGGGAAACGCCGCGCAACCTCTTCGGATTCAAAGACGGCACCGGCAACCAAAGCACAAAGGATGAAAACCTGATGAATTCGATCGTTTGGGTTCAATCAGGAGAGCCGGACTGGATGACGGGCGGCACGTACATGGCGTTTAGGAAAATTAAGATGTTTTTAGATATATGGGACCGTTCATCCTTGAAGGAACAAGAGGACACGTTCGGGCGGGTGAAAAGCTCGGGCGCGCCTTTCGGACAAAAAGAGGAAATCGATCCCGTGAAGCTGAATCAAATTCCCGCCGACTCGCATGTCAGCGTGGCAAAATCAACCGGCAGACAGATTCTGCGCCGGGCATTTTCCTATACGGACGGAATTGATCCAAAGACGGGCTATGTTGACGCAGGCCTGCTGTTTATCTGTTTTCAAAAAGACCCGGACCGCCAATTTGTCCCGATGCTGAAGGCTTTGGCGGCAAAGGATGCACTGAATGAATACACACAAACGATCGGCTCTTCCTTATTCGCCTGTCCCGGCGGCTGTAAAAAAGGAGAATATATCGCCCAAAGGCTGCTGGAATCGTGACACCTTCCATATGGAGGGTGTTTTTAAAAAAACACTTGTAACTATATATGTTACAACTTAAAATAAAAAGGAAAGGAGACTTACAATGACACTGCAGATTAAAGTATATTCTGATTATGTATGTCCGTTTTGCTTTGTCGGCAAAGCGGCGTTTGAAGAAGCAATCAAGGACAAGGACGTACAGGTGGAATGGATGCCGTTTGAATTGCGTCCGAGCCCCTCGCCGAAACTTGATCCGGTGAATGATCCCGCCAAGCGGCAGATGTGGAAAAACTCCATTGAGCCGATGGCGCAGTCTTTAGGCGTTGAAATCACGTTCCCCCGCGTGTCACCGCATCCTTACACGGATTTGGCATTTGAAGGCTTTCATTTCGCAAAGGAACATGGGAAAGGAAGCGAATACCATACACGCGTTTTTCAGGCGTTCTTTCAGGAAGAACAAAATATCGGTGACGTTGGCGTGCTGACAAAGCTTGCGGAAGAAGCCGGACTTGACGGCACTGCCTTCAAAGAGGCGCTTGAGACAAGAGCGTACAGACACGTACAGCGGGAAGCGCTCCGCCATGCTTATGAGGAAGCCGGCATTACGGCAGTGCCGACGTTTATCATCGGCGATGAGAGAATCCCTGGCGCGGCGGGGAAGGAAACCTTTGAACAAATCATTGAGCGGGAACTGAATAAACGTTAACCCGAAAAAAGCCCTCTCGATCAGCGAGAGGGCTTTGCCATATAGTGTTTGACAAATGTTTGTCTGTCCGCTTCATAAGCCGCGGCGTCAAATGAGTCGCCGCAAAAATGAAGGCACCAAGGGTCTTTTTGGCAGGCGACGCCAACTTGATAGCCGTATTTTTGAAATTCAAGCGACTGTGATGTGTCGTAAAAATGAAAGCCGCGAAACAAATCCTCCCGCCACTCCACGTCATATTGAGCCGCCATTAACAAGCCGTCAATGGCGTCAGCGGGCGTAAACAGGCCGTCTTCATCGCCGTGCTCAAAGTCCAGCGGGTGATAAGCATTCCCCCGGTATTCAATCACTTTTCCCATCCGCTCTCCGCTTTCCCACCAAATGCCGTTCGGCGGCAGGGTTTTGCAGCCGGCGACACCGAGAAGGCCGAGCTCCTGATGAGATTGAAAGATATGAAGCATATCATGAAGGAAATGCTGATGAATGATAAAGGTATCCTGATGCAGATAAATTTTATATTTGGAGGGGTGTCTCAGCGCTTTGTTGTAGGACGAGGCCATGCTTGCTGAATCGTATATCGGCATGATATCAACGGAGTATGAAGGGGGGACGGTAAGCTGCATGATATGGCTTTTGCACCGGGAGTACAGCGACTCGTCATTCACACAGACGACAAACAGAAATGAATGTGAATCCATTACATGCTCCTCTCGGCCTCAATCACATATTGATACGCCGATGCTTCTGTCATAAAGTCATGCCTTATGCCAAGCTGTACGCATACTTCGTGCAATGATGCGATGGCTTTGTGATAAGAGGGGTGATCAACGCGGATCGCCTCAATGCGTTTCACCTCATAGCCGGCGGCTTTAAATAATGAAAGCATCTCTTCACGGGTAAAAAAACGCAGGTGGGTCTGATCCATTAATCCGGCGTCCCTGTAAGTCCATTTGCCGGCTAAAAGCTCCAGCACCACTGAGATGTGGCCGACATTCGGTATGCATGCAAGCACCGTGCCGTCTTTTTTTACATAAGGACGAAGCTTTTTCAGCACGGACCACGGGTCGATAAGATGCTCAAGAACGTCTCCGAACAGCATGCAGTCGAATTGTTCTGATTCGTACGGAAGAATGGCGGATTCAATGTCGCCGCAAAGCACGTGGCTCAATTTGCTTTCCGCCTTTTTTGCGGCTTCGGGATACGCTTCAATGCCGTAAACCGTTATTCCGCGGTGTTCGATCGCCGCTCCTAAATTGCCTGTGCCGCAGCCGACATCAAGCACTGTCCGCCAGTTTTCGTCTATTTTGTTCAATAAATAAGGATTCAGGCCTTCGTAGTAGTTCTGTTGTTTTTCATCATAATAGGGATTCGTATCCATCTGTGTATCACCTCATAAACGGGCATATACACAAGATATGCAGCGGGGGGATCTCATATCACCATGTTTGGCTGTTCAATTGCGGAATGCGGACGGGAATGGTTGTCCGGTATACGGTTTGTTCTCTGATTCCCCTCTTATTGCGGATGTTCCTTTGAAAACTCGGGTGCGGGCGGACTGTGGCAGGTCATATAGTAAAAGGATCCGCCTGTAATCTTACCGCTGGCGGATGGTGTTTTTCATTGGTGTTTTTTTCTTCACCGCTTTTTCAGTATTTAAGAAGCGCCTCACATCGTCAATGTGCAAACCCATGATTCTAGCCTCTTGAATTAACAATTGCCAATCTTGATCTATATCTTTCATTACATGAGTTTTCATAAGAACCTCCAATTGAAAAATTGATTTGCCCAGCTACAGCAGCCAATGTATAACAAATATCACACATAGTTGGCCGGTAATCCCAAATTGAAGATGAATTCACCTACCTATTCCCTAAGAAAATGACTGAAATAACCAAAATCCTTCAAGAATTCTTACGTATAATAATAAACAAATAAATACTGACTGGATAGTATGCAAATAAAAATAAATCATATGACCTATTAACATTTACCCTCAAAGCGTCGACTAGCATATTCTTTTTGCATAAAAAATACCGCAAAAGAATGATTCGGTGTAAGATAAAGTGAATGATCAAACAGCTGGGGTAAAAAATGAAAAAAAACAAATTTCAAATTAAGAGAGAAGAAACATTTGAAAGTTTTATTGACGCAGGCCTTCATCTCCTGATTGAAAGAGCTTACGATTCAGTCTCAATCGATGACATCAGTAAAGCGGCGGGTTTCAGCAAAGGCGCGTTTTACGTTCATTTTGAAAGCAAGGAAGATTTTCTGAAGCATTTGTTAGACAGGCGTCAGATTAAAAAAAGGATCATCACTGGCTATCTCGACGAATTAGAGAAGCAAACAGCGCGGCCGTTGACGCTTTGTGAAGCTGCGGCCAGCGCGGCCAGCCTGTTGATGCGGTTTGTAAACAGCAAGCCTGCCTGGAATGTTGTGTCTTTTGCCGTTCATATGCCTACTTACAAAGTCGTCAGTGAATATGAAGCTTATATCCGTCTTTATAAGTTATGGATAGAAGAAAGCACCATGTACATAAATTGGCTCAAATCGAGAAATTTAATAGAAGACCATATAGATACCGAGCATACCGCTAACATGATGTGCGCGCTCATCGACGGGATGATTAAGCAATCCAATGTGCTGGGAAGGCCGGTTACTTTCCGCAGCATGTTTGACGCGCTCTATGTTTTTGTCAGCGGCAGAAAATCGGGGTAACGTTCTTCTTGATTTGACAAAAGGTTTAGAAAAGTCTTTCAGAAAGCGAGGAACTGCCATGCGCTACAGAGAAATTATGATGTATATCATTATGGGGATATTCACGACCATCGTGAATATCGTCAGTTTTTACATTCTGACGTCGGCCTTTGAGATGGATTACAAGGCGGCGACCGTCGCTGCTTGGATTCTGTCCGTTCTATTTGCATATGTCACGAATAAACTGTATGTATTTCAGCAAAAGACCGCGGGGATGCGGAGTCTGATGAAAGAATTGACGGCCTTTTTCAGCGTGCGGGTATTGTCTCTCGCCATCGATCTCGCCATGATGATTCTTCTGGTCAGTCAATTTCATATGAACGAAACGCTGGCGAAAATCGCCGATAACGTCATTATCGTAGTCGTCAACTATGCGGCCAGCAAGTGGATTGTCTTCAGAAAAGCGAAAGAAGAGGGCGTGTCATAACGGTTTCTTTCCGCGCCCCGGGGGAAAGTGTAATGGTGAAAGGGGATGCGTATGAAGCACAAAATAAAGAAAGCGTTTGCTGATGTATTCGGGGAATCGGAGGACCTGCGCATTTTCTTTGCGCCCGGCAGAGTGAATCTCATCGGAGAGCATACGGATTATAACGGGGGCCACGTCTTTCCGTGCGCGCTGACGATCGGTACATATGCAGCCGTCCGGGAGAGAGGGGACAGGCTCGTCAGAATGTACTCTCATCAATTTAAGGAAGCGGGCATAAAGGAATGCAGTCTCGATGATATCCGTTATCAAAAAGAGGACGGGTGGGCCAACTATCCGAAAGGGGTCATGGCGGAATGTCTCGGCAGCGGTTTTTCCCTTCCGCACGGCTTCGATATTGTGTTCTGGGGAAATATCCCGAACGGAGCGGGGCTGTCATCTTCGGCTTCCATTGAACTTGTTACGGCGGTCATTCTCAAGGAATGCCATGAGCTTGAGGCGGATATGCTCGACTTGGTGAAGCTCGCTCAGACGGCGGAAAATTCCTTTATCGGCGTCAGCTGCGGAATGATGGATCAATTCGCCATCGGAATGGGAAAGAAACATCATGCGATTCTGCTGAATTGCGGGACGCTCAGCTTTGAATATACAAAACTCGGGCTGTCGGGGCTGTCGATCGTTATTGCAAATACCAATAAAAAACGAACGCTTGCAGACTCAGGCTATAATACAAGGCTCAAGGAGTGCGGGGAAGCGCTTTGTGATCTCCAGAAGCATCTTTCCGTTCAATCACTGGGAGAGCTGACCCCTTCCGCTTTTGACGCTCATGCGGAGCTGATTCAGAATGAAGTGAACAGACGCCGGGCGAAACACGCCGTCTATGAAAATCACCGCACAATAGAGGCCGCCGACATGTTCAGTAACAATCAGCTTCATCATATCGGTGAATTAATGAGGGATTCGCATCTCTCTTTACGCGATGACTACGAGGTGACGAGTCATGAGCTGGATACACTGGCTGAAGCGGCCTGGCGCCACGGCGGGGTGATCGGATCAAGGATGACGGGAGCCGGTTTCGGCGGCTGTACTGTCAGTATCGTCAAGGACGATGCGGTTTCGGATTTTATTGAAACGGCAGGGGCCCGCTATGAGGAAAAGACAGGGAGAAAAGCTGACTTTTACACGGCGGATGTCGGAGCCGGAGCGAGAGAACTAAAGGGGGATGACGATGGCAATTGAGCGGCACGTGGAACGTTTAATCCGGTACGGATTGCAAAAAGAGCTGATTTCCTATCTTGATATTGAATATACAAGAAACCGTTTATATGAAGCTTTGCATATCACCCATCCGGAAGTTTCAGAACAGAAAGAAAATGAATCGGCGGCATCATTGCCGGACATATTGGCCCCGATTTATGAATGGGCGGCAGAAACAGGCCGGATTGCAGCCGATACAGACACCTATCGCGACCTGCTGAGCGCGAAGATCATGGGCTGCTTTGCCCCGCAGCCGTCCGAGATTGTCCGTCGTTTTGAAGAAACAAAGGCGGTGCACGGGCCGGAGCAGGCGACAAAGGCGTTTTACCGATTTTCAGAGGATGTGTATTATATCCGTTCGGACAGAATACAGCGGAATGTCGGGTGGACGGCTGAGACGGCTTACGGAAAGCTGGACATCACGATCAACCTTTCAAAACCGGAAAAAGATCCGAAAGCAATTGCGGCTGCCAAAGAGCAGCCTCAATCCGATTATCCGAGATGTGTTCTTTGTAAAGAAAATGTCGGGTACGAGGGGAGACCGGATCACCCGGCGCGTCAAAACCTTCGTGTCATTCCGGTGATTCTCGGCGATGAGCAGTGGTTTCTGCAATTTTCTCCGTATGTGTATTACCGGGAGCATTGCATCGTTTTGAAAGACCGGCACGAACCGATGGAGATCAGTAAAAAAACGTTTGACCGGCTGCTGTCGTTCGTCAGCCAGTATCCTCATTATTTTCTCGGTTCCAATGCTGATCTGCCGATTGTCGGCGGCAGTATTTTAAGCCACGACCATTTTCAGGGGGGCAATTATGAATTCCCGATGGCGCGGGCGGAGACAGAAAGCCGGTACAGGCTGCCTGACTATCCGAAAACGGTGTTGGGAATTGTGAAGTGGCCGATGTCGGTCATCCGCCTGCAAAGCGAGAGCGCGTCTGAGCTTTCCGGCGCGGCGGATGCCATCCTGCGGGCATGGCGCGGTTATTCCGATGAGGCGGCTGATCTCCTCGCCTATTCAGGAGAAACACCGCACAATACAATTACGCCGATTGCCCGGCGGAAAAAAGGTTTATTCGAATTAGATCTCGTCCTCAGAAATAACCGCACCTCTGATGAGCATCCGCTGGGAATTTTTCATCCCCATCAGGAAGTTCATCACCTGAAAAAAGAAAATATCGGACTGATTGAGGTAATGGGGCTTGCGATTCTGCCGGGCCGCCTTGAACAAGAAATGAAATACACGGCTGAAGCGCTGTGCTCACCGGACCCGGAAGCGGTCTTAACGGCAGACCCTTCTGCGGCAGCGCATAAAGATTGGGCGCTCAGTGTGCTGCATAAGCGGAAGATAACGAAAGAAAACGCGGAACAGATTTTGAAAGAGGAAATCGGCCATGCCTTTGCGCGGATACTGGAGCATGCCGGCGTCTTTAAACAGACGGAAGAAGGCAGAGCGGCTTTCCGGCGGTTTATCCGCCATTTGGGCGCTCTACCGGAAAAAAGCCCCATCCCATAAGGGACGAGGCTTTTTTTTATCCTCTGCTTCTGGCGATCAGGCTGAATAAGAATACCACGATCGCAGCTCCGATGATTGCCGGAATGATGGCAAAGCCGGCAAGGTGAGGACCCCATGTGCCGAGCAGTCCGTGCCCGATCCATGCGCCGATCAGACCGGCGATCATTGACCCGATGATTCCCCCGGGCATACTGCCTTTTACAAATAAACTTCCGATCCAGCCGATAATAATAGCGACAATCAGAGATACGATAAAACCCATAAATATCACTTCCTATTTTTTATTTATTTATGCCTATATGTTACCTTCGTTTTGTCCATATTAAACATATGAATGCGTTTTTTATAATGAACATATCAAGGCGCGTTCCGGTCTTTTTTTTCACAATGCGTTGCGTTAAAATGGAAACCGTGTGAAAAGGTGTGAGCAAAGGAAAAAATATTTCTTTTGTAGAATGTTTAA
This sequence comes from Bacillus sp. 5B6, assembly GCF_000259405.1. NCBI lineage: Bacteria > Bacillati > Bacillota > Bacilli > Caryophanales > Bacillaceae > Bacillus > Bacillus sp. 5B6. The sequence continues at coordinate 3,449,895 of NZ_AJST01000001.1, read as the reverse complement.
CAAAATGAAACTTTTTGTTGACCAGCGTTTTTTATTATGGTAAACCTTTATTTGGTATTATTCGTTCTCACTATCTTTTTTCTCTATATATGCTAAATGATCTAAAACTTTTTATGTTTGATTTGCGCAAGTGGAAAAAGTTCATGCATTTTTTGACGATTTTGTGACATTAGGTCGAAAAAAAGATGAACTTTAGAAAAAAATAAAGCTAATAAGGGCAGATTTTGATAGCATAACAAGGTAGATAGAGAAAAGATTTTGAGAAAGTACATTTCAGATTCACTACATCAATAGGAAGGATGGTGATCTTCTTGTTCAGAGCATTTAAACCGTTACTTTTAATAGCGATGTTGGCTGTTGTTTTCGTACTGGGCGGATGCAGCGACATTTCCGTTTTAGATCCGAAAGGACCTGTAGCAGACCAGCAGAAAGATCTGATTCTCTTGTCAATCGGATTTATGCTGTTCATTGTCGGCGTCGTATTCGTACTATTTACAATCATTTTAGTGAAATACCGCGACCGCAAAGGCAAAGACAGCGGAAATTACAAGCCCGAGATGCACGGCAACACGTTCTTAGAAGTAGTCTGGACAGTGATCCCAATTTTAATTGTTATTGCACTTTCTGTGCCTACCGTACAGACGATATATTCGTTAGAAAAAGCGCCTGAAGCGACAAAGGATAAAGAGCCTCTTGTTGTTTATGCTACTTCGGTAGACTGGAAATGGGTATTCAGCTACCCAGAGCAGGATATTGAGACGGTTAACTACCTGAACATTCCTGTAGACCGTCCGGTTTTATTTAAAATTTCTTCAGCCGATTCAATGGCATCGCTATGGATTCCTCAGCTTGGGGGACAAAAATACGCGATGGCGGGAATGCTGATGGATCAATACTTACAGGCTGACAAAGTGGGAACATATGAAGGCCGCAACGCGAACTTCACCGGCGAACACTTTGCCGACCAGAAATTCAACGTAAAAGCTGTTACGCAAAAAGACTTTAACAGCTGGGTGAAAAAAGCCCAAAGCGATTCTCCAAAGCTGACGAAAGAGAAGTATGACGAACTGATGCTTCCGGAGAATGTCGGTAAATTAACGTTCTCTTCTACACACTTAAAATACGTTGACCACGGCCAAGATGCCGAATATGCGATGGAGGCGCGCAAACGCCTTGGCTACAAAGCCGTATCACCGCACTCTAAAACAGATCCGTGGGAAAATGTAAAGAAAAACGAATTTAAAGTATCCGACGATAAACAAGATTGAAATTGAACAAGAAAGGAGGAAGCCCGAATGAAATTGAGATGGGATGAATTTTTTGTAACAGGTGACCCATTAATTCTGGGCGCACAAGTTTCCATTGCGCTTTCCACTATTGCTATCATCGTTGTACTCACATACTTCAAAAAGTGGAAATGGCTCTGGTCTGAATGGCTTACGTCTGTAGACCATAAGAAACTTGGAATCATGTACATTATCTCTGCTGTTATCATGCTGTTCCGCGGCGGGGTCGACGGCTTGATGATGCGCGCCCAGTTAGCGCTTCCTAATAACAGTTTTTTAGACTCAAACCACTATAATGAGATCTTTACGACTCACGGTACGATCATGATTATCTTCATGGCGATGCCGTTTTTAATCGGTCTGATCAACGTTGTCGTACCTTTGCAGATCGGTGCGCGCGACGTAGCATTCCCTTACTTGAACAACCTGAGTTTCTGGACGTTCTTCGTAGGTGCGATGCTTTTCAATATTTCTTTCGTTATCGGAGGTTCTCCGAACGCAGGCTGGACGAGTTACATGCCGCTGGCAAGCAACGACATGAGTCCCGGGCCTGGTGAGAACTTCTACCTGCTCGGTCTTCAGATTGCCGGTATCGGTACGCTGATGACGGGTATCAACTTTATGGTGACGATCCTGAAAATGCGTACGAAAGGCATGACGCTGATGCGTATGCCGATGTTCACATGGACGACGCTGATTACAATGGTAATTATCGTATTCGCCTTCCCTGTTTTGACAGTGGCATTGGCGCTGTTATCATTTGACCGTTTGTTCGGCGCTCACTTTTTCACGCTGGAAGCCGGCGGTATGCCGATGCTTTGGGCTAACTTGTTCTGGATTTGGGGACACCCTGAAGTATATATCGTTATCTTACCGGCATTCGGTATTTTCTCTGAAATTATTTCAGCGTTTGCAAGAAAGCAGTTATTCGGTTACAAAGCGATGGTCGGCTCAATTATCGCCATTTCCGTCCTGAGTTTCCTTGTATGGACTCACCACTTCTTCACAATGGGGAACAGTGCGTCCGTTAACTCTTTCTTCTCAATTACAACGATGGCGATTTCGGTTCCGACCGGGGTTAAAATCTTTAACTGGCTCTTTACGATGTATAAAGGCCGGATCAGTTTTACAACACCGATGCTGTGGGCGCTTGCGTTCATCCCGAACTTCGTTGTCGGCGGGGTAACAGGGGTTATGCTTGCAATGGCTGCAGCGGATTATCAATACCATAATACGTACTTCCTCGTATCTCACTTCCACTATGTGCTGATCGCGGGTACGGTATTTGCATGTTTCGCAGGATTTATTTTCTGGTATCCGAAAATGTTCGGCCACAAGCTGAACGAAAGAATCGGAAAATGGTTCTTCTGGATCTTTATGATCGGATTTAATGTATGTTTCTTCCCTCAATACTTCTTGGGGCTGCAAGGTATGCCTCGCCGTATTTACACTTACGGACCGAATGACGGATGGACTGCATTGAACTTTATTTCAACTGTCGGAGCCTTCATGATGGGTGTCGGATTCTTAATCCTTTGCTACAACATCTACTACAGCTTCCGCTACTCTACTCGCGAGATCAGCGGAGATTCATGGGGCGTGGGACGTACGCTTGAGTGGGCGACTTCATCTGCGATTCCGCCGCATTACAACTTTGCGGTGCTTCCTGAAGTGAAATCTCAAGATGCGTTACTGCAATTGAAAGAAGACAAAACGGATATTCATCCGGAAAGCAAGTTCAAGAAAATCCATATGCCGCACAACTCCGGAAGACCGCTTATTATGTCAGTGGCGTTCGGTATTGCAGGCTTCGGACTTGTATTTGAATGGTTCTGGATGGGCATTGTCGGCTTGATCGGCATTCTGCTTTGCATGGTGCTTCGTTCATTTGAATATGACAATGGCTACTATATACCTGTTGAAGAAATAAAAGAGACGGAAAGAAAGATTTCCGAATAAAGGAGGCGTGATTTATGGAACATGCAGAACACGGCAATTCTAACGCGCCTATGGAATATCAATCTGAAACCGGCAGACTCAATATTCTCGGGTTTTGGATCTTTTTAGGGGCAGAGATTGTGTTGTTCTCAACACTATTTGCAACCTTCTTCGTTCTTCAAAGAAGAACAGCAGGAGGAGTCTTACCGGCTGAATTATTTGAAGTGAAGCTTGTCATGATCATGACATTCCTGCTTCTGATCAGCAGTTTCACCTGCGGGATCGCTGTTCATGAAATGCGTCGCGGAAGTTTAAAAGGCGTCGTCATTTGGACGATCATTACGCTCCTTCTCGGCGCGGGCTTCGTCGGATGTGAGCTTAACGAGTTCATCCACTATGTACATGAAGGAGCATCTCTCGGTACAAGTGCTTTCTGGTCTGGATTCTTCGTCCTTCTAGGAACGCACGGAACGCACGTAACGATCGGTATCTTCTGGATTGCCGGCATCTTACTGCAATTGAAGAAACGCGGATTAACGCCGCAGACGTCTTCAAAAATCTTTATCTCAAGTTTATACTGGCACTTCTTAGACGTTGTTTGGATCTTCATCTTTACAGGCGTCTATCTCATCGGATTGGGGGGACTATAATATGGCAAACAAATCTGCTGAACACAGCCACTTTCCGTGGAAGCATATCGTAGGTTTTGCGTTGTCTATTATTCTGACCCTGCTGGCCCTTTGGGTTGCGGTATATACAGATTTAAGCTCATCAGCAAAACTCTGGATCATTTTCGGATTCGCATTTATCCAAGCTGGTCTTCAGCTTCTCATGTTCATGCACATGACAGAAAGCGAAAACGGCGGAATTCAAGTCGGAAACACGCTCTTCGGATTTTTCGGAGCGATTGTTATCATCCTTGGTTCCATCTGGATCTTTGCGGCGCACTACCATCACGGTGACCATATGGATGGAAACCCTCCTGGCGGTGCGAAGCATCATTCCGAACATCAGGAATAAAAAAAACCCTCTTCGTTCAGACGAAGAGGGTTTTTTGTGCCTTTATTGGCTTCTTCTCCGGCGCAGGCGCGGAAGGCCGTAAATGATAAAGGCGGCGATATGGGCAACGATGACGTTGGCGGCAAACAGGATGATCATGAGTGTGTGGCCGAGAGGGGATAGGCTGCTGGTTGCGTAAAAGTAGAAGAAAACCCACATGAGAATAATTGGCGGTATGGCCGAAAGAGCGACTTTTTTGTTATCCAGCCAGATAAAGAGGGGTGTTGCGCTTGCGACCAGTAAATAAGCAAAAAACATGTCCATCTTACATGTCTCCTTTCATTTTATGGGAGCGTTTCCAAAATGAAATACAGAGAATGAAATGTGTCTGTTTTGTGGTCGTTTTTTGAACATTTTGTTACAATTATTATACCATGTTTTCCAATTTTTGATACCGCTTTTTCGAGAAATGTATTGCAACTATTGCCTCATTTTTGGATAGGTACAAGAAACCGGAAAGGCCAAATACCCTGTCACATTTCCGGACAATGGAATGGCGCAGGCTGTGAACCTTTCCTATGGTCAAAGAAACATGCACAGCAAGGGCGGTTTGAAGTGGACGTAAGGAAAGAAGATGTCACAGCGCCGGATGTCATTGCGCTTTTGCAGGAGCATCTGAAGAGCATGACCATGCATTCTTCTCCGGAAAGTATACACGCGCTCAATGCGGACCGGCTGCGTCAGCCTGACGTTACGTTTTGGAGTGCGAGGGAAAACGGCATCCTGCTCGGCTGCGGTGCCTTAAAGGAGGTAAACAGCCGGCACGGTGAGATCAAATCAATGAGAACCTCTCGGCATCATGTCAGAAAAGGCACAGCCAATCGGATCCTCCGCCATATGCTTGAAGAAGCAAGGCGGAGAGGCTATCAGCGTATCAGCTTAGAAACCGGTTCTATGGAGGCTTTTCTCCCCGCCAGACGCCTGTATGAAAAAGCCGGGTTTCAATATTGTAATCCGTTTGCACATTATAAAGAGGACCCGAACAGCTTGTTTATGACGTTAAACATAGACTGAAACCCCTTTTCTGACGAGAAGGGGTTTTTTATCGGAAAAGTTTCGTCATGACCGAAACATTTCCTTTTCTGACACGTCATATGTCGTGTAGTCCCCAAACCGTAAAAAATAAAAAGGAAGCAACCTCATCATGTTTTCTTGAACAGTGTTCATGTATAATAAACAATAGTGACTTCCGATGAAAATGTAAGGCGGGATAGAATGAGTCGATATAAGAAACAGCAAAATCCCTATTATCAGGGGGATTTGATTTTTATATTTGGTGTGTTTTTAATAATTAGTGTTGCGGCGATTTATGCGGCCGGACAGTTCGGGCAGTACGGAAGTGATGCCTGGATGAGACAGATCGTCTTTTATGTCATCGGAGCCGGTCTCATGGTCAGTATCATGTATTTTGATTTAGAGCAGCTTGAAAAACTGAGTCTGTACGTGTTAATTGCCGGCGTGCTGTCACTGCTCCTTTTACGTGTGGCGCCGGAATCCATCGCGCCGATTAAAAACGGAGCGAAGAGCTGGTTTAAAATCGGCAGCTTCACTCTTCAACCTTCAGAGTTCACGAAAATAGGAATTATGATGATGGTCGCGTCCATTATATCGAAGGCGGGCCCGAAGGATCAAAGGTCACTTCGGGAAGATGTGAATCTGCTTTTGAAAATTGCGGCATGGACGGTTATTCCGATCGGGATGATCGTTTTGCAGGATGCCGGAACGGGTGCGATCTGTCTGTTTATCGTTATGGTGATGGTGTTTATGTCAGGTGTAAACTGGAAGCTGATCACCATCATCGGCGGTTCGGCCGCGCTCGTGCTTGGCCTTTTCTTAGTTCTCGTGATTGAATTTCCCCATGTGGCGAATTCAATCGGCATTGCGGATTATCAAATTAACCGGATTACATCGTGGATGTCTGACTCCAGTGCGGCAACGACTCAGGCAGAGAGCGATAAAAGCTGGCAGGTGGATCAGGCCGTTATGGCGATCGGATCGGGCGGCATTACCGGAAACGGTGTTCATAATCTGAAGGTGTACGTACCTGAGGGACAGACCGACTTTATCTTTGCGATTTTGGGTGAAAGTTTTGGATTTTTAGGCTGCGCCATTGCGGTTGTCATGTTTTTCTTTTTAATTTACAGACTTGTGGTGCTGATTGACCGCTTGCATGCGTTTAACCGATTTGGCGCGTTTTTTTGCGTAGGATTTACTGCACTTATCGTGATTCACACCTTCCAGAACATCGGGATGAATATCGGCATTATGCCGGTTACCGGTATTCCGCTGCTGTTTGTCAGCTATGGGGGGAGCTCGGTGCTTTCTACATTAATCAGCTTCGGGATCGTATATAACGCAAGTGTGCAGCTGACGAAATATAAAAGCTACTTGTTCAATTCTTAATGTGAGACGGCTCGTTTTTCGGGCTGTCTTTTTTTGTTTAGAGCATTTCGCTTTTGACATGATTCCCTTTCGGATATGATATAGAGAGAAGGAGGCTTTTATATGAACAATACCATCGAAACTATACTTAATCATCGGTCGATCCGATCATTTACTGACGAGCTTCTGACAGCAGAAGAGATAGATACATTAGTGAAAAGCGCCCAGGCGGCGTCAACGTCCAGTTACGTGCAGGCTTACTCCATCATCGGCGTAACCGATAAGGAGAAAAAGCGGAAGCTGGCGGCGCTGGCCGGAAACCAGCCTTACGTCGAAAATAACGGGCACTTGTTTGTGTTCTGCGCTGATTTGTACCGCCATAAAAAACTTGCTGAGGAAAAAGGCGAAAACATTACCGAGCTTCTTGAGAATACGGAAATGTTTATGGTCAGCGTCATTGATGCCGCACTTGCCGCACAAAATGTAAGTGTGGCCGCGGAATCAATGGGACTTGGCATTTGTTATATCGGAGGCATTCGAAATGAACTTGATCAGGTGACGGAAGTGCTTGGTACACCTGACCATGTGCTGCCGCTGTTCGGCTTGGTAGTCGGTCATCCCGCTCATCCGTCCGGTCAAAAGCCGCGCCTGCCGAAACAAGCCGTATATCATGAAAACACGTATGATACGAATGAAGAAAACTTCCGCAGTTATATGAAGGAATATGATGAAACCATCTCCGCTTATTATGATAAACGGACAAACGGCAAGCGGGTTGAAACGTGGTCTGATCAAATTCTGCAGTTCATGAAACAAAAACCGAGAACCTATTTGAATCAATATGTAAAAGATAAAGGTTTTCAAAAGAATTAAGAAAAAACCTCTCCTGACGGGAGAGGTTTTTTATGTTTCACGTGTAACATATTTCGACAAAATGGAACAAGGTATATAAATGTTTATCATCAGGGATGCTTATAAGCATACAGAAAGAAAAAACGGCTTAGCAGTGGTACGATGTTGATGAGGTGACAGTGATGATTTCATTAAGCATATTAGATCAATCTCCTGTATCAGAAGGGAGTTCTGCGGAAAGCGCGCTGCGGAATACAGTAAGACTGGCGCAGGAGGCGGAAAAGCTCGGATATAAGAGGTTTTGGGTGTCAGAGCATCATTTTTCAGAGCGGTTGGCGGGTTCAAGCCCTGAAGTGCTGATCAGCCATATTGCGGCGAAAACGAATGAGATTCGTGTAGGCTCAGGCGGTGTCATGCTTCCGCATTACAGCGCATATAAAGTGGCGGAGAATTTCCGCGTGCTTGAAGGGTTGACGCCGGGCAGAATCGATCTCGGATTAGGGAGAGCGCCGGGCGGAATGCCGATCGCATCATGGGCGCTGAATGACGGCGGGAAGCGTAGTGCTGATCAATATCCGCAGCAGCTTCGTGAGCTGGCGATGTATTTGCATGATGCAGCCGATGACAATCACCGTTTTCCGAATCTGACCGCATCACCCCTTATTAAGACGTCGCCGGAAGTCTGGCTTCTCGGTTCTTCGGGGGAAAGCGCGCTTCTGAGCGCAGAAATGGGTGCAGGCTATATGTTTGCTCACTTTATTAATGGAGAAGGCGGAGAAAGCACGACAGCACAATATAAGCGCAGATTTAAACCTTCTCTATTAGGAAAAGAACCAAAAACAGCCGTGGCGGTGTTTGTGCTGTGCGCGGACACGGAGGAGAAAGCGGAGGAACTCGCGGCCGTCATGGATTATACGCTGCTTGCGGGTGAACAGGGGATTCCGCTTCACGGCGTACCGTCTTACGAAACCGTCCGCGGCAATACGTATACACCGTATGAGCAAAGACGAATTGCCGATAATCGGAACCGAATGATCATCGGAACGAAGCAGCAAGTGAAAGAACAGATTCTGGCTCTCAGTAAAGCATACGGAACAGAAGAAGTGATGGCTGTAACCATTACTCATCATTTTGAAGATAAACTTCAGTCATATCGCCTGCTTCGAGAAGCTTTTGCCGATTAATCAGAAAGAAACCCTGCTGATGCTCCAGCAGGGTTGTTCGGTTATTCAATGATAAAAGGTTTTTCAGTCAGCACCTGGCTTGATTTCCCTTTGTTCGCGGCATAGGCCAGCATATAATATTCTCCTGCCGGCAGTGCGGTGTCACCATTGACTTTGCCGTTCCAGTCGAAATATTGATAGCCTTTATCCTGCTTTTTGTAGATGCCGGCTTGGCCGACAAAGTCAAGATTGCTGTCATATACAAGGAAGGCAAGCTCTTCGGCTCCCGCCGGAAGATAGGTTTCAATTTGGTAGGTTCCCTGCGTTGTGCCGTCCTGCACGTCGATTGACGTCACGCGCGGATAGTCCGGCTCTTTTACAATCAGCAGCGTCGGCACTTTTGCGACTGTTTTTCCGCCTTCACGCACTGTGACGGTTCCCTCATAGGTGCCTGCCTTTACTTTTTTGGCATTGACCTTTACTTTCGCATTGACCTTTCCGGTTTGATGAGCGGGGATCACGACCCGGTCTGTGCCCGAAACGGTAATGCCTGTGCCGTTGAAAGAGTACACGAGCTGATATGATTTTCTGATGGACGATTGGTTTTCAATTGTAAAGGTTTCTTTTTTCGTTTCATTGCCTTTGTCTTTCATAAACGTTCCGTAAGAATAACTTCCCGGGGCGACAAGGGAGTCTGCTTTGATCGCCTTCATGATTCTGATGCTTCCGGCGCCTTGCGCATTATGCGGGTATACGTCACCGTCCGCGTCCGTTAAGGTTTCCGCCGTGTTCATGAGAGCGGCTTTTATTTGTTCCGGGCTCCATTTCGGTTTGGCCTGCTTGATGACGGCAGCTGCGCCGGCTACATGCGGGGAAGCCATGCTCGTTCCCTGCTTCGATCCGTAGCCGTACGGGTCGGCCGGATCATGGGTCGGAATGGTGCTGACGATGTTTACGCCGGGAGCGGAGACGTCAGGTTTAATCATCCACGTGTCCATAACCGGACCGCGTGACGAAAAGTCTGCCATTTGTTCAGTGAGCGATTTAGCCACGGATAAATTGAAAGTCGCTTTTGTGCCGCCCGCTTTTAATTGGCTGACGAGTTTTTCGCCGTCTTCTGATGAAAGTTTAATCGTCGGCACGGACATGCCCGGTACGTTGGCTTCAATTTCTCCCGGGACATTGTTATACACAACCATACCGATCGCGCCCGCTTTTTTGGCGTTGTCGGCTTTATCCACAAAGGCGATGCTGCCCCGTTTGACGACCGCGACTTTTCCTTTCAGATCTTTGCCTTCAAAATCCTTTTGCTCGCCGATACCCGCCTCTATGAGCTCTGTTTCTTTTTTATTCAGTGCTTTTATGTCATCTTCTTTGTTGTAGCCCATTACTTTCGCTGAGGAATAGGAACCGAAGGAGACGGCGTACTCGTTCAGCGGCAGCTGGGTCGCTCCGACGGAGATGGCTTCTCTGGACGTTCCCGGAGAGCCGACGGTCCAATTGTTCGGCCCGCTGTTTCCGTTTGATGTAACGGCCGTGACGCCTTCTGACATCGCCCAGTCAAGCGCCGTGCTTGTCGCCCAGTCTGGGTTATTCACAGAATTGCCGAGAGAAAGGTTCATGACATCCGCTCCGTCCTGTACCGCGCGTTCGATGCCGGCGATGACGTTCTCCGTTGTTCCGCTTCCGCCCGGACCGAGCACACGGTAGGCAAGGAGTGTAGCATCCGGCGCGACGCCTTTAATCGTTCCGTTTGCCGCTACCGTGCCCGCGACATGGGTTCCGTGGTCAGTCGACGCGCCTCTCGGATCACCGGACGGCGTTTCTTCAGGATCGTAGTCGTTATCCACAAAATCGTATCCTTTATATTGTCCGAAATTTTTCTTTAAGTCAGGGTGTTTATATTCGACACCGGTGTCAATAATGGCAACCTTGACGCCTTTACCCGTATAGCCGAGCTTCCACGCGTCATTTGCCCCTATATAAGGCGCGCTGTCATCCATCTGCGGAGACACGGCATCTTTAGATAGGGTGATGTCTTTATCTTTGAGCTGATCGGTATGATAGGTAACATTCGGATAAACCGCTTTGACATCCTGATCACTCAGCAGTTTGGGGATTTCATTTGCCGGGAGTTTCATGGAGAAGCCGGAAAACACTTGCTCATATTCCCTGTTGATTTTTCCGTGTTTTATGGTTTTGAGCGCTTTCTTTTTCACTTTTGCGCGTTCGCTTTTCAGCTTGCTTTTTGTCTGTGCTTTGCCGAGTTCCTTTGCTTCCGCCAGTGACTTTTCTTTCAGCTCCACGATGACTGTCGTTTGTTTGCCGGTGGTCATATCAATGTCACCGAACACCTCAGCCTTCTCAAGATCAGGAGTTTGCGGTTTTGAAGCCGGCGCAGCCTGTGAACTTGTGGATAAGGTAAAGGATAAGACAAAAGCCGGAAGCAGATAACGGATGATTCCTTTTTTCAATCGTGTTTCCCCCTTTTTCTTTATCTAAATTAGAAATCTAGTATATATTTCTTGAAAATTCAAAATAATCCTTGTGACATATGACTCATTTATGGAAATTGGTCTGTGAATAAGGAGGGAGTTATACACAGAATCCTGTGCATAACTGAATAAATTTGTGTATATATATTGTTGGGAACGAATGTTCCTATACAAAATATAGATCAAGTTTGTGGATATGTGGATATACCCTGTGTTTAAGCTGTGCTTAACCAAGGGATAAAGTGTGTATAACTTTTTTTATCGGCTTTTCCATTTTTCAGGTCATTTCCATCAGCTTTCAACAAAACTTCTGAAAACTAGTTTGTTTTTTCACTCATATTGTGACAAACAATTCGCCCGACCGCGTCTATCATAGAGTCATAGGGTTGCTAGACCCGCTAGTTTTTAACGGAGAAGGATCGGCCGCCTTTTCCGTTAAAGCGGAGAGAAAAACAGGCCTGCGAACAAGCTGTCTGTCAAAAAGAAGCGGAGGGATGATTTGCAATGAAACGTTTGCTAGTATCTTTACGGGTGTGGATGGTCTTTCTGATGAACTGGATGGCGCCGGGTAACGGAAGATATCCATTAGCCGCCGTGTACGGAAACCAAGCGGCTTATCATAAGAAAGCGAACCGGACGGCTGGGGCTTTTTCGTTTGTGAGCCGTGTCCGATCGGCGGATTTGACCGATGAAACGAAATCGGCCAGCGGCAGGCTGGATAAAAACCGATGGATGCCTGTCCGCAAAGAATTGCCGAAACGGGAGCGCGCGGGTCCGACACCTTTACATCATATGAAAAAGAGGGTACAATCCCACTAAACATAAGAACGGGAGCGAACCTCTTGAGAATAGACAAAGTATTAAATAACAATGCGGCGTTAATAAAAGAAGACGGACGGGAAAAGATCGTAATGGGTCCCGGAATCGCTTTTCAAAAGAGAAAAAATGATGTGATTCAAAAACATAAAATTGAAAAAATATTTGTCGTGCACGACGAAAATGAAAAGTTCAAACAAGTGTTAGAAACGCTTCCCGAAGAGCATATAGAGGCGGCTGAAGATATCATCAGCCATGCGGAGGGAGAGCTTGCGGCACCTTTGAGCGATCACATCCACATTGCGCTGGCGGACCATTTATCCTTTGCGATCGAAAGGATTCAAAACGGCCTTCAGGTGCATAACCGATTGCTTCATGAAATTAAGGCGCTTTATAAAAAAGAATATGAGATCGGCCGCTGGGCGGTTGAACACGTGAAACAAACCCTCGGTATATCATTGCCTGATGATGAGGCGGGGTATATCGCGCTTCATATCCACACTGCCAAGGCGGATGCCAAAAGCATGTATTCGGCGATGAAGCATACAACCATGATCAAAGAAATGATCGAAAAGATCGAATCCTTTTTCGAACAGAAGGTGGATGAAGACAGTATTTCCTATCAGCGCCTCGTCACGCACTTGCGGTATGCGGTCAGCCGGTTGGACTCAAATGAAGCACTCCATTCCATGGACGAGGAGATGCTTTATTTCATCCAAAAAAAGTATCCGTTTGCTTATCGGTGTGCGCTTGAACTGGCGGCGTTTTTAAAAAATGAATATGATTTGGAACTGCCGGAATCCGAGGCCGGCTATATTACGCTGCATGTCCAGCGTCTGCAAAAAAACCCGGAATAACGCGTCTGTTTCGAGAAACAGACTTTTTTTTTGAAAACATATTGACGAAAGCGCTATCATGAAATAGAATGAAAGCGCATTAAAAAAACTGAATCCGGCGGGATTGTGACTGGTAATACAGGCAAGACCTAAAATTTGCGTACATGAAAAAGGGATCATGCTGACCTTTTTCGTTGGCGAATTTTAGGTCTTTTTTGATTTTAGAAAGGGGGATACATAATGAATTATCAAGAAACGGCAAAACAGCTTATCAAACATATCGGAGGGGAATCAAATATCATCAGCGCGACACATTGCGCGACGCGGCTCAGGCTCGTCATTCAAGATGAACAGAAGATCAGCCAGGCCGGCATTGAAGAAATAGAAGGCGTAAAAGGGGCTTTCAGCAGCTCGGGGCAATATCAAATTATATTCGGCACCGGCCTCGTGAATAAAGTGTATGACGCTTTTTCAAAAGAAGCCGATTTGGGGCGGGAGGATCGTGAGACACATCAGGACGCAGCGAAAAAAAAGCTGAATCCGGCCGCAAGATTTGCGAAGACACTGTCTAACATATTCGTTCCCATCATTCCGGCTATCGTGGCAAGCGGACTTTTAATGGGGCTGCTCGGCATGATGAAGGCTTTTCACTGGGTGTCTGAACAATCATCGCTGTTTAAGCTTTTAGACATGTTTTCAAGCGCGGCGTTTATCTTCCTGCCCGTATTCATCGGGTTCAGCGCGGCGAAGGAATTTGGCGGTAATGCCTATCTCGGTGCCGTGCTCGGGGGAATTATGATCCATCCGGCGCTTTTGAATCCGTGGGGGCTTGCGGATGCATCGCCTGATTTTATGCAGCTCTTCGGCTTCGACATTGCGCTGCTCGGCTACCAAGGGACGGTCATCCCCGTACTGTTAGCCGTTTACATTATGAGCAAAGTGGAAAAGGGCACGAGAAAAATTGTGCCTCACGCATTCGATTTATTGGTCACGCCGTTTGTCACGGTGATTGTCACAGGATTTATTACCTTTATCGCAATCGGTCCGCTTGGCAGGGCGATCGGATCAGGCATTACCGTCTCGCTGACATATGTGTATGATCATGCGGGAATTGTTGCCGGACTGCTTTTCGGCGGTCTTTATCCGCTTATTGTGCTTACCGGTGTGCATCACAGCTTTCATGCGATTGAGGCCGGCCTCATCGCTGATTTGGGCAGAAACTATATCCTTCCTATCTGGTCGATGGCGAATGTCGCTCAGGGTGCGGCGGGACTGGCTGTATTTTTCCTGACGAAAAAAGCGAAAATGAAAGAAATCGCTCTGCCAGCCGCATTCTCCGCTTTTCTCGGCGTAACCGAACCAGTCATTTTCGGTGTGAACCTAAGGTACCGTAAGCCGTTTATCGCGGGAATGATCGGCGGAGCGCTGGGAGGAGCCTATGTCGTGGTGACCGGCGTCGCCGCCAATGCCTACGGTCTGACCGGAATTCCGATGATTGCCATCACGGCTCCGCTCGGTTTAGGAAATCTTATAAACTATCTGATCGGAATGGGCATCGCCTCTGTCTCGGCGTTTATTGCCGCTTACATTATGGGAGCTAAAGAAAAGGAGGCCGTCAAATGAGGACACCGGATCAAGAGCTGCGCCTGCAGGCTGAGGAAGCGAAAAAGAAGCGGGGAGAAACAGCCGCGTCAGATCCATACCGCCAGCACTATCATATTATGCCGCCGGTCGGGCTTTTAAATGATCCGAACGGCGTGATCCAATGGAACGGCGTATATCACTTGTTTTTTCAATGGCAGCCATTTCAAACGGGGCATGGCGCGAAATTTTGGGCGCATGTGACGACGAAGGATTTCGTTGAGTGGAAAGAGGAAGAAATCGCGCTTGCGCCGGGTGAGTGGTATGACAAAAACGGCTGTTATTCCGGAAGCGCCATCGAAAAAGACGGGCGGCTCTGCCTGATGTACACAGGCAATGTCCGTGACGAAGAAGGCAATCGGGAAACGTATCAATGCCTCGCCGTATCCGAAGACGGGATCGTATTTGAAAAAAAAGGAGTCGTCGCGCGTCTCCCGGAAGGCTATACCGCTCATTTCCGTGATCCGAAGGTTTGGAAGAAAGACGGAGCGTATTACATGGTGCTCGGCGCGCAGACAGAAAAGCTCACCGGAAGCGCTGTATTGTTCACATCAGAGAACTTGACGGATTGGACGTTTCACGGTGCGATTGCGGGGGCGGACTCCGGCGGTCTCGGGTCATTCGGCTATATGTGGGAATGTCCCGACCTGTTTTCCCTTGACGGAACCGACGTGCTGCTCGTATGTCCGCAGGGGCTTGAAGCCGACGGGATAAAATATCATAACAGCCACCAGGCGGGCTATTTCCTCGGCAGGCTGCATACAGAGCGGCCAGAGTTTAAGCATGGTGAATTTACGGAGCTTGACAGAGGATTTGATTTTTATGCGGCGCAGACGCTGGAAGATGATAAGGGACGGAGAATTCTGTTCGCGTGGATGGGGGTTCCGGATCAGCATGAGGACAAACATCCGACACATGCGTATCACTGGATTCACTGCTTAACGATGCCGAGACAGCTGTCACTGTCCAACGGCAGAATCATACAGCGCCCGCTCCCGGAAATGAAATCACGCCGCACGGATGAACAAAAGCGCCGTCTTCAATTGAATTGCTCGTCTGTAAGCCTCCCGGTGAAAGATGCGTCCCGGGCTGAAGTGCTGCTGGAAGACATCACTTGCGAATCCGGTTTTGAAATCTCAATTCGGGGCGCAGCCCGGTTTATATTTCATCAGGAAGAGGGGCTAGCTGTGCTGGAGCGCACCGCTTTCAGCGGAGAAGAAAAAGAAACGAGAAGCTGCGCCATCAGCGAGGTGCATTCTGTGCAGCTGTTTCTGGATGCATCCTCGATTGAATTGTTTTTAAATGATGGAGAAGAGGTATTCAGCGCCAGATATTTTCCTTTCCCGGGAAATGATGACGTAACCGTCACTTCGGTAGGAAAAACGGAAATAAATGGCTCAATTTGGACACTTTTGTAGAAAATCGTTCTTTTTTCTTATGTGAAACCTATGCCATCTGTGCTATTCTTCAAACGAAAGCCTATGATTCCAGGAATAAAAGGAGTTGTTTTCTCAGTTTTGAAAAATCAGAAGATGACGCCGAAATGTTTACTTGTCAAAGCCGCAGAGCAAGTGGAAGATAAGCGGGAAGAATATAAAGAAGTATTGCTTCAGCTGAATCGCATGCTCAAGAGAGCTGAGCCGCACAATGAATGGAGTGATCGGCTAATGCATACATATGAACAGATGAAGGAATATGCGCTGTTTGTGCAGTCTATTGAGATGTTTTTGCGGTCATCCGCGAAAAAAATGAAATAATCCCCCTCGATTATGAGGGGGATATTTATTTTATTTTCCGCTAAGGCGCATCGCCGAATGTTTAGTCGGTCCGATGTATTGGTTCAGCGGAAAGGATTCTTTGATTGCCGCGGTGATAAATTCTTTTGCCGCATAGATGGCTTCCTTCACTTCAGCGCCTTTGGCCAGTTCTGCCGTCACGGCGGCGGAGAATGTGCATCCGGCTCCGTGCGTGTAAGGTGTATCAATCATTTCGCTTTCTAATACTTCTGCGGTTTCTCCGTCATACAGCACGTCGATCGCTTTTTCATGTTTCAATTTGCCTCCGCCTGTAATCAATACATATTTCGCGCCGAGTTCGTGAATTTTCTTGGCCGCTTCTTTCATGTCTTCCACTGTTTTTAATTCATCCATACCGCTCAGCTGGCTTGCTTCAAACAGGTTTGGCGTGATGACGGTTGCCAGAGGCGCCAATTGGGTGCGAAGCGCTTCGGCATGCTCCGGATACAGCACTTCGTTCGCTCCTTTGCAGACCATGACAGGATCGATAACGACATTCTTCAGCTGTTTTTCTTTAATCGTTTTCGCCGCAAGCTCTATGATCTCCACGGTAGGGAGCATTCCCGTTTTCATGGCGTCTACGCCGATTCCGTCAACAATCGTCGCCAGCTGTGCGCGAATCGTATCGGCATCGATCGGAAATACTTGATGATCCCAGCTGTTCTCCGGGTCCATCGCTACGATCACGGTCAAAGCCGTCATTCCGTATACGTTTTTTTCTTGAAATGTTTTTAAATCGGCCTGAATTCCCGCGCCGCCGCTGGAATCAGAACCGGCAATAGTAAGTGCTTTGTGCATTGACATATCAATGGCCTCCATCAGTGTTTTATATCTCATTATAGTTAGATTTTCTCCCGATCACAATACGGAAGGCTTGGAGGAATGATTTGACAGCCGCGGGGGATGTGCGTACAATACCTACATAAGATTACTAGGTAAGGGTGAGAAAATAAATGCTCAACAGGGAGCTTGTAAAGGGAAGCACGGTCATTCTGGTGCTGACGCTGCTGAATGAACGGCCCATGTACGGGTATGAACTTGTGAAAGAAATGGAGAAAAGAAGCGGGAATGAACTGCAAATGAAGGAAGGCACGCTGTACCCATCGCTTCATAAGCTTGAACGCCAAAGCTATATTTCTTCTTACTGGGAAAAGCAGACCAAAGGGCCGGACCGAAAATATTACCGGATCACCGATGAAGGAAAGACCATTCTAGCCGAACGGACGAAGGAATGGAATCTGTTCTCTGCACTGATGGACCGGATGCTGAAGCGGGGCGGGCAGAATGGATAAGGACCTTTATGTGCAGGAAATCAGAAAAGGGCTGGAAGGCAAGGCCGGAAGCCGTGAATTATTAAAAGAAATCGAAAGCCATATTCATCATGCCATATGTGATCATTTGGAAAAAGGAAAAACCGAAAGCGAAGCGATGGCGCTTATTCTGCGGGAAGTGGGGGCTCCGTCTGAGATTATCTCTGCTTTTCAAAAAGCTTCGGCGGTGCCCGCGCGGACTTTTATGCTCTTTTATCTGTTCTGCAACTGCGGTCTTTTTGTGATGGGGGCGATGATTACGATGATGCACGCGTGGAGGATTCATCCCGCTGTTGACGCGCTGTGGAAAGGGATTTCCGTGTCAGTATGGCTGATTATGATCGGTTATGTGCTGTATTGGTTCCAAATCGGCTATCAAGCTGGCAAAGAGTTCGGGGCTGGCGGCAAAAAGCTTGCTGAGCGGACGGTATGGGCTTCAATGGTGCCGAATCTATGTTTTATGTTTGTCTTTTTGTTCAATCTGGTTCCGGCTGGGCTGTTTCCTTCGGCGGTCACACCGAGTTTTGCGGCAGTATGCGCCGTTGTGACGGTATGTTTTCCGTTTTGCGGCAAAATAGGTTTTTACGCAGGCAGGCAGAGGCTTGCCTGATCTTTTTCACTATATACATAGGGAATCTATATAGGGGTGTTAAAATGAGATTAGGTTCGTGGATGTACGGCGCGTGCGCCCAAATAGCCGTTACCGTATTTACCGCCTGCGGCTTGGTTCTTGCATTGCCCGTTGTGAGTCTTTTTATTATGGTTCTGAATGGGATGCAAGACGCTACTTTTGTTGTTTTCAGTATTTTGCTTCTTCTATTGTTTTATGCGCTGGGATGGATTTGGGCCGTTTCGTTTGCGCGTGAGTGGAAGGTGAAACTTTTCGAGCTGCAGATCAGTTCGCTCATTCCGCCGGCGGGTATATTATACTTGTACATTGACAGCGGGGTGAGTATACCGGAACTGATTCATGATTGGGATGAGGATGGATGTGCGCTTGTCCCGCCGGCTTTTGTCTGTTTGTGCACATGCTATGCAATGGTGTTGGTGCCTGTTTATCAATCAAAACTTTGGAACGCCATGGAGGCGGGCAGACTTAATGCCAAGGCGGTATGCACTGTTTGGGGAGACCTTCTGATCATTCTCGTTTTGCTGGCGGGCATGACCTGGATTTGTTTCTGAATGGGCAGAAATCAAAAATCCCCCCTGATCTCTCCGCCGCTTTATGTTTTAATAGAACATGAGAAAAAGCAGAAGGAGCGGGTCATGAATATATCAATTGTCATAGTCACGTATAACCGGATTCCGGCTTTGTGTGAGCTGCTGGAGTCGATTTCCATGCAGACCATAAAGCCTTATGAAGTGATCATTGTAAATGATGCCGGGGAATCGGTCGAACAAGCGAAGCAGCTGTACAGCGATCTGCCGATTCAGATTATTGATTTAGAACAGAATGCCGGACATGTGGAAGCGCGGAACGCAGGTGTGAAAAAAGCGTCGGGTGATTGTATCATGCTGTGCG
The DNA here is from genome assembly GCF_000259405.1 of Bacillus sp. 5B6. Taxonomy (NCBI): domain Bacteria; kingdom Bacillati; phylum Bacillota; class Bacilli; order Caryophanales; family Bacillaceae; genus Bacillus; species Bacillus sp. 5B6. The sequence continues at coordinate 3,430,799 of NZ_AJST01000001.1, read as the reverse complement.
ATGATGATGATTTCATTACGCCGGGCCATTTGGAAAGAATGGCGGCTGCACTTGCTGATGCGGATTTTGTCCATTCTGACGCGGAAATTGTGTCATTTGAAGAACGGGGCGGCACGAGATACCCGGTGTCACGAAAGTCTTTCGCCTATACGGCGGATTATGCGGATATGCGGGTATTTTCCACGTACGTTCCGTCAGGCAGCATGTACAGGCGTTCTCTGCATGACACGTTAGGGTATTTTGATCCGGATGTCCATAATTATTGGGACTGGGACTTCTATTTGCGCGCCGCGAAACAGCACCGTGTGAAGCGTGTTCCTTGCGCGAGCGTCATATATGCGTTTTTTGAGGGAGGCGGCAATCAGTCCGCGGATCTCGGCGGCAAACGGAAGCGGTACTTAGACCGGTTAAGCGAAAAGCACGGGCTTGGGGAGCTCCCGACGAAAAACTTCGCGGTTCTTCTTGAAGAGCCGGACATGAAGAGGCGGGAGGCGCCGACTGACATTGTGTGGGACGGAAAGCCCGTCCATTCAAGACTGCAAAATTCATAGGGGGGACGGACAGTTTGAAACAGCTTTTAAAAGACAGCTGGTGGAATCAGCTGAAAGATGAATTTGACAAACCGTATTATCAAGAGCTGAGAGAAATGCTGAAACAAGAATACAGCAGCCAAACGATTTATCCAGACAGTCATGATATTTTTAACGCCTTGCATTATACGCCCTATGAGGATGTAAAAGCGGTCATTCTCGGACAGGACCCGTATCACGGGCCAGGACAGGCGCACGGGCTTAGTTTTTCCGTTCAGTCCGGGGTCAGACAGCCGCCGTCTTTGAAAAATATTTTCATAGAGCTTCAGGACGATATCGGCTGCTCCGTACCGAACCACGGATCGCTCGTCAGCTGGGCGAAGCAGGGAGTGCTTTTGTTAAACACAGTGCTTACGGTTCGCCGCGGTCAGGCCAATTCCCACAAAGGCAAGGGATGGGAGCGGCTCACTGACCGCATCATTGATGTGGTGAATGAAAGAGAGAAGCCGATTGTCTTTATCCTGTGGGGGCGTCACGCGCAGATGAAAAAAGAGCGCATTGACACATCGAAACACATTATTATTGAATCGACTCATCCGAGCCCGTTTTCGGCAAGGAACGGTTTTTTCGGGAGCAGACCGTTTTCCCGTACAAACGCCGTCCTTGAAAAAATGGGGGAGCAGCCGATCGATTGGTGCATCCCCGACCTGCCGCAATAAACGGTTTTTTTGAGGCGCTTCCGCCCGGCGGAAGCGTCTTTTTGACGTTCAGGGCGATATGCCGTCAGAAAAAATAACAAACTCAATTCTGCGATTCGCTCAGAAATTTGATAAAATGCAGGAAGAAGACAAATTACTGCTGGAGGATTTACTCATGAACATACATATCTCTGCTTTGATTCAGAAGATGGAAGAAGAACTGAGGCAGGCGAAAACGGCGACCCGCACCGAGGAGGTCAAAATGCACGCGGCCGCCATCCGCTCTCTGTGTGATGTCGTGCTCGGCACTCAGACGCACACCGATCCGGCGCCTGTGCAGAATCCGATTCCGAAAGCGGCGCCGAAACCTTCCGCGTCTCCTTCGACAGACCCGCTGCTGCTTGAAAAAATGATGGGCAGCGCCGGGCTGAACCAATATCAGAAAAAAGCGAAAGACGAACGTGAGGAAGACGGAAACGGGGATTCCATTTTCGATTTTTAACAGGAGAGGTTGATTGACTTGAAACTGATACTCGGGGGTTTGCAATGGACGGCATTTATGATTGCGGCTGCGATTGTAGTTCCTGTCGCCATCGCACAATCATTTCACTTGAACCATGCCGATTCTGCCGCATTGATTCAGAGCACATTTTTTGTGCTTGGCGTCGCCGCGGTCATCCAATGTCTCCAGGGACATCGTCTGCCGATTAATGAAAGCCCGGCAGGCTTATGGTGGGGCGTATACACGATTTACGGCGGACTGACTGGCACGGTGTTCGCGACATTCGGCGAGACGCTGCGGGCGCTGCAAGGGGCGCTGTTATTAAGCGCTGTCTTTTTCTTTTTGTTCAGCCTTTTTAAAGTGATTGAACGGCTGGCCGTGCTGTTTACGCCGGTTGTGACCGGTGTGTATCTGCTGCTGTTGGTCATGCAGCTGAGTCAGCCGATTGTGAAAGGCCTTTTGGGCATCGGCTATTTAAAAAACAGCGTCGACGGCCTTGTATTCGGGCTCGCCATGGTTGTGACGGCGGCGATGTTCATCATGTCCCGATCGAATGTTACGTTCTTAAGACAGTATGCGATTCTCCTTTCGCTTGCCGGCGGATGGATCTTATTCGCCGTCTTCGGCGCTGCCAAACCGATTCAAATACCGGACCGCGTGATTCAGCTGCCGGCTCTTTTTCCGTTTGGAAAACCCGTGTTTGACAGCGGCCTGATTATTACATCACTCTTCATTACCGTGCTTTTGATTGTCAACATGCTCGCGAGCATCCGGGTTGTAGAAGCGGCGGTGAAAAAATTCGGCGGCACCGTCGGGAAGCGGCGTGAGCGTCCGGCAGGGTTTGCGGCTTCGATCAGCCACCTTTTGAGCGGACTGTCAGGAGGCATTGCGCCTGTGCCGATTTCAGGGGCAGCCGGTTTTATTGAGACGACGAAGCTTCCTTCGAAAAAGCCGTTTCTTTTGGGAAGTGTATTTGTCATGATCATCAGTATGATCCCGCTATTTATGAATGCGTTTGCGAGTCTGCCCTCACCGGTCGGCTTTGCGGTAAACTTCGTCGTTTTCTCCACGATGGCGGGTCTTGCCTTTACGGAGTTTGACTCTTATGAGAAAGCGGAGCAAAAACGAATCCGCTCCATTATCGGTCTGGCGCTCCTGACGGGAGTCGGTGTGATGTTTGTGCCGGAGAGCGCGTTATCGGGAATGCATCCGATACTGATTTCGCTCTTAAGCAACGGTCTTGTGCTCGGGACGCTGCTGGCGATAGCGATTGACCGAATCCAGCTTATCAAAAAGAAAAAATCCGACAATCTCGTGTCATCGGACGGCGGACGTTGAATTTTGCCGATGTTGGGTTATGATTGAATTGGAAACTTTAACGAAAAGGCGGGAGAAAAATAGATGAAAGTGTTTATTATTCTTGGTGCGATTAACGCTTTATTGGCCGTGGCGCTGGGCGCTTTCGGCGCGCATGGGCTTGAAGGGAAAATCCCCGATAAATATTTGCAGGTGTGGCACACAGGCGTGCAATATCATATGTATCACGCGCTCGGTCTTCTGGCTGTCGCGTTTTTGGCCGAAAAGCTTTCTGGCGCAGGCAGTGTTTCTGTTGCGGGCTGGCTGATGTTTGCGGGCATCGTTCTGTTTTCAGGAAGCCTGTACGTATTGAGCGTGACGCAGATTTCCATTCTCGGCGCGATTACACCGCTCGGCGGCGTGGCGTTTATCATCTCTTGGATTATGATTATCGTCGCGGCCGTCAAATATTTATAAAGAAAAAAAGCCAATCCTCTGTCAAGTGAGCGATTGGCTTTTTGATTTATCTCGGAGAATAAGAAGACATGGAGTACGGATAAGTATAAGCGATTTCCTCATCAAACGTGATGTAATCAAGGTAAATGGTCAAAAGCAGATAGCGGGTGCCCGTTTTCGGATCGCTGATGATGATATGGTCACGTCCCGCTGCCTGAATCACACCGCGGAAAATCTTTGAATTCCATTCTTTGCTGTTTTCAAATGTCATATAAATCGTCGCCGTTTTGCCCCGGTTCAACCGCAGAATATTTTCAATGTATGACTCTTCAATCGGCAGCATGCCGGGAACGTTTTGTGACGATGATGGACCTGACGGGATTTGAAAGCTGCCGCCGCCCTGCTGCTGCGGCTGACCGGGGAACCCCCCGCCGAAGCTCTGCTGGCCTTGCTGCATCGGCATTGTCATTTGCTGCTGCATCGGCATCATTTGTGATCCTTGGCCCTGAGGCTGCGGATAAGGATTAGGCCCGAGCTGCGGCTGGTATCCTTGCATATCCATTCCCATCCCCATCCCTTGCATTTGCTGATATTGATTCTTTTTCGGTTTCATATTGTTCCTCCTTTGATGAAAACCTCTTGATGCTGAAACCTCCTGAAAAGTATCAGACAGCCGACAGAGCGGCTGCTGTTTTTATCTATTCCACCATATGAGCCCAAAGAAAGATTTATGCGGAAAAAGAAAATACGCTCCAATAAGTCCGGACATCAGGGCCGGCTTTTTTTGTGCGCGCAATGCTGACTTTTCACATAATAGTCTGTATTCCTATCGCATCTTCCGCATAAGGAACATATGATAGCGGTAGTTTCAGGTGCGAAAAGGGGGTGACGAGTTGCCTAAAGTGTCAGTGATCATGACGAGCTATAACAAAAGTGACTATGTGGCCCGCTCTATTAAAAGTATTCTGTCTCAGACGTTTACGGACTTTGAGCTGTTCATTATGGATGACAACTCAAATGAAGCGACATTGGCGGAAATACGTCCTTTTCTCACGGATGGCCGCGTCCGGTTTTATCAAAGCGATGTATCGGGCGTCAAAGAAAGAACGGAAAAAACACGCTACGCCGCCTTGATTAATCAGGCAATAGAAATGGCGGAGGGCGAGTACGTGACGTATGCGACCGACGACAACACGTATGTGCCGGAACGGCTTGAGAAAATGGTGAAAGAGCTTGATGAAGACCCGGAAAAAGCCGTCGTGTATTCAAGTTCCAAAACCTATCATCTGAATCAGCGGAAAGAGACGGTGAAGGAGACGGCCAGGCCCGCCGAACGGATCGTGTGGAACGCGCCGTGCGCCATTGACCATTGTTCGGTCATGCACCGGTTTTCCGTGCTGGAACAGGTTAAATCGGCATTCGGTTCCTATTGGGATGAAAGCCCCGCGTTTTACCGGATCGGTGACGCCCGTTTCTTCTGGAGAGTGAATCATTTTTATCCGTTTTACCCGATTTCTGAGGAGCTTGATATCAATTATATTACCGATCAATCCATCCATTATCAGCTTTTCGCGGCGGAGAAAAACGAGTTTGTGAACAGCCTTCCGCAGCAGACCACGTGCCGGGAGCTGAGGGAATCATTAAAAAAGCTTGGAAAGGGGTGAGGGCTTGTCGGCATACTTAGCGAACTATTGGGTGCTGTACCGGCAGTATATTGACCTGTTTCAGTCACTTCGCTACAAAGACATCCCGCTCGCATTGATCAGTAATTTTTATCAATATATCAGTCCGGCGCTTCGGGAGAGCATGGAGCAGAACCCAGAGCTTTTCGGTCCGGCTGATCAGCATATTCCTGAAACCGGTATACAGCCATATTATGATCAAAAAAGGCAAAACATTAAGAAAACAGATGAGAAACCGGTAAACGGAAAAGTCATTCTGCATTTCGATCATCTTCGGTTCACCGAGGGAAACTATCGGCAGTTTGATCCGGCAAAAACAGCGGTACTGGCCAGATGGAGTCTGCCTGACCATTACGGGCTGCCCGTTATCTGCAAATTGGAGCTGACGGAAATGGGGCAAAAAGGGAACCCCGTCCCTTATATTGAAAAAGCCCATTCCATTTTAAAAGAGCTTCACAGCCATCCCGCTTTCGGAAACAGAGAATTTCAGGAACGTTTGTATAAAGACATTCCATTATTTATTGAAGCGATTGATGCCGTTGATATTTTGTTTACGGCCGAGAAGATTTCCGCCGTTGTAGTCGGCACGACAGAGGATATTTACAGCCGTGTACTGGCGCTGATGTCCGCGAAAAAAAACGCCGTCAGCATCTGTCTCCAGCACGGAGCGCTCATGGGAGATGAAGCGTTTCTGCCCGTATTTACGGACTATCAGGCTGTATTCGGGGCTTATGAAGCGGAGTGGTATAAAGCAAAAGGCTGCAGGGATGAACAAATCATCATCACGGGCCATCCCCGTTTCGACGAGATTTTCTCAAGAGAACCGATAGATCAGGATACGTTTTACCGCAAACTTTCTTTTCTCCCGTCACAGCGGACGGTGCTGATCGCCACGCAGCCGTTTTCTGATGAATTTTATACGGGAGTGCTTGAAGAGCTTGCCGGCCAAAAGAACATGCAGCTCATTATTAAACCGCATCCGTGGGAAATCGGCAAAAACAAGCTGGATGCTTACAATCAGGTGCTGCGGAAATATAAAGCAGGAAAAATCATCAAAAAAGAGATGGAGCTGTATGACATTCTCCCGTATGTTGACGCTGCGGTGACTCAGACATCAACGGTCGGTCTTGAAGCGATGCTGTTTCAAAAGCCCGTGCTGATCGGAAAATCAGCGGGAACCCGCAGATACCCTTATTATCACTCACTTGGAGAATTTGTCTTTGAGGACCCGCAGGCACTCGCTCAGGAATTAATCCGGATATGCGAAAGCCCCGCAGAATATCAAAAAGCGGAACAGGCGCGCCGTGCTTTTGTCGCCGCGAACTACCCGGTTCAGGATTCGCTTGCCGCTTTATGCCAAGTGCTTCAGGAAAAAACCGGAGTCAGCTTCAGACGGGTTGACCCTTCATAAAAAAGATAGGAGCGCAAAGAAAATGGTGCAAAAAAGATCAGCTTTTCTTTCCTATTCATTGCCCATGATCGGGAAGGACGAAATTCAGGAGGTTATTGATACGCTTGAATCGGGCTGGCTTTCAAAGGGACCGAAAGTAGAGGCGTTTGAAAAAGCCTTTGCTGCCTGGACGGGGGCAAAGCACGCGATCGCGCTGAACTCATGTACCGCCGCTTTGTTTTTGGCCCTGAAAGCGAAAGGGATCGGTCCCGGCGACGAGGTCATCACGTCTGCCGTCACGTTCAGTTCAACGGCCAATACAATCGTGCACACAGGCGCCGTTCCGGTGTTTGTTGACATCGATCCGCTTACGCTGAATGCGGACCCTGAAAAAATTGAGGCGGCCGTCACCCCGCGGACAAAGGCGATTGTACCCGTTCATTTCGCCGGCCAGTCGTGTGATATGGATCAGATTCTGGCTATTGCCGAAAAGCATCAGTTATTTGTCTTAGAGGATGCCGCACATGCCGTGTACACCACGTATAAACAGAAAATGATCGGATCAATCGGTGATGCGACGGCATTCAGCTTTTACGCGACAAAAAACCTGGCAACCGGTGAAGGCGGCATGCTGACGACGGACGATGACGGGCTTGCCGATCAGATCAGGGTGCTCAGCCTTCACGGCATGAGCAAAGGCGCGTGGAACCGCTATTCTTCAAACGGAAGCTGGTACTACGAGGTCGAAACGCCCGGCTATAAAATGAATATGTTTGATCTTCAGGCAGCGCTTGGGCTTCATCAGCTGAAACGGATTGACAGCATGCAGCAAAGAAGAGCTGACATTGCGAGCCGCTACCAGGACGCCTTCAGACACATGAAAGGGCTGACCATCCCGCATGTCAGTGATGACGGGCGGCATGCATGGCATCTGTATGTTCTTCAAATAGAGGAGCAGGAGGCCGGGATCAGCCGGAACGATCTGATTTCCGCTTTAAAAAACCAATATAATATCGGCACAAGTGTTCATTTTATTCCGGTTCCGTTCCATCCGTATTATCAAAAAACATACGGGTATAAGGAAACTGACTTTCCGGCCGCGGCCGCGTATTATCACCGCACCGTGTCACTCCCTCTTTATCCGTCAATGACAGATGACGACGTTGAATACGTCATTGCAGCCGTTACGGATATCGTCAAAGGGGCTGATTAGGTGTACAGACTGAGGGAAAATCTTGCGCAGGACATGATTCATGCCTTCCTGCATCAGAAGGGCATCCAGCCGGAAGCCTATGAATCGTCGCTCTGTTTATTGGAAGAAAACAGCCTTCAAGGCGTGATTTTATATGAAAACTCTTCGTGGGAAAGTCAATTGTTCCGAAAAAATATCATCAATGTGAAGCTTGCAGCCGCAAACAGCACCGGACAGCTCAAAAGGCTGTTTCAGGAATTTTACGCGGCAAGGCGGGCGGCAGGCACTGATTTTATATTTATTAAAATACCGGCTGAAGATATCGGCGCGATGCAGGTCGTTCAGCAGCTTCCGAACGCTTATTTTGTAGGGAGTCTGCTCAAACTCGTCAGCCCGGTGCGTGTATATAACAGCACGCCGCCATTTGAGATTACAGAAGCCGGACCCGGCGACACGGAAGCGATCAGACGGCTGGCCCGCGACGCCTTTACAAAAAGCAGGTATTACCAAGACCCCCATCTCAGCTATGAAAGTGCAAACCGCCTGTTTGAAGAGTGGGCGCGGAATAACGCGGAAGGCAGAGCTTCGTTACAATTCGCCGCCACATATAAGGGAGAGACCGTGGGCTTTGTTCAGGGGCTGTCTAAAGGCGATGAATTCGTCCTTGATCTGATGGCGGTAAAGCCGGGATTTGAAGGGAAAGGAGCGGGATTCCATTTAGCGGCGCACGTGATTGAACAATCATTGCGTTTTCAGCATAAGACTGTATCAGCGGGAACGCAGCTCCACAATGTAAGAGCCATCCGCCTGTATGAAAGAATGGGATTTAAAGCGGATGCGTCCTATTACTACTATCATGTGTGGCCCGGGAAGGAGGCGGACTGATGGCATCATGCAAAATCGGAACGAAGTCAATCGGCGAAGGTTCGCCCGTATTCATCATCGCCGAAGCCGGAATTAATCATGACGGAAAACTGAGCCAGGCGTTTGAATTGATAGATGCGGCCAGTGAGGCCGGGGCGGACGCGGTCAAGTTCCAAATGTTTCAGGCTGACAAAATGTATCAGAAAGACCCCGGCTTGTACAAAACCGCTGCGGGAAAAAACGTTTCTATTTTTTCTTTGGTGCAATCAATGGAAATGCCCGCTGAGTGGATCGAACCGCTGCTTGAATATTGTAAGAAAAAAGGCGTGCTGTTTTTAAGCACGGTCTGTGACGAAGGCTCTGCCGACTTACTGTATGCGACTTCGCCTTCAGCCTTTAAAATCGCCTCCTACGAGCTGAATCATCTGCCGTTATTGAAATATGTCGCGGGACTGAAGACACCGATTATCTTTTCCACCGCGGGCGCTGATATTTCAGATATTCAGGAGGCTTATCAAACCATTACCGGCGAGGGGAACACAGAAATTGCGATCATGCATTGTGTGGCGAAATATCCCGCGCCGCCTGAATACAGCAATCTGAGCGTCATTCCCATGCTTGCCGCCGCATTCCCGGATGCAGTGATCGGTTTCTCCGATCACAGCGCCCATCCGTATGATGTGCCGTGCGCGGCGGTCAGGCTCGGAGCGAAACTGATTGAAAAGCATTTTACGATCGATAAAAACCTGCCCGGTGCTGATCACTCCTTTGCCCTCAATCCGGATGAATTAAAAGAAATGGTTGCGGCGATCCGCTCGGTTGAAGCGGAGCTGCGGCAGGGGCATCACGCTCCGGTGCCGGAAGTGCTGTCGGGAAGCTCCCATAAAACCACGACACCGATTGAAGGGGATATCAGAAGGTTCGCTTACAGAGGCATTTTTTCAACAGCGCCGATTCAAAAAGGCGAATGTTTTACGGCTGAAAACCTTGCCGTCCTTCGTCCCGGCCAAAAACCGCAGGGGCTCCACCCGAGATATTTTGAGCTTTTAACTGACGGCGCGCGTGCGGTCAGGGATATCCCCGCCGACACGGGCATCACTTGGGATGACCTTTTGACGAAAGGCAGCCCATATGATGACTGACATTTTGTTTATCATTCAGGCGCGGATGGGAAGCGGGCGTCTTCCCCGCAAAGTGCTGAAACCGATCGGCGGGTATACGATCCTCGATATGATTGTCAAAAGGGTTCGGCAAAGCGCGTATTATGATCAATCACGGGATAATCTGATCGTCGCCGCGTCTGACAGCAAGACCGACGACATTCTGTCTGCGCACTGCATCAGCAAGAACTACCGTGTGCACCGCGGCAGCGAACAGTGCGTGCTTGACCGGTTTGCACAAGTCATCGAACAAGTAAAACCGGACATCGCAGTCAGACTGACGGGGGATAACCCGTTTGTCGACCCTTCGCTGCTTGATTTTCTGATTCAATCGCATTTAGATCAGCACGCAGACTACACGTATATTTGCGGTACACCGCTCGGCATCGGCGGCGAGGCGGTTAACGCGCGTCTTTTAACGGAGATCAATGCCGACAAAACGCTGGCGGACAAATATCAGGAACATGTCACCCTTTTAATAAGAGAATCTCCTGAGAGGTACCGGCTTCTCTTTCCTGAGCCCCCGCAGGAACTCCGGGCCCCCCACTTGCGGCTGACCGTCGATACCGAAGAGGACTACAGGCTGGCCCGCGAGCTGTACGTAAAAGCGGGCTCGCGTCCTGATATTCCGGCAAAAGAATTGATCCATCTGCTGAATCGTGATCCGGAGCTCAGGGCCATTAATCAAATGATCCGGCAAAAAGAGGCTGATTAGCATGCGGGTTCTGATTTTCGCGGACGGGGGCCGTGACATCGGCATGGGGCACGCGGTCCGGATGAAGCTGCTTGCCGGTGTCATTAAGAACAATTGCTCAATAACGTTCTACACAAATAAAGAGGCTTCTTCTTATCTGTCTTCTGATCAATGGGAAGTGATCATCAAGCCTGACAAGGGACAGAAGGAATTTATTGTCCGGGAAATAAACAGGCAGGCTCCTGACCTTCTCATATTCGATCTGCTCGATATGCCGTGTGACTGGTTTGAAGAAATCAAAAAGTATTCATCGGCGCGCATCGTCTTATTTGAAGAAAAACGGGAACATGTCATTCATTTATGCGATGCCGTTATAAACGGCATTTACGGAGGGCTGAAAAGCCGGACGGTTCAAATGGGCAGCGCCGCGGTATATGAAGGCCCGGAATATATCATTCTTCATCCGGGTTTTGAAAAAGCAAAGCAGCTTTATCAGCTGAGAAAAGAATGCCGGACCATATTGGTTTCATTAGGAGGAAGCGACCCGAAGAAGCTTGTCTTTAAAGTGATGGAAGCATGCCGCCGCATCCCCGGCATTCAGCGAAAACGAGTGATCATCGTCATGGGCGGCGCCGCGCCTCATGCTGATGACTTGCGCGCGCATCTTACACAAATGCCTTATGCCAAGATGGTAAGGCAGACAAATGACATGGCCGCGCTTCTCATGAGGGCTGATATGGCCGTCGTGTCCGGCGGGATCACTTTATATGAAACCATTTGTACAGGTGTGCCCTGCATCGTACTTTCTCAAGTGGAGCATCAAACTGAGACGGCGGGAAAATTCGCCGCACGGGGGGCCGCCGTTCATCTCGGCCTTGGTGAATGCATATCAGCGGACGTTCTCGCACGGCATATGTCTGACATGGCCGCTGATTATCCGCTGCGGACCGGGCTTCATCAAAACGGAAAGCCGCTGGTTGACGGCAGGGGCATCAAACGGGCGGCGGCGATTCTTTATGATTTGTGATAAAACCACACGTAAGGAAGTGTTCATGTGAAAGGTGTTATCTTAGCCGGAGGCACCGGCTCACGCCTTATGCCGCTGACAAAAGCGGTCAATAAGCATTTACTCCCTGTCGGTCCATATCCGATGATTTACTGGTCGATCATGAAGCTGGAAGAAGCGGGGATTACAGATATCTTGCTGATTACGCAAAAAGAATATATTCCGCAATTTCATAAACTTCTCGAAACCGGAGAAGAGCTCGGCGTCTCAATCACATATCAGGTTCAGCCAGCCGCATCCGGTATTTCCGACGGTTTATCATACGCAAAGCGGTTTACCGGGCGCGATCCGTTCGTTCTGCTTTTGGGAGATAATATTTTTGAAGATTCATTAAAACCTTATACGGAGCGTTTCGCAAAGCAGGGAAAAGGAGCAAAAGTGCTGCTGAAAGAAGTGGACGATCCGGAGCGCTTCGGCATCGCCGAGATTGATGAGGAAAACAAACGGATCAAGTCGATCATTGAAAAGCCGGAGCAGCCGCCGACCAGACTATGCGTCACAGGGATCTACATGTACGACGCAGAAGTGTTTTCTTATATTGAACAAATTTCCCCTTCAAAACGCGGCGAACTGGAAATTACGGATGTCAATAATTTATACATTGAACACAGTGAGCTGACGTATGATGTGTTAACGGGCTGGTGGGTGGATGCGGGCACGCATGAATCGCTCTACCTCGCCGGAAGCCTGGCGCATCAGGCATTACAGAAAGGACAGGAGCATTAATCATGCCAAAATCATATTTAATTACAGGCGGCGCCGGATTTATCGGCCTTACCTTTACAAAGATGATGCTGAAAGAAACAGATGCGCAGATTACCGTCCTGGATAATCTCACGTATGCAAGCAGGCCGCTTGAAATAGAAGCCTTAAAAAAGAACGGCCGTTTCCGTTTTATCAAAGGTGACATTTCTAAAAAAGAGGACATTGACAAAGTCTTTTCCCAAATGTATGACGCTGTCATTCATTTTGCGGCTGAATCCCATGTGGACAGAAGCATAAATCAGGCAGAGCCGTTCATCACAACAAATGTGATGGGCACATACCGACTGGCGGACGCGGTGTTGCAGGGAAAAGCCGGCAGGCTGATTCACATTTCCACAGATGAGGTGTACGGAGATTTGGCGCCGGATGATCCCGCTTTTACAGAGACGACGCCGCTTTCTCCGAACAATCCGTATTCGGCCAGCAAGGCAAGCTCAGACCTGCTCGTCATGTCTTATGTGAGAACCCATAAGCTTCCTGCCATCATTACAAGATGCAGCAACAATTACGGGCCGTACCAGCATCACGAGAAAATGATTCCGACCATTATCAGGCATGCCGTAAACGGCACGCCGGTTCCGCTGTACGGCGACGGGATGCAGATCAGAGACTGGCTGTTTGCCGAAGATCATTGCCGCGCCATTAAGCTCGTGCTGGAAAAAGGAACACTCGGTGACATTTACAATATCGGCGGAGGAAATGAACGGACGAATAAAGAGCTTGCGTCATTTATCATGAAGGAGCTTGGTGTCGAGGAACGGTTTGCTCATGTCGAAGACAGAAAAGGGCATGACCGCCGTTACGCCATCAATGCTACAAAGCTGAAAAATGAGCTGGGATGGCAGCAGGACGTCACATTTGAAGAAGGAATGAGAAGAACCATTCGCTGGTATACAGACATCCAAGACTAATCGGAAAGAAGGGGATCCGATTGACGAAGGTATTAGTAACCGGAGCGGCCGGCCAGCTGGGGCGAGAGTTATGCCGCCAGCTGAAGCAGGAAGGGTATGAAGTGATCGCCTTGACAAAAGCGATGATGAACATATCCGACCAGCGTTCGGTGCGGCACTCGTTCAGCCATTACAAGCCGGATATCGTCGTCAATACGGCGGCATACACCTCCGTTGACAAATGTGAAACGGAGCTCGACAAAGCGTATTTAATAAACGGAATCGGCGCTTATTATGCCGCGCTTGAGGCTGAAAACACCGGCGCGAAATTCATTCACATCAGCACCGATTACGTCTTCAGCGGCAAAGGAACACGGCCATACCAGACCGATGATCCCGCAGATCCGGGCACGATTTACGGAAAAAGCAAAAAACTCGGCGAAGAACTGATCCGGTTAACGGGGAAAAACCACACCATTATCAGAACATCGTGGGTGTACGGCAGCGGCGGGCACAACTTTGTCAATACGATGCTGAAGCTTGCGGATACACATGATCAGGTTCGTGTCGTTAACGATCAAGTCGGAGCGCCGACGTATACAAAAGATTTAGCCGAAACGGTGATCGGTCTGTTTGACAGGCCGCCGGGCTTATACCACGCCGCAAACAGCGGAGTGTGCAGCTGGTATGAATTCGCCAAGGCTATTTTTGAAGAAAGCGGCAGAACCGCCGCCGTGCTGCCCGTCACGACGGAGGAATACGGAAATGAGACGCCGCGCCCCGCTTATTCGGTGTTGAGTCTTGAGTCGATTGAACGGCAGGGGCTCGGCATGAGGCATTGGCGGGAAGCGCTGCGGGATTATTTACAAAGGGAGGGACAGTGCAAGTGATCGAAGGCGTAAAAATCAAAAAGCTGATCAAACACAGCGATGACCGGGGTTTTTTCTCAGAACTCGTCCGTGACGATGAACATCTCTTAGAGCGTTTCGGGCAGGCTTCCTGGTCCAAAAGCTATCCCGGCGTCATTAAAGCGTTTCACTATCATGAGAAACAGGATGACCTGTGGTTTTTCCCGACGGGCCACGCCCAGGTCGTGCTCCATGACCTTCGCGAAGAGTCGGCAACCAAGGGAGAAACGGATGTCTACTACATGGGAGAAGACAATCCGATGCTCCTTCTCATTCCCAAAGGCGTCGCACACGGGTACAGAGTGCTGGGTGAAACCCCGCTGACCATTATTTATTTCACGACGATGTCCTACAATCCGGATCAGCCTGACGAAAAAAGAATCCCGTGGAATGATGACACCATCGGATTTGACTGGCAGACGGCTCACCGATAGCGCACAAGACGAAGACAGCGGATGTCTTCGTTTTTGTGTTTTTGTTGACTTTGATATGAGTGGAGCCAGTGAATAAGATACGACCGTCGACTATCATGATTGCTGGCCTGAAGAACAATTTCATCAAAAATGTCTTGGAAGATGGCGGTCAGTTAGGGATTTGAAATTTAAGAGATCTTCCCTTTCTTCTCCTATGGACATCATGCATCCTAAAAAACAATAAATGATTTATAGAATGGGGATAGGATTAGGATTTAATTAGAAAAATCTTAAGAAAAAAGTAATATTTGCTTAAGAGAAAAGAGAACTTTCCTTTATATAGTAGGAGTAGATATGGAAAGGGGAAAGCGAATGACATACATCTTAAAAACGAGTCAGCTTACAAAAACATTTAAAGGAAAAGAAGTTGTTTCCGGGGTTAATATGCACGTGAAAAAAGGGGAGATTTATGGATTCTTGGGTCCCAATGGTGCAGGTAAAACAACCATTATGAAAATGATTACAAATTTAATCAAGCCTACAAGTGGTGAAATAGAAATTTTCGGTGAGAAATTAACGGATACGTCATTTGAAGTTTTAAAAAGAATGGGCACCATTATTGAATATCCCATTTTCTATGACAACCTCACTGCTAAAGAAAATTTAGATTTCCATTGTGAATATATGGGCTATTACGATAAAAAATCCATTGACCACGCTATCGAGCTTGTAAAGTTACATAATATTGATAATAAAAAAGTGAAAGAGTTTTCTTTAGGAATGAAACAAAGGTTAGGAATAGCCAGAGCTATTTCTACAAGACCAGAACTTCTCATTTTAGACGAGCCGATTAATGGCCTGGATCCAATAGGTATAAAAGAGTTGAGGGATCTCTTTAAGTTACTTTGCAGAGAATATGGAATTACATTATTAGTCTCCAGTCACATTTTAGCCGAAATGGAACAAATGTCAGATACTGTTGGTATCATACAGAATGGGAAGTTAATAAAAGAAGTTTCTATGAAGAGTATAAACGGAAAACAAACAGAGTATATAGAGGTAAAAGTCCAAAATATAAAAAAAGCGTTATATATTTTAGAACAAGATCTGGGGATAAGAAATTTTAAAATGATTGATCAACAATTAATTCGTATCTATGAAACAGCAGTTACACAACAAGAAATCTCTAAAGCACTTATTCTGAATGACATTGGTATAGAAAGTATAAATAAAAAACACAGTTCTTTAGAAGAATACTTCTTAAATTCTATGAATGGGGAGGGAATACACACTAGATAGATTGCCCGTCTGTGTTATGCACCTATTTGCATTGTCTTAAATTCTTCAGCTGGAGGCTATTAGCATGTTAAAACTTATGAAATTAGAGTACAAAAAACATCACTTATCACAGTATTTTAAATGGGTGGCACTTTGGATATTCATCATCTTTGCCTTAGTGGCTTTTATGGGATGGGAATCTAAAAATGAAAATGAACTTATGTTTCGTGATTATGCAGATTTTATATCTCTAACTAATATTTTAATTAGAATTGTGTTTATTAGTTTTTCTGCTGTGATTTTATCCCGTTTAGTTATTGATGAATATAAAAATAAAACAATACAATTGCTGTTTACTTATCCTTTACAAAGAAAAAAAATAATGCAAGCTAAACTATCTATTGTCTTCCTATTCTGCTTTGTAAGTATTGTTATTGCTACGTTTGTTATTAACTTGTTAATTCTCTTCGTGAGTCCGCACTTATATTTATTCGAGAAGCCTGTTGAAATGAGTGAAGTTATTTCCGCTATGCCATCGACTCTTCTCACCGCTTTTATGATGGGAGGAGTGAGTCTGATTCCTTTATTTTTCGGCATGAGAAAAAAATCAACTTCTGCTACAATCACTTGGGCTGTCATAATCGGGGTCTTTATCAATGCAACAGTTTCCGACGGAGGAGAAACAGTCAGTTTAAGTCAATTTATTATCATTCCAATTATACTTTGTTTATTTGGTTTTTTAGTGGGTTATCTTTCTTACCGTAAGGTGGATCAGAAAGATTTATTGTAGATAAAAGGAGAAATTATACAATGAAAGATTATAGCATCATGTGCAGTGTTAATCGTAATCGGCGGAATTGTTTTAAGCCTTTATAAGACAGATACAAAAAACTTTAGAACGTGTCCTACAATGTTGAAAAAATTGATACTTTAAAAGTATATACTGACTCATGGGATGTGAAGTTTAAAAAGAGTAATTCAAATAAGGTAACAATATCTGCTGAGGGGAAGCAGAAAGATAAGGCTCCAGTTACATTTCAAGGAGATGGGGGTCGTTAGTCAAAAAGAACAAAAGAATGGCGGCTTTTTGGATGGATTTACTTTTGGGAAGCAGGGCGGCACAATCTATATTAATGTTCCCGATTCAGGTATGAACAATATTGAAATAACCAATAAAGATGGGAATATACAATTAAGTGAAATTTCAGCTGAAAATATTGTCGTTGATAATCATTCCGGTGATGAAAAAATCAATAATGTTTCGGCTCATACTGGAAAGTTTTCATCCAAGGATGGGGCGTTAAGCGTTGAAAATAGTTCTTTTGAGAAATTAAATATAACATCTGCAAGCGGCGATAACGAGATGAAGGAAATACATAGTTCCAATGTAAAGGTTACTTCTAAAGATGGAGCGGTTTCAATCAAGGACATAACAGAAGGAAAATCTTTATCAGTAAATACGAAATCAGGAGATATAGGTGTATCTTATAAAAAAGCGCCAACTTCACTTGCTGTTTTTGCTCAGAGTAATTCTGATGTAACGTTTGATCTAGATGGGCTTAATAAGAGCCATGATGGCGTAAAACTGAAAAAAGGTGAAATTGGCGCGGGAAGTAATAAAGTAAGTCTATCTAGTGAAGATGGATCGATAAAGGTGAGATAAAAAGAGAAAAACACAAGACAACAATTCCCGCTATTGAAGAATGGTTGTCTTATTTGTTTGTATTTAAAATGTTTTGGAATATTTATCTCCTTTTGTATAAAAAATAATTATAATGAGATTAATTATCTGTATAATGATTGAAATAAACAGTGAATTAAGAATATCTGTTTTATATTAAAGGAGCGGAAAGCTTGGGTTACAAAATATTAATTGTAGAAGACGACCAATTCATAAGCGATATGGTAAGCGAAAGCTTAACGAAAGAAGGGTTTGAAGTAACAGCAGCTTTTGATGGTGAAGAAGCTTTAGACATATTGAACAACCAAAAGTTTGAGGTTATATTGTTGGATTTAATGCTTCCGAAGATAGATGGGATGGAATGTTTAAGAATGATTCGTTCCAAAAGTATGGTTCCCGTTCTAATCATGTCTGCAAAAGATGAAGATGTAGATAAGGCACTTGGTCTCGGCCTCGGGGCTGATGATTATATTTCTAAACCTTTTTCTATGCTGGAGGTAATAGCCAGAATTAAAGCAACCATTAGAAGAGAAAGACACTATAAGAGCTCCCTGTCTTCAAAGGAAGAAAAAATCATTAAAATAGGTGATTTAAGTGTTGACCTGCATGGCTTTTCTGTTAAAAAATTCAATGAAAAGATTAATCTCACGGCAAAAGAATTTAATATTTTAAAACTCTTTATTTCTAATCCTTCACAAGTATATACTAAGTCTCAACTTTATAAATCCGTATGGGAAGATGAGTATCATGGAGATGAGAATGTAATTAATGTTCATATTAGACGGCTCAGAGAGAA
This sequence comes from Bacillus sp. 5B6, assembly GCF_000259405.1. Classification (NCBI taxonomy): domain Bacteria; kingdom Bacillati; phylum Bacillota; class Bacilli; order Caryophanales; family Bacillaceae; genus Bacillus; species Bacillus sp. 5B6. Next base: position 3,412,538 of record NZ_AJST01000001.1, on the reverse strand, counting down.
AATTGAGGACGATCCATCTCATCCAATGTACATAAAAACTTTGTGGGGAATCGGTTATAAGTTGGGAGATTTTTGAATGTTTTATCTAGTGGTTATTTTATTCATATGCTCTGCAGCAGTAAATATATTTCTTTTCCGAAGCCGATTAAATCTAAGGACTGAGATTAAATATATAAGAAATAAACTTCGAAAAGTTGTTAATGAAGAGACAGGCGAAAGATTATTGCTTAACACGGAAGATAAATATATAAAATCCTTGTTAATTCAAATAAACCGTCTTTTAGACCATAATCAAAAGATCAAAGGGAACTACAATAGTATTGAACTGTCCATGCGAAAAATGTTATCAAATATTTCACACGATTTAAAGACGCCTTTAACAGTTATACTAGGTTATATTGAAATTATAAATAACGATAAAAGTCTGACTTCGGAAAAGGTTATGAGTTTACTAAAAACAGTTAATTTAAAAACGGTCGAGGTATTAGCGTTAATAAACCGTTTTTTTGAACTTGTAAAATTAGAGTCAGGAGATAAAAAATTAAATTCTTCACGAATTGACATATGTGAAGTCAGCCGAAAAATAATTTTGGATTACTACGAAATTTTAATCAGCAAAGAATTTGAAGTAGTGATTGATATACCCGATGATTCTATCTTTGTTAGCGGAGATGAAGAGGCAATTGAGAGGGTTCTGAATAATTTAATTACGAATGCAATTCAATATGGTTCCGATGGTAAGATGGTGGGTTTAAAGATCAGAATAACTGATAATTATGTTTTTGTAGAAATATCAGATAAAGGAAAAGGAATAAATGAAATGCATAAGGACCGTGTCTTTGAACGAATGTACACATTGGAGGACTCGAGAAATACCAATTATCAGGGAAGCGGATTGGGGCTGACGATTACTAAGAGATTAGTAGAGCAAATGGAAGGAAGTATATCTCTAAATAGTGTCCCCTTCAAAGAAACAACGTTTTCTGTACGTTTAAGACGTATTAAATTTTAATAAAAGCAGTGAGGTTTCTTCTATATACGTCTTCAAATCCCCTTTCTCTTTAATCTGAGAGGCTGACAACAGTCTCTTTTTTTTATACGCAAAAGGCTGGCATGAATCTTGCATATAAAAAGGGGCGTAACGACAATGTGAAAGGGATTGATGGGTTTTGGTGTAAAAGCGCTTACATTTTGTTCTGCCGGTAATTGAAGCTTACACGTAAAATACGATGAGGTGATAAAACATGTCAGCCAACCCGCTTTCTAAAAGCAATCAGAAAGATGAAGAAAAAGAAGTTCTTAATTTGTTCTTGTCAACACAATCGATCATAAAAGAAGCCCTGCGCAAACTGGGCTATCCTGACAATATGTATGAACTGATGAAAGAGCCGATGCGGCTTTTAACCGTCCGCATCCCCGTCAAAATGGACAATGGTTCAGTACAGGTTTTTACGGGCTACCGCTCACAGCATAATGACGCAGTCGGCCCGACAAAAGGGGGCGTGCGGTTTCACCCGGAAGTCAGTGAAGAAGAGGTCAAGGCGCTTTCCATCTGGATGACTTTAAAATGCGGCATCACAAATCTTCCTTACGGGGGCGGAAAAGGCGGCATCATCTGTGATCCGCGGACGATGTCATTCGGAGAGCTGGAACGGCTGAGCCGCGGATATGTGCGTGCGATCAGCCAGATCGTCGGTCCGACAAAGGATATTCCGGCTCCCGACGTATATACCAACTCACAGATTATGGCATGGATGATGGACGAATACAGCCGCCTGAGAGAATTTGATTCACCGGGATTCATTACGGGCAAACCGATCGTTCTCGGCGGTTCACATGGGCGGGAGACAGCGACCGCGCAAGGCGTCACGATTTGTATTGAGGAAGCCGTTAAGAAAAAAGGGATTCCATTGGAAAATGCGCGGATCATCATTCAGGGGTTCGGAAATGCGGGGAGCTTTCTCGCTAAATTTATGCATGACGCCGGCGCCAAGGTGATCGGCATCTCAGACGCCCACGGCGCTTTGTATGATCCTGACGGCCTTGACATTGATTACCTGCTGGATAAGCGGGACAGCTTCGGCACGGTGACGAATCTCTTCTCGGATGTCATAACGAACCGGGAGCTGCTGGAAAAGGACTGTGATATTCTCGTGCCTGCCGCAATCTCCAATCAGATTACGGCTGAAAACGCCCATCACATTAAAGCTTCAATCATTGTGGAGGCGGCGAACGGGCCGACAACGATAGACGCCACGAAAATCCTGAATGAAAGAGGCGTACTTCTCGTGCCGGATATTTTGGCAAGCGCCGGCGGCGTGACGGTGTCTTATTTTGAATGGGTGCAAAATAATCAAGGCTTTTACTGGTCTGAGGAGGAAGTCGCCGGAAAACTGCGCAGCGTCATGGTGAATTCGTTTGAATCCATTTATCAGACAGCGCATACACACAAAGTCGATATGCGTTTGGCCGCCTATATGACGGGCATCAGAAAGTCGGCTGAAGCGGCCCGGTTCCGCGGCTGGGTATAAGTGTTATCCGCAAAGAGATTTTGCATCAGTTATATAGCGGATCGCAAAATTTCTTTGCGTTTTCAGATTGCAGCTGACAGATTCGGACAAGCTTCGTCCGCTTTCGGCAAAGATTATCTTTTTTTTATCACAAATTGCTATGCTGGTATGCTTCTTGCATCTTCATAAAGCGTGAGCACACATTACAAAATACGGGGAGGAATTCTAATGACAGTTTCATACGCACACGAACCATTTACAAATTTTCAGGAAGAGACAAATAAACAATCGTTTCAGGAAGCGCTGGCTTATGTGAATTCACAGCTCGGCAAGCATTATCCGCTTATCATCAACGGTGAAGCGATTGAAACGGATAAAAAGATCGTTTCCGTCAATCCGGCAGATAAAAAAGAAGTGATCGGTTCTGTATCGGCAGCCGGAAAAGAACTTGCGGAAAAGGCTATGCAGGCTGCGCTGCAGGCATTTCAAACATGGAAAAAAGAACGGCCGGAACACCGCGCGAATGTGCTGTTTAAAGCGGCGGCGATCATCCGCAGAAGAAAGCACGAATTCTCCGCGTATCTAGTGAAAGAAGCGGGAAAACCGTGGAAGGAAGCGGATGCTGATACGGCGGAAGCGATCGATTTTTTAGAGTATTATGCCCGCCAGATGCTGAAACTGAAAGACGGTTCCCCTGTAAAGAGCCGTGACGGAGAATATAATCAGTATCACTATGAGCCGCTTGGGGTGGGAATCGTCATTTCTCCATTCAACTTCCCGCTTGCGATCATGGCGGGAACGGCGGCGGCAGCCATCGTAACAGGCAACACGATACTGCTGAAACCGGCGGATGCGGCGCCTGTCGTGGCGGCGAAATTCGTTGAAGTGATGAAAGAAGCGGGCCTGCCGGACGGCGTGCTCCAATTCATACCGGGCGACGGAGGAGAAATCGGCGACTATCTGGTTGAGCATCCGAAGACGAGATTTGTGTCGTTTACAGGCTCCCGCGCGGTCGGATGCCGCATCTATGAACGCGCCGCAAAAGTACAGCCGGGCCAAAAGTGGCTGAAACGGGTCATTGCCGAAATGGGAGGGAAAGATACGGTGCTTGTAGACAGAGATGCTGATCTTGATCTTGCCGCTTCCTCAATCGTGTATTCCGCCTTCGGATTCTCAGGCCAAAAATGTTCAGCCGGTTCCCGTGCGGTCATTCATCAGGACGTCTATGATGAAGTTGTTGAAAAAGCCGTCGCTTTAACAAAATCACTCACCGTCGGAAGTCCGGAAGATTTTGATACATACATGGGGCCAGTCATCCACGAAGCATCTTATAATAAAGTCATGAGTTATATCGAAATCGGCAAAACAGAAGGAAAACTCCTGACGGGAGGCGAAGGTGATGATTCAAAAGGATACTTTATTCAGCCGACCATTTTTGCGGATGTTGATGAAAACGCCCGCCTGATGCAGGAGGAAATTTTCGGGCCGGTCGTCGCAATCTCAAAAGCCCGTGATTTCGACCATATGCTTGAGATTGCCAATAATACCGATTACGGACTGACGGGCGCTCTGTTATCGAAAACCCGCGCGCACATTGAACGCGCCCGCGAAGATTTTCACGTCGGGAATCTATACTTCAACCGCGGATGTACGGGAGCGATTGTCGGATACCAGCCGTTCGGCGGTTTCAATATGTCAGGAACCGATTCAAAAGCCGGAGGACCTGACTATCTGATTCTTCATATGCAGGCAAAAACAACGTCTGAAGCCTATTAATCTTTCGGAAATAGCGCGATGAAAAAGAGAGTCGCGCTATTTTCTCTATATGAGGGTAAGGAGGATGGAACATGTATCAGCAGCTCAGCAAAATGCTTCCGGAGGAGAAAATAGAAGCCATTACGAAATCACTGGTGGCGTTAAACAGCATCAACGGCACATTGGAAGAAGGAAAAAAAGCCGACTATATCAAAGATATGATTAAGAGCTTTCCCTACTTTCAGGAGAATCCGTTACATGTGTGGGAGCAGGCGATTCCTGAGGACCCTTACGGCCGCAAAAATATTTTCGCATTTATTGAGGGAAACGGCGAAAGCCTGAATACGGTCATTTATCACGCTCATCTTGATACGGTCGGCATCGAGGATTTCGGCCCTTTAAAAGATATCGCTTTTGATTCCGACCGTCTCGCGGAATATTTCTCAAACTATGAATTTGATCGGGATGTGCAGCGGGACGCCCGCTCAGGCGAGTGGATGTTCGGAAGGGGTTCGGTTGATATGCAGAGCGGTATTGCCGTTCATCTCGCCAATCTGCTTCACTTTTCTGAACGGCGCGATCAGCTGCCGGGCCATATTCTGTTCATGGCAAACCCGGATGAAGAAAGCCAGCATTCCGGCATTTTAACCAGCATTTCTGAATTAAAACGGCTGAAACAAGAAAAGCAGCTTCGTTATTTAGCAGCGATTAATAACGATTTTATCACGCCGCTGTATGAGGGTGACACGACAAGGTACATCTACACGGGCGCGGCAGGGAAGCTTTTGCCTTGCTTTGCGATTTACGGGCGGGAGGTGCATGTCGGTGATACGCTGTCCGGCATCGACCCGAATTTGATCGCATCAGAAATCACCAGAAGAATTCACAACAATATTCATATGGCGGAAAACATTGAAGGGGAGCTTGTGCTTCCGCCGACCTGCCTGTACCAGCGTGACAATAAGGAAGCGTATAACGTGCAGACCGCCGTCAGCAGCTATGTCTATTTTAATTATTTTATTTACGAGAAAACCGCCAAAGAAGTCATGGATCAGCTGACTGCCGTGGCTGACGAAGCCTGCAGAGAGACAGAGCAAAAATTATCTGATTATTATGACGAATACTGCGAGAGAACGAGCCTGCCGAAAAAAGAGATGTCATGGAACGTTCAAGTGTACAGTCTGGAAGATTACCTGAAAAGGCTGAGAAACCGCGGGATAGACCCTGCACAGTGTATCGAGCAGACATTTAAAACATATGAACATCTTGAACTGCGGATGAGATGCTTTAAAGCCGTCGAGGAACTGCAAAAACTCGATCCTGAGCAGGGAGCCAAGGTCATTATTTTCTATGCGCCGCCTTACCTTCCGCACAATTATCTGAAAGAAGAGAGCACACGGGACCGGCTTTTGCAGCATGTCATTCAAGAAGCGGTCGATAAAACAGCGGCATCAACCGGAGAAACATTCGTCTTTAAAAAGTTTTTCCCTTATTTAGCGGACGGAAGCTTTTTATCGCTGCATGAAACAGACGAGGAGGTCTCCGCCTTTACCGATAATTTTCCGGGCTGGGATGTCATCGGGACGATTCCTTTTAAAGAAATCAGGGAATTGAATATTCCGTCGGTCAATATAGGGGTATACGGAAAGGACGGCCATAAATGGACGGAACGCGTGTACAAGCCGTACACATTCCATGTGCTGCCGGAACTCATTCAGCAGACGACAATGCACCTTTTGCACAGCTACCGATTAGACATACGCACAAATGGCTGACATAACGGAATAAGGGGGATGTATATGCAGGGAGATACCAATCAAACTGAATTGCAGCGCACGATGAAGGGCCGGCATTTGTTTATGATCGCCCTCGGCGGCGTGATCGGGACGGGGCTTTTTCTGGGCTCCGGTTTTACGATCAGTGAAGCAGGACCGATCGGCGCGATATTGGCTTATGTGATCGGCGGAGTTTTAATGTATCTGGTGATGCTTTGTTTGGGGGAGCTCGCGGTCGCCATGCCGGTCGCAGGATCATTTCAGGCGTATGCCGCAAAGTTTCTCGGGCCGTCGACGGGGTTTACGATCGGATGGATGTACGCATTCAGCTGGGCCAATACAGTGGGGCTTGAACTGACGTCGGCGGGGATTTTAATGCAGCGGTGGTTTCCGGCCGTTCCGATTTGGGTGTGGTGCCTTGTATTCGGCGTCGTCATTTTTTCCATTAACGCGCTGTCTGCGCGGAGTTTTGCGGAAATGGAATTTTGGTTTTCCAGCATTAAGGTCATGGCCATTGTATTGTTTATTATTCTCGGCTGCGCTGCGGTATTCGGCTTTGTCGGTTTTAACGGCGGGCAGACGGCTCCGTATCTGTCAAACTTTACGACGGACAAAGGGCTTTTCCCGAACGGTGCCCAGGCCGTGCTGTTTACCCTTGTCATGGTGAATTTTTCATTCCAGGGCACCGAGCTGGTCGGAATCGCCTCGGGAGAAAGTGAAAATCCGGAAAAGACGCTTCCCCGCTCAATCCGAAACGTCATATGGCGGACGCTGTTTTTCTTCGTGCTGGCGATGTTTGTTCTCGTGTCCATTTTGCCGTACCAAACCGCAGGCGTCATCGAAAGCCCGTTTGTGGCTGTGCTGGATAAAATCGGCGTTCCCTATGCGGCTGATATCATGAACTTTGTCATTCTGACCGCAATGCTGTCGGTGGCGAATTCCGGGCTGTACGCTTCGTCCAGAATGATGTGGTCCCTATCAAAAACTAAGATGGGTCCCGCTTCCTTAACGAAACTGACGAAAAAAGGCGTGCCTCTGAAAGCTCTTTCCATCACCATCGCCATCTCCGGTTTATCCCTGCTGACAAGTGTATTCGCGGCTGAAACGGTGTATGTGTGGCTCATTTCCATCTCCGGTATGATTACCGTCGTCGCGTGGATGTCAATCTGCGCTTCACAATTCGTTTTCCGGAGGCGCTTTCTCGCTGAAGGAGGAAATCTGAAAGACCTGGCATTTAAAACGCCTCTTTATCCGATCGTGCCGATTCTCGGATTTTCGGTTTACGGTCTTATCTTGATCAGTCTCATCTTTATCCCCGACCAGCGTATCGGTCTGTACTGCGGCGTCCCGCTGATGATCATCTGTTACGCGTATTATCACTTCGGTATCAAAAAACGCCTGAAGCGTGAGCCGGCTTCTTCGGAAAAAGGCGCTGCCGGATAAGAAAAAAAGCCCTCCGCAAAAAGCGGCGGGCTTTACTTTGTTTTCCGTTTGGACGACAGCACATAGGATAGAACGGCACAGAACTCAAAACCGAAAATGCTGACGGCCATCGGCCAGGCATTTTCTTCTCCGGCAATACCGACAAGGGGAGCGGCAGCCGCACCGCCGATAAAGGGCAGGAGTCCGAGAAGAGCCGCAGCGCTTCCCGCGCCTTTCTCCTGTTTCTGCATAGCCAGAGAAAACCCCGTCGTCGTGACGATCCCGACAGAAGAAACAATGATGAATAAAGAAATGCAGACCGCCGTCAGGCCTAAACCAAACGCAAGTGATAAAAGCAAAGCGATGCTTCCGATGACGGCAATCATCAGCCCGGAGACAAACAGCTTCCGTTCATCATGTGTTTTGGCCATCCGTCCGGTGATTTGGGTGGCGCATATGATTCCCGCACCGTTTACGGCGAACAGCAGGCTGAACATTTGCGCTGATACGCCGTAGATGTTTTGCAGTACAAACGGCGACCCGGCAATATATGCGAACATGCCGGTCATCACAAATGCCTGGCTGAGCGCAAATCCCATAAACATCCGGTCGCCAAGCAGGCCGCGGAACGTCATCAGCGTCTCCCGGAGTCCGCCGCTTGTCCGCTTTTCCGGCGGGAGTGATTCAGGCAACGCCGTAAGCACGGCGGCAGAAATGATACAGCCGATCACCGCCAGCACGACAAATACGATTTTCCAGCCGGCAAACTGAAGGATAAATCCCCCTGTAATCGGCGCTAAAATCGGCGCCGCCCCATTGACGAGCATCAGTAATGAGAAAAAAGCCGTTAATTCTTTTCCGGAATACATATCGCGCGCGGAAGCCCGTGCGATGACGATTCCGGCCGCCCCGGTGAATCCTTGAATAAACCTCATAACAATTAAAAACGAAACAGAAGGGCTGAAGGCGCATAATAAAGAAGACAGCGTATAAAGCAGCAATGACAGAATCAGCGGCTTCCGGCGCCCGATCATATCACTGAGCGGCCCGACAACGATCTGCCCGACCGCCAGCCCCAAAAGACAAAACGTCAGGCTCAGCTGCGCAAGTGACGCTGTCGTATGAAGATCGGCCGCCACTTCAGGCAAAGCGGGCAGATACATATCGAGCGAAAGCGGCCCGAATGAAGCGAGCGTCCCGAGAATCAGTACCATGCCGAGGCCTGCGCGGGCGGCCTTTGAATCAGCGTTATTCATTCCATGACCCCCACCTTAACAAATGATTCTATCACTATAGCATAACCGGACGGCGTATTTTATATCATTTATTGAATACAAACTAAATATTTTATTTAAAACCCGAATGTAAATAAAAAATTGTAATTAGTTTTCACGTGAAATGTAAAATGAAATATAAGGATGCTAAACTATAAAACAACAAAAGGTAGAAAAGTTTTACGGAAGAGGTGTTCAAAGAGCATGAACAGCAAACAAACCGATCACATCGAAACGAAACGCCGATTTCCGATCTGTCTCGCGCTTGCTTTGACATTAGGCGTATTTGCCGCCGGTTCTGAAGAGCTGGTGATTTCTCCGCTGCTTCCGGATTTAGCGCGGGCTTTCAGCTCGGATGTCAGTGTGCTGGCGCTTTCCATCAGTATTTACGGAGTGATGATTTTTATCGGGGCGCCGCTTCTCGTTCCGCTGGGAGATAAATATTCCCGGGAGCTCAGCCTGATGACGGGGCTGCTTATATTTACGGCCGGCACGGTGATCTGCGCGCTGGCGCACAATCTCTTTTTCTTCTTTCTGGGCAGGGCGCTTTCCGGGCTTGCGGCGGGTGCGTTTGTGCCGACAGCTTATGCGGTGGTCGGCGACCGTGTGCCTTACGCGTACCGCGGCAAGGTGATGGGTCTGATCGTGTCAAGCTGGTCGCTCGCTTTGATTTTCGGCGTTCCGATCGGCTCTTTTATCGGCGGCGTTTTGAATTGGCGGTGGACGTTTTGGATTTTCGCCCTGATGTCTGTCCTCGTTGCTTCGCTCATTTTCATTGAGGCGCGCCGCAGCACGGCGGATAGGGATAAAACAGGAGAGGAAAACGGACGGCAGGCAGGCACTTTCCGGGATGCGCTGAAGGTGCCACGTGTCCCTGTATACCTCACGATCACTTTTTGCAACATGATCGGTTTTTACGGCATGTATTCCTTTCTCGGCACCTATCTTTACCGCGTGCTGCCGGGGGGAAATACTGCTTCAGGGCTGATGATCATGGTGTACGGAATCGGTTTTTCCATGAGCGTGTTCACCGGAAAAATCGCAGATAAGGCGGGGAAAATGCGCTCTTTGATCGCGGCATTGGCCGTGATCAGCATATGGCTTTCTTGTCTCGCTTATGCGCCGTCATCAATGCCGTTTTTGGTCATCGGGTTATTCGTCTGGGGATTGATGCAAAGCCTGACGGTGACCTTGCTCAGCACCATTTTAAGTGATTGCTCACAGAGCCGCCGGGGCAAAATCATGGCATTTTACAGCCTGGCGTCCAATTTGGCCGTCACCTTGGGTTCTGCTGTCATGGGTCCGGTCTATGTCGGATACGGATATGCAGCTGTCGGATTTATTTGTGCGGCCGTCACCCTCATCGGCTTTGTCCTCAGCGTTTTCGCATACAGAAGGTATGGGAAATATGAGCATCAGGCCGACCAATCATTGTATCGGTAAAATAAAGTTTCTATAATTTTATAAATGTTAATTTTAACACCCTATGTCATAGGGTGTTTTCTAATATATAGGAATAATTATCAATATTTTCAAATAATATTGACAGCTTGAACATCTATGGATAATATTTACTTAAAATTTAACAGATTGGTTGGTGCTCATGATTATATTGGATAATAGCATTCAAACAAAAAGCAAGGCTTATTCAATATCTAAACTGATTACGATCAACACGCTCGGTCCTGAAGGGACAAGCAGTGAGTACGCAGCAAAAAACTTCATCACCAATTTTACCCTTCTCCAAGGGGTGAACAGCAAATTATCACTGCATGATACATTTGAATCGTGCATTGAAAAAACGCTTCAAAGTCCGCTGGAATACACAATTGTGCCTCACGCGTATGACGGCATTAAGCACTTCTACATGAGACCGGATCTGCAGCTTCTGCAAATTTTCAGGTGCGACACTCCGATGTACGGCCTGGCTGTCCGGCCCGGTTTTAAATATACGGATGACATGCTTGAACAGGCTGTCATCGTATCCCACCCGTCTCCTATCAATTTGATTAAGTATTTTACCCGTAAAGATGTCACGTTTGATCTGGTGAACTCGACGAGCGCAGCCGCGAAAAGAGTGAAGGACGGTTTGTCCGACATCGCGCTGACAAATGAGCTGGCCAGACAAAAGTACGGCCTTCACTTTGTCAAAACATTTAAAAGCATTCCCATGAGCTGGTCATTATTCGGAAAAGGAGAGATTCATGATGAAAACTGAACAAGATTTGCAGGAACTTTATTTCCCGACGCCTAAATTAATAGAATGGGATAACGGAGTAAGACAATATTCGTCCGTCAGAGGAGATACGGAAGTTCTGCTTTCTTACGTTCCGCCGCATACAAAAGTGGAACCGCATCAGCATAAGGAAGTCCAAATCGGCCTTGTCGTTTCCGGCGAGCTGTCCATGACTGTCGGAGATGTCACAAGAAAGATGACAGCGCTGGAATCAGCCTATATCGCGCCTCCTAACGTGCCTCACGGCGCAAGAAATGAGACGGATCAAGAAGTGATCGCCATTGATATCAAACGCCTGAAAGCCGGTGAAACCTACACAAGCCCCGAGGACTATTTTTTGAATATTTTTAAAACGAGAGACTTATTGCCTGGGATGGAAGTCACGTTCTTCGTGGAAGACTGGGTGGAAATCATGCTTGCCAACATTCCGGGCAACGGGGGAGAAATGCCGTTCCATAAACACCGCAATGAACAGATCGGCATCTGCATAGGCGGCGGCTATGATATGACCATTGAAGGCTGCAAAGTGGATATGACATTCGGCACAGCTTATTTCTGCGATCCGAGAGAAGATCACGGCGCCATCAACAGATTTGAAAAAGATTCAAAATCAGTCAATATCTTTTTCCCTCCGCGCTATAACAGAGCAAAAGCGAAAAAATTAGAGGCGAAAGAGTCATGAACCTGACGGATAAAACCGTCCTCATCACAGGGGGCGCATCAGGCATCGGTTATGCCGCGGTTCAGGCGTTTCTGAATCAGCAGGCGAATGTGGTCGTCGCGGATATTGATGAGGCGCAGGGAGAAGCGATGATCCGGAAAGAAAACAATGACAGGCTGCATTTTGTCCGGACGGATATTACAGATGAACCGGCATGTCAAAACGCCATCCGGTCAGCGGCGGACAAGTTCGGCGGATTGGACGTGTTAATCAATAACGCCGGCATCGAAATTGTCGCCCCGATTCATGAGATGGAGCTGAGCGATTGGGATAAGGTGCTCAACGTCAATCTGACGGGCATGTTTCTTATGAGCAAGCACGCGCTCAAGTATATGCTCAAAAGCGGCAAGGGCAATATCATTAACACGTGCTCCGTCGGAGGAGTCGTTGCATGGCCCGACATTCCCGCATATAACGCCTCTAAAGGCGGCGTATTGCAGCTGACGCGTTCGATGGCCGTCGATTACGCCAAACACAACATCCGTGTCAATTGCGTGTGCCCGGGAATCATTGACACACCTTTGAATGAAAAGTCGTTCCTTGAAAACAACGAAGGCACGCTTGAAGAAATCAAAAAAGAAAAAGCGAAAGTCAATCCGCTGCTGAGACTCGGCAAGCCTGAAGAAATAGCGAACGTCATGCTGTTTCTCGCTTCGGATTTATCAAGCTATATGACCGGAAGCGCGATCACCGCAGACGGTGGATACACCGCACAATAGAGAAGGAGTGTTTACATATGGAGAGAAAAACAGTATTGGTTATCGCTGACCTTGGGGGATGCCCGCCGCATATGTTTTACAAAAGCGCAGCCGAAAAATACAACCTCGTCAGCTTTATTCCGAGACCTTTTGCAATTACAGCCTCTCATGCGGCATTAATTGAAAAATACTCGATTGCGGTCATTAAAGATAAAGACTATTTTAAGAGTCTGGCTGATTTTGAGCATCCCGATTCGATTTACTGGGCTCATGAAGATCATGATAAACCTGAGGAAGAAGTAGTCGAAGAAATCGTCAAGGTGGCCGGCATGTTCGGGGTTGACGCCATTACGACCAACAATGAACTGTTTATCGCTCCGATGGCAAAAGCGTGTGAACGTCTCGGCCTGCGGGGAGCGGGCGTACAGGCCGCTGAAAATGCCAGAGATAAAAACAAAATGAGAGCCGCCTTCAATCGGGCCGGCGTCAAGTCTATCAAAAACAAACGGGTGACGACGCTGGAAGATTTCCGCGCCGCGCTTCAGGAAATCGGAACGCCGCTCATTCTGAAACCTACATATCTGGCGAGCTCCATCGGCGTGACGCTTATCAAAGAGAGGGAAACGGCAGAAGCCGAATTTAACAGAGTCAATGAATACCTGAAGTCGATTAACGTACCGAAAGCGGTCACGTTTGAAGCGCCGTTTATCGCGGAAGAATTTTTGCAGGGCGAGTATGACGACTGGTACGAAACAAGCGGTTATTCCGACTATATCAGCATAGAAGGCATCATGGCCGACGGGGAATACTTCCCTGTCGCGATTCATGATAAAACACCGCAAATCGGATTCACGGAGACATCGCATATTACGCCGTCCATCCTGGATGATGACGCGAAGCGGAAAATCGTCGAAGCAGCCAAAAAGGCGAATGAAGGACTAGGCCTCGAAAACTGCGCAACACATACAGAGATTAAATTAATGAAAAACCGGGAGGCCGGACTGATTGAATCAGCGGCACGATTTGCGGGCTGGAACATGATTCCGAATATTAAAAAGGTCTTCGGCGTCGATATGGCGCAGCTGTTATTGGATGTTCTCTGTTTCGGAAAAGAAGCCGATCTGCCGAAAGGATTATTGGAGCAGGAGCCATGCTATGTCGCCGATTGCCACTTGTATCCTCAGCATTTCAAAGAGAACGGCCAGCTGCCTGAGACGGCTGTCGATTTCGTCATTGAAAGCATTGACATTCCCGATGGCGTCTTAAAGGGAGACACCGAACTCGTTTCTTTCTCAGCGGCCGAAGGGGGTACATCCGTCGATCTGCGGCTGTTCGAAGCGTTCAACAGCATTGCGGCGTTTGAGCTGAAAGGAAGCAATTCGGGTGACGTGGCCGAATCAATCAAACAAATTCAGCAGCAGGCAAAGCTGACTGCAAAGTATGCGTTACCGGTATGAAACAGCTGAAACCGAACTCTAAGTATTTGCTTTTCGGGCAGGCGCTTTCGTTTATGGGAGACTATTGCGTTCTCCCGGCTCTGCTCATTTTGTCTACATACTATCACGACTACTGGGTGACGTCCGGCGTCATCGCGGTCCGCAGTATTCCGATGGTGTTTCAGCCGTTTTTAGGCGTGCTCGTGGACCGGCTTGACAGGGTGAAAATCATGCTGTGGACGGATGTGATCAGAGGTGTCATCTTTTTGGGGCTGACATTTCTCCCGAAAGGCGAATATCCGCTGCTTTTTCTGGCGCTGCTGTTTGTTTCTTACGGAAGCGGCGTGTTTTTTAACCCGGCACGTCTCGCGGTCATGTCGTCTTTAGAAGCGGATATTAAAAATATCAACACTTTGTTTGCAAAAGCCACGACGATTTCGATTATTGTCGGCGCTGCAGCCGGCGGACTTTTTCTGTTAGGCGGTTCTGTGGAGCTTGCCGTCGCGTTTAACGGGGTGACCTATCTTGTCTCCGCGTTTTTCATCAGCCGCATTAAGCTTCAATACGTGCCGATTCAGTCAGAAAACGTGAGAGAAGCTTTTCAGTCGTTTAAAGAAGGCCTGAAGGAAATCAAAACAAATGCTTTTGTGTTAAACGCCATGTTCACGATGATTACGATGGCGCTTTTGTGGGGTGTTGTCTACAGCTATTTCCCGATTGTCAGCCGCTTTTTAGGCGACGGGGAAATCGGCAATTTCATCCTGACGTTCTGTATCGGCTTCGGCGGCTTTATCGGCGCCGCTCTTGTCAGCAAATGGGGCTTTAACAACAATAAAGGGCTGATGTATTTTACAGTGTTATCGATCGTCTCGCTTGCGCTGTTTTTGTTTACCCCGATTTTCGCCGTGTCAGTCATTGCCGCCATTCTTTTCTTTATCGCAATGGAATACGGTGAAGTGCTGGCAAAGGTCAAAGTTCAGGAGAACGCGGCGAACCAGATTCAGGGCCGGATCTTTTCGGTGGCGGAGGCGTCCATCGGATTGTGCATCGCCGTCGGTTCCATGCTGATCAACATTGTAGACGCGGCAGTCATCATGGCGTTTATCGTCCTTTTGGTCAGCGGGCTGTTTCTGCATACAAAACTGGTCAATAAATCCTTTTCAGAACGGAATAACGAATCAGAGCAAATTCATTTATAAGGAGCCTTTCAGATGGAAATCATACCGTCCGACGTCATCAAGACACTTCCGAAACAGGAATTTTCGCTCGTTTTTCAAAAGGTAAAAGAGATGGAGAAAACGGGAGCCCAGATTATTAACCTCGGGCAGGGGAATCCCGATCTCCCCACACCGCCGCATATCGTTGAAACATTGCGGGAGGCTGCGCTGAATCCTTCGTATCACGGATACGGCCCGTTCAGAGGCTATCCGTTTCTGAAAGAAGCCATCGCGGAATTTTATGAGAGAGAGTACGGGGTATCGGTCAATCCGGAGACAGAAGTCGCGCTGTTCGGCGGAGGGAAAGCTGGTTTGTACGTTTTGACGCAATGCCTGCTGAATCCCGGCGATATCGCTTTAGTCCCGAACCCCGGCTACCCTGAGTATTTATCGGGCATTACAATGGCCAGAGCGGAGCTGCATGAGATGCCGCTTCATCCGAAAAACGGCTATTTGCCGGATTTTGAGCGGATTGATCCCGCCGTCCTGAAAAAAGCCAAGCTGATGTTTTTGAATTACCCGAATAACCCGACGGGCGCGACTGCGGATCAGGCGTTTTATGAAAAAGCGGCAGCGTTTGCAAAAAAACATGACATCCACCTTATTCACGATTTTGCATACGGCGCGTTCGAATTTGATCAGAACCCGGCCAGCTTTCTTCAGGCGAAAGAAGCGAAAACGGTCGGCGCGGAGCTTTATTCATTTTCGAAAACCTTCAATATGGCAGGCTGGAGAATGGCATTTGCCGTGGGGAATGAAAAAATCATTCAGGCGGTCAATGAGTTTCAGGATCACGTCTTCGTCGGCATGTTCGGCGGTCTTCAGCAGGCGGCAGCGGCGGCGCTGTCAGGAAATCCTGAGCATACCGAGCGTCTGAAGCGCACATATAAAGAACGGATTGACTTTTTCACGGCGTTATGTGAAAAGGAATTAGGCTGGAGCATTGAAAAACCGAAAGGGACTTTTTATGTCTGGGCTGAAATTCCGAATGAATTCGAGTCTTCACACCAGTTTTCGGACTATCTGCTGGAGCATGCCCATGTTGTCGTGACGCCCGGCGAGATTTTCGGTAGCGGCGGAAAGCGTTATGTCAGAATATCAATGGTGGCCAAGCAGGGAGATTTGAGGGAATTCGTGGTGCGGATTCAAAAGCTCGGTTTGTCCTTTCCTTCATTACAAGAAACATCCCGCTGAGAGCGGGATGTTTTTATTATATGCTTTTCATGCTGCCGCCGTCGGCTGACACTTGCTGTCCGGTAATATAGGAAGCTTCTTCAGAGGCAAGAAAGGCAGCCAGCGCCGCGGTTTCTTCCGGAGTTCCGACACGCTTCATCGGGACGTCTGAGGCAATCCGTTCTTCTGCTTCCGCTTTAGAAATGCCGTTTTGCTTCATGACATTCTTCACGAATTGGTGATAACGGTCTGTGGCGATAAATCCGGGATTCAGACAGTTGACAGTAATGTGAAAAGACGCAAGCTGAATGGCGATGTTTTTGCTGGCATTAATTAAAGCGGCGTTCATCATGCTGTTGGTAAACATATTGGCGCCGGGTTCTTTCCATAGGTTTCCGACGATATTAATGATTCTGCCGAATTCGTGCTGTTTCATGATTGCTGCGGCCGTTTTCATAGAGTCGATATAGGCGATCGTTTTATTCGTAAAGGTATTTGTCATATCCTCTATATCACAGTTTTCAAAGGTATCCGGCGAGCCGCCCGGAATGTTGTTGATCAATACATCAAGCCGTCCGCATTGTGATCTGATATCTTCAAAAATGCCGGCTCTTGTCTTCTGGTCCGACATATCCCCGGCCAGAACGGTGACGCCCGCATCCGGATGTTTGGCGAGGATCTCTTCTTTTACCGATTCGATATTTTCGGGAACTCGTGAATTAATGACGGTATGAAAGCCATTGTCCGCCAGTTTCAGAGCGATCGCTTTGCCGATCCCCTGACTGGCTCCCATAATAAACGCGGTTCGTTTTGACAACTGTCTGCACCCCTTTACCAAAATGGAATCTCCTTTACATCGTAAAAAAAAATGATAAAAATAGCAAATTTTATTTAAATTCTGACAAAGAAAAAACCCGCCGGACAGGCGGGTGGTTGTTACACGTGCAAAAACTTCGGAAGCGTGTCGAGGGACAAGCGGTTTCCGACAAAAAATGAACCGAATTCGCCGTAGCGCGCGCTGACTTCATCAAAGCGCATTTCGTAAACAAGTTTTTTGAACTGAAGCACATCATCGCTGAAGAGCGTGACGCCCCATTCGTAATCGTCAAAACCGACAGATCCCGTGATAATCTGTTTGACTTTGCCGGCATAGCTCCGTCCGATCAAGCCGTGGCTTCTCATCAGGTTTCTGCGTTCATCCATAGAAAGCATGTACCAGTTGTCATTGCCGCTTCTTCTTTTATCCATCGGATAGAAGCAGACGTATTTCGCTTCAGGCAGCTCAGGATACAGGCGGGCGCGGACATGCGGATTTTCATACGGATCGCCTTCTCCGCTTGCGAGGTAGTTGCTCAGCTCAACCACGGACACGTAAGAGTAAGCCGGGATTGTAAATTCAGCAAGCTTTGATTTGTTAAATTCAAGCTCGATTTCGTTCAGCTCTTCCATTGTCGGGCGAAGAATCATCAGCATGAAATCAGCTTTCTGTCCGACGATGCTGTAGATGGTTTGCGAGCCTTTGCCTTCTTTTTGGGCGACGCCCCATTTTTCAAGCAGTCCCGTAAATTCGTGAATAATCGACAGGCGCTCATCGCTGGATAACATCTTCCATGACGTCCAGTCCATTGTGCGGAAATCGTGAAGCGCGTACCAGCCGTCAAGCGTTTGGGCGGCTTCGTTCGTTTTTTGCTGCTCACTCATGTATCTTCACTCCTATATCTTTTCATTGATGCCTTCACTATATCACAGTTTAACCGTTTCGGCTGTGGAGAAACCTTGAATAATCCGAAGCCTTGTGTCAGAAAATAAGCCGTGAAACAAACCGTCAATTAAATTAGTTAGAAAAATAAGATTTCTTTTTGAAAGCGCTATAATAGAAGTTGGTTATTTGAATTTAGCTGGAAGAAGAGTATGCTGTAAAAGTAAGCGTTTTTTGTCAACATAGAGGAGGGTATATCGTGGCAGATTTATTTACAAAAGTACAAGAAAAAGTCGCAGGAAAAGATGTGAAAATCGTATTTCCTGAAGGGTTGGACGAACGTATCCTGGTTGCGGTCAACAACTTGGCGGGCAACAAGGTATTAAAGCCGATCGTAGTCGGCAATAAAGAAGACATTCAAGCAAAAGCGAAAGAATTAAATCTTACGCTTGACGGCGTGGACATTTTTGACCCGCATACATATGAAGGCATGGAAGAACTCGTTCAGGCTTTCGTAGAACGCCGCAAAGGCAAAGCGACGGAAGAACAGGCCCGCAAAGCTTTGCTGGACGAAAACTATTTCGGCACGATGCTTGTGTACAAAGGTCTCGCAGACGGACTTGTCAGCGGAGCTGCACATTCTACAGCCGATACGGTGCGCCCTGCACTTCAAATCATTAAAACAAAAGAAGGCGTGAAAAAAACATCAGGCGTCTTCATCATGGCCCGCGGTGACGAGCAGTATGTGTTCGCTGATTGCGCGATCAACATTGCTCCTGACAGCCAGGACCTTGCCGAAATCGCCATTGAAAGCGCCAATACGGCTCAAATGTTTGACATTGACCCGCGCGTTGCCATGCTCAGCTTCTCTACAAAAGGATCGGCGAAATCAGACGAGACGGACAAAGTGGCTGAAGCGGTGAAAATTGCGAAGGAAAAAGCGCCTGAGCTTACGCTTGACGGCGAATTCCAATTCGACGCTGCATTTGTGCCGTCTGTCGCGGAGAAAAAAGCGCCGGACTCCGACATTAAAGGAGACGCGAATGTATTTGTATTCCCAAGCCTTGAAGCAGGAAACATCGGCTACAAAATCGCTCAGCGCTTAGGCGGCTTTGAAGCGGTCGGACCGATTCTGCAAGGATTAAATATGCCTGTAAATGATCTTTCCAGAGGATGTAATGCGGAAGACGTCTACAATCTTGCGTTAATTACGGCTGCTCAAGCGCTGTAATCCGCAAATGCCGGCCTTTACGAGGGCCGGCATTTTTTTATAGAAAGAACGTCACTGCGGCCCAGCCGAACAGGGACAAACAGAGAGAACCGATCAAGCCTGCTGCGAGCGCCCGCCAGCCATTATGTCGAAACGCCGATATATGGACTTTCAAACCGAGACCCGCCATCGCCATGCCGATTAAAACATAAGACACTTGAACAAGAAACGCGGAAAACGAGGCTGAAATAACGCCTGATGTATGGATGGCGCTCATTCCGAGAAATCCGAAGATAAACCAAGGGATGGGGAGCGAAGCGGCAGAAGCCGTCTCTGACTTTCCGCTGCGGCGCGCCCGCATTCCGAGCATGAATGCGGCCGGGACGAGCAGCGCGACCCGGGTCAGTTTGACGATCACCGCCATCTCGACGGCTGCTTTTCCTCCGGCGCTGCCGGCCGCCGCCGCATGCGCCACCTCGTGAAGCGTTGCCCCGCAAAAGGCTCCGTAAGCCGCAGGA
Organism: Bacillus sp. 5B6; assembly: GCF_000259405.1. NCBI lineage: Bacteria > Bacillati > Bacillota > Bacilli > Caryophanales > Bacillaceae > Bacillus > Bacillus sp. 5B6. Next base: position 3,392,894 of record NZ_AJST01000001.1, on the reverse strand, counting down.
GAAAAGCCTAATCCATGATAAGCAAGAGAATATACAACAGTAAAAATGGTTCCTAATAACGAAACGGCGGCCGCGCTGATGGCGGCTGCATTTTCATTTGATCTGATCTGCGGCGCGATCGCGGCAATGGCAGCTGCCCCGCAGATCGCTGTGCCGCAGGCTGTCAGCGTGCTGAGTGTCTGATCTATACGGAACAGCCGGGATAGTCCGTATACAACGGCACCCGCAAACATCATACAGCAGACGGCAATTGCAAATACGTGCCAGCCCGCATGATAGATATCCGCCAGATTCAGTCTCATGCCAAGCAGGATGATGCCTGCTTTCAGCAAGTATTTGCTTGAGAACGCGATCCCCGGCTCTAATGCCGCCCGCTGTCCGAATACGGCGCGCCAGAGCATGCCGATCAGCATTGCAAGGACAAGCATTCCGAGCACATGCAAAAACGGCAGGCGGCTGACATAGAAAGCCGCAAACGCAATTCCTGCGGTAACTGAAATACCCTTTATCATCTTCATCTCAGTCACTTCCCATTATCTTGATAACTCCACTTTACTGCGGTCTTAATCATTAGTAAAATATATTTATATGATCTAAACGATTAGGAAAAATAATGATTAGGGGCGATGCTTTTTGTATTATGGGGAACTGAAAACATTCATTGCCGTCGTGGAAGAAAAAAACTTTACAAAGGCGGCGCAGAAGCTGATGATTTCTCAGCCGAGCGTCAGCCTTCACATTAAAAACCTGGAGAAAGAATTTCAAACCGCTTTGCTGAACCGCTCTCCGAAGCACTTTACGACTACGCCGACGGGGGACATTCTCTATCAGCGCGCCAAGCAGATGGTCTTTTTGTACGAACAGGCGAAATCCGAAATTTACGCCCATCATCATTATGTCAAAGGGAAGCTCAAAATCGCCGCGAGCTTTACCATCGGCGAATATATTCTGCCGCCGCTTCTCGCAAAGCTTCATAACGAGTATCCCGAGCTGAACCTGGACGTCATGATCGGAAACACGGAGGAGGTCAGCGAAGCGGTTCGGATGCTTCAAGCCGATATCGGATTAATTGAAGGGCATACGGGGAAAAACGAGCTCGACATTCAGCCGTTTATGGAGGATGAATTGTGCATTGCCGCACCGAACGGACACCCGCTCGCCGGCAGAAAAAACATCCCGGCTGCCGAATTGCAAAATCAAGCGTGGGTGACGAGGGAGAAGGGTTCGGGAACGAGGGAATACTTAGACCACGTTCTTCAATCAAACGGACTGCGGCCGAAATCCATGATGACGATCAGCAGCAACCAGGGCGTCAAAGAAGCCGTGATCAGCGGAATGGGTCTTTCCGTTCTGTCAAAAAGCGTGGTGCAAAAGGATCTGCTTCACGGCAGCATTTCCGTGCTTGAGATAAAAGGATTCTCCTTAAAACGGAAACTGTCTATCATCCAATCTTCCATTATGGAGAACACAAAAAACAAAGAAATCTTCATCGCACTTTTGAAAAGCCAATTTCAATCATCTCAAGCGGAGTGATATAATAAATGCATAGAAAGCCTATGACGAAAGGGATTTAATATAGATGGGAAAGCAACCGATTGATTTACTGATGCAGCCGAGCTGGAGAATCATTGACCAATCCAGCCTCGGCCCTTATTTTGATGCGAAGCAGTCATTCGCAATGGATGATACGCTGTGCGCCTCCGTAGGCAAAGGGGAATCGCCTGCGACGGCACGCTCTTGGGTGCACCACCGGACGATCGTGCTCGGCATTCAGGACACGCGCCTGCCGTTTTTAGAGGACGGCGTGAAATTGCTGGAGGACGAAGGCTACCGTGTTATTGTCCGCAATTCCGGAGGCCTCGCCGTCGTACTGGACGAAGGCGTATTGAATATCTCGCTTATTTTTGAAGACGAGAAAAAAGGCATCGATATCGACAGAGGCTACGAGGCGATGACAGAGCTGGTGCGGCGGATGCTGCGTCCGCACAATGCTGAAATTGAAGCATATGAAATTAAAGGATCGTACTGTCCGGGCAGCTATGATCTCAGTATCGGCGGCCGAAAATTCGCGGGAATTTCACAAAGACGCCTGCGGGGCGGAACCGCGGTTCAGATTTACCTCTGCGCCGATAAAAGCGGAAGCGAACGCGCCGATCTGATCAGACGTTTCTATCAAGCCGCTTTAAAAGACAAAAGCAACGATACAAAAGGCGTATATCCCGATATCCGGCCCGAAACGATGGCTTCATTAAGCGAATTGCTGCAAACGGACATTACCGTGCAGGACTTAATGCTGGCGCTTTTGACCGAACTGAAGGAACTCAGCGGCCGCCTGTATGCAGCCGGATTATCGCCGGAAGAGGAAATCGTATTTGAAAAAAATCTGACCCGAATGCTGGAACGGAATGAGAAGGTGTTCGGCACGCAGGAAAGCCTGGACTAAGTCCGGGCTTTTTTTGTTTTTTGGTAATTATATACTATTTAGTTATAGTGAAAAAGAAGTGTTATACCAAAACTAGTTTACATTATATACCTTATTTGATTAATATATTTATGTAGGTTCCAAATAATTCTATAAACTGAAGGAGATGGAGATATGAACTTTAAAAAAATAAAAGAAGAAAAAAGAATCACGATCCCGACACATTTGTTAGCCGGAGATGCGGAACAATCAGGCAATTCTTTCGCTTGGAGCGGCTGGGTGCTTGTAGTGCCGAGCCAAGAAGACAATCAAAACCCGAATTTGAATTTCTCTGATTTAGCCGCTCAAAAGTAAGATAATCACTGTTTGGAACCTACGCATCTGAGACGAGGCGGTGAGAGTGTGACACAAGAGTATATAAGAGAAATTAAGCGGGGAGCACTGTCATGGATTGTTAAAAATATCCATTATTTTGATATGAATCATAAAGTAGCGAATGATTTCAGGTGGCGCCTTAAAACATTTATAGAACTCATTTTTCTTACCAATTACCTGATCAGAAATCAGGCAGATGATAAGGAAGTTGCTGTTTTAACGGAGTTTATTACAGAAAGGCTCCATAATGATCAGCTTGAAGAATTTATTCATTTTGATCCGGACGGTCTCGCCGGATTGGCTATTGCGGGTGAATTTCTTACCTTGACTGATCATCCGTCACGGGCTTCGGTGATATGGGAGCTGGAAAAATTCACGGCAGCACGTTTTGATTGCAGCCTTGCTAAAATTCCCTTTCGGAAAATGGATCTGAAGTACAGTCTGCAAAGAGCAGGCGTAACCTCGGAAATAACGGATTTTTCTGACTTATATCACTACACAGCAGCTGGTCAGGATGTCCCAAATACATATATGACGGATCATGATGCGTACAGTATCACTCATACGATTTTTTATATAACAGACATGGGATGTTCTTCGCTTACGGATAAAGAGTATCATCTGCCGTCCTTAAAAGAAAAGGTCCTGAAATTTCTCGGGATCTATATCTGTCTTGAGAATTTAGATATTACCAGTGAATTATTGATGTGCAGCTCTTTTTTACATATCGACATGGATAAGGACAACCATAAACCGCTCTATGAAGCAGCCTGGAATAAAATCTATCAGGGCCGAATGAAAGAGGGGAATGTCCCGAGCATCACCTATCAACATAAACCCGGTTTAAAAGGTGAACAGCGAAGAGAAGATGTGTTTAAACATTGCTATCATACAACACTTGTCGCCGCGGGTGCCGCGCATGCCTGTCTTAGAGCAGAAAGGAACGATTAACTTGAATAGATTAGCTGAAGAGACAGATCAATTTTTATTATCTTTTGCTGAACAATCGCTTCCGGATCAAAAGAGCATTCAGCTGTTTGCCGGCTTCTGCAAGTACTACAGGAAGACGAGCCATTCTTCCGCTGTAAAAGAACATACTGAAAGGATTGCCTCCGCTTTCGTTGATAAGTCATGCTGGGAAGATCTGTTTCACTGTAACACGGCCATTGTCAATGAGTTGATTCATATCTATTTAACGGCAAAAGCTTATAAAAAGAAGCAGGGAATGGATTCGGATGATCAGGTCATACGTCACGGATTGCAAAACGGCTATCTTATAAAAAAAGAATGGCCTTATTTTAAATACGCCGAATTCGCCGGTTTGCTGAGCGAGCTGGGAATGTCAACTGACCATGAAAAAGTGCGCTTTTACAACAATTCGATATTTCAGCCTTTGCTCCATGACGCATGGAAAAGAACAGCTGAAAACGAGCTGGAGTTTGTCGAGTACTGTCTTCTTCATTTAGATCAGGGAGAGCATCTGCTTCATCCCGGCTTGAAGGCTTCCATTCAAAAATGGCTTGTATTTTGTCTCGGCAGCCGAAAAATGAAACAGCTGTGCAATATGTTATTTATCCAATCGTGTATCGATCCATTTTTTTATGGCTGTCAAGCGGCTCTTCATCATATAAATAGCGAGAATCCATCCATTCATTGTGCTCCGGCTCTTCTGCCGGCGATTGAGATTCTGAATCTGGAGTGTGGAACATGCAGATAGTCAAGGAACATTTTAATATAAAAAAAACAGAAGAATGGCTGCTGGGTTTTTGGAAGAACATTCAGCTGCAGCCGGAAGAAATAGAAGCAGATGATCTCATGCACCTGTTTTGCGGTTTAGCGGCATGTCATCACTTTGAAAAAAGAAAGGATACAGAAGAAGTCATTCTATTCTTAGACCGTTATTTTGGAGAAAAAACGCACGAATGCCATCCGGTCCTGTTCGCGTATGCGTATCATGTGTACCGCAGGATAGATGCCGCAAAAAGCATCTTTTTTCATAACGGACTTGAACAAATGGTCCGCGGTTTACAAGAGGAACTGAAATCAGAGCCTTCCTCTATGATCCTCATGGTATTAGGGGCTTATTTTGGGGCGGTGACTCCGGAAGAACTGATCGTGTTCTTAGAAACCGGGATGAAACGTGAGGCCGATTTGCTCATGGCACCGGGCGGCATTCAGGAAGAACAGGCGGATGCCCTTTATGCCGTCACTTATTTGCAAATGAAAGAATTGCAGCCTTTTCTCACGGAATGGTACAAAACATCAGACTTTGCTTTTTCAGGTTTAATGTTAGCCGAGTGCAGAAAGTATCACATTGACGCCGTTGCAAAATACACAGCCATTATGAAATTTCTCCAATTCGATGAGGCGCTTTTTATACGGGAAGGGCGGGAATTTCTACGCTTTCAGCAGCGAAGCAGCGGGAGCTTCGGTTATTTGAATCCATTAGCGATGGACCAAGGGGCGGTCAGCGGCAAATTGCTGGAACTTCAATATTTCCTGCCGTCCGCTCATTATGCCGCCGCCTCTCTGTCTATGCTGTAATGTCTCTCTTTTGAAAGACGGAAAAAGAAATCAATAAACAAATAAGAAAGTAGATCGCTATAATCGTCATGGAATAGGGGATGTTTAACGTTGAAATCGCATCACCCGCGCTTTTATTTACATAAGCAACGAGATTTAAATGCGGAAAGAGCGTAAATTTATACCATGTAAATTGGGCAAGCAAATCAGTTCCGCCCAATATACTGCCGGCAAACAGCAGTAAAATGGATAAGCAAAGGGAGAGCGCCTGGCTTTTGCACAATACTGACAAAGTGAACGCAATGGTGACAATGCTTATAATTGATATGAAACGCAAAAGCAGAATGATTCCGGATGCTTTGATTGAACTGATGGTATACAGACTGTCATTTAAATGAGTATAGACGAGCGGATATGAAGCATTGGAAAAACCGAATAACACGCCGCCGATCAGCAAACAGCTCACACAGTAAAATAAGTAAACCATGCCGGTAAACAGAAGAGATGCCAGAAATTTCGATGTTAAAATCCGCCATCTTCGGTTCGGGCTTGTAGCGATAAACTTAATCGTCCCAAGGGCAAAATCTTTAGAAACAACCCCGCTGACGGTTAAAATTGCGGTTAAGCTTACGAAAATCTCAAGCCCGTTTGAAGTAACCGTGCCGAAAAACCTCCAGCCGTTCCATTCATAGGGGTTGATGTTATGCTCCAAATAATAGTCTTTATTCTTAACATCAGCAGAATAATAAACGCCTGTCGTTTCTGCCGGTTTATCAATTTCTTCCTGTTTTTTTTCGGCGAGAAGCCGTTCTTTCCAATTGTTATCCGAGGAAGCATCTAACTCATGATTCATAATAAGGCCGGCCAGCAAAACGATGAGAAACAGGAAGAAAAGAGATAAAAGTGTGCCTTTTTTTCGGGTTATTTTTATGAATTCGTTCTGCGCCAGATGAAATATGCTCATACCGCGTCCTCCTGATCTGTAATCATCATGTATTTCTCTTCCAATGACAAAGTCCTTGCAGAAACGCGGGAAATCAGAATCTCTTTCTCTGCCAAAGATTTAATGACATACGGGATGGTATCTTCTTCCGCTTCCAATTCAATGATGCGGCTGTCTTTTTGCTGTACTTGAAGAATACCGTCCTGCTCTAATATTTCTTTCGCCCTTGCCGGATGATCGACCGTGACGGTAAACAGCTTTTTCTGACCAAGGTCATGTCTGTTCTTCATGTCTTCAATTCCTAAAATCCGTCCCTTTTTAATATAGGCAACCCTATCGCAAATTTCCTCCATTTCCGACAATAAATGGCTTGATAATAAAATAGAAACCCCTTGCTTCGCTAAATCGGAAAGAATGGTGCGCAATTCTTTCATTCCTTTAGGATCGAGGCCGTTCATCGGTTCATCCAGAATTAATAATCCGGGATTGTGAAGAAGAGAATAAGCGAGCCCTAAGCGCTGTTTCATGCCTAATGAGAAATGTTTCACTTTTTTGCGGGCAGCCTGCTCCAATCCGACTTTTGCAAGGGTATTCATAAGCTCATCCGTTCGCAGCGAGCTGCTGCGCAGTTTAGTAAAATATTTTAGGTTTTGCAAAGCGGTCATATTCGGATACATATCCGGGCCTTCAATAATAACCCCGATATGTCTCATAAAATATTCAAAGTCGCTGTCCGGTCTGCCTCTGAATGAAATGGCTCCTTCTGTTTTTTTTATAAGCTGTACGATCATTCTGAAAATAGTGGTTTTTCCTGAGCCGTTCGGCCCTAAAAGGCCGAATATCTCACCTTTTCTCACATCGAAAGAAATTGACTGTACAATAGGGGTATGATTGATTGTTTTAGAGACCTCTTTTAGTATCAGGGCTGGTTCAGTCATGATATTTGCACACCTTCCTTATGATTTAGGGTAAAAGCCGTCAAAACCGAAGAACATGCTTCCGATCAGGCCGGCAACGATTAAAATGAGAGCAATGCTATACCACATTTTTCGATTCAATGTTTTCCCTCCTTACAACGCTGACATTCCATTTGAAATAGCGCAAAAAGATGCGGAATATCAGTTTCGAAAGATCAAATCCGGCCATAAACACCGCCATACCCGCTCCAAGAACCATACATCCGTTAAAAATGGCTGTTACAATCGGCACTTTTACAAGGAGAAAGAATGATCCGGTCATCAGCATCAGGCCGATCGCCATCAAACTTAACACCGCAACAGAGGCAAAAAGAAACGGTGTCAGCATAAACATGAAGTTGAACATGCCCATCCCCAGCATCAGGCCGAATGCTTTGAAAAACGAGCGCCATGTTTTCTGCTCCTCGGCATCACTGATGAAAATATCCGCTTTTAAGGCGCGCGCAAGTGTTTTGGGGTTTCCTAAATTGCCGGCGATTTGTTCATCGCTTTTTCCTTCAGCGCCGCCCATTTGGAATATTTCGCCGATATCGGCGAGTATCTCTTTTTGCTCAAATTCCGGCAGATCTTTTATTTCCCGCCGGAGATGTTTTAAATATTGGTCTTTACACATTCATTTTCCCTCCTTAATGATGCTGTTCACTTTTTCGGACAGGTCAAGCCATTCCGATTTTAATGTTTGATGATAAAAGGCGCCTTCTTCTGTTACTTTGTAATATTTGCGTGATGGGCCTTGATCGGAAGCTGCTGTATACGTTTTTAGGTAGTTATTTTTTGTGAGTCTTCGTAATATGGGGTAGATGGTGCCCTCCGATACAGGGAACGTTTCACTTATGATCTTGATTAATTCATAACCATATAAATCTTCATAAAGAAGCAGGGACAACACACAAAGTTCCAACGCTCCTTTTCGTAATTGGCTACTCATTTTCTATCATTCCCATCATATCTAATAATTGTATTCTCTATACAGTGTATTGCACAGTAGCTAATCGATCAATAATTCCCAAGAACCATTTCGGATGAGGAATTGAATCTTTATGCTTATGTGCGGGCGGGGACCGAGATGCGCGCCCCTTGCGAGAAGAAGGCCTCCTGAACAATGTTTACATTAATATAGATCAGGATGCGCGTCATTGACAAATGGCAAAAACCCCTTTTTCCATGACAAGGAAAGGGGTTTTTCCTTTATTCGGCCATTTTTTCTAAATTGCCGTTCCGGTCCATTTTAAAGGACGGAGAGGTATGTTCGTCGTCTTCAAATAAAACTAGTTTTCTGGCTCTGTTCATAATTTTCACCAAGGTTTCGTAGTCTTCCTGAATGGTTTTTTGATCTTTTTCAAGCTTTTCGACGGCCGCTTCCAGCTGCTCCGTTTTAGACTGAAGTTCTTGGTTTTCCCGTTTTAAACGGTCATTTTCCATTTGCAGGGCGGAAGTTTGCTTTCCGCTGCCTTCATAGCTCTGCAGAAATTGAATGACATCTGCCATTGTGAGCTCCGCCTTTTGGCTCGGCTGCTGAGGCGCCAGCAAATGTGATAAACTAGCTAACTCTTCCTTGAAGCTTTCATCGACATAAGGCATATGTTCGCCGGACATGACGGCTTGCCGATCCTCTTTTGGCGCTTCCGTTTGAACCGTCTCTTCGGCAGTGGTTTCCTGCATGATATCCGCATCCGGCGCAGGCGGCTGGTATAATAGTTTCTTCTTGGCCGGCTGGCCGTTTCCGAGCGCGCGCATCCGCTGTTTCCGCTGTTTTTTGGCGAGCTGAAGCGCTTTTTCGTATTGATGGCGGACGACGGCATTCCATCTGAAACCGCACGCTGCCGACGTTCTGTTTAATTTATCGCCTACCTCTTCAAAGGCGTTCAGCTGCGTGCTTCCTTCCCGAACGTGACGGAGCACGGTTTCCGCAAGCAGCAGGTCATTTTCCTCCGACCAGGCGTCCTGTCTTTGTTTTGTCAATGTTCTCAACCCCCAATATCTTTGATGGTATTAGAATGTCCAGATTGGAAAATATTTATACAAATTGGCTGAAAGAATGAGAGATACGCAGAGCCTTGCAGGATAAGATGAATCCTTGTACAATGAGATGTGATGTGATTTTTTTCTTTTTTAAAATTAAGATTTAACATAGAGGAACATTGAATGAAGGGAAGCGTACATCATGGCTAATGAATTCCGAGTGTGTGATGATTGCCAGGCCACCAATATTAAGACTTTGCTGCCGCGTTTGAAAGAAGCTGACCCGGATGCAAAAGTGGAGGTCGGATGTCAGTCATATTGCGGGCCCGGACGCAAAAAATCGTTTGCTTTCGTAAACAACCGCCCGCTGTCGGCGCCGACTGAGGACGAGCTGATTGAGAAAGTGAAAAAGAAGATCAAAAAGTAAATGTGTATTTTTACGACAGCCTCGCCCGATGGGTCAGGCTTTTTTGCTTCAAAAAATCAATGTCGGAAAACTGGAACAAAACGCCGGACAAATTCAAGGATGTTTTCAAATTACAGAGCCGATATAATAGAATCACGGCTAAAAAAAAGAGGGAATGACGATGGCGTATCCAAACGGAAAATTATCAGAAGAAAAAGTGTTTAAAGATCCCGTTCACCGCTATGTTCATGTGCGGGACAAGCTGATCTGGGATTTGATCGGCACCCGTGAATTTCAGCGGCTGCGCCGGATCAAACAGCTCGGTACGACGTATTTGACGTTTCACGGCGCGGAACACAGCCGTTTTAACCATTCTCTCGGCGTCTATGAGATTGTCAGACGAATGGTTGATGATGTTTTTAAAGGGCGTCCTGAATGGGATGACAATGAACGCGAACTCTGTCTCAGCGCTGCGCTTTTGCACGATTTGGGACATGGGCCGTTTTCACATTCCTTTGAAAAGGTTTTTCATCTGGATCATGAAGACTATACGAGGGAAATCATTCTCGGCGACACCGAGGTGAATCAGGTTCTCAGAAAGGCGGGACCGGGATTTCCGCAGGATGTTGCCGAAGTCATTGCCAAAACATACAAAAACAAACAGGTGGTCAGCCTGATTTCGAGCCAGATTGACGCCGACAGGATGGATTACCTTCAGCGGGACGCATACTATACGGGCGTCAGCTACGGACATTTTGATATGGAACGGATTTTAAGGGTGATGCGTCCGCGTGAGGACCAGATCGTTATTAAGCAAAGCGGCATGCACGCCGTCGAAGACTATATTATGAGCCGCTATCAAATGTACTGGCAGGTGTATTTTCATCCCGTGACGAGAAGCGCTGAAGTCATTTTGACGAAAATTCTCCACCGTGCGAAGCAGCTCCATGAAGAAGGGTATATATTCACTCATGCTCCCGTTCATTTTTATTCCATTTTTGAAGGGAAGCTGACGCTTGCGGATTATCTGAAGCTTGATGAAGCCATCATTTTATATTATTTCCAGGCTTGGGAGGAAGAAGAGGACCCGATTCTGTCCGACTTGTGCCGCCGCTTCATTAACCGCCAGCTGTTTCAATATGCCGAATTTAACCCCAATGAGGAAATGTCGGCTTATTTTGAACTGACCGCTCTGTTTAAAGAGGCGGGAATTGATCCCAATTACTATTTAGTGGTCGATTCTTCATCGGATCTGCCGTATGATTTTTACCGGCCGGGTGAAGAGGAGGAGCGTCTGCCGATTCACCTGTTAACGCAGAACGGCCAGATCAAAGAGCTGTCCAGGCAGTCCGCCATTGTCGAATCCATTTCGGGCAAACGCCGGACGGACCATAAGCTCTACTATCCGATGGACCTCATTTGTGACGATTCAGAAAACCCTGAAGCAAAATTAAAAATCCGGCAGCTGCTGGGACTGACATAAAAGGATTTTGGTAAAGAAGGAAAAGGAGATGTCGGGAATTTGTTGAAAGAACATGCAAAACTGATGAAGGTGTTCTCGGATTCTGGAGAAATCATCGGGCGGAAAAAGCTGCAGAAAATCATTTATATCGCGAAGAAAATGCAGTATCCTTTCTACGAAAAATATGATTTTCATTTTTACGGCCCGTATTCCGAAGAACTGACGCTTCGAATTGAAGAGCTGTGCAATCTTGGGTTTCTGGATGAGGTGAAGGAAAAAAAGGGCGGCTACTTTCAATACCGGTACTCGCTGACGGAGACGGGAGCCGAGTTTTTACATCATGCGGAGCTTACGATGCCGGATATGAAGAAGTACATCGACAGCGTCAACAGCCGCTCATCCCGGTTTCTGGAGCTGGTGTCTACGATTTTGTATTTTGACGGCCTTGAAGCTGAGGAAAAGAAAGAGAAAGTGTTTACGATAAAAAGCAAACAGAAATATACAGATGAAGAATATGATGAGGCGCTTCACTACATAGAAGAGCTGAAACACATTTGTTAAAGGCGATGGCTTTCGTCTTTTTTGATGAAAAAACCAGGCCGCGATAAAGCGGGCCTGGTTTTGTTTATTGTCTCAATTTGCTGTGCTTGTACGAATATAAAAAGTAAACGATGACGCCGATAATCAGCCAGACGGCAAAATAAAGCCACGTTTTCAGCGGCAGATTGACCATTAAAAACAAACAGCAGATAATGGCCAAAATCGGCAGTACGGGTACAAAAGGCACTTTAAATCCCCGCGGCAGATCCTTATGGGTGCGGCGCAGAATCAGCACGGACAGACTGACCATGGCAAATGTCAATAGCGCGCCGATATTTGAGAGATCTGACAGCTCTTTCAGATCAACAAAACCCGCGATGCAGGCGCTGATCAGTCCGATCAGCCACGTATTAAAGATCGGAGCTCCCGATTTCTTTCCGACAATGGTAAAGACTTTCGGCAGCATTCCGTCTCTTGCCATCGCAAAAGATATACGGGTCGCCGCATATGTATGGGCGAGAACGACGGCCATCAGTCCGATCACCGCACCGGCAGCGATAACGCCCGCCACCGCGTTTTGTCCTACAGTCTGTAACACATATGACATGGCTTCCGGCACATTAAGCTGTGAATACGGAACCATACCCGTCATGACGAGACAGACGATGACGTATACAAATGTACAGATCACCAGTGAACCGATAATACCGATCGGCAGGTTGCGCTGCGGTTTTTTGACTTCTTCAGCCGAAGCGGAAATCGCGTCAAATCCGAGAAACGCAAAAAAGACGGCAGAAGCCCCTGTAATGACGCCTTTGATTCCAAAAGGCATAAAAGGATGCCAATTGCCCGGCTTTACAAAAAAGCTTCCTGTGATGATAAACAGCAAAACAATTCCGATTTTTACGAGAACCATTATATTATTAAAGGTTTTGCTCTCTTTGGAGCCGCGTGACAGAACGACGGCAATTAATAGAGTAATGATGATGGCAGGAAGGTTGACGATGCCCCCCTGGCTCGGCACGTGCAGCAGACTGTCCGGCAAAGGCATGCCGATTTCGGCTAACAGATTATTAAAATAACTTGACCAGCCGCTTGCCACCGCCGATGCCGTCACCATATAAACGGATAAGAGCGTCCAGCCCATTAAATGGCCGACAATTTCTCCCATGGTGGTATAAGAGTAAATATAGGCGCTTCCGTAAACCGGGAGAACAGAAGCGATTTCGGCGTAACATAATGCTGCAAGGCTGCAGACAACGGCTGCAATGATAAAAGAAAAGATTACGGAAGGCCCGGCATTTTTCGCGGCCGTAATGCCTGTAAGAACCATGACGCCCGTCCCGATGACGGCGCCGATGCCCAGTAAAGTTAAATCAAATCCACCCATCGTTTTGGCAGTCTGCCTGTTTCTGCTTTGTTCAAGCAGCTGGGTGATGTCTTTTTTTTGTAGGATATTCCGCAACACGCATCCCTCCATCCAAAAGCAAAAGCCAAGAGGGGCTCTTTGGCTTTTACCCGTGTCACATCTTCTGTGTAATCGACAATCCTGTGTTCTGTTTCCCCGTCTGTTCCGTTTCTTTTCCAGTCATATTGTCTGCCGCATCCGATCAGATTATCCTTTCCGTCAAACGCAGTCACCCTTAATGATTTTACCTGAATCATGTCTATAAAACCAGCATTGCATAAAAGGGATAGGTGAAAAAGTAGGAGATAATAGTCTATATAGGGCAGGATAAAAGTTGCGGGCTTTCCGGCCGAAATTTTGACTTTCCCCGCGAGGTATCAGTAAAATGTAATAAAAAACAATCAAATGATGATGGATGCATCTTGAAATGGGGAGTTTCTGCATGGAGCATGATATATTGCAAGCAAATGTACTGGATTACGCGCTCACGAAATATTTAAAGAGCACGAAAAAGCTTGATGAGGCGACAATTCCGAAAAGTATAAACAATATCAGAGGATTTATTCTCAGGATTATTTACCGGCACGGCACGTGCACGATTAAAGATATATTGCAGGAAGTCACATTATCGCCTTCGGCCACGACAACCGCTCTGAATCATTTAGAAAAAGAGGGTTTCGTGGAAAGGTCGAGAAATAACGAAGACCGGCGCACGGTATGGATGACGCTTTCCGAATCGGGGAAAATGGCGGCCATGCAAATGATTGAAAACCGGCAGATGCTCATTGACGAGCTGTTTGAAGCATTGACAGAGGAAGAAAAGAACACCTTTTTCAGCCTCGTTGAAAAAGTAATGAAATAAGCCGGCCTGACATAGCAGCGCCGGCCGTTATCAAGGATTACTCCGTATCGCTGATCCGTTTGCCGGCGACGGCGTAATGATCCTTTCTCATTTCTTCAATCATGACAATGATCTTTTCTTCGGCTGCGCCTGTCGTTTCTTTTACGGCTTCTGTCACTTTTTCAACCAGATTCCGTTTTTGTTCATCTGTGCGGCCTTCAAGCATTTTAACGGTTACGAGCGGCATGGTGCTGATCCTCCTTTATCGTTTCCTCTCTTTGGAAGAGAGGTCACTTATAGTATACTGAATGAAGGACAATCTTGCATTTTTTAAAAAAGGGGATTTTTACATTTGGACAGATTTTTATATTATCCGCTGGAGCTTATGCCCTATGTCGTGATTACGCTGATCGTGGCATTTACGATGCATGAACTGGCGCACGCGTATGTCGCGTATCGGTTCGGAGACGATACCGCGGCGAGACAAGGCAGATTAACGCTCAATCCGATTAAACATCTTGATGTTTTCGGAACGATTCTAATTTTGGTCGCGGGTTTCGGCTGGGCCCGTCCGGTGCCGGTGAACCGCCGCGCCTTTAAAAGACCGCGGCTGGCGGGAGTGCTGGTTTCCGTCGCCGGGCCTGTAAGCAACCTGCTTCTTGCCTTTATCGGTTTCTTTTTGCTAGTGTTGATGCATGCTTACGGAATGGAGCTGCTTTCTGCATTCAGCATGGGGCTTGACCGCTTTTTCTCTATTTGGATTCAGCTGAATCTTGCGCTTTGTTTATTCAACCTGCTGCCGCTTCCTCCGCTTGACGGCTACCGGATTATTGAGGATCTCGTGCCGCCGCGGGTGCGCGCCAAAATGACTCAGTTTGAGAGCTACGGGATTATCGTGTTTCTCGTGCTGTTTGTGACACCGGTCGGCTCCTATGTCGTGTGGCCGCTGTTAAGCGAGGGGAGAGACTGGATTCTCAAGGTATTTGCCATTATATTTCAACCGCTTTTGTAGGAGGGTATTTTCATGGAAGAAAAAAAGAAGAAAACAATCGGATTTAATATTATTAAAAGTGATCCGACCGACGGACATGGCGGTTTTGGCGCCGGGGCGCTGAGCCTTGACAATATTTCTCCGGTATTTGTCGATGTGGAAGAGAAGGAAGCCTTCGTTGACATCGGCGCAATGCATGCCCGCAGTGTCGTTGAAAAAGGCATCAAATTCCTGCCGAACAAAGATGAAGTGCCGAACGGAAAACCGTACTGGCTCGTGTGGGTCACCATCGACAGAAAAGAAGAAGGCCCTTATTACGCGGGTGTGACGGCTTGTGAAATGACCGTGGACAGAAGTATCCGCAGAGGCTATAAGTCATTGCCGGAGCATGTGAATTTAATGGATAAATCAATGAAGCGCTGCATTATCGTGGACAAAATGGACGCCAGCTCAAAGCAGGTGCTTGCTGAATTTCTGCAGAAGCATGACCAAGGGCTCTGGGAACGTTCATCCGATGAATTGAAAACAGGTCTGCTTCCGAAAGAAAAATAATTTGTGAACTTTTTGTGAACTTTATAAATATTTGCACTATTTTGCAATTGTACTGAGTAAACTGTTGATACAGAATCAGGACATGGAAAGTCCCGAGCCGAACCAAGACTCGGGGTTTTTCATGTTTACGCGGAGGTTTCATCATGTTCACCGTCTTTGAAATCGGGCCTTGGGTCATTGAAGCAGATGCGGCGGAAACGAGAAAACAATACGAAAACTCATGGCCTGATCCTTGCGATTGCGGGCACTGCCGGAACTGATCATGGAAAGGAAAACGGCCTGCATCATTATGCGGGCAGCTATCCGATTGTCGGCAGGCTTAGGAAAGGCTGGCCGAAGTTTCATATAGAGAGGGCGGGAGATATCCGCTTTTCGTTTTCATTGCCGAGTACAACATTTTTTATACCGAAGGGTTTTCCTGACCCTATTATCCATCTCGACTTTTCTCTTTTGCTCCCATGGGTGCTTGAGGAAGACGCGGATTAAAGCCCGGCGCGGAATGCACCGGGCTCAGTCTTTTTTGCCGAGCCACTTATCCCACCATTTTTTGCGCGGAGCTTCTTTGCGGGCGGGGGCGTGTTCCTTTTCTTTTTTAGACGGTTCCGCTCCGTAGCACACATCCGCGGGTTCAGTGCCTGCGATGAAATACGTATAATGCTTTGCGGCGCAGCCGGGTCCCGAAGTGTAGCCGGAAGCGGGATCGATATAGACGCCCGTGACGCCCTTCGGCGGTTTAAGCGCTATTTCCGGTTCTCCTTCGAGCGCCTTCTCCATAAAGTCCGCCCAAATCGTCTTCGCATAGCTTTTTTCTTCTACTGAATCAATCGTGCTGCTTTTGTCATAGCCTGTCCATACACCGGCGGCAAGAGCCGGGTTAAAGCCGATCATCCAGCTGTCTGCGCTGGTCGTGCCTGATTTACCGCCATAGGTTCGGGTCAGCCGGTCAGAAATGGTGCGTCCCGTGACGGATGTATAGCCGTTTAAATCCTGATCAAACATGCCCGTCATCATGCTCGCCGTCACAAAAGCGGCTTTTTTATCAAGCGTCTGCTGATGTCCGCGCGGCTGTTCATACAAGACGTTGCCGGCGGTATCCGTCACTTTTGTGATAAAGGAAGGGGTGATTTGTTTTCCCCCGTTTGCGAGCATCGCGTAGGCATTAACCATCTCAATCGGGCGCACGGGTTCAGTTCCGAGCGCCAGAGACGGAAGGGGCTTTAAATGTTCGCTGATGCCGAATTCCTTTGCCGCCGACACGAGCTTATTCATGCCGAGAAAGAGATGGGTCTTCACGGCATAAATGTTGTCTGACAACGCAAGCGCCTGAAGCAGCGTAATCGGTTTATTGGCGTAGTAGCCGTTGTAATTGCTTGGAGAATAAGTATCTCCGTTGTCGTCAATCTGGAACTCTGTGGCTTCGCTTTTCATCAGCGTGACCGGTGTAAAGCCGCTTTGAATCGCTTTGTAGTACAAAAGCGGCTTGATCGTGGAAGCCGGCTGCCGTTTCGCCTGTGTCGCCCGGTCAAACGGGCTTTTTTCGTAGTCACGTCCGCCGAGAAGCGCAAGCACGCGCCCTGTTGCCGGATCAATCGCGGAAAAGCCGACCTGAATGTCAGAGCCGGTACGGATCGTATGTGCCACAGTGTTTTCCGCAATCCGCTGCATGCGCTTATCAAGCGTCGTATAAACACGCAATCCGCTCGTTGCCAGCTGTTCGCGCGTCATGCCGAGCTTTTTCTCGAGTTCTTTCATGGCATCATCGTAAAAATAAGGCGCCGTTTTCGCTGCGGTTCTGTTTTTCAGCGGCTGATAGGCAAGCGGCATTTTCTTAAGCCTTTCTGCCTTCGTTTTTGAGATCATTTTCTGTTCAGTCATCAGTCGGAGAATGGTTTCCTGACGCTGTTTGGCCTTCTTTTCGCTGACATATGGCGAATAGCCGGACGGGCCTTTCGGTATGCCCGCCAAAAGCACGGCTTCCGCATCGTTCAGATCTTTGGCGTGTTTGCCGAAATACAGGCGGGAGGCGGCTTCAATTCCATATGCGCCGTGGCCGTAATATATCGTATTTACATAACCTTCTAAAATCTCGTTTTTAGAATAGTTCTGTTCAAGGCGGATCGTGTAAAATGCTTCGTTCCATTTTCGTTTCCATGTCTTATCATGCTCAAGGTAGAGATTTCTTGCGTATTGCTGGGTGATGGTGCTTGCGCCCTGAACCTTGGCCATTGCCTTTATGTCAGCCAGCGCGGCGGCGGCCATCCGCCGGTAATCAAAACCGTGGTGATTGTAAAAGTTTTGATCCTCCACCGCAATGGCGGCCTGCACCGCTATCGGATTGATATCTTTTAACCGGACCCAGTAGCGCTTTTCCCCGAAATCGGTCTCACCTAGCTTTGAGCCGTCATTTGCATAAAGAATCGTAGACTGAGGGACCCGGACGGAGGGGGCCCCCTGCCATTTCGCTGCAAGAAGAACGGATGTGAAGCAGACGCCGGCCAGCATTCCGCCGATCAGTGTCAGAAAGATGCAGGCGCGGATGATTTTGAACGTAATTCTGAGCTGTTTTCCAGATACTTTATCCACTTTTGGGAACCCCCTTTTTCATGATTCTATTATTATGTGAAAAAAGGGAGTTTTTTAAACATATCAAACCGGACACTTCTTTACTTTTTCCCCTCCATCCTCTATACTTTTTCCTTAGGTGAAAATGAGATTTTAACCGGAATAAAAGCGATACAGACGCTTACAATAAATGAAATAAGCCTTGAAAGGGAGATGACAATTGAGCGAGCTTTGGTATACGGAGAAGCAGACGAAGAATTTCGGCATTACATTAAAGGTGAAACAAACATTACATACGGAACAGACGGAATTTCAGCATCTGGAAATGGTGGAGACAGAAGAATTCGGCAACATGCTGTTCTTAGACGGAATGGTCATGACTTCTGAAAAAGACGAATTCGTCTATCATGAAATGGTTGCGCACGTCCCGTTATTTACGCACCCGAATCCGGAAAACGTCCTCGTTGTCGGCGGCGGAGACGGCGGTGTCATCAGAGAGATTCTGAAGCACCCAAGCGTAAAAAAAGCGACGCTTGTCGACATTGACGGCAAGGTTATTGAATACTCTAAAAAATTCCTTCCGTCCATTGCGGGCAAGCTTGATGATCCGCGCGTCGACGTGAGAGTCGATGACGGTTTCATGCACATCGCGAAATCAGAGAATGAGTATGACGTCATCATGGTTGATTCAACAGAACCGGTCGGACCGGCCGTCAATCTGTTCTCAAAAGGCTTCTATGCCGGAATTTCCAAGGCGTTAAAAGAAGACGGCATCTTCGTCGCGCAGACGGACAACCCGTGGTTTACACCGGAACTGATTACAAACGTACAGCGTGACGTGAAAGAAATCTTCCCGATCACCCGTCTGTATACGGCTAATATCCCGACGTACCCGAGCGGCCTGTGGACATTTACGATCGGTTCTAAAAAGTACGATCCGCTTGAAGTGGAGGACAGCCGTTTCTTTGACATCGACACGAAATATTACACGAAAGAGCTTCACAAAGCGGCATTTGTTCTTCCGAAATTTGTGAGCGATTTAATCAAATAAAAACGTACGGCGCAGGAGCGAATCTTGCGCTTTTTTACAGGAAAGCGAGGGTTTTATCATGAGGTTTGATGAAGCATATTCAGGAAAAGTATTTATCGCAAGCCGCCCCGACTGGAAAGAGGCGGACGCCATCCTTTACGGCATGCCGATGGATTGGACGGTCAGCTACCGTCCGGGTTCACGATTCGGCCCGGGGAGAATCCGCGAGGTGTCTATCGGTCTTGAAGAATACAGCCCGTATCTCGACCGTGACTTGGCTGATTTGAATTTCTTTGACGCCGGCGACATTCCGCTCCCGTTCGGCAATCCGCAAAGAAGCCTTGATATGATTGAAGAATACGTGGACAGCATTTTAGAAAAAGGAAAGTTCCCGCTCGGCATGGGAGGGGAGCACCTTGTATCATGGCCTGTCATAAAAGCCATGTATAAGAAGTTTCCGGACCTTGCCATCATTCATTTTGACGCGCACACCGACCTGCGCACGGATTATGAAGGCGAACCGCTTTCCCACTCTACTCCGATCCGCAAAGCGGCCGAGCTCATCGGGCCGCAAAACGTATTTTCATTCGGCATCCGTTCCGGAATGAAGGAAGAATTTGAATGGGCGAAAGAAAACGGCATGCACATTTCTAAGTTTGAAGTGCTTGAGCCGCTGAAAAAAGTGCTGCCGCAGCTTGCGGGACGCCCTGTTTATGTCACCATCGATATCGACGTTCTTGACCCCGCTCATGCGCCGGGCACGGGCACGGTTGACGCAGGAGGCATCACGTCTAAAGAATTGCTCGCGTCCATCCATGAAATCGCGCGCTCAGAAGTCAACGTAAAAGGCGCTGACCTCGTAGAAGTCGCGCCAGTCTATGACCACTCAGAACAAACCGCAAACACGGCAAGCAAGATGATTCGTGAAATGCTGCTTGGGTTTGTGAAATAAAAGAATTTCCCCCGCTTAAACACGCGGGGGATTTTTATATTGTATATAAACTACTTAGAAGTTAGTAAAAGCAACATATTATTTTACTATTAATAATTGATGTTATTGATAAAAATTATATAATAGGGTATTATTTAGTAAATACATCTTTAGAAAGGAAGTTAGAATGAAAACAGCAGTAGAAAATGAATTGGAATTAAAAAAGATTGAAATTTCTGTAATTAAACTGATAATTGCTGAAAAACCTAATAAAGAGATCGCTAAGTCATTAAACTACTCGCAGCGTAATGTCGAATATATCATAGCCGGTCTCTGTAAAAAGTGGAATGTGAGTACTAGAGTGGGTATTGTTTCGGAAGCATATAAAAGGAATTGTATACAGTGAACGAAATGAAAGAAAAACCCCTATTGAGGGGGTTTATTTATATATGCTAAAAAAACATTCTATACAGGAATGCCGTAAAAATAAAAACTGAGATTGTCAGGTAGTTCAAATTCGTTCTCCATTTCAGAAGAATAAACAAAAGAAATAAGTATGCAATATTGAACAAATCAAAGATAGAAAAAATCAAATGATTACTTGTGAAAAATAAACTAGTGTTTGGATGTTCTGCGAAAATGTTTTTGAATGATATAAGAAAAAACTTAATTGCGACCGGGATGTTAGAAAACATAAATAGGGAATAAAAGGTTTTAATCTTAATTTGAGCGCCAAGAAAATTTATAATGAGAAATAATACAAATCCTTCAAAAATCACCCCGAACATTAAAAGTAACAGTGCGGCTATCGCAATGATATAATCTAAATGTTTTACTTGCTCAACAACTTGTATAGGGATGTTTTTGGGAATTAAACTTTTCATAAAAGGTAATAGGGAACTTAAATAAAAAGCTAACCCGATAATATAAAACAAAAATGAGGACAAAAAATTAATGTTTCGGTCCTTAAATGAAGATAATTCAATTTGCATAATCCTAAGAGACTCCTTTTATAAAGATAGGTGTAATAAATGTTTCTAACATAGCTGCTATAATTAAACCGAGAAATATAATACCAATATATTTAAAAGTGAATTTTAAATTTATTTTGAGGAGTAATAAATCCAAAGTTAATTTCATTCCTACAGAAGCTGCAAGAAGCAATACCGGGACTTCAATTATTCCATGGGGTATAACAAGCAGTAAAAGGTTTAAATTGTCTTTGATGTTTCCTATGGCATTTCCTAAAATTAATCCATTAATAATTAAAACTGCAATCGTGCCAAGTGACAGCGTCAACGGGCCTAAAAAAACAAGCAGACTCGCTACTTTAATATTATTAAAGAAAATCTGAAAAAAATCCGGACGGATATTTCGATTTAGATTATTTACATTTGAAGCGGGATCTGTATAAAAATATGCTGTAAATAAAGCAATTAAAAATAAGATCAGACAGAGTATGTACAATTTGACTAAAACGTTCTTTTTAAACAAAGTATTTTCATCCATTCGTTTAAGGGACTGCCAGGGATATTGAATTTAATGTTTTATGTTAAGCTGCTGCTGTACTTGCTGCAGCCAATTGTTCTAAAACGGCTAATGGCAAGCCTGCACCAAGAGATCCTAAAACAGTAATGATAGCCAGGACTGAACCCGTTGCGGTGATAGCACTGACAATCCAACTAGGAGCTATTATTCCAGCTCTGTTTAAAATATCGATGACATCCATGCTTAAATGATTATGTTTTATACTGAAAAGAGCGAGAACAATGATTCCTGATGCTACTAATGTAAAAATCGCTTTACTATTTTGTGTTTTTAAAAGTAGACTCATTTTTTCCTCCAATTTTTTCAATATCCCCAGCAAGTTAAATAATAAAATATATTGGAAGCTATTTGAATTGCGGATTTCCGAAAAAAATATTTAGAGGTGAAATCCGTTAAGGTATCTGCTGACTTATTTCAGTACAAAGAAAGCCGGACCATATGTATGATCCGGCTTTCTTTGTACTGAAACATTTATACTTTTTTTTCAAGAATAATATCAAAATAATCGGCTGCCCCATAACCTGAAATAGGAGGAGCAAATATTTGAACCAGCTTCCATCCTTGCTGCGAATACTTTTCAATAATTTCTTTATAGTCTTCTTTAGGCTTTCCTTTCCATCGGTTTACTTCTACTTTTATGAACTTATATTCGTACATTGCTGTATAATCCTCCGGAAGTGTATTGGAATTGTTACCTTGTTTTTCGATTATGATAAACTTGAATCCATAAATAGAGCGCGCAGCCTATTAAAAGTATTGGAAATTGCCATCCTGTATTTCCGTTTTTAAAATAATCTATTAATGACCATATCAGTAAAGCGACAGTATAAAAACTAAATGCTATTCTGGCGGCTATACCCGATTGGTGTTTTTGCATCTCATCCATTTTTTTCATAAGAACCGCTCCCTTAATTTTTTTTGGCGTTATAGTTGAATACTTTATCTATTCCCGTATTTAATGCGTGAGCTATCGAAAATGCCAGACTTAAAGTTGGGTCATATTTATTATTTTCAATTGCATTGATGGTTTGTCTGGTCACATTGCAGAGCTTAGCCAGATCATTTTGTGAAATATCAGCTGCTGTTCTAAGTTTTTTTATATTGTTATCCACTAAAACCCTCCTTAAATATTTTTGTTTTTATTTTAAATTTTCAAATTTATATATATTTATTTTAAATAATATATGTATATGTGTCAAATACTTTTTACACATTTGAATTTTAAGGTATACTTTTTGTTTTTGCAAATTAGTTGTTTATATAAAAAACGGCTTGCAGTTTAACCTGCAAGCCTAAAAGTAATCATCATTTAAATCATTCCGCGCTGAGCAACTTCAAATTGATGTTCCGGTGCACTTGCAATGTCGGCTGAAACAAAAATAGTGCCTATCGCTAAGCAAGTAAGTGCTAATTTATACTTCAATTTCATACAACTTCACACCTCCTTGAATCTGCTGTCTTGTTTCTTCCACCTTTAAAAAATATGCGGAAGCCTTCTCGAAATTTTCTCTTTCATGATAATATTTTGCCACATCTAAGGCAAAATCTTCAAGATCAGCATACATCGATTTATCTCTGAGAAAGTCAAAACATTCCATGATTGCTTCTTCATCAGGCTCACCGACATATAAAGATTCTAAAAATTCATACTCGGCGATATATAGGGAATCTTCTGCCTCCTCTGCATAAGATACCCCTTTGTCATGATATTGTCTGGCTATGGCCATATTTCCGATTTTATAATGTATTTGTGTGATTAAGAAATAGGCTTGCGGGAGAGAAGTGATGATGTTCCCATCTTCAAAAACAGCTATTGCCCGTTTTATGTAATCAATGGCTGGTTTGTAATTTTCTTGGCTGTTAAAACAAAGTCCGATATTATATAGAGTCCGGCCCATTAATTGTGGCTGCTGTTCTGCCTCTGCCATGGCATAAGCCTTTTTAAAATGCTGAATTGCTTCATCATATTGCTTTAAGTCAAGAAAGTTGGTAGCGAACAATGAATGGCACTGAAGCACCCTTATATTATATGCCTCCTGCTTATGATAAATTTTATAAGCCTGCCGGGCATAATCCATAGAAAAATAAGTCTGTTTCATATAATAGTAGGACTCTGACATCTTAAAATAAAATTCAGCTTTCTCGATACAATCTTTGACAAAATCAAGCTTATATTCAGCTTTCTTAAAAAACTGAATCGCTGAAAGATATTCACGGCATTCCAGCTCATACATCCCCCGGAAAAAATTAAAATAATAATCAAGACGTCCGGTCAGCCGGGCCTGCTTTTTATCAATATCCGCGAGCAGATCCGATAGTCTCGGCTGTTCTTCTATCCGCTGCGATTCCAGCGGTTCGAGGTATTCGAGCATCAGATTGTGGCGGAATTCCATGAGAGAATAGTATAGATGAAGATCCTGATCATCTTCCAGACCTGCAAGTTCTTCTTTGATTTCTCTCCGCAAGTACTCGGCGTCCGGGATGCTGAACCTTCGAATGTACATATACCATTCGTTGATTTTTTCTCCAACCGCTGAAGATGATAAAACACTCGCCACTATTCCGAATCCCTCCCTTCCACGTTATGTATATGACATATTTTATCATTTTCATTCGGAAGGATAGCGCAAAAATACCGCAATGTTTTCTTTCGTTAAAACCGCATGTCTGCGGATATCATTTCAAAAATCCACTATTATCCCCACAATTTGTACAAGCAAACAAATACACCTTCCCATATTCTGTTGTATCTGCGTGAGCAGTGTATGTCTGAAAAGGAAGTGAAGATATGAGAAATAACAAGCTTTCCTTTAAAGAAAAAGCAGGAGCCGCACAAGAAGAATGTTTATGTTTTTGCGAGGAAGAAGCAAGCCGTGAAGCGATGTTTCAAGCGCCGATTGAATTGCCTGAGGGGTTTGTCGTTGATCCGGCTGAAGCTGTTGCAAACGTGACGTGGAATGCAGACAGCCTTTCTTGTGTCATTGAACGCTGTTTCATTGAGACGGGGCCAGAGCCTGATGAAATCGGTGTTCAATTCGCAGTGCGCCTGCAGGGAACTGTTACGCTTCTCGTCAGTGTCTCACCAGTGCGAAATCAATATGGACAAGGGAACGGGTCTGTTTCTGTCATCCGCAATGCAGAGATTGACCAAGTCGTCTATTATTCTGATGAACCCGATGATTGCCCGGATGTCAGTGACATTACGATCGAGAACCTTATTGTCGTTCCGCCATTCTATGGCAGTCCTTTATCGGTGACGGGCACGATTGTGCTTGTGCCCGAACCGGAACCCGTTTATGCGTTTACAGCGAATCCAAACGATCAATCGGTTTCTGTGATAGATACAAACACTCACACCGTTGTGACAAAAATTGCTCTTCCGTACCGGCCGACAGGTATTGAAATAACTCCGGATAAAAGCGCTGTGTTTGTTTTGCACTTCAACAATAATGTGATTTCTGTCATCGATTATGACACTTTAACAGTGACAGCATCCATACTGCTGGATCAGCCGCCTGGATCGATAAAATGCATCCCAAATCATGAGTTTGCTTATGTTCTCGGCGATACTGCGATTTATGTGATTGGAATTGATACGTTAACTGTGGATAGGTCGATTCCTGTGGAAGGATTTGATTTTGCAATAGATCCCAATGGGTTATTCGCCTATGTTCTTGATTTTGGTTTAGTGCAAAAAGTGGACCTATTCACCGGTGAAGTCACAGGAACGATTGAACGAGAGCTTATCGTATCATCCATAGAAACAAATTGGCCGGAGCGGTATGCGTATGTCTTAGAACAAGAATTCTTATTCAATTATTTGACGGTTATTGACTTAAATACGTTTACGATAAGCATTACCCAAGAGCTGGAGCCTGATGGCCAATATGTAATGTTTACGAGTGGATCAGAGGTGTATTTACATGACAGCTTCACTGGCAATTTATATGCTGTCAGTCCGAATGGTGCAGGCGTTATAGGAAATGTTCCGCAATCGGCAAGAGACTTTGCGTTTACTCCGAATGGCGAATTTCTGTATGCTGCTCATTTTTTAGAGCAGAACATCACTGTTTACAACACGGATGATTATTCTGTGGAAACTGTGATATCTCTTGGGGTTTCACCGGGAGATATTGTGATTTAACCAACTGCATGCTGTACATTTCTAAAAGGACGTGAATTCATGAAAAAGAATGATCTGCCTGCTTTACAGGAAAATTGTTTCTGTTTTTGTGATGAGGAAATTAGCAGAGAAGCGCCGTTTCAAGTGCCGATTGACATTCCCGAGGGGTTCACCATTGATTCTGCCGAAGCAGCTGCGGCGGTTACATGGAGTACTGCTCATTTATTATGTATCAGTGAGCCTTGCTTAATCCAGACTGGGCCGGAACCAGAAGATATCGGTGTTCGATATGCCGTGAGAGTTAAAGGGACCGTTACGCTTCTTGTCAGTGTGTCGCCTGTACGAAATCAATATGGACAAGGGGACGGGTCTGTTTCTGTGATTCATACTGAAGAGATTGATCAAGTTGTTTATTATGCAGCGCAGTCTGGCCGCTGTCCTGATTTCAGTCAGATAACAGTGGAAGATCTTCTCATTGTACCGCCTTTCTACGGCAGTCCGCTTACGGTGACCGGGACACTTGTTTTACCGCCATCGCCAGACCCTCAATCGTATGTGTTTACAGCCAATTCAGGAGACAGCACGGTTTCGGTTATTGATTCAGATTTAAACACTGTTGTAAAAACAATCCCTTTTTCTGACGTGCCAACTAATCTAGGCGTTACTTTCGATAAAGCTTTCACGTATGTCCTCCATGGGAATACCAACCTTGTCTCAGTGCTAGATAATAAAACATTAACCATCATAAATACCATCACTGTTGGAGGAGGGCCGAGAAAGGTTGAATTTGATTCAACAGATGAGTTCGCGTACGTGATGGCCGCCGGATCTATATATATGATCAACATGGCCTCTCAATCGGTCATTGATGTCATTCCGATACCCGGCGCTTTAGACTTTGCTCTTGATCCCAATGGACAGTATGTCTATACCGCTAATGGAAGCAGTTGGTCGGTTGATAAATATGATGTAAATACTGGGCAGTTGGTAGAAAGTATCATAGATACATTTGAATTTCCCAGTTTAATTGCCACTCCTTACGCTGGAAATTTTGCGTATGTGTTGAATGGTGAGCTGCTGCCGAAAGGTGTAACGGAGATCAGTTTGTCGCCATTAAGCAGGGGAGGCGACTTCAACCGTTTATTTGAAACTCTGAGGACGATTGTATTTTCTCGCGATAGCACTAGGGCTTATTTTCTAGAGCCATATAGTGAACCGTTTCTCATTAATAACTTATACGTAGTTAATACGGCTGGACAGAGGATCGTTGCAAACGTGTCTCTGCCCGGCGCCTTTGACCTCGCCGTAACACCTGATAATCAGTACATTTATGCATCACAGCCCGACGACAATACCGTAACCGTGTACCGCACGAGTGATTATACAGCCATGACGGTGATTCCGGTTGGGGCTGGTCCGTCAGCGATTGCGATGTAGCTTATTTCACAGGTTGAGAGAAGCAGAGCTGCGATAAAAAAATCGTTTACAAATAAATGAGCCGATCTGCTGGATGGCAGCCAGGATGATTAAAAACAGCAGTTCACTTATGGTGAAACTGAGCATCCACCAAACCCCGGCTCCTGTCAGCGCTCCCGCAAGCCCTTTTTTGAACAGGCTGCCATGCTGGAAAAGCTGCAGCAAGTACGTCCGCATAAAATACAATAAATACAAAATCAGTAACACCGCGAGTCAGGGGCGTGTGAAAGCGGAAAGGGACGGCTTTGACGATTTCGAACACGCAGCCGAATATGATGACTTGGCATAATACAGCAGCCATCACGTGTGTTTGGCGGACGTTTTTATAGCTGTCACGCAGCGCTTTGACATCGTTGGCATTTCTGCTGCACAATCTATGCTGCTGGAAGTCGCAGCAGCTTCGATGAGACTGTTTGGGTTTCTGAAAAGCTGCTGTCATGTTTTTCACGGATTGGGTGACATAGTGATATGATTTTCTCTTCTCATAAGGAACTGCTTTTTATGAGGTTTATCTTCAAATCTAATGAGCAATGATGGTAAGATAGGAGGAAGCGGTTGAACTTTTTCCCTTGAAAACTTATACTATTCAGGTTAAGCGGGATGATGAAAAGGAAGTGTCAGCATGAGACAGGAGACACCAGTAGCCATTCATGTGCAATCATTCATTCATAACGGCTCTGAAGAAGAGTCGGTTGAATTTACATCGAGTGGATTCTATTACGTGAGAAACGGCAAAACGTATCTTTCCTATCACGAAGAGCATGATTTGGGCAAGATTAAAACGGTCGTCAAGATCACAGAAAAAGAGATTCTCGTGATTAGATCGGGCGCCATCCAAATGAAACAGCGGTTCATTCCGGGGGCATCGACACTCACTCAATATAAACTGCCGTTCGGACAAATGGAGCTCCGTACGGAAACGAAAAACATTCAATCAGATGTCGGCGGTTCAGAAGGCTCCGTCAAACTGACATATAACATGACTGTAGGCGAAAACCAAGAACATGTACATAACATGACGATCCAATATAAGGAGGAAACAAAGGCATGAATATTGCGGAACAAATGAAGGACGTGCTGAAGGAAGAGATCAAAGCGGCCGTTCTGAAAGCGGGCCTGGCGGACGAAAGCCAGATTCCAAGCGTACTGTTAGAAACGCCGAAAGAAAAAACACACGGTGATTATTCCACAAACATGGCGATGCAGCTGGCGAGAATCGCAAAAAAAGCGCCGCGCCAAATCGCTGAGGAGATCGTGGCGTCATTTGATAAAGGCAAAGCTTCCATTGAAAAGATGGATATTGCGGGACCCGGCTTTATCAACTTTTACATGAACAACAGCTACTTAACAAAACTGATTCCGTCCGTGCTTGAAGCGGGTGAACACTACGGAGAGACAAACATCGGACAAGGCGAAAAGATTCAGGTCGAATTCGTATCGGCCAACCCGACGGGAGATCTTCACTTAGGCCATGCGCGCGGCGCGGCGGTAGGTGACGCGCTGTGCAGCGTGCTTTCTAAAGCGGGCTATGATGTGAGCCGCGAATACTATATTAATGATGCGGGCAACCAGATTAACAACCTGGCGCTTTCCGTTGAAGTCCGTTATTTTGAAGCGCTCGGTCTCGAGAAACCGATGCCGGAAGACGGCTACCGCGGCGAGGATATTATCGCCATCGGGAAAAAGCTTGCCGAAGATTTCGGCGACCGTTTCGTACATGAAGAGGAGAGCGAACGTCAGGCGTTTTTCCGTGAATACGGCTTAAAGTACGAGCTTGATAAACTTCGCTCCGACCTGGAAAATTTCCGTGTGCCGTTTGACGTATGGTATTCTGAAACGTCACTGTACGAAAACGGAAAAATTGATCAGGCGCTCGAGGCGCTTCGCGAAAAGGGCCATGTATACGAAGAGGACGGCGCGACATGGTTCCGTTCCACAACGTTCGGCGACGATAAAGACCGTGTGCTGATCAAAAAAGACGGCTCATACACTTATTTGCTGCCGGATATCGCATACCATAAAGACAAACTTGACCGCGGATTCGACAAGCTCATCAATGTATGGGGCGCGGATCACCACGGGTATATTCCGCGTATGAAAGCGGCAATTGAAGCGCTCGGTTACAAGAAAGGCACATTGGAAGTTGAGATCATTCAGCTCGTTCATTTATACAAAAACGGTGAAAAAATGAAGATGAGCAAACGTACGGGGAAAGCCGTAACGATGCGCGACCTGATTGAAGAGGTCGGCCTTGATGCGGTCCGTTATTTCTTCGCGATGCGCAGTGCTGATACGCACATGGATTTTGACTTGGATCTTGCCGTATCCACATCTAACGAAAACCCTGTGTATTATGCGCAATACGCACATGCACGTATTTGCAGCATGCTTCGCCAAGGGGAGGAGCAGGGACTTAAACCGGCGGCAGATCTTGATTTCAGCCATATTCAATCAGAAAAAGAATATGACCTGCTGAAAACGATCGGCGGCTTCCCTGAGGCAGTGGCAGAAGCGGCGGAAAAACGCATTCCTCACCGTGTCACAAACTATATTTATGATCTGGCTTCCGCTCTGCACAGCTTCTACAATGCGGAGAAAGTCATCGATCCGGAAAATAAAGAGAAGAGCCGCGCGCGTCTCGCTTTAATGAAAGCGACGCAAATTACGCTGAACAATGCGCTACAGCTGATCGGCGTATCCGCTCCGGAAAAAATGTAATGATGATCAAAGGACAAAGTCTTCGGGCTTTGTTCTTTTTTTGTATATAAAGCGTGTGATGTAATTCACAATCCCGCACACTGAGTTTTTGTATGATAAGACTGATATTGAATCAGTGAAAGGGGCAAGCCGAATGATCAATCGTCAACATATTCAATTATCGTTGCAGTCATTAAGCTTAGTGGCAGGGTTTATGGTGTGGGTGCTGATTTCATCGCTCATTTCTCAAATGACATCAGATATTCATTTAAGCAAAGGCGAGATTTCATTGGTGACGGCGATTCCCGTTATTCTCGGATCGCTTCTCCGTATTCCTTTAGGATATTTAACGAACAGGTATGGCGCGCGGCTGATGTTTATGTTCAGCTTCATCCTGCTTTTGTTTCCTGTATTTTGGATCAGTATCGCGGATTCTTTATTTGATTTAATCGCGGGCGGCTTTTTCTTAGGGATCGGGGGAGCGGTATTCTCCATCGGAGTGACGTCCCTCCCGAAATATTATCCGAAAGAAAAGCACGGTGTCGTCAATGGGATTTACGGTGCCGGAAACATCGGAACCGCCGTTACTACCTTTGCAGCGCCGGTTATCGCTCAAGCCGCGGGATGGAAAGCAACCGTGCAGATGTATCTTGTTTTGCTGGCTGTTTTCGCATTACTGCACGTTTTGTTCGGCGACCGGCATGAGAAGAAAGTCAAAGTTTCCATAAAGACACAAATGAAAGCCGTTTACCGAAATTATGTGCTGTGGATGTTGAGCCTGTTTTATTTTATTACGTTCGGCGCCTTTGTCGCCTTTACCATCTATCTTCCGAATTTTTTGGTTGAGCATTTTGGGCTGAGCCCTGCGGACGCCGGTCTGCGGACGGCCGGCTTTATTGCGGTCTCTACACTGCTCAGACCTGTGGGAGGGTTTCTTGCAGATAAACTGAGCCCGCTCCGTATTCTGATGTTCGTTTTCGCAGGGCTTACGCTGTCAGGCGTCATGCTGTCATTCTCCCCGACGATCGGTCTTTATGCGTTCGGATCGCTGACGGTGGCAGTCTGCTCAGGGATTGGAAACGGGACTGTTTTTAAATTGGTGCCTTTCTACTTTTCGAAGCAAGCGGGGATTGCCAACGGTATTGTGTCAGCTATGGGCGGACTGGGCGGTTTTTTCCCTCCGCTGATTCTGGCAAGTGTATTTCAGGCAACAGGCCAATACGCGATCGGGTTTATGGCGCTTTCAGAGGTCGCGTTAGCCAGCTTTGTTCTTGTGATCTGGATGTATTGGCAGGAAAAAATGAAAACACATACGGAGAGAAACAGTCAGAGCCTCAATTCATAATGATCCATTCACAAGATTGTTAGTTTTTTCTGGGTGAGTGCAAATCAAGTCACGTTACAATATACATACGCAACGTGACTTTCTTCGAGGTGAGCTCATGAATATTCTCTCTGTCCGAAAATCTGATAAAGAACTTCTTTCCCGCGAACTGCATGAATTGCTGGAATCGATCAGTACGAAAAGGAAAATGAAAAAACACACGTATTTGTTTCAAGAAGGAATGGATGCAAAAGAGCTTTATCTGATTCAATCAGGACTCATTGAAATCGGCAAGCTGACGTCTGACGGAAAAGACTTGACGCTTAGAATCTGCCAAAAAAACGATATTGTCGGGGAATTGACGCTATTCACAGATGAGCCGAGATATATGCTCAGTGCGAAAGTGTTAGAGGATGGCGAGGTGCTCGTCATTAATAAAAACAAGCTGGAAAAGGAATTGATCCAAAACGGTGTTTTGACGTTTGAATTTATGAAATGGATGAGCACCCATCTTCGAAAAATCCAGTCCAAGATCAGGGACCTGCTTCTTCACGGCAAAAAGGGGGCGCTCTATTCCACCCTTATCCGCTTATCAAACAGCTACGGGGTGGAACGAAGTGACGGGATTCTGATTAACATTGTGCTGACAAATCAGGATTTGGCTAAGTTTTGCGCGGCGGCAAGGGAGAGCGTCAACCGCATGCTGGGAGACCTCCGCAAACAAGGGGTTATTTCGATAGACGAAACCGGAAAAATTATTTTGCACAAGCGGGACTATTTACGATGCGAGATCGAGTGTGAAAATTGTCCGCTGGAGATCTGCAATATTGACTGAAAAAAACAAGGACAGCGGTGTCCTTGTTTTTTTTACCTTGTGATAAACAGGCACATGACGGCAAGAAAGAAGCCGGCATTTACGATTTCCAGAATGCCGATCGTTTTCACCGGCCAGTCTCTTCCGTGAAAAAACCAGGCCCGCAGACTGCTTGGGATAAAAGCGAGAAACGCCCAGCCTGCCCCGAGAAGAGCCGATAAAAAGGGGAGCAAGAGGTGATATCCCCACGACCAGTATGCAAAGGTTCTGTTTTTTCTCTCCCGTATGACCGATTTCACATAAAAAGAACTCCCGACAAAAAATAAAGCGGATTGCAAGAATAGAAACCAAGCCCAGCCGTCAAGGGTTCCCGTTCCCAGCCAGCAGCTCGCAAGCCCGCCTGAACAAAAGAACAGAACACCCGCTATATCATTCGTGAGCGCCCGTTCATTTTTTCGGCGGGCATAATGCGTATGTATGAGAAACAGCGGCAATAAAAAAACGCCGATCCAGACGAGCTGCGGCTTATGAAAGACAGAAATGATCAAAAAGCAGCAGGCCGGAAAGCCGTAATACCATATCCACTTTTGATAGGGCTGAAGCTGTTTCTTTTTCAAAGCGAGCGAAACGGGATAAACCGTCAAGTAAAGGAACAGCCAGCCCAAAAAGAGCGGAATATGCCAGAAAACCGGGCCTCCCTTGACCATGCCAAGTAAAAATGGAATCAGCAGCATCGCCCATGCGCCGTGCTGCTTCGGAATCATCGCCTTCATCGAAACCCCCCTTTTTATTTCATTATAAGTGCAAACACTCTCCTGATAAGTGACTTTTATCATACAAGCTGTGAAATACATCACTGCCGCGCAGGCTCAATCGGGCTACACTAAAGCTATCCTTAGCACAGGAGGCTTTCCTATGAATCAGTGTGACTATTTATTATTTCTGAAACAACTTCCTATGTTTAATGAAGTGCCTCTGTCCATTGTCGAAACCTTGCTGAAAACCGGGACGTTTATCCGCGGCTCATCTGACCAATCTCCATCCTTTCTTCACTCACAATCCGTTTATATTGTATTAAAAGGCAATATCCGTTTTACGGACAGCAGGCTCCCTGAAGGGTCGCAAACCGTTGCGCTGTGGGAAAAAGGCGATGTGTTTCCGATTGATGAAAAAGGCGGGCTCTCTTTATCGCCTTTTATCTCAGTCAATGCCTCACCGGATATTCTGGTACTCCATATTCCATATTCCGTATTTAAGCAAATGATGTCTTACCATCCGCGGCTGCAAATGAACTTTTTGGCGATGCTTCAGCAAAATGTCTTCTGTTCCTATCAGTTGTTTTTGCGGTATCTGCATACATCACGGGATGAAAACGCCGAACCCGGTTCTTAAACAGAACCGGTTTTTTTTGATGACGCCGGGCGTCCCCATATCGGTTTGAAAATCCTTCCTGCTGCTCTGTGTGAACGTTTTGTGAAAAAAGCAGAGTGTGTGACATAGTTCACAAGGTGATGCGCCGTCTCTGTTTATAGTGTACATAGCATCACCTGACTCGGAAGGAGTGAACGATCATGAAGAAAAAGAAAATGAGTCCGTTGCTCAGGAGATTAAACTATTTTTCTCCTATCGAACATCATTCAAATAACCATAGCCAAACGACAAGCGAAGATCGTGATTGGGAGAATGTATACAGAAACAGATGGCAGTACGACAAAGTCGTTCGCTCCACCCACGGCGTCAACTGTACGGGTTCTTGCAGCTGGAATATTTATGTGAAAAACGGAATTGTCACGTGGGAAGGACAAAACTTGAATTATCCATCAACAGGCCCGGATATGCCTGATTTCGAACCGAGAGGCTGTCCGCGGGGGGCCAGTTTTTCTTGGTACATCTACAGCCCGCTCCGTGTGAAATATCCATATGTACGCGGTGTGCTGATCAATTTGTGGCGGGAAGCATTGCAGGCGCATCAAAATCCGCTGGATGCCTGGAAATCGATCGTCGAAAACCCTGAAAAAGCGAAGTCCTATAAACAGGCAAGGGGGAAAGGCG
This sequence comes from Bacillus sp. 5B6, assembly GCF_000259405.1. Taxonomy (NCBI): domain Bacteria; kingdom Bacillati; phylum Bacillota; class Bacilli; order Caryophanales; family Bacillaceae; genus Bacillus; species Bacillus sp. 5B6. The sequence continues at coordinate 3,358,935 of NZ_AJST01000001.1, read as the reverse complement.
GCTTTGTCCGCGCGGAATGGCCGGAGGTGCTGAAGCTGATTTCAGCCTCTCTGCTGTATACAGTGATGAAATACGGGCCTGACCGGAATGTCGGTTTTTCTCCGATCCCGGCGATGTCCATGATCAGCCACGCATCAGGTTCGCGATTCATGTCGTTAATCGGCGGCCCAATGCTCAGTTTTTATGACTGGTATGCGGATCTTCCGCCGGCGTCCCCGCAAATTTGGGGCGACCAGACGGACGTTCCGGAGAGCAGTGATTGGTACAATTCAGGCTATATCATCACATGGGGCTCCAACGTTCCGTTAACGAGAACGCCTGATGCGCATTTTCTGGCGGAAGCCCGCTATAAAGGCGCCAAGGTCATTTCGATCAGTCCCGATTTTGCGGAATCCTCAAAGTTTGCGGATGACTGGCTGAGTATCCGCCAGGGGACTGACGGGGCGCTTGCGATGGCGATGGGTCACGTCATTTTGCAGGAATTTTACGTGAACCAAGAAACTGAACGTTTTATTGAGTACGCGAAGCAATACACCGATTTTCCATTCTTCGTCACTCTGTCAAAAGAGAACGGCGTGTATACAGCCGGGCGGTTTCTGCATGCGAAAGACATCGGGCGGCAGACAAAAAATGATCATTGGAAGCCTGCGGTCTGGAATGAACAGACAAACGAATTTGCTATACCGCAAGGAACGATGGGCTCCCGCTGGGACGGGCAGCAGAAATGGAATCTGCACATGATCGACGAAGACACCGGGGAACAGATTAAGCCCCGTCTCTCCGTGCTCGGAATAGAGGACGAAATCGGCATGGTGCGCATTCCGTATTTTTCAAATGACGGAAACAAAGTGCTTGAGCGGAATCTTCCTATTAAAAAATTGGATCTGAATGGTGAGGAGACGTACGTCACGACCGTGTTTGACTTGATATTGGCCAACTACGGCGTGAACCGGGGCATCGGCGGACAATCAGCCGCATCTTATGATGATCCCCGTCCGTTCACACCTGCCTGGCAGGAACAGATCACGGGAATTAAAAGAGAAGCCGTTATACAGATTGCCAGGGAGTTTGCCCAAAATGCGATCGATACAGACGGCAGATCCATGATTATCGTAGGGGCCGGTATTAACCACTGGTTCAACTCCGACACGATTTACCGTGCGGTGTTAAATCTTGTTTTACTCGTAGGCGCCCAAGGCGTAAACGGCGGAGGCTGGGCCCATTACGTGGGGCAGGAAAAGCTCCGTCCGGCTGAAGGGTGGCAGACGATTGCAACCGCAAAGGACTGGGAAGGCGTGCCTAAGCTGCAAAACGGCACTTCGTTTTTCTACTTTGCGACAGACCAGTGGCGTTATGAAGACCAGCCGATCAGTGACTTGGCTTCACCGATCGCCACGTCATCCCGCTACAAGCATCACGCCGATTACAATGTGCTGGCGGCGCGATTAGGGTGGCTTCCGTCTTACCCGACATTCAATCAAAACGGCATTGATCTGTACAAAGAAGCTGAGAAAGCGGGGGCGGCGACACCTGAAGACGTAGGTGCGTACGTGGCCTCACGGCTTCAAGAGAAAAAACTGAAATTCGCGATTGAAGACCCAGACAATGAAGTGAATTTCCCAAGGAATCTCTTCGTATGGCGGGCAAATCTGATCTCCAGCTCAGGAAAAGGGCATGAATACTTTCTTAAGCATCTGCTGGGGACGACGAACGGTTTGATGAATGACGACAGCGACAGCATTCGCCCTGAAGAAATCAAATGGAGGGAGCAGGCACCGGAAGGAAAGCTCGACTTGTTAATCAACCTCGATTTTCGAATGGCGGGTACGGCGCTGTATTCCGATATCGTGCTGCCGGCGGCGACATGGTATGAAAAACACGATCTCAGCAGCACGGATATGCATCCGTTTATTCATCCATTTGCTCCGGCCATCTCGGCACCGTGGGAATCGAAGTCAGACTGGGATATTTTCAAGGCGCTGTCAAAAGCCGTTTCCGATCTGGCGGAAGAAGTCGATATGGAGCCGGTGAAAGAGGTAGTCGCCACGCCGCTCCTCCACGACACGATGCAGGAATTGGCCCAGCCGTTCGGCAAAATCAATGACTGGAGCAAGGGTGAATGTGAAGCCATTCCGGGAAAAACGATGCCGAACATCCATGTCGTTGAACGGGATTACAAACACATTTTTCATAAAATGACCGCGCTTGGCCCTCATACGGCTTTAAAACCGAGCGGAACAAAAGGGATGAGCTGGTCGATTGCGGATGAATATGAATCACTCAAACAGAGACTGGGAGAAACCGATTCAAACAGCGTTGCCAAAGGATGCCCGAATATAAGTGAAGCGAAGCAGGCGGCGGAAGCGATTTTAACCCTGTCGTCCACCTCAAATGGAAAAGTCGCCGTGAAAGCATGGGAATCGCTTGAAAACATCACAAACCTGAAGCTGAAAGACCTGGCGGAAGAGCGCGAGGAAGAATGCTTTACGTTCGAGCAAATTACAGCCCAGCCGAAAACGGTCATCACCTCTCCGGCCTTTACCGGCTCAGAAAAAGGAGGGCGCAGGTATTCGCCGTTTACGACGAATGTGGAAAAATTAATTCCGTGGCGGACGCTGACAGGCAGACAATCCTATTATGTCGATCATGAACTGATGATGGAATTCGGTGAAACGATGGCGACATTTAAACCGATCCTCCAGCACCGTCCGTTCCTAAGCAAGCGGCCTGATCAAGAGGGCAAAGAAATCGTTCTTAATTATTTGACGCCGCATAATAAATGGTCCGTCCACAGCATGTATTTTGATTCTCTGCCGATGCTGACTCTGTTCCGCGGCGGGCCGACCGTGTGGATGAATAAAGATGATGCTGCGGATACGGATATCAAAGACAACGATTGGATTGAATGCTTCAACCGAAACGGTGTTGTCGTCGCGAGAGCGGTTTTGTCTCATCGGATTCCTAAAGGAATGGCGTTTATGCACCATGCCCAGGACCGCCACATCAACGTGCCCGGCACAAAACTGACGAATAACCGCGGAGGCACCCATAACAGCCCGACAAGGATTCACGTCAAGCCGACCCAGATGATCGGGGGCTATGCCCAGCTCAGTTACGGCTTTAACTATTACGGTCCGACGGGGAATCAGCGCGATCTGAATGTCGTCATCCGCAAGCTGAAGGAGGTCGATTGGCTTGAAGATTAAAGCGCAAATCGGGATGGTTATGAACTTGGATAAATGCATCGGCTGCCACACGTGCAGCGTCACCTGCAAAAACACGTGGACAAACCGTTCCGGTGCGGAATATATGTACTTCAATAATGTAGAAACAAAGCCTGGCATCGGCTACCCGAAGCAATGGGAGGACCAGGATAAATATAAAGGCGGCTGGACGTTGAAAAAAGGAAAGCTTGAACTGAAGTCAGGCCCGAAAACAAACCGGCTTGCAGGCCTTTTCTATAACCCGAACCAGCCGACGATTGATGACTACTATGAACCTTGGAACTATGATTATGAAACGTTAACAAACAGCCCGCAGAAAAAACACCAGCCGGTGGCGCGCCCGAAATCGTCCTTGACGGGGGATTTCATGAATATCGAATGGGGCCCGAACTGGGAAGATGATCTCGCGGGCGGCCATATTACAGGGCTTGAAGATCCAAACGTTCAAAAAATGGAGGAATCGATCAAAACGGAATTCGATGAGGTTTTTATGATGTATCTGCCGCGTATTTGCGAACACTGCATCAATCCGGCGTGCGTGTCCTCCTGTCCTTCCGGCGCCATGTACAAACGTGAGGAAGACGGCATCGTCCTCGTTGATCAAAACGCATGCCGTTCATGGAGATATTGCGTCTCATCCTGTCCTTATAAAAAAGTCTATTTTAACTGGCAAACGAACAAAGCGGAAAAATGCACACTCTGCTTCCCGCGATTGGAGGCGGGGCTGCCGACCATCTGCTCCGAAACGTGTGTGGGCAGAATCCGCTATCTCGGCGTCATGCTGTATGACGCGGACAAAGTGGAGGAAGCGGCATCGGTTGAAAATGAAAAGGATCTCTACCATTCCCAACTGGACGTTTTTCTTGATCCGAATGATCCTGAGATTGCCAAACTGGCAAAAGAACAAGGCATCCCGGCTGAATGGATAGAGGCTGCGCAGCAATCGCCGATCTATAAAATGATCATTGACTGGAAGATTGCGCTTCCGCTTCACCCTGAGTACCGTACGCTGCCGATGGTTTGGTACATTCCGCCGCTCAGCCCGATTATGAATCTCTTTGAAGGAAAAGGCAGCCGGCAAACGGCGGAAGCGATTTTTCCGGCTATCGACCAAATGAGAATTCCGATTGACTATTTGGCGCAGTTATTAACGGCCGGTGATACGGATCATATTCGGTCAACGTTAAAGAAAATGTCTGTCATGCGCCAGTATATGAGGGCGGTTCAGACGAATAAATCCATCGACCCGGCATTGGTCTCCAGTGTCGGCTTAACAGAACAGCAAATTGAAGACATGTACCGGCTGCTGGCAATCGCCAAATATGATGACCGCTTTGTGATCCCGAGCAGCCATCGTGAAGAAGTGTCTGATTTATATGCTGAACAAGGGAGCTGCGGCTTATCATTTTCAGGCGGCCCGGGCTCTTGTTTCTAATTTTTCATAAATGAGGTGTAATAACATGAACACCACAGACCGGCAAATGACGTTCTCCGCTCTTTCCGTTCTTCTCTCTTATCCGGAGGAAGAGTGGAGAGCCGAGATTCCCGATTGGAAGGCTCTTATCCATGACATCACCAATCAGCAAATCCGTGAGAAATTGCTGCACTTTTTAGAGGCGGCAGCCGGCTTTTCTCCGCAAGCGCTGATTGAACACTATGTGTATACGTTCGATTTCGGGAAAAAAACGAATATGTATGTCACCTACTTTAACTCAGGCGAGCAGAGGGAACGCGGCATCGAATTGCTGCATTTAAAAAACACCTACCAGCAATCCGGTTTCCTGCCGACAGATAAAGAACTGCCAGATTACCTGCCGCTGATGCTGGAATTCGCCGCGGTTGCGGAGATTGAAGCGGCGAGAAGCGTGTTTGAGAAATACCTGTCCAATGTGAGGGAGCTGGCTTCCCGCCTCAAAAAAAATGACAGCATCTATGCTGAGCTGCTGCACGTGCTGCAGGCCGCGCTGGAAAACATCGGTGTACGTGAAAGCATTGAAGAAGGGGCTGTTCAGGCATGAGCGGGCAGATCCTGTGGGGCGTTATGCCATACATTGTATTGACGATCTTTATCGGCGGGCATATTTACCGCTATCAGCATGACCAATTCGGCTGGACGGCGAAATCAAGCGAGCTGTTAGAAAAGAAAAAACTCGCCGCTGGCAGCACACTTTTTCACTGGGGACTGCTATGCGTTGTTGGCGGGCATGTCATGGGAATTTTGATCCCGGAAGGCGTGTATGCTTCTCTTGGCATTTCCGAGCATATGTATCACAAAATGGCGATTGGCGCAGGCCTGCCGGCGGGGATCGCGGCATGTGCCGGACTTGTGATCCTGACGTACAGAAGGCTGTTTGACAAAAGAATCCGCAAAACCAGCTCGCCATCGGATATCCTGACGCTTATTCTGCTGCTGTTCATGATGCTGTCGGGCGTTGCGGCCACGTTCCTCAACATTGACTCGAAAGGATTTGATTACCGGGCAACAGTCGGGCCGTGGTTCAGGGAAATCGTTTTGTTCCGCCCTGACGCTTCTTTGATGGAAAGTGTCCCGCTATGGTTTAAGTTTCATATCATCATAGGGTACGTCGTTTTTATCCTCTGGCCGTTTACAAGATTGGTTCACGTGTTCAGCCTGCCGCTCAAGTATTTGACCCGCAGCTATGTTGTCTATCGGAAACGCACGTAAAAATCCCCCCTGCAAGAGGGGGATTTTTTATGGTGAAAAAATAAAAACATAAGATATTTTCTGCCAAGGTAATGGCTGGGCGGCGGGGATTCCTGTTATGTTTTATTTGGAAATAACATCAACAAAAGGAGAGTGAAGAATGAAGCGGATTTTCCTCATTTTAGCCGCCTGTCTGATGACAAGCGCCGGCGTCCTGACACTCAGACATTCTCATGTATTAACCGGCGGCACAGCGGGACTGTCACTAAGCCTGTCATACGTGTTTCATTCCTCGTTTGCGATTATCTTCTTTCTGATTAATATCCCGTTTTATATATTTTCTCTCATCAGAATGGGAATCAAATTCACTCTATCCACCGTTTTTGCAGTCACAGCGCTGACTCTGTTTACCGGCGCGGATCACTGGCTGCCGCCGGTCTCTGTTTCACCGCTTGCCGGGGCGATTTGCGGCGGGGCGCTGATCGGGTTGGGCTTGTCGCTCATGTTTTATCATCAGGCATCGCTCGGCGGCGCCAATATCCTGGCTTTATTTCTGCAAAAGCGCTGCGGATGGAATCCGGGTGCCGTTAATTTCCTCTTCGATTTTGGCGTCGTGCTGGCCGGCATTTTCTCCGTCGGATTGCTGAAAGGGCTCTTCTCCTTAGTGTCGATAGCGGTCACCGGTCTGATCATCGGCATCTTCAAAAATAAAATCAAAGGCAGCTGCTCGCTCAATCCGGCATTGCTTCAGAACATCACACCCGGCCAATCACAGGAAGCTTCATCATAAGCCTTTCCGCTCGTGCGGAGAGGCTTTTTCATATGTTTACAAGCCGGAAAACAGAGGGTATACAGAGATATCGGATCAGATGGGGGAGAGTCGGGATGCTGAAAAGGAGACTGGAATTTTGCTTTTTATATATGATGCTTATCGGAGCATATGTCATATGGTTTTTTCCGGTTTCCAGGCTTGAGTTTTACGGAGGGGTGCTTTGCTATGCAAGCATTATTTTGTTCAGCATCTATTCGTTAATTCTTGAAAACCGCACCTCGCAGCACACGCTGTTATGGATTCATATTCTTGTGTTTTTTCCGATCGCCGGGTACTTATTTTACCTTTTTTCCGGCCAGCTTTATGAAAAAGGCAAGCTTTTCAGGTCGAAACGTACATACAACCGGGAAAAGCTGAGAACGATATTTGATATGGAACAGACTCCCGATCTGACCGGGCTGAAAGGAAATCAGAAGCGTTTCTTTCAATATTCAATCAAGGCGTCCCATATGAATATCAATACAAAAAGCAGGCTGAAGGTGCTCAAAAACGGGGACGAAACATTTCCTGAGCTGTTTGAGGCGCTCCGGGAGGCCGCGTCATTTATACATATTGAGTATTACATGTTCAAATCAGACATGCTCGGGCACAAGATGATGGACATTATGATGGAAAAGGCGCGTCAAGGCGTGGAAGTGCGGTTTTTGTTCGACGCGGCCGGCAGCCTGAAGCTGGCCGGAAAAGATATTAAAAAACTGAAACGCGCGGGCGTGAACATCGTCCCGTTTCTGCCGCTGAAATACGGTTTTTTCAACCAAAAATTCAATTTCAGAAATCACCGCAAGATCGTCATCGTTGACGGGAAAACCGGTTTTGTCGGCGGGCTGAATGTCGGCAAGGAGTATATCGGCAAAGACCAAGATGTCGGCTTTTGGCGGGACACCCATATGAAAGTCGAAGGAGAAATCGTTCAGACGCTCCACAGCATTTTTATGCTTGATTGGGAATACGTTTCGGATGAGGTGCTGATTGATCAGAAAGCATACACCCGCCCGGTTGCGGCAGAAAGCGGCGGCGTCTATCAAGTCGTTCCGACGGGCCCCGATATGAAGGAGCGGATGAGCGATCTGTATTACGCCATGATAGCGGCGGCCGAATCGTCTGTATGGATCGCGACGCCTTATTTCGTACCGAATGAGCCGATCCGCACAGCGCTAAAGGAGGCTGCTGCCAGAGGCGTCCGGGTGCGTGTCATGGTGCCGGAAACCAATGACGGGTTTTTAACCCAGTACGCGACGAGATCGTATTTCCCCGAGCTTCTTCGCGAAGGAATCGAAGTCTATTCTTATCAAAAAGGCTTTATGCATCAAAAGGTGCTCATCACTGACGGAAACCTCGCCTCTGTCGGGACAGCGAATATGGACATGAGAAGCTTTCAGCTGAACTTTGAAGTCAATGTCTTTTTTACAGATCAAGAGGCGATCAAAGATCTTGAATCGCATTATCTGGAGGATATGAAGGAGTCTGAAAAAATCAGCCCCGTCCGTTTCTATAAGCGCACATTATGGGAAAGAACGAAGGAATCCTTCGCACGGTTATTTTCCGGCGTTTTATAAAAAACGCTTTTAAAACTCCTTGTGTATAGTATAATTGAGAAATATTATCATTAAGAACGAGGCACAAGGAGGACGGAATCGTGCTGCGACAATTTTTTTCTTATTATAAACCGTACAAAAAGCTGTTTTTTCTCGACTTCTTTTCTGCCATCGCCGGCGGATTGATGGAGCTGAGTTTTCCTCTGATTGTCAATTACTTTATCGATACATTGCTCCCGGGGCGGGATTGGAGTCTGATTATTTTGACTTCGGCGGCTTTATTCGGGGTCTACGCCCTCAGCTCGGCGCTTCAGTATGTTGTGACGTATTGGGGCCATATGCTCGGCATTAACATTGAAACCGATATGCGGAAAAAGCTTTTCGACCATCTGCAAAAGCTTTCGTTCAAATTTTACGATAACAACAAAACGGGCAGTTTAATGTCCAAGCTCACCAATGATTTGATGTATATCGGAGAAACCGCCCACCACGGACCTGAAGACCTGTTTATCGCGATTATGACGATTTTGGGCGCATTCGGTGTGATGCTGTTTATTAACTGGCAGCTTGCGCTGTTGACTTTTATCATTATGCCGGTCGTCATTTGGCTTGCTTTGTATTTTAATAAAAAAATGACCTCTGCGTTTACAAAACTGAACAAAGACGTCGGAGACTTCAGCGCGAGGGTTGAAAACAATATCGGCGGCATCCGTCTTGTTCAGGCTTTCAGCAATGAAGCGTTTGAAACGCAGCGGTTTGACGTGAACAATCAGCGTTTCCGCAAAACAAAGCTGACGTCATATAAAATCATGGCGAAAAACGGCTCGATCAGTTACATGCTGACAAGATTCGTCACGCTGTTCGTCCTGTTGTGCGGGACATGGTTCGTGATCCGCGGATCGCTATCTTACGGGGAATTCGTCGCTTTTGTGCTGCTGACGAACGTTCTGTTCCGTCCGATTGATAAAATCAACGCGATTATTGAGATGTATCCGAGAGGCATTGCCGGTTTTAAAAGCTTTATAGAAATACTGGAAACGGAGCCTGATATCAAGGACGCCCCGAACGCGAGACATGTGTCCGGTTTAAAAGGGAATATCCGTTATGATCGTGTGTCATTCGGTTACGAAGAAAACAGTCCGGTTCTGTCGGGAATCAATTTGTCCATTCATGCCGGGGAGACAGTCGCATTCGTCGGGCCTTCGGGAGCGGGAAAATCAACGCTGACAAGTCTGCTGCCGCGCTTTTATGAGCCGTCTGAAGGCGTGATTTCCATCGACGGAATCGATATTAAGGACATGACGCTGTCATCTCTGCGCGGACAAATCGGCGTCGTCCAGCAGGATGTCTTTCTGTTTTCCGGCACATTGCGGGAAAACATTGCTTACGGGCGGCTGGACGCGTCTGAGGAAGAAATCTGGCAGGCCGTCCGCCAGGCGCATTTAGAGGATTTGGTAAACGGGTATCCCGACGGTTTAAACACGGTGATCGGCGAGCGCGGCGTGAAGCTGTCAGGCGGGCAGAAGCAGCGGCTTTCCATCGCCAGAATGTTTTTGAAAAACCCGTCGATCTTAATTTTAGACGAGGCTACATCAGCCCTCGATACAGAAACGGAAGCCGCCATTCAAAAATCGCTGCAAGAGCTGTCTGAAGGACGCACAACGCTTGTGATCGCCCATCGGCTGGCTACGATTAAGGATGCGGACCGGATCGTCGTCGTCACGAAAGAAGGCATTGCTGAACAAGGTCATCATAAGGAACTGCTGGCATCCGGCGGCATGTACCAGAGACTCCATCAGGCCCAATTCGGCGAGCTGATACATCAATAAAAGAAAAAGGATAGACAAAAGGGGCCGGGCAGCCTCCTGTCTATCCTTTTTTATGTAGTCCGTATTTAATGGGCTTCTTTTTGCGCGGGTTCGATGATATGTTTGAAACGGTCAACAAGCTGCACCGCCTTCTTTCCTTCCACTACAATTAAATATTCTTGTTCTTTATGAGCCATTCTGAACGTTTCCAGCTCAATGATATCTTTGATCTTGCACATCGTTTTTTTAGAGTAGATATACAGCTCGTGGCCTCCCGTGTGGCAAAGCTGATAAAGCTGAAGCATGTTTCGTAAAGTGAACTTCTTAGCGGCTATTTTCAAAGATGTAATGTTTTTCATATGTTTTCTCCTCCGTCTGATGGTCTGTTATTTCGGAAATTCCCCATATAAACGGGTGATAAACCTGGTTATGCCTTCCACTTCAGCACTCCGCCCGCCAGGCGTTTGACTCCGCGGATGGCGCTTAATTCTTCGACGAGCCGGAGCAGCGCCCGGTCTTTCTCTTTCGCCTCAATCATAAAATCGATGTCCGTATCCCATTGTCTGAACCGCTCCAGCACCGGCAGAATAAAATTCGCATCCACATAGTCCGCATGACTGCGTACGGCTGATTCTGATTTTGGCGAGGAGAGATGGACCTTCGGCTTTAAGCCGATCCGCTGCCATGTTTTGATCATCCGCGGAAGAATGTCATCTAAATCAGCGTCATCGGTCGGATTGGCGTAAAAATGGTGATAATCAAACACAAACGGAATGCCTTCTTGCTCACATACACTGAGTGTTTCCTCGGACGTATATGTTTTATCATCGTTTTCTAAAGTCATCCGCTGTTTGATGACATCGGGAAGTTCTTTCAGATTCACGCGGAAACGGCCAAGGGCGCTTTGTTTGTCACCGTAAGCGCCTCCGACATGGATGTTGATGACGGAACGGTCCGCGATGCCCATTGCGTCCAGCATGTCATAATGATAGGCCATATCCTTGACCGCATTTGCGGTAATCTCCTGTTTCGGGCTTGTAAAAAGCGTGAATTGGTTCGGATGAAAGCTCGTTCTCAGGTTATATTTTCTGACCAGCCCGCCGATCTCACGGAACTCCTGACGAAACGGCGTAACAAAATCCCACAGCACGTCCGGGTGGGTGGCGAGCGGCACAATCGAGCTTGAGAACCTGTACAGCGGGATGCCGTGGCTGATCACATAGTGGATCGTGCGCAGCGTATTGGTAAGATTTGCTTTCGTCACAGAAAGCAGGGCCTCTTTCTGCTGACTGCGGGAAAGCTTGGTATAGCGCGCATATGTCAAGGTTTTTGCGGGTGACACGTCCCAAAGGCACATGGCGTTTGCGACGAATCCGAATCTGAACAGCATATGGTTTCTCCTTTATAAAAAGTAAGATATGGCCTTTCCAAGCCATTCTGCAGGAAGCTGTCTGACGGAGCGCTGTTTCACTTTTTCTAATGTGAGAAGCTCGGATTTTTCGATGTCCTGCTTTATGGTTGAAAGCACTTCCTTTGTAAAGGCTTCATCATGAATGATGACATTCACCTCTTCATTCCAGAACAGGCTCCGTTTATCAAAATTCGGCGTGCCGATAATGCTGATGCGGTCATCTATAATGAAGGCTTTGACATGATAAAAGCCTTGATAATACCGATAGATGAGGCAGCCGGCCTTCAGAAGCTCGGGATAATAGGTAAAAGCTGTTTCCCGAACGAGCGGGTGGTCTGATTTCATCGGAACGATCAAGATGACTTTGACGCCTTTTCGGCAGGCTGAAATAAGCGCTTCCTGAAGCTTTTTGCTCGGTACATAATAAGGCGTGCCGATAATGATTTTTTTCTCCGCCTTACGGATGCAGTTTTCATAATGCGATTCAAGCGAAAAACCGTCAGATGCATATGTCCTATGAGAAATATTCCCTTCGGATAACACCGGATAAACCCCGGGTGATCCGGGTGCTTTTCCGGTGTTTCGTTTCAGATCGCTTACAAAAAGAGTCTGAAGATCCGCCGTGCCTTCGCCGGTCATCCGCAGGTGATAATCCTCCCAGTTTCCGAACTTCGCTTTTTTGCCGAGGTACTCTTCAGCGATATTAAAACCGCCGACATACCCGATTTTGCCGTCAATGACGGTCACTTTCCGGTGATTCCGTTTTTGCAGCCTGAAAAAAAGAAACGGAAATGCCGGTTTATTTAGAAAATGAACGTGAACGCCGGCTTTTTTCATCGTTTGAATGGAAGGCTTTTTCACTTGGCGGCTGCCCGCCCAATCGAGCAGCAGATATACGGAGACGCCGGCCTGGGCCTTTTCTTTCAATAAATCAAACATCTCATGGCTGACTTGGTCGTTCTTCATAATAAAAAACATCATATGAATAGAAGAGACGGCTTGGCGGATATCGGCCGTCATCTGCCGCACAAGCTCGCTGCCGCAGTGAATGAGTGTGATATCACTCTTTTTCGGGTCAAAAACGGGCTCATACGCCTGTTTTTTGTACGCCGCCCGGCCAAGCAGCATATCAAGCAGCATAAGTGCGATCAATATGATAAAAATGACAAGCAACACAAAAATGACATTCATACCGACGCTCCTTTCCGAAGTATTCGTAGTGTGCCCTGAGAATGTGAATTTAATTATTGACTGAACACTCATTCATTATTTATGATAAAGTAAAGATATGACAATGAAGAGGGGTATCAGAACAAAGGGGGAGACAAGATGAACGCATTTCTCATGGTAAACGCGCTGCTGTTTTCAGCTGTAACCGCTTACGCCGTTTATTTATTCGTTTACCTGATCAGAACGAGGATCGCTTATATTAAGCTCGGCCAAAGGGAAGAATTTGATAAACGCCTGAAAGAACGTCTTCAGAAGATATGGGTGAATGTGTTCGGACAGAAAAAACTGCTGAAAGATAAAAAGAGCGGAATCATCCACGTTCTGTTTTTTTACGGTTTTATACTCGTTCAGTTCGGCGCAATTGATTTTATTCTGAAAGGGCTGCTTCCTGACCGCCATCTGCCGTTCGGTCCGCTTTATCCGGCGTTTACCTTTTTTCAGGAAATCGTTACGTTTCTGATTTTAATCGCCGTAGTCTGGGCGTTTTACCGGCGCTACATTGAAAAGCTCGTCAGACTGAAACGCGGGTTTAAAGCGGGGCTTGTCCTGCTGTTTATCGGCGGACTGATGGTGACGGTGCTTCTCGGGAACGCCATGAACCTTTTATGGCACGATCATTCTCTGTCTTGGACGGAGCCGATCGCTTCCTCTATTGCGTTTGTGCTCGGCGGTCTTTCAGCGCCGGCGGCCGCCGCCGTGTTTTATGTTTCATGGTGGCTTCATCTGTTGTTTTTGCTCAGCTTTTTAGTGTACGTGCCGCAATCAAAGCATGCGCACTTAATTGCGGGTCCGGCGAATGTGTTCCTCAGCAGGCTTGATCCAAAAGGAAAGCTGGAAAAAATCGATTTCACCGATGAGACGAAAGAAAGCTACGGCGTCGGAAAGATTGAAGACTTCCGCCGCTCTCAGCTTGTCGACCTATACGCCTGCGTCGAATGCGGCCGCTGTACAAATATGTGTCCGGCCTCCGGTACGGGCAAGATGCTCTCGCCGATGGACCTCATTTTAAAGCTCAGAGACCATTTGACGGAGAAAGGCGCTGCCGTGACGTCAAAATCTCCGTGGGTGCCCGCGCCCGTTTTTCAGCACACGAAGGCGAATCAGCTCGCCGCGGCTTCCTCAGGGGGAGGATCGCGTGAAGCGGCGGCAGCCATTGATTACAACCCGAGCTTAATCGGTGAGGTCATCACGGAAGAGGAGATTTGGGCGTGCACCACTTGCCGCAACTGTGAAGATCAATGTCCGGTCATGAATGAACACGTTGATAAAATTATTGATCTGCGCCGCTATCTTGTGCTTACGGAAGGGAAGATGGACAGCGACGCGCAGCGGGCCATGACAAGCATTGAAAGACAGGGAAACCCGTGGGGCTTAAACCGGAAAGAGCGGGAGAACTGGCGGGAGCAGGCCGATACAGAGATTCCGACAGTGAAAGAAATGAAAAAACAAGACAAAGAGTTCGACTATTTGTTTTGGGTCGGCTCAATGGGTTCCTACGATAACAGGAGCCAAAAGATTGCCGTCTCATTTGCAAAGCTGCTTAATGAAGCGGGCGTATCCTTTGCGATTCTCGGCAATAAGGAAAAAAACTCAGGCGATACGCCGCGCCGTTTGGGTAACGAGTTTCTGTTCCAAGAGCTGGCGGAACACAACATCGGCGAATTTGAAAAACACGGGATCAAAAAAATCGTCACGATTGATCCGCACGCCTATAATATGTTCAAAAATGAATATCCTGATTTCGGATTCCGGGCCGAAGTCTATCATCATACTGAATTATTAGCCGAGCTTGTGTCACAGGGGAGACTAAAACCGCTTCACCCGGTGAATGAAACGATTACCTTCCATGACTCGTGCTATTTAGGAAGATACAATGAAGTGTATGAGCCGCCGAGAGCGATCTTAAAAGCCATTCCGGGCGTTCAATTGAAGGAAATGGAGCGCAGCCGCGAAAACGGGATGTGCTGCGGCGCCGGGGGAGGGCTCATGTGGATGGAAGAAGAAACGGGAGCGAGAATCAACACGGCCCGGACTGAGCAGGCGCTTTCTGTCAGTCCGACGGTCATCAGCTCCGGATGTCCTTACTGTCTGACCATGCTCGGTGACGGTACGAAAGCGAAAGAAGCCGAAGACGCGGTCGGCACTTATGATGTCAGTGAATTGCTCGCCATGTCTGTATTCGGCGCCGAAAAACAAGAGTCTTTATAGAAAGAAGCGGGCCGCCAGCGCATATGCCGGCGGCTTTGTTTTCGCACATCAGCCGATTTATGAAGGGACGGCTCTAAAATTTCTTAAATTACGCTGTTAAGGGTAGCATATTCTGTTTTAATTTGTTTATAATGAGAGGTATGGTTTATGAACAAAACAATACAAATTCGTTCTTATTATAGGATAGAAACAGATACATATAAGTAATAGAAAGGGAGTGTCCGACCTTGAGTATCAAACAATATTCTCAGGAACAGCTGAAGCAGATGGCTTTAGTTGAAATCGCTCACGAAATTTTCTCAGAACATAAAAAACCGGTTCCGTTCCAGGAGCTGCTGAATGAAATGATCTCCTTGCTCGGTGTTACGAAAGAGGAACTGGGCGACCGTATCGCCCAATTTTATACAGACCTGAACATTGACGGCCGTTTTATTGCTCTGTCAGACCAGACGTGGGGGCTTCGCAGCTGGTATCCGTACGATCAGCTGGACGAAGAAACACAGCCGACTGTAAAAGCGAAAAAGAAAAAAGCGAAAAAAGTCGTTGAGGAAGATCTCGACCTTGATGAATTCGAGGAAGTTGATGAAGATGACATCGATCTCGATGAAATAGAAGAAGATATTGACCTTGACGCAGACAGCTTCGACGACGAAGATATCGATGAAGAAGATGACGACGAGCTTGAGATCGAAGAAGAGATGATTGAAGAAGATGAGGAAGATTATGATGATGAGGAAGAGGAACGCAAAGACTGATTTTATATCAGCAAAACGATCTTGACTTTCATTGTCGAACTATGTAGTATGTATTTTGGGCTCTTCAAAAAGAAGAGAATTCATAAGAGTGCTACGCTCCCTTTCAAGAAATTGAAAGGGAGCTTTCTTATTTTCATCTCCCAAATTCTTTTACACATCATTTGTTTTTAGTGAAATGATTTTCTATAAAACGGCACATTTTAAGGAATGTAGCGCAGACCGAAGAGAGGAGCAAACGAAATGACGAAATATATTTTTGTAACCGGGGGAGTTGTATCATCACTCGGAAAAGGAATTGTGGCTGCGTCACTTGGCCGCCTTTTGAAAAACAGAGGCATGAGCGTCACTATCCAAAAATTTGACCCTTATATCAACGTTGACCCGGGAACGATGAGCCCGTACCAGCACGGTGAGGTATTCGTTACCGATGACGGCGCTGAGACTGACCTTGACTTAGGGCATTATGAGCGTTTCATTGACATTAATCTGAACAGATTCAGCAACGTGACGACCGGTAAAATCTATTCCGCCGTATTGAAAAAAGAGCGCCGCGGGGACTACCTCGGCGGAACGGTTCAGGTTATTCCGCATATCACAAATGAACTGAAAGACCGCGTGTACCGTGCAGGCAAAGAAACAAACGCAGATGTAGTCATTACTGAGATCGGCGGAACAGTGGGAGACATCGAATCCCTTCCGTTCCTTGAAGCCATCCGTCAAATGAAAAGCGACATCGGCCATGAAAACGTGATGTACATTCACTGTACGCTTGTTCCGTACATCAAAGCGGCGGGCGAGCTGAAAACAAAGCCGACGCAGCACAGCGTAAAAGAGCTGAGAAGCCTCGGTATTCAGCCTAATATCATCGTCGTGCGCACGGAAATGCCGATTTCTCAAGATATGAAAGATAAAATCGCGCTCTTCTGCGATATTGACACGAAAGCGGTCATCGAGTGCGAAGATGCGGACAACCTTTACTCCATCCCGCTTAACCTTCAGGAGCAGGGACTCGATAAGCTTGTCTGCGATCATATGAAATTAGAATGCAAAGACCCGGATATGACGGAATGGAAAGACCTTGTCACGAAAGTGAAAAACTTGTCTAAAACCATTACAATCAGCCTCGTCGGTAAATACGTCGAGCTTCAGGACGCTTACATTTCAGTCGTTGAATCACTGCGCCACGCCGGCTATGCGTTTGACGCTGATGTGAAGATCAAATGGATTAACGCCGAAGAAGTGACAGAAAGCAATATTCAAGAGCTGACTAGCGGCACAGACGGAATCATCGTGCCCGGCGGTTTCGGAGACCGCGGCGTAGAAGGGAAAATCATCGCCGCCAAGTATGCGCGTGAGAATAAAATTCCGTTCTTCGGCATCTGCCTCGGTATGCAGATTGCATCCATTGAATATGCGCGAAACGTATTAGGTCTGGAAGGGGCTCACTCTGCGGAGATTGATCCGTCCACTCCTTATCCGATCATCGACCTTCTGCCAGAACAAAAAGATGTCGAGGATCTTGGAGGAACGCTTCGTCTCGGACTGTACCCTTGTAAGCTTCAGGAAGACACGAAAGCCTTCGAAGCGTATGCGGATGAAGTGGTATACGAACGCCACCGCCACCGTTATGAATTCAACAACGAATACAGACAGCAAATGGAAGAGAACGGTTTTGTGTTCTCAGGAACAAGCCCTGACGGCCGTCTTGTGGAAATCATCGAGCTGAAAGACCATCCTTGGTATGTCGCTTGCCAGTTCCACCCTGAGTTCAAATCAAGACCGACAAGACCTCAGCCTTTATTCAAAGACTTTATCGGCGCTTCCGTACAAGCTGCAGAACAGAAGTAATAAAAAAAGACTTGCCTCCTTTAAAAGCGGCAAGTCTTTTTTCTGCATCAGGCATATTCCTGCATCATTTCCTTTAACGTAAAGGACAGTGCGTGATAGACATACAGGCCTGTCATTAATGAAGGAAAGCCGTATCTTGTCCCGTCTTCATCAGGCAGAAGCGGCATTTTTAATTTGCTGTCAATATGAACATCACAAAATGCCTCAATCCCGGTTTGATCTTTGATGACAGGAGATACGCCAACGAGGCCGATCCCTTTTTCATAAAGCTTTTGAGCCAGCGCCTGTTCTTCAGCCGTGCCCGGACCTGAACAAAACATCAGCACCCTGTCGCTTTCTGTAATCGAATCAGCTGTATCCGGAAACGCTTTGACGGAAGGCATCGGTTCTGAGCCGAGTTCCGCCTCGCACAAAATGCCCTGCATCTCATTTGCGCCGTATAAATAAATGGTATGACCGCTGACGGCTGCCTGCGCCAGCAGGCGCGCGCCGTCTTCTATTGCTTCGGATTCCTTATCCTGAATGCGGGAAAAAATGCCTGCAAGCTGCGTCGTAAATATCTTTAACATGAGTGAAACCTCCTTTACACATACAAGAACAGTATACAACAAAAGAGAAAATGCTCAGAAAATGTCGGAAAGTAGACTATTATAATTAAAGGAAATGTGAAAATCAAACAGAATACATAAACAACTGCTTCCTTTTGACGAAAATGATAATATTGGGGTGTAAAATGATGAATGAAAAGATTTTAATCGTAGATGACCAATACGGTATACGCATATTGCTCAATGAAGTGTTTCATAAAGAAGGGTACCAGACGTTTCAGGCCGCCAACGGCATACAGGCGCTGGACATCGTAACGAAAGAACGGCCCGATCTCGTGCTTTTAGATATGAAAATCCCCGGCATGGACGGAATCGAAATTCTCAAGCGCATGAAGATGATTGACGAATCCATCCGCGTCATTATCATGACCGCTTACGGAGAACTCGATATGATTAAGGAATCAAAAGAGCTCGGAGCGCTGACCCATTTTGCGAAACCTTTTGACATTGATGAGATCAGAGACGCGGTGAAAAAATATTTACCTCTAAAATCGAATTAATAAAATTAGAAACAATTATGTCATTGTGTTGCCGATTTGTCGAAAAGTTGGTATCCTAGAGATGGAGAAAAAGCGATCTGTTGTTTTACATATGACAGGTTTTTATGGTCATGCTATAGGTGGAAAGCTTTTTTCGAGAAGAAGCAAATCAGGCTACATAAGGAGGACTTTCGACATGCCTTTAGTTTCAATGACGGAAATGTTGAATACAGCTAAAGAAAAAGGATATGCTGTTGGACAATTTAACTTAAATAACCTTGAGTTCACTCAAGCTATTTTACAAGCAGCAGAAGAGGAAAAATCCCCGGTTATTCTTGGTGTTTCAGAAGGCGCGGGACGCTACATGGGCGGCTTCAAAACAGTGGTTGCCATGGTTAAAGCTCTTATGGAAGAATACAAAGTGACAGTTCCTGTCGCCATTCACTTAGACCACGGTTCAAGCTTTGAATCTTGTGCGAAAGCGATTCATGCAGGTTTCACTTCTGTAATGATCGACGCATCTCACCACCCGTTTGAGGAAAACGTAGCAACTACAGCTAAAGTGGTTGAGCTTGCTCATTTCCACGGCGTTTCAGTTGAAGCTGAGCTTGGAACTGTAGGCGGACAGGAAGATGACGTGATCGCTGAAGGCGTAATCTATGCTGACCCTAAAGAGTGTCAAGAACTTGTAGAGCGCACTGGCATCGACTGCCTTGCACCTGCACTGGGTTCTGTTCACGGTCCTTACAAAGGCGAACCGAACCTCGGTTTCAAAGAAATGGAAGATATCGGCAAATCAACCGGCCTTCCGTTAGTACTTCACGGCGGTACAGGAATTCCGACTGCCGACATTAAAAAATCAATCTCACTTGGTACGGCTAAAATCAACGTAAACACTGAAAACCAAATTTCTTCTGCAAAAGCTGTCCGCGAAACATTGGCAGCTAAGCCGAACGAATACGATCCTCGTAAATATCTTGGACCTGCTCGTGAAGCGATCAAAGAAACGGTTATCGGCAAAATGCGTGAGTTCGGTTCTTCAAACCAAGCTTAATCCAATGTAACATCCATAAACCGCCTGACAGCATTGACAGGCGGTTTTATGTCTTACCTTTAGAAAGCGCAATCATGTTTTACAGTTCTGAAAATTTATTACTGGGGAGGCTTTCCTTATGTTATTTTTCATTGATACAGCAAACATTGACGAGATTAAAGAAGCTTATGAACTTGGCGTTCTTGCCGGAGTTACGACAAACCCTAGTTTAGTGGCGAAAGAAGCTGACGTGTCTTTCCATGACAGACTTCGTGAGATTACGGAAGTCGTGAGCGGATCAGTAAGCGCGGAAGTCATTTCCCTGAATGCTGAAGAGATGATTGAAGAAGGTAAAGAACTTGCGAAAATCGCACCGAATATCACGGTGAAAATCCCGATGACGTCTGAAGGGTTAAAAGCCGTAAAAGCGCTGAGCGACCTGAACATTAAAACAAACGTAACGCTCATCTTCAGTGCCAACCAGGCGCTTTTGGCGGCAAGAGCCGGAGCGACTTATGTATCTCCGTTCTTAGGCCGTCTGGATGACATCGGCCATAACGGTCTTGAACTGATTTCAGAAATAAGACAGATTTTTGACATTCATGATATTGATACACAAATCATCGCAGCTTCCATCCGTCATGCGCAGCACGTGACTGAAGCCGCTTTACGCGGTGCGCATATCGGTACGATGCCGCTTAAAGTCATTCACCAGCTGGCGAAACATCCGTTAACGGATAAAGGCATCGAGCAATTCTTGGCAGACTGGAATAAATAAGGGTGAAAAGGGCGGCAAACCGGTTGCATCCGTTTGCCGCACCCTTATGTTTTCCTGTTTGGCAGCGGGCCTTCAGTATCAAAGTGAAGAGTGTGTTTCCCCGGAATGTGAACCCGGCGGGCCTCTGTGCATCCTGTGTTAAAAATGCCCCGCAAAGCTTCGCTATTTTCTTCCTGTTATTTTATAATGTCCTTGTATTCTTTCTCTTCGAATTGGCTACATTTTGGACAAGAGCTTTATTTGCAGAGACAGAATAAAATGCCATTTTATTTACGCTCCGCAGCTATCTTCTTATGGAAGGAGACTATCATGGAAAAGTTGAATATTGCCGGCGGCGATCCGTTAAACGGAACCGTACATATCAGCGGTGCGAAAAACAGCGCCGTCGCATTGATACCCGCAACCATTCTGGCAAATTCCGAAGTAACGATCGAAGGGCTTCCGGAGATCTCAGATATTGAAACGCTGCGTGACCTGCTGAAAGAAATCGGCGGAAACGTCCATTTTGAAAAAGGAGAAATGGTCGTCGACCCTTCCCCGATGATCAGCATGCCGCTTCCCAACGGCAAAGTGAAAAAACTCCGCGCTTCCTATTACTTAATGGGCGCGATGCTGGGCCGCTTCAAACAGGCGGTCATCGGACTGCCGGGCGGATGCCATCTCGGGCCGCGGCCGATTGACCAGCACATCAAAGGGTTTGAAGCGCTTGGGGCGGAAGTCACCAATGAACAAGGCGCGATTTATCTGCGCGCCGAAAGGCTGAGAGGCGCACGGATTTATTTAGATGTCGTCAGCGTCGGAGCGACGATCAATATCATGCTTGCCGCTGTACTGGCTGAAGGTAAAACCGTGATAGAAAACGCCGCCAAGGAACCTGAGATTATTGATGTTGCCACATTGCTCACCAGCATGGGCGCAAAGATCAAAGGCGCGGGAACCAATGTAATCAGAATCGACGGCGTAAAAGAGCTGCACGGATGCAGGCATACGATCATTCCGGACAGAATTGAGGCGGGCACCTTTATGATCGCCGGCGCCGCGATGGGGAAAGAAGTCATTATTGATAATGTCATACCGACTCACCTGGAGTCATTAACGGCGAAGCTCAGGGAAATGGGTTTTCACATTGAGACGAGTGACGATCAGCTTCTTATGCTCGGCGGGCAGAAGCAGATAAAACCGGTCGACGTAAAAACGCTTGTTTACCCGGGATTCCCGACTGATCTTCAGCAGCCGATGACATCTCTGTTAACGAGAGCCAGCGGCACGAGCGTCGTAACCGACACCATCTACTCGGCCCGATTTAAACATATAGATGAGCTGAGACGGATGGGGGCCAACATGAAAGTGGAAGGCAGGTCGGCCATTATCACAGGTCCGGCCGAGCTTCAGGGCGCAAAAGTAAAGGCGAGCGATCTGCGTGCAGGCGCTTGTCTGGTCGTCGCCGGGCTCATGGCTGACGGCGTAACCGAAATTACCGGTCTCGAGCATTTAGACCGCGGCTACAGCAATCTTGAGAAAAAACTCGAAGGTCTGGGCGCCACAATCTGGCGGCAAAGACTGACGGACGAAGAGATAGAACAGCTCCAAAATTCATAGAAATGCGGACTTTTGAGAGGAGATCGTGTTGAAATGGAAAGAAGTTTATCGATGGAATTGGTTCGAGTCACTGAAGCGGCGGCTTTAGCATCTGCCAGATGGATGGGCCGCGGGAAAAAAGATGAAGCTGATGATGCGGCGACAAGTGCAATGCGTGACGTGTTTGACACGGTGCCGATGAAAGGCACGGTCGTAATCGGGGAAGGCGAGATGGATGAAGCGCCGATGCTTTACATCGGCGAAAAGCTCGGAAACGGATACGGCCCGCGCGTCGATGTCGCCGTCGATCCTCTTGAAGGCACAAACATCGTAGCGAGCGGCGGCTGGAATGCGTTGACGGTGATCGCGGTCGCCGACCATGGAACATTGCTGAACGCCCCGGATATGTATATGGAAAAAATCGCGGTCGGTCCTGAAGCGGTAGGCTGCATCGATATCGAAGCGCCTGTCATTGATAACTTAAAAGCCGTTGCGAAAGCGAAAAACAAAGACATTGAAGATGTCGTGGCAACCATTTTAAATCGTGACAGACACGAAAAAATCATCTCTGAATTGCGTGAGGCGGGCGCCAGAATCAAACTGATCAACGACGGTGATGTCGCGGGCGCCATCAATACGGCCTTTGACCATACGGGAGTAGACATTCTCTTCGGTTCAGGCGGGGCTCCTGAAGGCGTGCTGTCTGCCGTTGCGTTAAAAGCGCTCGGCGGCGAAATCATCGGCAGGCTTTTGCCGCAAAGTGCGGAAGAGCAGGCCCGCTGTGAGCGAATGGGCCTTGATGTATCCAAAGTGCTCCGGATGGAGGACCTTGTGAGAGGGGATGACGCCATTTTTGCCGCAACGGGCGTCACGGACGGAGAGCTGCTGAAAGGCGTTCAGTTCAAAGGCTCCGTCGGTACGACTGAAAGTCTGGTCATCCGTGCGAAATCAGGAACGGTCCGATTCGTTGACGGAAGACACAGCCTGAAGAAAAAACCAAATCTTGTGATCCGGCCATAAATAGAGAAAAGCGGGACGGAAAGTCCCGCTTTTCTTTTGCAATAAAGAGTCAACCCTATCATTTATATGTCAAAGCATTATTTAAGTTGAATAATTTTTTGAAATGAGGTAAAAATAAAGAGTGCTGCGATTTTTCTGTGTCATTCCTTCTTTTGAGTACTGGGAAATTTTCAAATTCTACCGCATACAGACGATATAAATATTGATCTTCTCAAGTTTTTGTCCTCGCTTCCTTCAAAACTCATTAAGACATTCCTTTTTTAAAAAAAGCGCCGATCATGGGTGGAAGTGTTACCGATAGAAGTTCCTTAACGTTTTATAAAAGAATGTGCTTTGGCGGAATCATGCGAAGCAGCCGATTTGAATGAAAACAGCAATACATTGACTATGAAAAGCGTGGTGTTTTTATGAAAGACGTATCTATTTCCTCTTTGGAAAATATGAAATTAAAAGAACTATATGAACTGGCCAGACATTATAAAATCTCCTACTACAGCAAACTGACTAAAAAAGAATTAATCTTTGCCATTCTGAAAGCCAACGCCGAGCAGGAGGATCTTCTGTTTATGGAAGGCGTGCTCGAAATCATCCAATCGGAAGGATTCGGCTTCCTCAGACCGATTAATTACTCGCCAAGCTCAGAAGACATCTACATTTCTGCTTCCCAGATCCGCCGCTTTGATTTAAGAAACGGTGACAAAGTATCCGGCAAGGTGCGTCCGCCGAAAGAAAACGAACGCTATTACGGACTTTTGCACGTTGAAGCGGTAAATGGAGACGATCCGGAATCTGCGAAAGAGCGCGTCCATTTTCCTGCGCTGACTCCGCTTTATCCGGACCGCCAAATGGTGCTTGAGACGAAACCGAATTATCTCTCAACAAGAATTCTCGATATGATGGCTCCCGTCGGTTTCGGCCAGCGCGGTCTGATCGTGGCGCCGCCGAAAGCCGGTAAAACCATGCTGTTGAAAGAAATCGCTAACAGCATTACGACAAATCAGCCTGACGCTGAATTGATCGTTCTCTTAATTGATGAAAGACCGGAAGAAGTAACGGATATTGAACGTTCCGTAGCGGGCGATGTCGTCAGCTCGACGTTCGATGAAGTGCCGGAAAATCACATTAAGGTAGCGGAACTTGTGCTTGAACGGGCGATGCGTCTCGTTGAACACAAAAAAGACGTTATCATTCTGATGGACAGCATTACCCGCCTGGCTCGGGCCTACAACCTCGTTATCCCGCCAAGCGGACGTACGCTTTCCGGCGGGATTGACCCGGCTGCGTTCCATCGTCCGAAGCGCTTTTTCGGTGCCGCGCGAAACATTGAAGAGGGCGGCAGTCTGACCATTTTGGCGACGGCGCTCGTAGACACGGGCTCCCGGATGGATGACGTCATCTATGAAGAGTTTAAAGGAACGGGCAACATGGAGCTTCACCTTGACCGTTCTCTTGCGGAAAGACGGATTTTCCCGGCGATCGATATCCGCCGCTCCGGCACACGGAAGGAAGAGCTGCTCGTGCCGAAAGAGCATCTTGACCGTCTATGGGCGATCCGCAAATCGATGTCTGATTCTCCGGACTTCGCAGAGAAGTTTATGAGAAAAATGAAAAAAACAAAAACGAATCAGGAATTCTTCGATTTGATCAACCAAGAATGGAAGCAGGCAAACCTTTCATCATCAGCCCGCCGCTGATAAAAAATGTATTTGCAAATGCAGTAAATGACTGATATAATTCTCTCATATGCGTTCCGGATTACTCCGGAATAATAACTCTGTTTCCACACGGGATTCAGGGCGGAAGGAGATGGATACAATGAAAGCAGGAATTCATCCTAATTTCAAAAAAGCAACAGTTAAATGCGCTTGCGGAAATGAATTTGAAACAGGCTCAGTAAAAGAAGAGGTACGCGTTGAGATTTGCTCTGAATGCCACCCATTCTACACTGGACGTCAAAAATTCGCTTCTGCTGATGGTCGTGTTGATCGCTTTAACAAAAAATACGGTCTTAAGTAATAATAGATTTTACAGGCAGGCAAGAATTGCTTCTTGCCTGTTTTTTATGTCCATAAACAGGAAAAAAAGGGGAGCGGATAGCCTATGTACATAATGAAGCAAAGCGGATGGCTTGAGCTGATATGCGGCAGCATGTTCTCTGGGAAATCAGAAGAGCTGATCCGCAGAGTGAAAAGAGCGACATATGCGAAGCAGGAGGTTAAGGTATTCAAACCTGCCATTGATAATCGCTACAGTGAGGAGGCTGTCGTTTCTCACAACGGCACATCCATGACAAGCCACGTCATCTCGTCTTCGGCTGAAATATGGGATCATATCAGTGAAAGCACGGACGTCATCGCGGTAGATGAAGTGCAGTTTTTCGGCGAATCGATCATCGGTGACTTATCCTCGCTTGCGGATAAAGGCTATCGTGTCATCGCGGCCGGACTTGATATGGATTTCCGGGGAGAGCCGTTCGGTGTGGTGCCGAATCTGATGGCGGTTGCCGAATCGGTGACGAAGCTGCAGGCGGTCTGCTCCGTTTGCGGGTCGCCGGCAAGCCGTACGCAGCGTTTGATTGACGGGAAGCCCGCTTCCTATGATGATCCGGTCATTTTAGTCGGCGCGTCGGAGTCATACGAAGCGAGATGCAGACATCATCACGAAGTGCCGAAAAAAACAGACTGATAAATAACCCTTTTCATGAAAACATCGGTAAAAAATCCGGTGTTTTTTTGACGTTTTTTCAAAAATTGTAGTTAAATAACTTAAAAAAGAGTATGAAAAAATTAAGTAATTTTCATCTCTTGAATTTTCATTTTTACAGGCATAAAATGACTAAGTAATGTAAATAGTTATGAGACATTGTTCGAATAATTGTCAAAAAAAGATATAGCAGATCGCGATCACACTAGCCAAAATGGGTAATTACTTAACTTTGTTAACTATTTGAAGAAAGAAGGAGATTTTCTTGAATAATATTAAAGTAACGAAGGAAGGCAACTTAGAAACTACTTTAAGAGGAAAAGAAGTTCTATCTATCCCTACTTTAAATAAAGGTGTTGCGTTTTCAGCAGAAGAAAGAAAAAGCCTTGGATTAGACGGGCTGCTTCCTCCGACAATTCTGTCTCTTGATGAGCAGGCAAAACGCGCATACGAGCAGTTTCAAGCTCAGCCGGACCGCCTTCGCCAAAACGTGTATTTGAATGATTTGCAAAACCGAAACGAAGTTCTTTTCTTTAAATTGCTTCAAAACCATCTTCGTGAAATGCTGCCGGTTGTTTACACACCGACTGTCGGTGAAGCGATTCAAGAATACAGCCATGAGTACAGAAGACCTCAAGGGATTTACCTTTCTATCGACAACGTGGAAGGAATCGAAGAGGCATTTGAAAACCTTCATGCCACTGCCGGAGATATTGATCTGATCGTTGCGACAGACTCAGAAAGCATCCTCGGAATCGGTGACTGGGGTGTAGGCGGTATCAACATCGCCATCGGTAAATTAGCGGTATACACAGCTGCTGCCGGTATTGACCCAAGCCGTGTTATTCCTGTCGTTCTTGACGTCGGTACGAACAATGAAAAACTTCTGAACGATCCTTTATACATCGGTAACCGTCATGAACGTATCCAAGGCGAACGTTACGAAGCTTTCGTTGACGCTTATGTAAAAGCTGCGCTTAAATATTTCCCTAAAGCTCTTCTTCACTGGGAAGACCTTGGAAACAAAAACGCGCGCAATATCATGAAGAAATACAACCATGAAATTCTTACATTCAACGATGACATTCAAGGAACAGGTGCGATTACGCTTGCAGGTGTGCTTGCGGCTATGAAGAAAACAGGCGCGTCTATTAAAGACCAGCGTGTGGTTGTCTTCGGTGCGGGATCTGCCGGAATCGGAATCGCTGACCAAATCCGCGACACTATGGTGCTTGCCGGTCTTTCTGAAGAAGAAGCCAACAAAGCGTTCTACACAATGGACTACAGAGGCTTGTTAATTGAAGGTATGGAAAACATTCTTGATTTCCAAGAGCCGTACCTGCGCACAGCTGAAGAAATTAAAGATTGGAAACGCGATGAAAATGGACAAATTCCTTTCATTGAAGTGATCCGTCAAGCGAAACCGACAATCTTAATCGGTACATCAGGCCAAAGCGGCGCGTTCAGTGAAGAAATCGTCAAAGAAATGGCAAAACACGTTGAGCGTCCGGTCATCATGCCGATGTCTAACCCGACACCGCTTGCTGAAGCCGTTCCTAGCGATCTTTTCAAATGGACTGACGGCAAAGTGCTTGTGGCGACAGGAAGCCCGTTTGACAATGTAGAGTACAATGGCGTTTCTCATGAAATCGGACAATCTAACAACGCATTCGCGTTCCCTGGACTTGGTCTCGGTTCAATCGTTGTAGAAGCGAAAGTGATTACTCCTGCAATGTTTGCGGCAACTGCTGACGCAATCGCAGAAAGCGTTGATTTTGAAACACCGGGTGCAGGCCTTCTGCCGAGCATGAGCGACTTACAAGAAGTTTCAATTAAAGTTGCGATCGCCGTAGCGGAAACTGCAATTAAAGAAGGCGTGGCAAACCGCATTCCTGAAAATGTAGAACAAGCCGTTCTTGATGCAATGTGGAAACCGCAATATAAACAAGTTGTCGCTAAATAATTTTTACGATTAATTTTACAGTCCGAGGGAAAGCTTTTATGTAAAGGCTAAAGTATACGGACATTAAGGATTTGGAGGAGAATATTTTGAGCTTCTTAGATATTTTAATCCTCCTGGCGCCGATCTTTTTCGTGATCGTGCTGGGATGGTTCGCAGGTCGCTTCGGAAGTTATGACGCGAAGTCAGCAAAAGGGGTAAGCACCTTAGTTACGAAGTACGCGCTTCCGGCGCATTTTATCGCAAGTATTTTAACCACTTCAAGAAGTGCGTTTTTATCACAGGTTCCTTTGATGGTCGCTTTGATCATTGGGATTGTCGGATTCTATATCGTCATTCTGTTGGTTTGCAAATTTATCTTCAAGTATGATTTAACGAATTCATCTGTATTTTCTTTAAACTCTGCACAGCCGACATTTGCTTTTATGGGTATTCCCGTACTAGGAAGTTTATTCGGAGCAAGCGAAGTAGCGATTCCTATCGCCGTTACGGGTATCGTGGTTAACGCCATCCTTGACCCGCTTGCGATCATTATCGCTACTGTCGGTGAGTCATCTAAGAAAAAAGACACTGAAAACGAGAACTTCTGGAAAATGACTGGTAAGTCTATTCTTCACGGTCTTTCCGAACCGCTTGCGGCTGCACCGCTTATCAGTATCATCTTGGTACTCTGTGGTGTAACACTCCCTGCTTTGGGAGAAAAAATGCTTGATCAGCTCGGAAGCACAACATCGGGTGTCGCGCTCTTCGCTGTCGGTGTAACTGTCGGTATCCGCAGCATTAAGCTCAGTCTGCCGGCTTTCGGTATCGCTTTGTTAAAAGTTGCCGTTCAGCCTGCGCTGATGTACTTAATCGCTCTTGCAGTCGGACTTTCGGCTGACCAGATCACAAAAGCGGTATTGCTCGTTGCATTCCCTGGATCTGCGGTAGCGGCGATGATTGCCACACGTTTCGAAAAACAAGAGGAAGAAACTGCGTCCGCGTTCGTGATCAGTGCGATTTTATCTCTCATCTCACTGCCGATCATCATTGCGCTGACTGCATAATGAAAAGCTCCCTGTTTCAGGGAGCTTTTTTGATTAGAATTGAAATTTAAAAGGCGAAAATCTCGTTTTTTTTCTGGGTTTCTTATGTTCTGAAGAAGCGGCTGTTTCTGAGAGGGGAGCTGTCTGGGAAAGTTCCTGGATGCGGGAGGCCAATGTCTGCAATTCGGTATTGAGGTCGTCAATTTCCCGCCTGTGCTGAAGAAGCTGATAAGACACCCCTTCATCCGCCTTTTGTTTCAGCTGGCGTTCAAGCTCCTCTATCCTTGAAAGCAGATGGTTCTCACCTTGTTTCTCTTTCGTGAGAATGTCCAGTTTGCGCTCCAGCTCTGCCAATCTTTGTTCAGCGCCGCCATTGATTTTCGGACGCTGCAAAATGAAGCCCGTCCGTTTTTTCGGCTGCCGGGGCACTTGAACGTCCAGAAGGGCAGTGCCTTCAGAAATTTGCCGTTTGACCGATTTCAGCACATCAAGATCCTCAGGTGTAAAGGAATAATGTCCGAGCTCATTCCGTTCAGCCGGAAGATTCAGCTGCTTGACCCACCTTTGCACCGTTTTTGCGGAGACACCGAGCTCTTTCGCGGCCATGTTTGTATTCATGATCACATACCTCCTTTTTGCTAGGTATTCGACCATGAGGCGGCGTTCCCTTCATGTTAGACAAAACAAGAAGGAATTCGCCAAAGAAAGCGGCATTTCTTCAAAAAAAGTTACGCTTCATACAATTCAAGCGGAAGCTTGTCGGGATCGAAGAAAAAGGTAAACCGTTTCCCCGTCAGCGGATCGGTTCTGATCGGTTCTGTGCCGACGCCCTTTTCTTTTAACTCCCTGACGGCTGCTTCAAGATCGTTTACGGTGAAAGCGAGATGCCGGAGACCCGCGGCTTCCGGTCTGGTCGGCCGTTCGGGCGGATCGGGAAAGGAAAACAATTCAATCGCATACGCGCCGTCCAGCGCCAGATCAAGTTTATAAGATCCGCGATCCTTTCGGTATGTTTCTTTTATAATGCCGAAACCGAGAATCTCGGTGTAAAAAGCTTTCGACTTTTCATAATCAGAGCATATGATTGCTATATGGTGGATGGATTTCAGCATATCCGCCCCTCCTTTTTTGCTTCAGTATAACAGAGGCGAATTGCTTTTGACTGGCGATAAGCCCTATACTATAATGAGAATGTTACGCACAGGAAAACAGAGGTGAAGACCGTGTTAGACCGTTTACAGTCAATTGAACAACGATACGAAAAATTAAATGAGCTTTTAAGTGATCCGGAAGTGGTCAACGATCCGAAAAAGCTTAGAGAATATTCGAAAGAGCAATCTGATATACAAGAAACCGTTGAAGTCTATAGACAATACAGAGACGCATCAGAACAGCTTGCCGATGCGAAAGCGATGCTTGAGGAAAAGCTTGATGCCGATATGAGAGAAATGGTGAAGGAAGAAATCTCCGAACTGCAGGGAGAGACGGAAACCTTATCAGAGCGTTTGAAAGTGCTCCTCATCCCGAAAGACCCGAACGATGACAAAAACGTAATCATGGAGATCCGCGGAGCAGCGGGAGGAGAAGAAGCCGCGCTGTTTGCGGGAAATCTCTACAGAATGTACTCCCGTTATGCCGAAATCCAAGGCTGGAAGACTGAAGTCATGGAAGCAAACGTGACCGGAACGGGCGGTTACAAAGAAATCATCTTTATGATTACGGGAAAAGGCGCATACTCCAAGCTGAAGTATGAAAATGGCGCGCACCGCGTACAGCGTGTTCCGGAAACGGAATCAGGCGGCCGTATTCATACATCCACGGCGACGGTGGCGTGTCTTCCTGAAGCGGAAGAAGTAGAAGTGGACATCCACGAAAAAGACATCCGCGTCGATACATTCGCATCAAGCGGACCGGGCGGACAAAGCGTAAACACGACGATGTCGGCCGTACGCCTGACGCATTTACCGACCGGTGTCGTCGTATCCTGTCAGGATGAAAAATCCCAGATTAAAAACAAAGAAAAAGCGATGAAGGTGCTCCGCGCCAGAATCTATGACAAATTCCAGCAGGAAGCTCAGGCTGAATATGATCAGACCCGTAAATCAGCCGTCGGTTCAGGCGACCGTTCCGAGCGTATCCGCACATACAATTTCCCGCAAAACCGTGTGACGGATCACCGCATCGGCCTGACGATTCAAAAGCTGGATCAAATCCTGGAAGGCAAGCTTGATGAAGTGGTTGAAGCGTTAATCGTAGAAGACCAGTCAAGCAAGCTCCAGCAGGCGGAAAATTAAGATGAAGACCGTTTTTGAAGCCCTAAGCTGGGCTTCTTCTTATTTAACCGAAGCGGGAAGAGAAAAAAACGCGGCCGAGCTGCTGTTGTTAAATGATACCGGAATGGATCGGAGCAAACTTCTCGCAAGTCTGCAGGAGCCCGTCGGCGAGGACGAGCTTTATCGATTCAGACGGCACGTGGAGATGCATAAAGAAGGTATTCCGATTCAATATATTATCGGGAAAGAACAGTTTTACGGCAGGGAATTTTTTGTGAATGACGATGTTCTCATTCCGCGTCCGGAAACGGAAGAAGTCGTCTTTCATCTGCTGGACAGACAGAAGCGGGTATTTTCCGAGGCAGAACGCCTGAACGTCATTGATATCGGTACGGGGAGCGGAGCCATTGCGGTGACGCTCGCGCTTGAATGCGGACATTTTTCAGTATCGGCTTCGGATATTTCAAAAGAAGCGCTGCAGGTGGCGGAAAGAAATGCCCAGAACCTCGGAGCGGACGTCTGTTTTTTGCAGGGAGATCTGTTAACTCCTTTTATTTCATCAGGGAAAAAAGCGGATATTATTGTTTCCAATCCGCCGTATATTTCTGAAGAAGAAATGGCGGATTTGTCGGATATCGTCCGTTTCCATGAGCCGCTTCATGCACTTACGGACGGCGGTGACGGTTTGAAATTCTACAAGCGGTTTATGGAGGAGCTGCCTCTTGTCATGAAAGATAAAGCGCTTGTCGTCTTTGAAATCGGATATAATCAGGGAAAAGCCGTGAAAGACCTGTTCCGTCATTCCTTTCCAAATGCGGAAGTGGAAGTCGTACAGGACATCAACGGAAAAGACAGAACCGTATCCGCGATCATCACATCATGAAAAAAGCCCGCCGGTGACGCACATGGCGGGCTTTTGTTACAATGGAAAGAAAATGAAAGGGGCATCCGCCTTGAAAAAAGCGTTCGCCTTCGGATGTATACTCGCCGCCGCAGCTTATGCGGCGGGATTTGTTCTGCCGTTTGGCTTTGACATCATTTTCGGCGCCGTTACGGCTGTTCTTATCGTCACAGCGATCATCGTTTCCGGGTTGGCCGTAAGCGGAGCGGAGCAGCGGGCCAATTATCATTCTGAAACAGAAGAAGGACGGCACGCCCGTTTAAAGATGGCCGCCGTTTTCTTTTGCGCCGCTCTCCCTTCAGCCGGCTGTCTGCTGATTACGCTTCTGTAGCCGGATTTTGTCTTTGCAGCAATACGGAATCCCATACCCAATAGACGACGGCTGTTAAAATCGCAAAGATATAAAAGGCTGAATTAGAAAACAGAGATTGGCCTGACGGCTGCAAAAGACCGAAGATGATCCCGTTTGCAATGAATGACACCCCTAAATAATAAAGAAGATACAGCGGATGAAATCTCTTCGGCTTTTTATTCAGAAAGTATTGAAGCGGCAGCGCAAAAATCAAATAAGGAAACAAAAAATAAAACGCCATCGAAATGAAAGCCGCGATAATGAATTGATGAACATACAAAATAGAATAAATGACAGACATACATGCCGCCGACAGCAGCACGGTGTAATTATATTTCATCTGAAAACCTCCTATCAAAATAATATCGTACCATATTTTGAATCTGTCAATGCAGATTATCAGCTTGCTAGATTTTTTTCTTTCCGCCGGTTTAAACCTTTTCCGTCATGTCCATAATGGGACTAGATAAAAAAAGCACGGAGAGGAACGGTGGGGACCGATGAAACAGACCATGATGATCTGCATATATATTTTTCTTTTATTATCAGGAGCGCTTGCGGGTTTGACAAAAGAAGAAACGGCGCGGGCATCAGCCAATGAGCCCGTTGTCATACCGGATGAAGCGATCCGGCTCAGGATTTTGGCCAACAGTGATAACGATGAGGATCAAAAGCTCAAGCGCCAGATCAGAGATGCTGTAAACAAGCAAATCACGGACTGGGTGAAAGATATCACTTCCATTGAAGAAGCGCGGCGGCTCATTCGTTCGAAGCTTCCTGAAATTAAAGAAATCGTCAAACAAACAATGAAAGAAAAGGGTGCGCATCAATCCGTTTCAGTTCAATTCAATAAAATCTCGTTTCCGACAAAGCTCTACGGCAATATGGTCTATCCGGCCGGAAAATATGAAGCGATTTTAATTACACTCGGCAATGGCGAGGGCGCCAACTGGTGGTGCGTCTTGTTTCCGCCGCTGTGCTTCCTTGATTTCTCAAACGGCGAAGCGGTGAAAGATCAGGAAGACGGCGGACAGAAGCAGGAAGAAACGCAGAAACAGACTAAAAAAGTGCTGGATGACGTAAAAGCAAAGGCTGATAAAGCGAAGAAAGAAAATAAAGATGACGATGATACAGAAGTGAAGTTTTTCCTCGTCGATTGGATTTCAGATCTATTTTCCTGAAGCAAAAGGCATAAATCCGGATTCGATTCATAGATTGGAAGAAAGAGTTGATCGAAACGGAGGGAAATATATGTTTTATCAGCTGAGAGTGGCAAGAGATCAAGATACGGAGGCGCTGGAGGCCTTTTTGAAAAAGGCTGATACGGCACATGCGGAAATCGATCAGCAGATCAGCCGTTTTATCGTGCTGGAAGACAGTGAAAAAAAGATTGCCGCCTGTCTCGGGATCGAAAAATTCAGCGGCGGAAAAGGGCTTCTCCGTTCACTCGTCATGTCGGACAGGCTGAATCAAAGCCATATCGTTACACTGTTTCAAAGTATGGATGTGCTGTGCAAAAAACATGAGATTCAAGATGTCTACTTAGTCGCCAATCAGCCCTCATCTGCTGAGTTTCTGAATGTGATGGGATTTGAAGCGTGCGCCGATGCACCTGATGAACTGTATACGTCCGAACATTTCCGCAACTCGTTATGCACAGAAGGTTCGTTTTTAATGGTGAAAACCTCTGCCTGATCTAACTTATACACAAGGTTATCCACTTATTAAAAAGTGTTGTCCACAGTTTGTGGATAACACTTGTTTTATTAAAGGACATCTTTTATACTTTCAAAAGGAATACACGAGAGAAAATAAAGTTTTACCGCTTTAAAATAAGGAGTTTGGTTATACATGAAAACAAAAAGATGGTTTGTGGATTGTTCGCGCGAATTATCCACAACCGATCCCCAGATTACACAAGCCGCGGAATTGCTCCGGCAGAATGAGGTTGTGGCTTTTCCGACAGAAACCGTTTACGGACTGGGCGCTAACGCTGAAAATACGGAAGCCGTAACCAAAATATATGAGGCGAAAGGAAGGCCGAGCGATAACCCGCTGATTGTGCATATATCCCATATCAGCCAGCTTGATCGTTTTATCAGCCATATTCCTGAGACGGCGAAAAAGCTTATGAAGCTATTCTGGCCGGGGGCGCTGACCCTTGTTCTGCCGTGTAAGCCCGGTGTGCTGTCACCCCGTGTCACCGCGGGACTTGAGACGGTAGCGGTCAGAATGCCTGATCATCCGGTGGCATTAGCCCTCATCAGCTCGGCCGGACTGCCGATCGCCGCGCCGAGCGCCAATTTATCAGGGAAACCGAGCCCGACGAAGGCCGAGCATGTAGCTCATGATTTAAACGGCCGCATTGCCGGTATTGTGGACGGCGGCGCGACGGGAATCGGCGTGGAATCAACCGTTCTGTCCTGTACGGGGAAACAGCCCGTGCTGCTTCGTCCGGGCGGCGTGACAAAAGAGCAGATTGAATCCGCCGCCGGTCCGGTTCTTGTGGATAAAGGGCTGACCGAAGAAGATGAGGTTCCTATTTCTCCGGGTATGAAATATACACATTACGCGCCTTCTGCGCCGATGGCTATTGCCGACGGCGGCGCCCGGAGAATTCAAGAACTGGCAGACGTATATAAAAGCCGGGGAAAACGAATCGGCATTTTGACAACAGAAGAGAACGCCGATAGTTACCAGGCTGATTATATCAAGGTCTGCGGCAGACGCGCCGACCTTGAAACAGTGGCATCCGCCTTATACGATGCGCTCCGCAGCTTTGATGAAGCGGAAGTGGACATGATTATTTCTGAGTCCTTTCCGGATACCGGAGTGGGGCTCGCCGTGATGAACAGGCTGATGAAAGCCGCAGGCGGCACCGTTATCCATTAACTTGTTCTACCCCTTATCGGACATGCATAAGCTAAACAAGCGGGCACGTCCAAGGGGGTTTTTATTTCATGTCGAATCTATTCATCGGGGAACTTGTCTCCTTAAGCATCATGGCATTTGCTTTGGGGACGGATGCCTTTTCCGTCGGGCTCGGAATGGGAATGATTCAGCTGAAGAAAAAACAGATTTTTCATATAGGGGTTGTCATCGGGCTGTTTCATGTCATGATGCCGCTTGTGGGAATGGCGGCCGGGCATCTGCTGTCCGGTTTTTTGGGGACGCTCGCCGTTTACATCGGCGGATCTCTTCTTTTCATTTTAGGGGTGCAGATGATCATCGCCGCGTTTAAACAATCAGACGGGCCGCTCATATCTCCGGCAGGATCGGGACTGTTGCTGTTTGCGGTCGGTGTCAGTCTGGACAGCTTTTCTGTCGGGCTCAGTCTCGGGATGAACGGCTCCAATCCGTTTCTGGCCGTTACGCTGTTCGGGGTCTTCAGCACCGTTTTAACATGGGCGGGCCTTTTGGCGGGAAGAAAGGTGCAGTCGTGGCTCGGCTCCTACAGCGAAGCGCTTGGCGGAGCCATTTTGATCGGATTCGGGCTGAAACTGCTTTTACCGATATAAGATACGTAAAAAAAGAAACGAAGATGCCGTTTCTTTTTTCTTCATTTATAATAGGCAGTAAGAGGTGACGGACATGAAAATAATCTTTGTATGTACAGGCAATACGTGCCGCAGTCCCATGGCTGAGGCTCTTTTTAAATCCATTGCAGAAACGAAAGGGCTGGATGTCAGCGTAAGCTCGGCCGGCGTATTCGCGTCTCCGCACGGAAAAGCGTCGGCCCATGCCGTAGAAGCGCTGTTTGAAAAACGGATCGCTCTCAATCACAGTTCATCTCCCTTATCGGAAGAACATATCGAGACGGCTGATCTGGTGCTGGCGATGACGGAACAGCACAAACAGCTGATTGAAGGCCGATATCAAAACAGTCAGGGCAAAGTCTTTACCATTAAAGAATACGTAACGGGGGAAAGCGGCGATATCTCTGACCCGTTCGGCGGTCCGCTTGATGTTTATAAACAGACGCGGGACGAACTGGAGGAGCTGCTGACCCTTTTGGCTGATCAATTGCTTGACGGAAAAAGCAAGTAATCTGTCAGAAAATCTGCAAACAGGTCATTTGCAAAACGAATGTGAAAGAGTAGAATGAAATCAACGGATTTCGTAATAAAAAGGACAAGCACACTGGGCTGTCTTCGCCCAGCCACACCTAGGAGGTAAATGAATGAAAGTAGCTATTGCGTCAGATCACGGCGGCGTCCATATCCGCGAAGAAATAAAAAGTCTTTTGGATGAATTGCAGATTGAATACATTGATATGGGCTGTGAATGCGGCGCCGGCTCTGTCGATTATTCAGACTACGCTTTTCCGGTAGCGGAAAAAGTGGTGAACGGGGAAGCTGACAGGGGAATTTTAATTTGCGGCACAGGCATCGGCATGAGCATCTCCGCAAATAAGGTAAAGGGCATACGCTGTGCGCTTGCCCATGACACCTTCAGCGCAAAAGCGACGCGTGAACACAATGACACGAATGTTCTTGCGATGGGCGAACGCGTCATCGGCCCGGGGCTGGCGCGCGAAATCGCAAAAGTCTGGCTGACGACTGAATTTACGGGCGGCCGCCACGAACGGCGGATCGGCAAAATCGCAGATTACGAAGAAAAAAATCTGTAAGAGGTGCTGGACAATGGAAGAGATGAAGCAAAAATGGACGGACATGCTGACTGAGTTTCAAGAGCAGGCAGGACTGACGGACGGCAGTCTGCTGGTGATCGGGTGCAGTACAAGTGAAGCCGCCGGAAGCCGGATCGGCACCGCCGGAAGCGGGGATTGGGCTGAATTGATATACGGCGGACTTAACCGGTTTAAGGAAAAAACGGGTGTGCATCTTGCTTTTCAATGCTGCGAGCATTTAAACAGGGCGCTTGTCATTGAAGCGGAAACGGCCGAGCGGTTCAGGCTCCCCATTGTTTCAGCCGTCCCCGTCCCGAAAGCGGGCGGAGCGATGGCCTCTTATGCATACCGGCAGATGCGTTCTCCCGTGCTCGCCGAATCGATTCAGGCTGACGCCGGGATTGACATCGGTGATACGTTCATCGGCATGCATCTGAAACCCGTTGCCGTCCCTGTCCGGATATCAAGCCGTGAGCTTGGAGAAGCACATGTGACGATGGCCCGGACAAGACCGAAGCTGATAGGCGGAATTCGCGCCGTTTATGAATGCGAATGATGAAAATACTTTTCCTGTATAATGTTCGTGTTTTCTAATTAAATTTTGTGATTTTTTTAAATAAGCTGTTACATTCACCTGAAAAACCATGTACAATAAGGGTGGTAAAAATAAAGAACAGGAAACGGATAGGAGAGGATCTCGCTGATGAAACATTTACCTGTACAAGACAAACAAGTGTTTAATGCCATCAAAGATGAGCGTAAGCGTCAACAGACTAAGATCGAATTAATTGCTTCTGAAAACTTCGTGACGGAAGCGGTAATGGAAGCACAAGGCTCTGTTTTAACAAACAAATATGCTGAAGGCTACCCCGGCAAACGCTACTACGGCGGCTGTGAGCATGTTGATGTCGTTGAGGACATCGCCCGCGACCGCGCGAAAGAGATTTTCGGAGCTGAGCATGTAAACGTTCAGCCGCACTCAGGCGCTCAAGCGAACATGGCTGTTTACTTCACGATTTTAGAGCACGGCGACACGGTGCTCGGGATGAACCTCTCCCACGGCGGCCACTTAACACACGGAAGCCCGGTTAATTTCAGCGGCGTTCAATACAACTTTGTAGAATACGGTGTCGATAAAGACACGCAATATATAGATTATGAAGATGTGCGTGAAAAAGCGCTGGCGCATAAGCCGAAACTCATCGTTGCCGGAGCGAGCGCGTACCCCCGCACGATCGACTTTAAAAAATTCCGCGAAATCGCTGATGAAGTCGGCGCTTACTTCATGGTAGACATGGCGCATATCGCGGGTCTTGTCGCAGCCGGTCTTCATCCGAATCCGGTTCCTTACGCTGACTTTGTAACGACAACGACTCACAAAACACTTCGCGGCCCCCGCGGAGGAATGATCCTTTGCCGTGAAGAGTTCGGCAAAAAGATTGATAAATCCATTTTCCCGGGAATCCAAGGCGGACCGCTTATGCATGTCATCGCGGCCAAAGCCGTTTCTTTCGGAGAAGTGCTTGAAGATGATTTCAAAACGTATGCGCAAAACGTCATCTCGAACGCGAAGCGCCTGGCTGAGTCTCTGAACAAAGAGGGCATTCAGCTCGTATCAGGCGGAACGGATAACCACCTTGTGCTTGTCGACCTCCGTTCTCTCGGTCTGACCGGAAAAGTCGCTGAACACGTTCTTGATGAAATCGGCATTACATCTAATAAAAACGCGATCCCTTACGATCCGGAAAAACCGTTCGTCACAAGCGGAATCCGTCTCGGTACGGCAGCTGTGACAAGCCGCGGCTTTGACGGTGACGCGCTTGAAGAAGTCGGCGCCATCATCGGCCTCGCACTGAAAAATCATGAAGACGAAGCAAAACTTGAAGAAGCGAGACAGCGCGTATCTGCCTTGACTGAAAAGTTTCCTTTATATAAAGAACTGGACTATTAATAAGGAAGAAACCCGCCGGAACCTTAATCCGGCGGGTTTTTTTATGATTTTCTTGAAACTGTTTGTCTTTTTCTGTAGAATCAATAGAAGTGTGAAAAAGTCACTCGGACAACAAAAAAGGAGCTGAACACAGTATGGGAAAGGTTTACGTATTTGATCATCCTTTAATCCAGCATAAGCTGACATATATTCGGAATGAAAATACAGGCACAAAGGATTTCAGAGACCTTGTGGACGAAGTCGCGTCACTGATGGCGTTTGAAATTACACGTGATCTTCCTCTTAAAGAAGTGGAAGTGAAAACACCTGTTCAAACAGCGACATCCAAAGTGATTTCAGGGAAGAAACTCGGTATCGTGCCGATCCTGAGAGCGGGTCTCGGAATGGTTGACGGCATGCTGAAATTAATCCCGGCCGCTAAAGTGGGACATGTCGGATTATACCGTGATCCGGAAACCTTAAAACCGGTGGAATACTATGTCAAGCTTCCTTCTGATGTAGAAGAACGCGAATTTATTGTCGTGGATCCGATGCTTGCTACGGGAGGTTCTGCGGTGGAAGCGATAAACAGCCTGAAAAAGCGCGGCGCGAGAAACATTCGTTTTATGTGTCTTGTAGCGGCTCCGGAAGGCGTGGAAGAGCTGCAGAAACATCACTCTGACGTTGATATTTATATCGCCGCCCTTGATGAAAAACTGAATGAAAAAGGCTATATCGTTCCGGGCCTCGGTGACGCGGGTGACAGACTGTACGGAACCAAATAAATCGGAAAACCTCATTCAGGGGGTTTTCTTTTTTTATCCAGATATTTGCTGAATGGGCAGACTTCATACATTTATAGGTGAATTTGTGAACATTCTGTGTATGCTTTCGGTATAAAAAGTTTTTTAACTTTAAACAGATTGACACATGTTAGGGGCTATTGTATGCTAAACGAGGGTATTATGAGAAGGTTTTCATTCCTTTCATTTCTAGTATCCATCCTCATTTTAAATCCTCCAAAAAACCCGTTATATGAGGATTTATCTAAGCGAATGAAACAGCATCCCGTGGCATCAGGAGGATGAGTGGTTTTTTCGAACAGGCCGTTTTGCGGGACAAAAAAAGGCCTTCTGCAAAGGGTTAACCGCATGTTTTGCCGTATCCAGGAATTATATTACATTTTCATCAGGAGACAGATAGTTGATGGACGATCCCAATTTTACATTCAGCAGACAACGGAGATATGTATTTGTGATCTTAGCAATCTATTTGCTGGGATATGGTCTTACGGCGTATAAAACTGTTTTTCTAGGCCTCTTTTTGGGAACTGTTTTCAGTTTGTTTAATTTGTGGCTCTTGACCAGAAGAATGAATGCTTTTGACAAGGCCGTGGCGAAAGGAAAGTCCATACGATCACTCGGGAGCGCAGCGCGTTGGTGCAATGCGATACTTGCGATGGCTGTCGCCTTTAAATATCCCGATAAAGTCAGTGTGGCAAGTGTAATTATTGGATTAATGACAATTTATCCCGTCATTATGATAGATTCCATTATTCAGCTCAAACGTTCATCAATGGAAGAGAGGTGAAAACCC
Source organism: Bacillus sp. 5B6 (assembly GCF_000259405.1). Taxonomy (NCBI): domain Bacteria; kingdom Bacillati; phylum Bacillota; class Bacilli; order Caryophanales; family Bacillaceae; genus Bacillus; species Bacillus sp. 5B6. The sequence continues at coordinate 3,318,553 of NZ_AJST01000001.1, read as the reverse complement.
ATTGAATCACGATTACAGAACTATGGATTTGTTTGGTCTTACTTTTAATCTGACAAACATTCTGATGATTACTGTGGCAAGTGTGATTGTGCTGCTGATTGCGATTCTCACTACGAGAACGCTGTCCATCCGTCCAGGAAAAGCCCAGAACTTCATGGAATGGATTGTTGATTTTGTCCGCAATATTATAGGCAGTACAATGGATTTAAAAACAGGGGCTAACTTCTTGGCGCTTGGTGTAACCTTGCTGATGTACATATTTGTATCAAATATGCTGGGGCTGCCGTTTTCTGTAACGGTCGGACACGAGCTTTGGTGGAAATCACCGACGGCCGATCCGGCTATTACTCTGACTCTAGCCGTTATGGTTGTGTCGTTAACGCACTATTACGGCGTGAAGATGAAAGGTTTGAAGGAATACTCTAAGGATTACCTCAGACCGGTTCCGCTTATGTTCCCGATGAAGATCATTGAGGAGTTTGCGAATACGCTGACACTCGGACTTCGTCTTTACGGTAACATTTTCGCCGGGGAAATTCTTCTTGGCCTGCTTGCGAATCTGGCGACGAATTTCTACTCAAACAGCTTCTTTCTCGGTTTGGTCGGCACAGTCGGAGCCATTCTTCCGATGCTTGCATGGCAGGCGTTCAGCTTGTTCATCGGTACCATCCAGGCATTTATCTTTACGATGCTGACGATGGTGTACATGTCACACAAAATCAGTCATGATCATTAAAATCATATATCCATTCGGATAACATTTTAAAGGAGGAACTTTTTCATGAATTTAATAGCAGCTGCAATTGCAATCGGTTTAGGTGCACTTGGTGCAGGTATTGGTAACGGTCTGATCGTTTCACGTACGGTAGAGGGAATTGCCCGTCAGCCGGAAGCAGGAAAAGAACTTAGAACTCTTATGTTCATGGGTATCGCATTGGTTGAGGCCCTTCCGATTATCGCTGTCGTTATCGCGTTCTTAGCGTTCTTTGGCTAAGCAAAAAAGCCTTATATGAACTAAAAATGGCGAAGATCACTCTAAGAGAACCTTCGCCATTGCTTTATGTCTGATAAGCAAGCCGTCCCGAAACGGCTTTTTATCAGAAGAGAAAACCTGCAGAAGGGAGTTGCCGTAGTAGATGTCTCAATTACCTCTTGAATTAGGACTGTCGTTTAACGGCGGAGATATCCTATTCCAATTGTTAGCTATGTTAGTTTTATTAGCGCTTCTCAAGAAATTCGCTCTTGGACCGCTATTAAATATAATGAAACAGCGTGAAGATCATATCGCCGGCGAAATTACGTCCGCTGAAGAAAGAAATAAAGAAGCGCAGAAGCTGATTGAAGAGCAGCGCGTTCTTTTAAAAGAAGCGAAACAGGAATCACAATCACTCATTGAAAATGCGAAAAAACTGGGTGAAAAGCAGAAGGAAGACATTATCCAAGCTGCACGCGCCGAGTCTGAAAGATTGAAAGAAGCGGCGAGAACCGAAATTGTCAAAGAAAAAGAACAAGCGGTTTCCGCACTTCGCGAGCAAGTCGCATCACTTTCTGTCTTAATCGCATCGAAAGTGATTGAAAAAGAGCTTGATGAACAAGCCCAGGAACAACTGATTCAGGACTATCTTAAAGAGGTAGGAGAAAGCCGATGAGTGGATCTGCTGTCTCTAAACGATACGCGTCTGCGCTTTTCGACATTGCCGTTGAGACTTCTCAAATCAATGAAATCGAAGAAGAGCTTACCGTACTAAAAGAAGTGTTCCGGAACGAAGCCGGATTACAGGAAGTGTTAAGCCATCCGAAGGTATCGGCCGCTAAGAAAAAAGAGCTGATTCAGCAATCGTTCGGCGCACTGTCTGAGTCTGTGCTGCATACGATTTTTCTTCTGATTGACCGCCGTCGGTCTTCGATTGTGCCTGATCTCACAGACGAGTTTATCAAACTTGCCAATCAGGCCCGTCAGACAGAGGACGCGGTTGTTTATTCAGTAAAACCGCTGTCAGAAGCGGAAATGTTATCATTGTCTCAAGTGTTTGCAAAAAAAGCCGGAATCGCTTCGCTCAGAATCAGAAATGAAGTGCAGACGGATTTAATAGGCGGCATTAAAGTCCGCATTGGAAACCGGATTTATGACGGAAGCGTGAGCGGAAAGCTTGAGCGCATGGAACGTCAACTTGCCGGAGGAAATCGATAGAAGGGGTGAAACCTAAGTGAGCATCAAAGCTGAAGAGATTAGCACGCTGATAAAGCAGCAAATTCAAAATTACCAATCTGAAATTGAAGTTCATGACGTAGGTACAGTCATCCAAGTCGGAGACGGTATTGCGCGTGTGCACGGCCTTGACAATTGTATGGCCGGTGAACTTGTTGAGTTTTCAAACGGCGTTTTGGGTATGGCTCAAAACCTTGAAGAATCCAACGTAGGTATCGTTATCTTAGGACCTTACAGAGATATCCGTGAAGGTGATGAGGTCAAAAGAACGGGCCGCATCATGGAAGTTCCTGTAGGTGAAGAATTAATCGGACGTATCGTCAACCCGCTCGGACAGCCGGTAGACGGACTGGGTCCGATTCTGACAAGCAAAACACGTCCGATCGAAAGCCAGGCTCCAGGCGTAATGGACCGTAAATCGGTTCATGAGCCGCTGCAAACAGGTATCAAAGCGATCGACGCGTTAATTCCGATCGGCCGCGGACAGCGTGAGCTGATTATCGGTGACCGTCAGACAGGTAAAACATCTGTTGCGATTGATACAATCTTAAACCAAAAAGATCAAGACATGATCTGTGTGTACGTAGCGATCGGTCAAAAAGAATCTACAGTGCGCGGCGTGGTGGAAACACTTCGTAAGCATGGCGCGCTTGATTACACGATTGTCGTGACGGCGTCCGCTTCACAGCCGGCTCCGCTTCTTTACCTTGCACCGTATGCAGGGGTGACAATGGGTGAAGAATTCATGTACAACGGCAAGCACGTTCTCGTCGTATATGATGATTTATCCAAACAAGCGGCCGCTTACCGTGAGCTGTCATTGCTTCTTCGCCGTCCGCCGGGCCGTGAAGCATTCCCTGGGGATGTATTCTATCTTCACTCCCGTCTGCTTGAGCGCGCAGCCAAGCTGAGTGACGCTAAAGGCGCAGGATCAATTACGGCGCTGCCGTTCGTCGAAACACAAGCAGGAGATATCTCCGCTTATATCCCGACAAACGTCATTTCCATTACTGACGGACAGATTTTCCTTCAATCCGACCTATTCTTCTCAGGCGTGCGTCCTGCGATCAATGCCGGATTATCCGTATCCCGTGTCGGCGGATCAGCCCAAATCAAAGCGATGAAAAAGGTAGCTGGAACATTGCGTCTTGACCTGGCTTCATACCGTGAACTTGAAGCGTTCGCCCAATTCGGATCTGATCTTGACCAGGCGACTCAGGCGAAACTGAACCGCGGTGCGCGTACAGTTGAAGTGCTGAAACAAGACTTGAATAAACCGCTTCCGGTTGAAAAACAGGTAGCCATTCTTTATGCGCTGACAAAAGGATATCTTGATGATATTCCGGTTGCGGATATCAGACGTTTTGAAGAAGAGTACTACATGTACCTTGATCAAAACCATAAAGATCTGCTTGACGGCATTGCGAAAACAGGAAACCTTCCTGCTGATGAAGACTTCAAAGCTGCAATCGAAGGCTTCAAACGCACATTTGCACCAAGCAACTAACCCTTAGAAGATGAGAGAAAAAGGTTCTCTTTTTCTCTCTTTTTACGCAAATGAAGAATAAAGGTGGTGAAATCTTTGGCCTCATTACGCGATATTAAGTCAAGGATCACGTCAACGAAAAAAACAAGCCAGATTACAAAAGCCATGCAGATGGTATCCGCTGCGAAGCTGAACCGTGCGGAAACCAACGCAAAGTCATTTGCTCCGTATATGGATAAGATCCAGGAGGTTGTGTTTAACGTCGGAAAAGGCGCGAAAAACGCGAAACACCCGATGCTTGTCTCAAGAGAAGTGAAAAAGACGGCGTATCTCGTCATTACGTCTGACCGCGGGCTTGCGGGTGCGTTTAACAGTTCGGTTTTGCGAAACGCTTACCGCACCATTCAAGAACGCCATCAGTCTAAAGATGAATACACGGTGATTGCAATCGGCAGAGTCGGCCGCGATTTCTTCAAAAAACGGGAGATGCCGATTTTGTCTGAGTTAGTGGGGCTTGGCGACGAGGTCACTTTTGCTCAGATTAAAGATTTGACCCGTCAGACGGTTCAAATGTTTATCGACGGCGCTTTTGATGAACTGCATTTGGTGTATAACCATTTCGTCAGTGCGATTTCACAGGAAGTGACGGAGAAAAAAGTGCTGCCTTTAACGGATTTCGGAACGAGCGGCGGGAAGCGCACGGCTTCTTACGAGTTCGAACCGGATGAAGAAGAGGTGCTCGAAGTGCTGCTTCCTCAATATGCGGAAAGCTTAATTTACGGCGCGCTTCTTGACAGTAAAGCAAGTGAACACGCTGCGAGAATGACAGCAATGAAAAATGCGACTGATAATGCGAAAGAACTCATTGATTCACTTTCGCTTTCATATAACCGCGCGCGTCAAGCGGCGATTACACAAGAAATTACCGAAATTGTCGGCGGTGCAGCCGCTTTAGAATAGAAAGATTTTGTCAGGAGGGATAGCGATGAAGAAAGGACGCGTAAGTCAGGTGCTTGGACCGGTTGTCGACGTACGTTTCGAGGACGGCCACTTGCCTGCGATTTATAATGCGATTAAAGTTTCACAGCCAGCTACAGGCGAAAATGAAGTAGGCATCGACCTAACGCTAGAGGTTGCTCTTCATTTAGGCGATGATACAGTCCGTACAATTGCCATGGCATCTACGGACGGAATTCAGCGCGGAATGGAAGCTGTTGATACAGGTGCGCCGATTTCCGTTCCTGTCGGTGATGTGACTCTCGGACGCGTATTTAACGTACTGGGAGATAAAATTGATTTAAATGAACCGCTGCCTGCGGATGCTCAAAAGGACCCGATCCACAGATCAGCTCCTTCATTCGATGAGCTTTCAACTGAGGTTGAAATTCTTGAAACGGGAATTAAGGTTGTTGACCTGCTCGCTCCTTACATCAAGGGCGGTAAAATCGGATTGTTCGGCGGCGCCGGCGTAGGTAAAACCGTATTAATCCAGGAATTAATCAACAACATCGCGCAAGAGCACGGCGGTATTTCCGTATTCGCCGGTGTAGGAGAGCGTACTCGTGAAGGGAACGACCTTTTCTACGAAATGAGCGATTCAGGCGTTATTAAGAAAACAGCCATGGTCTTCGGACAAATGAACGAGCCGCCGGGCGCACGTATGCGTGTAGCACTGACGGGTCTTACAATGGCTGAGCATTTCCGTGATAAACAAGGACAGGACGTACTGTTCTTTATCGATAACATTTTCCGTTTCACACAAGCGGGTTCAGAGGTTTCTGCGCTTCTCGGCCGTATGCCTTCTGCGGTTGGTTATCAGCCGACGCTTGCGACAGAAATGGGTCAGCTTCAAGAGCGTATTACGTCTACAAACGTTGGTTCAGTTACATCTATCCAGGCGATCTACGTGCCTGCCGATGACTACACTGACCCGGCTCCGGCGACAACGTTCGCTCACTTGGATGCAACGACTAACCTTGAGCGTAAATTAACTGAAATGGGTATCTACCCTGCGGTTGATCCGCTGGCTTCCACTTCCCGCGCGCTTGCTCCGGAAATTGTCGGAGAAGAGCATTATGCGGTGGCGCGTGAAGTCCAGTCAACGCTTCAGCGTTACAAAGAACTTCAGGATATTATCGCGATTCTCGGTATGGACGAATTAGGTGAAGAAGACAAGCTTGTCGTTCACCGCGCACGCCGTATCCAGTTCTTCCTTTCTCAAAACTTCCACGTAGCTGAGCAGTTTACGGGACAAAAGGGTTCTTACGTGCCTGTTAAAGAAACGGTACGAGGCTTTAAAGAAATCCTTTCCGGTAAATATGACCATCTTCCGGAAGATGCATTCCGTCTTGTGGGACGCATTGAAGAAGTCATTGAGAATGCAAAAGAGATGGGTGTAGAAGTTTAATCTGGTCCTAGGAGGGTAAAAGCATGAAGACCGTTAAAGTCAATATCGTTACTCCCGACGGCCCAGTATATGATGCTGATATTGAAATGGTAAGTGTAAGAGCCGAGAGCGGTGATCTCGGTATCTTGCCTGGCCATATTCCGACCGTGGCTCCGCTTAAAATCGGCGCTGTCCGCCTTAAAAAAGACGGGCAGACCGAATTGGCGGCTGTCAGCGGCGGATTTTTAGAAGTCCGTCCTGATCAGGTCACTATCCTTGCACAAGCCGCTGAAACAGCGGAAAGCATTGATAAAGAGCGCGCCCTTGCTGCGAAAAAGCGGGCGGAAGACCGTTTGAACAAACGATCAGATGATACTGACATTCGTCGGGCTGAGCTTGCGCTACAGCGGGCTGTAAACAGATTGGATGTTGCAGGAAACTAAAAAAGAATCCTTCTCGGCTGTCTGAGAAGGATTCTTTTTCTATATTAACGTATAAGAGATTCATAGACGCCGATAAGCGGATGATCCTCTTCTTTTTGAAGATATAAATGTTCGCAGCAGTTGTCGGTGTGCCACGTTTTGTTTCCTCTCCGCACACCCGTCGTATAAGCGCCGTCCGTATACGGATAAGGTTTGACGACCCATTCGGCATCGTCATGGTGTCTGATGGCGCAATCGATGACATACACACTGAGCATTTTCTCAAATTCGTCAATCGGCAGGTTCCAATCCGCCAAAAGCAGCTCTTGTATGCTGCGGAAGTAAAGAGCTTCCACTTCCAGCAGGCTGCCGCGTGAATAATCAAGAGAAATGTTGAAAAACTGACATAATTCTTTCAGTTCCTCTGTTTGAGACTGTCTATAATCATAGTAGAATGCTATCGCTTCCCACTCGTGGTCAAATACGGGAAGTGTTTCTCCATACTGCTTTTCCGGATGAAAAAAGGAATGATTCATATTCCCATCTCCTTTCCAAAAAAGTATATCATGCCGGAGAACGGACATTTAAGCGGGGATTGCCCCTAATTTTGGATAAAAATTCTGATGTAAAAATGATCATCTTTCTCTCTTCTTCTTATATAATAAGAGAGGATATGAGGGACGGAAAAAATGAAAGGAGATGGGATTTGTGAATGTATTGGGGCAGCAGGCCGCAATCAGCATCCTGGTTCACCTGGTATGCATTGCGGTGACATGGTGGGCGCTTCAGGCCGTCAACTTTGATCCGCTGATCCGAAAAGGAAAAATAGTGCAGGCGAGGCTGCTGATCATTCTTCTTACCATTGCGATCGGTACGGCAGTCGCTGACTTCTTTTTAGATTATCTTACCTATTCGAAACAGCTTCCATACTTATTTTAAGATGTTTCGTCTGTTGAAATGAAGGGAATCGCTGGGTGAGAAACCAATTTTTCTTCACCCGCTTGGCGAGTTTTGACGAAGTTTTCCATGTATTGCTTTCCCCGGCTCCGGTAAAAATGGGAGTAAGGGGGAGAGATCGATATGAAGAAAAAAAGAGCAGGCCGCATCATCTTGTTTTTTGTTTTTTTAAGCGCCTTAATAGCGGTATTTCATTCCATTCATGCAAGTGAGCTGTCTCCGCTTGCCCAGATTGCCGAAGGAATGGAGCGGCAGCAGGTCACTGTAGATGAATGGACGCTTCATGCGAAAAAAAATCTGAACCTGTCACTGAGTGAATTTGATGACAAGGTAAAAGAACTGAAGACGCAGTATCCGCAATATCATTGGGAATCCGCGCGGGAAGATAAAATCGTAAAGGCCGTCGGCACGTATTCTGACAAAAAAAATCACACAACTTTTAAACTGCAGCTCGTCACTACCCTCAAAAACCAGAACCCAACTTCGTATTTATTATATGAGCAAATGAGCCCGGAGCAACCGGAAAACTGGAATGATACATATGAACAGTTTGAACGGCAGGCACATGACATATTTCAAAATAAAGTATTTATTTTTACTTGTCTAAAGGGTCATTTAAATGATAATATGAGTATTGTTTTGCAAAAAAAAGCAGAACAGCTCATGAAAGAATTTGAAGCAAGTCCAGTTGAACATGTAGTTGAGCCTCATTTCGTTTCTGTTTCTGCATTTACATATAAGTGGACAGATTACATCATGACATCGAAACATAAGATGAATGTGCAAGTTGCGCTTAGAAGTGCGGGAATGGGCGAAAAACATACCGTTACGGTTGGCACACCAATCGTGACGACTGAATATTAATATAGAGAATATAGGGACGCGGAGGGGAATACCTTGGAAAAAATCATCGTCCGCGGCGGTCAGAAGTTAAACGGCACAGTGAAAGTTGAAGGAGCAAAAAATGCCGTTTTACCAGTTATCGCTGCATCTTTATTAGCAAGTGAAGAAAAAAGCGTAATATGTGATGTACCTACGCTCTCCGATGTATATACAATTAATGAAGTGTTGCGTCATTTAGGAGCAGATGTGCATTTTGAGAATAATGAAGTTACCGTAAACGCTTCTTACGCTTTAGAAACAGAAGCACCTTTTGAATATGTGCGCAAAATGCGCGCGTCAGTGCTCGTTATGGGCCCTCTGTTAGCCCGTACGGGTCATTCAAGAGTAGCGCTTCCGGGCGGCTGCGCAATCGGCTCAAGACCGATTGATCAGCATTTAAAAGGCTTTGAAGCAATGGGTGCAAAAATCAAAGTAGGCAACGGCTTTATTGAAGCAGAAGTGGAAGGCCGTCTGCAGGGCGCAAAAATCTATTTAGATTTCCCAAGTGTGGGTGCGACAGAAAACTTGATTATGGCAGCTGCTTTAGCTGAAGGAACAACAACGCTTGAAAACGTGGCAAAAGAGCCTGAAATCGTTGACTTAGCGAACTATATCAATGCGATGGGCGGAAAAATCCGCGGAGCCGGCACAGGCACCATTAAAATTGAAGGTGTCGAGAAGCTTCACGGCGTAAGACACAACATCATTCCTGACCGTATTGAAGCGGGTACTTTCATGGTGGCTGCGGCGATCACGGAAGGAAATGTATTAGTCAAAGGTGCGGTTCCTGAGCATCTTACGTCTTTAATTGCGAAGATGGAAGAAATGGGAGTCAAAATTACGGATGAAGGAGAAGGCCTTCGTGTCATCGGTCCTGCCCAGCTGAAGCCGATCGACATTAAAACGATGCCTCACCCAGGATTCCCGACTGATATGCAGTCGCAAATGATGGCGCTGCTTCTCCGTGCGAGCGGAACAAGCATGATTACTGAAACTGTGTTTGAAAACCGTTTTATGCATGCTGAAGAATTCCGCCGGATGAATGGCGACATTAAAATTGAAGGACGTTCTGTGATCATTAACGGTCCTGTACAGCTGCAAGGCGCAGAAGTTGCCGCTACGGACCTGCGTGCGGGCGCGGCGCTGATTCTTGCGGGATTAGTGGCTGAAGGTCATACACGTGTCACGGAACTGAAGCACTTGGATCGCGGTTATGTGAATTTCCATCAAAAACTTGCGGCTCTCGGCGCTGACATCGAGCGTGTCGTTGATGAAACGGCTGCTGAACAAGAAAGCAAAGAAGTCGTAACTGACCTAAACGCATAATGGCTGTAAAAACAGTATGTCAATCTGGCATACTGTTTTTTTATGGTTTATCATCATTATTATGCTCTGATTTCCAAAAAAGAATACGTTTTTCGCGTGAAAAATGGAATAAAGATTCTGTCCAAAAGGAAGTCATATTAGCTTGTCCCTGCCCATAAGATGAAGTAGAGTCGAATCCCAAGCAGGAGGCAGCTGATATATGAAACCGATTGTATTTCTACTATCCGGGCTGTGTATACTTATTCTTCTTGTCCCCACCATTCTCGTCCTTCCGTTTCAGGCAGAAAAAGGAGCAGCCGTAAATAGAGAGCCCGGACACAAAACAGCACATACCACACGAGAAACAAAAGGAGCAGAAACATTGAAAGAATCACCTGTATCCATTCCGGTTTATCGGACATCCAATCATTCTGTAGAGAACATTCCGCTTGAAGAGTACGTGGTCGGTGTCGTGGCTTCCGAAATGCCCGCAAACTTTAAACCGGAGGCCTTAAAAGCCCAGGCGCTCGCCGCCCGGACATTCATCGTCAGACTAATGGTCGCTGACTCAGCCGTTCAGGCGCCGAAAGGATCACTGGTGGATGATACGCAAATGTTCCAAGTCTATCAAAGCAAAAGCCAGCTGAAAAAAGAATGGGGTTCTAAGTACGCACACAACCTCAAGAAAATCACAAACGCGGTGGCCGGCACGCAAGGAAAGATTTTAACGTACGACAACAAGCCGATTGAGGCATCTTTCTTCTCTACGAGCAACGGGTATACGGAAAATGCGGAAGCCTATTGGACAAGCGCCATTCCTTATTTAAAGAGCGTGAAAAGTCCGTGGGATAAGCAATCGCCGAAATATCTCGCCACCCAGACCTTCAGTGTGCCGGAGTTTCAGCAAAAGCTCGGCGTGCAGCTCTCGGGACAAAACACGGTGGGACAGATTACAGCCAGAACGCCGGGCCATCAAGTGGCGACGGCCGTCATCAACGGCAAAAAGCTGAAGGGAAGAGACATCCGGGAAAAACTCGGACTCCGTTCTGCCGACTTTGAATGGAAACGGAACGGCGGCAGCATCACCATTACGACAAAAGGATTCGGCCACGGCGTCGGGATGAGCCAGTACGGGGCCAATTACATGGCGGAGCAGGGAAAATCAGTGGCGGACATCGTCAAGCATTATTATCAGGGAGTGGACATTTCCGAAGCAGATTCATTTTTAAACAAATATATGGCGAAAAAATAGACGCTTTCATGAGCGTCTGTTTTTTTTTGAAAACTATTCCATAAACGGTAAAGCAACCAACAGACTCATATAACGAAAGCCTAAAGGCTGACAAATGTCGATTGAAGGCTGAGCGCCGGGTGTAAATCACTGATAAAAATGCCGCTTCTATGTGAATATACGCAAAAATAATGAGGAACGCCGTCCTATTTATTTCCCTTTTCATCTCATTTACGATAAATATTGTTCGGCGTTGAACGTAAATCTATTGAAAAGGGGAAAAAGCAATGAAAAAAACATTTTCACTCATACTCATGCTCGGATTGATGCTGACTGCTGCATCTCCTGCTTTTGCTGCCGAGAATGCAAACGAGAAGACTCTTTCATTTAAAAACAATACCGCCATTTTACTTGATGCGAGCGGCAGTATGGCAAAACGGATTGACGGTGTTTCTAAATACAACATGGCAAAAGAAGAAATTGTCCGTTTTGCGGATCAAATTAAATCTAAATCACAGGTCAGAATGACGGTTTTCGGTTCGGAAGGCAATAATAAAAACTCCGGAAAGGTTCAATCTTGTGAATCCATTCGCGGTGTATACGGATTCCAAAGGTTTGACAGACAGAGCTTCCTTAACTCTCTTAACGGAATCGGGCCTACGGGCTGGACACCGATTGCAAAAGCATTAGAGGATGCGAAGGCTTCCTTTACCGGTTTGCACAAACTTGGCAGTAAATCCGTTTTCCTGTTGACGGACGGCGAGGAGACATGCGGAGGAGATCCTGTTAAGACAGCGAAAGAACTTCGCAAACAGCATATTAAAGTCAACGTGATCGGCTTTGACTTTAAGGAAGGCTTCAACGGCCAGCTTCACGAGATTGCCAAAGCGGGCGGAGGAAAATATTACGAAGCTCACAGCCAAAAGGATATGAACCGCATCTTTACAATGGCAGCGAGTTCATTAGCGGAATAAGAAAAGGTGCCGTTTATCGGCCCTTTTTTTTATTTTTATTTAACAAAAATTTCAAGAAAAGGTGAAGAGAAAACTGTAAAAAGAATCAGATTCCGGACTTATATTACAAAAAGGGCGAAAAAGGCATTAAATCTGTCATCATTTATCCAATCTTTTTAGGATGATGCGCATAATTCTGTTCATTTTTAACGGTGTACAGGGCTTATACAAAAGGAATCCCGCCCTATATCTTTTTGCATACTCGTCATCTAGCATAGAGAAGAGCCGGGGGCCCATCGGCCAAAAACAAACGGAGAGGAATGAAGGAAATGAAAAAAATGTTCACTGCGGGGATTGTCGGACTTTTGACGCTTTCACTCGGATCGCCTGTTTTTGCAGCTGAGAAAAAGCACGAAGAAACAAACGTTGCCGTGCTGTTTGACGCAAGCGGAAGCATGATACAAAAAACAGGGGGAGAGCGTAAAATAGATGTCGCGAAAGAGTCTGTCACTTCTTTTGCGGAAGTTCTTCCTGAAGACACGAATCTGATGCTTCGGGTATTCGGGCATAAGGGCAATAATAAAAACTCAGGCAAAGCCGTATCATGTAATGCGACAGAAACGTTATACGGCCTTCAGCCGTACGCCGTGACTCCATTTGAGCAATCACTCAGCAAGATTAAACCGACCGGCTGGACACCGATTGCGAAAGCGCTCTCTGATACGCGTGAAGAATTTGAGCGGGCCGACGCCACGGGGAAAAACGTCGTATATCTGATCACAGACGGTGAAGAAACATGCGGCGGTAATCCTCAGGCCGAAATTCAAAAGCTCCGTAAAGCGAACGTCAACACGATCGTCAATATCATCGGCTTCAACTTCGGCATGAAAGGAAGCGAAAGCCTTGAAAAAGCGGCGGAAGCGGGAGGCGGCACATATGTCTCAGCTGACAGCGCGGACGAGTTCAAACAGGCTTGGGAAGACGCTGCAAAGGATTTAGCAAAAGAATAGGTTAAAAAAGGACGCCCGCGCGGCGTCTTTTTTGTTTAGAAAACGGAACCGCGGGAATGATACGGATAAAAAGGAGATGAACGCTGTTGTTAAAAGGAGCAGGCATTATATTAGTGCTGGCGGCAGTCGTTTTTGTTCTGATCGGAATTTTTCTGAAGCTTGCCGCCTTCATATTCGTCAGTATATTGGCCATTATCGCCGCAGTTATTTTATTCACCATTCTGAGCAGACATCATCGCAATGAAACATAGAGTCCTAAGAGGGCTCTTTTTTTAAACCGCAAATTCGACAAAATACAGGGATTGTGGAAGAATAAAAGAGAAGGATACTGCGGAGGGGAAAACAGTGGATAAAAGAACAACAGCGGTAAGGGACATATACCGCTATGAAAAAGGGGTATTAACAAAGACGGCGGATCGGATGGTTTCAGAGTATCCGCTGACCGTCATGGTGAACGGACAGGAATTTGTTACGCTCGTCTGCACGCCTGACCATTTAGAGGAACTCGTCATCGGATTTCTCGCATCAGAAGGCGTCATTCGTTTTGAAAAAGAAATCAAAAGCTTTACTATAGATGAAAGTCTCGGGTTTGCATATGTTGAACTGACGAATCCCGGGGTGCTTGAGCAAAAAGACTATACGAAGAGGGTCATCGGTTCATGCTGCGGGAAAGGCCGCCATTTTTACTTTCAGCAGGATGCGAAAACGGCCAAAACCGCCGTCAGCCGTATCACCATAACTCCTGAGACGTGCCTTCGCCTGATGAAGGAGATGCAAAGCGGAAGCGGCACCTTCCGGGAAACGGGCGGCGTCCATAATGCGGCGCTGTGCGATACGGAAAAGCTGCTCTTCATGAGGACGGATATCGGGCGCCACAACGCGCTGGATAAGCTGTACGGCTGCTGTTTGAAAAACGGAATGCCGGTCCGTGACAAGCTGATCGTCTTCAGCGGTCGGATTTCCTCAGAGGTTTTATTAAAAGCTGCAAAAATCGGCGTGTCGATTGTCATTTCAAAATCGGCGCCGACGGAGCTCGCGCTGCAAATGGCGGAAGAGCTGAACATAACCGCGATAGGTTTTGTCAGAAACGGATCATTTAACGTATACACACATCCTGAACGGGTTGAACAATAGAAAGGGGTCTTGGGCTTATGAATACAGAAACGCGCCGGGTGAAAGACAAAAGGGAAAGGCCGCTCAGGGATCTTCGTATCTCTGTAACCGACCGCTGCAACTTCAGATGCACGTACTGTATGCCAGCCGAATTATTCGGACCGGATTATCCATTTTTACAAAAGACGGAATTGCTCTCCTTCGAGGAGCTTGAGAGGCTTGCGAAGCTGTTTGTCGGCCGCTTCGGCGTTGAAAAAATCAGGCTGACGGGCGGAGAGCCGCTCATGAGAAAAGATATGCCTGAATTGATCAAAAAACTTGCGCGCATCCCCGGACTTAAAGATATCGCGATGACGACAAACGGCTCTCTGCTTCCCGTGTATGCGGAAAAACTGAAGCAGGCGGGGCTGCATCGCGTGACAGTCAGCCTCGATTCTTTAGAGGATGAGCGGTTTAAGGCCATTAACGGCCGCGGGGTTTCGGTGAACAAGGTGCTTGAGGGCATTGAGGCGGCAAAAGCGGCCGGACTCGGTGTGAAAATCAATATGGTTGTTCAAAAGGGTGTCAATGAAAAAGATATCCTGCCGATGGCCCGCTATTTTAAAGAAAAGGGTCATATTCTCCGGTTTATTGAATTTATGGATGTAGGCAATACGAATCAATGGAATAAAAAAGACGTGATCACGAAGGCCGAGATTATTGATCTGATCAACCAGCATATGCCGACGGAGCCGATAGAAGCGAATTATAAAGGAGAGGTCGCTTCCAGGTTCCGCTATCTTGACGGTTCCGGCGAAATCGGCGTGATTTCCTCCGTCTCGGATGCATTCTGCGCCTCCTGCAACAGAGCGCGCCTGTCGGCGAGAGGCGAGCTGTTTACGTGCCTGTTTGCGTCAAGCGGCTATGATGTTCGGAAACTCGTGCGCGGCGGTCTGACCGATGATGAATTGACGGAATCCATCGCTTCTGTCTGGAAAAATCGCACGGATCAGTATTCAATTGACCGCGCGCTTTCTAAAACGGATGGGAAAAAGAAAGTGGAAATGTCTTATATAGGCGGATGAAGAAAAGCTTGCCCAGACAAGGGCAGGCTTTTTTATTCACAATATGAGAGCGGTCTGTTCAAAAAATACCGATGACAGCCGAAATATATGATAGGAATTTTGATGCAGGACAATCAAGTTATGCAATTCCAAAGCCATACAATATGTTAAAATATAACCAATAGAAATTAGAAAAGGTTGTGAAAGGGGCATGACCGCATACGAGATTCCGTCATCTCAAGTTGGAGTTAAAATCAACAAATGGTACAAGCACATTTTAGCGTTTCAAGCGGCTGATGCCATAAAGCTGAAAGAGGAAATTGATGAGGATATACAACGTATGGAGGAAGACCAGCTGCTGCTGTTATATTATCAGCTGATCAGCTACCGCCATCATATTATGCTTGATTACGTCAAGCCGGAATGCACCGAACAATCACAGATTCAGTACAGCGAGCTGCAAAAGACGATCGAAAGCACGGACAGCATATCGGGACTGTCTGAGTATTATTTCCATTTGTTCAGAGGGATGTATGAATTCGATCACAATAACTATGTTGCGGCTATTTCTTTTTACCGGAAAGCGGAAAAACTCCTTTCATTTGTCGAGGATGATATAGAGAGGGCGGAATTCCATTTCAAGATGTCTGAAGTGTTTTATGTCATGAAGCAGACTCATTTTTCCATGAATCACGGGATTCAGGCGCTGGATACGTATATGAAACACGATTTCTACAGAGTGCGGAGAATTCAATGCCATTTCGTCATCTCAGGAAACTACATCGACTGCAAAAACTACGACAAAGCGCTTGAGCATTTAGACGAAGCCCTCCGCCTTTCTTTGCTTGAAGGACAGCCCCGCCTGATCGGGTCTTCGCTTTACAATCTGGGGAATTGTTATTCTGAAAAGCGCGATCTGGATGAAGCGGCCCGGTACTTTAGAAAAGCGGTTCCCGTTTTTGAAGAGCATCAGCTTGAACAGCTTCCGAAGGCGCTGTTCAGCTTAACGCACACCCTTTTCAGGCTGCATGATGACCAAGCGGCCCTTACCTATTATGAAAGAGGGGTCATGATCGCGAAAGAACGGGGCGACCGATTCAGTTTAGAGAAGTATAAGTTTTTACAAGCGCTTTATTTGGAGTCACTCAATATGGATTTAATCCATGAAGTGTTTGACTATATGAATGAAAAATCGCTGTATGTGTATATTGAAGATTTCGCCTTGGAGGCCGCCGTTTACACAAGCGGACATGGGCAATATAAAGAAGCGGCGTATTTTTATGAAAAAGCGATTCGCATGAGAGAAAACATTCAAAAAGAACAGTGTTTATACGATATATAATTTTCTTAACCATCTGCTCAGCAGATGGTTATTTTTTTATGCACATCATAACGTTTGACCATAGAAAAAAACGGAAAAATCGCAAAAGAGAGAAAAAAGTACGATGGGAAGGAGGGATTTGTTGTTCGGATTCAATGATATGATAAAGTTTTTTGTATCATTTCTCATCATTCTGCCGATGGTGTCTGTCATCCATGTGGCGGGACACAGCTTTATGGCCATGCTGTTCGGAGGCAAGGCATCATTGGATATCGGAATGGGGAAACGTCTTTTAAAAGTAGGGCCGATTCGGGTTCGGCGTATCTACTTCATAGATTCTTTCTGCAAGTTCGGCGAATTGCGGATAGATAACCGTCTGACGAGCGCGCTCGTCTATTCCGGAGGCTGTCTATTTAATCTCGCTTCTATCTTTTTAATAAATCTGCTGATCATAAAAGATGTCCTTGAGCCAAACTTATTTTTTTACCAATTTGTCTATTTTTCAACTTATTATGTTTTCTTTGCTCTTCTGCCGGTGCAATACGGGGATAATAAGCTGTCAGACGGATTGGCCGTTTACAAAGTGCTCCGCTACGGGGAACGCTGTGAAATCAATAATTGAGAGTTTACATGTTTGTGATCGGGCTGAAAGGGAAGAAAACAAGTACACAGAACAAAAAAGGAGCTGAAGAGATCATGAGTGAAGATAACGGTTTAAAAGACAAAGTAAAAGGCGGCATGAACAAAATGAAAGGGGAAGCAAAGGACAAAGCAGGCGACATGGCAAACAAGTCCGACTTAAAAGCGGAAGGTAAAAAGGACAAAGCGAAAGGCAGCCTGCAAAAGGGTGTCGGCAAAACGAAAGATAAACTCAGTGATGATTAATTTGATAGTGAAACAAAGCAAAAGCCCAAAATATTTTGGGCTTTTTGTTATGAGAAATGACAAAAATTCCAGTTCATTTGGTTAATATTCACTAAATTTTTAAATATTCTATAAATTCCCCGGCGATTTCTTTATAATATTCACATAGAATGTAACCTTTCTTCACATTTGATTAAACGTTTGTTGAAGAAAAAAATGAGAAATCGGTAAATTCTGCAAAAGGAATCGGGCCGTTCACCGTCGAATAACTTTTATCACTTAACATTTCATGAGGTGAAGGGGGTGACGGCCGCCTGCATCGTTTCGGTATGACCATGCGGATTGTGTTTGACTATCATTAAGGGGGAATACAGATGAAACTGACACCGGTTGAACAAGAAAAATTGCTTATTTTTACGGCGGGAGAGCTCGCTAAGCAGCGGAAGGCGCGCGGCGTTCTGCTGAATTATCCTGAAGCCGCCGCATATTTGACCTGTTATCTGATGGAAGGCGCGAGAGACGGAAAAAGCGTTGCTGAGCTGATGGAATCCGGCCGCAATGTATTGACGGAAAAAGACGTTATGGAAGGCGTTCCGGAAATGCTGGACAGCATTCAGGTGGAAGCGACGTTCCCGGACGGGGTTAAGCTTGTCACCGTTCATCAGCCGATCAAAGCGGAGGTGAAGTCATGAAGCCGGGAGCGATTCAAGTCGCAAAGGGGACCATCATCATTAACGAAGGCCGGAAGACGCTGGAGGTGTCAGTCACCAATAACGGAACACGGTCAGTGCAGGTAGGATCGCATTTTCATTTTGCCGAAGCCAACGGCGCCCTTTCCTTCAATCGGGACAAAGCAATCGGCATGCGCCTTGATATCCCGTCAGGCACATCTGTCCGTTTTGAACCGGGAGAAGAGAAAACCGTCACGCTCGTGGAAATCGGAGGGCGAAAAACGGTCAGAGGTCTCAACGGCATGGCCGATACGTATATGGATGAGCGGGGAAAAGAGAAGACGCTGTCAAATCTTAAAAAAGCCGGATGGATGGAGGAGGCGATCCGATGAAAATGTCACGTGAGCAATACGCAGAACTGTTCGGACCGACAACAGGAGACAAAGTCAGACTCGGAGATACGGATTTATGGATTGAAGTCGAAAAAGATTTCACGAATTACGGTGAAGAAATGATTTTCGGCGGAGGGAAAACAATCCGGGACGGCATGGGGCAGAACGGACGTATCACCGGGAAAGACGGAGCGCTTGATCTGGTCATTACAAACGCCGTTATCCTGGATTATACCGGAATCGTCAAGGCGGATATCGGGGTGAAGGACGGCCGGATTGTCGGCGTCGGAAAAAGCGGCAACCCGGATATTATGGATGGGGTGGACCCGCACATGATTATCGGTGCCGGAACAGAAGTCATTTCCGGTGAAGGGAAAATCGTAACGGCCGGCGGGGTGGATACGCATATCCACTTTATCTGCCCGCAGCAGATGGAAGTCGCGCTTTCTTCAGGCGTGACCACGCTTCTCGGCGGCGGAACGGGTCCTGCGACGGGAAGTAAAGCGACGACTTGTACATCCGGTGCATGGTACATGTCGAGAATGCTGGAAGCGGCCGAGGAGTTTCCGATCAACGTCGGTTTCTTAGGAAAAGGGAATGCATCCGATAAAGCGCCGCTGATCGAGCAGGTGGAAGCAGGCGCGATCGGCCTGAAGCTGCATGAAGATTGGGGATCAACGCCAAGCGCCATTAAAGCTTGCATGGAAGTCGCGGATGAGGCGGACATTCAGGTGGCGATCCACACAGACACGATTAATGAAGCGGGCTTTTTAGAAAATACGCTTGATGCGATCGGCGACCGGGTTATCCATACATATCACATAGAGGGAGCCGGCGGAGGCCACGCACCGGATATTATGAAACTCGCATCTTACGCCAATATCCTGCCGTCCTCTACGACGCCGACGATTCCATATACCGTCAACACGATGGACGAGCATCTTGATATGATGATGGTCTGCCATCATTTAGATTCAAAAGTCCCTGAAGACGTGGCATTCAGTCATTCACGCATCAGAGCGGCCACCATTGCGGCGGAGGATATTCTGCACGATATCGGCGCGATCAGCATGACGTCATCTGACTCGCAGGCGATGGGCAGGGTGGGAGAAGTGATTATCCGGACATGGCAGGTGGCCGATAAAATGAAAAAGCAGCGCGGCGCTCTATCAGGAGAAAACGGCAATGACAATGTGCGCGCCAAACGCTATATCGCCAAATACACGATCAACCCGGCCGTCACTCACGGCCTGAGCCATGAAGTCGGTTCCGTTGAAAAAGGGAAGCTCGCCGACCTCGTACTATGGGACCCGGTTTTCTTCGGCGTCAAACCTGAACTTGTGCTCAAAGGCGGCATGATCGCCCGCGCCCAAATGGGAGATCCGAATGCTTCCATTCCGACGCCTGAGCCCGTGTTTATGCGGCAGATGTACGCATCATACGGTAAAGCAAACCGAAATACCTCTATTACATTTATGTCCCAGGCCGGTATCGCAAACGGTGTGCCGGAAAAGCTTGGCCTTGAAAAAATGATTTCTCCCGTACGGAATATCCGTAAGCTGAGTAAGCTCGACATGAAGCTGAATGACGCGATGCCGAATATACAAGTCGATCCGAAAACCTATCAGGTGTTCGCTGACGGAGAAGAGCTGGCATGCCAGCCCGTCAGCTATGTTCCGCTCGGACAGCGTTATTTCTTATTTTAATCCCTCTCCGGCCGGTTTCCCGCCGGCCTGTTTACACCTCTATTGCCAACTTGATTTCATTTTGCCGCCCGTTTTAGTGTATATTAGTAGTTGACAAACAAATGAAATGTAACTATTGTGGTTACAACGGTGGTGAAAAACATGATTAACAGCCGTCTTGCTGTGGCCATTCACATTCTATCGCTGATCTCAACGGATGAACGGGCGTCATCGGACATGATTGCGGGCAGCGTAAACACCAATCCCGTCGTCGTGCGGAGAACGATCAGCCAGCTGAAAAAAGCGGGTATTCTGACTTCCCGGGCGGGTGTTCCGGGAGCCAGCCTGAAAAAAGATCCGTCGGAGATCACCCTCTTAGAGGTTTACAGGGCGGTGCAGAATAGGGAAGAGCTTTTTGCGGTTCACGACAATCCGAACCCCGACTGTCCGGTCGGCAAAAATATTCAGCGCGCGCTCGATGAGACGTTCGGAAGCGTACAGCGGGCAATGGAGAATGAACTTGCGAGCAAGTCCCTTTATGATGTAATGAATCATCTCTTTTGTTAAAAAGAGATGGGTTCATGCCGCTAGAGGTGTAACAAAAATGGTTACAAAAGATAATGAGGAAATCACGGTTTTGGCTCCATATTCAGGCAAGCCTGGATGCGGGGTTGCGATCTGTTTAATGAAGAAATCCTCCGAAACTAAAGGAGGTGGTAACCGGGATATTTTTATTTTGCTTAAGGCTTATGTGAAGGTGTCTGTTGTAAGCGGGTTACCGAAAAATGACGGCACTCTTATTTTAATACGCGAAAACTGATGGAGAATATCCTGCCTCCGGTAATGCCAAAACCGTTCGCCTCTTAACAATCATTTAAAATTTCTCAAGGAACGATCAGCAGCCCGTTCGCTGCCCCTAATTAAAGATGAGCTGTTACCACACTGTTACATTAGAACTTCCGCTGCTTTTATATCCTTCTGTCGCTAAGACTTGATAAGCCCAATTACTGCCCAGATTCATTCCATGGCTCTTCCAGGCGTTAACATGATTGCTGAAAGTGATTGTAGCGTTGCTTCCGGTTGGTCTCTTCGACTGACGAACACTCCAGTACTGCGTAAAAGTAGTGTTATCGCCATCAATGGAAGGTGCGTTATAACGTGTTGTTGTATATATGTCATATGTACCTCCATCACTGTTTACAGTACCTTTATACGTTCCGGTAGGTCTGTAAGTACCCCATGAATCCACCACATAATATTCGATGAGAGGTGCTCTCGTCCAGCCATATAAAGTCAAATATCCATTGCCATTCGGCGCCCAGACTCCGGCATTATAGTTTATTGTTCTAAATGGCGAGCCTGTAGTCCAGCCTTTACCAACAACGAAATTTCCGGTATTAGACCAATTAACACTGTAATTCCCGCCAGATCCATTGACTGCGTTGACTGTTCCGCCCCCATCAGTCCAATTTTGCCAGTAATCTGTGCCAGCTGCAGAGGCGGTTGCCGAAAACATGCTGATACTCATGAAAGCTGCCGTTAATCCAACTAAGAATTTCTTTTTAAACTTAAACATATGTTACCTCCTATACTATTTTTTCTGACTTTGACATGAGGCAGCACTCGTAAATATTTAAAACAATTACGAACGCCAACGCTTTTGATCGTTCCTTTCAATATAATAGCATGAATACATGAGTGAATATTAAGAACAATTGTAATTTAATTACAAAGGCCCAAAAAACTGTATGATAAGCGGTCTTGTTCCACCATGGCTTTTATCCTTATTTTGCAGAATCACAATTCTTGCTTCTAAACCTGATCAGGAACAGTCGAACAATTGAGTGATTTCAGTTGAAACTCTGAGGAAAAGCTTTTTTGATGTGACGGCGACACGTCTGGCTGAAGCCGGAATGTCCGAAAGAATATCTGCAGACAGCGTTTCAGCTGCGCCATTATGCCATCGCCGTATTGGATGAATTGATAATCCGAAGCACAAAAACGAACGCTTTCCCGTTGTCGAAGAAGCGGAATAAGAAAAAATCCCGGGCGGATGCGCCGGGATTTTCCTTTTTAATATGTATTGGCATCAATATTATTAAACACGCCGTCCACGATGCCGAGCGTCATGAGGACAATGAAGAGAACAATACCAAGAACGGACAAGCCGACCGTCACAATCAGGTAGATCCCCTGCATTTTCACGAACTTTGCATAATTCTCCAGCATATGTTCCTCTGTCAGTTCATTGAACTGCTCCGCCATCTGTCCCGCTTCATTTGCCGAGCGCATCAGAAAAATGCCGGCAATGATCTGCAGAACGCCGGGAATCGCTCCGATTAAAAAGAAAAACGCGCCCGACAGCGCCGCAAACGCACCCATGATAATAAATAAAATACCTGTCGCTTTTCCCCATTTCGAAATAGAAATAAGCGAACGATTCACTGATTCAGGTTTCAAACTATGGCACTCCTTTACAAAAAAATACTCACTTTTCATTTATACACTATTCGGTCATTCTTTTGAATATAAAATGTGTTTTTTCGTGCCATGTCCGTTTTTATATCAGAAAATTCCCGAGAAACACCCCGGGAATTACAAAATCGGCGAAAGAAGTCTTGAAATCGATTCTTTAATGCGGATCCGCAGCGAACGCTCCTGATATTCTTCATACGTATATTTTCTGGAGACGAGCAGATCTTCTTTAAATGAGGAAATGAGTTTTTTCGCGATGGTGACGTCATAAATAAAGGCGTTGACTTCAAAATTAAGTCTGAAGCTTCTGACGTCGATATTCGCCGTACCGACTGAAGCCGTCTCATCATCGACGACAATCGTTTTTGCATGAATAAAGCCGTTATCATAAATGTAGACTGAGGCTCCGGCTTTCAAAAGGTCGCCGATGTAAGATAAAGTCGCCCAGTAAACGAAAGCGTGATCCGGCTTGTTCGGAATCATGATTTTGACGTCGATGCCTGACAGACAGGCGATCCTGAGGGCATCTAAAAGACTTGAGTCAGGAATAAAGTAAGGCGTCTGAATCAGGATCGACCGTTTGGCCGTTGAGATCATCTTGATATAGCCGTTTTTAATTTGTTCCCATTCTGAGTCCGGTCCGCTCGTGACAATCTGCATCCCGACATTGCCCTTCGGCTCGCATTCCGGAAAATGATTCGGAACGTATGTGAGCGTATGATGATGGGAGGCTTGGTTCCAATCGAGGATAAACCGTGTCTGAATGGCGTGTACCGCCGTGCCTTGAAGCCTGAGGTGCGTATCGCGCCAGTAGCCGAATTTCGGATTCAGGCCGAGATACTCATCTCCGACGTTAAAGCCGCCGACATAGCCGGTTTCGCCGTCAATGATGACGAGCTTGCGGTGATTCCGATAATTGAGCCGCAAATTAATCGGACGAAGCCTGGAAGGAAAAAAGACTTCCACATGGCCGCCGGCGTCCCGCAGCGGTTTGAAGAATTTTTTTCTGAGTGATCTTGAACCGAGTTCATCATATAACACTCTGACTTTTACGCCTTCGCGTGCTTTTTTCACTAAGGCATCGCGCAATTTTTTTCCCAGTTCATCACCTTTATAAATATAGTATTGAAGGTGAATGTGATCTTTTGCGTTGGAAATGTCCTTCATTAAGCGTTTGAACTTATCGCGCCCGTCCGTCAGAATCTCCACCGAATTATCCTCTGTAAAGACTGCGTGGTTGTTCATGACAAGCATATAGATGAGGTCTTTATTATCCACAGTCGCTCTGTTGTTAAATTGGAATTGCCTCGACTTCAGATCTTTCAGCTGAGACTTCAGCAGCTTTTCAATCCCGATTTTTTTACGGTCTTCCCATTGAAACAGATGCTTGCGTCTCAGGTTATGGCCGAATAACAGGTATAAAATAAACCCTAAAATGGGAATAAAAAAAAGAACCAAGAGCCAAGCCCATGAAGCGCTGGCATCGCGTCTTTCTTTGAAAATCATGATGATGGCCAAAAGTATATTTAAAACGAAAAAAAATCCGAATAAAATAAATGAAATGCTCACTTTGCAACCCCGCTATATCATATTTATCAAGACTGTGCCCATTAGTATTCCGACAAGTGCAGCAATCTGATTCCCATTTCAAATTATAACATTGACATTTTGAAAGAATAAAGAGCCGGAATCAAAGATGAATGCAGTTTTCTTTCAAAGAAAGTTCCGGGTGCGTTAAAATATGCATATATGAAAAAGAAGACAAAAATGACAGCAAAGGGGAGAGGGCATGAAGCTGGAGCATGCGGAACAATTGCCGGGATTCATAAAAAAAGAAATTCAGAAAATACAAATCGCCATCGCACCGCTGATGAAAAAAAGCATCATTTACCGTTTTCTTGCTTTCCCGCTCGCCGCTTTTAGTCTGTTTCATCTGGCATCGCTTTTGATTCAGGCCCCTTCTGGGAGAGGAGCTCTCGTATCGGCCGGCATTTTTGCCCTCCTTGCGGCTCTGGGTCTTGCGTTTTTTAAGGAAGCCGGCTATCAGCGGAAACAGGTGCAAAAAACGATCCGCCTTTATATGCTGAACAGAATCAGAAAAAGCGATATTCTGTCCGAGGAACGGAAAAGCGCCTATACCCGGCTGATTGCCGAGGAGCCGTCTGCGATGAAGAGCTTTATTGAATTTTTAACGGAAGAAGACCGGAAAAAAGAAATGCTTTATTAAAAAAGAGCTGACGCGCGATCAGCTCTTTTTGTCATTCAAACACCGGGTCGTTCTCATAGTAATATGAATCAGGCGTGTCATACGTATCAGTGCTGTGATAAGCGATAATTCCGATGACAGCGAAGATGACGACTAAAATAAAAGCGAGAATGCCCAATACCACACTGGATGCCGCGTAAAAAAACTGCATTTTGATAAATGACGCGTAATGTGCAAGCATACTTTCTTCCGCGTTTTCTTCTAGTCCTTCCTGAAGGGCGGCAGCCGCTTTTGCCGAGCGCATCAGCATGACGCCGGAAATGATGAGCAGAACCCCCGGAATGGCTCCGAGCAACGTCACAATGGCTGACAGAGCGGAAAGAGAGCCCGTGATGATCAGAAACACGGCGGTGATCTTTCCCCATTTGGCGATGTCGGCAAGGGAACGGGCTTTTTTATTGAGCGGCTGGTTTGCGTCTTTGTCTTTATCGATGGTGATCATGACAGTTCTCTCCCTAAAATGTTCAAGTCATATCGTTTTCCGTCCATTTCGGCGATACCCGGGAATACGCCCCATTCGTTAAAACCGAATTTTTCAAACAGCTTAATGCTCGGCACATTATGTCCGAAGATAAAAGCCATCAGGCTGCGGATGCCGATTGCCGGAGCGAGTGCCAGGGCTTCTTTCAGCAGAAAGCTTCCTGCTCCTTTGCCGCGGCAATCCTGATGCAGATAGATGCTGATCTCCGCCGTTTTGTCATAGGCCGGACGGCCGTAAAACGTTTCAAAGCTGATCCAGGCCGCCACTTTGCCGGTTTCATCTTCCGCGACCATCAGCGGGCGCCGGTCCGTGTGCCGCAAAAACCAATCCATCCGGTCTGCGGGCGTCACTTCTTCCGTATCAGCCGTTACCATTCGTGAAGCAATCGTCGAGTTGTATATGGCCACCACCGCATCTAAATCTTCCAATACGGCTTTGCGCAGGGTCAAATTCATATTCCGGGATCTCCCTTCACATTTCATTACATAATCAAGTGCAATCTGCACATACTATTTCCAAAAAAGTTTTTTATGGATGTGTATATATTTTCAGAAAAGTGTTCAGAATGTTGCTGAGGTGATGAACAAATGAGAGAGGAAGAAAAGAAAACTTCTCAAGTCAAAAAACTTCAGCGGTTTTTTCGCAAACGCTGGATATTCCCTGCAATCTACTTAGTCAGTGCGGCCGTCATTTTAACAGCTGTCCTTTGGTATCAATCCGTTTCGAATGATGTGAAGGACAATCTGACGAACAACGGCGGAAACTCCGCGTATGACAGCGGCAAAGACGATGCCGTCGAAGTAGGCAAGTCAATGGAAAACGTCGCAATGCCGGCTGCTCATTCTGAAAATGTTTCTGTTGTGAAAAAGTTTTATGAAACTGATGCCGCAAAAAAAGAGAAAGAAGCAGCACTTGTTAACTATAATAACACGTACAGCCTCAGTAAAGGAATTGACTTAGCTGAGAAAGACGGAAAATCATTTGATGTTTCTGCTTCTCTGAGCGGTACGGTTGTTAAAGCTGCTAAAGACCCGGTACTGGGGTATGTGGTTGAAATTGAACACTCAGACGGCCTGTCTACTGTCTATCAGTCTTTATCTGAAGTCAGCGTGGATCAGGGCGACAAAGTAAAGCAGAACCAGGTCATCGGTAAATCCGGAAAAAACCTTTACAGTGAAGAAAGCGGAAATCACGTGCACTTTGAAATCCGCAAGGACGGCGTAGCGATGAACCCGCTCAATTTTATGGACAAGCCGGTAACATCTATTGAAAAAGCGGCGGCTGAAGAGAAAAACGCTGTGACAGAAGAAACGGAAGGGGCAATTCAGCAATCTTCCGAGAAAAAAGATGTGACGCCTAAAAAAGAAACCGAAGAAAAACCAGGTGACAAAGAGGACGGCACAAAAGACAAGACAGATGGAAAAGATGACGGCTCAATGAAAGATTCGGGCAAGTAATCTTGATCCCAAAGCGCCTATCAGCTCTGATAGGCGCTTTTCATATTGCCGCATGTGCCTTTATACTAGTAGAAAACGAAGGAGATGCTGAATGAATAAATGTCTGGCGGCCGGGTGGCTCGTCTTTGTTTTCGTTTCTGCTTTGACTGAAAGCTTTCACGATATGATTGTGTCGCAGACGGTGTCCTTTCGTTTCACGCCCCATCCGGATGTGTCCGGTTTCTTCGTGTTCGATTTGGCGGAGCTCGCCATACCGGAAGCGGCGATTCAAAAGCTCGGGCACGCGTTTTCATTTTTTGTGCTCGCCTATTTGTTTTTCAGGGAGCGCAGGCGCATGAAGAGGGCGGTGCTGTATGCATTGGCCGCCGCTTTCCTGACAGAAATCGTCCAGCTCTTTTTCGGCAGAAACGGATGCCTCCGCGATGTGCTGATTGACAGTCTCGGCATTGCCGCATTCTGTGCTTTACAAAGGAAAAAGCATACAGCCAAACATACAAAAACCGGCAGTCTGTGACAGACGCCGGCTTTTTTTTATATATTATGGTTTGTCGATTTGCTTTTATGAACGATACTTTCATAGATTCGCACGATCAGATCGACAATCGGACGAAGCACATTTGAAAATCTGAACAGCAGGAATCCGACAATGAGGGAAACGATAATGCTTCCGAGCACATCGATCGGATAATGGTGGCCGACCCAAATTCTTGAGAAGCCGGTCAAAAGGCCGAAAATCACAAGCGGCCAGCCGAGTTTTTTGTTGCGGAACAGAATGGCAATTGAAATCGCCAAAGCGCCTGTCGTATGGTCACTTGGAAATGAAGCATCCGCGGCATGAGGGATCAGCGTATGAACCGTATGCTCGACAAAGGGGCGCGGCTCGATATAGACCTTCGTGATGAGGTAGTTGACGATAAGCGCCGCAACACCCGTGAAGCCCGCGTACAGGGCGTTTTGTCTGCCTTTTGTGCTTCCGAACAGCCACATGGCAAGCAGGAAAAGGGCGTAGGCGTAAATGGCGTATTCCGTAATAAATACCATGATAGAGTCGAGAATGGCGCTATGGTGCGACAAACCATTGATCGCTTTAAATAGTTCGTAATTCACAAATATCACCTTTTATCTTTATTTTATATGAACAGTGTAATGCTTTTTTCTATGAGACACAATTGGTATTAAAAATAATCATAAAAAAGTAAACAGAATGAAACGTGACTGTATTACTGTGCGTCAAGTATGCGGGAAAAGAATAGCCGAAGGAGTTTTGTCCGTTGCTGAAACGTTTGAAAAACGCCGATCTGCCGCTTGTGTTTGTCATTATGCTGCTTTGCGGATTCGGCTTGTTAATGGTGTACAGCGCCAGTGATGTGATGGGGTCTCAGCGGTACGGAGATCCATCCTATTTCTTCCATAAACAAAGTACCTCTTTACTGATCGGATTATGCTTATTTCTATTTGCCGCCTGTCTGCCGTATAAGCGGTATGCGCGGCTTGTACCGCTGTTTGTGGTCGGTTCGCTGGTATTGCTGCTGCTCGTATTGATACCGGGAATCGGGCTGGAGCGGAATTTTTCCCGCAGGTGGCTGGGAGCGGGCCCGCTTGTCGTACAGCCGTCTGAATTGGCGAAGATCGCCATGATTTTGTATTTCGCTTCGATTTATACGAAAAAGCAGCCGTACATTCATCAATTTGTGAAAGGGGTTCTGCCACCTTTAGTGATTTTGGGGACCGCTTTTCTGCTGACATTGGCGGAGCCTGATTTAGGGACGGCTTCCTTAATCCTGGCGGCATGCGGGTCGATTTTATTATGTGCCGGCTTGAAAAAGCGCCATCTGTTCGTGCTCGGCGCGACGGCGGTGTCCGGGGTTGTTTATCTCGCATTTTCCGCTTCCTATCGTGTGAAGCGCCTCGTTTCCTTTACCAATCCGTTTGGTGATGCGAACGGGGACGGCTATCAGCTGATTCAATCCTATTTTGCTATTTCCGGAGGCGGGTTTTTCGGAAGAGGGCTTGGAAACAGTGTTGAAAAAATGAACTATCTGCCTGAGGCGCATACCGATTTCATTATGGCCGTGATCAGCGAGGAGCTGGGGATATTCGGTGTTCTGATCGTTTTGGGATTATATTTTGCGTTAATGCTTCTCGGCGTAAAAACGGCCGTGCGGGCTGATGACCCGTTCGGGAAGCTTCTTGCCGTCGGAATTACGTTTCAATTAATGTTTCAGGTTGTATTGAATTTGGGAGCGATGAGCGGACTCCTCCCGGTTACGGGTGTACCGCTTCCGTTTATCAGCTACGGCGGTTCTTCATTGATTATGACGCTGTTTTTGTGCGGCATACTGGTCAATATCAGTACATATGCGAAAAAACAACCCGTACGGCATAAGCGGCCTGTCCCGCATGAAAAAAAGGTTTCTTCTTTTTAATGAAGCCTGAAAAAAACGCCCGGGACATGCTGTCTCCGGGCGTTCTGTCTGTTTATAAAGCTCCTGGTCCTTCTTCTCCGGTGCGGATATTAATCGTGTTTCCGATTTCATAGACGAATATTTTGCCGTCTCCGGGCTCTCCC
Organism: Bacillus sp. 5B6; assembly: GCF_000259405.1. Classification (NCBI taxonomy): domain Bacteria; kingdom Bacillati; phylum Bacillota; class Bacilli; order Caryophanales; family Bacillaceae; genus Bacillus; species Bacillus sp. 5B6. The sequence continues at coordinate 3,289,375 of NZ_AJST01000001.1, read as the reverse complement.
GTTTTCAGCACTTTCTTCGCCGTTTCCACGACTTGATCAACGGGGACCTTGCTGACAACGATTTCCACTTTCAGCCGTTCATACACATTGCTCTCAATTTTGACTCCGCGGTACAGTTCGGTGTGGGCTTTTTGAAGGCCGCAGCCGTGTACGTTGGAGAAGGTCAGCGATGTGACTCCGATTTTACCGAGTTCCTGTTTCAATGTTTCAAACTTAGCCGGACGCGTAACGATTTCTACCTTGAACATTTGACCGCTCATCTAAGCCACTCCTCACTTTATAAGTCCTGATATGCTTTTTCCCCGTGCATCGTTAAATCAAGCCCAAGTGACTCTTCTTCTTCACTGGCGCGAAGGGGAATGAACAGACCTACAATTTTAATGATAACGAAAGTGACAATAAATACAAATACATAGGTTGCCGCAATGGCCGCAATCTGCTTCCAGAGCAGTCCCGGATCGCCGTAAAACAGCCCGTTTGCCCCGCCGTCATTGACGGAAGTGGTGGCGAATAAACCGGTTGCGATGCCGCCCCATGTCCCGCCGATTCCATGCAGGCCGAAAGCGTCAAGCGCATCATCATAACCGAAAGTCTTTTTGAGCCAATACACGCCCCAGAAGCAGACAAGCCCGCCGATGAAACCAATTACGATGGAAGAGAACGGCGTAACGAAACCGGCAGCCGGCGTAATGGCGACAAGTCCGGCAATAGCGCCTGATACAGCACCCAGCATGGTCGGTTTTTTGTTCAGCATCCATTCGATTAAAATCCAGCCGATAATTCCGGCCGCAGCCGCGGTGTTTGTGTTAATGAAGGCAAACATCGCGATACTGTCAAGCGTGAGGGCGCTGCCGACATTGAAGCCGAACCATCCGAACCAAATGAGCGCCCCGCCCAAGAACGTGTAAATTAAGTTGTGAGGGGAAGCCGCCGTGCCGTCCTTGCGTTTCCCGAGCACAATCGCCAGCACGAGCCCGGCGACCCCGGAAGAAATGTGGACGACGTTTCCGCCTGCGAAGTCAAGAGCGCCCATTTGGCCGATCCAGCCGCCGCCCCATACCCAGTGCGCAACGGGGGTATATACGAGGGAAGCCCACAAAAAGGAAAATACAAGAAAAGCACTGAATCTCATGCGTTCAGCAAATGCTCCGGAAATAATGGCCGTCGTCAGTACGGCAAACGTCATTTGGAACATCATGAACAAGGAATGCGGGATCGTATCACTGTAGCTTCCGGGTTCAAAGCCGACCCCCTTCAGCCCCGCCCATTCAATCCCGCCAAGCCATGTATTTCCGGGGGCAAAAGCAAGTGAATATCCGTACAAAACCCAAACGACGGATACGATGGCGAGAGAAGAAAAACTATGCATCGCCGTGCTGAGCACGTTTTTGCTTTTTACCATTCCGCCGTAAAACAAAGCCAGCCCGGGGGTCATCAGCCACACGAGTAAAGCGCAAAAGAACATAAATACTGTATCGCCCATCTGCATGTTGTATTCCTCCGTCTCATTCAGAATGTAATTGTGATTAATTCATTATTATAGAGAAAAAAGAACGATAAAACATTTTCATGTAAGGTTATCTGACATGGTTTTTTGCGTTCATAATACTGTTTTTTCAAATGGGTGCCGTGCGACTTTATATCCATAAAAAGAGTGCCGGAGCATGGCGGAAGAAATCCTGTCCGGGAAAGAGTAAAATAAACGGGGTGAGAAACACTAACTGCATCAGGAGGAATCATTATGACAACATCATTAAATCTGCAATTTGAAAAAACGGCTTTGGTCATTATTGATTTACAAAAAGGCATTGTGCCGATGGATAAAAGCGGTACGGTTGTGCCGAACGCGAAAAAATTAATTGATGTGTTCCGGGAAAAAGGCGGATTTATCAGCTTTGTGAACGTGGATTTTCATGACGGAGCGGATGCGCTGAAGCCGCTGACGGATGAAGAGGCGGCGGGCCATTCGGCTCCGCCGGCGGATTGGGCTGAATTTGTGCCTGAAATCGGAGTGAAAGAAAACGATTATACGGTAACAAAACGGCAGTGGGGCGCGTTTTTCGGCACGGACCTGGACCTTCAGCTCAGAAGACGGGGAATCGACACAATTGTGTTATGCGGGATTGCGACAAACATCGGTGTGGAAAGCACGGCGCGAGAAGCTTTTCAGCTCGGGTATCAGCAAGTTTTCGTAACTGACGCGATGGCGACATTCAGCGATGAACAGCACGAAGCGACACTCAAGTTTATCTTCCCGAAAATCGGCAGAAGCCGGACGACGGAAGAATTTATCGCACAGACAAAATGACAATCTCCAAAAAAAGCCGCGTCCTGTTTTTGACGGCCGTGGCTTCGGGGACGATGCTGAACCCATTGAACTCGTCGATGATTTCTCTTGCGCTTCACAGTATTCAGCATGAATTTCACCTGTCGTTTACAACGGTGTCCTGGCTGATATCGTCCTTTTATCTGGCCAGCGCAGTGGCGCAGCCTGTTACCGGGAAGCTCGGTGATATGCTCGGCAGGAAGAAGTTGTTTTTGATTGGGCTTCTGCTTGTTGCCGTCTCGGCGGTCGGCGCGCCGTTTGCGCCGACTTTTATGACTTTGCTGATCATGCGGCTTTTTCAATCGATCGGAAGCAGCGCGATATATCCGTCCGGCGTCGGATTGATCCGTTCAAATATACAGGAGAAGCAGGCTTCGGCGCTGGCCGTCCTGTCAATCTTTGCATCAGCCATGACGGCGCTCGGTCCGACTCTCGGCGGTTTTCTGATCGTTTGGGGAGGGTGGCCGGCAATCTTTTTCGTCAATCTGCCGTTTATCATTCTCAGCTTTTTTCTCGGAATGTATATGTTTCCGAAAGATGAAAAACGCGAGATCGGCGGCTTGAAAGGCGTGCTCCGCCAGCTTGATACGATCGGGATACTCCTGTTTGCCGGAGCGATTATCCTTCTCCTGTCGTTTTTATTGTCCTTCAGTACGAAGCCTCACTATACAGAAGGCGTATTCGGGCTTTTGTTTGTCGGGCTCTTTATCTGGCGCGAGCTGAAAACAGAGAAGCCGTTTATTGATGTCAGGCTGTTTAAAACGCATCGGAAACTATCGTCGGTGTATATTCAATTTATTTTGCTGAATATATTCTTTTACTGCATCTTTTTCGGGCTTCCGAGCTATTTTCAGGATGAAATGCATTTGTCCGTTCAGACAAGCGGATTGATTATGCTGTTTATGTCGGGCATGAGTATTCTGGTGTCGCCTCTGACCGGAAAATGGATAGATAAGAAAGGGCTTCTTCAGCCGATTGTTGCCGGAACCTGCCTGACTGCGATCGGAGCGGTGATGTTAACGTTTTTCTTTCTTCAGGCGCCTATGATAGGAAAAGGGCTGATCCTGTCCGTGCTGGGTGTCGGCTACGGCTTCGGAAATGTCACGTTTCAGGCGGCCATGCTGAAAACGAGCCCTGCCGACATGGTCGGAACAACGTCCGGCCTGTTTCAGACCTGCCGGTATCTCGGTTCGATTTTGTCTTCTGTCATTTTGGGCATTCTTTTCGGAAAAGAAATTACCGCCGGCCATTTTCATATGCTCGGCACGATTCTTATCGTTGTCGGCGCCGTAAGCCTTTTGATGGCGTTCCGGTTTTCGGTTCTCCTCAAAAAAGCCTCTTAACAGGCGCAAAAAAAGAGACGGGCTCTCCCCGTCTCTTTTTTTGTGTAATGTGCTCAAAAATCAAAACGATTATTGTCGACAGCGACCAATGTTATTTGCGGAATTTTCAGTTATATTTTTTCACATGTGATGTAAGGAAAACGTACATGTGGGAGGGAGAAAATGAAAAAAACAACGAGTGATCGGCTAAGCAACAAAGATTTACTGCCTTTAGAAGACGGCGAACGGACATGGAAAGCGGTGAATTTTGCATCCATCTGGATGGGCTGTATTCATAATATCCCGACCTATGCGACTGTGGGCGGGCTCATTGCGATCGGCCTTTCTCCGTGGCAGGTGCTCGCCATTATCGTGACAGCGTCACTCATTTTGTTCGCCGCTTTGGCCTTGAACGGCCATGCCGGAACGAAATACGGCCTGCCTTTTCCGGTCATTATCAGGGCTTCTTACGGAATATACGGCGCTAACATTCCGACGCTTCTCAGGGCGTTTACAGCCATCATGTGGCTCGGAATTCAAACATTTGCCGGAAGCACGGCTTTACACATTCTGCTTTTGAACATATGGCCGGGCTGGGGGAGTCTCGGCGGAGATTGGAATATATTCGGGCTTCATCTGCCGGGCTTTCTGTCGTTCATTTTCTTTTGGGGCATTCATCTGCTTGTGCTGCGGCACGGCATGGAATCAATCAAAAAATTTGAAGTGTGGGCGGGCCCGCTTGTTTATCTCGTCTTCGGCGGCATGGTCTGGTGGGCGATAGATATTGCCGGCGGACTCGGACCGATTTACTCACAGCCGGGAAAGTTCCATACCTTTTCTGAAACGTTTTGGCCGTTTGCAGCAGGGGTGACGGGCATTATCGGGATATGGGCGACATTGATTTTGAATATTCCTGACTTCACCCGGTTCGCCGCGTCGCAAAAAGAACAGATTCGCGGCCAGTTTTACGGCCTGCCGGGAACGTTTGCGCTGTTTGCGTTTGCGAGCATTACAGTGACATCCGGATCACAGGTAGCATTCGGAGAACCGATTTGGGATGTGGTGGAGATTTTGGCCCGGTTTGATAATCCTTTTATTATCGCTCTTTCGGTTATCACACTTTGCATCGCCGCCGTCTCGGTTAACGTGGCGGCAAACATCGTGTCACCGGCCTATGACTTGGCGAATGTCCTGCCGAAGTATATTACATTCAGGAGGGGAGGGTATTTGACCGCCGTTTTGGCCCTGTTCACAATACCGTGGAAGCTGATGGAGAGCGCCACGAATGTTTATGCGTTTCTCGGGCTCATCGGCGGGATGCTCGGACCGGTGGCCGGGGTGATGATGGCTGATTATTTTATCATCAGAAAAAGGCAGCTCTCAGTTGAAGACCTTTATTCGGAAACCGGACAGTACACTTATTACAAAGGCTATAATTACCGGGCCTTTGCCGCGACTTTTCTCGGCGCGTTTATTTCTTTAATCGGGATGTACGTCCCGGCGTTCGCCGGCATCTATGATATCTCCTGGTTTGCGGGTGTCATTTTGTCATGTCTCGGTTATACGGCGCTTATGTATATTCATCCTCCTTATGTAAAAGCGGCGGGACGAATCGCGCGGGAAAGAGCGGCCGAATAAAAAAAGCCGGGGTTGCCCCCGGCTTTTTGTCATATCAGTCTGCGATTGAAACGTTTCCGTCCGCTTGAAGCGGCGTTCTTTTTTTCTGGCTCCAGCCATACAGGAGTAAAGCAATCAGGACGAACAGCCCCGCGGCCAGATAAATCGAATGGAATCCGGCCGAAGCGACGAAGAGGCCGAATACATAGGACCCGCCGGCAATCCCGCTGTCAAAGAAAGTGAAGAAGGTAGCCGTCGCAAAACCTGAACGGTGTCCGGGCGAGTTCTGAATCGCCAGCGTCTGCATACACGGTACGATAGAGCCGTATCCGAGGCCGATTACGGCACCAGACAAGAGAAGCATGAGGGCGCTGTTTGTCATCGCCAGCATGCAAAGCCCCGCGGAGAACACGATAATCGACGGATAGATGACGATTCCCGGCCCCACTCTGTCAAACAGCTTTCCTGTGAAAGGACGGGCGGCCATCATCGTCACTGCGAAACAGACGAAGAAATAGCCGCTGACATCCAACAGGTGGATCGTCTTTGCATAAACGGATAAATATGAAGTCACACTTGAATAACAGAAAGAAATGGACAACCCGACAATCGCGATTTTAAGCGCGCCTTTTTCAAACATGTCGGAGAAAGAAAAACGGAAGACAGTCGTTCCGCTGTTGTTTTGATCCGGCACACGAATCATAAAAGCAATCAGCAAGCCTAAAGAAACAAATACAGCAAAAATCGTAAAGAAAACCGGGAACGAAATGACTTTCACAAGGCTCAGCCCGAGAAAAGGACCGATCGCCATGGCAAGGTTCATAGACATCGCAAAATAACCGAGCCCCTCGCCGCGCCGCTTGGCGGGAATAATGTCAGCGGCAATTGCGCCCGTGACCGTCGTTAAAATGCTGAACCAGATGCCTTGGAAAAAACGCAGTCCGAGCAGCAGATAAAAATTGTGTATCGGCAAATACAGATAAGAAGACAGGGCGAACAGCGCCAAGGATACAATCGTCATTCTTTTCTTGCCGAACCGTTCAATAATCGCCCCTGAAAAAGGACGGGTGATAATAGCAGATAACAGGAACAGGCTGATCAAAAGCCCTCCTTGCGATTCACTGCCGCCAAGCTCCTGAATCATATAGATAGGCAGCACGGCCAAAAATGTATAAAAGAACACAAAGACAAATAAATTCACGAGTACGACCATAATAAAATCTTTGGTCCAGATCGAGTCAGATTTACTCAAAAGTACAGCACTTCCCTTTTTATTATTTCGTTAAAAACACATTCAGAAACTCAGAAAAAGCTTCCTTATCTCCATCTTGGAAATCCGCAAGCATGTCTTCCTCGAACTTCAGCATCTCTTGATTGATGCTGTCGTATTTCAATTCAGCTTCCTTCGTCAGGACGACGAGCTTTTCCCGCTTGTCTTCTCCCTGTTCCCGCTGAATCCAGCCGTTTTCTTCAAGGCGTTTGATCGTTCTGGTAACGGTCGGCGCCTCAACGTTCAGATAGGACCAGATTTCTTTTTGGGTCATCGGTCCGATCGTTTTTAAGCAATATAGGATTGACCATTGAGAGGAGTACAGGCCGAATGGTTCCAGCCGTTCATTGGCTTTCTTCGTAATCAGGCGGGCGCATTGATTGATTTGATGAATGAGGCGTCTGTTGACGTGGATCATTTCCGTTCTCCTTTTCAAAAAACTTACCTAAGTAACTAATTGCGCTGTTTCATTCTACAGCAGGATCGCGCGGATGTAAACCCCCCGATCAAAAAGCAGAAAATTATGACCCGCCCCTTGTCCTTATTGAGTTTTTAGCATATTCCCAATTCATTGCTAATACACTGTTACAAACCTATCAAAGAGAGTGTTTGAGGTGAGGGATCGTGGGCATATTTCTAAAACCTTCTTATATAATCGGACAACGAAGAAGCTGCATCATCAGTGAATCTGTTACAGAATACGGATCTCATTTCACACTTCTCACATCCAACTGGGGAGGTCGAGTGGTGTGCACGATTACATCAAAGAGCGAACAATCAAGATTGGTAAGTATATCGTGGAGACGAAAAAAACCGTTCGTGTCATTGCGAAAGAGTTTGGTGTTTCCAAAAGTACCGTACACAAAGATCTGACAGAGCGCCTGCCTGAAATCAATCCTGACTTGGCGAATGAAGTAAAAGAAATACTCGATTATCATAAATCCATCAGACATTTAAGAGGGGGAGAGGCGACGAAATTAAAGTACAAGAAGGATGAAATTCTTGAAGGGGAGCCCGTTCAGCAGCCGTAGCGCCTGACGTCTGCCGGGCCCTTTTTTCTCCTCCCGGGCGGTTTCGCGAATATCCGCAAAATTTTGTCAAGAACTTATATCGTTCAGCAGCTTTTTTTTGATAAATTATGATAATATATATAATTAGGGCACAATGTGGATATTTTACTGTGAAACAGATATCAAGGAGGATATAAATAGATGTTTGCAAGGGATATTGGAATTGACCTCGGTACTGCAAATGTACTGATCCATGTAAAAGGAAAAGGAATTGTTCTGAATGAGCCTTCCGTTGTGGCACTTGATAAAAACAGCGGCAAAGTGCTGGCTGTCGGTGAAGAAGCCAGACGAATGGTTGGACGTACACCTGGGAATATTGTTGCGATCCGTCCGCTGAAAGACGGCGTAATCGCAGACTTCGAAGTAACAGAAGCCATGCTGAAACATTTCATTAATAAGCTGAATGTAAAAGGACTTTTCTCAAAACCGCGCATGCTGATCTGCTGCCCGACGAATATTACATCCGTTGAGCAAAAAGCGATTAAAGAAGCAGCTGAAAAAAGCGGCGGAAAGCATGTATACCTTGAAGAAGAACCAAAAGTTGCCGCTATCGGCGCGGGTATGGAAATCTTCCAGCCGAGCGGTAACATGGTTGTTGACATCGGAGGCGGTACGACAGATATCGCAGTTATTTCTATGGGCGATATTGTCACCTCCTCTTCTATTAAGATGGCTGGGGACAAGTTTGACATGGAAATCTTAAATTATATCAAACGCGAGTATAAGCTGCTGATCGGTGAACGTACCGCTGAAGATATTAAGGTGAAGGTCGCAACGGTTTTCCCAGACGCACGTCATGAAGAAATCACCATCCGCGGCCGTGACATGGTTTCCGGTCTGCCGAGAACGATTACAGTAAACAGCAAAGAAGTAGAAGAAGCCCTTCGTGAATCAGTTGCCGTCATTGTGCAGGCCGCCAAGCAGGTTCTTGAAAGAACACCGCCTGAATTGTCCGCTGACATCATCGACCGCGGCGTTATCATTACCGGCGGGGGAGCGCTGTTAAACGGGCTTGACCAGCTTCTTGCCGAAGAGCTGAGGGTGCCTGTTCTTGTCGCTGAGAACCCGATGGATTGTGTTGCGGTCGGAACCGGCGTCATGCTGGATAACATGGACAAGCTTCCAAAACGCAAACTGAGCTGATGATAAAACCTCATTCTGAAAAAGAATGGGGTTTTTTTCTGTCAAACCCTTCACGAACGTGAATGTAAATCCGATAATAAGAAAAAATGCTGATTTTCATTATAGAACAAATGTTCCGGTGAGGCAACTGGAAATAATGCTATTTCAGAGGTGGAAGACTTGTTAAAAGGATTATATACCGCAACGTCCGCAATGATTACACAGCAGAGAAGAACGGAAATGCTGTCAAATAACATCGCAAACGCGAATACATCAGGGTACAAAGAGGATCAAGGTTCAATCCGCGCCTTTCCCGAGATGCTTCTGAGCCGAATAGAAGGCGATAAAAAAACGAAAATCGGTTCCGTCAACACAGGCGTATACATGCAGGAGCTGAAACCGTTGTTTACGCAGGGAAGCCTGAAAACGACCGATCAGCCGACGGATATCGCACTGATGGAGAATCAGGTTCCCAAGAATGCCGAAACGAATGAAAACGCCGAGCTGTTTTATCCCGTGCAGACCGCAGGCGGCGTCCGCTATTCAAAAAGCAGCACTTTCTCATTAAATGAAAACAATCAGCTTACGATAAACGGAAACCTTGTGTTATCAACAAACGGACAGCCGATTACAGTCGACAATGAAAAATTCACCGTATCAGAAAACGGAACGGTCACGACAAACGGCCGGCCGGCGGGGCAGATTGACATCAGAATGGAAGAAGACGTGCGCAATCTGAAACGGGACGGCAATGACCTATACAGCACGGCCGACGGCTCTGAACTGCCGAGCGCGGCGGCGAATCCCCAAGTCTCGTATTCATTAAAGCAAGGCGTCTCGGAGCTTTCGAACGTGGACGTGACGAGCACGTATACAGAAATGACGGAAGCATACAGATCATTTGAAGCCAATCAAAAAGTCATTCAGGCTTACGATAAAAGCATGGATAAAGCCGCAAATGAAATCGGCAAAGTGTAACAAAATGGGGGACATTCAATTATGATGCTCAGATCAATGCTGACGGCTTCAACAGCCTTAAATCAGCTTCAGCAGCAGATGGATACAGTCAGCAGCAATCTTTCAAACAGTGATACGACAGGCTATAAAGCGAGGGACTCCCGCTTTTCCGAGCTGATCAGACAGCAGTATGACCATATAGATGACAAAAAGGAAAATTCGCCGAACATGCGGAAAACGCCGCCCGGCCTGCGTCTCGGCGCCGGAATGGTCATGACTCCGCAGCTGGACTCAGGGCAGGGAAGCATCAAAAAAACCGACCGTGACCTTGATATCGCGTTCACATCACCTTATCAATATCTTCAGGCAGAAGCGGACGGACGGCGGGTGTATACAAGGGACGGCTCACTTTCCCTCAAGCCGGCCGGCAGAAATGACCGGCTGCTTCAGCTGATGACAGCGGGAGGCAATCCCATTCTCGATGAGGACGGTCAGCCCATACAAATTGACAGTTCGCTGACTCAGCTGAAAATCAGCAAAACCGGAACGCTGACTGCTTCAGACCAGGCGGGAACCCGTTCGCAGACGTTTAATCTCGGCATCGTCAATGTCAATAATCCTCAGGCGCTTCAAGCGGAAGGGGATAATCTGTTTTCCGTAAACGGCGCGGGGGCTTCAGCGATTGAAGAGCTTACCGGCGCAAACCGGCAGGCAATCGGCATGGAGCAGGGCGCGCTTGAAGGTTCAAATGTCGATATGTCAAAAGAAATGACCGACTTAATCGTGTCTCAGCGTTCATATCAGCTGAACAGCCGCACGATTACATTGGGAGACCAAATGCTGGGCTTAATCAACTCAGTCAGATAAAAGAAGGGGCGTTTTGATCAGCCGCGCATGATAAAAAATGCGGCTTTCTCAAAATCGCCCTTTTTTTTGTAGTAATCAGTAATATCCTGAAGCAGCACTTCCAAATCCACCCACGCTTCAATTTTCTGCAGCTCCAGCACAAGCTTCTGCAATCGGTCGTACGGGTCCTCCTGAGCGGTGTACAGTATGTTGAGCGCGGTCAGCTTCAATTTCATAATCTTGTTCTGCACTTTTTCAGATATGTATAAACCTTTCTGCAGCACGGTTTGTCCTTCGGCGGCAGATCCGGTTTTAAAAAGTGCTCTGACCGCTTCGTATACACAATGCAGGTAGGAAACGGGAGACTCTTTCTCGAAACGCTGATTGCCCAATACCTTTTTGTAAAAAGGGAGGGCCTCTTTATCTTTTTTCTGGGCGGTCTTTAAAAAACCAAAATTATAATAGGCGTGGCACAGCAGGTTATTGTCATTGATCCGGTCCGTTATCTTTATGGATTCATTAAAGAGCTGTTCTGCGTCGTCATAGCGTGCCTCGTCTATATAATTCACGGCGAGAAGCAGCCGGCAGCTGAGCGTTTTTTTGATGTAGCCGGCTTCATCTTGATAGATTTCCAGCGCTTTATTGACATATTGAATGGAGAGCGCAGGCGACTTCATCATGTAATATGCACCCGCTGTTTTATAATAAAATTCAGCGGCTTCGAAACGGTCCTGAATGGCCGGCAGGTACTGTTCAGCTTCTTTAAAGCGGCAGACAGCACGGTTCGGAGCGCCATTCACCATATGGAATAACCCTTTGAAAAAATAGAAATAATAAGTTAATTCATGATCCATCTCATCTTTGCGCCGCTTCAGCTCGCAGAACAGCTTATTCAGACCGTCTTTTTTTTCAAACAGCAGCTGAAACCGTGCGAAAAACAGCTGATATCTGAGTTTGAGCTTTGCATTCTTTTGTAATTTGGGGAGATGCTGATTGATTTGTTCGTGAAGGGAACGGGCTAGATCGAATTGGCGTTTTCCCATGGCGTCATACCACTCATTCAGCATCACCCGCGTACGTTTTTCAGTAAACTTAGCAATCATCTTCCAACCTCTTTGCATAGGGTAAAAATCTTTATTTATCATAACACATTAATGGACGAGGCTCATTGCCAGCTGGTTACAGTTTACAGCGCGGTTGAAAAAGAAATTGATTCATAATATACTTCCAAATGTACAGATTGGTTGCCACATATGCCTTCTATACATACTATTGTCGATGAAGGAGATGTCAAGAGAATGCTTGATACTCAGCAAATTAAAGAAATTATTCCCCATCGCTATCCGTTTCTTCTGGTAGACAGAATTACGGAAGTCGAAGAAGGAAAACGGGCGGCGGGATATAAAAATGTGACGGCGAATGAAGATTTTTTCAACGGCCATTTTCCTGAATACCCTGTTATGCCGGGCGTATTAATCGTAGAGGCTTTGGCGCAGGTCGGAGCGGTTGCGATGCTGATTAAAGAAGAAAACCGGGGCAGACTCGCATTTTTTGCGGGGATTGATAACTGCCGTTTCAAAAAGCAGGTAAAACCGGGTGACAAGCTGGAGCTTGAGGTTGATATTACCCGCGCGCGCGGTACGATCGGACGCGGCAAAGGCGTTGCCAAAGTTGACGGCGAGCTCGTGTGTGAAGCTGAATTAACTTTTGCGCTCGGAGAATAAAAGCAAACAAATGGGCTTATAAAAAAGCCCATTTTGTATAGAAAGAGGTGAATGTAATGTGGTCAGAATTTAAAAGCTTTGCGATGCGGGGCAATATCATGGATCTGGCTATCGGTGTCGTCATCGGCGGCGCTTTCGGCAAAATCGTGACGTCGCTCGTTGAAGACATCATCATGCCGCTGGTCGGCCTGCTTCTTGGCGGTCTTGACTTTTCAGGGCTGGCCGTGACATTCGGCGATGCTCATATCAAGTACGGAAGCTTCATTCAAACGATTGTGAACTTCTTTATTATTTCATTTTCTATTTTTATCGTGATCCGCACAATAGGCAAGCTGAGACGTAAAAAAGAAGCAGAAGAAGAGGCTGAAGAAGCCGAGGAAACAGATCAGCAGACAGAACTGCTGACTGAAATCAGAGATCTGCTGAAACAGCGGGCTCCTCACAATGATTAGGGCACAAAAAAAGGCTGGATGATTAACGTCCGGCCTTTTTCTTGATTATAATTTTTGTTTAAACGCTTCAATCAGCTGGCTGCCCGAGTAGCCTTCTTTCACGAGCGACTCCAGAATGCTTTCTGATCCGGGGTGGTTTCTTGACACCATTTGACCGTAAATTAAAACTTGTATACTTCTTTCCAGCTCGACGATATTTTTGATGCTTCCCGTCAGCTGGGCGGGGCGGTTGCTTTTTTTCGTAATCGTTACAAACACCTTCGCTTCTTTCTGGCTTTTCATCAGCATGTCAAAAAAAGACAAGTGTTCGGCCGGGACCAGTGCTTCAATTAACCAGTGATTTTCTCCGTCCTCTTTATTGATAATCAATCCGTCTAAAAGGGGAAACTGCTCAATCGGCTGATCGTCTTTATCTAAACGTTCCACATTCAGATCAACCAGTTTAAAGGTTTTCATCTCTTATTTTCACCCCTGTTGTCCATGTTTTTCGTTCATTTATTATAACACATATCATTTTTCCCGGGAAAATGCTGTAAGACATGCTTCATTATTTTTGTAGGCGGTCAACATTTAATCATTTCTATTTTTTCATTATAATGTAAAAGAATATGGTCATGGAGAGATGCTTATGAATCAATTGCGCCTGAAGGAAATCTATATAGAAGACGGTTCAAGGCGAAAAGACGATCATTCCTACTTGGTATGCAAAAAGGAAGATTGTGAGGTGCATCTTAACAGAAGGGGAAATGTCGTCTTTTTATATGAAACAAAAGACCGCATGGAACAGTATAAAATTCAGCTTTCACTGACTGATAAAAAGCTGAGTTTTTACTGGTTCGCATGGGACGGCGGAAAGTTTGTCCGCATGTTTGAGAAAGACTGGCTCAAAACGAAACTTTTCTCGCGGCTGCTCAAAAATACATATTACATAAGCGGTCAAAAACAAAAGTTTTTTTTATCAGAAAGAAAAACGAAAACATAAGAGCAGCCTGAACGAATAACGGCTTTATCCGCTTTTTGCTTTCACGAGCCCTTGTACTACAATGAAGCCAGCCTCGAAAAAGAGAGGAGGATACGGCTTGTTTAACCACGTTATGCTTGTCGGCCGGCTGACGAAAGACCCGGAGCTCCGTTTTACATCAGCGGGCATTCCCGTCGCGCATATTACGTTGGCGGTAAACCGCAATTTTAAAAGCGCGTCGGGTGAAACCGGAACCGACTTCGTCAACTGCACCATCTGGAGAAAAAACGCTGAAAACACGGCATTGTACTGCCAAAAAGGGTCAATGGTCGGTGTGAGCGGCAGAATCCAGACGAGAAGTTATGAAAAGACAGACGGCGTAAAAGTTTATGTGACCGAGGTCATGGCTGATACCGTTCGGTTTATGGATCAAAAGCAGAAAGAGCCGCTGGCTGAATAGCATGCTTTTTTCCTCGATTTCCCGCCTTTCAGCGGGCCCCGCAATACCTCCTTCCCACTCGCCAGTCGAAAGACTGGTTTTTTTGTGCGGGAGCTAAAAAATGGTTAAAAAGAAGTGATTTCGCTTATGAATACTTAAAAACATTGAATATATTGGGATAAAAACTTATAATTACTTACAGATAAGTGACGAAAAAGGGAATGAGGACGTGTATCAAGAAGAAAGACTGATTGCGATAATGGAATATTTGAAACAGCACCGGCGGATTACCGCTGAACAGATATGTTCGCTGCTTCATATTTCAAGAGATACCGCAAGAAGGGACCTTGTAAAGCTGAAAGAGCGCGGGGCCATTATCAGAACACGGGGCGGCGCGATTCTGCCGTCGGTGAATCAGGAAGTTCCGGGCTATTCGGGCCGGCTGAAAACTGTTTCTGAAGAGAAAAACAAAATCGGCAGGCTGGCCGCATCCCTGATCCATAAAGGAGACCGGATCATCCTGGACACCTCGACAACCGTGCAGGCCTGCGCGGAGCATTTAAATGTTACCGGCTGCACTGTTATTACAAATTCGATCAATCAGGCCGATATCCTTTCCGCAAAAGAGGGAATTGATATTCACCTGCTGGGCGGAAAGCTCCAGAAGGAACACCGGTTTTTATACGGGGCTTCCGTCGTAGAAAAACTGGGGGATTATCACGCCGATAAGGTGCTGATCGGCGTTGTCGGCATCTCGGAAAACGGCCTGACGATTCCGCATGAAGAAGATGGCATGGTAAAGCGTAAAATGATCCGACAGGCGGAACAGGTGATTGCGTTGAGCGATCACTCCAAGCTTGGCCGTACGAGTTTTTATCAGTATGCAGACCTGCACGAGGTTGACCTGCTGATTACCGATCGGCTGCCTGATCAGGATTTTTGCGATCTGCTCGACCGGCACGGCGTAGAATTGCTTGTAACTGAATCTGAAGAAGAGGATGAGGACATGTGAAACTGATTGCCATAGATCTGGACGGCACACTGCTGAACAGCAGTCATCAAGTAAGCGATGAAAATGAGCGGGCTTTAAGGGAAGCCCGGCAAGCGGGAATTGAAATCGTGGTTTCCACGGGACGCGCGCATTTTGACGTGCACTCCATCTTCGAACCGCTCGGCATAAAAACATGGATTATCAGCGCAAACGGAGCCGCCATTCATGCTCCTGACGGCAGCCTGTACCACTGTGATGCGATTGCAGAAACAAGAGCCCGCGGCATTTTGTCATGGCTTGAAGAGAATCAATATTACTATGAGGTGTTTACAAACAAAGCCATCTATACGCCTGAAACCGGCAGGCAGCTGCTCGATATCGAAATGGACCGGGTGAAAAGCGCCAATCCGGAAACCGATCTTTCCGTTTTGGAACAGGCGGCTTCAGTGCAATACAGCCAATCCGGCTTTGCTTACATTCATTCATACCGTGAGCTCTTTGAGAAAGAAGAGCATCTGGATTTTTATAATATTCTCGGATTTTCGTTTGATGAGCGGAAGCTGAAAGCGGGCTGGGACCGATTCAGCGGTCAGAAAGATCTCACCCTTGTCAGCTCTGCCGACCACAACTTCGAACTGGCGTCTCGAAACGCCTCTAAAGGGCAGGCTCTCAAACGGCTGGCGCAAAAGCTCGGCATTCCGATGGCTGAAACCGCCGCGGTCGGTGACAGCTTAAATGACTATTCAATGCTTCAGGCGGCCGGAAAAGGCATAGCGATGGGGAATGCGAGAGAAGATATTAAAGAGATCGCTGATGCCGTTACATTGACAAATGATCAAAACGGCGTTGCGCATATGATCAGGAATTTACTGTGAAAGGTATGGCGATACTGTTCATGACTGGCGTGACGCATTCATGGCAAATGCGGCGTAACAGTAAGGACGACATAAAAGACCGGCTCTTCTGAGAGAGCCGGTCTTTTTGCGTTTAATGTGATTGCGCTGATGCGCTGAGGGTGAATAATTCTTCAAGCTCAGCGGATGACAGCTCGGTAATCCAATTTTCACTTTGGATAATCTGATCGTTCAGCGTTTGTTTCGTTTCGAGCATGGCATCAATTTTTTCTTCAATCGTTCCCGTCGTAATGAGTTTGTGAACATGGACGAACCGTTCCTGGCCGATTCGGTAGGCGCGGTCGGTCGCCTGGTTTTCCACCGCCGGATTCCACCATCTGTCATAGTGAATGACATGATTGGCAGCCGTCAGGTTCAGGCCGGTTCCGCCCGCTTTCAGTGACAAAATCAGGGTCGGGTATTCTTTCTTCTGGAACCGCTCGACGAGAGAATCGCGTTCCTGCTTGGATAGGCTTCCGTTTAAAAACTGAACCGGTTCTCCGAATGCTTTTTCCAGGAGGCGCTTCATCATGTTGCCCATCTGAATGTATTGGGTGAAAATGAGGCAGCTTTCCCCTTGGCCGCGGATCGCCGCCATTAAATCAAGCAGCTTTTCCAGTTTGACGGATCTCCCGTTTAACAGCTCTGTCTGTTCTTCCTTCAAATAGAGCGCAGGATGGTCGCATATTTGCTTCAAGCGGCCGAGCATGCTCAGAATCAGCGCTTTCCGCTGCATCCCGGTCAGAGAAGCCATATGTTCAAATGTATCTTTGACAAGCTGTTCATAAAGGGATGCCTGTTCGGCTGAGAGCGGGATAAACTCTTTTTGTTCCAGCTTGTCAGGAAGATTAAGCGCCACTTCTTCATCCCGTTTTGTCCGGCGCAGTAAAAACGGCCGGATTAACTGCTGAAGCTGGTTGATTCTTTTTTCGTCACGGTCTTTTTCAATCGGCAGCACATAGCGTTTATGAAAGCCGGTCAGACTGCCGAGATAGCCTTTGTTCATAAAATCAAAGATCGACCAAAGCTCTGTCAGGCGGTTCTCCATCGGTGTTCCGCTCAGCGCGATATGATGGACGCCTTTCAGCTTTCTGATCGCGCGGGACTGCTTTGTATGCGCGTTTTTAATATTTTGCGCTTCATCAAGGCAGATGGTGCTCCATGTCACGGAAGAAAGCTCTTCCTGATCGGCATGCGACAGGCCGTAAGAAGTAAGAACGACGTCCGCGTCCTGATAGGCCGGGACAAATGCTTCCCCCTTCGGCCGGCGGGGGCCGTAATGAAGCATGGCCTTCAGCTGCGGCGCGAAGGTCTGGAGCTCACGCTGCCAGTTGCCGAGCACCGATGTCGGCGCAATGATTAAGGATGGCGCTTTTTGCCGGCCGCTTTCCTTCACATGGAGAAAATAAGCGATCATCTGAATCGTCTTTCCCAGTCCCATGTCATCTGCGAGACAGGCGCCGAAGCCGTTTTCCCGTAAAAACAGAAGCCAGTTCATGCCGTACATCTGATAAGGGCGGAGCTGGCCCTGAAACGCGGCGCTGACTTCATGCTCCGGCAGATCCCGGGCATCCGTCAGTTTGCGGATCAGGCTTCTGAGCTGCTTTGATAATTCGATCTTGATCCCGGCAAATGCCGATGAGTCAATGATGTCTGTGTCCTCGGCTCCGTTTTCCCCGTGATCCATCAGTTCGCGCGCCAGCACGTCGGACATGTGGAGGCCCTCAGATTCCGCTTTTTCCATCAGTTTTTTCATTTGTTTAATGAATTGAGGATCAATTTTCACCCATTGGCCGCGGATGTTGACGAGACGTCTGTTGTTTGCGACGAGCTCATTGAATTCATCCTCTGTCAGCTCAATTCCGTTTGTGGCGAATCTCCAGTTGAAATCAAGCAGAGCGTTCATGCCGACGAAGGACTCGCCCCGCGGAGAGGATGACACTTTCGCCTTGAGCATCATATTGCTGTCCCGGACAATCTGCCACCATGATGGGAGAAGAATCTCCACACCCATATCGACAAGCGTCTCACTCGCTTCCGATAAGAAGATCCAAGCCTCTTCTTCAGAAATCAGCGTCGTTCCTGAATCAAACGAAAGCCAGGGAACCGTTCTGCGGAAGCGGTCCTGTTCGCGCCCGATTTTTCCGCTGTATGCCTGCCACGCTTTTTTCAGTCCCTTCAGTCCGTCAAAAAAGGTGATGGAGCCTGTTTTTTTCTCACGTAAAAACATTTCGATTTTCCAGTCGTCACCGTCAAAATCAGGCTCGTTTAATCGGAGCCCGACGGTAAACGGCGTCACATCGTCATGCCAGCCGATTCCCTCGAGAAAATCATCTTCATCCAAAAAGGAGCCTTTAAACGTATGAACGGCCGGTGAGCGGGTTTCGATCTGCCGCCATTTTTCCAGCAGGTCATCATTGTACTGAATGTAGTCCTGGACCGCGGCTGAGAACCAGTCTGCCGTAAAGCCTTCAAGCAAAAGCTCGCGGTCTTTGAAGCGCAGGACACCATTTTGCCAAGCCTCATAATCCGGAAGAAAATCGCCGTCGGCAATAAATTCGTATATCGTCGAAGCCGCTTCGATTAATGGTTCCGTTTCCTTTGTCAGCTGCACGGTGCTGAATGAATTGAACGAGTTTTTTCCGAGCAGCTCGACGGTCATCCACGGGCTGAGCAGAACGGCCGGGGTGCCGATGAAGCTGACGTCTTCAAGAAACGTTCCGTAAAAGGTGGACTCATGCCATTGGAACAAATGAGTCTTCATCTGACTGAGAGTAAGCGGCTGCTCCTTCTCATCATGGCTTGACAGCGTAAATGTCCAATCTTCCATTTGTTCTACATGAATGAAAATTTCCTTAAGACTCGCCATCAATCAACTTTCCTTTCTGCAATTCTTCTTGAAGGGCGCGCAGCCTCTTGTAACTTGCGCTCAGCCGGCTGATATACCGCTCCCATACCTGCTGTTTTTTTGCCTTTTTATAAAGCGTCCGCAGTTTTTTCAGATGGCGTGCAGCCTCTTTATAGGCGCTGCGGTTTTTTTGATCGATAAAAAAGGCCGCCGCCCGGTGATAGGAGGGGATGAGCGCTTCCGGATCACTGGCGGCAATTTCCTTCAGGATGTCCTTTTCGATTTCCCAGACGGAAAAACCGACGAGGCTGTGAATCTCCACCCACTCCGCGTACCGCCGTTTTTCGTACAGGTACTGGCTGTATTCGGTAAAGGTATAGGGAAGGCAGCCGGAAGCAAACCGTTCAAACAGCTGATCATCCCGTGAGTGCCGCGCATAATCCGCCAATAGCGCAAACAGCTCTCCGATAATGTCGCGCATTTCTTTAAACGGCTTATCAAGCTTCGTATAGTTCACGGCAAGCGGCTCGATCCGGCCATACCATGTTTTCAGCCGTTTCCAGTCTTTTTTCGCGGTGAGTTCACCGAGCCATTGAAAGGTATACGGCAGCGCTTCAGGAGGGAAGCGGGACATATCTTGGAAGACCGCTTCATCATCTTTTTGTAAAAAGGCCAGATGAAGCCGTCCGAACCGCACTTCCGGCGAAAAACGGCGCCCGCTTTCCTGTGCGAGAATCTCCTGTTCACGCGCAACCCATTTCGGCCGGTTCAAAAGCGCGCTCCACATCTCACCGAATACCCGGAGGCGTTCGTATTGAAAAAGCTCTTCTTTCACAAGCAGTCTGCGGAGCACCGGGGGCGTCCGGTCTAAAAAAGGATCGAGTGAAAAAGACAAGGCGTACGTTTTCAGTCTGTCAATGGAGGAATAAATTGTATCCATCAGCTGTTCCACGTATGGATTGATGCTGTAATAATCTTTTTCGGCATCCAATCTGCCTGACTCAACCAAAGTGAACATGTGAAGCCAGACGGCAAGCGCCGAATGAATCTGATATAAGCTTTTAAGCTCGGGTTTTTTCGGGGCGTGTTTTTTGAGCGCTGACAGATAGCCGTAATAAAGGCCCTGCATCGTCTGGCTTCCGGCCGGCGTCCGCGCCTCCCACAGCGAGAATTCCGAATCAAAAAAAGCGAGCCAGCTTGATAGCGACTCTTCATTCGGCAGCACTTTTTCCTGAAACTGCCGGCGGACGAGCTCCCTGCTTTCCTCAAGCTTTTCTCTTTCCAGCCAATGTTCGGTAAAGGTACCGACCCGCTCGAATTGGGCATATACGTAAAGAAAAACGGCCAGCACGTGGCGGCAGATCGCCTCAGACGGGCATGCGCAGCCGCTTTTCACCATGAAAAATAAGTTCAGCGTGACCCTTACAGGCACAACATCCTGCACATATGCGGAAATCTCTGTCGGGGTTTGAACCTGTATACGATAGACGGAATCCTGCCGATATAAAATGAGTGCTTTCTTCATCAGCTGAACATTGTCTTCATTGTAAGGAAGAAGTTCTTTAAGCTGTTCAGCCGCTGCGAGCACATCTTCTTTAGCAATCATATCCTGAAGCATGATTATCGCTCCTAACGAGTCACAAAATAAAAAGATTCCAATTCCTCTATTATATCGCAACACATGGCCCGGAAAAAGTTTTTCCTAAAAAAGGACATAAAAACCCGAATGTGTCGAATGATGTATTAGAGATTGCAAAACAGCACCCGACAGCATATAATAATCTTGTTTTCAATTTAATGGAAGCCGAAAGGAAACGAATGATGAAGAAAACGAAGTTAGATCAAGAGGAGTTTCTGAAGATTTTAATGCATGCGCACGATATTGGTGAGCAGTCCTCTGAGATGACCACAAAAGAAATGCTTGAGAATTTGATTTCTTATATTAAAAATGGATATGCAACATAAAATCCCGCAGGCTCTTGGCCGCGGGATTTTTTAATCTTCCTGTAACACCAGTATTTAAAGCGCTTACAAAAATAAAACAGATTGAAGTGATTGTCTATTTTTGTCGAATTTTGTCATTTGAAAAGGTTAGAAATGACAGTTTAAAGCTGTATAATCGTAATTGGAAAAGATCATTGGAGGGAATGGGAATACGCGGAAAGTGATATGGAGGTTATATGGGAGAATCTACAAGCATAAAGGAAATATTCGCAATACTGAGAAAGCGTCTGCTGTTTATACTTATTATTACCGCGGCGGCATCTGCCGCAGGCGGACTCATCAGTTTCTTCGCTCTTACGCCGGTCTATGAAAACTCAACTCAAATTTTGGTCAGTCAATCCAAAAACAATCAAAAAGAAGTCCAATTCAATGACGTTCAAACCAACCTCCAATTAATCAACACGTATAATGTCATCATCAAAAGCCCGGTCATCCTCGATGAGGTGATTAAACAGCTGCATCTGTCCATGACTTCGAAAGAGCTGGAATCGAAAATCACGGTGTCCAGCGAGCAGGATTCACAAGTCGTGACGATCGCCGTGAGGGATACGGATGCTAAGCGGGCGGCCGTTATGGCAAATGCAGTTGCAGCCGTTTTTCAGGACAAGATCACCGCCATCATGAACGTGGATAATGTCAGCATCCTTTCAAAGGCCGAAGCGGCGGACAGCCAGTCACCGGCAGAGCCTAACCGTAAGCTGAACATCGCGATCGCGTTTGCCGCCGGACTTTTGGGCGGAATCGGTCTCGCCTTTTTGCTGGAACATCTGGATAATACGATCAAATCGGAAGAACAGCTGGAATCGCTGCTCGGCATCCCGATCTTGGGAACGGTTACTTCAATCAGTACTAAAGACAGCGTTGCCAAAAACTTGAGGATGGCGGAAACCAAACAAGCGGGGGGCGGACATGTTGACGCGTAAAAAAGACAAACCCGGAAAACGAAGCGTGATTGCGATGTCTGAGCCGAAATCCATCAACTCAGAACAATATCGCACGATCCGCACAAACATTGAATTTTCTTCCGTTGATACGGAGGTGAAGTCTCTTTTGATCACATCAGCCGGCCCGGAAGAAGGAAAATCGACAACCGCGGCCAACCTTGCCGTCGTATTTGCACAGCAGGGGAAAAAAGTGCTTTTAATTGATGCGGATCTGCGCAAACCGACGGTTCATTTCACCTTCAAATTGGACAACGGAACCGGATTAACGTCGCTGCTGTTAAAACAGATGCCGTTTCAGAAAGCCGTCCTGCCAGCTGATGAAGCAAACCTGGATATTTTAACGAGCGGGCCGATCCCGCCCAATCCGGCGGAGCTTTTATCGACGGGTGCCATGAAAGATCTTCTGTCAGAAGCCGCCGCAGTTTATGATAAGGTGATTTTGGATACGCCTCCCGTTTTGGCCGTAGCAGATACGAAAATATTAGGCAGCTACACTGACGGGGCCATTATGGTGATCTCAAGCGGGAAAACGGACAAGGAAAAAGCGGCCAAGGCGAAAGAAGCGCTCGATTACTGCCCGTGCAAGCTCCTTGGGGCCGTGATGAACGGGAAGAAACAAACGAAACACTCGGACTACGCCTATTACGGACAATAATGTCATAATGGGCGCGGTCCATTCTTTTTAAGGAGGGATTGAAATATGATAGATATCCATTGTCACATCCTTCCTTCCATAGACGACGGCGCGGCGGATGATACAGAAAGCCTGAAGATGGCGAGAGAAGCGGTCAGACAGGGGATTGATACGATCATCGCGACGCCGCATCATGTGAAATACCGCTATGACACGGACCGGCATACGGTCAACGAAGCGGTCAGCCTGTTAAACAAACGTTTGAACAAGGAAGGCATTCCGCTGACTGTTCTGCCCGGCCAGGAAATCAGAATAGACGGAGATCTGCTGGCAGGTCTTCAAAGCGGCTCGCTTGTCCCGCTCCATAATACGAAGTATGTGCTGGCGGAATTTCCGGCGGATCATGTCCCGGCCTACGCTGAAAGGCTGTTTTATGAACTGCAGCTGAACGGATATGTCCCCGTCATCGCCCATCCGGAGCGGAACAGGGAAATTCGTGAAAACCCTTCCGTCCTATACAGTCTTGTGAAGAAAGGCGCGGCCGCCCAAGTGACGGCCGGCTGCATTGCCGGAGCATTCGGGCGGAAAGCGAAATCCTTTTCGCTGCAGCTGATGGAAGCGAATTTGATCCACTTTCTCGCATCTGACGCCCATAATCTCGGACCGAGAAATTTTTATTATCAGGAGGCGCTCGGCGTTCTGAAAAAAGAAGCAGGGGCTGAGCTGATTTACATGCTCACGGAAAATGCGGCGCTTCTCGCTGAAAACAAAGCCGTTTATAAGGAACCTCCGCTGCCTGTGGCCCGCCGTAAGCGCTGGGGTCTTTTTTAATCGTCGTCTCCATCCCCTTTAAATGAAGCGTAAGCGGCTGTTTTGCAAGATGATTCTTTTATGCTTATGCTTATTATCAGCGGCCGGCGCCGTTTTTTCCTATCATGACCTCAGGCTTCCGGCATTCAGCCGGCGCCGGGATCATATGATAATAACGGTAAGCTGCCCAGCAGCAATTTCTAAACGGTTGGGGGAACACGATGAAAATAACAGTGATCGGAACAGGCTACGTCGGTCTTGTGACAGGAGTGTCTCTTTCAGAAATCGGCCATGACGTAACATGCATAGATATTGACGAACGTAAGGTTGAGCAGATGAGAAAGGGATTGTCCCCTATCTTTGAACCGGGCCTTGAAGATATGATGAAACGAAATATCGGCCGGCATCGGCTGGCATTTGAAACAAGCTACGAAAAAGGGCTTGCGAAAGCGGACGTTATTTTTATAGCGGTCGGAACGCCGCAAAAAGAAGACGGGCACGCAAACCTTACTTATATTGAAAATGTCGCCGAACGGATTGCCGAACATATTTCTAAAGATGCGATCGTCGTGACAAAAAGCACGGTTCCCGTGGGAACGAATGACAGGATCAGCGAAGTTATTCATTCACGGCTGAAAGCGGACGTGAACATTTCAATCGCCTCGAATCCGGAATTTCTCCGTGAAGGTTCGGCGATTCACGATACCTTTCACGGCGACCGCATTGTGATCGGGGCTGAAGACCGGCAGACGCGGGAAACGCTTGACCGGGTTTTCGCGCCGCTTGCGATTCCGGTATATCATACGGACATCAGAAGCGCTGAGATGATCAAATATGCGTCAAACGCATTTTTAGCGGCAAAAATCAGTTTTATTAATGAAATTTCTCATATATGTGAAAAAGTCGGTGCAGATGTGGAATCAGTCGCACACGGAATGGGATTGGATAAACGGATCGGCAATCAATTCTTAAGAGCCGGCATCGGTTACGGCGGTTCCTGCTTTCCGAAGGATACAAACGCCCTCGTGCAGATCGCGGGACATGTGGAGCATGATTTTGAATTGCTGAAGTCCGTCATTAAGGTCAACAATAACCAGCAGTCCATGCTGGTTGATAAAGTGCTGAACAGGCTCGGCGGTGTGACGGGGAAAACCATCGCGTTATTAGGGCTGTCTTTTAAGCCGAATACAGATGATATGCGGGATGCGCCGTCCATTGTCATTGCGGATCGTCTGGCGGCTCTTGATGCCCGGATGACAGCGTACGATCCGATTGCTTCATTCCGGGCTTCCGGGCTGCTTCCGGCTGCGGTTTCCTATCGGGAGTCCATAGAAGAAGCCGTCAGGGGAGCGGATGCCGTCCTGATTCTGACAGATTGGGAACAAATTAAACATTTTCCGCTTGAAGCGTACAAAGAGCTGATGGAAACCCCGGTTATTTTCGACGGGAGAAACTGCCACTCGCTTGAGGAAGCGGAACAGGCGGGCGTGGAATATATCTCAATCGGAAGAAGAGCCGTCGTGCCTCAGGCTGATTCTGTCACTTGAAAGGCCGGCGGACCGCGCCGGCCTTTTATCATACAATCATTAGAGACGAAGGGGATATTAATCGTGGAAAACACATGGAAATTGCCGAAGCAAATGGAATCATCCCGCGGTCTGCTGGAAACGTCAGCACGGCCTTTTATCAAACTGCACGTCAAAAAAGCTGAAACGGGACGGTATGACAGTAAAATTGCCGGAGACCCCTATTTTCCGAAACATGAACCATATCCTGAAGATGAAAGCGGCAGGCCGATGAAGCTTCTCGCTCAAATCAATTTTGCGGATATGCCCGGACTCCCTGATTTTCCGGACACCGGCATTCTTCAGTTTTACATATCGGTCAGTGATGACGTATACGGTTTGAATTTTGACGACGGGTGCGCGCAAACGGGTTTCTGCGTCAAATATTTTGAACATGTGACAGCAGAAGAAGCGGAGCTCATGGATGATTTTTCTTTCGTTCAGGTTGAAGAGGAGTACGATTTTCCGATTCAATCCGAAGCGCTGATCACCCCTGAGCTGTCTGCTGAATGGGTGCTCCCGTCTGATTTTCAATTCAGGCAGTATGCCGGGATGGATGCCTTTGACTATTTCGAGCAGTTTGACGATGAGGTGTATGACGAATATACGGCGAACGCATTCGGCCATAAAATCGGCGGCTATGCGTCCTTCACCCAGGAAGATCCGCGGTCTTACTCTCATCAAAACCATACGATTCTGCTTTTGCAAATTGATTCAGATGATGACATTGATTCGATGTGGGGAGATGTGGGAATCGCCAATTTCTTTATCAGACCGGAAGATTTGAAGAAAAAAGATTTCTCAAACGTTTTGTACAACTGGGACTGCAGCTAACGACAGTATGATGATCATGATACAAGGCAAAGGAGACGGTTAATCACTGTCTCCTTTTTTTTAGGGAATTTATCATGGATACATAGAGGAGATCAATGAATGGATATGCCGTTTATGTGAGTCTTTTGGCGTTAATGATGAACATTTCGGCTGCTGAAAATAAGCCATTTAACCTATTTAAGCTGCTTTCTGTCTATTTTAAAATATAATATATGGAAATATAGTATGGAAAAGTCTGTGCTTTTTGTACGACTTTTTGCGTAAGACGAGGTGAAAACAGATGAGCCATTCAAGCACATTAAGCCATATTAACAGCACAATCAGCCATAAACTGGGCGAGGTTGAACACCAAATTGATAAATTAAAAGAAGCGAAAAGAGAGATAGAATCTCTGCAGGAAGAGGGCGTGTCTGAAATCAGGGACATCCTCAGGCCGCACTTGGATCATCATTGGACCGGCACTTTTGCTGAAGAATTTGATGACCGGCGCGATCAGGCCCATACAGAAGCATACAAAATCGTTACAGACAAATACGACGGTTATATTTACCGAATCGGCTTAAAGATGACACAGCTTGAAATTGAAAAAGGAGGGCTCCTTGCCGCCAGAAGCATCGCGAGAGAGGCAGAGCACCTGCTGACGCTGGGAGAAGAAGCCCTTGACACAGTCGGAGAAAAAATACAATCAATCAAAAGAAGCTGGAGTTGGTTTTAATGGCAGAAATAAAACTCAAATACGGAGCTGTCATGAAGCAGCTTGAATCCGTCAGCAGCGCTTTGGAGGCCGTTTCGATCGGGAACGCCGGTTCAAACGGAAAAAACAAGCTCGACTATACCTCCAAATACCAATCCCGCGAGGCAAAGCTTGTATCGATGATCAGCGAATACAAGCAGGCCGTTCATAAGAATATCGCGGACGTTAAAGACAACGTAGATTCTTTGAAAGAACAGGACGAGGCGATCGCCGTAAAATAACGAAAGAAAGGACTTGCCGATGAGCAAAGTGTTTGAATCACAATCGTTAACGGACGAAGCAGATAAGAGAAAGAAACAATACGAAGCCCTTGAAGAGCAGCTGCGTGCGCTCAAACAAGCCTTTCAAGGCGTGGCCGATCTGGGCGATGCTTTGAAAGGGAAAGGCGCAGACAATATAAAAGATTTTTTTCAGGGACAAGCGGAAATCGCCGACAGCTGGCTGACGCTTGTCTCTGCTCAAATTGCGTTTTTAAATGGCATTTCAGGTGACATTAAAGATCAAGAACTCAGCGATACATATGCGGAGACTTCATTTTTGGAGCATGAGCTGCCCAACGCGGATTTGAAAGCTTCAGAGATTGTCTCCGCTCATAAAGCAGAAATCGATTCAATTTTGTCAGGCATCAGCGATATTATTCATCTCGACACATATACGCTGGATGATTATGCTGATAAAATGGGCGATGCCCAGAAAACCAGACGCGACACGATCACGGCAGTCGATACGCTTGATGAATCCCTGACCGCTGAATATCAAAACTTAGAATCTCTGGACAACGCAGTGCTCAGCAAATATTCCGTTCTCATGCAGGCCACCAGCAACGGGAAAAGCGCATCCCCTATTTACTATGACAAAAAAGCCTTCCACAGCAATGAAATCTACAAAAGCGTCATGGCGACAGAAAAACAGGGAACGGACTATATTGACGCAAAAGCCCAGCAGGCCGAAGCAAGACGGCTTCAGGAAAAGGCTGAAGAAGAAGCCAATAAACCATGGTACGAAAAAACATGGGACGGCATCTGCAACTTTACCGGCGAAGTCACCGGCTATTATGATTATAAAAGAGCAGCCGAAGGTGTTGATCCGGTGACCGGCAAAAAACTCTCCACCGCAGAACGCGTCACAGCAGGAGCGATGGCCGCCGCCGGATTCATACCGGTCGTCGGCTGGGCGGGCCGCGCTTTCAAAGGCGGAAAAGCCATTTACAAAACCGGAAAAACCGTCATTGCCGCAGAACATGCTTTAGATGCCTATAAAACCGGAAAATCCTTAGACATTCTCAAAATGACAGAAATGGGCGCATACGGCCTTGTTGCCTCAAACGGATTCTCAGAAGCCGTCACAGGCAGAGATATGTTCGGAAACAAAGTGTCTGAGGAGAAGCGGAAGCAAGGGGCGCTGGAAGCTGCGCTGAGTTTGGTTGGAGCCGGTGCATTGGCGAAGCATGTAAACAAAGGCATACCGCTTGCAAAATCGCCACAAGCATCAAAAGTTGAAAAAGGGAAAAAGATTCTAGACCAAGTAAAAGAATTCAAAGTGCCGACGAATGTAAAAATTCGTGTCCACAAGACTGTCACACCGGATGGCGCAACTTTCCCAATCATTCATGCTGATGTGAAAACCAAAGCTGTGAAAGATCTTGGGATTGTGAAGATGGCTGGTGGTAAAGGTAGTAAGGGTACGATAAAAAAAGAAGTAAAAGTTCCACCTGCTTTTAGGCAATCTGAATTTGCTAGTTCGTATGAATCAAGGATTAATCAAACACCTGCACAGATCAATCCAAAGATTGAATTTGAAGGAATTAGGGGAGAATCTTTAAGTACGCTTAAACCTCCACCAGACCCTAAATTGAAAAGCATATTAGATGAGGCTGGTATAAAAGGTATTCAATATAAAAATGGAGTTCCTGATTTTTCACCAATAGCAAAAGCACAAGTTGAAATCAACTATATGCTTGGAGGAAAAGGAACTTATGGGGGGAAAGCCAGACGAGCTAATTTTGTTCAATCAGATCAAAAATTAGCTGACCAAATTAATGGCTCACCTGAGTTAGCAAGTCAATTTAGGATGGAATCTGGTAAAATTAGTGCAAGAGATATAAAAAAATATCGAGAAAAAAATAAATTAACATGGCATGAATTAAATGATGTTAAAACAATGCAACTTGTGCCAACAAAAATAAATAGTGAATTCGGACACCTTGGTGGTGTAGGAGAAATAAACGCAGGAGCTTTTAAACCTGGAGGGTTTGCTAATAAACAAAAAGAGGAGATATAAAATGGCTATAAACGATCCAATTTTTGGTGAACTTGAATATGAGTATGGTTGGGTTAAGGATACCATTATTCGTTTTTTTGGAAAAGAATCTGAGATCTCTTTGATGATAGATGGTGAAGAAGATGGAGAGTTTGATGAAGAACAGTATATGGCATATCAAGCATTAATGCAGAATTGGGAGGATTTACAGCCAAAATTATTGCAATCAATATTAGACTATTACAAACAGAAGCGACATGAACTGGGTTATGATATTGAATTAAATGAAAATTATCCTTTAATTGAAACACCTGATCAAATACTAGAAATGATAACTTTAGATGGAATTGTTGTTCCATATGCGGATATTTTTGAAGGACGAGATATTGGAATTACATTTAACTGTTCATGGGATACAGAAAATGGATTAGGGCTTCGTCTATTAAATGAAAAAATAATTGAAGTAGGTTATCAGGATGTTGCAATTTAAAATAGGCAGCTAAAAGTAAAAACTCTTTGATGGTTGTACCATCATGGAGTACTGTGTGCAATGATAGAATAGAAAACGAAGTACGAGCTTAGGCGAGATCACTTTTTCTGGTGATGAATATAAACACATGGAATGTATATGAAACTAACGAACTCGTACAAACTCGTAAGTTTTAACGTAGTAGTTGTCACCACATATAAAAGGTGTCATACTGTTACCAAAAACTTATAAATTTAATGGTGCTTAAAAATGGGATAGTCAGAAGAATTAATTGACCTTGATTGGCTAGTGAAGCCTTTCAAGGTTTTTTACAAATGAATTGTTATTTTCTGTTTAAGATGACTTAAATGTCTGTTGGGCTATGAACCCGTCACAGGAGAAAAACTCTCCACTCAAAGGAGGTAAATAATTGTGAAATATGATTTTATTAAAACTTACAAGGAAAATACATTTTATCCGGTAAGCGAGAATGAAATTTTAGAAGTAGAAAATAAGTTGGAATCAAGGTTACCTTATGATTTGAGACAGTTTCTTCTTGAGGTTGGTTACGGCTTTCTAAAAAAATCAGAATATAATATTAATCGCATCCTTGGACCTGCTTCAATTAGAGATGCAAGATTAAAAGTTAATGACTTTGAGTTTTATCCAGATATAGAAGTTTATGAGGAACTTGAAGAAGATAAATTGATTTTTTTTGAAGCAAATGAAAGTGCTTTATTGTTAATTGCATTAGGCAATGAACAAAACAATTCAATATATTACGATGATATAAAAATTGCAGATTCATTAGAAGAGTTTTTAATAGAGCTTATGAAAAATGATAAATATTATCTTGATTTAATTGAGGATTAGACTTAAAAGATTGAATGGTTAGAAGAATTAATTAAACTTGATGGCTGCTGAAGTCTTTCAAGGTTTTTTCATAGGTGAATTGTTGTTTTCTGTTTTGTAAATTCTGAATAACTTATTTGACTTTAGGCTGTGTTCCGATTACCGGAGAGTTGGTAACCCTACGGTTGTACTTAGGAAAGGTGTATAAAGTAATGAAATACGGACATTATCATAATCAGGTAAAAGAAGTTATTGATTTTTCCAAAACCTTTAAAGCAGTTGCATCACATGATATCTCTTATTTTACTAAAATTATTAATGATGAAGAAAAAGCTAAGTACTATGCTTACGAAGATGTAATTGGTGAAGATGAATATGCGTGGAAAGATATAAAAGAAAACGAGATGAGTGAGGTATGGGGAAAATTTTATGAATTAAACGATGATCAAAAACCACAAAACCTAGACATGCTTCTGAAAATTTTTTCGGAAAATGTCAGAAGTGCTACGACTGAATTTAATACTTTTCTTGAAGAGATCGTAGCAGATCTAAATAATTGTGCAATAAATAGAGCAGCAAACGGGAAAACAGACAATTTTTTGAAAAACTTTTCAAAATTTATAAAGCGGGCTATTTTCCATGTGGCTGGGATGGAGATTATCCTTACGGGAGTTTTATTGCGTTGTATATCGAAATGAAGAACTTAAATTGAAAAGACGATTTTAGAAATGAAAACGAGGAAAACTAATGAAATGAAAATACATCAAATTCACGATTTTGATCTAAATGATGAATCGGATTTTGTTCAAACACAACAATCCCTTATACATAAAATCAACCTATCCCCCGTCATCCATCCAGACTCCGTCAACACCTGCGCAGGCGTCGACCTCGCTTATTGGGAGCAGGACGGGGAACCGTACGGCGTATGCACTATCATCGTGATTGACGCTGATACAAAAGAAGTGATTGAAAAAGTGCACAGCATGGGGAAAATCAGCGTGCCGTATGTTTCCGGTTTTCTTGCGTTTCGCGAGCTGCCGCTGATCATTGAAGCGGCCGAAAAGCTGGAGGCGGAGCCGGATGTGTTTTTGTTTGATGGCAACGGGTATCTGCATTACAATCATATGGGCGTTGCCACCCATGCGGCTTTTTTTCTGGGTAAGCCGACGATAGGGATTGCGAAAACCTATCTCAAAATCAAAGGCTGCGATTTCAAGATGCCTGAAAATGAAGTCGGCGCCTACACCGATATTCTCATTGACGGCGAGGTATATGGCCGGGCGCTTCGGACACGGCGGGACGTGAAGCCAATCTTCTTGTCTTGCGGACATGACATTGATTTAGAAAGCAGCTATCAGATCACAATGAAAATGATCAATCGAGAAAGCAGGCTGCCGATCCCTGTCCGTCTGGCTGACCTTGAAACGCATGTTTTGCGAACGTTTTATCAGAAAAATCACGTGTAACACTTGGGGCTCTAAGCCACCAAGTGTTTTTTTTGTATGCCTCTGGTGTCTGCTTTGTTAAAAACTTTGTCGTCCTTGCAGATAGGTTTTTATTTGAATGTTTTTCGCGTCAAATCGATAAAAGCCTTTAATGGCGCAGACATCCACTTGTCCTTATGCCATGCTAGTTGAGTAAAAACAGGGCATTCATTCTGCCAGTTGAGTTCTTTCATCCGTCCTTCGGCAATATCGTCTTTTACTGTCATTTCAGGCAATAGTCCAATTCCAAGTCCGGCCATCACGCATTGTTTGATGGCTTCGATGCTGACGAATTCTAATTTGTTAGGGTAGACTCCGGCGTCATGTAAAGTGTTCTCAAAGAGCGTGCGGTATGAACAGCTGTCCTCTGTCAGCAGAAGGGTTTCATTTTGAAGATCCTTCAATGTTGCTGGTGAGTCTGCTGGAAAAGGATGGTCATTGGCGGCTACCATTTTGATCTCATCCTGAATCAAAGATTCAACGTGCAGTGCGTCTTCCGTCCGATTCACATCTAAAATGAAGGTGATATCAAGCTGGCCCTGTAAGAGCTGTTCTTTCGCTTGTTCGTTGGAAACATACGGTTTGAATATGAGCTTTACTTGAGGAAAAGCCTGTTTGAATTCTTTTATGATAGGCGGAAGGCGGTATGTGCACTGGCTTTCCGTCGCGCCGATTTTCAAGGTTCCGGTTGTTTCTCTTACTTGATTTGCGGCCATTTTTGATTCTTCTGTTAACGCAATGATCTTCTCCGCATAGGATTTGAATGTTTTGCCGGCTTCTGTCAGGATGAGCCGCTTGCCGAGCCGTTCAAATAAAGGAGTCCCGATTTCTTCTTCAAGTGATTTGATCTGAGAGGTAACGCTTGATTGTGCATAGTTAAGCATCTTGGCGGTTAGGGTGAAGTTTACATGTTCTGCTGCGGTAATAAAGGTGATCAGCTGCTTCAATTCCATTTGTTCTCGCCCTTTCTAAATCGGTTTTGTCGATTGAAATAATCGAAATAATCATCTGTATTGATTGATGAATCCATTATATGATGAAGAAAATCATTCGTAAACAAAGGAGCAGATGCATCATGAAAATTGCGGTTATTCATGGCGGAACGAGGTCTGGCGGAAATACGGATATTCTTGCGGAGAAGGCTGTTCAAGGATTCGATGCGGAGCACATTCATTTGCGGAAATATCGGCTCCAGCCAATTGAAGATCTGCGTCACGCTCAAGGCGGCTTTCGTCCTGTTCAAGATGACTGCGATTCTATCATTGAGCGGATATTGCCGTGTGATATTCTTGTATTCGCCACCCCAATTTATTGGTTTGGCATGTCAGGGACATTAAAGCTGTTTATTGATCGCTGGTCACAGACGCTGAGAGATCCGAGATTTCCTGATTTTAAACAGCAAATGTCAGCGAAGCAGGCATATGTAACAGCAGTGGGAGGAGACAATCCTAAACTAAAAGGGCTGCCGCTGATTCAGCAATTTGAACATATTTTTCATTTTATGGGGATGTCCTTTAAAGGCTATGTGCTGGGAGAAGGCAATCGTCCAGGTGATATTCTTCATGATCATCAGGCGCTGAGCGCGGCGAGCAGCTTATTGAAAAGAAGTGATGCTCTATGAAGCTGCTGCTGGTTATCTCTGGTATGTTGATTCTCGCACTCTTTTTAGCTTGGAAAGCGCCGACTTCTGTTTGGATACAGGCTGAAACCAATTCGCCTCAGGTTCAGCAATTTGTGAGAATGGCAGGCGCAACGCTGCAAGTCAAGAAAATCATCAAGAGTGATGCAGGCGAAGAAACAGTTGTCATATCAAATGGTATTTCTGGGCCAAAATAAAAAAGCACCTGTCCAGGTGCTTTTCTTTATAAATGAGGAATCACAAGCCCTCCATACAAAAACGCCGCGATAATCAGAAAGGCCGGATGCATCTTGAATTTTGTCAAGGCAAGGAGGGAAATCCCCGCAATCACTATCGCTTGAACCCAGCCGATCGCTTTGATGCCGTCTGCGCCGATTTGCCAGGTAAGAATGAGCATCATGACGGCGATGACAGGCTGGACGGACAGCGTCATACCTTTGATGACGGGGGATTGGCGGAAGCGCTGAATGATGCGCAAGAGGACGATCAATGCGAGCGCCGACGGTACGACGGTGGCGATCAGCGCAATCAGGAACCCGGGCCACCCGCCTGCGCTGTAGCCGACATACGCCGCGATTTTGGTTGCGATCGGACCCGGCAATGCGTTCGCAAGTGCGAGCATATTTGAGAATTGATCGTTTGAGAGCCAGCTGTATCTGTTGACGACTTCTTCAAACATCAGCGGGATCGACGCCGGTCCGCCTCCATATCCGAGTACGTTTGCGACAAAAAACGCCATAAATACATAAATCATAATCATGAAGCTGACATTCCTTTATCTTTTGAACGTTTATTTGTGATTTTGTCCTTTAATTTAAAATGAAACGCGCCGTACGCCAAGAAAATGATAATGACAAAGCCGGGATTGATCTGCAGCGTTTGCAGGCCGATAAAAGCGATGATAAAAAACAGGATGCCCGTGACCCAGCCGAAACCTTTAAGCGCTTTTTGGCCAAACTCGTACGCCATAATGCCGAGCATTACCGCAATCACCGGTGTTACAGCGCCAATCATGCCGGCAACAATTGCTGAGTGGCTTAAGACATTGACAGCGGCAAACAAGCCCGCCATAGCAAGGCATGTAGGCAGAATGTGGGCGAGGGTTGCCAAGATTGCGCCTAACGTGCCTTTCAGCTTGAAGCCCAG
This sequence comes from Bacillus sp. 5B6, assembly GCF_000259405.1. Taxonomy (NCBI): domain Bacteria; kingdom Bacillati; phylum Bacillota; class Bacilli; order Caryophanales; family Bacillaceae; genus Bacillus; species Bacillus sp. 5B6. The sequence goes on along the minus strand of NZ_AJST01000001.1, from coordinate 3,255,140 downwards.
ATACGCAGCCATTTTTGTGGCAATCGGTCCAGGAAGCGCATTAGCGATCGCTAATATTTCTCCGAATTCATCATCATCTATCCATTTGTATTTATTGACGGCTTCATGGCGGATGAGCGGGATCACCGACGGGCCGCCCCCGAATCCGAGAATGCCCGTTCGGACCATCGCCGCCGTAATGTCCCAATAGGGATGTTTCATGGCTATGTCCTCCTTACAGCTTCATGCCCGTTCTGCTTTTATACCGTTTAATCAGCATTTGGCAGTCGACGCTGACGACGCCTTTTTGCGTATAGAGCCGTTTTGTCAAAAACTCTTCCATCTCCTGATCATTTGCGAAAATGCCGTGCATATGCAGCTTGCTCGGTCCGGTCATATGATAAAGGCTTGTCACGGCCGGCTCCTTTTCAAGCTTTAATGCGGTTTCCTCCAAATACTGCGGCTCCACCTCCACATTAAAAAACACGGACACATGACGGCCGATTTTCGCCGGGTTGATGACAGCGGTGAATTTTTCAATCACACCGGCATCCAGTAAATGCTGAATGCGGTGCTGAACCGCCACTCGCGACAGGTTAACCCGCTTTCCTACGTCTGTATAGGAAATCCTCCCTTCCTCGTGCAAAATCGAGAGAATCTGTTTATCCGTTTCATCAAGGACAAGATTCGGAATGCTGTATTCATGTTCCAACCCGCTTCACCTTCCTTCATTTGGTAGACATTATTGTATCATGAAACATTACGGTATGAAGAGAGAATTTTTTTATTGTTTACGATGCGTAATAATTTGGAATCATTTCTTATCGAAAAGTAAATAGTGTGTGAGATTTTCTTTCAGGAATGTGGATGGCTGCGAAGCCGCTTTTTATACTTGAGAAAATTTGTAAAGGGGCTTGCCATGAATACTTCAACCATCGGAACGAAACAAATGGTCGTCAGTCCGCATTATCTCGCTTCTCAGGCGGGGGCCGGCATTCTGGAAAAGGGCGGAAACGCGTTTGACGCGGCAGTGGCGGTCAGCGCCTGTCTGGCAGTCGTGTATCCGCATATGACGGGTCTTGGCGGGGATTCATTTTGGCTCACTTACCATAAAGAAACGGGACGAATCAAAGCTTATAACGGGAGCGGACGTTCAGGGAAGCATGTGACGAGAGACTTGTATCGGGGCAGAGAAGCGATCCCTCTGCGCGGGACAGAAAGCGCCATTACCGTTCCGGGCATGGCGGACAGCTGGGATGCTGTGCTTTCGGCGTACGGGCGTCTTTCTCTTGCTGAGGTGCTGAAGCCAGCTCTTGATTATGCGGCAAACGGATTTCCAGTGTCCGCCGACCAGTGCGCCCACACAGAACGCAATCTCGCTCTTTTAGCCTCGACGCCTTACACCTCGGCCATTTTTACGAGAAACAAAAAAGCGCCCATGCCCGGTGAACGGTTTGTCCAGAAGGATCTGGCGGCCAGCTTGGAGCAGCTTGCCGAGAAAGGCAGAGGCGCTTTTTATGAAGGAGATCTCGCTCAACGCATCATATCCTTTCTGCAAAACAACGGCAGCCGTCTGACACTTGATGACTTTAAAGCCCACCGCGGCGAGTGGACGAACCCGGTATCCTCCGATTACCGCGGGTGCAAAATCTATCAGGCTCCGCCGAATTCACAGGGCTTTACAGGCTTAATGACGCTCAATATATTGGAAAACTATGATTTTTCTCAGATCGAACACGGTTCCTTTGACTATTATCATCTGCTGATCGAGGCGCTGAAGAAGAGTTTTCAGCACCGGAATGAAGTGCTGACTGATCCGGCATTTTCTCATATTCCGCTGGATCGGCTGCTTGATAAACGGTATGCAAAGCAGCTTGCGGAAGAAATAGGTAACGTGGCTGCGCCGACGGTAAGCCGGCCGGTCGGAAGCGATACTGCTTATGCCGCCGTCGCCGATGCGGAAGGAAATGCCGTTTCCTTTATTCAGAGCCTCTATTTCGAGTTCGGGTCTGCCGTTACAGCGGGGGAGACGGGCATTCTGCTGCAAAACCGCGGGTCATTTTTTTCGCTGGATGAATCCCATGTCAATACACTTGAACCCGGCAAGCGGACGTTCCACACCCTCATGCCGGCGATGGCCTGTAAAGAAGGAAAGCCTCACATCCTGTACGGAACCCAGGGAGGAGAAGGCCAGCCGCAAACTCAGACAGCGATGATTACGCGCATCATTGATTACAAAATGGACCCCCAGCAGGCGATCAATGAGCCGCGCTGGGTCTGGGGACGGACATGGGGAGAGGAGTATGAAGGGCTGAGGGTTGAAAGCAGAATCAGCCCTGAAACGAGAGAAGCCCTAAGGCAGAGCGGCCACCGCGTCGAGACCGTTGGTGATTTTGACGGGCTTATGGGTCATGCGGCAGCGATCGTTATTGATGAAGAAGGCTTTCTCCAAGGCGGTGCCGACCCGCGCGGCGACGGAGCGGCCGCAGGAGTATAGAGCTACGCTAACTGATGAAAAAAATAAGCACGCCAAGCGCGGCAGAAAGACCCGCGTAAAACGAATCGTACACATATTGCTTTTCCTCCCGCCGGTGCCGCCATTCCATTATGCCGGTGCAGAAAAATACCATGAAAACAACTCCCGCAAATACGTACATTTCATTGAAAAAATTCACCGCTGCGATGCCCGTAATAAGCAGTGTGATTTCGATTAATCGATGTGTGCCGTTTATCGGCTTCTGCTTTTTAGCAGGCTTTGGCAAATTGAGAACTTTGACGGCAAATACTTGAAACATAAGGCTGAGCAAAATAAATACGGCTGAAAAAAACAGTAACTGAATGAAATCCATCGTCTGCCTCCTAAAAATGTGTCACTCGTTTCATACGGGTGAGGGGCTTGTAAGTTTCGGCATTCTATAAGACATTAGGCTGAGTTTAATGGTAAAAGACTCAAAAAGACCCCTTTCGAAAGGGGTCTTTTTGACTAGTTTCTTCTATTATAAAGGTTTCTGCTTCAGGTCGGGCGGACAAGCGTATATGTCTTCCCGAGTCTGGCGTATTCATTCCCCGCGAGCCTTGCCGCAGGCTTCAGCTCATCTGTCCGTATGTAGCCTTTATCGGCGTCATATACTTGGTCATTCAAATGAAAACAAACGACTCTGCCGATGATGAGGTCTGTCGTCGTTTCTCCGCTGTCATTTTGGAACGTAAGATGGCGTTCGAGTATACATTCAAACCTGACTTTTGCTTCTTTTATACCGGGAACGCTGATGCAAGCGCTGTCTGTCACAGAAAGGTCTGTCATGCCAAGCTCACTGACATCAGGATCAAGCCTTGCCGCCGTTTTGTTAATGTCTTCAATAATGGACTCATCACTGACGTGCACCACGAATTCGCGATGAGCGAGTGCGTTTCTCGCGGTGTCTTTCTGCCGACCGTCCGCGCGGCTGACTGAGATGGCCAGAAGCGGCGGTTCTGCGGAGACAACGTTATAGAAACTGAAGGGCGCCGCGTTTACGGCGCCGTTGATGGATGACCGCGTAGTGACAAATGCGATCGGCCGGGGAACGACTGTGCCCGAAAGCAATTTGTAAGTGTCTTTTGCGTTCAGTTCGTCTGCTCGTAAGATATGCATGATTTCGGCCGCCTTTCTTTATCGTATGACCTGATTATACAGAAAGAAAATTCGGAAACACAACAAAAGAAAACCGGCTGCATATCTTATCACGTGGCATATATCTGATTGAGGAAAAAGGCTTCCGTTTAGCCGGCAGCCTATTTACAAATGTTGTTACTTGTAGCTTTTCTTTACAACCCAAATGTTCCCGTCTTTCCAGTACTCTGTTTTGCTGCAGTAATCGTCTTTTTTGCAAGGGTCTTTTTTATGAGGACGATAAGGTTTTTTCTGCGTGCGTTTTTTCTTGCGGCGGCATGATTTTTTATGGCTGCGAGATTTTTTGTGAGACCGGCATGATTTTTTACGGCTGCGAGATTTTTTGTGAGAGCGGGATTTTTTATGGCTGCGAGATTTTTTGTGAGAACGGGATTTTTTATGGCTGCGAGATTTTTTGTGAGAACGGGATTTTTTATGGCTGCGAGATCTTTTGTGAGAGCGGCACGATTTTTTATGACTGCGAGATCTTTTGTGAGAGCGGCACGATTTTTTATGACTGCGAGATTTTTTGTGAGAACGGGATTTTTTATGCTTGCGAGATTTTCTCTTCTTACTGCTTTTTGGTTCTTGGTACAAATAATCTTCCAATCCCTCGGTGCTTGCGGACTTTACTGCTTCTTCGATATCAGAATGGGAATAGTGGCCCATTTTGAAACCTCCTCATGATATATGTTTTAAGGATGCGATCCTTACTACCACATAGTACGCATGAATGAAAAAAGTGTATGTGTGATTCGCTGAGTTTTATATAAAAAGCACAGCCTAAATTAATACAGGGAGGGTTACTGATGAAAGACCAATCAACATTGCCTCTATACCAGCTGTTTATTCACCCGAAAGACTTAATGGAGCTGAAAAAAGACATTTGGGATGATGATCCGGTGCCCGCGGTGCTGAGAGTGAATCAAAAACGGCTTGACATTGATCTGGCGTACCGCGGCTCGCATATAAGAGATTTCAAGAAGAAATCGTATCACATCGCTTTTTATTCGCCGAAAACATTTCGCAGGGCGAAAGAGATACATTTAAACGCTGAATATAAAGATCCGTCGATGATGCGGAATAAGCTGTCTCTCGATTTCTTCGCGGAGCTTGGGACGCTGTCACCAAAGGCGAATTTCGTAACCCTGCAAATCAATGGCAGACATGAGGGGGTGTATCTTGAGCTGGAGTCAGTGGATGAATATTTTCTGGCGAAACGGAATTTGGCGGACGGCGCTGTTTTTTACGCGGTTGATGACGACGCCAATTTCTCCCTCGTCAGTGATCTGGAGCGGGATACGAAAACATCGCTCGAACTTGGTTATGAAAAGAAAACGGGAACGAAAGAAGACGATTTATACTTGCAGGATATGATCTATAAAATTAATACCGTGCCGAAGTCAGAGTTCAAGGGGGAGATCGTCAAACACTTGGACGCCGATAAGTATTTGCGGTGGCTTGCGGGCATTGTGTTTACTTCAAACTACGATGGATTTGTTCATAATTACGCTTTGTACCGGAATCATGAAACGGGACTTTTTGAAGTCATTCCGTGGGATTACGATGCGACGTGGGGAAGAGACATTCACGGTGATCGGATGGAGGCCGATTATGTCAGAATACAAGGGTTTAATACCTTGACTGCAAGGCTTCTGGATGAACCGTATTTCCGCAAAGCGTACAAACGGCTTTTGGAAGAGACGCTTCAGAACCGGTTTACCATTGAACATATGAAGCCGAAGGTCATGTCACTGTATGAGCAGATCAGGCCGCATGTCGCGAAGGATCCATATAAGAAAGAAGAGATTGATTGCTTTGACCGGGAGCCTGAAGTGATTTGCGAATACATTAAGGAGCGGTCCGCCTTCATCAGCAGTGAGTTAGAGCGGTGGAATACCTGATTTGGAGATGAAGAAAGATTTTTTACAAATAGGCTGGTGAATCAGTTCCCGAAAATAATCGTGATACGTATATATGCATTATGCTTTTTACATTATGAGAAAAATGACTAGGAGGACAATAGATGAAACGCAATACGAAGCGGCAGCGGTCTGATGACAACTTTTTGCATGCGATGGAAGGAAAAGTAATTACTGTCTACCGGGGAGGCCCGGAGTCCAAGACAGGGAGATTAGCAGACATTCAATCGGATTATATCGCTCTTCAGGTTGATAATAAAATCGTTTATTATCAATGGAAACACGTGAAAAGTGTAACGGAAAATACGAGTGAAACCGTATCGCCGGCCGAAGCGGCAGAATGTGAAAAAGCTGATGATTTTCAAGACCTGATCAGCCGGATGACCAATCGCACGGTGCAATTGAATCAGGGAGGTCCGGAATCGAAAAGAGGAAAGCTTCACGAAACAGGGGATGATTTTCTCGTGCTGGAAACGGAAGATGACGGAATTGTATATTTTAACGCCGACCATGTCAAAAGCATCAGCGCGGAACAAGAAGAGGACGGCCAAGAGGAGGAGCGCCCGGAATTTGAAATGGCTGATGATTTTCACGGCATATTTAAACGCCTGATCCACAAATGGGTATCCATCAACCGCGGAGGTCCTGAAGCTGTTGAAGGTATACTTGTGGATAATTCCGACGGCCACTACACTCTTGTGAAAGATAAAGAAGTGCTGCGGATCTATCCTTTTCATATCAAGAGCATCAGCGAAGGGGCAAAAGGAGCAGCTAAAAAAGAGGAGAATAAAGACGACGAGAATAAAGGTGAGAAAGAGAGCGCCGAAGAAGAAAAGCCGCATGAAGAAGAATCACGCGAAGAGCAGCGTACTTCCTCTAAAAAGTCGAAAAGATCATCAAGATCCGTTCGATCCTCAAAACGGGAGGAAGAGAACTCTTATAGCTACGCCACTGTATTAAGGACAATAGATTATCGGTGGAAACACGGCCGTAAATGATTGGAAAGATTGTCCGTAAACGCGGGAGAGGGGGGAATGAAATGGCTGGATTAAGCAGATTTCTGGATAAACAAGTCGATATTGAGATATCGGGGAATACGACATTTTCAGGAACTCTTTTGGATATCGGTCAGGATATCATTGTGATTCATGACGGCCGGACGTTTCTTTATATTCCGCTGCTGCATCTTCAGAGGATGACATTGACGCTCCCGGACGAAGAGAATAAAGAACCGTACGCAAGAAAAAAAAGTCCGCATCCCGAAAAACAGGAACATTCCTTTTCTTACCGGAATACCCTCCAGCATATAAAAGGCAGATTTACAGAAATATTTGTTACGGGAGACCGTTCCATTCATGGGTATGTGACAAGTGTTTTAAATGATTATTTTGTTTTCTTCTCTCCGGTTTATAAGACTCTTTTCATCTCGATGCATCATTTGAAATGGCTGACACCCTATTCCGATGAGCAGACGCCGTACACATTAAACAGTTCAGAGCTGCCGGTTGTTCCCGCTAATGTGCCCCTTGTCCGAAATTTTGAGGAGCAATTAAAAAGATATACCGGGAAGCTGATTATTCTGGATTTAGGAGATATACCGAATAAAGTGGGGCTGTTACAGGATGTCTCAGATAATATTCTTGAATTGACCAATGCAGACGGCGATACTGTTTTTTGGAAATTGAATCATTTAAAGACCATGCACCTGCCATAAATGATAAAACTGCCTCTCTTATACAGCAGGCAGTTTTTTTATGGGAGCTAAAGGTAAATCCAACTGATCCAAACATATAAAACGGTAATGGTAAACACGACGGTAAGAGGGACAACGATAATGGTCGTTTTGATATATTCTGACCAAGAAACTTTTTCGCCGTGCTGTCTGATGATATGCATCCAGATCAGCGTGGCTAATGTCCCGATCGGCAGAAGCAATGATCCGATATCACTGCCGATAATATTAGCCAGATAAATGATTTTTACGGTTAATGGGTCGATGGACATTTCCGTTAATGTCAAAGTGCTGATCATTAGGGCGGGATGGTTATTGAACAAATTAGAGAGGACGGATGTAGCAATGCCCATAATAGATGCAGCGTGGGCAATACTTTGTGAGACATACGGCTCAATAGACTGAACAAGCAGCGCCGTCAGTCCGATATTATGCAGTCCGTAGATGATAATGTACATCGTGAAGGCAAAAATAAAGATATGCCAAGGCGCTTTCCTTAATAAGTCTGCCGGTCCGATTTTTAAATAAAACCATCTCCAGCCAAGCAGGATGACTGAACTGATGACAGCCACGAGCGAAACGGATATGCCGTTGTAAGAAGCTGCAAACAGACTGATCCGTACGAACAATACAAATACCAAAACACAAAACATGATGTTCGTACGGCTGTTTTGGGTCAGGTCTGGCGGAGGCTGAAGCGGATGATATCGTTTGTGTTCCAGCGAGTCAAAGTGAACCGGAATATCGGGGAGCTGTTTCGGCAAACGGCGGTAAAAAACGGCAAACAGCAGAAAGGCCATAAACACCAGTCCCAGCGTGCCGGGGATAAACATCATATTGGTGTACAAATAAAGGTCCATGCCTATCATTTTGAGAGAAATTAAATTGACGATATTACTGACGCCGATCGGGGTGCTTGCGGCCGTCGCAATTAATACGCCGCTTATTAAATACGGTGTTTTCTGATGTCTTTTAAGTCCGAGATATTGTAAGACCAATAGTAAAATAGGAGTGGTGATTAAGACGCTGCCGTCATTATTCAGAAAAAGCGTCATTGAAAAACAGAGCAGGTTGGTCAGCCAAAAAAGCCGGATGCCCGATCCCTTGGCGCGGTGAAGCAGTTTGGCCGCCGCCCAGTTAAAAAAACCGAAGCTTTCCAGCGCGATTGCCATAATCATTGTGGAGATAATGGTGATTGATGCTCCGGTGACTTTTGACCCTATATCCCCCAAATCATGAAAGGAAACGGTTCCGCATAACAAAACGAGAATGGCGCCCAGCGACGCCGGAACGGCTTCATTTAATCCCCCGGGTCTCCAAAATATAAAAATAATGGTCACAAAGAAAGAAATCAGGGTCAAAATGACGGTAATATGTGTAATGTGTTGTGCCTCCTTTTAGATGGGTCATTGCCGCCCCGTTATTTTTATCCCTCCTGATCAGTTGTACTGTATGTATACGGGTACAGGTCGTAAGGTGTACTGAGCGTTTCTACCAATTTAGTAAAAATCCATAAAAGCACAAAAAAAGAGGCTGCTTTCGGCGGCCCTCTTTTTTATGCATTTTCCTTATCCGCCTGCAATAAAGCCTGGCGCTTATTCATAATATCCAGAAAATGTTTCAGAATCGGATTTTGATTATCCTTGCGGTAGGCAATGACCCATTCGGCCGTGAGCTGCACCTGATTAATGCCGCGGTAGGCGACTTCGAGATTAAACAGCTTTTTAGCAGAAGAAGGCACGAAGGTTACACCGATACCGGCACTAACCAATCCGATCACCATTTGATACTCCGTCGCTTCCTGAACGATTTTCGGTTTGAAGCCCGCCTGCTCACAGTAGTTTACAAACTCTAGGTATAAAGTCGGCCACGTTTCTTTCGACAGTGTGATAATCGGTTCATTTTTTAAATCCTGAATGTCGATTGTCTGTTTAGCGGTAAGCGGGTGCTGCTTCGGCAAAGCCAGAATGCACGGACTGCTCTGCACCTTTTCCATATGTAACGCGGAATGCTGTAAAGGCGGATGAAGGATGCCGATATCAATGTTCCCCTTCAGAAGTTCTTCCTGCTGTCTGAAAGAAGAAATTTCACGCAGATCAAGCTTGACGGAGGGGAATTTTTCGCGGAATTCCCGAATGATCGGCGGCAGAAATTCATATGTGGCCGAGCCGACAAAACCGACGACAAGGCGGCCGAGCTCTCCCCGCGCCGTTCTCTGCGCCATTTCAATCGCTTTGTCTATTTCTTCGATCGCGTTTCTGCTGTGTTTTAAAAAACTTTCTCCGGCAGCTGAAAGCTCTACAACCCGTTTCGTGCGCTTTAATAAGGTCACGCCGACTTCCTTCTCAAGCTGTTTGATCTGCTGGCTGAGAGGCGGCTGTGTCATATTTAACCGAAGCGCAGCTTTGCCGAAATGAAGTTCTTCGGCAACGGCAATAAAGTATTGAAGATGGCGAAGCTCCATCCTTATCCATTCCTTTCTCTTTGTTAATTATTCGTGAAACATATTAATCATACGGCGAATTGATATTGGAGGTCAATTTCCAAAGAGTGTATAGTGAATAATATCACAAATTACTTAAAATTTTATATTTAATATGCATAATAAGGAGTGAGGGTGTTGGCAAAAGCAACAAATGAACTAAAAACCTCTGGAAAAAATCGGGGGGCGGAGCTTGTTGTTGATTGCTTAGTGGAGCAAGGTGTCACACATGTTTTTGGCATTCCGGGTGCAAAAATTGATGCAGTATTTGATGCGTTAAAAGATAAAGGACCTGAACTGGTTTTATGCCGTCACGAACAGAACGCTGCATTTATGGCTGCGGCTGTCGGAAGACTGACTGGAAAACCAGGCGTTTGTCTCGTTACTTCAGGCCCGGGGGCATCCAACTTGGCGACCGGCTTGTTAACGGCTAATACAGAAGGTGATCCGGTAGTGGCGCTGGCGGGTAACGTAATTCGCGCAGACCGGTTAAAACGGACACACCAATCATTGGACAATGCGGCGCTATTTCAGCCGATTACAAAATACAGTGTAGAAGTACAGGAAACAGGGAATATACCAGAAGCGGTAACAAACGCCTTCAGGGCAGCGTCAGCAGGTCAGGCAGGCGCGGCTTTTGTGAGCTTTCCGCAGGATGTTGTGAATGAAATCACAAATGTGAAAAACGTACGCAGCGTGCCGGCGCCGAAACAAGGCCCTGCACCGGAAGAAGCGGTCAGCGCGGCTATCGCGAAAATCCAGACGGCGAAACTTCCCGTTCTGTTAGTCGGCATGAAAGGCGGTAGACCGGAAGCGGTAAAACAAATCCGCAAACTGCTTGCCAAAACAAAACTGCCTTTCGTAGAAACGTACCAAGGGGCCGGCACATTATCCAGAGAGCTGGAAGACCAATATTTCGGCCGGATCGGACTGTTCCGCAACCAGCCGGGCGATCTTCTGCTTGAACAGGCGGATGTCGTATTAACGATCGGTTATGATCCGATTGAATACGATCCGAAGTTCTGGAACGTAAACGGTGACCGTGCTATTATCCATCTTGACGAAATCCAGGCCGATATCGATCATGCCTATCAGCCGGAATTAGAGTTATTAGGCGATATCGCCGCTACGGTTAAACAAATTGAACACGACGCTGTGACATTTGATATGGGCAGCCGTGAACAAGAAGTGCTGAGCGAATTAAAACAGATGCTCACAGACAGCGAGAAGGCGCCAAGCGACCATAAATCCGACAGAGTGCATCCTCTGCAAATCGTCCAAGAACTGCGCAATGCAATTGACGACGACGTAACCGTCACTTGCGATATCGGTTCTCACGCGATCTGGATGTCCCGCTACTTCCGCGCTTATGAGCCGCTGAAACTGTTGATCAGCAACGGCATGCAGACATTGGGCGTAGCGCTTCCTTGGGCGATTGCCGCCACATTGGTGAATCCGGGTGAAAAAGTCGTATCCGTTTCAGGAGACGGAGGATTTCTGTTCTCTGCAATGGAATTGGAAACGGCAGTCCGCTTAAAAGCGCCGATCGTTCACCTTGTATGGAATGACAGCACATATGATATGGTCGCATTCCAGCAAATGAAAAAATATAACCGTACATCATGCGTAGATTTCGGAAACATTGACATCGTAAAATATGCAGAAAGCTTCGGCGCCACCGGCTTGCGCGTTGAGTCACCGGAACAGCTGGCAGACGTGCTGCAAAAAGGCTTGAACACAGAAGGCCCTGTCATCATTGACATTCCTGTCGATTACAGTGATAATGTCCATTTATCAAGCGACATGCTTCCGAAGCAATTCAAAGAAAAAATGAAAGCAAAAGCTCTCTAGCACTCTGCGCACCATGACCTGTTTTCTAAAACAGCCCAATTTAAAAGGAGTGAAGGGAATATGAAAAACGCAAGCGACATCCATATGATGAGCCGCGGAGAAAAAGGCTCACCTGAGGATCAGATCTATCAAGTATCCACAATGACATCTCTGCTGGACGGAGTATATGACGGAGATTTTGATATGGCTGACATTCCGAAATTCGGTGATTTCGGAATCGGCACGTTCAACAAACTGGACGGCGAATTAATCGGATTTGACGGAGAATTTTACCGTCTGCGCGGCGACGGAACGGCTACGCCTGTTAAAGGCGGAGACCTGTCACCATTCTGCTCATTCACATTTTTCACGCCGGATATGACGCATACGATCGACGGCGAAATGACCCGTGAAGAATTCGAGCAGGAAATCGCCAGCCTTCTGCCTAGTAAAAACTTATTTTATGCGATCCGTTTAGACGGCGTATTTAAAAAGGTGCAGACAAGAACGGTAGAACGCCAGGAGAAACCGTACGTTCCGATGATCGAAGCGGTAAAAACACAGCCTGTGTTCAACTTTGACGACATTCAGGGGACAATTGCCGGCTTCTGGACGCCGGGTTACGCAAACGGCATCGCTGTTTCCGGATATCACCTGCACTTCATTGATGAAGGACGCAATTCCGGCGGACACGTGTTTGACTATGTCATTAAAGATTGTAAAGTGACCATTTCTCAAAAAATGAATATGAACCTCAAGCTTCCGAATACGGCGGACTTTTTCAACGCAAATTTAGATAATCCGAATTTTGCGAAGGATATCGAAACAACCGAAGGAAGCCCGGAATAAATTAAAAAAGAAAGCCTCATTTTTCTCGGGGGCTTTCTTTTTATTTGGCTGAACCGGCAAAGATTAGGTAAAATACAGTCAAAAGGGAAAGGTGTGGTAGCTGTGAAAGTATTGGTATTAGCGGTTCATCCTGACATGGACAACTCAGCGGTCAATAAGGCGTGGACAGAAGAATTAAAAAATCATGATGAAATCACGGTCCGTGAGCTTTATAAAGAATATCCGGACGGGAAAATAGATGCGGAAAAGGAACGGCAGCTGTGTGAACAGTATGACCGGATCGTATTTCAATTCCCGCTGTACTGGTACAGTGCGCCTCCGCTTTTAAAAACATGGATGGATCATGTGCTGGCGTATGGCTGGGCTTACGGCTCCAAAGGAAAGGCGCTGCACGGCAAAGAATTGCTGCTGGCTGTTTCCGTAGGTGCCGGAGAGGATGCATATCAGGCAGGCGGGTCCAACCATTTTTCACTGAGCGAGCTCTTAAGGCCGTTTCAGGCAATGGCTAATTTTACGGGTATGACCTATTTGCCGGCTTTCGCGATGTACGGGGTAAGCAGCGCCGATGCTGCGGCTATCCGTGACAATGCCAAACGCCTGGCGGATTACGTAAAGAAGCCATTTTAGAGTCGTATGCATTCATCTTCATCCGACAATATTTCCTGAGAAATATTTCGAACCTTAGACGTTTCTGACTGCTCAAGAAAGAAAAAACGGATTTCGCGCTGAATTTGCGAAATCCGTTTTGATATTATGTCAGTTTTTGCAGATCTTTTGTGCTGATATATCCCGTGGCGCCCCCGTAATCGACAAGCACCCAGCCGAAGTCAATGCCGCCGCCGGCTGTCTTTTTCCATCCGAGGAAAGAAACGCTCGTGTTTTTGGCAAGGGAAGCCTTGACCGCTTGTTTGTCTGTATATACTTTTGTTTTTGCCGTCGTTTTTACGGTTGTTGCTTCTTTAACAATATAATGAGTAGATACAAATCCTGTTTTTCCGTTTTTATAATGTACTTTTGCCCAGTCAGCGTTCTGGAATGAAACGATCTTTAAGCTGTCGCCTAAATGAAGGGTATCAGCTCTCGGACTGGCTGCTGATGCTTTTGTTCTGACGTTCAATGCTTCCGCGGAAACGAGATAAGAGTCAAGCGGGTAGCTGTACAGATCGTCAATTTTGACCGCTTCTTGCGCGTGTGTCTCCGGAAGAGGCGTTATTCCGGCAGCTGAAGCCGCTGATATTCCCGCTGCAAGGGTCAGAATGGATGCCGCTTTGGCTGTTTTCTTCATCTGTATCTCTCCTTTTACTTCATCCTTTCACGTTTTACCGTAAGTCTAAACATCGGCCGGTTATTTTTGTGTTTGAAGTTTCAATGGAGCGGAAATGGTTTTTTTGACTTTTTCTCCTTTGAGCACCTGCTCCGCCGCTTCGGCCGCCAGTTTTCCGATCAGCTCCGGCTGCTGGGCGACCGTGGCTGTCAGCTTTCCGTTTTTAATGGAAGAAATCGCATCTTTATTTCCGTCGAAACCGACGACCAAAATGTGTTTGCCCGAGCTGTTAATCGCTTCGAGCGCCCCGAGTGCCATTTCATCATTATGGGCGAACACGGCTTTGATATCCGGATGTCCCTGCAGAAGGTTTTCCATGACGGTCAATCCTTTTGCACGGTCAAAATCCGCCGCTTGCTTTGTTACGACATCCAGCTTTATGTCGGCAATATGATGAAAGCCCGTTCCGCGTTCCCGTGTCGCGGATGCGCCCGGCACCCCTTGCAATTCAGCCACTTTGGCGCCTTTTCCGAGCTGATCGGCGAGGTAGTCAGCCGCCATTTCTCCTCCTTTGACATTGTCAGAGGCGACAAGCGTTTCGACTTTGCCGTGTTCGGCTGAACGATCAAGCGCAATGACGGGAATGCCGAGGGAATTTGCCGATTCGACGGCTGTTGAAATCGCTGATGAATCGGTCGGATTGATCAGCAGCGCATCGACTCCCTGCTGGATCAAATCTTCTACGTCATTTGACTGTTTAGATGAATCATTTTGAGCATCGACAATAATGACCTTCATGCCCCGTTTTTTGGCTTCCTTTACAACGCCTTCTTTTAATGAAACGAAGAACGGATTGTTCAATGTGGAGACGGAGAGCCCGATAGTGAATTCTTTTTTATGTTTTGTGTTTGACGGTTTTGCCCATTGTGGCGGTTCAAGTGAACAGGCGGACAGCAAAAACAGTGATAATGCCGCGATCGTGATGATGGCTTTCTTCATAATGGTCCTCCTACTATGCCGATTTTTTGCGGTCCAGCAGCACCGCGATTAAAATGACGATTCCTTTGACGACGAGCTGATAAAAAGATGACACGCCGAGAAGGTTCAAGCCGTTGTTCAGCGTACCGATAATCAAAACCCCGATCAGCGTACCGATGATGCGCCCTCGACCGCCGGACAGGCTCGTTCCGCCGAGAACGACCGCTGCGATGGCGTCCAGCTCGTATGATTCCCCGGCCGTCGGCTGTGCGGAATTTAAGCGTGATGTCAGAATCGCTCCCGCCAGCGCCGATAATAAACCTGTCAGAGAATAGATCATGATCTTGATGCGGGGCACTTTGATTCCCGATATCAGCGCCGCTTTCTCATTGCCGCCGATGGCGTATGTCCGGCGGCCGAACGGTGTTTTGTGCAGAAGAACCCACAGGGCCGCAAATGCAATCAGCATCGTAATGGCAGGTACGGGAATGCCGAGAAAATAACCGCGCCCGAATAATTGAAATGCGTAATTTGAACCGAGCCCCGTAATCGGATTTCCGTCCGTATAGACGAGGGTCAGTCCGCGAAAGACGGTCATTGTCGCCAAAGTGGCGATGAACGGCGCCATTTTTCCTTTTGTGATTAATAATCCGTTTATCATGCCGAGTACGGCGCCGATCACGCAGCCGATGATGACGGCTAAGATCGGGTCGATGCCTGAGACCATCATACCTGCGACCAATGCGCTCGATAAGGCGAGGATGGCTCCGACAGAGAGATCAATGCCTCCCGTTAAAATGACAAACGTCATTCCGAATGCAATCAGAGCGTTAATCGCAACCTGCCGAAGAAGGTTGAGAATATTGAGGGGTTCAAGAAAACTCGGGTTTAAAACGGAAACGATCAGCACAAGAATCAGTAAGCCGAGAAACGGACCGAGTTTTTGCGTAAAGGTATGAATGGAAAATCGCTTTTGTTCAGTTGATGTTATTGGTTCAGTTTTCATACTGCTGCCCTCCCGTGGCAAGTGTCATGATGTGTTCTTGTGTTGCGCCGGACGCATTGATTTCTCCGCTGATGCGCCCTTCGTGGACGACGATGATTCTGTCACTCATGCCGAGAATTTCCGGCAGCTCGGAAGACACCATGATGATGGCGACTCCGCGATCGGTCAGTTCATTCATTAATGAATAGATTTCCCTTTTCGCGCCTACGTCGACGCCTCTTGTCGGTTCATCAAGGATGAGAACTTTCGGGCCGATTCCGATCCATTTGGCGATGACGACCTTTTGCTGATTTCCTCCTGATAAATGCCGGGCGGCGGTTTCCGGAGATGCGGTCTTAATGGTCAGACGCTTGATGAGCAGCTCAACGAACTCCGCCTCGCGTTTTCGGTCAATGATGCCTTTCGGAGAGAAGCTGGTCAGGTTCGGCAATGAGATATTTTCACGAATGGACGTATCCAGCAGCAGCCCTTCATCTTTGCGGTTTTCCGTAATCAGGCCGAGTCCCTTGCGGATGGCATCGTACGGACGCGGAATGCTGGTTTTTCGGCCGGAAATCCAGATTTCTCCGGAATCGAGCCGGTCAATTCCGAACAGCGCCCTCATGATTTCTGTCCGTCCGGCACCCATTAAGCCGGAAACGCCGAGGATTTCTCCGGCGCTCACATGGAAACTGATTTGTGAAAAGCTTCCTTTTTTTGAGGCGTTTTTCACTTCGAGCACCTTATCGCCGAGTGACGGCGTGCGAGTCGGATACCGATCGGTCAGCTCCCGCCCGACCATTTTTTTGACCACTTCATCAAAATTAGTGTCTTTAATATGCGCCGTATCGACAGTGAGGCCGTCCCGCATAATGGTGATCCGGTCGCAAATCGAAAATATCTCTTCCATTCGGTGCGAAATATAGACGATGGATACGCCGTTCCGCTTTAACGCCGTCATCACGTCAAACAGTTTGCTGATTTCCCGTTCGGTCAGCGCCGCGGTCGGTTCGTCCATAATAATGACTTCGGCGTTTGTCATCAGCGCTTTGGCAATCTCAATCATCTGCTGCTGGCCGACGGAACATTGTCCGGCTTCCCGGTCAAGAGGAAGAGAGACTCCCAGTTTTTCAAGCTGTAATTTTGCTAGCGCTTTCATTTTCTTCGTTTCCAAAACGCCGAACGCCGTCGTCAGCTCTTTGCCGATAAAAAGGTTTTCAAGCACCGTCATGTCCGGCCATATATTCAGTTCCTGATGGATAAAGGCGATTCCGTGCTTTTCGGCTTCCTTTGGATTGGAGAAGCTCATATTTGTTCCGTTTATCGTAATGTCTCCCTTGTCGAGCCGGTGGAGCCCGGTGAGCAGATTCATTAACGTCGATTTGCCCGCTCCGTTTTCTCCCATCAAAGCGTGGATTTCTCCCGGCAGAAGCTCAAATGAGACGCCGGAGAGCACTTGGTTTTTGCCGAATGCTTTATGAATGTCTGTCATGCCGATGTGCATGCTGGATCCCTTCTTTCTAGAAAATCACACCCGCCTGCAGGATGCAGTTGGCGTATGGTGTCATTTCACCCGTTCGGATGACGGCTTTTGCTTTCTGTGTGAGCCGTTTGAATTCCTCATGGGACATGTACTCGATCGTCTGCGCTGAGAAATGGCTTTCTATGAAACTTGCATTCTCAGGATTTGCGTCTTTGATCTCGGAAGCGGCTATCACCTTTTCGACTGCCATCTCCCCGGCTACCAGGCTGGTCACGTCCCGAAAGGCGGGAACGCCCGCCGTTAAGGACAAATCAATTTTAGGGACACCGTCAGGGACGGGGAGACCCGCATCGGCGATTGCGATGAGGTCTGTATGCCCGAGATCGGCTAATACTTTGGCAATGTGGCTGTTTAACATTCCGTGTTTTTTCATGACAGCAGCTCCTCAACTTCTTTTCTGGCCGGCATCCCGCCTTGGGCGCCGAAGTGCTGCACGGACAGGGAGGCGGCGCGGTTGGCAAACAGCAGTGCTTGCTCAATGTCCCGTCCTTCCGCGAGTGCGACGGCAAGTGCCGCATTAAAGGTATCGCCGGCTCCCGTCGTGTCGACCGCTTCTGCAGGGAAGGCGGGAACAAGCCGTTCCGCGGTGCCGTCTGAGTAGCGTACGCCTTGTTTTCCTTCGGTAATGAACAGTTTGCCGGGATAGCCGGCGAGCGCTTCTTCTTTCGTCCGGTCAGGAAATAAAATGGATGCTTCATGTTCGTTCGGCGTAAGATATGCGGCATCCTCAATCGTCGATTGTTTCAGCGGCCGGGCCGGCGCGGGATTCAGGATAACCGGAATTTGCTGCGCGCGGCAGTAGCTGCACACTTCTTCAACGGTTTCTTCAGGAATCTCCTGCTGGATCAGCACGATATCAATGCCGGGAAGTTTTGCTAGCGCACTTTTGGCATAATCGGGGGAGATGTCATCGTTTGCGCCTTTTACGACGACGATGCTGTTGTCTCCTTCTGCGAGCACAATATGAGCCGTTCCGCTTTTTTTATGTGTAACCGTTTCCATATAGTCCGTATTGACACCGTTTGCCTTCAGGTTTTCAATAATCGCTTTTCCGTAGCTGTCATTGCCTGCTTTTCCTACCATATATACGTTTGCGCCCAGGCGGGAAGCGGCTACGGCCTGATTTGCGCCTTTTCCTCCGGGCACGGTTTGAAAGTCTGTGCCCAGTACGGTTTCTCCGGCTTTCGGACGCCGTTCAGATGTAACGACTAAATCCATAGAACAGCTTCCGATAACACAAATTTCACTCATGGTGATCATCCTTTCTCATCGTTTGTCTTCTTATGTAAGTCACGGGCATTTGAATGGCCGTCTCTTTCGGCGGCTCTTTCTTTATCAATTGCAGCAGCAGGTTTGCCGCTTTTTTTCCCATCTCATATGCAGGCTGGCGGATGGTTGAAAGCGGCGGGAACAAAAGCCTGCTCTGCGGAATATCGTCGTATCCGATGATCTGAATCTCCTCCGGAACTTTTTTGCCGAGCCGCAGCGCCTCATGGAGGACGGCAGCCGCCGCAATGTCGTTGCTGGCAATGACTCCGTCGGTTTCCGGGTATGCTGCAAACAATTCTTCTGCTAAAATGGCGGCATCCTTGATGGAAAATGAAGCGGCGGAGATGACATTGAACTGCGCGCCCGCTTTTTGCAGCACGCTAAGTGCGCCGTTAAAACGTTCCTGAGCGGTCGGAAGGTGGGCTGGGCCTTTGACAAGTGTGATGCTTGTGCTTTTGCCGCGAAGCATTTCCTCAGCCGCCCGTTTTCCGCCTGCCCGCCCGTCACTGAATACGGATGGGGCGCCTTCTTTTGTCCGGTCCAGAAATACGACCGGGTAAAGGCTGCCGCTGTATTCGGGAAGGTCGGGGTAATGGGTGGCCGCCAAAATACCGGCAACTTGATTTTGTTTAAATGTTTGCAGGTAGTCGAGTTCTTTTTCCAATTCTTCATCACTGTTGCCGATGATCAGCCGGTATCCTTCCCGCTGCAACTCGTCTTCAGCGCCGCGGGCAAGCTGAGGGAAAAAGGGATTCGTAATATCCGGAAGCAAAAGCCCGACCAGTCTGGATTCTCTTTTATAAAGAGAGCGGGCAACTTCATTAGGATAATAATTCAGCTTCTCCATGGCAAGCATGACCTTCGTTCGTGTATCTTCATGCACGTAGCCGTTGTCATTGAGGACACGCGAAACCGTGGCAACAGAGACGCCGGCAGCGCCTGCGACATCTTTAATCGTTGCCAACAAACACTCCCCCTTCATTTATGTAACCGTTTACATAAAAAGAGTAACACGAATATTTTCGGTTGGCAACAAAAAAAGAGACCGGGGTCTCTTTTAGTTCACGATGCCGATTTGTGAGATATTCACTTTGATATCAGGGATTATCTCGATGGAAGGATAGACCTCACGCCAATTGAGCCGCTTGCCCCGCTCATAATAATGGGTTTGATATTTACGGCCGATGCCGAGGATATCCGAGTTGTGCTCCTGAATATGACTGATCACCGATCTGGCCTGGCTGTTCAAATTTGCTGATGCTTGTTTGTTCATTTGGTCGATTGCCGTATAAGAATTCAGCTTGTCCTTTGGATATTCCAAGACGCGTGCATTCAGTTTTAAACGGATTTTCACTTTTATATGCTGCGGATCTGTATCTATAAATACAATCTTTCGCGTGGCATCCGTGATGCCGAGAGAAAGATAATTTTCAATATCCATTTTGTATTTGTCCCACAGCTTCAGATTAATATTAGCCGATTTATTAAATTGCCCGCTTAAAAGGGTCAGGAGGGTCGAATCCTGACCGAGCACCTCAGTCACTTTCCGCTGGCCGCTGAACAGGGCAGAACCCTCTATCTTTATCGTCTGTCCGTTAATCGATAAATAAGGAAGGGCGAAATCCTTATCAGCCGTCAGCATGCTTGAACGGATGGATTGCAAATTTTCCATGCTGATATTTGATTCCGCATTAGCGCTTGTTAATAAATTCGTTAAATACTTGCTGACGATCAATTTCTGCCGGACGATCAGCTTCAGCACTTCAATCGCCTCGCCGTCTTTTACAACTGCCGGATGAGCGAGAAGCGGGCTTTTCGGATCTCTGTAAAAGACATCGAGATAAGGAAAAAGCGGTTTTTCGGCCATTTTCTCACCGATTAATAAGACTCTTTGCTTGGACGTGTCAATGCGCTGATCGACAAGCTTATCCAATTGAAACCGCGCTTCACGGATGGTGTGCCCGGAAGCGCTGAGCACCGTCGTAATGAATGAGCCGCCCGTTTCCTGTTCCGCCTGGGAGGACTGAACCTTCCGATAGGTGATGCCGATTTTATTTTTACCGTCATGATCAACATCAAGGCTTGCGGTCAGCACGAGAGAAATATCTTTCAGCAAATTTTGATCCCAGCAGCCCGCAAGTGTC
This sequence comes from Bacillus sp. 5B6, assembly GCF_000259405.1. Classification (NCBI taxonomy): domain Bacteria; kingdom Bacillati; phylum Bacillota; class Bacilli; order Caryophanales; family Bacillaceae; genus Bacillus; species Bacillus sp. 5B6. The sequence goes on along the minus strand of NZ_AJST01000001.1, from coordinate 3,234,511 downwards.
AGGCTTGCGCACATGAGACTGATAAGAACCGCTTTTTTAATGCGCATGGCGGACACCCTTTTTGCGTACAAGGACAATCAATACCATAAACAACGGAAACAAATACACAAACACAATATCGGAAATGCGGAAAAACTGATCCAGCTGCTGTATCGTTTTATCTGTGCTTGTGGCCCAAATAGACAGAAGGAAGACGAGCAGGGCCAGCGGATAAGCAAACCGGCTGTGGTCTTTTTGATTGAACAGCTTGGCGATGCCGGTGCTTGCCAAGTAAAACACGTTGGCCAGCGTTGAAAAGACGGTCACGAACCAAAACGTCAAAAAGAGCAGATCCGTCCGTTCGATAATTCTGAATGAAACGGTTTTTAACAGGTACAGCACAGGCTCCGGGATCATTTTTATTTCTTCGGGGCTGATTGTGACAAAGCAAGTAAGGGTGATATACAGGTAATAAAGGATAATCAAGATGTTTGAAATCGTCAGTATTTTGTAACGCTGGCTGACGGTGCAGTTGATAAGGGGCCCGATCACGAGCGCCGCCTGAAAGCCGGTAATGCTGACAAGTGTTTGTTGCACCCCGGTAAGCATGTCTTTTGCGGTTCCGTGAAAAATCGGCATAATGTATGTGATATCGGCTTTTCCCAGCGTGTATAAAATCGGCAGAGAGATCAGCAGCAAAAACGGCGTTAAGATAAAGCTGAACCTGGCGATCGCATTCAGCGGGGCTTGGGCGATATAGACGGAACCGAGGATCAGCATTAAGCTGACCACCCAATTCGGAGTCTGCGGGAGCACCCAGATATCCAATATCCGTGTAAATACAGAAAGAATGAGCGTGCAGAGAAACGCGAAATACAAAATATACAGCACCTGCACCCCTTTGCCGGCAAGTGTTCCGAACACCTCCTCCAGCATTTCGTACAGGTTCAGCTTCGGAAACCGGTGAAATAATATCATATACAGGCTGAATGTAAGCTGGACGAGCAATCCGGTAAGCAGAATGGAAATCCATCCGCTGCTTCCCGATTTCATCATCAGTAAATGGGGCAGCGCCAAAATGCCGATGCTGATCTGCGTCTGATTAATGAAAAACACGCCTTGAAGCCGGCTTATTTTTTTAGGCTTCATCTTTTCTCCACCCCCGAACATGTTTCATCTGCTTTGAGTCTTGCGGTCTCAAATAAAACGGCCTTCTTTTAATAAACCAAGCCGGCAGCCGGATAAATGCATCCTTCAAGTCGCTGAAATGAAACGGCGTCAGAGATGATAAATAAGGAACGCCGAGTGATTCAAGCTTGCACAGGTTCATCAGAATAAGCCCGAAGCCGAGTGCGATGCCGATAAAACCGAACGAGGATGCCAGAAACATAAGCGGAAACCTGAGCGTTCGGATGGACGTGCTCATTTCATATGAAGGAAGCACAAAAGAAGATACGGCCGTAACGGCTACGACGATAATCATCATATTAGAAATGAGTCCCGCCTGAACGACTGCGTCACCGATCACGAGACCGCCGACAATGCCGATCGTCTGACTGATCGGTTTCGGCAGCCTGATACCGGCTTCGCGGATCAGTTCAATTGTAATCTCCATAATCATGGCTTCTATCAGCGGAGGGAAGGGAATATCAACAATCGAATTTTTCATGGTGATAATCAGATCGTTGGGAATGACTTCGAAATGAAACGCAATCAGCGCGATATAAAAAGCGGGCAGCGTAATCGCGATCATAAAGGCGAAAAATCTCAGCACTCTTAAAAAACTGGCGGAAATCCATCTCGTGCTGTAGTCATCCGGAGATTGAAAAAAAGAAAAGAATGTGATCGGCGCAATCAAAGCCGACGGGCTCCCGTCCATCATGATCAGTACACAGCCTTCCATCACGCATGCTTTTGCTTTATCCGGCCGTTCCGTATGAATGATCTGCGGAAAAATGGAAAACGAATTATCTTCTATTGATTCCTCGATAATCCCGGGCGCAAGCACGCTGTCTATACGCAGGTATGACAGGCGCCGCTTCACTTCCTCCACAATCTCCGGATTGGCGATATTCTCAACAAAGATAACCGCAACTTTTGATTTGGCTCTTTCCCCGATATCCATATAATGAACGGAGAGATGGCGGTCCTGTATGTGAAACCGCAGCTGATGAATGTTCGTTTCCAAACTTTCCACAAACCCGTCATGGGCGCCGCGGACGATACTTTCAGATTCGGGTTCCATAATGGAACGCAGCGGATTCTGCCCGACAGAAAACAGCTTCGCTTTCCTCGATGCATCGCTGAGAAAAACAACCTGGCCTGCCAAAATCCCGTCAATGAGTTTTCTGGTTTCATCCGTTTCCGCACTGCTGACGGCATTCATCGTTTCCTCGAGCGGGCCGTTCTGCAGGGTGTCGCTTAACAGAAACTCATTCAGCTTCTGTTCTTCTATCATTTGTTCAATATAAAAGAAAGCGGTATGACGGTCCTGCAGTTTGATCCTTCGTATTTTAAAATCACCGCAAACACACATCAGCTCCTGCATTTCCCGTACAGCCGATTCAAAATCGCCGGGAATCCGTTTGTTTTGTTTATCCGCAGACATCAGACCGCCTCCTTTCCCGGTTATCTGTAGTTTTCAGCGGGTATTCCTTTTTTATGCATTTTATAAAATAGAGGAGCTCCTCGATGTTTTACCAAGAACTTCACATTTATGGATGAATATTTCTTGAACGAATATAAAGATTTATTAAAATTATTTCAAAAGAGGGATAAATGTCCTGTAAATGGTTTAAAAGGAGAAAGGCTTTCCGCATATAAAATGTGTATTTCTTGTAAACACTCCGGACCCGTCTTATTCTGTCATGTACCAGTCATTCCGCTAGTTATTTTGGAATGGGACTGAAAGCAGGATACGGGGGAAAAATGAATGACTTTAAGACCTTATCCTTAACAAAACAGGCAGTCTGCACACAGCGGACAGAGAGTCCCGAAACGTATGCGCAGTGCGAAAAACGCTGATACAAACGGGCTGGAAAAGATGGATTATCATTACATCTTTTTCTTCCGGAACGCGAATAGTTCCATTGGTCCAAATGAATTTCTGTGTGCAAATGTAAACGCATTCATTTTTCTTTTGAAAAATTGAAGTAAGGTTGAAGTCCTGCCTATTCCCAAAAAAAGCAATTCGATAATAGGAAGAATAGCGTCACTAATAGAGAAGTTTGGCTCAGTGAAAGCGGGAACATTATGTTACATAATGCCGATTGAGAATTCATAGTGAAGCTATATACTGATGAATGAATTTATCAATACAGAAGGAGATGTCAAAAATCAATGTGGTTACTCATTATAGCCTGTGCTGCCGTACTAATCATCGGAATCATTGAAAAAAGGCGGCATCAGAAGAATATCGATGCTCTGCCAGTACGCGTCAATATTAATGGTATCCGCGGAAAGTCAACCGTAACGAGGCTGACGACCGGAATACTGATGGAGGCGGGCTACAAAACAGTCGGAAAAACGACGGGAACAGATGCAAGGATGATTTATTGGGATACACCTGAGGAGAAACCGATCAAACGGAAACCGCAGGGCCCGAATATCGGCGAGCAAAAAGAAGTAATGAAGGAAACCGTAGAACGGGGCGCCAATGCCATTGTCAGTGAATGTATGGCGGTAAACCCGGATTATCAGATTATCTTTCAGGAAGAACTCCTTCAAGCCAACATCGGCGTCATCGTGAATGTGCTTGAAGACCATATGGACGTCATGGGGCCGACGCTTGATGAAATCGCTGAAGCATTTACCGCGACGATACCGTATAACGGTCACCTTGTTATTACAGACAGTGAATACACAGACTTCTTTAAAGAAAAAGCCGCAGAGCGAAATACCGAGGTCATTATTGCGGATAACTCTAAAATTACAGATGAATACCTTCGTAAATTTGAATATATGGTCTTTCCTGATAACGCTTCCCTTGCGCTCGGCGTTGCCCAGGCTCTTGGGATAGATGAAGAAACGGCGTTTAAAGGAATGCTGAATGCGCCGCCTGATCCTGGCGCCATGAGAATCCTGCCGCTGCTCAGCACGAAGGAGCCCGGTCATTTCGTAAACGGCTTTGCCGCAAATGATGCATCTTCTACTTTAAATATATGGAAACGTGTAAAGGAAATCGGCTACCCGACAGATGAACCGATCGTTATCATGAACTGCCGCGCCGACCGTGTGGACAGAACGATTCAGTTCGCAAACGACGTGCTTCCGTACATTAAAACGAAGGAACTCATACTCATCGGCGAGACGACAGAACCGATCGTCAGAGCTTATGAAGAAGGCAAGATTCCTGCCGATACACTGCACGATCTGGAATATAAATCAACAGACGAAATCATGGACGTGCTGAAAACAAGAATGCAAAACCGTGTCATATATGGCGTCGGCAATATCCACGGTTCAGCGGAACCATTAATTGAAAAAATTCAAGAGTATAAGGTGAAACAGCTCGTTAGCTAGGAGGAAAAGGATAAATGTTCGGATCAGATTTATACATCTCACTTATTTTAGGCGTGTTAATCAGTTTAATTTTCGCGGAAAAAACAGGTATCGTACCTGCCGGTTTAGTCGTGCCGGGTTATTTAGGGCTCGTTTTTAACCAGCCGGTCTTTATTTTACTCGTATTGTTAGTAAGTCTTCTTACATACGTGATCGTCAAATACGGTTTATCCAGATTTATGATTTTGTACGGACGCAGAAAATTCGCAGCTATGCTTATAACGGGAATCTGCTTAAAAATCGCCCTTGATTTCCTTTACCCGATCGTACCGTTTGAGATATCAGAATTCCGAGGAATCGGTATCATCGTACCGGGTCTGATCGCCAATACCATTCAGAAACAGGGATTAACGATTACATTTGCCAGCACGCTGTTCTTAAGCGGCGCAACTTTTGCCATTATGTTTGCTTACTACTTAATCTAATGTAAGGTGTGTCAAACGATGAAAAAACAATTAAGCTTTCAAGAAAAACTGCTGAAGCTGACCAAACAGCAGAAAAAGAAGACCAATCTTCACGTTTTTATCGCGCTGCCGATCGTCTTTTGCCTGATGTTCGTCTGCATTCTGACAGGGAAGGCGGAAACGCCGAGTGTGAAAAGAAATGCCGATGACCTTGTATCAGCCTCATTCGTCGGAGATATTATGATGGGCCGGAATGTCGAGAAAGTGACAAAGCATAAAGGCACGGAGAGTGTCTTCCGTTACGCAAAGCCATTCTTCGAAGCATCCGACTATGTGTCGGGGAACTTTGAAAACCCGGTTACATATAAAAAGAACTACAAAGAAGCAGAAAAAAATATCCACCTTCAGTCAAACAAAGATGCCGTAAAAGTATTGAAGGACATGAATTTCACCGTTCTCACGGCAGCCAACAACCATGCGATGGATTACGGCCCTCAAGGAATGCGGGATACGGTTGAAGAGTTTTCAAAGCAAAATCTTGAACTTGTCGGCGCGGGCCTCACGCTGAAGGAAGCCGAGCAGAACATTTCTTATCAAGATGTAAACGGAATCAAAATCGCAACACTGGGTTTCACTGATGTTTCCGGAAAAGGCTTTGCAGCTAAACGAAATGCGCCGGGTGTGCTTCCGGCCGATCCAGAGCTGTTTATTCCGATGATTTCTAAAGCCAAAAAGAAAGCCGATCTTGTCATTGTTCAAACACACTGGGGACAGGAATACGATAATGATCCGAATGACAGACAGCGCCAATTGGCAAGAGCAATGTCAGATGCCGGAGCGGATATTATCGTCGGACACCATCCGCACGTGCTAGAACCGATCGAAATGTACCACGGCACCGTTATTTTCTACAGCCTGGGCAACTTCGTATTCGACCAGGGGTGGACAAGAACGAGAGACACGGCGCTTGTTCAATATCATCTGCAGAAAAACGGCACGGGACGCTTTGAAGTCACGCCGATGAATATTCATGAAGCAACGCCTGCACCGGTTAAAAAAGGCAGCATCAATCATAAAACGATCGTACGTGAACTGACGAAAGAATCGAATTTCGATTGGAGCGTCAAGGATGGAAAATTAACGTTTGATGTGGATCACAGCGATATCTTAAAAAAGAAAGCGGAGTGAAAAACAAATGAAAATCATTAAAGCGGGATGGCCGTTTGCCGCGATCATTATGGTATTTATGTTTATGTCAGCGTTTAAATACAATGATCAGCTCACAGATCAGGAAAAACAAAAAATTGACACGGAAATGCAAAAAATTCAGCAAGAGGACACAGCGGGCGCAAAATAAGCGCATGATTCCGCTTGCCGGCATATTGTTTGTTCCGAATCCAGTAAAGAATGCCCATAACGGGCATTCTTTTTTTGTGTGCTCTCCTAAACATTTGTTAAAAGTTACCGATGTAAAAACTACTAAAAATGAGGAGAGTGAATAGAAAACATGCTCACAAGCTGGAGGAAGTACATCCTTGCCGGCCTTATGATTTGTCTTGTGGCACCCGCAGTAACGAGAACGGAAATTGCTGAAGCGGATTCTCAAGTTTCTGTCCTGATGGTTTCAGACGCGCAAAAACTTGTCGGAAATAAATATGTTTACGGAGGCGAAGAGCCTGAGGACGGTTTTGATCCGTCCGGATTGATGCATTATCTTTTCAGCAGACAGAACATCCATCTGCCGAGAACGGTCAGTGATCAATGGAAAGTCGGAGCCGCCGTCAAAGAAAATGACCTTTTACCGGGAGATCTTGTGTTTTTCAAAAAGTCGGATTCCACACAAAACGCGCCCGTCCATGACGGTCTTTATATCGGGAACGGAGAGATGATACACAGTTCTCCGTCAGAAGGCGTAACCGTCACACGCTTTCAAAAAAGCAGTTATTGGATGAATTTATATCTTGGCGCAAAGCGGATTACAAAAGATCCGGAATTGGCTGATGATCCGATCGTTCAGGAGGCAGCCCGTTACCTCGACATTCCGTATGTATTCGGCGGAAGCACGCCCGAGGAGGGATTCGACTGTTCGGGGCTGGTCCAATATGTTTTTGAAAACAAGCTTCACATTTACCTGCCGAGATCTGCGGAACAGCAGTGGCTGGTCGGTGAGAAAATCAAACTGAGCGACATAAGGCCCGGGGACGTGATTTATTTCAGCGACACGTATAAAAAAGGAATTTCCCATGCGGGCATTTATGCAGGAGAGGGAAGGTTCATCCAAGCAAGCCGCTCCGCAAAAGTCACCATTTCTTACTTGTCGGAAGATTACTGGAAAAAAAATTTTACGGGGGTGCGCCGATTCAGCAATTTAGCCATTTCTAAAGAAAATCCCGTTGTGTCCACAGCGGCCGATCATATCGGAATTTCTTATCTGAAAGGCGGCGTTTCACCGGAAACCGGCTTTGATACGGCGGGATTTGTTCAATACATCTATCAAAAAGCGAAAGGAATCAGCCTGCCGCGTTATGCGGACAAGCAGATGCAGGCGGGCGTTCCGGTCGATAAACAAGATCTGAAGCCCGGCGATCTGGTCTTCTTTAAAGCGGAAAGCCTGAATCCGGCCATTTATATCGGGAACGGACAAGTGATTCATGTCACCGTGTCCGCAGGCGTTACCATAACAAATATGAACACAAGCGCTTATTGGAAGGACAAATATGCGGGCAGCATCCGGCTTCCGTAAACAAAAGACGTCAGAGAGTGTCTCTGACGTCTTTTTCTTTTACCGTTTCGGCGCTCTGTATCCGGCCGCTACCGCATCCTCTACGGAACAGAACATTTCCGCGGGATCTGTCGTCCGGTCGTAGTATGTACTTCCCGGCGTGTGATAAATGCCGTTCCGGCTGCCTTTAATGTCGCATCCCTGTGAGGTGCCGGCTGCTTTCGTTTCGGCATGTCCGCCGGAGGAAGGGGCATTGTTTTGCGCCGTTTCCGCGTTTTCGGATGTTTTTGATTCTGCTTTCTGCCGCTTTAAAGTTTTATTTTCTGACTGAAGCGTTTCAGCGGTCTTTTCGAGCTTCTTTTGTGAATTTTTTAATGTCTCATTGTCTTGTTTGAGTGATTTGTTTGTTTTTTTCAGCTCGCTTATCTCTTGGCTGAGTTTGCTGAGTTTTTCTTCATTGCCGGCTTCGGCTTCGGATTTCTCCTTTTCGGCCGCGGCACTGATGTTTTCATATTTTTTCTCAAGCGCCTGGTGTTCCTTCGTCAATTTTTGATAAGCGGTATCGAGGGTGCTGTATTTCTCCTCTGCCTTCACGGCCGAGGCATCCGGCTCTGCGAGGGAGGCGCCGGTCAGAAGCAGGATAAATCCGCCGATGAGAAGGGGCCAAAACAGCTTTTTTGAAAAATGTTTTTCTTTTTTTGCCGCTTTGCATATGAGATGGAATATTCCGTATCCGACTGCGCAGAGAAAAGCTAAACATCCTATAATAGCGATTGCATTCGACATCATGAAACTCCTTTTTTCTTTATCTTACAATTTATTTTCATTTTTGGGAATTTCTTTTTTGAAACATGAAAAACCAGGCCGTGAAAGACCTGGCTTTTGCCTTTTATTGATCGTTGTCGAGAAGCCGGTTGATGAAATATGCGACGCCGTTTTCATCGTTGCTTTTTGTAATATACGTGCTTTTTTCCTTCAGTTCATCAATCGCATTGCCCATGGCGATGCGGTTTCCCGCCGCTTCAAACATGGAGAAATCATTCGGGCTGTCGCCGATGGCGTAAATATCCTGTTTTTCAATTCCGTACAGTGAGGCAAGCTCCGTCAGAGCACGTCCCTTTCCGGAGCCGGCAGGGAGGATTTCGATAATGTGTTTCCCGGAAGATGTCTGGGATAATTTCGGATGATGTGTAATTTCTTCTTTGGCGTTTCTCAGTTTTTCCATATCAAAAGAGAAACAAAGAAGCTTGTAAACATGTTCGTCTCCGTTAAAAATCGCCTGTATATCCTGTACGGGTTTAATGCCGAATTGTTTGAACTGAGTCTTTGCGCCCTCCCATAGTGTCTGGATATCTTCCTTGGGATTGGCGCTTTTCAGAATGTCCAGTTCTGCCTGCAGTTTGGACTCGCCGTCAAATGGGGACAGCAGATGATCATCTGTATAGACCTCAAAATAAATGTCTTTGTCCGTTAAATAAGCGGCGATATCCTTCCCGGCCTGCTGATCCATTAAGAGCCGGCTGACGAGGCGGTATCCTTTGTCATGGACTGTCCCGCCGTTTGCCGCAATGATCGGAATATCCAAATCCTTTAAGAGCGCTTTTACATCAAACGTGGCTCTGCCCGTGCAGATGGCCACGAGAATGCCCGCTTCATCCGCTCTTTGTAAAGCCGCTCTGTTTTCCGGAGAAATCACACTGTCCGAGTTCAGTAATGTGCCGTCTAAGTCAATGGCTATCAATTTCATATGTATGGATGCCCTCCTTAAAAATAAAGCTGCTTCATGTAGTATGTTCAGCTTTGTGCGAAATCAGCAGAAAGCCGTCAGTTAAAAGGCTATACCTTCATGTCCTTTTTTTCAACAGAAAAACGGCGGGATTTGCTAATCCCGCCGTGACATCTTACGCGTTTAAATCATTTTTTAATTTCGTTTTCACTTCTTGAAGGTTTTCCTCATTCAGCTTGAAGTAATAAATATTTTTGCCGTACTGAGGAGTGTAAATATAGCTGTCTGAACCTGTCAGCTGCAAAGAATCCACCGATTTCAGCGATGTGATAAACGGGAACAGACCGATGGCGTCATTAAGAGATAAGTTCATTTTTAAGTTTTTCCCTAAGCTGTCGACGATATCGTCATAAGATGGGATCGAGCTTAACGATTTAGATTTTTTAATAATGGCGCTCAGCACTTCCATCTGTCTTTGTCCGCGCATCAGATCGGTGTCCGCTTTGCGTGTTCTTACATAAGCCAGCGCCTGCTCACCGTCAAGCGTCTGGACGCCCGGCTTCAGCACGACTTTTCCTTTTGTATCGACTTTAATACGATCGGCAATTTTCTGGCTTTTCACATTTACCGTAACGCCGTTCAATTCATTGACGACATCGCGGAACGCGTCGAAGTTGCTCTCAACCACATAATCTACCGGAATATCAAGCATGTTTTCTACTGTTTTATAAGTTAAATTATAACCGCCGTAAGCATGTGCGTGCGCGAATTTGTCATAGCCGTGTCCCGGGATGTTGACATAGGAATCCCGCGGAATGCTGAGCATCGTCGCTGTTTTCTTTTTCCGGTTGAAGGTGACGAGCACGTTGGCGTCACTTCTTGCGTCATCTACTGATTCGCCCTTATTGTCACGGGCGTCTATTCCTAAAAGCAATACGGTGAAAGAATCCTTCTTCGGGTCAAATTCTTTGATCCGTTTTACGGACTGGTCGCCGCGGTCAAGGCTGACGTGCGCTTCTTTGGTCGCATTATTCAATTTCACAAATGCGTAGGTGCCAACGGAACCGGCGATCACCAATAAGAAAGCGGCGAATACCAGTACAAATTTCACCCATTTTCTGAGGCGTCTTTTCTTTTTTCTGCGTTGAGATCGTTCTTCCATATCATTACCTCTCGTTTCTATTCTTTGTGAAGCGTACCATAATTGTTGACTTGGAGCAACTCTGCAAATGAGAAAATTCCAAATCTTTCTCTCTATTTCGACAACATCTACTGTTATTTTTGCATCAGGTTCACATTATATTGGACGGCAGGAAGCGGGAAATGTTTCGTCGCTTTGTAAAAAATAATTAGTAAAATAATGGATATTAACGGTGCGGAAGGTTTGAAACGGACGGAAACAGGTAAAAGAAGCAGTAGAACAATTCCGCGCGGATACAGCGTTGGATGAAGGGAGTCTACATAACATGAAAAGCATACACTCGAATAAATGGCTCTATTTTTTCGGCGCACTCGGCGGCGCGTTATACGGATATGATACCGGAGTCATTTCCGGAGCTATTTTATTTATGAAAAAAGAACTGGGACTGAACGCCTTTACAGAAGGCCTCGTCGTCAGTTCGTTATTGGCGGGGGCGATTCTCGGATCGGGGTTTGCCGGCAAACTGACCGACCGGTTCGGCAGGCGGAAGGCCATCATGGGAGCGGCGCTGCTGTTCTGTATAGGCGGTTTAGGAGTCGCTTTTGCCCCGAATACAGAGGTGATGGTTCTTTTCCGGATCATTCTCGGACTGGCTGTCGGAACATCTACAACGATCGTTCCGCTCTATTTATCGGAGCTGGCTCCGAAACATAAACGGGGGGCGCTTTCTTCGCTGAATCAGCTGATGATTACGGTCGGAATCCTCGTTTCTTATATCGTGAACTATATATTTGCCGATGCAGGCGCTTGGCGCTGGATGCTTGGACTTGCGGTTGTGCCGTCAGTCATTCTGCTGATCGGAATCTTATTTATGCCGGAAAGCCCGCGCTGGCTGTTTACGATCGGCAAAGAAGAGAAAGCAAGAGAAATCCTTTCATCATTGCGGGGAACGAAGAATATTGATGATGAGATTGATCAGATGAAAGAAGCGGAAAAGGAAAACGAAGGCGGCTTGAAAGAATTGTTTGAGCCGTGGGTGAGACCCGCGCTGATTGCCGGCCTCGGACTTGCCTTTTTACAGCAATTCATCGGGACAAATACAATTATTTATTACGCCCCGAAAACATTTACCAGTGTCGGGTTCGGCAATTCCGCGTCTATATTGGGAACTGTCGGAATCGGTGCCGTCAATGTCATCATGACGCTTGCGGCTATTAAAGTCATTGATAAAATCGGCCGGAAGCCGCTGCTGCTGGCCGGTAATGCGGGCATGGTCATCAGTCTGCTCGTATTGGCCGCGGTCAATCTTTTCTTTGAACATTCAGCAGCCGCATCATGGACAACGGTGATTTGTTTAGGCCTGTTTATCATTGTGTTTGCGGTCAGCTGGGGGCCTGCCGTGTGGGTCATGCTTCCTGAATTATTCCCGCTGCATGTCCGGGGTATCGGGACGGGTGTCTCCACTTTGATGCTGCATGCCGGAACATTGATTGTCTCATTAACCTATCCGATGTTAATGGAAGCAGTCGGCATCAGCTATTTATTTCTCATTTATGCCGCGATCGGGATACTGGCATTCCTGTTCGTCCGGTTTAAAGTGACCGAGACGAAGGGGAAAAGCCTTGAAGAAATTGAGCAGGATCTGAAAAGCCGTAACGGAGGCTCGGGATCAGAATCAAATCGGCGGACAGTTCATCCGTAATATTCAGTTTTAGGGGGGGCGGTTATTCACCGGCCCCTCAAAACGGATGACGAGCGGGCGCCCGGTCACATAAATGACGGGGATATGTCATACGTTGTATAAAGTCACGATAAAGGCGGGGATGCCGGTGAAAACGAGTATTATTATCCTTACATATAATGAACTTGAGCTGACGAAAAAATGTCTGGCCAGCATTGAACGATACACCGACAAAGATAAGATTGAACTGATTATAGTTGACAACGGTTCCTCAGACGGAACGAGAGAATACATATCAAATCTGCCTGACGTCAAAGTCATCCTAAATGAAAAAAACCTCGGGTTCGCCAAAGGGTGCAACCAGGGTATCGAAGCGGCAGGGGGAGAAAATCTGCTGTTTCTGAACAACGATACGATGGTCACGAAAAATTGGCTCACCTCCATGCTGAGGGTGCTGTATCATTCTGAAAAAGCCGGTATGGTCGGACCCGTCAGCAACTATGTCAGCGGCGAGCAAATGATCTATGACGCGTATCAATCGCTTGATGAGCTGGAGTCATTCGCGGAGGCGTATTGCGCACGGGAAAAGCATCATACAAAGCGGGTGCTGCGCCTTGTCGGATTCTGCCTCCTGGTGAAAAGAAGCGTCATTGAAGACATCGGCCCGTTCGATGAGCAATTCGGATACGGTTCTTTTGAAGATGATGACCTATGTCTGCGCGCCCTGCAAAAAGGCTACAGCCTGCACATCGCCCTCGATGCCTTTGTGCATCACCACGGGCACGCGACGTTTACGGCTAATCAGGATATCAATATCAATCAGTTATATTCGGATAACCGCCAGCGTTTTACGGAAAAATGGGGCACTGATTTTACGTACTTTACTCATCCGAGACCGGAAATTGCGGAGCTCGTTCCCCGGGAGGCGAAACGGATACTTGATGTCGGCTGCGGCGCGGGGGCTACGGGGCTGGAACTTCAAAACAGACAGCCTTGCGAACTGTACGGAATAGAACTGCACCCGCTGGCGGCGCAAGCGGCAAAAGGACACTATGAAGCGGTGCTGCAGGAAGATGTCGAAGAAGTGAAGCTGCCTTATCCGGAAGGCTTTTTTGATTGCATTATTTTCGCCGACATCCTTGAGCACTTAAAAGACCCGTGGCGCGTCATTGAAACGTACTCATCCTATTTGTCGCCTGCCGGATCAATCGTTTGCAGCATTCCGAATATTTCCCACGCCGAAGCGCTGTTCCCGCTTCTGCTCGGTGACTGGACATACAGAGACGCCGGCATTCTCGATCGGACCCACTTGCGGTTTTTTACGCCGCAGACGGTGCGCACGCTCTTTCCGGAAGAGACATTTGACGTGAAAAAGCAGTCCTATACGTATGTTCACGTGGATGAGCGGGTGCAGCTGTTTTTACAGGAAATCACACGAATGGCGCAATCGATGCAATTTCCGGTGACACAGCTGCCCGAACAAAGCCGGATTTATCAAATTCTCCTCCGTGTCGAAAAAAAACGCTGAAGGCTACCGTCCCATCGTTCCGAAGTTGGTAATCTGAATGGAAACATCATAGTCAAAGGCCGCTTCGGAGAAGGTCTCATCCCAGCGGTGCTTTACTTTCTTCCAATAGTCGGGATATTGAATGCGGACTCTGTCAGAAAAGAATACAGGGTCCGTTTCATATTGATTCTGCAGCTTATCGATGACTTCTTTCACATCGCTTTTCAGTTTTTTTTCGAAAATCTTTTCCAGCCCGTTTAAATAGTGCTGATCGAATGAATCTTCTCCGGCATATTGATCCTCTGACAAAAGTCCTTTTGTTTTTACCGCTACATGAAATGACAGCTTCCCATTTTTCAGCCTGGGAGTGATGGCGGATGTTGATTTTTTGATCTCGAAGGTAATCGGGTGCCCCCCTTTATCCAAAGCGGGCAGCACGCCGCCCCGTATCGTCCCCATCAGCCAATTCAGGCTCTGTATTTCGTATGATGACAGAAAGCCCGCCAATCTGTTTTGTTTTGCGTTTTTGATAATGGCCGCTCCGTCATACACCGTTTTTCCTTTTTGATTGCTGACGGCCTGAATGAGAAAACTGAGTTTATTATGGCAGTAAATCGAAGCTCTCCCGATTCGGAGCGGTTTTAAAATCTTCCCGTTGTAGCCGCCGTTGTTCGTAAGGTCGATCAGCTTTTCCGCGGCCATGGGCTGCTGCTGATTCGGCGTCGGCTCCGTCAGAATATCGGACGCTTTTCCTCTTGCCGCGAAGAGATAGCTGCTCCGCCGTAATTCATCATCGCGGATAAAATGATTCATCATCTGCAGGATATTTTGGTCGGCCAGCAATTTGTCGCTGAATATCAGCACTTTTAAATGATCGCTGTAAACTGGCGGATCTTTTAAAGAGACTTCACTGACGGCTTCAAGTATGGTATCCCCCCGCGTCGTCACATTGACAAACACGGGCCGGCCGGAAGCCTGGCTGTTTTCGCTTTGGGGCAGCAGGTTTTGATAGGTTAATTTATATCGGCGGTCACTCGTCTCGTCTATCGCCAGCCCCCGGGCGAAAGACAGCTTTTCGACTTCCTTCGCGTCCCAGCATCCTGAAAGCGTCATCAATATGAAAAGCGCAGCCGCCCATTTTATGAAAAGTGTCATGACGTCTGTTTCCTCCCGGCTATTTTTTTCATCCAGCTGACAAACCAGATGAGAAAAGGAATCATAATGACGGCAAAAAACGCATATCCGAGAATATTCGCGAATGCAAACACACTGTTGATATCATCGGGGTACATTGAAAGGCCGAATGTCACTGCCAATAAGCCTCCCAGCAGCCAGGCATTGTTTTTATTTTTCAGTTTGAAAATGGTGTTTAATCCGAGATGCGCTCCTTTAAAAGAACCGAGCATACAGGTGAACTGCTGGCATGTCCACGTAATTAAAAGAAAGATATCAAACCGCTCTATGAAAATGCCCCGGATTTCCAAGGCATGAATCAGGGAAATGGTCGGATACGTCACCGTTTTGGCTTCAGCGACCGACATACAGCCGATGACGACAAGCAGCGTAAAGCTGTAAAAAATGCTCGCGCCTGCGATGCCGAAGACAGCCGCCTTTTTCGCCTGCTTCGGGTTTTTCATAAACGGCACCAGATAAAGAATCACCTCAAGTCCCGAAAAATACAGAAGGGTCCGCGGAAACAGCTCAAAAAAGCTTTTGTAGCCTCCTTCCATGACCGGGCGGACGAAATCCAGCTTAAAAAGTCTCAAACTGAATATGAGCAGCGTAATCAGAATGACGATCGCAATCGGAAACAGATAGGCATAAAGCTTTGAAATGGGATAGACCCCGCCGGTCACATGGTAAATGCCTACCGCCAGAAAGATGAATATGACGACACCCATCGGCGTATTTTTCAGTAAAAAGTAATTGATGACTTCACCGAGAAAACGGGCTTGAAAACAGACGGTGACGACAAAATAACAGCTGATGAATAAATTCAGAAGAGAACCGATGGCGCGGCCCATGATGCTTTGATTCAGCTCATAAATGGTTTCCCCGCTGTTTTTCTGCAAAAACGGCATAAAGAGCAGGACGATGCCGATAAACACGACACTCTGCACAAGAATAATGATCCATCCGCTCGGACTGTCCGCTGTTGCGGCGGAGCGCGGCAGTGTTAACACGCCCGCTCCGATCATTGTTCCGCTTACCATGAGAAGTGTCTGCATAAACGACAGCTTGTCTTCCGGTTTTTTCATGGGGATCACCTTTGCTTGATTTTATCTTTCGTCTCTTTTCTGGTCGGCCGTTTTTTCAAAAGAGGCGTCGGCAGTCTGACGATCGTATCTTTTAAGTCTTGGCCAGGCTGCGCCATGATCGGAATAAGATAGTCCTGACCGAAGCTTTTCAGACGCATCAGATGGCCGATGACAAGCAGATAGCACATGATCAGTCCGTATAAACCTAATATCGCCGACAAAATCATTGAAAAAATACGGATGAGCCTCAGCGGAAAATTGAACGCATAGGAGGGCGCCGTAAAAGAAGCCAACGCCGTAACGGATACGACAATGACCATCATCGCGCTGACAATATTCGCCTGAACGGCGGCCTGTCCGATCACCACGCCCCCGATCAGGCCGATCGTCTGTCCGATCGGCTTCGGCAGCCTGAGTCCGGCTTCTCTGATCATCTCGATCGTAAAAATCATGATGAACGCTTCAACAAAAGGAGGGAACGGGACATTCAATCTGCTTCCGGCAATCGTAACCGCCATTCTCGTCGGCAAAAGCCCCGTGTGGAACGTAACGAGCGATATGTAAAGGCCGGGTAAATAAATCGTGATTAAAATGCATGTATACCGAAGCAGTCTGAGAAAGGTAACCGGAACCCACCGCTGATTATAATCGTCAGGTGAGTGGATAAATTCATCAACGGTAGCCGGCACCAAAAGGGTAAAAGGCGTTCCGTCTACAAGAATGGAAACCCTTCCTTCCAAAAGAGCGCCCATAACCCGGTCGGGCCGTTCGGTCGTTAAGACGGTCGGGAAAATAGAATACGTGTTATCTTCAATAAGCTGTTCGATCGCTCCTGATTCCGGAATGTCATCAATGGTGATCGAATCCAGTCTTTTCATCACTTCTTTTACAACATCATCAGGGGCAATATCCCGAATGTAGGCAACGGCGATCCGCTTTTTTGTCCGTTCGCCGAGTGTGATCTCTTTGATTTGGAGGTTGGGATCACCGGACTGCTCGCGCAACAGCGCCGTGTTCGTTCGGAGCTTTTCGACAAAACCTATCCTCGGCCCCCGTTCAAGCACTTCTGAAGTCGGTTCTTCAATATCACGCATTTTAAATGTTTCCGTCTCAAACGAAAGAGCTTCCTCCCATCCCTCCGCCAGCAAAACCGATTTGCCGGAGAAAATGTCTGCCTCCGCGTCCTTAAGTGAAGAAAGCCGGGTATGACGATAGCCGAAAGAGATGGATGACGGCGGTGTTTCAGCCGGTTCCTCTTGATGCCGGGCGGCCGCCTGCACGGGCGAAATAATATATTCCGCAAGCAATTGATTGTCGGTCAGTCCGTCTATATATATAAGACAGGCGTCACATTTGCCGTTTCCGTACGTAAACGAATAAAACATCATGTCATCGCTTTGGCCGAACCGTTTTTTCAGCACTTCAAGGTTTTTGCCGAGCTCCGCATGTATCGTCACAATGTTCCCCCCCTTTCCATCAGTTATTTTAATTTGCGACAAACAAGGCATTTTATTCTGGAATAGGAAATGACTGAGCATTCCGCCCCATCCGAATGGTATAATGAGCAGGTCAGCCATTATACATAGTGTTTTTAACCGCGGCTCCCTCCGTGTTTTAAAAAAGACACAGGGGGAATGGGATATGAGCCGCTTTTTAAGGGGAGGGGAACGAACATGACGCAAGAGCCGATTTTTTTACAGCCTGTATGTAAAGAAAAAATATGGGGCGGCACGTTATTACGCGAACGATTCGGATACGACATACCTTCAGAAACAACCGGCGAATGCTGGGCGATATCAGCCCATCCGCACGGAATGAGCACGGTCAAAAGCGGTCCGTATCAAGGGAAAACCTTGATGGAACTGTGGGATCAGCATAGAGAATTATTCGGCGGAACGGAAGGGGACCGGTTTCCGCTGCTGACGAAAATACTGGACGTCAAACATCATCAGTCTGTTAAAGTCCATCCTGACGATTATGACGCCGAGGAGCATGGACAGGGTGAAACGGGGAAGTCTGAGTGCTGGTACATTATCGACTGTAAAGAAAACGCGGAGATTATATACGGTCACACGGCCCGTTCGAAAGCGGAACTTGTCACCATGATTAACAGCGGTGACTGGGAAGGCCTGCTGCGCCGCGTGAAGATCAAACCCGGTGATTTTTATTATGTGCCGAGCGGTACCATCCATGCCATTTGCGCGGGGGCGCTCGTGCTTGAAACACAGCAGAATTCAGAGGCGGCCTACCGGATATATGATTACGGGCGTACAGATCAAAACGGCCAGCCGCGTGAGCTGCATATCCGTGATGCCGTCAACGCCGCCACCGTTCCTCATGTGGACGGATTTTTAGATGAATCAACTGAAACGAGAAAAGGCGTCACCATTAAAACCTTTGTGCAGGGAGAATATTTTTCTGTATACAAATGGGATATCAGCGGGACGGCGGAAATGACCCAGGACGCTCCGTTTATGCTGTGCAGCGTCACAGAAGGAAGCGGCTCCATCATCTGTGAAGGCAAGTCTGCCAAGCTTGAAAAAGGCGCGCATTTCATACTGCCGGATCAGATGCCTGACTTTACGATAAACGGAGATTGCACGCTCATCGTTTCTCATATATAAAACCAAACTTAATCCCAGCTCTGGGATTAAGTTTTTTTTATTTGGAAAATTGAGTGGTTTCTCTCTGTAAAAATGAAGAAGGCCGGCCGATAAATAAACTAGTTTGATAGAAACCAATTGAATCAGAAAGAGGAGAAGGAATGAAAAAGAGATTCGTTGCACCTATGTTATTGTCCGCCGTTTTCCTTGTCTTTTGCACCCTTACACAGCCCGCTGAGGCCGCATACAGCGACTACTCCGTTTACGAGCTGGAAACGAAGCAGCAATTTGCTTCTGAGAACGAGGCGCTTCAAGCGGCAGCGAAATTGAAAAAGGATACGGGGTGGCAGGCTGACGTAAAGAAAGCCGGAAATACGCCGCTCACTTATCAAATCTCAGCTTCAGGCTTACACGATGAAACGGATGCGAAAACCGTGCTGAAAGATTTTACGAAGCAGACGGGCGTGTCCGGCACTTACAGCGCAAGCGGAAGCAAACAGCCGTACGTGACCGTCACATCAGGCGTTCTATCAGACGAGCGGCAGACGAAAAATCTTCTTGCCGAACTGACGAAAAAAACGGGCGTGACCGGCGCCGTCAAGCCGGCGGGGACAAAACAGCCGTACATGCAGGTCGTGACTTCTGAGATGGCGGCCGAAGCGGATGCAAAAGCGCTCTCGCAAGCGTTGACGAAGCAGACGGGTGTGAAAGCGTCATACCGTCAGATCAAACGGGAAACAGCCCGGTTTCAGATCCAATCAGGAACAATCTCCGGCGATCAAAAAGCCGCTCAAATCCAAACTGATTTTCAAAAGCAAACAGGATTGCAGTCGTCGCTGAAAGTCGCGGCAAAGGCCAGTCCGAATATCACCGTGACAGCCTCTGACATTTCAAATGCAAATGCTGCGGCAGGTTTAGCGAAACAGCTGCAGCAGAAAACGGGCGTCAAAGGGAATGTTCAAAAGTATGCCCAAAGCAAAACAGCAACCGTGTACAACGTGCAATCAGGATATTTTAACGGAGTAAGCGCCGTACAAAATGCTATCACCCAAATCAAGAAGAATACGGGTGTCAGCGGAAGCTATCAAAAAGCCGGCAAGAAAAATAATTATACGGTCGGGATGAGCGGACTGACGGCTAAGCAGCTGCAAAGTGTTCAAGCTTTCTTTAAAAAGAAAAAATGGCATTGCGACGCATCGCCTGTCAAAAAGACAGCATCAGTGTCCGTTTATCGGATCACGGCAGGGCAGCTTACCGCTGCACTGGCAGATCAAGCGGAGGCGTTTTTCCGCCAGCAGCATGTAAAGACGGCAAGAACAGCGGCGGGAAAAACAGCAGAAAACGAATATCAGCTGCTTTCTCAGCAGACGGCAGACCAGTCGAAGATAAAAAAAGGATTGAATCTGCTGGCGGGATATAAACTGACTGCCATTTCAAAAACGATATCCAAGCAGACCGACACAACGTACCAAGTCACAACCGAATCACTGCTTGATACGGCAAAGATCAATCGTTCGCTGGACTTTTTCAAAGGGAAAAAAGTATCTGCCTCCGCACAGAAAACAGGTGAAGCAGCGTATACACAATTCAGAATTGAAACGGCACCGCTGCTTAAAAGGGAAGACATTGACCGTGTGACTGCTTTTTTCAAGCAAAACAAAGCGGCCGGCACTGTGAAGGAGACGGGGAAAACCGGCTCTGCACAGTACGTCATCAAAACCGAAACATTCAGCAGTAAAACCGTTTTAAATAAAAGCATGAGCTTTTTCAGCGCCAAACAATTACAGGCCGGCTATACGAGTGAAAGCCATCCGGTTTATGAACTCCGCATTCGCAATCAATTCACGGGAGCGCAGTCAGCGGACGCCGCCTCCCAAAAGCTGAAAAAGCTGTACGGATGGACGATGGCTATTTTGAAAATAAAAAACGGACCGCAAATCATGAATACCAATTACAACATCTCGCTGGCAGATATGGTCAAAAAACAAATGACAGTCAGCCCGCAGACTGATGCCGCGGCTTATGCATCGCTTACGTACATCAATACGGCCTCCGGAACGGTCACAGCCGACGTCCTGAACGTCCGGTCAACCCCGGAAGTCAGCTCCGGCAATATTATCGGGCAGTTGAAAAAAGGCGATAAAGTCAGCATCACAGGCCAGACAAACGGCTGGGCCAAACTCAGCATGGGCTGGAGAAACGCCAGCAGTGACGAAGTCGGGCAGTATGTCAATCCGGCTCACTTCGCACAAGACAGCAAGTATTACTTTCAATTTCTGAAGCTCTCTCAGGCAGCCGGACTGAACGCATCGGAACTGAATCAAAAAGTGCTGGTCAATAAAGGAATACTGACAGGGAAAGGCCAGGCCTTTATTACAGCCGCCGGCAAATACAGCATCAATGAAGTGTATTTGATTTCGCATGCTTTGCTTGAAACGGGCAATGGCACGTCAGAGCTTGCGAACGGCATTATGTATAATGGTAAAAAGGTTTACAACATGTACGGCATCGGGGCTTATGACAGCAACCCGAATTACTACGGCGCACAATACGCTTATAATCAAGGCTGGTTTACTCCGGAAGCCGCGATTATCGGCGGAGCCCAATTTATCGGTGCCTCTTATATTCACAAGCCTTCATACGAGCAGGATACGCTGTATAAAATGAGATGGTCTCCAGCCGCGGCCCATCAGTATGCGACAGACATCGGCTGGGCGTATAAGCAGGTAAACCGCATGTACAGCTTATACTCACTGCTGGATGACTATACGCTTTACTATGATGTTCCCGTGTATATGAAAGTATAAAAAAAGGGCTGAAGTGTATGCTTCAGCCCTTTCTTCATGCAAAAAACACCCGCCATCGGATTCAGGCAGGTGCTTCAGCACAATTTTTCATTTTTGTTTCCGCAAATTTCAATAACGCTTCACTCGAATTCCCATCTGAATACATATTCCATTTGTCCGAGAACTGCTTCATTTCTTCTGCACGAAATGGCTTTTTCGTCATTTCCTCCAGAAGAGCTTCGCTGTCATGACAAGCCTTTCCGGGAATGACGGAAGTATAATTGTCGATTAAACCGCGCTTTTGATCATATTCCTCCAGATCATATGTGAAAAAGAAAATCGGTTTATTTAAGAGCGCGAATTCAAAAGGCACGGAAGAGTAATCCGTAATTAAAATATCAGCCGCTTTCAAGAGATCATGAAGACGCATGTCAGACACGTTCTTGATCAATTCGCTTTCAAACGAAGCCGAAATCTGATGCAAAACGGCAGGATGAAGCTTTACAAGCAGCATATACTCTCCGTTTAACGCGTTTGTGAGCTGTTCTTCGGTGAATGGCAGCCGAAAGGATTGCATATCATAATCCCTGAATGTCGGTGCGTACAAGATGATTTTTTTCGGCCATTTGTGCTTCAGTTCGGGCTTGTGTTCTTCATAATAGACGTCAGTCAGGGGGACACCCGTTTTTAACAGCTGGCCGTCCCGTATGCCGAACGACTTTTTAAAAACGTCAGCCATTGCGTCTGAGCCGACGGTGACAAAGTCAAACGAACGGTACACTTTTTTAAAACGGCTGATGTCTGATGTCGGGCGGTTTTGATTCGTCACATCCTCCAGGCCGAACTTTTTCAAAGAGCCGTTCGCATGCCACACCTGAATGCATGTCGTTTGCGGCCGGCGGTTTAAGACGCTTGTCATGAGGAAATAGTTATCCGTTATCACCACTTTGCTCTTAAAAAGGATCAAAACAGCCTTCAAAAGATGCAGCGGATGTTTTTCGTTCAGATAAAAAGAGCCGATACCTTCCAGCTCTTTTTTCAGACTGACGGCATGTCTCGTATACAAAACCGTCACTTCATAAGAAAGCGATTCAGCGTGCGCTTTGTAAGAACGGATGAGAGCCTGCGCATTCTCTTCAAAAGATACCAGCAGGGTCAGATGGTTCTTGGGCTTTACAGGCTTGAACAAAACGCCGAGAACAGACAGATATATAGAATAAAAAGCGGCGAATAAAGATCGCAAGTTCATAGATTACCAATCTCTTTTGCTGTTTTATTTGTTTAAAGCTGTTTCGTTTGATCTTCTGCCTGCTTGGAATACAGGCTTTTATTTGATTTATTATTTCTCAAAACGGTAAAAGCATACTTCGGAATGTTCAGCATCCTTTTCCATCTCCACGGATTCGTCACCAGTCTGTACAGCCATTCCAGATTCGTTTTGATCATCCATTCAGGGGCGCGTTTCACCGTTCCGCTGAACACATCAAAGCTTCCGCCCAAACCGATCGATACAGCCTGAGGGAAAAGATGTTTGTATTCATAAATAAATTGTTCCTGATGGGGATATCCTAAGGCGACAAACACGAGATCGGGTTTCGCCCGGGAAATCTGTTTGGCGACGAAGCGTTTATCCGCTTCATAACCGTTGCTGGCTCCGACAACCTCAATATTCGGATACTCTTTGCTGATCCGGTTCAAAACGGCGTCAAGCACGTCTTGCTTAGCTCCGTATAAATATATTTTTTTAGACTGCCGGTTTGCGAGGCCGAGCAGCGCAAGAAACACATCGAATCCCGCAATTCTTGATTTCAGCGGGTGCTGCGTCAAACGTGACATTAACACGACGCCGATACCATCCGGCAGGACGAAATCCGCGGATGAAATGACTTGATGATAACCTTTGTCTTTCGCCGCAGCGTATCCGATCTCAGGATTGACCGTCGCAATGACGGCTCCTTGCTTTTGTGCGATATAATAAGTGTCTAAATATGAAATAAACTCCTGTAAATTTCCATTAACATAAGAAAGGTTGTGCACCATTTCAGTCTGCATCAGCCGTCCTCCTTTTTGTACGGGATTTTCTTTCACTTTTTCGTGACTTAGGCTAAGCTTTATTTTAACATAATACCTTCAGATAAACTTAACAATAGTTTTACAAAAATATAAATAAGATAACAATTTCTTTAATCATACGCGCAAAAACCCTGCTAAACTCCTATTGTAATAACATTTGTTAATAAGTGGATTTTAACTTCGTTTTACATTGGCTTAACCTTTTCAGGGCTATGTGATATAATGAGGTTCCATGAGTACGAAATTGGCACTTTAGTGATTAAGGATACAGCTGCGCAGCATTTCAGGGCAGTTGCTTGTTATACGTATGATGATAGAAAGGAGCTTTTGTTTCATGAAGAAGGTCATTACTTACGGTACGTTTGATTTACTGCATTGGGGTCATATTAAACTGCTTGAGCGCGCAAAGCAGCTTGGAGATTACCTTGTTGTTGCCATCTCAACAGACGAGTTCAACCTGCAAAAACAAAAAAAGGCCTACCACAGCTATGAACACAGAAAGCTGATTCTGGAAACGATCCGTTATGTCGACGAAGTCATTCCGGAAAACAGCTGGGATCAAAAAGTACGTGACGTAGCGGATCACAACATCGACGTGTTCGTAATGGGAGACGATTGGGAAGGCAAATTCGATTTCCTTAAAGATCAATGCGAAGTCATCTACCTCCCTAGAACCGAAGGCATTTCCACCACACAGATTAAAAAAGAAATTGCCGGGGTGTAATTGAAACATTCGGATATACAGATGATAAAGAAGTACTCCCTCCGGATAGGGAGTACTTCTTGTAATATAAGGTTATTTTCGCTATATTTGTTATGCGCTTTTGAAAAAAAGCTAGACAATAAGAGGAGAATTTAAAGATGAATCTTAGTAACTTTTTTAAGTTGAATAAAAAAGAGTCCAAGCCGTCCGTAGAAGAACGCGAATATACCATTTTAAACAAAGAAGCATTGGCGGAAGAGAAGAAGGTAGCGGTAGTCGTTCCTGTTTATAATGCAGAAGAATATGTAAGGAAAACAGTTGATTCAGTGATCCTTCAAAACATCGGCTTTCAGCATATTTCTTTAATTCTGGTCGATGATTGCTCTACTGATGATTCCAGAAACATCCTGACTGAGTACGCCGAATTGTATGAAAATATTACAGTCGTCTTTTTGAAAGACAACACGGGAACCCCGGCTTATCCGAGAAACTTGGGAATTGAGCTGGCAAATGCGAAGTACATTACATTTTTGGATGCAGATGATTGGTTTGCGCCGAACGGAGTTAAAATCTTATTCGACATGCTTGAAAGAGATCAGGTAAATTATGCGGTCGGAAAAACGATCGAAATGCAGGTGAACGGTCAAAAAACGATCGGGAAACATGAGTCTTCGCTGAACAGAGCGAAGGTATCGCCTTTTTCAATCCGGCATATTTTCTATCATCTGGGCCCGCGGGCAAGAATGATGAACTTACAATTTCTAAAAGATAATGATATCAGATATCCGGAAATGAAATTTGCTGAAGATAAGCAATTTTTTATGGATGTTCTTTTGGCGTGCGGAGATATTTCAACGTCAACCGAACCGGTCTATTATCTGAACAGAATGGACAATAATGAGTCGCTGACAAAGCAGACTAATATAATGGAAAAAACCGACACGAACATAGCCGTAATGAAGTATATTCTGAACAAAAAATTAGATACTGAAAAAGAGAAGATGGCGATGAACCGCCTGATCGAATTCGATTCCATTACGCGCCTTTTCGATCGGATGCACTTCCTGAAAAGCGAAAACAAAGAAGCCTACTACAATAAATTCAATGAAATTCTGAATGTGTTAAAGAAGACGAAATACGATATTTCCGAGACATTTTTTCATCCGATTCATAAAACAGCCTTCCGTCTGCTGACTCAAAAACGGTATGATGAGGTCGAAAAGCTGTTCCGCTGGTCCAAAAAAGAGCCCGATAAAAACATCGTGACGCAAGACGGGCTGGCTTATTTAGAAAGCCCGCTGACGGATGAAGAAAATAAACTGGTCGAACTTCGCATGCACGGAGAAACGGAAAGCGCGGTGTTCGCCGATCATAAATTCACCGTTACGTTCCGCTTGTTCGGACAGGACAGAAATAATGCCCAATATATTCTGTTTCAGCACAGAGATAACATGAAAGTACAACACCAGTTTCCGGTTCAGTCACTGGGAGACGGGCGGTACGTCCTTGAAATCCCGTTAAGTGACATTGAAAAAGTCGGACTTGGCGGTTATATTATGTATGTCATTTATAACGATTATGAACGTGTCATGTTAAACAGAGAAGACGGTGAAAAGGTGACGGCAGAAGTGAACGGACTGCAATATCAATTCTACCGGACGGTGAAGGAGAACCTTTCGCTGAAAGTAACAAAATGATGATTGTAATTGGATATGTTTAATTGAAACAGAGGAGTAGACTTATTTTATGGGTATAGAAAATCCTGTCAGATACAAGTTAAAACATCTTAACATAAAGGAAGAGACATTCAGCATTACGATATCCTGTGAAAATGTCACTGCAGGGGAAGAGCCTTCTCTTCAGATTATAAATCGTAAGACAAAAGCGGAACTTTCCGTCCCTCTGAAACGGTTGGCAGGAGAAGGCGGGGAGTACCATGCTGTCATGAGCACGGATCTGCTTTCTGACCATACGGACGGCAAAGGATGTCTGGATTTCTATGTCTCCTTTATCAATGATGACAGTGATATCAGTAAAAAACGGTTAAAATCCAGCCTTGAACCTATTGAACTGTCTTCTTATAAAGATGAGGCTCATCATATGTTCT
Source organism: Bacillus sp. 5B6 (assembly GCF_000259405.1). Taxonomy (NCBI): domain Bacteria; kingdom Bacillati; phylum Bacillota; class Bacilli; order Caryophanales; family Bacillaceae; genus Bacillus; species Bacillus sp. 5B6. Next base: position 3,208,261 of record NZ_AJST01000001.1, on the reverse strand, counting down.
TTTTCCCTTACACGACGAAAAAAGGGAATTTCTCCTTAAAGCTGCTGCAGAAAAAGTTCGTTACGCGGATTGATGAAATGGAGCTCGAATCTGACGGCAGCTTACATCTGAAAGGTTTTGCATTCCGGCTGAATGCGGCAGAAACCTTAAAGATAAAAGAAAAAAACCTGATTCTGAAAATGAAAAAAGGAAAAGAAGAGGAGCCTCTCATTCTGAAGTACCCGCTTCACGACGTGCCGAGACACGACCTTGATGAATATGTTCAGGACACAACGATGCTTGACACGATAGGCTTTGATACAAAAATTGATTTGAATGCTGTTTATAAAGAATTGAATCAGCAGCTAACCTTTCAATTCCATATTCAATTCATTTTTGAAGATGCCGGGACGGGTGAAGAGATTATCACCAACAGCAAACCGTTAAAGGTTCTGAAATCTGAACATGTAAATCCTAACCAATTCACGATTTTGAAAACGGAGAAAGGGCCTGCCAGATTTCACGTTTTCACGAAAAAGAAAACGAAAAATCTCCACCTGAGAATGAACGATTACAGCTTCAGCACCCGCGTGGAGTATTTTGTGAAAGGAAAGCTGAAACGGGGCGCTTCCTTTGTACGCAAGAGAAAGAATAAGCTGAAAAAGTTCATTGAGAAAAGAATACAAAACACTTATAAAGCGGGATTCAGGGTTGCGGGGAAACTGCCTGTCAAACAGAAATTTGTCATGTTTGAAAGCTTTGCCGGAAAACAGTACAGCTGCAACCCGCGGGCGATTTATGAATACATGAGCAAAGAGATGCCGGAATACCGTCTCTGCTGGAGTGTAAACCCCGCTTACTCACAGACATTTAAAGATAAAGGAATTCCTTATATCGAACGCTTTACGTTCAAATGGCTGTTCGCCATGGCAAGAGCCGAGTACTGGGTTGTCAACAGCCGTATGCCGCTGTGGATTCCGAAACCTGAGCATACGACATATGTCCAGACATGGCATGGCACGCCTTTAAAGCGCCTTGCAGTAGATATGGATGAAGTGCATATGCCGGGAACAAACACTGAAAAATACAAGCGCAACTTTACGACAGAGGCTTCAAAGTGGGATTACCTGATTTCACCGAACGCATATTCAACCGAAATATTCGCCCGGGCGTTTCAGTTTAATAAAACCATGATTGAATCGGGATATCCGCGGAATGACTTCCTTCAAACGGATAACAGCCCTTCTGTCATCAAAGCGCTGAAAGAAAAAATGAATCTTCCGCAAGATAAAAAAGTGATTATCTACGCACCGACATGGCGGGATGACCAATTTTATAAGAAGGGAAAATACAAGTTTGACCTTGATTTAGACCTTCATCAATTGAGAGAAGCGATCGGCGACCGTTATGTCATTATTTTACGGATGCATTATCTCGTGGCGGAAAACTTTGATCTCGGACCGTATGAAGGATTTGCTTATGATTTCTCCAGCTACGAAGATATCCGTGAGCTGTATATGGTCTCTGATTTACTCATAACGGACTATTCCTCTGTCTTTTTTGACTATGCAAATCTGAAAAGACCGATGCTGTTTTATGTGCCTGATATCGAAACGTACCGGGATAAACTCAGAGGGTTTTACTTTGACTTTGAAAAAGAAGCGCCCGGCCCGCTTGTCAAAGAAACAGGTGACGTTATCAAATGGGTCAATGAAACGGAATCAGATGATTATAAGCTTCCGGATTCGTTCGGGCCTTTTTACGAGAAGTTCTGTTATTTAGAAACCGGAGAATCGTCTGAAAAAGCTGTAAAAGTGATTTTCGGGGACAAGTAAATAAGTGCAAAAAAGCATAATTTAACCACGTTAATTATGCTTTTTTGCTTAAGTGACGGCATGCTGCGCTCATGGGACTCAGGCTTGTTATGAAGTGAAAAATACATCGTAATCTGTTACAATTATGAGCGGTGCTTTTGTAAGTCAAAGCTATTACCTAAAACTTACGACTAAGGAAGATTAGAATGAATGCATTGGTAAAAATTCTGAAAGAGCAATTCAACTCATTTCCGCTGATTATGCGGCTTGCAGTGTACGAAACGAAATCAAAGTATCAAGTGAACTATCTGGGTATATTGTGGCAGTTTCTCAACCCTATGATTCAAATGCTGGCTTACTGGTTCGTATTTGGTCTCGGGATTCGCGGCGGACATGATATGGTGCTTGGAAATGGAGACAGCGTACCGTTCATCGTCTGGATGCTGGCCGGCTTAATTCCTTGGTTCTTTATCAGTCCGACGATACTGGATGCATCTAACAGCGTTTTTAAACGGATAAATTTAGTGTCGAAAATGAACTTTCCGATCAGTTCACTGCCTTCTGTAGTGATAGCATCGAATTTATTCAGTTATTTTGTGATGATGGGGATTTATATTATTGTGCTGCTGAGCAACGGTCTTTTTCCGACGCTGCACTGGCTGCAATATATTTATTACCTGTTTTGTATGATCAGTTTTATGTTTGCTTTCGGCCTGTTTAATTCGACTATCAGCGTATTAATCAGGGATTACCAGTTTTTGCTTCAGGCCGTCACAAGGCTGCTCTTTTTTCTTCTGCCGATTTTTTGGGACATTGCAGAGAAATTCGGAAACAGACCTGAAGTTTTGACCATCTTGAAGTTAAACCCTCTTTTCTATATTATCGAGGGCTTTAGAGACAGCTTTATGGAAGGGCAGTGGTTTTTCCACGATGTGAAATACACGCTGTATTTCTGGTTTGTCACACTGCTGTTGTTAACAGTCGGTTCACTTCTTCATATGAAATTCAGAGATAAGTTTGTTGACTTTCTTTAATATAGTAAGGAGATTATACGATGAAACTAAAAGTTTCGTTCAGAAATGTTTCAAAACAGTATTTTCTATATAAAAAACAGTCTGACAAAATTAAAGGACTGTTTTTCCCAAACAGAAATCAAAAAGGTTTTTTCGCTGTCCGAAATGTTTCTTTTGACGTCTATGAAGGGGAAACGATCGGATTCGTAGGGATCAACGGGTCGGGAAAATCAACGATGTCCAATCTGCTTGCAAAGATTATTCCGCCGACAAGCGGTGAGATTGATATGAACGGGCAGCCGTCTTTAATCGCGATTTCTGCCGGATTAAACAATCAATTAAGCGGTAAAGACAACATTCGTTTAAAATGCTTGATGATGGGTCTCAACAATCGGCAGATAGACGAGCTTTATGAAAAAATCGTTGAATTCGCGGATATCGGCGACTTTATAGATCAGCCTGTTAAAAGCTATTCAAGCGGTATGAAATCCCGTCTCGGTTTTGCCATATCGGCGCATATGGACCCTGACATCCTTATTATTGATGAGGCGCTCTCAGTAGGGGACCAGACTTTCTATCAGAAATGTGTGGACCGCATTACGGAATTTAAAGAACGCGGCAAAACGATCTTTTTCGTCAGTCATTCCATCGGACAGATTGAGAAAATGTGTGATCGGGTGGCTTGGATGCATTACGGCGAAATGCGTATGTTCGACGAAACGAAAGCCGTTGTGAAAGAATATAAAGCTTTTGTGGATTGGTTCAACAAGCTCTCAAAGAAAGAAAAAAAGAAATATCAAAACGAGCAGATTGAAGGCAGAACGCGGGCAGCCGAGGAACAGAAAATCACTCAGGCGCAGCAAAAGAAAGCGAAGCCTAAATTCATTGCCAATACGATACAGATTACGCTGCTTGCATTGCTGGCTGTCGGCGCAGGCGCTTCGATGTTTTCAGACAAGCCTCTGCGTGCGATCACATCTTTCGGTCACGTCAAACAGAGCGATGCCGGACTTTATGAGTCTGTGAATAAACCTGCTTTGGTAAAAGCGGAAAAGGCGGACCTTTATACTGAAAAAGATATAAAAGGAAAAGCCTCCGCAAGTGTAAGTTTCGGCACGAAGGTGCAGGTAGAAGCCGAAAATAACCAGGCGGCCAAAGTGAAATTAAACGATAAAGAGTACTTTATGAAAAAGACTGATCTGTATAAAGTGAACGCTTTAAAAAAGACGGATGTTCAGCTTAATGATTTCAGCGGCAGTTTATCAAGCCAAACAGCAGAAGAGTTTCTCTCATATCTCAATAAAAGCCGGGACGATGTGGAGAGTAAATTGAAAAATCCAGCTGCCGGACAAACGGCTGACGGACGGAACGTATTAAAAACATCCGATGCAAAAACGGATGTAGTGATTGACAATGATACAGTCTCCGAAGTGGTTTTTCATTTATCGCGTCCAGCAGACATCTCAGCTTTAAGTGAAAAAGGCGGCAGCAAAATCAATCAGAATTTGCTCATGCTTAAAAACCAGGAATATACTTTTTCTGTGAACAATGCTGATAAAACACTGACGGTAACGTCTAAAAAGTAAAGATCACATAAAAAAGCTGCCGGATTCGGCAGCTTTTTCTATTCGTCAGCTTCTTCTTTTTCAAGAAGATCCTTCATGAACGGAATTAATTTATGGCGGATATCCTGATCCTGTAAGGCGAATTCAAGTGTCGTCTCGATAAATCCGAGTTTTTCACCGACATCGTAACGTTTTCCTTCGAAATCATAAGCGAAGACACGCTGAATGTCATTGAGCTTTTGGATGGCGTCCGTTAATTGAATTTCTCCCCCTGCACCGACTTCCTGCTGTTCCAGGTACATGAAAATTTCAGGAGTGAAAACGTATCTTCCTAAAATAGCCAAGTTGGAAGGAGCTGTGCCCGGTTCAGGCTTCTCTACAAAATTTTTGACCTGGTAACGGCGGCCTTCATTTGTTAACGGATCGATAATTCCGTAGCGGTGTGTGTCGCTTTCAGGAACTTGCTGAACACCGATGATTGAAGACAATGTTTTTTCGTATTCATCCATCAGCTGACGAAGTCCCGGTTTTTCAGCCTGGACAATATCATCGCCGAGAAGAACGGCGAAAGGTTCATCGCCGATGAAGTTGCGTGCGCACCAAACGGCATGACCGAGTCCTTTTGGCTCTTTTTGGCGAATATAGTGGATATCCGCAATATTTGACGATTTTTTCACTTTTTGAAGCAGTTCGATTTTTCCTTTTTCTTCTAAATTGCGTTCCAGTTCAGGGGCATTGTCGAAATGGTCTTCTATTGCTCTTTTTCCTTTTCCGGTTACGATAATAATATCTTCGATGCCGGATTCGACAGCTTCTTCGATAATATACTGAATTGTCGGCTTATCAACGATTGGAAGCATTTCTTTAGGCATTGCTTTTGTGGCCGGCAAAAAACGAGTGCCTAAACCTGCTGCCGGAATAATGGCTTTGCGTACTTTCTTCACTGAATAACACCATCCTTGTTTCTGCAAAATCTTTTTTTCAGAACTATAACCTAGTCTTTTTCCACTTTACCACAATTGATTAAAATTCACACCTTTTAATCCGCTTTCAAAGAGTCTTGTAACGGTTTTTGCTTTGTTTGCCATTAAGCTTTACAATATCTAAGAAACGGCATAAATATGTTAACATGAAGGGATATCCGACATATAAAACGAGGTGCAGACAAACCGTTGAAAAAACTAAAAGTAATGACCGTATTCGGTACAAGACCTGAAGCAATTAAAATGGCTCCGCTCGTATTAGAGCTTGAAAAATATCAGGAAATTGATTCGCTGGTGACAGTAACCGCACAGCACAGACAGATGCTGGATCAAGTGCTTGAAGCATTCAGCATTACGCCTGATTTTGATTTGAATATTATGAAAGAGCGTCAAACGCTTTCAGAAATTACATCTCATGCTTTGCTGAAACTGGACAAGCTGTTCCAAGAAGTAAAACCAGATATCGTTTTGGTCCACGGAGATACGACGACAACGTTCGCCGGAAGTCTTGCCGCCTTTTATCATCAAATCGCTGTCGGCCATGTGGAAGCCGGTCTGCGTACGCAAAATAAATACTCTCCTTTCCCCGAGGAAATCAACCGGCAGATGACGGGCGTGATCGCTGATGTGAATTTTGCGCCGACAAGCCAGGCTGAACAGAATCTGCTTGCTGAAAATAAAAAGCCGGATTCTATATTTGTCACGGGAAATACAGCGATAGACGCACTTCAAACGACAGTGCGGGAAGATTATTTTCATCCGATTTTTGACAAGCTGGACGGAAGCAGGATGATTCTTTTGACAGCGCACAGACGTGAAAATTTAGGCAGGCCGATGGAACAGATGTTTAAGGCCGTCAGAAGAATCGTTGAAGAGTTTGAGGACGTACAAGTCGTTTATCCCGTTCATTTGAATCCCGCAGTTCGTGAGGCCGCAGAAGCCCATTTCGCTGATTCGGACAGGGTGCATTTAATAGAACCTCTGGAGGTCGTGGATTTCCATAACTTCGCTGCGAAAGCAAATTTCATTTTGACCGACTCGGGCGGAGTGCAGGAGGAAGCGCCTTCTCTCGGAAAGCCGGTCTTGGTGCTTCGGGACACAACCGAGCGCCCCGAAGGAGTGAAAGCCGGGACATTAAAGCTGGCGGGTACAGATGAAGAAACGGTGTATCAGCTGACAAAACAGCTCTTAACCGATCAGACTGAATATGAACGGATGTCAAAGGCGTCAAACCCTTATGGTGACGGATCGGCTTCAAAACGGATTGTGGAAGAACTGCTTTATCGGTACGGCTATAGAAAAACCCGTCCGCAGCCTTTTACAGAATAAAAAACTCTGCATCATATGCAGAGTTTTTTATTATTTCAGGCTTTCTTTTAATTCTTTTTTGACTGAAGCGAGGCTTGCTTCATCTAATTTGTAATAATAGATATTGTTGATTCTCGTTCCCGTTCCCTTCAGTTCATGCTGAGTGACTTTGCTGCGGGCGTTTTTATAGTCAGTCATAACCGTCCACATATCATCGAATGACATGTTTGTTTTCATATTGTTTTCAATGACCTTAAACATATCTCCGAATTTCGTGACAGACGAGATGTTTGCCCCTTTAGAAATAATCCCTTCAATCACTTGGCGCTGGCGCTGCTGCCTGCCGAAATCCCCCCGGGGATCTTCTTTTCTCATACGCGTGTAGGCAAGTGCTTCTTCGCCGTTCAGGCTGATGTTCCCCGTTCCGAAAGAGTGCCCGTCGTAGTTGAAGGCAAACGTGCTGTTCACCGTAATCCCGCCGAGTGTATCCACGGTATCTTTGAAGCTCTCCATGTTTACTTTCACAAAATAATCTACCGGCACGTCAAGCAGGTCCTCGACGGTATCCGCGGCCATCTGCGTTCCGCCGAAAGCATAGGAGTGGTTGATTTTATCCATCGTACCTTTGCCGTAGATTTTCGTATACGTATCACGCGGAATGCTGACCATTTCTGTTGTATTCGTTTTAGGATTGACGGTCATATAAATCATCGTATCCGCGCGCCCTTTGTCATTTTTTCGCTCATCGACGCCCATGATTAAAACAGAAATCGGATCCTTCTTTCCGAGATCTATATCCGTGTCACGTTTGTCCGATTTTTTCAAGTCTTCCTGAATGCTTGCCACCGTTGAAGCCGCTTTGTGCCACAAGTAGTAGACGTAGCCTCCTGATGATAAAACTAACAGCCCGATGATTGTTACGATTGTCAGAAGAACTTTTTTCTTCTTTCTTTTTCGTTCAGCTCTCATTTGTCATCACCTTTTCTATTAACTTTCCTGATGCAATTTACTAATCTTTATAAACCCAGTCATATTTTTACTTATAACCATGTAATAGACGAAATTCTTAAAAAAAGGTTACAAAAAGACCTTAAAATTACCTTAAAAAAAAGTTAGTATAAGACGATACATAAAGATGAGGTGAAAAAAATGAAAAAAACTATTGCAGCTTCGTTCTTAATACTGCTTTTTTCTGTTGTATTGGCAGCGTGCGGAACGGCGGATCAATCAAAGAAGGGAAGCGGTTCTTCGGAGAACCAGGCTCAAAAAGAAACTGCATATTATGTCGGTATGGCGGATACGCACACAATTGAAGTAAAAGTGGATGATCAGCCCGTCAGCTTTGAATTTTCTGATGACTTCTCTGATGTTCTGAATAAATTCAGCGAAAATGACAAAGTCAGCATTACTTATTTCACAAATGATAAAGGCCAAAAAGAGATCAAGGAAATCGAGAAAGCAAAATAATACACCATGATCAGCAAAAGGCGGGATAAAAATTGAAGAAAACAATATGGGCTGTCTGTTTTTCTGTGATATTCAGCCTGGCTTTATTACCGGAAAGCACTTTTGCGTCCAGTTCTGATATTTCAGTAAAACTGACGAATTATATTGGTAATAAATCGACTCTGAATATCGAACCTTCAGGAACTTATAAACTGACGGGAAGCGATGTCTCCTCCGTTGCCAGATTGGGAGGCGCGTCCAAATATGATACGGCTAACGCTGCGACATCTAAGTATTGGAAAAACCCGTCCAACGTGGTCGTCGTGAATACGGATGCTTATTTTGCGGACACGCTTTCCGTCATCCCTTTAGCGAATAAACTGAAAGCGCCTGTTCTGCTGACTGAAGCGAAAAAACTGAGCAGCAGCACAGAAGCGCAAATCAAGAAATTCAGTCCGGATAATATTTTAATCATCGGCGGAACGAACAGTATTTCGTCAGCCGCGGAAAAGACATTGAAGAAATACGGCCGCACGAAACGGATCAGCGGAAAAAACAGATATGATCTGTCCAAAAATATTGCGGCCGAAATGGGCAGCTATGACCAGGCGGTCGTAGTAACGGGGGATGTATATACGGATGCGCTGGCAATCGCGCCTTATGCTGCGCAAAACGGCTATCCGATTCTCCTGACGAAAAAAGACTCCCTCCCGAGCTACAATCTGCCTAAAAAAGTGATCATCATGGGAGGCACTTCAAGCGTCAGCAAAGATGTGGAGAATCAAATTAAAAAGAAGGCCTCGGTCACCAAAAGAATTACCGGATCAAACAGATATCAAATATCAGCAAACGCAGTCACTTCGCTGGGCATGGATGCAAGCAAAACGGTGGCTGCCAACGGGACAAAATTAGCGGACATCGTTGTCGGATCAAATATTGCCGCCGCAAATCACATGCCGCTTGTATACATCAAAAAAAGCGAAACACCCGCCGACGAGGCCAGCCTTTTTAAAACGAAAGGCACCTATTCTTATACATTAATAGGCAGCGCGAATTCAATTGCCGATTCAGTTAAGGCTGCTTACGCAAAAGAGTTTTATCTCGTAAACGGAAAGACGTACCGTATTGAAACGTCCGGCGGCAAATTAGGCGTTGCAGGCATTAACAGCGGAAAAACGTCTTTCAAGGCGGTTCCTGAAAAATATTCAACAGCAAACACAATCAGCATTGACGGGAAACCGTATCTGGGGAATATGAGTTTCACTGCGGAATCCGGCAAATATGTAAGACCTGTTAATGAAAACATTCCTTTTGAGGATTATCTGAAAGGTGTCCTGCCGAATGAAATGCCTGGAAGCTGGCCGACAGAAGCGCTGAAAGCCCAAGCTGTTGCCGCCCGCACCTACTCTATCGGCAAGATGGGACAAACAGTCGCGGATACAACGGCCTTTCAGGTTTACGGGGGATACAGCTGGTATCCAAACGCCACCGCAGCCGTTAACGGAACAAAAGGGAAAGTGCTCACTTATTCCGGCAGATTGATAGATGCCACTTACTCATCAAGCAATGGCGGTTACATGGAAGCCGGCGATGAAGTGTGGGGATCGAAAGTGCCGTATTTGGTAGCCAAAAAGGATACAAAAGATCCGGAAATCAGCTGGTCTTTAACATTGCAGAAGCAGCAGCTGCCAGCGGGTCTGGATATGAAAAATCCCGCATCCTGGTGGTCTAAAACAAACGAAGCAAATGCCGCGCAGCTCAACGGAATAAAAAATTGGCTGATGAAAAATAAAGAAACCAATGCAAGTTCCATAAAAATTGCAAGCATCTCTGATCTCTCGCTCACCGGAAAAACAAAAGGCCAGCGCGCGGAAGACGCCGCGGTGAAAGTCACGTACCACGTGAATGACAAGTCGAAGGGCTATGTCATGAACAAGACTGCATCTGTTGAGGTGAAAGCGTCTGAACTCAGAACGATGATCGGAGCTTCATCTTTTAAAAGCACATACGCCAGTGCGTCCGGTAATTCTTCGCAAATCACGATATCAGGAAAGGGATACGGTCACGGCGTAGGAATGAGTCAATACGGAGCAAAAGAAAGAGCGGAGGCCGGAGAGCCGTATACTTCTATTCTTGCGTTCTATTATCCTAATACAGCACTTACAAACTACTAAACTTCTGTGGAGGAGATCGGATTGAAATTCATCATAAAATGTCTCCCCGTCTTTATTCTCGGGGTCATTCTATTTGTCCCTTCCGCTTTGGCTGACAACACGGTTAAAAGGATCGGCGGAAGCACCCGGTATGATACGGCTGTACTGGCGGCAAAACAATCATGGGGTGAAGCGAAAACGGTCATTATCACCGGCGGAACTTCATATGCCGATGCAATTGCCGCTGCGCCGCTTGCATATCAAAAAAATGCGCCGCTGCTGTTTACAAATAAAGATCAGCTGTCTGCCGGCACAAAAAAGGGATTAATTGATTTAAAAACGAAAAATGTGATTATCGTAGGCGGCACACCTGCCGTTTCGAAAAATACTGAAAATCAAATTGCTAAATTAGGCATCAGTGTCAAACGATTATCAGGGAGCACGAGATATGCCACAGCCGCAAAAGTGGCGGGTGAAATGACAAGATCTTCTACAGCCCTTGTGGTCAACGGGTTTGTTGATGCAGATGGAATGGCTGCGATTTCTTATGCGTCCGCTAAAAAATATCCGATTTTATTCACTAATGATTCGACATTAAATGGTTCTACGTCCAATGCGATCAAAAGCTTAGGGATTAAAAACACGATTGTCATCGGCGGGACAAGCAGCATCAGCAGCTCACTTTATAATAAGCTGCCGAACCCTTCAAGAATCAGCGGCAAAAACCGCTATAACCTGTCTGTGAATCTTGCAAAAAAGACAGGCCTAAGCACAGGCTATACGTTTGTTACCAATGGTTTTAAAGAGGCGGATACCATCGTCGGAGGCGTGCTGAGCGCCAAACAGGGAAGAGTTCACCTGCTGACGAATGGAGACAGTCTGTCAAAAGACGTCCGGACGTATATCGGAAGTAAAAACATCACCAGCTTCACCGTCATAGGAAGTGCTTCATCTTTAAGCAACAATGCCGCGTCGCAGCTTAAAAATCCGGTTGTCGGCAAAACGGTCTTTATTGATCCGGGCCACGGTTTACAGGATTCAGGAGCAACCGGAAACGGCTTGCTTGAGAAAAATGTAAACCTTGATATCGCTACGCGTCTTAACAATCAATTATACGGGGCGGGCGCGCTTACTGTAATGTCGAGGAAGGGCGACACCTTTGACTCGCTTGAGGAGAGAGTGAACAAAGGGGCGAAGGCGAACGCCGATATTTTCATCAGCGTCCATGCGAACGCAAATGATAACAGCAGTGCAAACGGTACGGAGACGTATTATGATAAAACGTACCAATCCGCAAACAGTCTGAGGCTTGCCCAAAATATTCAGCCGAGAATGGTTTCTGCCCTCGGCACGCGTGACCGCAGTGTGAAAACTGCCGGGTTTTACGTCATTAAGTATTCTAAAATGCCGAGTGTCTTGTTAGAAACCGGTTTTGTCACAAGCCCGATTGATGCCAACATTTTAAAACAATCAACGAAAAAGGACAGACTCGCGGCGGGGATCACCCAAGGCGTTTCCTCCTATTTCAGATAATATTTTTCATGGAAACAGACCGGTTCATACCGGTCTGTTTTTTTATTTTTCATTATGCTTTGTCTCAAATATGGATATGAATAGATTTACAATAAAAAAACAATAATCGAAACATTCTAATAAACATTAACGCTTCCTTTACTTCCAATTAACATCCATCTGCTAAACTCACGGCATAGGTCATCAAACATCCCAACAAATCGTGAGGTGTGTGTCAGTGGGAGCAGAGAAAAGCATGAATGTAAATAATAACTATGCAGTGCGGCAGGGGACTTCCGCTGCCGTTACGGAAAGAACGGCCCGTTATTTGGCTTTTAAGCGATTCATGGACATTGTGTTTGCGCTTGCGGGGCTCTTGGCGGCACTCCCGGTGATGGGCCTGTTCTCCATACTGATTCGTTTGGAGTCGCCCGGCCCGGCTTTTTATAAGCAGGAGCGGGTAGGCAAAGACGGGAAGCCGTTTTATTTGTATAAGCTCCGCTCTATGAAAATAGATGCTGAAAAATCGGGGGCGGTTTGGGCGCTGAAAAAGGATCCCCGCGTGACAAAGGTCGGCGCTTTTATCAGAAGGACCCGTATTGATGAGCTGCCGCAGCTGGTAAATGTGCTTCGGGGAGAAATGAGTCTGATCGGCCCGCGTCCCGAGCGGCCCGTGTTTACGGAACAGTTTCAGGCTGAGATTCCGGGGTTTACGGAGCGGCTGGCCGTTAAGCCGGGATTAAGCGGCTGGGCGCAGGTCAACGGGGGATATGACATGACACCGAGGGAAAAACTGATGTTTGACTTATATTATATCCGCAACCTGACCTTTTCATTGGAACTGAAGATTATGCTCAAAACGTGCAAAGTGATCTGGACCGGTGACGGGGCGCGATAAAAATTCTGGTCAGCAGATAAAAAAGTAGGGAAAACGATGCCTAGTATTACAAATCAAATCTTGAGCGGCGCCAAATGGACAAGTATTTCGACAGCGTGTATTACGGTCATTCAAATCGTCCAATTCGCCCTGCTCGGGCGGGTCATGTCACTGGCTGAATTCGGCCTTGTCGGCATGATCACAACGGTAGTGGTGTTTGCCCAAATTGCGCTTGATATGGGTTTTGGCGCCGCGCTCATTCAAAAAGATCATGTGACTGATAAACAGATGTCTTCCTTGTACTGGCTGAATATCATAACGGGGCTTGCGCTGTTTGCGCTGCTGTTTTTCAGCAGTCCGCTCATCGCCGATTTTTATCGGCGGGAGGAGCTTGTCTATTTAATCCGCGTGCTGGCCGTCATGTTTTTAATCGCTCCGATCGGTCAGCAATACCAGTATATGCTGCAAAAAGCGCTGGCATTTAACACGCTAAGCAAGATTGAAATCTTTTCAAATGTGCTGTCCTTCGTGTATTTGGCGGCCGCGGTTTTTTATACGGACCCGATTCTCGCCTATGTGATTTCCCAGGTGCTGCTGCAATCGTCAAAAGGCATTCTGTACTGGATGTCCTGCAGAAAAACATGGAGACCGGCGTTCGTTTTTGATCTGAAAGGAATGAAAGGCTTCTTTTCTTTCGGGGCCTTTCAGCTGTCTTCCCGGCTTGTGAACCGGCTCGGAGCGAATATTGATATGATTCTGATCGGCAGTTTTATCGGCGCCGAGGCGCTCGGCATTTACAATCTGGCCTACCAGATTGTCACGCTTCCGGTATTAAAAATTAATCCGATCATTACGAGAGTCGCGTTTCCCGTCTTTGCGAAAAACAAGCATGAAAACAGCGTTATCAGAGAAGGATTTCTTAATATGACCAAAATACTCGCGCTGATATCCTTTCCGCTTTTGCTCGGTTTGGTTTCAGTGTCGGATGCATTCGTGGCTTCGGTATTCGGAGAAAAATGGCTGGCGGCTGTCCCGGTTTTAAATGTTCTCGCCATCGTAGGGATTTTAAGGGTCCTGATGAATCCGAACGGATCTGTGCTGCTCGCAAAAGGGCGGGCCGATCTGGCGTTTTATTGGGACGCCGGGGTGATGCTGCTGTATGGTGCATCTTTGTACGCCGCCGTGCTGTCCGGAAATCTCTTGACGGTAGCCTGGACGTACGCTTTCATCAGCCTCCTGAATTTCCTGATCGGGCGCTGGCTGTTGGCATATGTCATTAAGCTGCGGCTGTCGGCTTACTTCAAAGCCGTAGCCAAACCGTTTCTGCTTACGGCGGCAATGGGTGTCATCGCCTTTACAGCCAGCTTCGGAACGGAGCGGATCAGCCTTGATGTCAAGCTGCGGCTGGCGATCTCCGTAGCCTGCGGCGCGTTGTGTTATTTATTCCTGTTGGGAAAAGCTTATCCGCAGATGAAAAGTAAATTAAGAAAAGGACGTTTGCTATGAAGGTATTGTGGCTGACAAGTGTCTATCCGAGCAGTGAGAAGCCGGGGGAAGGCGTTTTTCATGAAACACAGGCGCAAGAACTGAGAAAGCTTGGCGCGGAGATGACCGTTATTTGTCCGCGGCCGAAACTCGCCGCGCCATTCCGGGTGCTAAAAAAGACATATCGGAAAAAGGATATCAGGCCGGCACATGAATGGCGGAAAGGCGTGTCCGTCCACCGGCCGTTTTATCAGGCGGTTCCCGGGCAGCTGAAATGGGCGCAGCCGCATAAAAGAATGGCGTCATCGGTTCTTTCCGCGATTAAAAATCAAGGCCTGAAGCCCGATCTGATTCACGCGCATTTCGCCATGCCGTCAGGCGGAGCGGCCGCCATTGTGTCAAAGGCTTTAGGCATTCCGTATGTGCTGACCTTGCATGGCAGTGATGTCAATGTCTATCCGCATTACAGCAAAAGCGCTCATCGCGCATTTACATTTGCGGTGCGGGAAGCAGCCGATATTTACGCTGTGAGCGGCAGTCTGCGGGAACAAATGAAAAAGCTCATCGAAGCGGAGTGCAGCGTGCTTCCGATCGGCATCACGCTTGACGCCTTCCGAGAAAGGAACGAGACGAAAGAAGCCGTCAGAAAACGGCTCGGCCTTCCTCCGGATAAAAAACTGATCGTGTTCATCGGCAGGCTTGTCAAAGAGAAAGGTGTTTTCGACTTATCAAAAGCCGTTCAGTCATTGGATGAAAATTATGAAGCTGTCTTTGTCGGTGACGGTCCCGCCGCATCTTCATTGCGGGAAGCCGCTCATATCGTCACGGGGCAAGTGCCGAACGACAAGGTACAGGACTATCTGCTGGCCTCGGATGTAATGGCGCTGCCGTCCTACAGCGAAGGCATGCCGACTGTGGTCATTGAGGCGCTCGCTCTGAAGGTGCCGGTGATCTGTACCGATGTCGGAGGATTGGCTTCTTTATTCGGGAAACACCGGGGGTTGCTGATCAAGCCGGGTTCACCTGACACGCTGGCAGAATCGATTCTGCGATATGACGGAGGAGAGGCTTGGACGCCGCAAACAGCCGAGGAACTTTATCAAACCGTCCGCACGTATTTTGACGCACGCCAAAACGCGAAAGCGCTGAATGAGAAATACCGATCCGTAATGAACCGGGCCGGGCAAGAGGAGAACCTTTCGAAAGAGGGATGAAGCTGTGAAAAAAATCGCTGTATTAGGAACAGGGTATGTAGGTCTTGTATCTGGAACTTGTTTTGCGGAAATCGGCCATCATGTGACTTGCTGTGACATCAATGAAGCGAAAATCAGAAGCTTGCAAAACGGAGTCATCCCGATATATGAACCGGGGCTTGAGGAATTAGCCGAAAAAAATGTCAGTGCCGGGCGCTTATCCTTTACGGCCGGCATTGAGCCGGCTGTGAAAGCCGCTGATATCATCTATATCGCCGTCGGTACGCCGATGTCAAAGACGGGTGAAGCCGATCTGACCTACATTAAGGCAGCGGCGCAAACAATCGGAGAACAGCTGAACGGATACAAAATCATTGTCACCAAAAGCACTGTTCCGGTCGGGACGGGAAAGCTCGTTTATCAAATCGTCAGCGAAGCGTCAAAGGGAAAACATCCGTTTGATGTCGCGTCAAATCCTGAATTCCTCCGCGAAGGTTCGGCGGTGAGGGATACGATGCAGATGGAGCGGGCGGTTATCGGCGCCACAAGCGAACATGCCGCTTCGGTCATTGAAGAGCTTCATAAGCCGTTCCGTACGAAGATCGTAAAGACCAATCTTGAAAGCGCGGAAATGATTAAGTATGCCGCAAATGCTTTTTTAGCCGCCAAAATATCTTTTATTAATGATATCGCCAATATTTGCGAACGTGTCGGCGCGGACATTTCCCACGTGTCAGAAGGCGTCGGTCTTGACAGCCGGATCGGGAATAAATTTCTGCAGGCGGGCATCGGATTCGGCGGATCCTGCTTTCCGAAGGATACAACGGCTTTATTGCATATCGCAAACGCCGCCGGCTATCCGTTTCAAATGATGGAAGCCGTCATTGAAACCAATCAGAAGCAGCGGGTCCGTATTACGGAAAAATTGAACCGCGCCATCGGTCCCTTAAAAGGGAAAACCGTGGCCGTACTGGGGCTGGCCTTTAAACCGCACACAAATGACGTCCGCTCCGCCCCGGCTCTTGATATCATCACAAGTCTTAAAGAGCAGGGCGCTCACGTGAAAGCGTATGATCCGATCGCGATTCCCGAAGCGTCAGCCATATTAGGAGACGGCGGCATTGAATATCACACAGAGCTGTACAGTGCCATCAAAAACGCGGACGCATGCCTGATTACAACAGATTGGCCGGAAGTCAAGGAGATGGATCTTCAGAGAGTGAAGCAGCTGCTCAAACAGCCGGTCATCATTGACGGCAGAAATATGTTTCCGTTGGAGTATATGAGGGTTTCAGGATTCACTTATCATTCCGTCGGACGTCCGGCGGTTCATGCCGATCGGCAAATAAAAGAACTGGCAAGATAGAAAAAGATTTGTCTTCAGGCTCTCGGCAGCCCGGCTCGGCTGCCGGTTTTGGAAAGGGGTTTGCCATGTGAGTATCAAATGTTCAGCGGCACATGTTCTTGTGCTGCTTGCCGCTCTCATTACAGGAGGATTTATCATGCTGGAGGCGGTCAGGGCGGATGCCGGCTTCGGAAAAATCACCGTGCTGCTGCTTGCCGCCATGATCGGCATTGCCGGACTTGCTTTGCTATCCGCCTTTACAACAAACGGTCAGATGTTTATGGGGCTCATTTATATACTGATCGCGTGTACATTTTTAAACCAGGCCTTCTTTGCGGTTCATCTCGGATTTTTCAGCTTATTTATATATCGGCTGTTATTAATCGGAGCGGGCGCCCTTCACATTGCCGGCATCCTGACAAACCGTCATCATATTGACAGATGGAATCGGGTGAATGTAAAAGGGATTCTGATGTTTTTCGCCTTATGGTTTACATACGGTCTCCTATCGTTATTGTGGGCAAAATCCGTGACGTACGGGATTAAATATTTAGCTTTAATGGGAATGGGCATGTTTTTGATTTATCTTATTGTCATGTTCATTCAGCGCTTTGATCAGCTGATGGTTTTTTACGGCATATGGCTTGTGATGACCATTTTTGTGATGGCGATCGGCTTTTACAACCATTTTACACACCACCATCTGCCGAGCTCCACGCTTTATAACGGCCCGCAGTACAAACAGCATTATCCGACGTCCGTTTTCTTTAATCAAAATGATTTCGCCGCCTTTTTGTGCATCAGTTTCTTTCTGTATGCGGCGGCGGTGAAAAATATGAAAAACGGCTATGTGAAGGCCGTCAGCCTGCTCTTTGCAATCAGTGCTTTGTATTTAATCATTTTGACCGGTTCGCGCGCGAGTCTGCTGGGCATATGCGCGGGGGCGGCTGTATACGTCTTCATCCTGCTGCCTTCCCTGTTGAAAAAACTCGCGCTGTACGCTGCGGGAGCGGGTGCGGCGCTGTTTGCGGTTTTATTTGCGGGCCGTATCACCAATGCCGTCTTGAATCTGTTTTCAGCTCCGCAGGCGATGCCCGGACAGCAACCGCTTCCTTCCAACCTCGCGAGGGCGAATCTTTTAAAAAACGCCTTTCACTATGTGATTGATTCCTGGGGGTTCGGAGTGGGTGCCGGAAACGTCTCGTATTATTTAAAAGCTGAGCCCGTTTATGATACGGGCGGCGTAGTTGAGGTGCACAACTGGCTCGTCGAGATTATGGCGAACTTCGGCGTGCTTACGATGCTCGGTTACCTGACAGTCTATTTGTTCCTTTTTTGGACACTTTATAAATGTCATGAAAGAAAATCGGAAAATCAGTCAAGACTGATCACAGAAGGACTTATCACGGCGATGGCCGGTTTTTTGGTAAGCAGCATCAGCCCAAGCTCCGTATCAAATTTATTTTTCCACTGGGTATTTCTCTCGCTCGTGATCGCGGCGGTCAATATATTGAGGCGTTTACAAAAGGAGCCTGCCGTCACGGCGTACTATGAAAAACAGGGAGATGCGAGATGAAGGATATGTTGACAAGAATAACCCGCCGTATCAAAAAGAATATCATTTGGATCATTGCGCTGCCCGTTGTGTTAGGGGCGGCGGGATATGTATTGCCGTCAAAAATCAGCGGAAACAGCAGTTTTACATCAGAAGCCGCGATCGCCGCGGGAAACTATGATCATCCGCTTTATAACAATACAAAAGAAATCCCGCTCCTTTTGACGAGCGATGCCTTTTTAAAGCAGGCTCTGCCTGATAAAACAGATGAAGAAAGAGCGGCCGTGAAAAGTAAACTGACTGTCGAAACACAATCAGATTCATTGATCACGGTCAGCTACAGCGGCCAAAACAAACAGGAGACCGAATCGGTGTTTCAAGCCGTCATAACAACTTTTCTGAAGAATGATCAGGATCTGTTTGAAAAACGGGCAAAAGTAGTGCGGCAGAGTATTGCTGCGCTTGAAGGAGAAACCGTCAGCGCGGACGCCAAAGTGGATAAGGAACGATTTTTATACGAATTGAAAAATACGCAGCTGAACCTGAAAGCGGCCGGCGTCATCAATTCAGAGCCGATGAATGAAATGGCGGGACAGGGCATGTCGCCGAAAAAGAAAGCGGTTCTGGGTGTTTTAATCGGCATTGCAGTTGCATTTATGTTCATTGTCATTCCTGAGTTTTTTAGAGAGTCCTTGTAAAAATCTGCGATGGAGATGTGACCATGACAAACTGGAAACCTTTCGTATCTGTCATTACACCGTCTTATAACGCAAGTGAATATATCGAAGACACGATTCAGTCCGTTTTACATCAAAGCCACCCGCATTGGGAAATGATTATCGCGGATGATTGTTCCACGGACGGAACGAGAGATATTTTACGGCAATATGAACAAAAGGATGAGCGGATCCGCGTCGTTTATTTAGATCAAAACGGGGGAGCCGCGGCTGCCAGAAATACAGCCCTTAAACATGCCAAGGGCCGTTATGTCGCATTTCTGGACAGCGATGACAGATGGAAAAAGGAAAAGCTTCATAAACAGCTTGCGTTTATGGCAGAGCGGTCCTGCGCTTTTTCATTTACGGGCTACAGCGTCATGGAGCAGGACGGAACGCCGACGGACAAAACGATTCAAGCCCCTGAAAGCCTGTCATATGATGAAGCTTTAAAAAACACGATTATCGGATGTTTAACGGTCATGATTGACAGAGAGCAGACGGGGCAGATTCAAATGCCTGATATCAGAACGCGGCAGGATTTAGCGACATGGCTTTCCCTGCTGAAAAGGGGATTTACGGCTTACGGCCTGAATGAGTGCCTTTCAGAATACAGGCTTGTGCAGAATTCGATTTCAAGCAACAAGTGGAAAGCCGCAAAAAAAACGTGGTTTGTTTATAGAGAAATTGAGCGCCTGCATTTTATCAAGGCTTCGTGGTGTTTTATGCAATATGCAAAAAACGCGGTCATGAAAAGACTGTAGGCGTCAGAGGAGCTGGGTGATGAAGGTGGAACCGATTATTCACGTAATCGTCGGAGCGGCAGAATGGGGGCATGACCAGCTGAGATACAGACGGCACCGGCTGGCTGAATTTCTCGCCCGGCAAAAAGAAACGAAAAGCGTCATTTGGGTATGCCCGTCCCCGCGAGCCAATGATGGTCAGATGGCCGGGATCGCCGAGGGAATCCGGCAGTTCACTGTAAAGGATCTCATGCAGCAAAAAGCTTTCCGCTTCGGCAGGTATACAGACATGTGCTACAGGCATAAGCTTTCACCATTGGTGAATGTGCTGAAGGAAGAAGGAGAAGGGGCCCGCTGCTGCTTATGGTACACCTTCCCCGGTTTTCCGCTTCTGGCAGATCTGTTTCCTTGGGATGAAGTGATTTATGATTGCAGTGATCTGTGGGCCGCTCCGATCAGCGGCCGGGCCGGTGTGCTGTCAAATATCAGAAGAAATATCATAAAACAGGCGGAAATGAGAATCATTCAGCGTGCCGATTCCATTACGTGCACATCTGACTGTCTTCATCAGGAGGTCGGAAAAAAGCTGGAGAACCCGCGCCAGAAGGTTTTCACCATTGAAAACGGAGTGGAATATGACCTGTTTTCACAGGAAAATAAACACCCGGATGAAGACATTTTACGGGGACGGAACGGAACGGTTCTCGGTTTTATCGGCGGAATCAAACCGAAGCTCGATTTTGCGCTTATGACGGAAGCGGCAGATGTGAGGCCTGACTGGACGATTTTATTGGTAGGCCCTAACACGGCTCAGGACGATCCGGATTTCAAGTCGCTTCTGGAGCGTCCGAATGTCATCTGGACGGGACCTGCCGAGCCGAATGAAGTGCCGTCCTATATGCAGCTTGTCGACATCGGCATCATGCCGTATAAAAATTCACCTTATAATGACGCGGTATTTCCGCTTAAGCTTTTTGAATTTTTAGCCGCCGGGAAACCGGTTGTCGGCTGCAACCTTTCTTCTACGTCAAAAATCAAAAGGCCTTTCGTTTATGAATACGTTGAAGGCAGTGACCCCGCAGATTTCATCGCGGCGTGCGACGCGCTTCTGGCAGCGGACCGCAACGGGTCATATGAGGCTTTGCGCCGTGAATTGGCCCGGAGACGGGATTGGAATGTTTTATTCGGCCGAATGCTCGAATGCACGGGTATATTGAAAAATGCGCAATCCCATTAAAAGGGAAAGCGCATTTTTTGATTTGCGTGTTTCTTTTTGATGATGCTTGTTATAATAACTAGTAAGAATTATAATGGAAGGAACGGTTCAATATCAGAAAAGACTTCATATAATTCCAAAGGAGACTTCTTTATGCTTGACGAACGCATGTTTCGCATAGTTGTTGCGTTTTTTGTCTCTCTGCTAACGGTTTTAATCCTAACTCCTATCGTAAAAAAAATTGCGATCAAAATAGGTGCAGTTGACCAGCCCAGCAACCGAAAAGTACATGATAAAATAATGCCCCGTATGGGCGGCTTGGCCATCTTTATCGGCGTAGCGGCGGGTGTGCTCGCGGCCGGCATATATAATGAAACGAAAATGACCGCCATTACAGTGGGTGCGTTTATTATTGTTATTTTAGGAATCCTTGATGATAAATACCAATTAAGCGCAAAGGTAAAGTTTTTCGTCCAGCTGGCCGTGGCCATTATGATTGTGAGCACGGGACTGAAAATGGACTTTTTCTCCGTACCGTTTTTAACGGAACGTTTAGAATTGGGATGGGTCGCTTACCCGCTGACTGTGTTATGGATCGTCGGTATTACGAACGCGATGAACCTGATTGACGGTTTGGACGGACTCGCTGCCGGCCTGTCGGTCATCGGACTCTCCACTATCGCCGTTATGGCGTTGTCCGGAGGGAAAATCCTTATTCTGTCACTTTCACTTGTCGTGATAGGAAGCACACTCGGATTTTTATTTTATAATTTTCACCCGGCAAAGATATTTATGGGAGATACCGGATCGCTCTTTCTCGGATACGTCATCTCAGTACTCTCATTATTGGGTCTTTATAAAAGTGTTACTTTATTCAGTATCATCATTCCGATCATCATTTTGGGCGTGCCGATTTTTGATACGACATTCGCCGTCATCAGGCGGATTTTAAACAAACAGCCGATCTCAGCGCCTGATAAGTCACATATACACCACCGGCTGATGGCCTTCGGGCTGTCACACCGCACGGCTGTCATTATCATTTATTTAATCGGCTTCATTTTCAGCGTCAGTGCCATCCTGCTGAAAAGCGCGACCATATGGCTTTCGCTGTTTATTATTTTTGTATTGATTGTATTTATGCAAATCATAGCAGAGGTCACAGGGTTAGTAAATGAACAATTTAAACCATTTACCAAGTTTTACAAGAGATTGGTAAAGAAAAATTAAAAAGAGCAGATCATGCGAATGGTCTGCTTTTTTGTGGATGGATTCTGCTATTCTCTTATTATATAAAAAAACCCGATCCTGCTCAAAGGATCGGGTTTACTCTTAATAGCCTGTTGTGCCGCCGGACTGTGTGCTGTCCGTACCGTTTGCACCAGCAGTACCGTTGGTTGAATCGGTTGTACCGCCTGTTCCTGTGCTGCCGGAAGTCGAATCAGTCGTGCCGTCTGTTCCGGTGCTGTCAGAAGCAGGATCGGACGCCGTGCTGCTTCCGGACGGGTAATCCAGGTGTTTCTGCAATTCCTGCCGTACTTTTTCGAGATTGGCCGGATCCGGTTGGAAATAATACGTTCCGCCCGTAGACGCGGTTCCGCCGCCGCCTAAATATAAATCTGATCCTGTTATGGTCAGTGTATCAATCTTTTTGCTGGTAAAGCCGCTGTAAATCTGCTGAAGGGCAAGTCCTTCAGTGATTCGGATATTCGTTTGGACGTTATTGCTTGCAGTTTCAGCGATTTTATCGATTTTAGCAATATTTCCAGCCTTAGACATTTGGTCGATCAGTGCATTTAGGATTTGCTTTTGGCGGTCATTCCGGCCGAAGTCTCCGCGCTTATCCTGCTTTCTCATCCGCGCGTAAGCCAGAGCCTGCTCACCGTTCAAATGCATGTTTCCTTTCTTGAAGTAGATCCGTTTCTTTTTACTGACGTCACTCATTTCGTCGAAGTCAAACGGCACTTTTATATTGACTCCGCCGACTTCATCAATAACATCCTTAAAGCCGTTAAAATCGACAGTGACATACTTATCAATCGGTATGCCTAATAAGTCTTCGACGGTTGAGACGGTTTCATCCGCCCCGCCTTTAGCAAAAGCCGCATTGATTTTTGATTTTTTACCGGTTGTATCGCCGGCAAGCGTCACCCGCGTATCACGCGGAATACTCAGCATTTTCATTGTTTTATTTCTCGGATCAAGGGTAACGACAATAAGAGAGTCTGATCGTCCGCCTTTTCCGCTTGTGGCATAATTTTCGATCCCCATAAACAAAATGGAGAACGGTTTTTTCTTCATATCGATGACTTTATCCCGAAGTTTTGATTTGTCTCCGCGGGAAAGGGCATCATACGCATTATCTGCCGCATTGATCGTTTTGTATACTTTGTATCCGCCAAACCCGGCAGCGACTAACAAAACGAGGGTAAGCAGCAGCAAAATCCGTTTGAATATGATCTTTCGTTTGCTTTTCTTTTTCTTTCGAACACGCACTCTTACACGTTCAGCCATTACATTAGTCTCCTTTAGGGCTGACGTCTGTTTCTAAATACGTCAGTTCTCCCTCTGTATTCTTACTCTTGCCGTTCGTCAGTTCTGTCATCCATTTTATAAACTCGTCTTTGTCTTTTTCTTCAACGTACGTTTCAAATTCGACATGATCCGCATAATGGATATCTTTCAGTAAAAAAACTGATTCTCTCAGTTCGTTCTCTATCTTGCCGAGCCACGTATAATCCGCTGATGTATGCATAATCCGCATCAGCTTCCGCTCCGTAACTCCTATATGATTTAAGCCTTCAGACACTGACTTCCCATATGCACGAATCAATCCGCCCGCACCGAGCTTTATTCCGCCGAAATACCGGGTAACCACCGCGCAGGTATCTTTCAGACCGCGTTTTTTCAGCACTTCCAGCATGGGGACGCCGGCTGTGCCGCTTGGTTCTCCGTCATCATTCGCCTTTTGTATATGGTCGGTTTCGCCGATCAGATAAGCTGAGCAGTTATGAGTCGCATTCCAGTGCTGTTTTTTTATCTTTTGTATAAATTCCTGCGCTTCCTCTTCAGAAGCAGCACGGCTCAGGTGACAGATAAAACGCGATTTTTCAATCACAATCTCATGTTCACCCGTTTCTTTAACTGTTAAATAGCTGTGCAGCATGATTGCTGGACCCTCCTGACAAGCATTAAAAGACTTGTTTCTACAAATTCGAACAGACTTTAGAATTTTTGCGCATATTTTGGTATCATGAAAGAGTAAGATACTATATAAAAATGTTTTTTTCTAGAATATACGCATTCTTTCATTATAATTCGACATAAATTGCAGTTCAATTACATTTATAATAAAAATACATAACAACACCGTTACGGAGGGAGACAGATGAATAAATCGAAGATGGACTCCAAAGTTTTGGATTCTATACTTATGAAAATGCTGAAAACCGTGGACGGGAGCAAGGACGAGGTTTTTCAAATCGGAGAGCAGTCGCGCCAGCAATATGAGCAGCTGGTTGAAGAACTCAAACAGATCAAACAGCAGGTGTACGAAGTCATTGAGCTGGGCGACAAACTTGAAGTTCATACGCGGCACGCACGAAACCGCTTGTCTGAAGTAAGCAGAAATTTCCATAAGTTCAGCGAAGAAGAAATTCGCAACGCCTATGAAAAGGCGCACAAACTTCAAGTGGAACTGACGATGATCCAGCAGCGTGAAAAGCAGCTGCGGGAGCGCAGAGATGATTTAGAACGCCGGCTTTTGGGGCTTCAGGAAATCATTGAACGGTCAGAATCATTAGTCAGCCAAATAACCGTCGTTCTGAATTACCTGAATCAAGACCTTCGCCAAGTAGGGCTTCTTCTTGCCGATGCGCAGGCTAAACAAGATTTCGGTTTAAGAATCATTGAAGCCCAAGAGGAAGAAAGAAAAAGAGTTTCCAGAGAAATACATGACGGTCCCGCGCAAATGCTGGCAAATGTCATGATGAGATCGGAATTAATTGAACGGATCTTCCGCGACCGCGGCACGGAGGACGGATTTCAGGAAATCAGAAATCTACGGCAGAATGTGCGGAATGCCCTTTACGAAGTCAGAAGGATTATATATGATTTAAGACCGATGGCATTGGACGATCTCGGGCTGATTCCGACACTGAGAAAATATCTTTATACAACTGAAGAATATAACGGAAAGGTGAAAATACATTTTCAGTGCATCGGAGACACGGAGAACCAAAGGCTTGCCCCGCAATTTGAAGTGGCGCTTTTCCGTCTCGCTCAGGAAGCCGTCACAAATGCACTCAAGCATTCAGAATCAGAGGAAATTACAGTAAAAGTGGAAATAACCGCTGATTTTGTCGTTCTCATCATTAAGGACAATGGAAAAGGCTTTGATATTAAGGATGCTAAACAAAAGAAAAACAAGTCATTCGGCTTGCTGGGAATGAAAGAAAGAGTAGATCTGCTTGAAGGAACGATAACGATAGACTCTAAAATAGGTCTTGGGACATTTATCATGATTAAGGTTCCGTTATCTCTCGGCCTATAATTTGTTAAATAGAGCCAAAAGACATATTGACCGAACAGCGGCGTATATAGAACAATAGGATAAGGAGGCGTAGCGTGTGACTAAAGTAAATATTGTTATTATCGACGACCATCAACTATTCCGTGAGGGTGTAAAAAGAATATTGGATTTTGAACCTACCTTTGAAGTGGTAGCAGAAGGTGACGATGGAGATGAGGCGGCTCGAATCGTCGAGCATTATCATCCCGATGTTGTCATAATGGACATTAATATGCCGAATGTAAATGGTGTAGAGGCTACTAAACAGCTTGTTGAGCTGTACCCTGAATCTAAGGTGATTATCCTCTCCATCCATGATGATGAAAATTATGTGACTCATGCTTTAAAAACAGGTGCAAGAGGCTATCTCCTGAAAGAGATGGACGCAGATACTTTAATCGAAGCAGTGAAAGTGGTAGCCGAGGGCGGTTCTTACCTTCACCCGAAAGTAACCCACAATCTTGTCAACGAATTCCGCCGTCTTGCGACAAGCGGAGTTTCTGCTCATCCTCAGCATGAGGTTTACCCGGAAATCCGGAGACCATTACATATATTAACGAGACGGGAATGTGAAGTGCTGCAAATGCTTGCAGACGGAAAAAGCAACCGCGGAATCGGTGAATCATTGTTTATCAGTGAGAAAACAGTGAAAAATCACGTGAGTAATATTTTGCAGAAAATGAACGTTAATGACCGGACACAAGCCGTTGTCGTGGCCATTAAAAACGGCTGGGTAGAGATGCGTTAGTCATGTGTGAGAAGACTTGCCTGTTATGGCAAGTCTTTTTTTACAGCTGCATATCTATTAAAATACTTATTAAGTACTTAATAAGGCAGGTAAAGTGATGAAGATTGCAGTTGTAACAGACAGTACAGCATATATTCCGAAAGAGATGAGAGAAGAACATCATATTCATATGATCCCTCTCCAAGTGGTTTTCGGTGAAAAAACATTCCGCGAAGAAACAGAACTCGACTGGAGAAGTTTTTATAAAGAAGTAAAAAATCATGATGAGCTGCCGACTACGTCTCAGCCTTCTTTCGGTGAATTAATCGCATTGTACGAAGAACTGGGCAAAACATATGATGCAGTCATAAGCATACATTTGTCCAGCGGAATCAGCGGAACATATAACAGCGCCGCCTCGGCAAACACTATGGTTGATCATATTAAAGTTTATCCCTTTGATTCAGAGATCAGCTGTTTGGCACAAGGTTTTTATGCATTAAAGGCAGCACAGCTCATTAAAGACGGTGTTGACTCACCGGAAGAGATTATAAAAGAGCTGGAAGAAATGAAAAAAACAGTCCGTGCGTATTTTATGGTGGACGATTTATCACACCTCCAGCGGGGCGGGCGTCTAAGCAGTGCTCAGGCTTTTATCGGCGGTCTGTTAAAGGTAAAGCCTATTCTTCATTTTGACAATAAGGTAATTGTTCCTTTTGAGAAGATTCGGACACGCAAAAAAGCGATTTCGAGAATTTTTGAGCTGTTTGGGGAAGATGCAAGTAAAGGAATCCCGATGCGGGCCGCTGTCATCCATGCAAACAGGGAAGAAGAAGCGGCGGATCTTATACAGGAGTTAAGCGGTAAGTATCCTCATGTCGAATTCTATAACAGCTATTTCGGTGCCGTGATCGGAACCCATTTGGGCGAAGGTGCCATCGGAATCGGCTGGTGCTTTAAAAACTAAGTGAAAATCTCCGTTTTCAAGGGCGGAGATTTTTTTATTTTTTAATTTTGGCAATTCGACAAGTGGGTTCCCGACAAGGCATACTTTGAGCAGAAAGGAGGCAGGGAGATGTCCGAAGGTGCTTCAGAATTTTTAGAGGTGCGGGATTTCTTTTACGGCCGGCATTTATTGAGATCTGAGATACCGTTTTCAGATCAGCGCATCAACGGTTTTATAGAAAAAGAGTATATAACGGCCGAGCCGTCAATCATCCGCCGGAAAAACCGTTACGTCTGCCAACGATGCGGTCAGTCTGATCAAGCCTGCTTTGCGGCATTTTGGGCGCCCTCTGCCAAAAGGCAGATTACCTATTGCCGTGCCTGTGTCATGATGGGAAGGGCTGATGAACAGACATCATTATATTCTTGGAATCAAGCCCCTGAAAACAGCTGGGAGCCTGTAAAGCTTTCTTGGGAAGGAACACTGACAGACGGGCAGAAGCAGGCGGCCGCCGCGCTTACAGATGCGATAAAAGAGAGACAAGAGCTTTTAGTATGGGCGGTTTGCGGATCGGGGAAAACAGAGATGCTGTTTCCGGGTATCGAGTTTGCGCTGAATCACGGTTTGCGCGTCTGTGTCGCGACTCCGCGTACAGATGTCGTACTTGAACTGCTGCCGAGACTGAAAAAAGCATTTGAGAAAATCGAAGTTTCTGCTTTGTACGGCGGCAGCGAGGACAAAGGCCGTCTGACTCCGCTGATGATTTCAACCGCTCACCAGCTGATGCGCTACCGAGACATTTTTGATGTCATGATAATAGATGAAGTAGATGCGTTTCCTTTTTCAGCCGATGAGACATTAAGATTCGCTGTTGATAAAGCGAGGAAGAAAAACAGCGCCCTTGTTTATGTAACGGCAACTCCTTCAGACACATTAAAAAAGAAGGCTGAAGCCGGTTTGCTGAAAAGCGTCCGCATACCGGCCAGATATCATCGGAAACCCCTCCCGGAGCCGCGTTTTTTGTGGTGCGGCAATTGGAAGAAGAAGCTTCAGAAAGGAAAACTGCCGCGCTCTGTAACGGATTGGGTTTGCCAAAAACTTCAATTACAGCTGCCGGTTTTCTTATTTGTTCCGTCTGTACACGTTTTGAAAAAGACAACGGATTATTTTCAGAAATTAAACATACGGACAGAAGGCGTACATGCGGAAGACACATTCAGAAAGGATAAAGTGAAACGGTTCAGAAACGGCCGGCTTGACCTGCTGGTAACGACTACGATTTTAGAAAGAGGGGTTACCGTGCCCAAAGTTCAGACATGTGTCCTCGGCGCAGAAGCACCTATCTTTACTGAGAGCGCGCTCGTACAGATCGCGGGCAGAACGGGAAGGCATTATAAACATTTCAGCGGTGATGTCGTCATGTTTCATTTCGGAATTACAAACGGAATGAAAAAAGCAAAAAAACATATTGAACATATGAACAAATTGGCACAAAAAAGTAAATTGTTGGACTAGTTAATTTCAGAAAACGTGATACAGTATACTCATACTTTCCTATGAGGAGCTGTCAGCATGCTTGTCAATTCTAAAGAAATCATATTAAAGGAACTTCTCGACCGCCATATGCCTAAGCTTCATATGAAATGCACATGCCGGGTATGCAAAAATGATGTACTGGCACTTTCACTAAACCGGGCTGAACCGGCATATGTTACAGATAAAAAGAAAGTTGCTTATGCAAAAGCAGAGATAGTTGATAAACAGAAAAATACAGCGCTGCTTGTCATTCTGGCTGAATCAGCGGCGATTGTTTCGGTTAATCCAAGCGAGTTCTGTGAAACTCGGGAAGGAGCGTAATATCTCTGAATTGTTTATTGTGTGACTCACCAATTACAAGTTCATTGACTTGGAGATCTCTGTTTTCTCTGGCGCCCGAGCAAGAGGTATGCAGCATATGCAGCAGCCAATTCGAAAAAATTGAAGGCCCCGTATGCAGTATATGCGGGAGGCCTCAGGAGTCAAATGAAAAATGCGCTGATTGTGCGGCCCGGGAATCAAAAACGGAAAAGCGCTTTTTGCTGCGGCAAAACCGTTCGGTATATTTGTATAATGATGCGATGAAGGACTCATTGGCCCGGTTTAAATTCAGGGGTGATGCGAAAATCATTCAAGCATTTGAACGTGACTTTGCTGCCGGCTTTAAAGCGGCATATCCATCAAATACACATACTCTCATCCCTATTCCGCTGAGCGGCGAACGGCTGGCGGAACGCGGATTCAATCAATCCGAGCTGCTGGCCTCTCTGCTCGGAATGCCCGTCATTTCCCCCCTCATCCGACTGAACAACGAAAAACAATCCAAAAAGAGCAAAACAGACAGGCTGTCTGCAGAAAAAAAGTTTTCAGCAGCCGAAAACTCCGCCGAAGGTATGAACGTCATTTTAATAGACGATATTTATACGACGGGCGCCACACTTCACCAAGCCGCCGAAGTCCTGCTGACAGCGGGCAAAGCGTCATCGGTCGCCTCTTTTACTTTAATCAGGAGCTAAATCATTCTTTTTTTCTGCCGATATAATTGATAGAAATATAAGGCAGATTAAAGAAGGAATAGGAGTTAATACGATGGGTGAATTGGCGAATTGTCCAAAATGCAATGCTTTATTTTTTAAAACGAACCTGCAGACCGTGTGCCAGGCGTGTATTAAAGAAGAAGAAAAAGCATTTGAAACCGTCTATAAATTTTTGAGAAAGCAGATCAACAGACAGTCGACGATGCAGCAGATCACTGAGGAAACAGGTGTGGATGAAGAGCTGATCCTCAAGTTTATCAAACAAAAAAGGATTCAGATCAGCCAGCTTCCAAATTTGGCATATCCTTGCGAAAGGTGCGGAAATCCAATCAGGACGGGGAAATTTTGCAAGTCCTGTCAGACAGATATTGAGTCGCAATTAGACCATATGAACCAAAAAACAGCCGCTGAATTCGAAGAAAAAAACAGTGCAAAAGACACATACTATGCCTATAATACCAAAAACACCTGATTCCCTAAACTAACTGATAACGCAGTCGATAAAAGAATTAGACTGCGAACAGAAAGCGAGAGGAATCCTATGAAAATCAATCAGTACGGAACACAATCCGTTAATCCATACCAAAAAAATTACGAAAAGCAAGCCGTACAAAAAGAGGCTGCAAAGCCGAAGGACAAAGTGGAAATTTCTTCTCATGCAAAAGAGCTTCAAAATGCGTCAGATGCGGTCACTAAAACACGTCAGGAAAAAATCGCTCAGCTTAAAGCGGATATAGAGAGCGGAACATATAAAATAGATTCAAACAGCATCGCTGAAAACATAGTGAATTTCTATAAAAAGCAATAAAAAGGAGAAAGCCAATGTCAGCAAAGCCAATTATTGACCAACTGAAGCGACTTTGCGCACTGCATGAACATCTGCTCACGCTGTCTGAGGAGAAAACGGAAGCGCTGAAAGCAGGTAAAACAAAAGAGCTCTCCAACATATTGACCAAAGAGCAAAAGTATATTCAGGCAATCGAGCAGACTGAGGAAGAACGAATCAGGTTAACTTCTCAGTTTCTCAGCCGCGGTGAGGACAATACAATTGCTGCATGCATCTCCAGAACTTCAGGCAGTGAAAAACAGGAGCTTGAAGGGTTATTTCACTCTTTGTCTGCGCTTCTTGACCGTCTGAAAGAAGTGAATGAGATGAACAAACAGCTCACGATTCAGGCTTTACAATTCATCTCCGGGGCATTTGATATGATCATGCCGGGTGAAAAAGAGAATATGAATTATAAAGAGCCGCAAGCGGCGCGCAAGCCTGTCAGCCGTTTGACATTATTCGATTCAAAAGCTTAGAACGGAGGATTTTCAATGCCATCGACTTTTATGGGGCTCGAAACAGCAAGGCGTGCATTGAGTGCGCAGCAGACTGCATTGAGCACAGTTTCAAATAACGTTGCAAATGCAAATACAGAAGGATATACGAGGCAGCGCGTCACATTACAATCGACGAGCCCTTATCCCGCAGTATCAAAAAACAGTGATCTGACGGCCGGGCAAATCGGAACAGGGGTTAAAGCCGGTTCAGTTGAGCGCGTCAGAGACAGTTTTTTAGACTATCAGTACAGAACTGAAAATACAAAATTAGGGTACTATACAGCCCGTTCCAATTCATTGTCGCAAATGGAAGGCGTCATGAAAGAGCTTGACGATAACGGATTAAACGGATCGCTCAGTTCGTTTTGGAATGCCCTTCAGGATCTGGCGACGAATCCGGAAAATACGGGAGCGCGCTCAGTTTTGCAGGAGCAGGGGAAATCTCTTGCCGAAAGTTTTAACTATATATCTACCTCTTTGACTAACATTCAGGGTGATATTAAAAAGAACCTGGATAACACAGCGGATCAGGTCAATTCCATTCTCAATCAGCTGAATGACCTTAACAATCAAATAGCGGCAGTTGAGCCGAGCGGTATGCTCCCTAATGATTTGTATGACCAAAGAGACAGATTGATTGATCAATTATCTTCTATGGCAAATATTAAAGTTTCATATAATAAGTCGGGCGGACATGCCTTGGCGACTGCTGAGGGCACGGTTAACGTCGAATTGCTGAACGGGAACAACAATTCTCTCGGTACGCTGCTCGACGGTAACACAAAAACAGTTTCAGAAATGAAAATCAACTACGACAAGGACAGCGGTCTCGTGTCGAGTGTGTCAGTCGGCAGCAGTACGGTCAATGCGGATGCATTTACCGGTAAAGGCTCACTTTTAGGTCTTATTGAATCATACGGCTATATGTCAAACGGAGAAGAAAAAGGTCTTTATCCTGAAATGCTGACGGCTCTTGACAATATGGCGCTATCCTTTGCTTACGCGTTTAATGCAGTTCATGAAAAAGGGAAGACCTATACAGGCGAACAGGGCGCAGCATTTTTTGATTTCAGCGGTGGTGAAGCGGTGCCTGCAAAAGGTGCGGCAGCGAAAATAAAAGTCAGTGACAAAATTCTTGCGTCTACTGATAATATCGCAGCGTCGTTAAACGGAGAAAAAAGTGACGGCACAAACGCGACAAATCTTGCAGCTGTACAGAACAGCAAGCTGACTATTAACGGTGAAACCACTACAATTAATGACTTTTATGAATCCCTTATCGGAAAGCTGGGCGTTAATTCACAAAAAGCGGCCAATCTTATGAACAACTCTGAAAGCAACACCCTTTCAGCCGATGAACGGAGACAATCAATCAGTGCAGTGTCTTTAGATGAAGAAATGACAAATATGATTCAGTTTCAGCACGCTTATAATGCGGCTGCGCGGATCATAACGATGCAGGATGAAATATTCGATAAAATTATTAACGGTATGGGCACCGGAGGAAGATAGGAGATAAGTAAATGAGAGTAACTCAAGGGATGATCGCAAAAAATTCTCTTCGATTTATCGGCTCAAGTTATGACAAGCTCGATCGGCTTCAGCAGCAAGTGTCTACGGGGAAAAAAATCACAAAAGCTTCTGATGATCCGGTCGTTGCAATGAAGGGAATGCAGTACCGTACTCAGCTTGCGCAGGTAAACCAGTATCAGCGGAATGTTTCGCAAGGCTTTACATGGCTGGAAAACTCGGAATCAAGCGTAAACTCGGAAACGGATATTATGGGGAAAATCCGGGACTTGATGGTTCAGGCGAAAAGTGATTCGAACGGTGAAACAGAATTGAAAGCAATCGGTACAGAAATCGGCCAGCTGAAAAAGCAGCTCGTTTCTGTCGCGAATACTCAGGTAAACGGACGTTATCTGTTTAACGGAACAAATTCAGATGTCCCGCCGATCACTGAAAATGCCGACGGCACATATACGTACAACTATGAGAATTATACCGGTGCTTCGGATGTTAACATCAACATCTCGAACGGAGCAGTGCTGAAAGTGAATTCTGATCCAAACTCAGCTTTCGGAGGCGTCGCACAAAATGGAGATAATGTTTTTGAATTTCTAAACTCCCTAGAAGCTTCTTTAAGCAAAGGCACGCTGTCCGAAGCAGATTCAGATCAAATTCTGTCAGATATTGACGGTTTTACTGATAAAATGAATGCTGAAAAATCCAATATCGGCGCACGCACAAATCGGTTGGAACTCATTCAGACAAGATTGGAATCACAAGCGGCAAC
The DNA here is from genome assembly GCF_000259405.1 of Bacillus sp. 5B6. Lineage (NCBI taxonomy): Bacteria > Bacillati > Bacillota > Bacilli > Caryophanales > Bacillaceae > Bacillus > Bacillus sp. 5B6. The sequence goes on along the minus strand of NZ_AJST01000001.1, from coordinate 3,174,920 downwards.
CGCTGAAAAAGTATTGTCGGATAATGAAGATGTAGAAATGGAAGATGTGATTGTTGATTATTTATCTCAGCAGACGGTCCATAGAGCAGCGCTGTCAGTGAATGCGAATATCATTCAGCCGTCACTGATCGACTTCCTGAAATAATAAAACTGATCGTCTTCAATATATAAAAAAAGCGACTCACAACAGGGAGATCGCTTTTTTTACTAAAATATTATAAACAGGAGGGGTCTCTGTGCAGATGCCGAGATTGATTATTGACAGTGTGCCTGCTAAAATCGGTATAACCTTTCAAAAGGAAGAAATCGAGATGGAACAGCCGCCCGCTGACTTGGAAATCGAGCAGCCGCCGGCAGAGCTGAACATAGAAAGCACGCCGGCCAAACTGACGATTGACCAGACGAGGGCTTGGGAGAACTTGAATCTCAAATCATTTGAAAAGCTGAACGCTGAAGCCGCCCAGAAAGGTGCGGAAGCCTGCAGCGAGTTTATTGCAAAAACAGTCAGGGAAGGGAAGGAAATGGCGGCTATCGAAAAGAAAACGGGCAATGTGATGGCCCGGCAGGCAGCAGATGTCAGACCGCCCGATCCATTCGGCGAATTCAGCGACTTTCTGCCTGCGCAGTTTCTCGTCGACATTGACTGCATTCCTTCAAAGCTTACGATTGATATTGAAGCCCGCAAACCTTCAATTGAAGCAGCCGTCAATAAACCTGTATGGAATTATACGCCGGGGAAAGTTCAGATTGATATGATGCAAGACCCTAAGGTGACGATTTCGGTTGACGATGGCAACGCAGAATAAAAGATGAAAGTGGTAAAGGATTGTGAAGCATGATAATTAAAACAAAATATCACGGAGAAATCAGAATAGACGAAGGGCAGATTATCTCATTTGAAAACGGCCTGCCGGGATTTAATGACGAGACTCAATTTGTTGTTCTTCCTTTGTCGGAGGATTCACCGTTTTTGGCGCTGCAGTCTGTGAAACAGGAGCACATCGCCTTTATTGTCGCCAGTCCGTTTATTTTCTTTAAAGGGTACGAATTTGACATTGACCATGCGACGCTTGAACTTTTGCATATTGAAGATACAGAGGACGTCGAAGTGATGGCGATTTTAACGCTGGAAGAGCCTTTTGAAAACACGACCGCCAATTTAAAAGCGCCGATTATCGTCAATAAAAAGGAAATGAAGGCGAAACAAATCATTTTACATGATGCTTCCTATGAAACAAAACATCTGATAGGAGGAGGATCATGCTAGTTCTCTCAAGAAAAGTGAATGAGTCCATTCAGATCGGGCCGGATATTGAAATAAAGGTGATCGCCATCGAAGGAGAACAAGTGAAGCTGGGAATTGAAGCGCCTCAGCACGTAGATATTCACAGGAAAGAAATCTACTTGTCGATCCTGGAAGAGAACAACAGAGCTGTATCTTTTAATACTGATTTATTACTTAACTTATCCTCACAAAAAAAGTGAGGATTTTTTTATTTTCAATATAAACAATGGAAGCGGCCGTCCGATATATATATTGTAGCCAATGAGAGGAAAAATTTTCTTCAGAATGACGCTGCGCAAATGCACAAGGACGTGCGAAAAACAATTCAGGGAGGAAATACAAAATGAGAATCAACCACAATATCGCGGCTCTTAACACTAGCCGTCAGCTGAATGCAGGTTCAAACTCTGCTGCAAAAAACATGGAAAAATTATCTTCAGGTCTTCGCATCAACCGCGCTGGTGATGACGCTGCGGGTCTTGCGATCTCTGAAAAAATGCGTTCTCAAATCCGCGGTTTAGACATGGCGTCTAAAAACGCTCAAGACGGAATCTCTCTTATCCAAACGGCTGAGGGTGCATTGAACGAAACTCACAGCATTCTTCAGCGTATGAGCGAGCTTGCTACACAAGCGGCTAACGACACGAACACTACTTCTGACCGTGCTGAGTTACAAAAAGAAATGGATCAGCTTTCTTCTGAAGTAACTAGAATTTCTACAGACACAGAATTCAACACAAAGAAATTACTTGATGGTACAGCAACTGACCTGACTTTCCAAATCGGTGCCAATGAAGGTCAAACTATGAAACTTTCAATTAATAAAATGGATTCTGAAAGTCTTGCTGTTGGGACTGCTACTGCAGGAATTGATATCTCTACTTCCGCAGATGCAGCATCTACTGCTCTTACAACAATCAAAACAGCTATCGACACAGTTTCAAGCGAGCGCGCTAAACTTGGTGCGGTTCAAAACCGTTTAGAGCACACAATCAACAACCTTGGTACTTCTTCTGAGAACCTGACTTCTGCTGAATCACGTATCCGTGACGTAGACATGGCTTCTGAGATGATGGAGTACACGAAAAACAACATCCTTACTCAGGCTTCTCAAGCTATGCTTGCGCAAGCTAACCAACAGCCTCAGCAAGTTCTTCAATTGCTGAAAGGTTAATGACGGAAAGATCCTGGTTCTCCAGGGTCTTTTTTTATTTCTTCAGCTATCTCCCCCTTCAGCAAGCCAAAGAACCCTATTGACAAAATGAAACATTATATTTTGCAGTTAAATTATTGAAAACCTTTTAATATGACCGATATAAGAATAAGATCATACATTTATGGAGCTGTGATATGATAAACAGTCGGAAACTCACTGTTGTCATAGAGCCGTCTACGACTAAACGCCGAAAAGGAGAGGGTACATATGGTCACAAGAATCACAGGCCTTAATTCCGGTCTTGATGTAGATTCTCTGGTGAAAAAAATGATGGATGCCGAAAAGCAGCCGCTTAATAAATTAAACCAGCAAAAGCAGACGCTTGAATGGAAGCGCGATGCTTATCGGGAAGTGAATACCCAGATTGCCGACATGTATTCTACGACATTTAATAATATGCTGATGTCCACAAACTGGAATAAAAAAACAGTAACAAGTTCGGATTCTAGTGTCAGCGCGGCGGCCGTCAGTGCTGAGCAGAATATTTCAACGAGTATGTCTGTACAGCAGCTGGCCACGCCGACGACATATAAATCATCAGGCGCCATCAATTTCACTTCAGGTCAGATCCAAACATTGAAATTCAATGTCACAAATCCGGGTGAAACGAAGCCGACTGAGGTAAACGTCACGATCGCCGCAACCGATACGATTGACGATGTCATTTCCAAACTGAACAGCTCGGGTCTCGGAGTGACGGCTTTAAAAGAGAAAATTTCCAACGGCACGGATTATGTGGATACGATTGCGTTCACTTCCAATAAAACGGGGGAAGGATTTACCCTTGCCGCAGGTGATGACGCAACCAAAAGCTTTCTGAAAGATCAGCTCGGTTTTGCCGTTGATGATGCAACAAATGAACTGACGGCCAATGCCGAAGGGAAAAACGCGAAGTTTACGTTCAACGGGCTTGAAATGACAAAAACGTCAAATAACTTTACGATAAACGGCATCAAATACACGCTGAACAGCGTGACGGACAGCAATAAAACGGTTACGATTAACAGCACGACTGATACGGACGGCATTTTTGACAACATTAAAGATTTCGTTGATAAATACAATACGTTAATTAAAAGTGCAAACGAGAAGGTAACAGAATCAAAATACCGCGATTATAAGCCGCTAACTGATGAACAAAGAGAAGCGATGACCGATAAGCAGATTGAGCAGTGGGAGGCAAAGGCTAAAAGCGGGTTATTACGGAGCGACAGCACGCTGCAGAACGGTTTGGCTGAGATGCGGCTTGATCTGTACTCAACGGTTACGATTGACGGAAAAAAATATCAGCTTGCCGATTTCGGTATAGAGACGTCTAGTTTTAATGATCAAGGAAAGTTTGGAAAGCTTGTCATTAAAGACGAAGCGAAACTGAAACAGAAAATTACCGAGAACCCCTCTCTCGTGGCTAAGCTGTTTAATGCAGACAGTACAAGTACGATTACAGACAGCTCAACCGGTAAGACTATCAAAAACCCGGAGGAGCAGGGGATTGCCCGGAGATTAAAAGACACATTAAACAAAATGCAGACTCAAATTTCAAAACAGGCGGGTACGGAAAGCTCGGTATCATCCAGCTTTGCCATCGGAAAAAGTTTGAATGAAATAGAAACAAATATTTCCAATATGAAAACAAAGCTGGATGACATCGAATCGAGATATTATAAAAAGTTCAGCGCACTGGATACGGCATTGGAGAAATTGAACAGCCAATCTTCGTATCTCACGTCAATGTTAGGATCTTCAACATCATAACCTTGGAGGTTTTATAAAAATGGCATTAAATAATCCTTTTGCTGCTTATCAGCAGACATCCGTCTTTACAGCCGCTCCGGAAGAGCTGACCCTTATGCTTTATAACGGCTGCCTGCGATTCATTAAGCTGGCAAGGCAGGCGATGAAGCAAAACAACCTTGAAGCCAAAAATGAAAATATCGTAAAGGCGCAAAACATCATTCAAGAGCTCAGCCTCACGTTAAATCGGGAGATTGAGATTTCCGAGCAGATGTCATCCATCTATGATTACATCCGCCGCCGTCTGATCGACGCGAACGTGCAGAATAACGGAGAATTTTTAGATGAAGCGGAAAAACTCGTGACTGAATTTCGCGATACGTGGAAGCAGGCCATGCAGAGTGAACGGAAAAACAGCCACGGCGCGGGCGGCCTTGCCTGATGAACAGCAATGTCTTTTCTTTGTATAACGAAACGAAGAACATGTACGCCGCACTGAAGGACGCCCCGGAAAGCGACGGTCTCATCAGCAGCGTTACGGCATTTACGGAGAAAAGGGAGGAGATGCTTGCGGGCATAAAGCCGCCTTTTTCCGAAGAGGAAAAAACGCTGCTTCAGCAGGTGGCCGCGATGGACCGTCTGATTACCGGCGAAGTGAAACGGATTCAGGATGGTATCCGAAATGAAATAAAAACGCTTAAGAAAAAACGAATCTACCATAATACGTATTTCAATCCGTATCATCAAACGACAAGTGACGGCCGTTTTTACGACAAACGCAAATAGGTGAGTGTTTTGAGAAGTTTGAACGATTACCATTTGGTGTCAGCCTATTACCAGCTTCTTTTTACGATTGATGAGGGGCTTTGCTACCTGTTGGACACGCAGGATGATTTTTTTAAGACGGAGGGCGAGCGGATTTACAACGATTTGATTCAGGCTTTTTTTCATCTCGATTCCTCTCATGCGCTTCTGCTGTCTATCGTTGAGTGCCGATGCGTGGAGACGGCGATCCGCTCATTTGACGAGATCTTTCAGGATTTCAGCATGTTAAATGATTATGATTTCCCGTCCGCCCCTTTTCAGGAGTTTTTAAAAACCATCTTTCTGCCGCATTATAAGCTATGGATGGAGCAGACGCACGACTGCATCAAACCGTATGTTCTTCACTAGACCTGCTGCAAGCGGCAGGTCTTTTGCCTGCGTCTTCCGCATATACTTATAATCCTGCCGGAAGCTGCGGGATAAAACCGACACCATTCGTCATCGTTCACCGAATTTACACATTATTTTAACGTTTCAGCAGGGATCAGAAGGGGTAAAAGAGAAATAGTTACATATCCTTAGATAAAGGGAGGCGTTCTTTGATGAACTACAATATCAGAGGAGAAAACATTGAGGTTACACCTGCGTTAAAGGATCATGTGGAGAGAAAAATCGGCAAGCTGGAGCGATATTTCGAGCAGAGCGTCAATGCCGATGTGAACGTCAACTTAAAATTCTATAACGATAAGGAATCCAAAGTTGAAGTCACCATTCCGATGACTGATCTGGCGCTTCGTTCCGAAGTGCATAACGAGGATATGTACAATGCAATTGATCTCGCAACAAACAAGCTGGAACGTCAAATCCGAAAGCACAAAACAAAAGTCAACCGAAAATTCCGCGACCAAGGTCTTCCGAAACATTATTTCGAGAACGGCAGCGTTGCTGATACGGGCGTAGCGGTTCAGGACGAAATTGAAGATGACAGCCCGGAAATTGTCCGTCAAAAGCGTTTTAATTTAAAACCGATGGATAATGAAGAAGCGATTCTCCAAATGAATATGCTCGGACATAATTTCTTCGTATTCACCAACGCGGAGACGAATCTCACAAACGTCGTTTACCGCAGAAATGACGGCAAATACGGATTAATTGAACCGACTGAATAAACCCATCCAGCCTTCCGTGAACGCGCGGAAGGTTTTTCTCTATCTTTATCTGCAAATTCTTTGGAAATGGCAAAAGGTATGTTATGATAATGAGAGGTATACATGGACAGAAAATTATCATTTATTCCATGCAAAATCTGCATGTGAACATAGAGGAGCGTTATAGATGCTTGGGATTTTAAATAAAATGTTTGATCCGACCAAACGTGCGCTGAACAAATACGAAAAAATAGCAAATGACATTGATGCCGTAAGAGGAGATTATGAAAATCTCTCTGACGAGGCGCTTAAACATAAAACGGCAGAATTTAAAGAGCGGCTTGAAAAAGGAGAAACGACGGATGACCTTCTTGTCGAAGCGTTTGCCGTCGTTCGTGAAGCTTCCCGCCGCGTAACCGGCATGTTCCCGTTTAAAGTGCAGCTGATGGGGGGCATCGCCCTTCATGAGGGGAACATCTCCGAAATGAAAACAGGGGAAGGGAAAACGCTGACGTCCACGCTTCCCGTGTATTTAAATGCCTTGACGGGAAAAGGCGTTCACGTCGTAACGGTCAACGAATATCTGGCGAGCCGTGATGCCCAGCAAATGGGAGAAATTTTTGCGTTTCTCGGGCTTACAGTCGGCCTGAACCTGAATTCGATGTCAAAAGACGAAAAACGCGAAGCTTACGCAGCCGATATCACGTATTCAACGAACAATGAACTCGGCTTTGATTATTTGCGTGACAACATGGTGCTCTATAAAGAACAGATGGTACAGCGCCCGCTTCATTTTGCCGTTATTGATGAAGTCGATTCAATTTTAGTCGATGAAGCGAGAACGCCGTTGATTATTTCCGGACAAGCTCAGAAGTCCACAAAACTGTACGTGCAGGCAAATGCGTTTGTCCGCACACTCAAGAAAGATCAGGATTATACGTATGACGTCAAAACGAAGGGCGTTCAGCTGACGGAAGAAGGAATGACGAAGGCTGAAAAAACGTTCGGCATCGACAACCTGTTTGATGTCAAAAACGTGGCCTTGAACCACCATATCAACCAGGCTTTAAAAGCCCATGCGGCGATGCAGAAAGACGTGGATTATGTTGTTGAGGACGGCCAGGTCGTCATCGTTGATTCCTTCACCGGCCGTCTGATGAAAGGACGCCGCTACAGCGAAGGTCTTCACCAGGCGATTGAGGCGAAAGAAGGCCTGGAGATTCAAAATGAAAGCATGACATTGGCGACGATTACGTTCCAAAACTATTTCCGTATGTACGAAAAGCTGGCCGGTATGACCGGTACCGCAAAAACGGAAGAGGAAGAATTCCGCAATATTTATAACATGCAGGTTGTATCCATCCCGACCAACCAGCCGGTCATCCGTGACGACCGTCCGGACTTGATCTACCGCTCAATGGAAGGGAAATTCAAGGCGGTGGCGGAGGATGTCGCCCAGCGCTACATGACCGGACAGCCGGTTCTTGTCGGTACGGTTGCCGTTGAAACGTCTGAATTGATTTCTAAACTTCTGAAAAACAAAGGGATTCCGCATCAGGTGCTGAATGCCAAAAACCATGAGCGTGAAGCTCAGATTATTGAAGAAGCGGGACAAAAAGGCGCTGTCACGATTGCGACCAACATGGCGGGACGCGGAACCGACATTAAACTCGGCGAAGGCGTAAAAGAGCTTGGCGGTCTCGCAGTCGTCGGTACGGAACGCCACGAATCCCGCCGGATTGACAATCAGCTCCGCGGACGTTCAGGACGTCAGGGAGACCCGGGCATCACACAATTTTATCTTTCAATGGAAGATGAATTGATGCGCCGTTTCGGAGCTGAACGGACGATGGCGATGCTTGACCGGTTCGGTATGGATGACTCCACGCCGATTCAGAGCAAAATGGTGTCACGCGCCGTGGAATCATCTCAAAAACGTGTCGAAGGAAACAACTTCGATTCACGTAAACAGCTTCTTCAATATGACGACGTGCTCCGTCAGCAGCGCGAAGTCATTTACAAGCAGCGTTTTGAAGTCATTGGCTCTGAAAACCTGCGTGACATTGTGGAAGGCATGATCAAGTCTTCTCTGGAGCGTGCGATTGCCGCTTATACGCCGAAAGAGGAGCTTCCGGAAGAATGGAATCTTGACGGCCTCGTGGAGCTGGTGAATTCAACATATCTTGATGAAGGCGCGCTTGAAAAGAGCGATATCTTCGGAAAAGAACCGGATGAAATGCATGAGATGATCATGGATCGCATCATGACAAAATATAATGAAAAAGAAGAGAATTTCGGTACAGAGCAGATGCGTGAATTTGAAAAAGTCATCGTATTGCGTGCCGTTGATTCAAAATGGATGGATCATATTGATGCGATGGATCAGCTGCGTCAAGGGATTCACCTCCGCGCTTATGCGCAGACAAATCCGCTGCGTGAATATCAGATGGAAGGTTTCGCAATGTTTGAGCACATGATTGAGTCCATTGAGGACGAAGTTGCGAAATTCGTCATGAAGGCCGAGATTGAAAGCAATCTGGAACGCGAAGAAGTTGTTCAGGGCCAAACGACGGCTCATCAGCCGCAGGACGGCGATGAGGCCAAACAAGCGAAAAAAGCGCCGGTGCGCAAAGTCGTAGATATCGGACGCAACGCGCCTTGCCATTGCGGAAGCGGAAAAAAATATAAAAATTGCTGCGGCCGGACAGAATAGTCTCGACTGTATGAAGCGAACATGACCGGGTCTGCGTCTTATGGCGCCCCGGATCTTTTAATGAGGTGAATGGAATGGAATTATCAGAAATCAGGGCAGAGCTCGAAAATATGGCTTCTCGTTTAGCGGACTTCAGGGGGTCTCTTTGACCTCGAATCAAAGGAAGCCCGCATTGCAGAATTAGATGAAAAGATGGCGGAACCGGAGTTCTGGAATGACCAGCAGAAGGCCCAAACCGTCATCAACGAAGCGAACGGTCTGAAGGAATACGTGAATTCCTATCATCAGCTGAGCGAGTCTCACGAAGAGCTGCAAATGACACATGATCTTTTAAAAGAAGAACCTGACCAGGACCTTCAGCAAGAGCTTGAGAAAGAGCTGAAGTCATTAACGAAGGAATTGAATGAATTTGAGCTTCAGCTGCTGCTCAGTGAACCATATGACAAAAACAACGCGATTTTAGAACTTCATCCGGGAGCCGGCGGTACGGAATCTCAGGACTGGGGTTCCATGCTGCTCAGAATGTATACCCGCTGGGCGGAAAGACGCGGCTTCAAAGTTGAAACGCTTGATTATCTCCCGGGAGATGAAGCAGGAATTAAGTCTGTCACACTGCTTATTAAAGGCCACAATGCATACGGCTATTTAAAAGCGGAAAAAGGCGTACACCGTCTTGTGCGGATTTCTCCATTTGATTCATCAGGCCGCCGCCACACGTCATTCGTGTCATGTGAAGTCATGCCTGAATTTAATGAAGAAATCGACATTGATATTCGTACCGAAGATATTAAAGTTGATACGTACCGGGCGAGCGGTGCCGGCGGACAGCACGTCAATACGACTGATTCAGCCGTTCGGATCACCCACCTGCCGACAAATGTAGTCGTCACGTGCCAGACGGAACGTTCACAAATCAAAAACCGCGACCGGGCGATGAAAATGCTCAAAGCGAAGCTGTATCAGCGCAGAATTGAAGAACAGCAGGCGGAGCTTGACGAAATCCGCGGCGAACAGAAAGAAATCGGCTGGGGCAGCCAAATCCGCTCGTACGTCTTCCATCCGTACTCCATGGTGAAAGATCACCGTACCAATACCGAAATGGGGAACGTGCAGGCGGTTATGGACGGAGATATCGATATCTTCATTGACGCCTATTTACGTTCTAAACTGTCGTAATCCGGGAACACACCTGCCTTTGGCAAGGTGTGTTTTTTTATCCGTTCTCTTTTTCCATTTTTCACAACAGCGCTTTAGCAAATTAATACGGTATTTGGCTGTTATTTACTTCTAAGCCGGGAAGACTTAAAATGCTATCGAGAGAAAATCGGAGAACGGAGGATTTTGCATGGATGTGAATCACAATAAGCCGCTCCGTCTGATCAAAGATTATATATACATCATGATCGGCGCGGCGATTACGGGGGTCGTGTTTAACGTATTTTTGCTGCCGAACCGTATAGCAGCGGGGGGAGTAAGCGGGATCAGCACCATTTTAGAAACGTTTGGTTTTGAACCGGCTTACGTGCAGTGGATTATTAACATCCCTTTGTTTATCGCCGGAGTGATCATTCTCGGCGGGAAGTTCGGAATGAAGACACTGGTCGGTTCCATTGTTCTGCCGCTCGCCGTCTATTTAACAAGAGATCTGCCTGCCGCGACGACCCATGAACTGCTGGCGGCGATTTTCGGAGGCGTCGGGATCGGAACGGGAATCGGCATCGTGTATCTCGGCAAAGGCTCCACGGGGGGAACGGCTCTGGCGGGGCAGATCATTCACAAATACACGGGGCTGTCGCTGGGAACGTGCCTTGCCATCATGGACGGATTAATTGTGCTGAGCGCGATGCTCGTTTTCGGAGTGGAGCAGGGACTGTATGCGATGCTCGGGGTATTTATTTCAAGCAAAACGATTGATGTCGTGCAGGTCGGGTTCAACCGCTCCAAAATGGCTTTAATCATTACGCAGCATGAAGAAGCCGTCAGATCGGCTGTGTTTAAAGAAATCGACAGGGGTGTGACGAAGATTTCCGCAGTCGGCGGGTATACGGAACATGACCGGCCGATCTTAATGTGTGTCGTCGGCCAGACCGAATTCACAAAACTGAAACAAATCGTCAAACAGATTGACGAGTCAGCCTTTGTCATTGTCGCAGACGCAAGCGAGGTGCTCGGCGAGGGTTTCAAACGCGCGTAAACGGGGTTATAATAGCGAAGGGGTGCATCTTACATATGAAATCAAAATGGGCGCTGCTGGCGCTGGTTCTGACCATGTCCGTCCTGCTGGCGGCATGCGGCGGTTCCAATGAATCGAAAAAAGAAAGCTCTGACAGCTCAGGCGGGTCAAAAGCATCTGCGTCAGCAGGAGAAGAGCTTTATCAGCAAAGCTGTATCGGCTGCCACGGAAAAGACTTAGAAGGCGGCGGAGGTCCGAATTTACAGGAAGTCGGCGGGAAGTATGATGAAGCTAAAATTGAAAGCATCATTAAAAACGGACGCGGCAATATGCCGAGCCATCTTGTAAATGATAAGGAAGCCGCTGAGATCGCAAAATGGCTGTCACAGAAAAAATAACAGAAAAACCTTGCCTGTTATAGGGGCAAGGTTTTTTCACGGCCTGGGAATGAAAAGAAACTGTAATAGTAATATGTCTAAATTTGACGTATAATGAAGTGTACTGAGGAAAAGGAACTTTCAGATTTTTCATCTGTTTCCTGGTAAATCGGCCATAAACCGCTGTACGTTTGCGAACTCTATGGCTGCAAGACATAATTAAAAGATTAGGTGATTTCATGATAGAGATGAAAGAAGTATATAAATCCTATCCGAACGGTGTAAAAGCGATTAACGGGCTGTCAGTCATGATTCATCCCGGAGAATTTGTATATGTCGTAGGACCGAGCGGAGCCGGTAAATCTACTTTTATTAAAATGATTTACAGAGAAGAAAAACCGACAAAAGGGCAAATATTGATTAATCATAAAGATCTCGCGTCTGTGAAAGAAAAAGAGATTCCTTTCGTGCGGCGTAAAATAGGTGTTGTTTTCCAAGATTTCAAACTTCTTCCGAAATTGACGGTATTTGAAAACGTCGCGTTTGCACTTGAGGTTATCGGAGAACAGCAGTCAGTCATTAAAAAACGCGTGCTCGAAGTGCTCGATCTTGTGCAGCTGAAGCATAAAGCGCGGCAGTTTCCCGACCAGCTTTCCGGAGGAGAACAGCAGCGTGTTTCCATCGCAAGATCCATCGTCAACAATCCTGATGTCGTGATAGCTGACGAACCGACGGGCAACCTTGACCCGGTAACATCATGGGAAGTCATGAAGACGCTGGAAGAGATTAACAACCGCGGAACGACCGTCGTGATGGCGACACACAATAAAGAAATAGTAAACACCATGAAGAAACGGGTCATCGCGATCGAAGACGGAATTATTGTGCGTGATGAGTCAAGAGGGGAGTATGGTTCTTATGATTAAAATTCTCGGGCGCCATTTGCGTGAGAGTTTTAAATCTCTCGGAAGAAACACATGGATGACATTTGCATCCATCAGTGCCGTTACCGTTACATTGATTTTGGTCGGCGTGTTTTTAGTCATTATGCTGAATTTAAACAACATGGCTAAAAATGCTGAAAAAGAAGTGGAAATTAAAGTATTAATCGATCTGACGTCGAATAAGAAAACGCAGGATACGCTGCAGAATGAGATTAAAGACATCTCGGGAATCCAGAGCGTAGAGTTTTCATCTAAAGATAAAGAGCTTGATCAATTGGTCAAAAGCTTCGGCGACAGCGGAAAGGCCATGAAAATGCAAGATCAGGAAAACCCGCTGAACAATGCGTTTATCGTCAAAACGACAGATCCGCATGATACGCCGAAAGTCGCGAAAAAAATTGAGAAGCTGGATCATGTGTATAAAGTGACATACGGGAAAGAAGAAGTCAGCCGTCTGTTTAAGATCGTCGGGGTGTCACGCAACATCGGGATTGCGTTAATCATCGGCCTTCTGTTCACGGCGATGTTCTTAATTTCAAATACGATTAAAATCACGATTTTCGCCAGAAGAAAAGAGATTGAAATCATGAAGCTTGTCGGCGCGACAAACTGGTTTATCCGCTGGCCGTTCTTCCTGGAAGGGCTGCTGCTGGGGGTATTCGGTTCTATCATACCGATCGCTCTCGTGCTGAGTACGTACCAGTCGATGGTCGCTTGGGTGGCCCCGAAAGTTCAGGGATCATTTGTTTCACTTCTGCCGTACAGTCCGTTTGTGTTCCAAGTATCACTTGTGCTCATTCTGATCGGCGCGGTTATCGGAGTATGGGGAAGTCTGACTTCCATCCGGAAATTCCTTCGTGTATAAATACAAAAGCCAGTCTGATATAGACTGGCTTTTTTTAATGGTTTCGTTACTGAATGACGGGCAGGGCCGGTGATCCGGGCTTTAATGTAAAGTCATAAGACGCTTCGTCACGGTACATCGGGTCCGCATAAATGGAATCCGAATCGTTTGCCGTTCCTTTTTGGTACGCTGTGAATGAATCATATTCTCTGTTCTTCCAATTCCAAATGCCGTCTTTTCCCGCTTCTTTGTGATAGACGTTATGATTAACGGTATTGCCTTCGTTTTTCGTATAATCATTTGCGATAAAAATCCGTGAACCGCTTGCCGTCATGATGTTTTTTTCGATCGTGTTCCCTTTTGTGCCGTACTGCAGCAGCAGCTGGCCGCCGTCAAGGTCCTTCGTGTCATTTCGATACATAATGTTATGAGCGATCACCGAATTGATGGTGCCGCCGCGTTTCGTGTCATAGCCTCCGATTGAAATACCGGTGTAAGCATTGCCGTACACCTTGTTATCCGTAATCCGGATATCTCGTGCGTATTTCCCTTTATGCTCAGAGGTGGCTTCAATGCCGAGGTCATTGTTGTAAACGGTGTTATTCTTAATGTCCACATGTTCTGCGCCGTCAACGTAAATACCGCCCGCTGAGTATTCATCTCCGTAAGCGGGGTTTCCGTAAGAAGAGTTATGGCTCACCGTATTGTTTTCAATGACGCCGTTTCGCGCATAGTCGTTTTGCTTGGACGTTCCTTCGTATCCGATCACGTCAATCCCGATATTGTTATTGTTCCGGATGGTATTGCCGGCAATCTTAAATCCGTCAACATTCCCGTTCAGCACGACCGCTTCGCTTGCGCCGAGCGTCAATTTTTCAACCGTATTATTTGTGATGCTGACATCCTTCATGGCGCCTGTGCCGTAAAACGCGATGCCGTGTGCATTTCCCTCATCAGCCGTGGTTTTAATGTTTCGGATATGGTTGCCGTCAATGTTGATATGACTGCTCGACCCGGTGACGCAGATCCCCATGGCCGTCGCATCTTCTGATGATACGGAGAGATTCTCAAGCGTAACGCCGTGAATGGTAATGTACTGTTTATTGCGGATTTGAATTAACGGAGTTTCAGAATCGCTTTTTGGCGCAGATTTGCCGCTGATGGCGACATGCTCATTCTGATAGTTCCGAAATGTAATCGGCTTTTCGGCCGTGCCGCTGTGCTTTACTTCAAACGTTTCATCGTACGTCCCTTCCCGAATCAATACGGTTGTCCCGGCCTCTGCCTTTTCAGCCGCATGTTTTAATGTGCGGAACGGCTTTTCTTTCGTTCCTTCATTTTGGTCGCTGCCTGCGGGAGAAACATACAAGGCGTCCGTCTGCATTTTTTCATTGGCCTCTGTTTTTTGCCAGACAAAGGCGGTAATGCCTGCGACCAGAACCGCCGCGGATAAAATCGATAATTTTATTTTCATATCGCATTCTCCTGTATATTTAATGAATTGCATACAAAATATTATACGTTACCCATATATATGTAACAATCTCGCGTTTTCATTTTTTTGTTGCCGTTACATGAATTCTTTGCAATTTACACATACTATCTCCAGGTTTTCGTAAAAGGACTAAGAGGAGGTAAACGATGAAGCAGAAAATGATCGCAGTGATAGCGGCCGTCAGCATCATGTGCGGCGGAGCTCATATTGCCGGGGCGGCACAGCCGAATTCAACAGACGCAGAAAGAAGCCGGGCAATGGAAAAAATCGAAAAAGCATATGAGCTGATCTCGAACGAATACGTGGAAAATGTAGATAAAGAAAAGCTTCTTGAAGGAGCGATTCAGGGGATGCTGTCTACATTAAACGATCCTTATTCAGTTTATATGGACAAGCAGACCGCTAAGCAGTTTTCCGATTCTCTTGATTCTTCTTTCGAAGGGATCGGCGCTGAAGTCGGTATGGAGGACAATAAAATCATTATCGTATCACCGTTTAAGCAATCTCCGGCGGAAAAAGCGGGACTCAAGCCGAATGATGAAATCATCAGCATAAACGGTGAGTCAATGAACGGGAAAGGTTTAAACGAAGCCGTGCTGAAAATCAGAGGAAAAAAAGGATCGAAGGTTTCTATTAAAATACAGCGTCCGGGTACTGATAAACAGCTGTCATTCCGGATTAAAAGAGCGGAAATCCCGCTTGAAACCGTATTTGCTTCCCGCAAAGAATCAGGCGGTCATCATGTCGGCTACATCGGCATATCGACATTTTCCGAGCATACCGCCCAGGACTTCGCCGCGGCGCTGAAAAAGCTTGAAAAACAAGGGATTGACGGTCTCGTCCTTGATGTAAGAGGGAATCCCGGCGGCTATCTTCAAAGCGTCGAACAAATTTTAAAGCATTTCATCACAAAAGACATGCCGTATATCCAAATTGCGGAGCGTAACGGCGATAAAAAACAATATTTCTCAACCTTGAAACATAAGAAGCCGTATCCCGTCAATGTCATCACGGATAAAGGAAGCGCCTCCGCTTCAGAAATTCTTGCGGGTGCGTTAAAAGAAGCGGGACATTATGACGTTGTCGGTGACACTTCTTTCGGTAAAGGAACGGTTCAGCAGGCCGTGCCTATGGGAGACGGGAGCAACATTAAATTGACGCTTTACAAATGGCTGACACCGAAAGGCAATTGGATTCACAAAAAAGGCATTGCTCCGACAATCGCTGTGAGCCAGCCGGATTATTTTGCAGCGGGACCGCTTCAGCTGAAACAGCCGCTTCAGCCTGATATGAACAGCGCGGATGTCAAGCACGCCCAAATCCTGCTGAAAGGCCTAGGCTTCGACCCGGGCAGAGCAGACGGCTATTTCAGCAAAACAATGAAAAAAGCCGTTCTGGCGTTTCAAGACCGGTACAAACTTGATAAAACAGCGGTCATTGATAAAAAGACAGCGGAAAAAATGAATCAGCTGATGAATGAACAGAAATCTGACGAAAAAAATGATTTACAGCTGCAAATGGCGTTAAAATCATTATTTGTAAAATAAATGAAAAGGAGGCGTTTTTTACGTCTCCTGTTTCTTTTGTCACTCTCTAAAAATGAACTAAAAGACATATAATTATGTCGGTTTTGACAAGATATTAAAAAAATTTTCACATTTAAACATTTATAAAGGACAAACATTACCCGATATTTATAGAGAAGAGAGACTTTATGCCGAGTTAATATGTATTCAAAATGAAACTTTTGAAAGTTGCCTCAGTCAGTTTTAGTTCTTACAATAAAAGAAGGTTCTAATAGAGAACAGTTTTAGTTTGGCAGCTGCATTTCAGTATCGAAAGCAGAAGTGTTTGCGGCGCTTCAGCACGGCAGCTGTAATCACCCGTGCTTATCTGGATAAAAAAATGGGGGTTCACAATTGAAGAGGGCAAGTATTGTGCGTGAAAAGAAATATTATGAATTAGTGGAACAACTAAAAGACAGAACAAAAGACGTCACATTTTCATCAACAAAAGCACTAAGTCTTCTTATGCTGTTCAGCAGATACCTGGTCAATTACACAAATGTTGAATGCGTTCATGAAATCAATGAAGAGTGTGCGAAGCATTATTTCACTTACTTAATGAAAAACCATAAACGTTTAGGAATCAATCTGACGGATATTAAGCGGTCCATGCTCCTGATCAGCGGCGTGATCGAGGTGGAGGTTGACCACTATCTGAAAGATTTCTCTCTCTCAAATGTAACATTGTGGATGACGGAAGAGAGATAGACGTTTGAGATATTCAAGCCAATGATTATTTGGTAGAATAGAATTAAAATGTTTGGCTTGAGGCGGTGAAAGCAGTGTCTGTTCAATGGGGAATTGAACTTCTGAAAAGTATCGGTCTGTTTTTTTTGCACCCGATGTTCTGGTTTTTTATCATCATAAGTCTCGCATGCGGATATTTGCGGATCAAACGTGAACGCCATACGTTTCATACAAAAATCGCGGATATGTATGACGAGCTTATCTTTACATACATAAAAGGACTTATACCGGGTATTCTTCTCTCCATATTATTTTTTGGACTGGGAATTTCGATTCCATTCGGTCTTCTCGGCATAATCGCGGCTGTGACGGCTTTGGCTTCGCTGACGTTCCGTATGAATTGGCTGTCCTCAGCTTATATTGTCAGCGCCGGCATGTTCATTGCGTTTATCCTTCAGTATACCCACACAGTGCCGTTTGCGGATCGGTTTCCGCAGGCATTCGGCGTGAATTGGGCATCGGCGGCCGTGTTTATGGGCCTTTTGATTATCACGGAGGGAGCGGCTGCCTGCCGTTCAGCGCATCTGAAAACATCTCCGGCGCTTGTCGTCAGCAGCAGAGGCCTGCCCATCGGCCGACAATTGGCGAATCGCGCATGGCTGCTTCCGCTTTTCTTATTGGTGCCGGGCAGCGGGCTTGAGTCACACCTTTCTTGGTGGCCTGTCTTTACCGTGCCGGGCGGCTCTTTCCATTTGATCTGGATTCCTTATATCGCCGGCTTCGGACAGCGTGTGCAGGGGTCACTTCCGGAAGTCAGCATAAGGATAACAGCGAAACGTGTCATGATTCTCGGGGTTATCGTGACCGTATTCGGAGCAGCGGCCCTTTGGTGGACTCCGCTTGCCGGAGCTGCCGCTTGTATTGCGGTGCTCGGACGCCTGTTTTTATCATTAAGACAGCGGCTGAACGATAACGCGGCTCCGTTTTATTTCTCTAAGCGGGATCAGGGTTTAATGGTGCTCGGCATCATTCCGAATACACCCGCGGACGATCTTGAGCTGAAGATCGGTGAGATTATTACGAAAGTAAACGGCATCCCCGTGAAGCATGTATCGGATTTTTATGAAGCACTTCAAAAAAACCGCGCATTTGTAAAAATGGAGATCATCGGCCTGAACGGTGAGATCCGGTTTGATCAGCGCGCGTCCTATGAAGGCGAACATCATGAATTAGGTATTTTATTCGTGCAGGATGAACACGAGCACGAAGAAATGACAGCATTATAATGTGATTTTTCATAATTATTCGGAATAGTTTCAAGAACTCCTAAACTAGATTTCAAAAACAGCTAAGAAAATTATATTTTCTTAGCTGTTTTATTTTGAAATAATAAAAAAATAAATGAAGGAGAGGTATGGCTTATTGGAAAGGTTATTGCTAACTCCAAAACCTTTAGAAGATGAATCTTTAGCAGGATATATATTAAGAATAACTGATTATAATGGTTATGAAAATTCTAGTTGGATATATACTATGGCTCAGATAAAAAAAAAGAAAATTGTTAGAGGTGATGCGGGTACTTAAAGCTAACGGTGTAAATTACATAGGAGCTGGTTTTTGTCCTGGAATTACAGGTCTGCTATTAAAACGAGTAATAAATCATTTATTAGACGAAACGAAGTATGTGAATTGTTATATTGGTGGTGCGGAACATTATACGAAAACTTCTATCTCAGATATATTAATGAGTGGCCATAGTGTAATTGGAAAAACAGATTCTTATTGGAGTGATCATTGTGTTAAAACGGAAAATATAAATATGATGAAGAAAGAATTTGTACCTGAAGTGGATGTCCCTGTCTATAAGAAACCGTATTTAAGTCAAGAGATCATTGATATTCTGGAAGTTAGTTCGGTACAAGAACTCCACTGGTACAATATAGCAGCAAATGATAATATTTTTCGTTTAGCAATGCAATTTTATCAAATGCAACTTGAGTCTTCGGTTGAAGAAGCCCTGAAAAAACTAGACATTAGTTTAGAGGAGCAACCTAAAGAGGAATGGATAGCTTTAGTCATTGATGCTACAGGAGTGAAAAATGGAAAGGATGTTAGGTGCTGATTGAATTTACAAATGGAAACGAGTTCAGAGTTAACGGGTACAGTGGCTGCTGAAATCGCCCGACAAGTTATTTCAAGTAATAGACCTAATGGTACCTACTGGGCTTATGAAGTACTTCCTATAGATTTTATGAATCAATATGTTTTTTCTAATAAGCATGATTTTTATGAGGAAAAGTATGTTGAAATAAAGAAATGATATGACTAGGTTACATGGCGTACATCTGATATTTATTGGATAGGGGGAGTACATTATAAAAAAGCTTTTACTTAAGAGATTACCGTTGATTTCACTTGGAGTTATAGCTTACATACTGACAAAATACGCGCAGAACCATCAGGATTGGGCGGAAAAATACAGTAGGTCTGTATATCCGTTATTGTCAAAAATAGTAGGATTTGTACCTTCTTGGGTCACATTTTCTGTTAGTGAATGGCTCGTCGTGTTGGTTGTGTTACTTTTTCTATTTTATATCGTTTATTATGTGCGCAAGGTTATCATGAGTAAAGGTGTACGTAGGATGGTAGTTTATCGTGGTGCTCTAGGAATAGTTACGATCTGTAGCGTGATATATTTTTGTTATACTATTTTGGGTGGAATAAACTATCACAGATATTCTTTTTTGTCTCATACCGAATATAAAGAAGAGAACTACAGCAAGGAAGAACTGGTTAAATTGAGTAAGTCACTTGCCGTTGAAATGGAATTGGCAAGGGAAAAGTTAGCGGATACTGATCTTTTGGCTCATGTACCAGAGGTTTTTGATTATTATGCACAACACGCAGTGTTCTCGATGCAAATGTTATCAAAGAAATATCCTGTTTTGGAGCATTCATATTCAACACCAAAACCAGTGGTGATGTCAAAACTAATGTCGCATGCAGGGATACATGGTATTTTTGTCCCTTTTACTTATGAATCCAATATCAATGTTAATGTGCCAGTTTTTTTGGTGCCTGCTACTATGGCGCATGAATTGGCACATCAGAGTGGTTTCATGCATGAGGATGAGGCTAATTTTATAGCTTATCTGGCATGTAAGCAGCAGGATGATCCAATGATACTATACAGTGGTTTATTTCTGGCATTTGATTATTCTATATCTGAGCTAAAGAAAGTGGATCCAGATAAGGCGTCTGATATAATGTCCAGTCTGTCCAAAGCGGTGCGGCATGATATAGAACAAAATGAGCAGTACCGGGATAAGTATGAGGGTGTTATTTCAAGTATTTCAAGAAATGCAAATGATGTATATCTGAAGGCAAATAATCAGACAGACGGTTTGAATAGCTATAGTGATATGGTGAATTTGTTGCTGGCAGAGCAGCGAGAGATAGAGAAGTACAATTAAATGTATCTTGAATACTTATAGGTTTATATAGTAATGATAGTGGGCTCAAGTTGAACATAGGAGTGAGTGAAATAAAATAAAAGTATTTCCTATTCCATATGCTGGAGCGTCGGTAAATGCATATTATGAATGGAAAAAACTACTGCCGGATAGATATGAATTGTGTATATGTGAATTGGCTGGAAGAGGAACTCGATTCACAGAGCCTTGTTACCAGTCTGTTGGTGAAGCAAGTGAAGATATCGCCAAAAGAATAAGTGAACAATTAGAATATGACGATGAATATGTTATATTTGGACACAGCATGGGAGCCTTATTGACTTATGAGATATATTATAAACTTAAGCAAATGGGAACTAATGAACCAAGGCATCTGTTTTTTTCTGGGCGAGATGCTCCACATATTTTTGAAAAGAGAGAAGACATTGAAAATATGACTAATGAAACTTTCTTGACAAAGGTGGAACAATATGGGGGAATACCAGAGGATTTTTATACAAAAGAGATTATGGATATGTTTCTTCCGATTTTGCGAGCAGATTTTATAATTTTGGACAATTATAAGTTTCAGCCCAAAGCAGAAAAAATAAGTTGTGGAGTAAGCGTTTTTTATGCGGATAGCGATTTTTCGACTCATATCAATGAAATGCATAAATGGAGTGAAGTTGTTGAAGGAAACGTGAAATTTCATAAGTTTAAAGGAGAACATTTTTTTTTGAATCGGTATCCTAATGATATTGTAAATACTATTGTTAAAGATACAGAGACTCAAAATATTTACCAGGCCACCCACCTGGATCGCCTAGATTTTGGTTTAGACTTTCTTGTCCCAATCAAGTTCCAAAAATAAAAATTTAGACTTTCTTTTCTTTGTACAGTTTGAATGTGTTTTGAAATATTATATTTAAAATAAATTTTATCAGTCTGAGAATCCTTCAATGATTGTTATTTAATTTTGCTTAATTATAAAAGTAATATTCGATAATTGTTTTAGGTAGGTTTTAGTAAGGAGAATTATGAAAAAAAATAAGAAAAAACATTGGAAATAATAAGCTTTCAGTTTTATTAATTATGAAAAATCACATATAAAAAGCCCGGTGCCGCTAACAACACGGCGGCCGGGCTTTTTTTACGGCCGGATTACGATGTAAGCGCCGAACTTGATCGGAACTCTCAGCCATTTACATTGCAACGGCATTGCGGTGACACTTTGAGAGAGAAAAATAAGAAGGAAAACTGGAAAAGGTTCCGGAAAGCGGGTGCTCACGGAACCTTTTTTTGTTTACGCCGAATGGCTCTTTTTCGTCTGAACGGTTTCCCCGGACTTGATACCAAGCGATACGAACAAGCCGATCACAGAAACTCCGATCAATATGATAAACAGAATATGAAACCCGGAGATTAAACCGATCAGTGCTGAAGAAATAATGCTTCCGAAATAACGGAAGGTGGAGAAAATCCCGGATGCGATGCCGGACATGCCCGGTTCTACCGTCGCAAGAGAAGATACCTGCATGCTCGTCAGCCCCGCACCTGACGCGATGCCGCCTACAATAAGCGATGCCATAAGAAACGGAACGGAATGGGAATAAACCAAAAGCAGAAATAAGAGATTGGCTGCGGCCATCAGCCCGAAGGACAGAAAAATCATTCTTCGCGCGCCCCATTTCTGATGCAGCTGAGCTCCGCCCCAGTTGCTGGCGGACATGAAAACAGAAAAGACTGACAGCGCCATGCCGCTGTGCGACGTATTCATGCTGAAGTGGCCGGTCATAAAGAGCGGCATAATCAATAACACGGCGTACATCATTAAATTGCTTAACAGAACCGACAGATTGGCGCTCGTAAAGGTCGTGTTTTTAAACAGGTCAAAATCAATAATCGGATGTTTCGTGCGCAGTTCCCGCCTGAAAAACAGCGGAACAAATATGAGAATGAGCAGCGCGTACACCCAATAGCCCAAAGAGCTTTCATTTTTCGTCAGAAGAATAATAGATACAATGCTTCCGGCAAGCAAAACGGACCCGATGATATCAAGCGGAGCGTCAGACGTTTCTTCTTTATATTTAGGAAACATCACTAATGCCGTCACGAGTGCGATTGCAAGAAACGGAATGTTGACCCAAAAGATCGAATGCCAGCTGAAGCTCTCAATTAAAAGAGAGCCGATAAACGGACCGAGAGCCGCGCCCAGCCCGGCACCGAGGCCGAAAAAGCCGAATACTTTCGGAAGCCGTTTTTCAGACACGACATGGCGGATGATGGCGATGCTGTTTGGCGTAAGCAAAGCGCCGCCGGCAGCCTGAAGCGCCCGGAAGAAAATCAATAAGAAAAGACTTGGCGAGAGGGCGCACCCCAATGATGCGATGAGAAAAAGGCCGACGCCCCATAAATACATTTTTTTGTTTCCGTACATATCACCGAGTTTGCCGGCAATGGGCTGTGTCACGGCCATCACGATTAAATACACGGTCACTACCCATGTGATGCTGGCAATTGATTCGCTGAATGAGCGGGAAATGGATGAAAGGGCGACTGCGATCATCGTAGAATTGATGGGAACGAGTATGGCTCCCAGCAAAAGCGAAACAATCAGCGCCCATTCTTTCTTTGAACCCATCCTTCATCCTCCTTGGAGCCGGAAAATGACCGGCCGGTAATGCCTTTCATGAAAATCTCAGTGCTGTGTTTCAGCATCGTTTCCTCAGAGAGAGTAATGACTCTTTTCCCCAGCTGCAGCCGGTGTATAAAATAACCGAAAATCATCGTCATAAAGACGTCTGCATTAGCTTCTTCGCTGCCGGGGCTTATCATATTTTTCTTTGTCAGCTCCTTAAAGTAAACGATTAAATGCTTTTTCACGGATTGCGGATATACGACGATATCCTGCAGGACGTCTTCGAATAGTTCCGGTTCGCGCAGGCAGATGCGGAACACTTCTTTTTTTTGTTCCAATTGCTGAAGAAGGGTCGCGGCGAAATGAAGAAGATCCTCATACAGATCGCCTTCCGCCTTAGTGATCATGCTTTCCGGAACCGGCGTCTGCTGTTCAATCATGGCTTTCATTAATCCTTGTTTGTTTTTAAAATTACGAAAAATCGTTGCTTCGCTTACTTTTGCTTTTTCTGCGATTTCTTTTGTTGTCGCTGCGCGGTATCCTTTTTGGATGATCAGATTCATCGCGGCGTCAATAATTCTCTTGTTCGTCGTTCTCAACATGTTTCACCTCGCGTAAATACTGGCAGGACAAGTATACACCCGCCCTGGCCGTCAATAAAGAGGGAAACCTAGCATGAAGCGCGTTTAACAATCGTAATCTTGCCGTTTGTCCCGTCCACCGTGACGATATCTCCGTCGTTGAGCCTGTCAGTCGCGGCACGAGTGCCGAGAACGGCCGGGAGCCCGTATTCTCTCGCGATGATCGCCGCATGTGACAGGATGCCGCCCGTGTCCGTAATGACGGCCTTTGCATCCTGGAACAGACTGGTCCACAGCGGTGTCGTCATTTTGCAGACAAGCACGTCTCCTGTTGAAAAACGGGAAAATTCACTTGCGTCACGAATGACTTTCACCGGGCCGCTTGCGATTCCGCTTGACGCCGCAAGTCCGTAAATTTGATGTTCAGTGTTTTTTTCATCTTCTGTGATGGAGCCGGTAATCTGTTCAGCCGTTTTCAGCTGTTCCGAAGTCGGAGTCCCGAGATAAGCGGGGGCTTCAAGCAATTGATATTGCTTGAAGAGCTGTTTTCGTTCAGCGGCTTTTTCCTGCATCGGAACCGGCGATACCAGCGCTTTCTCGACTTCATCGCTGTATAAGTACCACATATCCTCCCGATCATCGATTACGCCTTGTTTTTGAAGCAGCTCGCCGATTTTCAGAAGGCAAAGGCGCGCTTTGGCGTCCAGCATCGCATCAATATAAAAATGGTGATCATCTTTGATGACGGATGAAGACAATGTCCACTGATAATAGCGGTCAAACGTTTCCCGGAAGCCGTCATCTTCAATTCTATCCATAAAGTCGGCGTAGAGCTGTTTTCGTTTTTCTATCGTTTTATGAAACTCACTGTCAAAATCGTATCCGTTCCGGACATAGTTCTGAATGTTGGCCAAAGCGAAATAAGGGTTTTCCGCCCAAGTTTCTTCAATGAGATCATGACTTTTCACGGATCTCCAGCCGTATTCCTGTAAAAATTCACCGACTTGTTCGAGAAAGCGTTTTCCCTCATTTGATTGCAGAAGCGTCTGATGCAGCTCGTCGGCATGAGAAACCGTAAAGACGCGCCGCAGCTCAGGGCTGTCTTTTACTTGTCCGGAAAGCAGCCAGAGCTGTCTGTCGGTTTCCAATGACTTATTCATGACGCCGGCCAGCATTTCATACAGAAGGGAGGTGTTTTCTTTCTCAACCTGTCCGTACATAGATTCCAGTATCATGTTTAACGCAACCTGCGGAAAGACAATATTGAAATGTTCTGCGTATCCTTTTAAATAGAAGTCTTGCAGGTTTCGGAACGCATCAAGGGCAGTCTCCGGCGTATGGTCTGTATGCGCCAGTTCGTCCAGCTTTTGATAAAAAGGCAGAAAGGTTTCCTGAATAATATCGTACATGCGGTCAGCCAAGACGGGGAAAAGCGCTTCTAACTGTTCTGCGGGCAGCTTGTCGTCCGTCTTATGCTGTCTGGAAAAAACATGGCCCTGATGAAGTTTGACACGCTCAATCTCGATGCCCATCACAGGGAAGGTCTTCGTGCTCTCTTTGAGGCCGTATTCCAAAGCCGGCACAATGAGTGAAGCGAATAACGGGCTGACGGGACCTTCTATATTGGACTCCATATTGAGCCAAAAATCTTTCTGATCCCGGGGCGTCATGATAAATTCCCGTTCTTCGTCTGCCGCTTTCTGATCCTGCGCGATCGTTGTAATCGGTCTGGCCTGAAGCAGATAGAGCTTATTTTCGGCAAATCCGAATTCGAGATCCACGGGATAACCGTACAGTTCTTCCGTCTTTATCGTCAGCATGGCAAGCTCTTTGACGCTCTCGTCATCAAGGCAGAAGCGGTTTCTCATGTCAGCGGACGTCTCTTTTTCCGTCACGCCTTCGTCTTTAGAGACGATATACATTTCTTTTAAGCCGATTTCTTTTTCAATCTGAAATGTGTCTTTATTGACGATAAATGTGTCGGGCGTCACGCTGCCGGAGACGATTGCTTCTCCGAGGCCGTAGCTCGCGCTGATCATCAGTTCTCCGTCATCATGTGTGACGGGGTTGCGGCTGAAAATAACCCCTGAAACCTCGGAATTGATAAGCCCTTGCACGACAACGCCCATTAACGGTTCTGCGGTGTCATTGTTCATTTTCTCTTTATAACCGCTGACCCGCGCCGAGAAGAAGGAAGCCCAGCACTCTTTCACTTTTCCGAGAAACTCTTCTTCTGTTTTGATATTTAAATAGGTTTCGTACTGGCCCGCGAAAGAAGCGCCTTCAAGATCTTCGGACGCGGAGGAGGAACGTACGGCGACAGAGGCGTATGATTCTCTCAATTCATAAAACGACGCGGTCAGTTCCTCCCGAAGCTCTTTTGAAAACGTGCCGTTCATAATGGCGCGCTCCATCTGTTCCTGATCTGCTTGAAGCCCGTTGTCTTCCATAAAACGTGTCAGGGCATTCGTCTGAATGATGAAACCGCCGGGAACGGGCAGCCCGTTTTTCGTCAGTTTAATCAGGTTCATTCCTTTTGCTCCTGCAGAGCGGCTCGATTCTTCCGCTTTTTGAAATCGCACTGAATACATGCGGTATGACCCCCTTTTTTTCTTCATCCAAGAAAATGATAGTAAACACTATCATTACATTGTAAAGAGGGAGGAAGAAACTGTCAAAGATACAAAGACCTAAACCTTCTCATCCTTTCGGCTGAAGAAAGGTAATTCGATTCATCTGGTTAATGGTTCAATGGATTTATATTCACAATTTTTTTGACAGATGATTGAAGACTGCTGAAAAAGGGTATTGTGATAGCAGGGGAACGATTGTCCGATTCTTCATTTTTTACTATAATCAGATGAGATGAAGAATTCCCGAGGAGGGTTTTTGTGATTACAAAAGCCGTTTTTGCATTATGTTTCCCTTTTATGCTGGTCGTCCTTTTTACGCGCGTCACGTTTAACCACTATGTGGCGATCGCTCTCACAGCCGCACTGCTTTTCGCATCCTATTTAAAGGGTTATACCGAAACGTATTTTATCGTTGGATTGGATGTCGTATCGCTGGTGGCCGGAGGGCTGTACATGGCCAAAAAAGAAGCAGACAAAAAGAAAGACAATGCCTGACATGGTGAATATGAAATAGAATGCCTGCTTTTACGCCATAAAAGCAGGTTTTTTATACAAAAATTGACTTGGTAAAAACAAACCATCGAACTTTAGTTCGTATTTTTAGTGATTTTGCCCGTCATTGTGTTACTATATCAATAGGAAGATTTCGTAAAGAAACGGAGGCTTTTTTGTGAAAGATCGTTTTGAGTTAGTCTCGAAATATCAGCCCCAGGGAGATCAGCCGCAAGCGATTGAGAAGCTTGTCAAAGGCATACAGGAAGGCAGAAAACACCAGACTCTCCTGGGTGCGACAGGGACGGGCAAAACCTTTACCGTGTCCAATCTGATTAAAGAAGTGAATAAACCGACACTGGTCATTGCCCATAACAAAACCCTAGCCGGACAGCTGTACAGCGAGTTTAAGGAGTTTTTCCCGAACAACGCTGTCGAATATTTTGTCAGCTATTACGATTACTATCAGCCGGAGGCGTACGTGCCTCAAACGGATACTTTTATAGAGAAAGACGCAAGCATTAATGATGAAATTGATAAACTGAGACACTCCGCGACATCCTCTCTGTTTGAACGGAGAGATGTCATTATTATCGCGAGTGTGTCATGCATATACGGTCTCGGTTCACCTGAAGAATACCGGGAAATGGTCGTGTCGCTCAGACCGGAAATGGAGATTGAGCGGAACGAGCTGCTGAGAAAGCTTGTGGATATCCAGTATGCCCGCAATGATATCGACTTTCAGCGCGGGACGTTCCGCGTGCGCGGAGACGTTGTGGAAATCTTTCCGGCTTCCCGTGACGAACATTGTATCAGAGTGGAATTTTTCGGAGATGAAATTGAGCGGATCAGAGAGGTCGACGCTTTGACCGGAGAAATTCTCGGCGACCGTGACCATGTCGCGATTTTCCCGGCTTCCCACTTCGTCACCCGGGCGGAAAAGATGGAAAAAGCGATTCTGAATATTGAACAGGAGCTTGAGGAGCGCTTGAAAGTGATGCACGAAAACGGCAAGCTCCTTGAAGCGCAGCGGCTTGAGCAGCGGACGAGATATGATCTTGAAATGATGCGGGAAATGGGTTTTTGCTCAGGGATCGAGAACTATTCAAGACATTTGACACTCCGTCCGCCGGGCTCTACGCCATATACGCTGCTTGATTATTTTCCGGACGATTTTATGATTGTCGTTGATGAATCACATGTGACGATTCCGCAGGTGCGCGGCATGTTCAACGGTGACCAGGCGAGAAAACAGGTGCTTGTCGATCACGGGTTCCGCCTGCCGTCAGCGCTTGACAACCGTCCGCTCCGATTCGAGGAATTTGAGAAACACATGCACAATATCGTGTACGTGTCGGCGACTCCGGGACCGTATGAAATTGAGCATACGCCGGAAATGATCGAGCAGATCATCAGACCGACGGGACTCCTCGATCCCCTCATTGACGTCCGGCCGATCGAAGGACAGATTGATGATCTGATCGGCGAGATTCAGGCGAGGATAGAACGGAATGAACGCGTTCTTGTGACGACTTTAACGAAAAAAATGTCAGAGGATCTGACCGATTATCTCAAGGAAATCGGCATCAAGGTCAATTATCTGCATTCCGAGATTAAGACGCTTGAACGGATTGAAATCATCCGTGACCTCCGCCTCGGAAAACATGATGTGTTAATCGGCATCAACCTGCTGAGGGAAGGGCTTGATATTCCGGAAGTGTCACTTGTCGCCATTCTCGATGCGGATAAAGAAGGCTTCCTCCGTTCTGAACGTTCGCTGATTCAGACGATCGGACGGGCGGCCAGAAATGCGGAAGGCCGCGTCATCATGTATGCCGATAAAATCACGAATTCGATGGAAATCGCGATTAATGAAACGAAGCGCCGCCGGGAACAGCAGGAGCGCTTTAACGAAATTCACGGCATTACGCCGCAAACGATCAATAAGGAAATCCGCGATGTGATCCGCGCGACGCAGGCCGCTGAGGATAAAGAAGAATATAAAACAAAAGCCGCGCCTAAACTGGCGAAGATGACGAAGAAAGAACGCCAGAAAGTCGTTGAACAAATGGAGCACGAAATGAAAGAAGCGGCCAGAGCGCTTGATTTCGAGCGGGCGGCAGAGCTTCGTGATTTACTGTTAGAGCTTAAAGCGGAAGGATGATGAACACATGGCAATTGACCGGATCGAGGTGAAAGGCGCAAGGGCGCACAATTTAAAAAACATTGATGTAACGATTCCGCGGGATCAGCTCGTCGTCGTGACGGGGCTGTCCGGATCGGGAAAATCATCCCTTGCCTTTGACACCATTTACGCGGAAGGACAGAGGCGGTATGTTGAATCGCTTTCTGCCTATGCGCGCCAATTTTTAGGGCAGATGGATAAGCCGGACGTCGATGCGATCGAAGGGCTTTCTCCGGCGATCAGCATTGATCAGAAAACGACGAGCCGCAATCCGCGGTCAACCGTCGGAACGGTAACGGAGATTTATGATTATCTCCGGCTGCTGTACGCGAGAGTCGGGAAGCCGCACTGCCCGGAGCACGGCATTGAAATTACGTCGCAAACGATTGAACAGATGGTTGACCGGATTCTTGAATATCCGGAGCGGACGAAGCTTCAAGTGCTTGCGCCGATCATCTCAGGCAGAAAAGGCGCCCATGTCAAAGTGCTTGACCAAATCAGAAAGCAAGGTTACGTAAGGGTGCGGATTGACGGAGAAATGGCCGAGCTTTCCGACGATATTGAACTTAAAAAAAACAAAAAGCATTCCATTGAAGTAGTCATTGACCGGATTGTCGTCAAGGAAGGGGTTGCCGCCCGGCTTTCCGACTCACTGGAAACCGCGCTCCGCTTAGGGGAAGGCCGTGTCATGATAGATGTAATCGGTCAGGAGGAGCTGATGTTCAGCGAGCATCACGCCTGTCCGCTTTGCGGTTTTTCTATCGGAGAGCTTGAACCCCGGCTGTTTTCGTTTAACAGCCCGTTCGGCGCCTGTCCGACTTGCGACGGTCTCGGCTTGAAGCTGGAAGTGGACCCTGAGCTCGTCATTCCCAATCCTGAGCTGTCATTAAAAGAACACGCCATCGCGCCGTGGACGCCGATCAGTTCACAATATTATCCGCAGCTGCTTCAGGCGGTCTGCCGCCATTACGGCATTGATATGGAGACTCCGGTCAAAGACCTGCCGAAGCATCAGCTTGATAAAGTGCTGTACGGCAGCAGTGATGAACGGATCTACTTTAAATACGAGAATGATTTCGGACAAGTGCGCGAAAATGAAATTGAATTTGAAGGCGTGCTGCGCAATATTGAGAGACGGTATAAAGAGACAAGCTCCGATTATATCCGTGAACAGATGGAGCAGTACATGTCACAGAAGCCGTGCCCGACGTGCAAAGGCTACCGGCTGAAGAAAGAAGCGCTGGCCGTTTTGGTCAACGGGCGCCACATCGGCACCATTACCGAGCTTTCCGTCGGCGATGCGCTGGAATTTTTCAAAAAACTGACACTGTCTGAGAAAGATATGCAGATTGCCGATTTAATTTTAAGAGAGATTGTGGAGCGGCTCAGCTTCTTAGATAAAGTCGGTCTTGATTACCTGACGCTGAGCCGGGCGGCGGGAACGCTGTCAGGCGGAGAAGCCCAGCGCATCAGGCTTGCAACGCAGATCGGCTCCCGTTTGTCAGGCGTCCTGTACATTCTTGATGAGCCGTCCATCGGCCTTCACCAGCGTGACAATGACCGTCTGATCAGCGCGCTGAAAAACATGAGGGATCTCGGCAACACACTGATTGTCGTGGAGCATGATGAGGATACGATGATGGCTGCCGATTATTTGATAGATATCGGTCCGGGCGCCGGCATTCACGGCGGCCGCGTCATATCGGCGGGGACGCCTGAAGAAGTGATGAATGATGCGGACTCTCTGACCGGACGTTATTTGTCAGGGGCTCAATTCATCCCGATGCCTCCGGAGAGAAGAAAGCCTGACGGCCGGTTCATTGAAATCAAAGGCGCTTCAGAAAACAACCTGAAAAAAGCGAACGCCAAATTCCCGCTCGGCACTTTTACGGCGGTGACAGGTGTGTCCGGTTCCGGAAAAAGTACGCTTGTGAATGAAATTCTGCATAAGGCGCTTGCGCAAAAGCTTCATAAAGCCAAAGCGAAACCGGGAAGCCATAAAGAGATCAAAGGCCTCGACCACCTTGATAAGGTGATCGACATCGACCAGGCGCCGATCGGCCGGACACCGAGATCAAATCCGGCAACTTACACGGGTGTGTTTGATGATATCCGCGATGTATTCGCGCAGACAAATGAAGCAAAGGTGCGCGGCTATAAAAAAGGCCGGTTCAGTTTTAATGTAAAAGGCGGGCGCTGTGAGGCCTGCCGCGGCGACGGCATCATCAAAATTGAGATGCACTTCCTTCCTGACGTGTACGTTCCGTGTGAAGTGTGCCACGGCAAACGTTACAACCGGGAGACGCTTGAGGTCACATACAAAGGAAAAAGCATTTCTGACGTTCTGGATATGACGGTGGAAGATGCTCTGTCTTTCTTTGAAAATATCCCGAAAATCAAACGCAAGCTTCAAACGCTTGCCGATGTCGGACTCGGGTATGTGACGCTCGGCCAGCCGGCGACGACGCTGTCAGGCGGAGAAGCGCAGCGCGTCAAGCTCGCTTCCGAACTGCATAAGCGTTCCACCGGCCGGACGCTGTATATTTTGGACGAACCGACGACAGGCCTCCACGTTGATGATATCGCAAGGCTTTTGGTTGTGCTTCAAAGACTCGTCGATAATGGTGATACCGTTTTGGTCATTGAACATAATCTCGATATCATTAAAACGGCGGACTACATCGTCGATCTGGGACCTGAAGGCGGAGCGGGCGGCGGCACGATCGTAGCCTCCGGGACGCCTGAAGAAGTTGTCGAAGTGAAAGAATCATATACGGGCCGCTATCTGAAACCGGTAATGGAACGTGATAGAAAACGGATGAAAACATTGCTGGCCGAAAAAGAAACGGCAGCCACGTAATAGATCAATAACAACAGCCCAAAACTCATCGGTTTTGGGCTGTTGTTGTTACAGGCTTTTTTTCTGTTGGGGAAGCTGTCTGCTTAAATGCATTAAGTCCTGCAGAATATGGGTGCTGCTGCTGTCCAGCAGCACTTTTATATATTGGATATCATGGGAAATGGGAAGAGGGGCTGCTTTGATCTGTTCCAATTCAGCCAGCATTTCGCTGTTCATTCTTTTCTGTTCGCGAATTAAATTTCGAAGACTCTCTTCCGTTACTTGGGCGTTTTCGGGATCTTTCTCCATTTGCATGTCCTCCTTGCATACGGTCAGGCTTTGTTACATATTGTAATCGGTTCGGGGAAAAGATTCTATAGTGAAATCTCTGAAATCAAAAATTACGTATAACGAAGCATGTCCTTAGCATGAAAATGAAACCCGCCCATTCGTCATACGTATGTATAAGGAAGGGTTTTTACATCACGGCACAGGGAGTGTTTTTATTGAACCGAAATCAAGCGATTATTGCATCAATCTGTTATTTCAGCGTGTTTCTCGCGCCGCTCATTCTTCCGATTGTGGCTTACTTTGTCGTCGATGAAAAAGAGACGAAGCGGCATGCCATGCGCGCTCTGATTTCCCATATCATTCCGTTTGCGGGATTGCTGATTGTGACCGCGGGTGTTGTCGGCGGATTGATTACGGCTCAGGGGGAGAGTATGGTGCCCGTTTTTGTTATGATAACAGGAGCAGCTGTTTATTTTCTGATCCTCATCGGAATGGTCATTTGGAATATCGTGCAGGGAATTAAGGTGTTACGCCAGGTGTAAGAAAAGTCGGGGGAGGCGTTTTGTATGAAACAGGAGAAAGAACGGATTTTAAAGCTTGTGGAAGACGGCATGCTGACGGCGCAGGAAGCACTGACGCTCATTGAAAAACTGGATCATGAATATAAAGAAAAAGAAGAGCAGATCACCGCATTATCTGCGGAGGTCCAGGAACCTGCGGAAGATTTCGAGAGCGGGGCAAAAGGAAGCCAAAAGCCGTCGCTCGGGGCGAAGCTGTTCGACTGGATTGATTCTGCCGTCAAAAAAGTGAAGGAAGCGGATCTTGATCTGAATTTCGGCCACGCACACGAAGTGCAGCATATTTTTCAATTTAAAGACAGCGAATTCTCGGCCATTGATATGCAGATTGCAAACGGCAGCGTCAATATCGTGCCGTGGGCGGATGAAGATATCAGAGCGGAGTGCCAGGCGAAAGTGTACCGGGCGGACAGTCAGGAGGCGGCGCGCACCGCATTTCTTCAGCACATTGAGTGTGAAGTGAAGGGCAATAAGTTTTTTGTCCGCACGGAAAAGAAAACGATGAAAACCAATGTCACGCTTTATGTTCCCCAGAAAGAGTACGATAAGATAAGAGTGAAGCTGTTTAACGGACCGATCAGAGGGGAACATTTACATGTAAAAGAATTCTCGGCGAAAACGACAAACGGCGTTCTGTCATTCTCTCATTTGACGGCTGATAAAGCGTCGGCGGAAACGGCTAACGGACAAATCAAGCTGGCCGGACATCAATGCGGCGCGATTGAAGCGGAAACGATCAACGGCTTGATTGATTTGCGCGGATCGAGTGAATCCATTGACGTTCAAAGCTTTAACGGCAATATCATGCTTACCGTGACAGCGCCGCACTGCCGCTCCATCTACACGAAAACGACGACCGGAAACGTGGATATCGCTCTGCCTGATGATTCGGCGGTGAAAGCGGAGCTG
Organism: Bacillus sp. 5B6; assembly: GCF_000259405.1. Lineage (NCBI taxonomy): Bacteria > Bacillati > Bacillota > Bacilli > Caryophanales > Bacillaceae > Bacillus > Bacillus sp. 5B6. The sequence goes on along the minus strand of NZ_AJST01000001.1, from coordinate 3,141,376 downwards.
AAAAGCAATCTCGGCTCTCTCAGCCATGAGCTGATTGATGCGGAAATTTTAAAGGAAAAGAATGATACCATTCAAAAAGAACTGATGCTGGCATCAAATCAAGGCCATGATCAGCATCTCTCGATTTTCTCAGAATCGTTAACAGGAGCCATTAAGCTCAAGCATACTCAGAGGTGATTGGATGAAAAGACTTTACCGTTCAGAAAAAAACCGTAAAATCGCCGGCGTCGTCGGCGGTTTGGCGGAGTACGTCAATATGGATGCGTCGCTTTTACGCATTATCACCGTTGTATTAGCGCTTGTCACGAGCGGAATCGTGCCGATTGTATATATTATCTGGTGTTTTGTTGTACCTTTAGAAGGAGATTTGAAATAAATGATCAAATGGGCAGTCAGCATTTTAGTAAATGCTTTATTATTAATCGTTATCGCGGGATATTTTGATTCCGTCCATATCAGCAGTATCGGAGCGGCTGTCATCGCCAGTGTGATTCTTTCTGTGTTAAATGTACTGATCAAGCCGATCATCGTCATATTGACATTGCCTGTCACGGTTGTGACCCTCGGCCTCTTTCTGTTTGTCATCAACGCCATTACGTTAATGATGACCGCAGCCTTGATGGGAGACAGCTTTCAGATTGATGGGTTCGGCACCGCCATTTGGGCATCCGTCGTGCTGTCTGTTTTCCACTTGCTGATCCAAAAAGGCATATTGGAGCCGCTTAGAAAAAGGTAAAAAACGAGCTGTCCCGAGAGGGCAGCTTTTTTATGTGTGATTTACATAAGCGGCAGCCTCCTGACGCAACATAATGCATAGGGAGGTAATGAGATGAAACTTGTGATGACGCTCTTTTTTCTGATTGGTTTGCTTTGTGTGAGTCCTTCTGCGGATGCGGCGCGCAAAGAATCGGCAATCCCCGTGAATCAGCAGGAATTCGGACAGCCGCCTCATTACATACCGCTTCTGGAGAATCCTCCCCAAATCGAAGTAAAGGCGGAAATGAAAAGAAACCTGTTCATACAGGCTCATGTACGGAATGCTGACTATCAAGCATTTTCGGCGTTTCTTTTTTATAAACAAAGCAATGAGCTGGGGTTTAAAATGGTGCCGATGGAGCCCGCGCCAGGCGCAATCCGGCTGTTTACGGCCCAGGTTTCAAAGCGGGATATCTGGAATGGAGAATTGGAATATTACCTCGTTTTCACCAACGGCAGACAGCGGGCGGAATCGGAGAAAAAGCGGCTGAAGCTGGACGGCTATCAAGCCGATTTGAATCATATTCCCGAGCTGATGATTACGGAGCTTGCGGTTGATACGAAAAATGAAGACGGCGCTGATGCCTATGAATTTATCGAGGTGTATAACACGACGGACAGACCCATTCATTTTAAAGACTATCACATCCGCTACCGCTATCCGAAGGAAGGGCCGGAATCAGATATGATATGGAGGCCGAAAGAAGATACCGTCATTCCGTCAGGCGGGACTTACGTGTTTTGGCTGAGACGCGCCGCATCAGAACTGACGATAGATGATTTCAATCGCTATTACGGGACACGCCTGAAGGAGGGAGAACATCTCGCCGTCATCGAAGGGACGGACGGAATGTCCAACGGCCGCCCGCGTACGGTGGTGCTGTCGGCAAATACCGGAAAGGGTATCGCCTCAGCGCATTACCGGAAACACGCTTTCCGCCGGCTGACTTCTTTGCTGTACAAATATCCGCTGAACGGAACGGGAGAATTGCTGAGGATCTCCACGAGCGAGCATAAGCCGTCACCGGGCTCTGTTTTTCAGGCGCAGATCCCGCAGCAGAAAAGGGTGATAAAACCCGACAAGGAAAAACCGGTCATCGAAGACCTTACAGACAGAAAGCCCGTCCGGCCCGCTGAAAGCATTGAATTAAAGGCTGACATAAAAGACAAAAACCTTGTCAAAACAGCCGCGTTTTATTACCGGACCAATGAGAAAAAACCATTCAAACGAATTCTGGCCGAAAAAGACCGCAACGACAGCTTATACCATCATATTCTTTATTCCCCGGAACTGCTCGGTCAGGATCAGCTTGAGTATTATATCGCAGCCAGTGATGGAGAAAATGAAGCAAAAACGCCCGTCAAGATGATTGACATTGAACAGACGAGCAAATCACACGGACTCAGAATGAATGTTGAACCCGAAGATACGATATCCGGCACCTATCTGCTCAAAGCGACTTCCGACGTCAGCGCCGATAAGATCAAGCTGTGGATTGACGGCAAGCGGCAGGAGACTCGGCCGGCGCTGGAAAAAGAGGTCTATTTCGCCTTCGATGCCCGGAAAACGAATCTTTATTTTCAAAACACCGTCATAATGGAAAATGAGGTGCTGCACATTTTTGACGATCCGTCTCACCGCTACAGAACGCACTCGGTTCTCCTTCCGGAACGTCTGCTGCAAAAAGGGGGCAAAACGCAGAAAGTATCCATCCGTTCGGGCTCAAAGGTTTCTCCGTATGACACGGGAGAGAATCGGGATGATTTTGTGGTGAAACATGCCCGTCTGGTGCTTTCGGACGGAACGGTGATCAAAGACCGTAAGACGGATCCGGCTGAGCAGCTGTTTATCGGTGACGGCAGGCGGGCGAATCAGCAGAAGACCTTCTCATTCAGCCTGCCGGATCATTTGTTTACGTCACGGCTGCTGCCGTGGAACACGGCGAAGCTTTCTGAAGGCTATCACCATATTTTTGTTAGCGACGGTGAGGAGCAGCTGAGCCAATCTGTGCGGGTGGACAATACGGGGCCGAAGATTGTCCCGGGTATCAAAGAAGGCGCGGCGCTGAAAGGTAATGTTGAGCTGAATGCGGACATCCGTGACAAATGGAGCAAAGTGGAAGAGGTCAAAGCGTTTTTGGACGGAGAAAGCATTACGCTCCCGCATCACACGTCATCAGCCGATCTCAAGCCCGGAAAACATACCCTTACCATCATTGCGGCAGACCTTGCCGGAAATGAAACAACGTCCGTCCGCACCTTCCATATCAAACGGGAGGAGCCGAACCAGCCGGAGCTTGCCGATCAAAAAATCGGCGCCCACAAAGCAAAGCTGTCCGTCCGGGTAAAAGACCCGACGAAGGATGACATGAATGTATCATTTTATCGCGGCTTCCGTTATACCGCGCGGAATCCGGGCAGCGTGAAAGTGTATAAACACGCCTCATTAACGGAACCGCCGAGGGGCATAAAAGAAAATGAAATGCCGTTTACCCTGCCGGAAATGAACCGCATCTCGGCAAATGACGGAAAAACCGTATCGACGGAAAGTGTGGAGCGTTTTCCTTATCACCGATTCGAAGTCTCCGTTGACCCGTCTATCGACGAAACGGATCTGGCCGAGGCGGTCTGGAAAGGAAGCTCTCTGCCCGGCCGAAAGGTAACCATGTATATTTGGAATTACCGGACAAGCCGCTGGCAGGAGGCGGACAGCGTTCTTGCCAAAGATAAAAAGCCGTTTACATTAAAAGCCGCCGTTTCCGCAGCGGATGTGGTGAAGAACTCAAAAATGAATGTCATCGTGCAGGATCAAATACCAGCGAAAGGCAATTACACGTTTGTTTGGATGTCGGATACACAATATTACGCACAAGGGCACCCGCACATTTTTGACAAAATGACAGAGTGGATCAAAGAAAATAAGGAAAAGCACAATATTAAATATGTCTTTCATACCGGTGATATCGTCGATGATTCAATGGTGATGAAACAGTGGAAAAACGCCGATCACTCCATGCGGACGCTTGACAAGGCGGGGATTCCGTACGGAGTGCTTGCAGGCAATCATGACGTCGGCCATAAAGACGGCACATACCGAACCTTCGGGGATTTCTTCGGGAGCCGCCGGTTTGAACAGAACATGCATTACGGCGGATCATACAAAAATAACCGCGGACATTATGACCTGCTGTCGGCAAGCGGGAACGATTTTATTATGATCTATATGGGCTGGGGCATTGCGGAACAAGAGATTGACTGGATCAATCAAGTGCTGAAGAGGTATCCGGATCGAACCGCCATCTTATGCTTTCATGAGTACTTGCTTGTCAGCGGAAATCGAAGCCCGATCGGGGAAACGATCTATCGAAAAGTCGTCAAGCCGAATCGCAATGTGGCGATGGTATTAAGCGGCCATTACCATAACGCCATGAAAAAAACCGATGCGCTTGACGATGACGGGGACGGAAAACCGGACCGCCTCGTTCACCAAATTCTGACCGACTACCAGGACGGTCCGGAAGGGGGGCAGGGCTTTATGCGCATGATGCAATTCGATCAGGCCGCCAATCAGGTTCACATGTTCTCCTACTCGCCGTACACGGATGACATCAATTACTATGACACCGATCTGTTCGCTGATAAAGACGAATTCTCAGCAGAAATGGATTTACAGCCGAAGAGGAAAAGGGTGGCGACCGATTATTTTGAATGCAACGTCTATACGAACGAACTGCTCGGTCATAAAAAACACGTAAAAAGCGGAAAAACCGCAAATTGGGTCTGGGACGGCCTGCAGCCTGATTCCGTTTATTACTGGTACACCGTCGTGAAGGACCCGTACAACGGCAAAACAATATCACCGCTGTGGATGTTCAAAACGGGAAATACGCCGTATCACCCGGCTCCGGATCAGTTTGATTTCAGGCATGCCTCAAACCCATAACGAAAACATACAGCCTGCCGATCGGTCAGAAGAAAATCTGACGGTCAGCAGGATTTTTTTTCTGTGCGTAAATGGCGGCGCCCTGCTGTGATAAGTGCTTTTGACTTTTTTATGTCCCTTTTCTATACTAAAATCGATTGGTTTTCGTAATATGCAGGAGGAAACATAATGAACAGTAAAACCGGGACAAAAGAAAGAATTATTCAAACCTCTGCATATCTTTTTCAGATTCAGGGATATCATGCGACTGGTTTGAATCAAATTATAAAAGAGAGCGGAGCACCCAGAGGGTCTGTGTATCATCACTTTCCAAATGGAAAAGCAGAACTCGCCATTGCGGCGATCAAATATACGGGAAGATGCGTTGAAAAGCAAATACAGAATAGTATGTCTCAATTCGCGGACCCTATAGAAGCGATTCAGCACTTTATTCATGTAACGGCTGAACAGTTTAATGATCCGCAGAATATTGAGGGCGTGCCGGTTGGATTGCTGGCGGGTGAGACCGCTCTGATCAATGAAACGTTAAGATGCACATGTGTTGAGGTGTTCAAGAAGTGGACGGATGTGTTTGCGGCAAAATTTCTTGAGCATGGGTTTGAACAAGAGGAAGCGGAGAAGCTCGGGGTGACAATCAACTCGATGATTGAAGGCGCAATCATGTTTTCGCTGGCTCATAAAAACAAAGAACCGCTGCTGCTGATTTCAAAGCAGGTTCCGTATATTGTCCAAAACAGAGGGTAGCATTTTAGTACTCTTTTCTTTATAAAAAATAGATACCAGAACCACAGCCTCTTCGTTTTGCCAGAGTCATAGAGAACATTCACCGGCTTGATTTGAAAATGGCAGATCAAAAAAACATCTCCAACCCGTAACGGTTGGAGATGTTTCATTTCACCCTGTCCATATAATGCACGAATGTGTAGCGGTCGCCTCTGTAGGCGGATTTGACGTGCTCAAAGGCAGTGCCGTCCTGCAGATAAGTGGTCCGCTTGATATAGAGGACGGGGGCGCCGGGCTGGATACCGAGCAGCTCAGCTTCTTCCTCGGAAGCGGCTCCCGGTTCAAGCTCTTGTTTAGCCCGTGAGATCGGCATCTGATTGTACGCTTCAATATGCTCATACATGGATGATTGAAAATGAGAGGCGTCCAGTTTTCCCGCTTTGTCAAACGGAATGTACGAGGCTTCAATCGCCATCGGGATATCATTCGCCAGCCGGACGCGGATGATTTTATGAAGCATTGCCGGATAGCCGCATCCCAGGATAGAAGATAATTCTTCCGTCGCCTGAATCAGCTGGTATTCGGCAAGTCTGCTCCCCGGCTTCATGCCCCGGCTTCTCATATCTTCCGTAAAGCTTGTCAGCCCTTGAAGCGGCTGTTCCATCTTCAGTTTGCTGACGAACGTTCCCCGGCCTTTCTGCCTGTATAAAAATCCTTCATTCACCAGATTGGAAAGCGCCTGGCGCACCGTCATTCGGCTGATGCCGAATTGTTCGGCGTATTCCCGCTCCGACGGAAGCAGCGCATCCGCTTTCAGCTCGCCGTTTTTGATTTGTGTTTTTAATTGTTCCATAATCTGAAAGTAAATCGGAATCGGAGATTGTTTATCAATCTGCATAGGTCAAATCCTTTCAATCGCCGCCCGCAGCCTGTTCATCAATCAAGACCGTCACATCCGGATGCGCGTGCAGGGCGGAGGCGGGGAATGCTTCGCTGACGCGCCCGTCCAGAAGCTGCTTCACCGCTTGGGCCTTGCTTTTTCCGGATGCCATGATCAAAATCCGTTTGCCGGACAAAATCGTCCCGATCCCCATTGTCAGGGCTTTTACAGGGACTTGATCAATTGACGGAAAGTACCGCGCATTCGCCCGTCTTGTCTCTTCATTCAGCTCAACAACATGGGTTCGGGATTCAAATGGCGTCCCGGGTTCATTAAAGCCGATATGGCCGTTGTGTCCGATGCCTAAAAGCTGTATATCCGCTCCGCCGAGTGTTTGAATCAATCGGTCATAGCGTCCGCATTCGGCATCAAGATCGTCTGCCCGTCCGTCAGGGAGAAAGTGGCGGTCCTTTCGGCTGTCGATATGTGCAAAAAAATGTGTATTCATATAATAATGATAGCTGTTTTTGTCCTCGGGAGAAAGCCCGGCGTATTCATCAAGGTTGATCGTCGTGACATTCCGGAATGACAAGCCCTCTGAGCGGTGCATCCGCACAAGTTCTTTGTATACGCCTTCAGGAGTGCCTCCCGTCGCAAGGCCGAGAACGGCATCCGGCTTTTGTTTCACTGTTTCAGCAATAATCGCTGCGGCTTTTTCACTTAATTTTTCATAATGTCTGCATGTGATAACGTTCATGTCCAATCAGCCTCCCTTGAGATATATGCGGTGTTTCCGCGGCAAATCGTGGCCAGCACGCCGCACTGTCCGTCCGTCAGAACAACGTCGGCGTCTTTTCCTTCCGCGATGCTTCCTTTACGGTCGAAAATGCCGAGGCGGCGGGCCGCATTTGCCGATGTCATATTTGCTATATCCAGCCATGAGCAGTTTGTAAACCTGCGCATGAGCGCCGCGCCTTCATTCATTTTTAAAATGGAACCGGCCAGCGTTCCGTCAGAGAGAAGCGCCGTGTCCCCGCGAACGGTGACTTTTTGCCCGCCGAATTCGTATTCTCCGTCCTTAAGCCCTTTTGCCCGCATGGAGTCTGTAATCATGATCAGGTTTTGGCTTCCTTTCGCCAAATAAGCAAGCTTTACAGCCAGAGGATGAGAATGAATGCCGTCAGTGATCAGCTCCGCCGTGATGCGGCCGCAGGCGAGAGCCGTGCCGATGCCCCCCGGCTCACGGTGATGAAAGGAGCTCATGGCGTTAAAGAGGTGCGTCATATGCACCGCCCCGGCATCCGCCGCTTTTTGTAAAAGCTCGGCTCCTGCGTCTGTGTGTCCCATTGACGGGATGATGTTTTGGTTTTTTAAATAACGGATCAGGCTGAAATCAGGATCTTCTTCCGGCGCAAGCGTCACGATTTTGATCAGCCCTCCCGAGAGTTGCTCCCATTTCTGAAAGAGCCCGGCATCAGCAGGAGTAATCCATTGTTTCGGCTGTGCTCCCGCCTTTTTCGGAGAGACAAACGGTCCTTCTAAATGAATGCCGATCAACTCAGCGCCTTTTTGGGTCTCCGGTGAGGAAGACGCCCATTTTTTGGCGTTGATGAGCGCTTTTTCAATGTTTTCGTGCTGCTGTGTGATCGTTGTCGCTAAAAAAGCGGTTGTTCCTTCTTCGGGCAGCCGGACGGACAGTGTATCAAGAGCCGCAACATCAGCATCCATCATATCCGCGCCGTATCCGCCGTGAATATGGATATCAACCATTCCGGGAAGCGCATACGAGCCCTCGGGCGCCTTCCATTCCTTCTCATACGTTTCTTGCGGCCTTGTTTTTCCCGCGTAAGAAATGATGCCGTCCTTTATACCGAGAAAACCGTTTCGGATGATTTCTTTTTCTGTTACGATGTCCGCACCGCTGATTAACAAGCTTTCAGCCACTTTAAAACACGCCTTTCTGGTTAGTTGTTAGTTTTATTTTACTCCTTTTCAGACTAGTTATCTATACCAGTTATGCCGGAATTGTATAAATCTGTTTTGGTTCAGACGGTAAAGTGATAAAATATAACTGTTCAAAGCTCGGAACATCCCAGAACAGGAGGAACATATCTTGGCAAAGGTTCGGACCAAAGACGTAATGGAGCAGTTCCATTTAGAATTGATCAGCGGAGAAGAAGGGATTAACCGCCCGATTACGATGAGTGATTTATCACGGCCCGGTATTGAAATCGCCGGTTATTTTACATATTACCCGAGAGAACGGGTGCAGCTTTTAGGAAAAACGGAGCTGTCATTTTTCGATCAGCTTCCCGAGGAAGATAAGAAACAGCGGATGAAATCGCTGTGCACCGATGTGACGCCGGCTATCATACTTTCCAGAGATATGCCGATCCCGCCGGAGCTTGTAGAAGCTTCCGAGCAAAACGGTGTGCCTGTGCTCAGATCCCCTCTGAAAACAACCAGGCTGTCAAGCAGGCTGACGAATTTTCTTGAGAGCCGTCTCGCGCCGACAACGGCCATTCACGGCGTGCTTGTGGATATATACGGCGTCGGCGTGCTCATTACGGGAAAAAGCGGCGTCGGTAAAAGTGAAACGGCGCTGGAGCTTGTCAAACGAGGCCATCGTCTTGTCGCGGATGACTGCGTTGAAATCCGGCAGGAGGATCAGGATACCCTTGTCGGGAACGCGCCTGATCTGATTGAGCATCTGCTCGAAATCAGGGGGCTCGGCATTATAAATGTCATGACGCTGTTCGGAGCGGGCGCCGTCAGAAGCAATAAAAGAATTACAATCGTCATGGACCTTGAGCTTTGGGAGCAAGGGAAACAATACGACCGTCTCGGACTTGAAGAAGAAAAAATGAAAATCATTGATACGGAAATTACAAAACTGACCATTCCCGTCCGCCCGGGGCGGAATCTCGCCGTTATTATCGAAGTTGCGGCGATGAACTTCAGATTGAAGCGGATGGGCTTAAATGCTGCCGAGCAATTCACGAATAAGCTGGCGGATGTCATTGAGGACGGCGAACAAGACGAATAGGAGTTGGCAATGATATGAATGAAGCAGGAACACCAATCAATCCGATTGCCTTGCAGCTCGGGCCATTATCCGTGCACTGGTACGGCATCATTATCGGCGCGGGCGCGTTATTAGGGCTTTGGATGGCCATGAGGGAGAGTGAAAAGCGGGGGCTGAAAAAGGACATTTTTATTGATCTTGTTCTTTTCGCCATCCCGATCGCAATCATTTGCGCAAGGGCATATTATGTGCTTTTCGAGTGGAGCTATTACTCGGAACACCCCGGGGAAATCATTAAAATTTGGAAAGGCGGCATTGCGATTCACGGCGGATTAATTGGCGCGATCGCAACGGGAATCGTCTTTTCAAAAGTAAGAGGCATCTCATTCTGGAAGCTGGCGGATATTGCCGCGCCGAGTATTCTGCTTGGCCAGGCCATCGGGCGCTGGGGGAACTTTATCAACCAGGAGGCTCACGGTGAAGCGGTCAGCCGGTCATTTTTGGAAAGTCTGCATCTTCCGGATTTCATCATTAATCAGATGTACATAGACGGACAATATTATCACCCGACGTTTTTGTATGAATCGCTGTGGAGTTTTGCGGGCGTCGTGATTCTGCTTCTGCTCCGCCGCGTGAACCTGCGCAGGGGCGATCTGTTTTTGACGTATGTGATCTGGTATTCGATCGGCAGATACTTTATTGAGGGAATGCGGACGGACAGCCTGATGCTTACGAGCCAGCTTCGGATCGCGCAGGTCATTTCCATTGTGCTGATTGTACTTGCGATTATTTTAATGATTTTCAGACGCATGAAGGGGTATGCCGATAAGCGGTATGCTGACACGGACTGACGCCTGAAATCGGAAAGGACATAAGATGACTGATAAACGTGTAACCGCCATTTTATTTGATCTAGACGGCACGCTGATTGACACGAATGAACTGATTATCGCTTCTTACCTTCATACGCTTGATCATTATTGCCCGGGGCAGTTCAAAAGGGAAGATGTGCTTCCGTTTATCGGCCCGCCTCTGTACGAAACGTTTTCAGGCATTGATGCCGAAAAGTGCGATGACATGATCAGCATGTACAGAGCATTCAACCATGAAAAGCACGATGAGCTCGTCACGGAGTACGAAACGGTTTATGAAACGCTCGATGAATTGAAAAAAGCGGGCTATCTGCTTGGGATTGTCACCACGAAGCTGAGGGATACAGTCAATATGGGATTGAAGCTGACAGGCATCGGGGCGTTTTTCGATACTGTCGTCACGCTTGATGATGTAAAGCATCCGAAGCCTGATCCCGAACCTGTGCGGCTTGCTCTCGGCCGGCTTGGGTGCGATCCGTCGGAAGCCATAATGGTCGGTGACAATTATCACGATGTCATGGCGGGCAAAAACGCCGGCACGAAAACAGCCGGCGTCGCGTGGACAATTAAAGGCGCACAGACGCTTTCCGCCTATGAACCCGATTATATGCTCGAGAAAATGAGTGATTTATTGCACATCACCGGAGTGAAGTAATCCGTGAGAAAAACAGACCGCCATCCGGTTTCAGGTGCAAATTCATTGTGGCATGTTTATCAGACGGTTCCCTTCCTGAAGGTGATGAAAAATTTCATCATCATTCAGATCGCAAGGTATACGCCGTTTTTAAGCGTGAAAAACTGGCTGTACCGAACCTTTTTGAAAATGAATGTCGGAAAACAGACGTCATTCGCGCTGATGGTGATGCCGGATATCATGTTTCCCGAAAAAATCACTGTCGGAAAAAACAGCATCATCGGCTACAATACGACGATTTTGGCTCATGAATATTTAATACATGAGTACCGGACCGGTTTTGTCACAATCGGTGACGAGGTGATGATCGGGGCAAACACAACGATTCTGCCCGGCGTCACCATCGGGAGCGGAGCCGTTGTATCAGCCGGCACGCTGGTGCATAAAGATGTCCCGGCCGGGGCATTTGTCGGAGGGAATCCGATGCAGGTGATCTATACGGACGAAGAAATGAAAAAACGAATAGAAAACCCCGCTGATTAACGTCAGCGGGGTTTTTTTATGACTTGATCACAATGGCCTGGCTGCCCATCTGCTTCCAGGCTTTTTCAAAGTCAGATCGGTCTGTTTTTCTGTTTTTATAGCCGTAAGGATCATTAACGTATACATAATCGTGATCATAACCGGTAACGGCTACGCTATGCATGCTGAACGTAATGTCGATTTTTCCGTTCGGCGTATTCCAAGTCTGCATATTATCAACCGGCTTAAAGGATGTGGTGGTAATCACCCAGACCGGCCGCCCTTTTTCAAGCTGGCGGTACACTGAAGAAATGTCTTTTCCCGTCAGATCGTATACTTTGTTTCCCGCATATTCTTTGGCAAGTTTATCAATCGGCTCATGATAAACGCCTAAACCCGGGCCGTTTTCCATATCTCCGGCAAATCCTTCATTCGGATCTCCCTTCAGCCCGCTGCTGTATGTGAGCGGAACTTTATTGATTTTATCCGCCAATGTATTTTTTGACACATGATATCCGGCATTGTTCAAAATCATGGCAAGGCTTGTCACCTCACAGCCATTGTACAGTCTGGGAGAATCCATCTGTCTGTACAGAACGACATTCAGCGGTGACGCGCTCCCTTTTAACGGTGTTTTCTCATCAGGCTCGTCGGACTGCTGATTAAAAAAATTCAAATGAATATCGTTTGTATAGATGTTATACCCGAGATAGACAAGGATGGCTGTCAGAATCAGCACACATAATGTTCCAAGCGTCTTCATTATTACTCTCCCTTGTTCTGATGAAGCTATTCTATGTATTATAGCACTTCTGCTCAATATGATTCGATCGTTCCGATATGTTTACAGGTTTGTTCATTCTTTAGCCATGTTTATGGAAAAGAATAGGCGGACATTGGGCGTTGCAATTCATTCTTTTATCTGCTAACATATTATCATATTAGCGAACTAAAGGATTCGGAATTTTCCTTCAGACAAAGCGGAGGTGTAAAAGGCAAATGTTTATGTTTGAGAAACCGCATGGCATGAGAGATACGCTGCCCGGTTTATACGAAGCAAAGAAAAAAGTCCGTTTCACACTGACGGATTTAATTGATAAATGGGGTTATCAGTTTATGGAGACGCCGACCCTTGAATTCTATGAAACAGTAGGCGTCCAGTCAGCCATTGAAGAACAGCAGCTGTTTAAGCTTCTCGACCAGGACGGAAAAACGCTTGTGCTTCGGCCTGACATGACCGGACCGATTGCCAGGGTGGCGGCGTCTAAGCTGCACAAACACAACCATCCGCTCAGGGCGGGGTACGCGGCAAGCGTCTATCGCGCTCAGGAGCGGGAAGGCGGACGCCCGGCCGAATTTGAACAGGTCGGCGCGGAGCTGATCGGCGACGGATCAACAAGCGCGGACGCCGAGGTGATTGCGCTGGCGGCCGGCGCTTTGAAAAACGCGGGATTGCACCGGTTTAAAATCGCGATCGGCCATGCCGGACTCGCTGATGAGCTGTTTGTCGAGGTTCTGGGCAATGCTGAGCGGGCGGATGTTCTGCGGCGCTTTCTCTTTGAAAAAAATTACGTGGGATACAGGGAACATGTCAAATCGCTTCCGCTTTCTTCAATAGACAAAAGCCGGCTGCTCGCACTTCTGGAATTGCGAGGCGGGAAAGAGATCTGCGCCAAGGCGGAGGAGATCATCGGCATCTCCGGACAAAGCTTGATTCAGGAGCTGGAAGACCTGTGGGACATTCTTGAGGATTACGGATGTGCCGAGCATATTCGCCTTGATCTGAATATGGTCAGCCATATGAGTTATTACACGGGAATTTTATTCGAAGTGTATGCGGCCAATGTCGGTTTTGTCATCGGAAGCGGCGGACGCTATAACAATCTTCTCGGCCATTTCGGCAGTCCCGCTCCCGCCACGGGTTTCGGGCTCCGTATCGACAGGCTGATTGAAGCGCTCGGCATCCAGGAAGAAACTAGTGAAGCGGACGCCGTGATTTTCAGCAAGGAGCAGCGGGCGCAGGCCATTTTATTCGCAGAGGAAGAAAGGGCGAGAGGCAGAAAAGTCGTCCTGCAGGATCTGGCGGGCATTGAAAATATCGATCATATGACAAAATCATTCGCAAACGTCACATACTTTATCGGTGCCAGAAAGGAAGAGCAGAATGGGTAAGGTACTCACAATGGCAATGCCAAAAGGACGGATATTCGAAGAAGCGGCCGGATTGCTGAGGCAGGCCGGATACAGGCTCCCCGAGGAGTTTGAAGAATCGAGAAAGCTGATCATTGACGTTCCTGAAGAAAATCTCCGCTTTATTCTGGCAAAGCCGATGGATGTGACGACTTATGTCGAGCATGGCGTCGCTGATGCCGGTATTGCCGGAAAGGATGTCATGCTTGAGGAAGAGCGTGACGTGTATGAGGTGCTCGATCTGAAAATCAGCAAATGCCATCTCGCCGTTGCGGGGCTTCCCGGAGCGGATTGGAACGGAGTCGCCCCGAGGATTGCGACGAAATATCCGAATGTTGCGTCAAGTTATTTCAGAGAGCAGGGCGAGCAGGTGGAAATCATTAAGCTGAATGGTTCGATTGAATTGGCGCCTTTAATCGGGCTTGCTGACAGAATCGTAGATATCGTATCAACCGGGCGGACATTAAAGGAAAACGGTCTCGTTGAATCAGAACATATTTGTGACATCACATCGCGTTTTATCGTCAATCCGGTTAGCTACCGCATGAAGGATGATGTAATCGACGAAATGGCGGCCAGGCTGGCCAAGGTTGTGGAAGGAGAAACGGCACAATGAAAATAACCGCAGTAAATAGAAGCGAGCGGTTCTCACTGAAGCGTTCCATCGACAGCGGAACCGAAGAGCAGCGGAAAATCGTCAGGGGGATTATTGAAGACGTCAGACAAAACGGTGACAAAGCCGTTTTGGCCTATACAAAAACATTTGACGGCATCAGCCTGAACCAAATGGCCGTGAGCGCAGAGGAAATCACCGAGGCATACCGTCTGCTTGATGATCAGCTGCTAAAAGTGATCAGACAGGCGATTGCAAATATTAAAGAATATCACGAACGCCAGCTGCAATCTTCTTGGTTTTACCATCGCAAAGACGGCACGATGCTCGGGCAGAAAATAACGGCGCTCGATTCCGCGGGCGTATATGTGCCGGGCGGGACGGCCGCTTATCCGTCTTCCGTTTTAATGAATGTCATCCCCGCTCTCGCTGCGGGAGTGGAACGGATCGTTCTCGTCAGTCCTCCGGGAAAAGACGGCCGCCTTTCACCGGGCGTTCTGGCGGCGTCGTCTGAGCTGGGCATAAAGGAAATTTACAAAGCGGGAGGCGCGCAGGCGATTGCCGCGCTCGCTTACGGAACTGAAACGATACAGCCTGTTGATAAGATCACGGGCCCCGGAAATATATTTGTGGCGCTCGCAAAGCGCGAAGTCTTCGGCGTTGTGGATATTGACATGATTGCCGGGCCCAGTGAAATCGTGGTTCTGGCAGACGATACGGCGGTGCCCAAAGAAGTCGCCGCTGACCTGCTTTCACAGGCCGAACACGATACGCTCAGCTCAAGCGTGCTTGTCACCGACTCACGGAAGCTTGCCGAAGCCGTATCAGATGAGGTGAATAAACAGCTTCAGACGCTGCCGCGCAAAGAAATCGCCGAAGCGTCGATCAGGGATCACGGCCGCATTTATATCGCGGAATCGATGGAAGATGCGGTGGACACGGTGAATGCGCTGGCGCCCGAGCATTTAGAAATCATGACGCATTCGCCGGAGGCTTTGCTTGGAAGCATCAGACACGCGGGGGCGATTTTCTTAGGACGATACAGCGCTGAACCGGTCGGCGATTATTTTGCCGGACCGAATCACGTTTTGCCGACAAACGGAACGGCGCGGTTTTCAAGCCCGTTGAATGTAACAGATTTTCAAAAGAAATCGAGCATCATCTCATACAGCCGGAAGGCTTTTGAAACACACGCGGACAGCATTTCCGCCTTCGCGAGACTGGAAGGGCTTGAAGCGCACGCACGATCGATTGAAGCGAGAAACGGAGGAATGACCGATGAGAAAAGCGGAACGCGCCAGAACAACAAATGAGACGGATATTAAGCTGGCTTTCGAAATAGACGGAGAAGGAAAAGCCGACATCAGCACGGATGTGCCGTTTATGACTCATATGCTTGATTTGTTCACAAAGCACGGGCAATTCAATTTAACTGTTGACGCAAAAGGCGATACGGAGATAGATGATCACCATACGACTGAAGATATCGGCATCTGTTTAGGGCAGGCTTTTTTGGAGGCGCTCGGTGATAAAAAAGGGATCAAACGATACGGATCAGCGCTAGTACCGATGGACGAAGCGCTCGCCCAAGTCGCCGTAGACCTGAGCAACCGGCCGCACCTTGAGATGCGCGCTGCATTTCCGCAAGCGAAAGTCGGAACGTTTGATACCGAGCTGGTACATGAATTCCTATGGAAACTGGCGCTCGAAGCGAGAATGAATCTGCACGTCATCGTTCATTACGGCACGAATACCCATCATATGATAGAAGCCGTGTTTAAGGCGCTTGGCAGAGCGCTTGATGAAGCGTCATCCATTGATCCGCGCGTCAAGGGTGTACCGTCTACGAAAGGAATGCTGTAAATGATCGGTGTAATTGATTACGGTATGGGCAATTTATTCAGCGTATCGAAGGCGCTGGAACGCGTCGGCGTCCCGTATGTCGTATCAGACCGGCCGGAAGAGCTTGAAAAAGCGGATGCTTTTGTTCTTCCCGGTGTCGGAACGTTCAGTGATGCCATGGACAATTTACGCAGCACGAAGCTTGATCAATTCATACACCGTATGGTTGACGAGGGTAAGCTGCTCCTCGGCATCTGCCTCGGAATGCAGCTCATTTTTGAAGAAAGCACCGAAAACGGCTCTGCAAAAGGACTTGGTTTATTAGCCGGAAAAGCAGTGAGGCTCAAGGACAGAGATGCCGAAGGAAACAAGCTGAAGGTGCCGCATATGGGCTGGAATCGGCTGACGTTTCACCAAACGTCTCCTTTGCTTTCGGAAGCGGCGGAAGGCTTCGTTTACTTTGTACATTCCTATTATATAGACGGGATGGAAGACGGCGATCTTTTGGCAAGCGCTGAGTACGGCGTTCGGGTTCCGGCGGTCGTCGGGAAGCGCAATGTCTTCGGAGCACAGTTTCATCCGGAAAAAAGCGGCACGGCCGGAATGGCGATCTTAACACAATTTACAAAAATGGCGGCAGAACAGAAGGTGAAGAAATGAACGCTTTTACATTATATCCGGCAATCGATATGAGAAACGGCAAATGCGTCCGCCTCATCCAAGGCGATTACGGCAAGGAAACGATATACGGTGACTCTCCTTTAGACATGGCGGCGCAATTTGCACAAGAAGGTGCCGAGTGGATTCATCTCGTGGACCTTGACGGCGCGAAAGCAGGCAGGAAAGTAAACGACAGGCATGTTCTTGACATTGCGCGGCAGCTTGATGTCAAAGTCGAGATCGGCGGCGGGATCCGTTCTGAAGCGGATGTGTACGGTTATTTATCACAAGGCGTTGATCGCGTCATTCTCGGCAGCTCGGCCGTATCCGATCCGGCATTCGTGAAGAGCATGCTGAAACAATACGGCGGCAAAATCGCGATCGGCCTTGATGCAAGAAACGGATATGTCTCGACGGAAGGCTGGCTGGAAACATCCTCGGTAAGGGCGGCCGATCTGGGCCGTGAATTGGCGGCCGAAGGAGCGGAAACCTTCATTTTCACGGATATTGCAACTGACGGCATGCTGTCAGGACCGAACATCGAAAGCACCGTTCAGCTCGCAAAAGCAACGGGAAAAACCGCCATCGCTTCAGGCGGAGTCAGCTCAGTCGCCGACCTCAAAGCACTGGCCCGCTTCAAAGACGCCGGCGTATCGGGAGCGATTATCGGAAAAGCGCTGTATACAAAACAATTTACATTGGCTGAGGCGCTCGGCGGGGTGAAGGACGCATGATCACGAAACGAATCATTCCGTGTCTCGATGTGAAAGAAGGCCGCGTCGTCAAAGGCATTCAATTTCTCGGGCTGAAAGATGCGGGCGATCCTGTCGAGCTGGCCGAAGCTTACGACAGGGAGGGCGCTGACGAACTTGTTTTTCTCGACATTTCCGCCTCTCACGAAGGCCGCAAGACGATGACGGACGTCGTAGAACAGGTTGCGGCAAAACTGGCGATTCCGTTTACGGTCGGGGGCGGAATTAATCAATTAAGCGATATGAAACGAATGCTTCGCGCCGGCGCTGATAAAGTATCCGTTAATACAGCGGCCGTCCTCCGCCCCGAGCTGATTACGGAAGGAGCGGATTTTTTCGGCTCGCAATGCATCGTAGCGGCGATTGACGCAAAGTATGACGAAGATTCGGATTGCTATAAAGTGTACACACACGGCGGCAGAAAGAAAACCGAGTGGGAAGTCACGGCCTGGGCAAAAGAAGCCGTCAGCCGGGGAGCGGGTGAAATCCTGCTGACAAGCATGGACGCAGACGGTGAGAAAACAGGCTTTAATCATACGCTCACACAGATTGTCACACGTGCCGTCCCGGTGCCCGTCATTGCGTCAGGGGGAGCCGGCAGCGCGCACCATATGCTTGAAGCCTTCACGATCGGTGAAGCGGACGCCGCGCTTGCAGCTTCCATTTTCCATTACAAAGAGACATCTATAAAAGAAGTGAAAGATTATATGAAGAAACACGGGGTGAATGTGAGATGAAACGGGCAGATGAACTGCGGTTTGACGAGGCCGGACTGATTCCCGCCATCGTACAGGATGCGGCAAGCAAAGAAGTGCTGACACTGGCTTATATGAATCGTGAATCCTACGAAAAAACGATAGAAACGAAAGAAACCTGGTTTTACAGCCGTTCAAGGCAGGAGCTGTGGCATAAAGGAGCGACGTCGGGGAATACCCAAAAGGTGAAAGCCATCCGTTATGACTGCGATCAAGATGCCCTCATCGTGCTTGCGGAGCCCTCAGGACCCGCATGCCATAAGGGAAGTTACAGCTGCTTTTCTTCGGAAAAAGCGGACGCGCAGGATCGTTTCGGCATCTTAAACGAACTGGAAAGCGTAATCGCCAAACGGCAGGCGGAGATGCCTGACGGAGCCTACACAACGTATCTGTTTCGGGAAGGCGTCGATAAAATCCTCAAAAAAGTCGGCGAAGAAGCCGCAGAGGTTATTATCGCCGCGAAAAACCGCGACCATGAAGAATTAAAATGGGAAGCGGCGGATTTGCTGTATCATTTGCTCGTTCTTCTGCGTGAGCAGTCGCTTCCTTTGGACGACGTGCTTGACGTCCTTGCGAAACGCCATTCAGCATCTGAGTAAAACAAACCTCACGGAGAGATCCGTGAGGTTTTTAATCTGTCAAACTTAAACATTCAATTAAATATTCCTTATTTCCGCAACCGGAGGCAGATGAATTTGATAATATTGACTAATAGAGTTTATTTTGGTTTTTATCAAAAATATACGTTTTGTTCATATTCCGTTCATGCACATCCGTTATAGTATAAACAGTGATATAGGAGGAAAACATATGCCGAATAAACAACCAAAACCTAAAGGGAAATTCAGCTCGTTCTTTTCATTAGTCAAAAAAACAAAACCATCATACGGTATGCTGGCCTTCGCGCTGTCTCTCAGTATTGTGACAACGCTCGTCAGCCTGCTGATTCCGCTGTTGACAAAGCAGCTCGTTGACGGCTTTTCCATGTCGTCGCTGTCAGGCGTGCAAATCGGAATCATTGCAGCCGTGTTTATCGTACAGGCCGCATTAAGCGCCTACGCCACCTACGCCCTGAACTACAGCGGCCAGAAAATCATCTCGGGACTGCGTGATTTGTTGTGGCAGAAATTAATTAAACTGCCCGTCTCTTATTTTGACAAAAACGCCACAGGAGAAACGATCAGCCGTGTCACCAATGACACAATGGTGGTAAAAGAGCTGATCACAAACAATATCAGCGGATTTATTACCGGAATCATTTCCGTTATCGGGTCACTGACGATCTTATTTTTCATGAACTGGAAGCTCACATTGCTCGTGCTGATCGTCGTGCCGCTGGCTGCGGTGATTTTAGTGCCGATCGGGCGGAAAATGTTTAAAATTTCTCGGGAAACACAGGATGAAACGGCGAAATTCACCGGGTTATTAAACCACATCCTCCCGGAAATCAGGCTTGTAAAAGCGTCAAACGCTGAAGAAGCGGAATACGGACGCGGAAAAGCAGGCATCATGGCGCTCTTTAAACTCGGGCTGCGTGAAGCGAAGGTGCAGTCGCTCGTAGGCCCGCTTATTACACTTGTATTAATGGCGGCGCTGGTCGCTGTCATCGGGTACGGCGGGATGCAAGTGTCGTCCGGTGAATTGACAGCCGGCGCACTCGTTGCCTTTATCCTGTATTTGTTTCAGATCATTATGCCGATGGGCCAGATCACTTCATTTTTTACACAGCTTCAAAAATCCGTCGGCGCAACGGAACGGATGATTCATATTCTTGCAGAAAAAGAAGAAGATATCCAAACCGGAAAAGCCATTGAAAACGCGGATCAGCCGATTAAGCTCGAACAAGTCTCATTCGGCTACAAAACAGATCAAACCATCTTAAAAGACATTACGGCTACGATTGAGGCCGGCAAAGTCACCGCGATCGTCGGACCGAGCGGCGGCGGAAAAACAACGTTATTTAAGCTGCTTGAACGATTCTACAATCCGACTGCGGGCAGCATCCTGCTCGGAAATGAACCGATTGATGCATATTCCCTTGAATCATGGCGGGAGCATATCGGCTACGTGTCGCAAGAAAGCCCGTTAATGTCAGGCACCATCCGCGACAATATCTGCTACGGATTAAAACGCGAGGTGACTGATGAGGAACTGAGGCAAGCGGCCGACATGGCCTACGCTCTGCAATTTATTGAAGACTTACCGAAGAAATTTGAAACCGAGGTCGGTGAGCGGGGAATTATGCTCTCAGGCGGACAGCGCCAGCGCATCGCTATTGCCAGAGCGCTCCTTCGCAACCCGAGCATTCTGATGCTTGATGAAGCGACATCAAGTCTGGACAGCCAATCTGAAAAATGGGTGCAGCAGGCGCTGGAAGTTCTAATGAAAGGCCGCACCACGATTGTGATCGCCCACCGTTTATCCACGGTTGTGGATGCAGATCAGCTTCTCTTTGTCGAACAGGGTGAAATCACCGGACGGGGCACACACCATGAATTAATGGCATCCCATTCGCTGTACCGCGATTTTGCGGAGCAGCAGCTGAAACTGAATGCCGACTTAGAAAACAAAGCTGTGTAAAGCAAGACTTTATGAATAAAAAGCAGCTGAAAAAGCTGCTTTTTATTTTGCAGCCGGAGTCCTGTTCATACGGGTGTACGGTCGGTAACGATGAAGAGCCAAGCCATAAGCGTGTATGCCGGTACAGGAGACAATGAAAAAATTCGGTTTATAGACATCATGTCGATTCATGAAAAGAAAAAAGCAGAAGGAGGGATTTTCATGGCTGTCATATTGGTTGCGGATGATGACCGCCATATCCGTGAGCTAGTCCGCCTCATGATGGAGCAGAGCGGCTTTGACGTCGCAGAAGCGGCAGACGGGGAAGCGGCGGTGCGGCTGGTCGAATCAGCTCCTATAGATCTCATCATACTGGATGTGATGATGCCGAAAATGGACGGGTTTGAAGTCAGTGAAGCCGTCCGCAGCTTTACGGATATTCCGATTTTGATGCTGACGGCAAAAGGCGAAACGCTGGACAAAGTGCAAGGCTTTACTTCCGGAGCGGATGATTATCTCGTCAAACCGTTTGAGCCGCTTGAGCTGGAAGCAAGGGTCAAAGCATTGCTGAAACGGTACCGGATCACCGCTGAAAAACTGCTGACCATCGGAACGGTCACATTAGATAAGCAATCCCGCACCGTAACGCGCGGCGGCGGAGCGGGATTGACACTGCCCCGGCGTGAATTTGAGCTTTTATTTAAGCTCGCCGGTTATCCGAATAAGACGTTTTCAAGAGAACAATTAATAGAAGATATTTGGGGCTTTGATTATGAAGGTGACGAGCGGACCGTTGATGTGCATATTAAAAGGCTGAGAGAACGGTTTCCGGAAAAAGACTATCCGTTTGCCATCCATACGGTGCGGGGGCTCGGGTATCGGTTTGTGGTGACAGGATGAAACGGATCTTCAGAACGGCTGGAAAAATCATCATCCTTCTCACCGTCACCGCATTCTTATGGCTGGCGGCTCACCTGATCGTTCAGGGATTCGGTCTCATATGGCCGATTTTGCTTGTGCCGTACGCCGAGCAGATTCTGACGCTTTGGCTTGTTTTCGGCCTGCTGTTTGTAACGATGTTTATTTTTTCAAAGTCAGCACGTGAAAGACATCATGCGATCTGGGATTCGCTGACCGCCACGATCAAGCAAATGTCGAGCGGCAACTTCACAGCGGCCGCTTCCCGGAAAATGGAGAAGATTGAGCGGAACCACCCCGTGACGAAATTAGCTGATGAACTGTCGACACTCGCCGCGGAACTGAGTGAAATGGAAAAGCTGAAACAAGAATTTATTTCGAACGTTTCCCATGAAATCCAAACCCCGCTCACTTCATTAAAGGGCTACGCGCATCTTCTGAAAAAACCGGATTTATCATATGAGGAGCGGGGGCGCTACTTACACATCATCGAAACAGAAACAGAACGATTATCAAAAATCAGTGAAAATCTGCTGAAGCTCACTGCGCTCGAACGCCAAACCGAACCGATACAAAAAAAACCGTTCCGCATTGACAAACAGCTGCGGCGCACCATATTGACCTGTGAGCCTGAGTGGTCAGCCAAACAGATTGAGTTTCTCATTGATTTACAGGAGTCGTATGTGTACGGAGATGAAGCGCTGCTCAGCCAAGTATGGATGAATCTGATTCACAATGCCGTAAAATTTACCGGTGAAGGCGGCCGCATTTCCGTTAAAATTGCAGATCTGCCGGGAGCGGCGGCTGTCGAAATCGCCGACGACGGAATCGGAATGGAGCCTGAACAGGCGGAGCGTGTATTTGAACGGTTTTATAAAGCGGATAAGGCGAGAAACGAAGGAGGAAGCGGGCTCGGCCTGTCCATCGCCCAAAAAATCGCAGAGCTGCACGGCGGTTCGATAGAGGTTGAGAGCAAGCGCGGCGAAGGAACCCTTTTCCGTGTCATTCTTCCAGCCGAGCCTCGTGAAAAAAACAGCTAAAATCTGGTCGAACCAGCCAGTAAAAAACGAAGCCGATCCTGTCTTTTGAACTATTGAGGTGAAACCGTTTTATGGTATACTACTGACGGTAATACGTATAAAACGGAGGATATTTGTGGGAAAACACACTTCTGAACAGAAAAAGCACGCGCAAATTGTCCAGCTGCTTCAGGATGGACAATATTTTTTTCATAAAGGCTTAAAAGCATATAAAGAGCGGAATTTAAAGCGGGCCAGCAAACTGATTCAGCGGGCCGTCCACCTCGAGCCGAATGATTCCGAAATGCTGTCCCGGCTGGCCGTCATTTATTCTGAAATGGGCCACTACCAGCAGTCAAATGAGCTGTTCGACTTTATTTTGGTGAACCTGAAAGAAGAAATGCCCGAGTGTCATTATTTTAAAGCGAATAATTTCGCGCATTTGGGACTCTTTCAGGAAGCATACAAAGAAGCGGCGGCTTATTCAGATGCCGATCCGGACGGGGAATTCAGCGAAGAGATTGAAAATCTGATGGAGCTTTTGGATTTCGGTGAAGCTGGTGAAGACGAATCGCTCTATGACCAGGATGAGCTGCTGATCAGGCAGGACCGGGCAAAAACGCTTCTTGAGAGCGGCCAGCTTCATGAAGCGGTTGTCATGCTTGAAGAGATTACGGCCGATTACCCCGAGCTTTGGTCTGCATACAACAACCTGGCGCTCGCCTACTTTTACTCAGGCAATGTCACAAAAGCGAAACAAACGGTATTCGAAGTGCTTGAGAAAAATGAAGGCAATCTCCATGCCATGTGCAACCTCCTTGTATTCTGCTATTACGAGAGGGAAGATGAAAAAGTCGGAGAATTGAGCGGAAAACTCGCCAACGTGTATCCGATTTTATTCGAACAGCGCTATAAGCTGGGAGCGACGCTAGCGCTTGTCGGCAGACATGATCTCGGTTATAAATGGCTCCGTTCTCTTTACAAAAGCGGGTTCGAAGGCGACGACACGTTTTATTACTGGCTTGCCGCCTCAGCCTACGGGACAGGCCGCACAGAATTTGCGGAAACCATTTGGAAAAAGGCCGAAGCCGAATTTCCCGAATCAGACCGGCCCGCGCCTTGGGCGGAGCGGCAGGAACCGCTGCCTGCTTCACTTGAACAGCGGCTTGCCGCCTATTATATCAGCAGCGCTGAAGGAGAGCGGGACCAGCTTGAAAAAGTTCTGACGGCAAAACGCGCCGTTTCACCGTTTGAACAAGATTTCGTCAGGCTGCTGCTTTCCGGTGAAAAAGGCGCTTCAGGCGTCTCCGGTGATGCGGTGTTCACGTATCGGACGGTCAAGCTTCTGGAGAAAGCGGAAGCCGACAGTTTAAAAACTGACGTCATGAGCTGCTGGGTTTTTCACGTCATTCAGCACATCCGCGCCGCCGCTGCCGTACAGAATGAGCGGGCATGGGCCGCAGCCATCGCATATGTATGGAAAGAAGCAAACGGCGAAAAAACGACGAAAAAAGAAACGGCCGCCGTTTACGGTATAACGCCGGCAACCCTTTCGAAATACATCAGACAAATAGACGATATATTAGAATAAAACCGATTCTTTCTATATAAAGAGTCGGTTCTTTTTTTATCAGAAAGGGGCAAAACAGAACTTTACCGCCGAAAAAAGAGGTATTCATACGTCTTTTTTTGCTTTTCGAATCGAAATCAGGCCGTAATCACCGTTTATTTTGCAAAATATGAGATTTGCAATCACATTGAAATATAACTGTAATAAAAATTGTCGAAACATGATGGTATAATGAGTCTCGTACATAAGAGATTAGTTTATTTTACATGTGCTGTATAATCTATACCAATTTAAAAGATTTAAAGATTCATACATAAAAATCATCAGCCTCACGGATTTGTGAGGGAGCGTAACTTTGATGTTCATAATAGAATTCCAAATGAGAACAGGTTTAAAGTAAAAGGGAGGAAAGAAAAAGTGAAAAAGAGTTTATTAACACTTGGTTTGGCTTCCGTCATCGGGACAAGCAGTTTTTTGATCCCGTTTACAAAAACTGCATCGGCGGAAACATTAGACAACAAAAAAGCAAAAATTGAAAGCAAGCAATCTGAGGTGGCTTCAAGCCTTGAAGCAAAAGAAAGAGAATTGTCTAAGCTTCAGGACAAGCAGGCTAAGATTGAAAAAGAACTGAAAGACATTAACGCTAAAGCGTTGGATACAAGCAATAAAATCGAAGATAAAAAAGCTGAAAACGAAAAAACGAAAAAGCAGATCGCTGATTTGAAAAAAGAAATCAAAGAAACAGAAGCGCGTATTGAAAAACGCAATGAAATCCTGAAAAAACGCGTTCGTTCTTTACAGGAAAACGGCGGTTCTCAGGGATACATAGATGTTCTTTTAGGGGCGACAAGCTTCGGAGACTTCATTTCCCGTGCGACTGCGGTATCTTCTATCGTTGATGCGGATAAAGAGCTGATCAAACAGCAGGAGCAGGATAAAGCGAAACTCGAAGACGCAGAAGCTGAACTTAACGTGAAGCTGAAAAAAGTTCAAGATGATCTTGCGAAACTCGAGTCTATGCAAAAAGACCTGAACAAACAGCTTGATCAGAAAGACAAGCTTTTCGACGAAGCGAAAAACGGTCAGAAAAAAGCGGCTTCCGCTATCTCTGATCTGAAAAAAGAAGCATCAAAGCTTGCAAACGAAAAAGCTGACACTGAAAAAGAACAGAAGCGGATTAAAGCTGAGCAGGCTGCAGCGGCTGCCCTGATCAAAAAACAGGAAGAAGCACAAAAAGCTTCTGAAGACCAAAACCAAAAAGATGACAGCCAGCCGGCACCGGCGGTAAAAACTGTGAAAAAAGCGGCAGTTTCAACATCATCTGATTCATCTGACAGCTCAAGTAAACCGAAGAGCACTTCAGGCGGATCATCTCATAACAGCGGCGGTTCAGATGATTCTGACGGCGGATCTGTTATTTCAAATTCAGGCGGTATTGAAGGCGCCATCAGCGTAGGATCAAGCCTTGTGGGTCAATCCCCTTACAAATTCGGCGGCGGACGCACTCAATCTGATATTAACAACCGTATTTTTGACTGCTCTTCATTCGTACGCTGGGCTTATGCTAACGCAGGCGTTAACCTCGGACCTGCAAGCGGCACAAACACAGATACATTAATCGGAAGAGGTAAAGCAGTAAGCGCGTCTGACATGAAACGCGGAGACTTAGTATTCTTCAATACGTATAAAACAAACGGCCACGTCGGCATCTACTTAGGTAACGGAACGTTCCTGAACGATAATACATCACACGGTGTATCCATTGATTCTATGAGCAACCCTTACTGGAAGAAAGCATTCAACGGCAATGTAAGACGTGTCGTGCAATAATGAATAAGACAAGGGCCTTCTATCCCGGAAGGCTCTTTCTTTATTTGTATACCCGCTCAGGAGCCGCCTAATCATGGTTTCTCAGAAAAATGAGCAAAAAAATAGCGAATTGCCCTCAGATTTAATAGGATATGGGTAAGGAATACGATTGATGGGGATTCTTAGTCATATAGGGTGCGCCCCATTTCGAAAAGGAGTGAATCATGGTGTCAGAAGAAAAAATTTATGATGTGATCATTATCGGCGCGGGTCCGGCGGGGATGACCGCTGCTGTTTACACATCACGAGCGAACTTATCCACATTAATGATCGAAAGAGGAATTCCGGGCGGCCAGATGGCCAACACGGAGGATGTTGAAAACTATCCGGGTTTTGAAAGCATTCTCGGCCCTGAACTTTCTAATAAAATGTTTGAACATGCGAAAAAATTCGGTGCGGAATATGCGTACGGCGATATTAAAGAAATCGTTGACGGCAAAGAATATAAAACGATCAAAGCCGGTTCAAAAGAATATAAAGCGCGCGCCATCGTCATTTCTGCCGGAGCGGAATACAAAAAGATCGGCGTTCCCGGCGAAAAAGAACTGGGCGGCCGCGGCGTATCGTACTGCGCGGTTTGTGACGGCGCGTTCTTTAAAAATAAAGAGCTTGTCGTTGTCGGCGGCGGAGACTCCGCCGTTGAGGAAGGGGTCTATCTGACACGCTTCGCTTCAAAAGTCACCATCGTTCACAGACGTGACAAATTGCGTGCGCAAAGCATTCTTCAGGCGCGTGCCTTTGACAATGAGAAAATTGACTTCAAATGGAACAAAACCGTAAAAGAAATCCATGAGGAAAACGGAAAAGTCGGCAGACTTACTCTTGTGGATACCGTGACGGGAGAAGAGGAAGAATTCAAAGCTGACGGCGTCTTTATTTATATCGGTATGCTTCCGCTTTCTAAACCGTTCGAAAACTTGGGCATCACAAATGAAGAAGGCTACATTGAAACAAATGCCCAAATGGAGACAAAAGTCCCAGGCATTTTCGCCGCGGGAGACATCCGTGAAAAAACGCTCCGCCAGATCGTAACGGCGACAGGCGACGGAAGTATTGCGGCTCAAAGCGTTCAGCATTATGTGGAAGAGCTTGAGGAAACGCTCAAAACCGTTAAATAATCACTGTAATGTTCAGTTTTTGAATCGTTACTGTGTTTTAATTACGCTGTAACACGGGTGAAATACTGATGTTTTAAGATGAATGTAGTAATTGACCCCCTTTTTAATGAATACACTTTGGCACGGATTCCAGTATCCGTGCCCTTTTTTTGCGATTTTTTGTTTTCTGTCAAATAAAAGAAAAGGATGTCGGTGTCTCTGCATTGTGAGAGACATGCCGAAACGGTATAATGAAGAGACGATGATTTGTTGAGAAGGTTAGGTGACGTACTTGTGCAAAGAGTGACAAATTGTGTGTTGCAGACAGATGATCAGGTTCTCCTTCTCCAAAAGCCGAGACGGGGCTGGTGGGTCGCGCCCGGCGGGAAGATGGAAAGCGGCGAGTCCGTCAGAGATTCCGTCATCAGAGAGTACAGAGAAGAGACGGGCATTTATATACTAAATCCGCAGTTAAAAGGCGTATTTACCTTTATTATTAAGGAACAGGAACAAATCGTGTCAGAGTGGATGATGTTTACTTTCGTCGCCGACTCCTACACGGGGCGGAATGTCGCTGAATCAGAGGAAGGCGTTCTGAAGTGGCATGACGTAAAAGATATCCACAGCCTTCCGATGGCCCCCGGAGACGGGCATATCCTTGATTTTATGATCAAGGGCCAAGGGCTTTTGCACGGCACCTTTACGTATACGCCGGACTTCGAGCTGCTCAGCTATCGTTTAGATCCGCAGTTTATTAAATAAAAGAAAGACCGCAGGGGGGAGAAAGATGAGTATGAATGAAAACCATGATATTCAGCTCGTCATCATTACGGGAATGTCTGGAGCGGGGAAAACCGTCGCCATTCAAAGCTTTGAGGATCTCGGCTATTTTTGCGTCGACAATCTGCCGCCTTCCTTGCTGCCGAAATTTTTGGAGCTGATGAAAGAATCAAGTTCAAAAATGAGCAAGGTCGCGCTTGTCATGGATCTGCGGGGACGTGAATTTTTTGACAGGCTGATTGAGGCGCTGGATGAAATGGCGGAAAATCCGTGGATTACACCGCGCATTCTCTTTTTAGACGCTAAGGATTCCATCCTTGTGACGAGATACAAAGAAACGAGGCGTTCTCACCCGCTGGCCGCTACCGGGCTTCCTCTCGAAGGAATCGCGCTGGAACGCCAGCTGCTTGAAGAATTGAAAGGGCGCTCTCAGCTGATCTATGACACATCGGATATGAAACCGCGTGATCTGCGTGAAAAAATCGTGGCGCATTTCGCCACGAACCAAGGTGAAACATTTACAGTGAACGTAATGTCATTCGGGTTCAAATACGGGCTTCCGATAGATGCCGACCTCGTGTTTGATGTAAGGTTTCTGCCGAATCCGTTCTACATTGAAAGCATGAGGCCGCTTACGGGGAAAGATGAGGAAGTGTCGTCCTATGTGATGAAGTGGAACGAAACACAAAAGTTTATTGAAAAGCTTGTTGATCTGCTCGGCTTTATGCTTCCGTCTTATAAGCGGGAAGGTAAAAGCCAGCTTGTCATCGCGATCGGCTGTACGGGCGGCCAGCACCGCTCCGTCACGCTCGCTGAGTATTTGGCTGACTATTTTAAAAAAGATTACTATACTCATGTCACTCACCGGGACATTGAAAAGAGAAGCCGGAAATGAATAAGAAGCCGAAAATCGCAATCTTCGGCGGCGGAACGGGTCTGTCCGTGCTGCTTCGGGGGTTAAAGCATAAGCCCGTTGATATTACGGCGATTGTGACAGTTGCTGATGACGGCGGAAGTTCAGGCCGTCTGCGGGATGAACTTCAAATTCCGCCGCCGGGTGACATTCGTAACGTACTGGCCGCTTTGTCAGATGTTGAGCCGCTCGTTGAAAATCTGTTTCAGCACCGTTTCAACAAAGGAAGCGACTTAACCGGACATTCGCTCGGCAATTTGATTTTGGCAGCGATGACAAATATAACCGGTGATTTCTTTCACGCTGTCACCGAAATGAGCAAGGTGCTGAATGTCCGCGGCAGAGTGCTGCCGGCTGCCAACACCAGTGTCGTTCTTCACGCTGAAATGGAGGACGGGCAGGTCGTCTCCGGAGAATCGACAATCCCTTCTTACGGCCAGCGGATTAAACGGGTGTTTCTTACGCCTGAAAAAATTGATCCGCTCCCGGAAACGATTGACGTCATCCGTCAGGCCGATTTAATCATTATCGGTCCGGGAAGCCTGTACACAAGCATTCTTCCGAATCTGCTCGTACCGAAAATCGGAGAGGAAGTCGTCAAGGCTGCGGCCAAAAAAGTATATATATGCAACGTTATGACACAGCCTGGAGAGACGCTGCAATACAGCGCGGCCGACCATGTCAAGGCGCTGAACGATCATATGGAGCAGCCGTTTATCGACACGATCTTAATCAACAATGAGGAGATCCCTGACGAAATCAAAAGCAAATATGCGAAAGAGCTGGCCCGGCCCGTCGACTTCAATGTTGAAAAGCTGAAATCCATGGGGCTTGAGGTCATCAGGGATCAGATTATCACGTATAAAAATGGCGTAATCCGTCACGATACACATAAAGTGGCTTCTCTTCTTGTCGACTTATTAAGGGACTAGAGGCCTTTTGAAATGAGGTGGCTAATATGTCATTTGCATCGGAAACAAAAAAAGAACTGACGAATCTGGAAGTGAAGGACTGCTGCGCCAAGGCGGAGCTGTCCGCGCTGATTCGGATGAACGGTTCCCTGTCATTTTCAAACCGCCATCTCGTGCTTGACGTTCAAACCGAAAATGCGGCGATTGCCCGCCGCATTTATACATTGCTGAAGAAACAATATGATGTATCGGTCGAACTGTTAGTCAGAAAAAAAATGCGGCTGAAAAAAAACAATGTTTATATTGTGCGATTTTCTGAAAATGCAAAGCTGATTTTAGAGGAATTGAAAATCCTCGGAGAGAACTTTGTATTTGAACGGAATATTTCTGAGGAACTGGTGGCGAAACGCTGCTGCAAACGTTCTTATATGAGAGGGGCGTTTTTGGCGGGGGGATCTGTGAATAATCCCGAAACCTCGTCGTACCACTTGGAAATCTTCTCGCTTTATAAGGAACATAACGATTCATTATGCGCGCTGCTGAATGAATTTCATCTGAACAGCAAAACGCTTGAACGGAAAAAAGGCTATATTACGTATTTAAAAGAGGCGGAAAAAATTACTGAATTTCTGAATGTCATCGGCGCTCACAATTCACTGCTGCGTTTTGAAGATGTGCGGATTGTCAGAGATATGAGAAACTCAGTGAACCGCCTCGTCAATTGTGAAACAGCAAACTTAAACAAAACCATCGGGGCGTCGCTCAGACAGGTGGAAAATATTAAATACATTGATGAACGGATCGGTCTTGAAGCGCTGCCGGAAAAGCTTCGCGAAATTGCGCAGCTGCGGATTGATTATCAGGAGGTCACGCTGAAAGAACTGGGGGAAATGGTTGCAAGCGGGAAAATCAGCAAATCCGGCATCAATCACAGGCTGAGAAAGCTCGATGAAATCGCAGAACAGCTGCGTACAGGACAAAGCATCACTTTGAAATAACCGTACAGAAAAGGGGAGATCTTATGGTTCAGGGGAAAGTGGAAGTGCGTTTAAAGACGGGATTGCAGGCGCGCCCCGCTGCATTGTTTGTACAGGAGGCAAATCGTTTTGCATCCGATGTGTTTCTTGAGAAAAACGGCAAGAAAGTAAATGCCAAAAGCATTATGGGATTAATGAGTCTGGCGGTCAGCACGGGGACGGAAGTCACTCTGATCGCTGAAGGCGACGATGAAAAGGAAGCGCTGGAAAAGTTGTCCGCTTATGTGCAGGAAGAAGTGTAAACACTTTGTAAGGGGGACGGAACGATGAATGAGTTTCTGAAAGATTGTTATCAAACGATAGGCTGGGAAAAGGATTCCCTCGATTTCAGCAACCTGCCGGAGTTTTTAAAGGCGCTCGCGTATCGGTTTCCGTTTGAAAATCGCGCGGTTTTGTCCAAAAAAGAATATGACGTCACGAAAGAAGGACTGTGGCGGCACATGGTGAAGGAACCTCATGGCGGCCTTTGTTATGACTTGAACGGACTGCTTTATTTCATCCTGAAAGATGCCGGATTTGATGTCAAATTGATCCGCGGAACGGTCTGGAAAAACGGCTGGGCGCTGCCCGGCACACATGCGGCCGTACTTCTTTCCGCCGGGGAAAATGAGTACATCGCTGATGCAGGCTTCGGCCTCAATCTCGCCATGCAGCCTGTGCCGATGTCGGGAGACGAGACGGTATCAGCGGCCGGAGCGTTCCGCGTGAAGATAGAAGAGACGGAATTCGGAACATACCTGCTTGAAATGAACAAAGGGGACGGCTGGCAGACAGGTTACGCATTTTCGCTTGAAGAAATCGATGAAAAGGACCTCAAGTCTATGAAACAAACAATCTTTGAACATGAACGCTCTCCTTTCAACAAACGCCTGCTTGCTTCTAAGCGGACACCGGAAGGGCACATGGTTCTGTCTGAACGCAATATAACAATAAAAAAACACGATGGCACGGCGGAAAACAGCAGAATAGACCGGTCAGAGTTTGAAGAAAAATTTACTGCTCATTTTATATGAAGCTCGCAGGTTCTCTGCAAAAAAAACGGCCTCCGCAGGGAAGCCGTTTTTTGTATGTGTTTATCTCATTTTTGTAAAGGTTTGATAATGATCTGTCGTCTTATAAATCAGCCAGTCGCTTGAGTAAAGAATCCGGTCTGAATTTCTGAAGCCTGATGTATAGTTAATATCCGCTTCACGCCACGTCCGTCCGCTTTTGGCAGGGAGTTTGCCTTCCCTGTTTGAGAAGATGTCTCCGCCGATGCTTTTCCCCGGAGCGACGTCTGCAAGATTCCCCTTTGATGCAACCCAGCCGAGGGCCTGCGCTTCTGACTTTGTAATGTAATTATCAGGAAGCTTATGATAGGTCTGAAGATAATCCGCAACCCCGTCAAACGTGTTGATAACCTGTGCTTCAGTGTGCGCCTTGTGAGAAGATGTATCCGTCTTGGCAGCCGTGGAAAACAGCATCCCCGCCGCGGAGAACAGCACCAGCAAACAAACGGAAATCCACGATAATCGTTTTTTCAAAGCAATACCTCCCATTTTTATCATGTGAAGCTGATTCCTTTTCATTGTATCAGCATCGAGAGAAAGGAATAGAAAGAATTTAAAAATAGTACTTTTGATCTAGCGAAAAATAAACCCCGGCTGAACGGCCGGGGTTTTTCATCTCATTGAAATTCCTTCGTGAGGTTTTTCGGCGTTTTTCCGTATACGGTGTCAATCATGTTTTGTGCGGCTTGCTTGAACATATTCAAGCGGATTTTTGCCGTTGCTGACCCGATATGCGGAAGCAATGTGACGTTTTCCAGCTGCAGGAGCGGATTGTCTTCGGCGATCGGCTCTTTTTCAAACACATCTAAACCGGCGCCTTTTATCCAGCCCTCCTGCAATGCGCGGATGAGCGCTTTCTCATCAACCGTCTTTCCCCGGGAAATATTGACGAAATATGCCGTATCTTTCATCAATTTAAATTCCCGCTCTCCCATCATATGATACGTTTCGTCAGTAAGCGGCGTAATTAAAAGCACAAAGTCTGATGTTTTCAGCAGTGTATCTAAGTCGGCATATGTAACCCCGAGTTCCTTCTCAGCATCCGGTTTTCTGCTGCGGTTATAATACAGCACGTCCATATCGAAGCCGAATTTTGCCCGTTTGGCAGCTTGTTCACCGATTCTGCCCATGCCGATAATTCCTAATGTCTGATGGTGGACATCCATACCGAAAAGAGATTCTTCCTCAACGGTTCCCCATTTGCCGGCGCGGACGAATCGATCCAATTCGGCAACCCGTCTGGCGGAAGACAGGATTAATGAAAAAGCCAGATCAGCGACAGTGTCATCTAAGGTGTACGGCGTATGCGTGCCGACAACCCCGCGTCTTTTCATTTCTTCAATATTAAAATTATCATAGCCGACTGAATTATTGCTGACGACTTTCAGCTTCGGCGCGTGATCCAGTAAATCACTGTCAATCGCCGTTCCGGATGTCAGCAGCCCTTCAGCATCTTTCATTTTTTCGTACAGTTCCTCTTTTGGAATGGTATCTTCTTTCCAGATGTCATATCGGCAATGCTCGCCTATCATTTGTTCGACTTCCGGCGGTATCGGTTTCGCGATGAATACATAGGGTTTCAACGGGCTTCTCCTCCTTTGTCTTTCTTCTCTATTTTATTATATAAGAGAAGCGGTAACGTGAGAAATATTCAAACGCATTACGATAAATTTCTGGTTCTTTTGAACTTAAAATGAAAGAAAAAGAAATGTACATGCTTGATTTCTCCAAACAATAACAGAATCCGCCTATATTTCTGAAGGCAAAATGAGCGGAACCGCTGTTTTCAAAAGCTTTATAGGTTGGTGTAAAGATAAATTTTATTATTTTTGAAAGATATAAATGAATATAATCTGAATTTACAGTCAAATTATCGTGTCTTTTGTTGAAAGCGCTTTTGAGGCCTTTTTCTGTGCTATAATTCCTTACTGTAAGCTGGGTAAGAAGGCTTGCAATACAATCGGATGGGAGATGAATAGAAAAATGGTTTCTTTATCAAGCATTTTGGAGCACAACCAGCAGTTTGTCCAAGAAAGGAAATATGAACCTTACCAAACGACAAAATTCCCGAAAAAAAAGCTTGTCATCGTATCCTGTATGGATACAAGGCTGACGGAGCTTCTGCCGCAGGCGATGGGACTCAGAAACGGCGATGCCAAAATCATAAAAAACGCGGGAGCCATTGTTTCTCACCCATTTGGAAGTGTCATGCGGAGCATTTTGGTTGCCGTTTATGAACTGCAGGCAGAGGAAGTCTGCATCATAGGTCACCGCGAGTGCGGAATGTCGGGATTAAATGCGGCTTCCATATTAAATAAAGCGAAAGAGCGCGGCGTTGAGGACAAATGTCTCAGCCTTCTGCAGCATGCGGGAGTCGATTTGGAAACATGGCTGACCGGTTTTCACAGCGTCGAAGAAAGCGTGGCCCACAGCGTGAATATGGTCAGGCATCATCCGCTCTTACCTGAAGAGGTGCCGGTGCACGGGCTGGTGATCGATCCGGGGACGGGGACGCTGGATGTTGTCGTTGACGGTTATGAAACAGTCAAAGGAGGATGCAGCTGACGATGCAATTTACCGGCAGATATCAGGGATACAATTTGCAGAAATTTCAGAAGGACCTAATCGCGGGAATTGTGGTCGGAATTGTAGCGATTCCATTGGGAATGGCCTTTGCCATCGCCTCGGGGGTCGGTCCGGAATACGGGCTTTACACCGTTATTGTGGCCGGAATTCTGATTTCGCTGTTGGGCGGCTCTAAATATCAGATCGGCGGGCCTACGGGGGCGTTTGTTCCCATTTTATTTGCCATTGTGATGCAGTATGGTTTTGAGAATTTACTTGTAGCCGGTTTTATGGCAGGCGTCATGCTCGTCCTGTTTGGCGTATTTAAGCTCGGAAAGATTATGAAATTCGTGCCGAAGCCGGTGATCGTCGGATTTACGGCCGGAATCGCGGTGCTGATTTTCTCGGAGCAGATTGCCCATTTTCTCGGTCTGCGCGATATTCAAAAGCATGAAAGCTTTATCCTCAACATTGCGGAAATCGGCAAGAAGCTCGGAACCTTTAATTTGTACAGCATCCTCATCGCGGGAATTGCTTTGGCCATTTTGCTGTTATCAGCCAGGCTGATGCCGAAGATTCCGGGCGCGCTTGTGGCGCTGCTTGTCTCTACAGCCGCGGCGGTGGTGTTTTTCCCTGACAAAATGGCGACAATCGGTTCTGCTTACGGGGAAATCCCGCGGCAGCTTCCGGCTTTCCAGCTTCCGGATTTCTCAATCGATAACATGATAATGATGTTTCCGTCGGCTTTGATCATTGCGCTTCTCGGCGGACTTGAGTCCATATTATCGGCGATGGTCGCGGATAATATGAAAGGATCACGGCATGACAGCAATAGGGAGCTTGTCGGGCAGGGCATCGCCAATATGGCAGCGCCGCTTTTCGGCGGCATACCGGCAACGGGAGCGATTGCGCGGACCGCAACAAATATTAAAAACGGCGCAGTTTCTCCGATTTCCGGTGTTGTCCACGGAGTCACCGTCCTCCTCGTCCTGCTCGTCTTCGCCCCGCTTGCCGTTCATGTACCGCTGGCAAGCATGGCGCCGGTATTGATGGTGGTGGCTTGGAACATGAGTGAGCGGAGGGAAGTCGCCAATATGATGCGGCTGAAAAACACTGATTCATTCGTACTGGCGGCAACCTTTTTACTGACGGTTCTGTTCGATTTAATCATCGGCGTTTCTGCCGGTCTCGTGCTCGCTTTTGTTTTCTTTATCAGAAAAATGAGCGAATCAACAAGCATCAAAACACCGCATGCCGCTGTCAAATCGGTTAAAAATGATTCATCCGTCAGCACATATTCCATTGAAGGGCCGCTGTTTTTCGGTTCAATTGATTCACTGGAATCATCGCTGCTGGAGAGGCTTCAGGAAAAGCCGAAGACGCTTATTCTGCTGATGAATAATGTACATTACATGGATACCTCCGCAGAAGCGGTGCTGGGGAATGTGATGAACCGGATCAAACGGCATAACGGGAGATTGATGATCGTCGGATTGCAATCACAGCCGAGAGAGCTGATCCGGAAGACGGGGCTGTTTCATAAAATCGGGAAACAGCATTTCTTTGAGCATCAGGACGAGATAACAGGATAAATTCAGATACGGCCTGTCCATGAAAAAGCGGACAGGCCGTGTTTTTATTCGGTTTCAAAGCGCTTGATCAGTTTTTCCTGATGGGCTTTCATCGCATCTTCTAACGTGATTCCGTACTTATCGGCAAGGATAGCCAGATTTCCGAGGACGTCACCCATTTCTTCAATCAGCTCCTGCCTGCGTTCAGCCTGGGTCGCGTCCTTTTCATCCGGCCGGTCTCTGCCGATTTCATATGCTCTTACCGCCCGGGCGAGCTCACCCGCCTCTTCCATTAAAAAGCCGATTCTGATAAATGGTCCGTACGCCGTCCATCCTCGTTTTTCATAAAAATCTTTCGTCCATTGTTCTGCTTCAGCCATCTGCATGTGAAACACTCCTTATGTCCTGTATGATTCTTATTGATATTATCATATAGAGATGGGACAATATATAGTGTATTTTGATTTATTGATGTACATATATAGATACGGAGATGAAAAAATGAAAACCATTTGTGTATTTGCGGGGTCAAACCCGGGGGTAAATGAAGAGTACAAACGCAAAGCGGCCGAACTGGGTGAATATATGGCAGAGCAGGGAATCGGCCTTGTTTATGGCGGTTCACGGGTCGGTCTGATGGGAACCGTCGCCGACGCGTTAATGGCAGGCGGCGGAAAAGCTGTCGGTGTCATGCCGAGCGGGCTGTTCAGCGGAGAGGTTGTTCATC
Organism: Bacillus sp. 5B6; assembly: GCF_000259405.1. Lineage (NCBI taxonomy): Bacteria > Bacillati > Bacillota > Bacilli > Caryophanales > Bacillaceae > Bacillus > Bacillus sp. 5B6. Next base: position 3,104,624 of record NZ_AJST01000001.1, on the reverse strand, counting down.
AGAATCTGACGGAGCTGATTGAAGTCAGCGGCATGCATGAGCGGAAAGCGAAAATGAGTGAACTTGCCGATGGGTACATTGCCATGCCCGGCGGCTTCGGAACATATGAAGAGTTATTTGAAGTGCTGTGCTGGGCGCAAATCGGCATTCATCAAAAACCGATCGGACTGTACAATGTGAACGGGTATTTTGAGCCGATGATGAAGATGGTCAAGTACAGCATTCAGGAAGGATTTTCGAATGAGTCTCATTTAAAACTGATACACAGTTCCTCTCGGCCGGATGAACTGATTGAGCAGATGAATCGGTATACATACCCGATTTTAGATAAGAAATGGCGGGAATTGTAAGGCAGAGGTCTGAAATATGTTTCGGCGGTTGCATCTAATCCATTCTGACGGAAAATTCTCCGCCTATAGAATACCTTTTCTTTCTGGAAATCGTTTTCTCTTTAAGATGATAAAGAGAATGCTGCTGGGATTGAAAGAAGAACATCCATTTCCTCAGAGGAGATGGATGTTTTGCGGTTTGCAGACTGTATGCGTTTACAACTTTTGTTGCACGAATGTTTCCTCCGATATGAAATCATCCTGCTGCATCTTTTGTTTTTTTGAACCGATTCCAAATATACCGACTGTCAGTGCACAAAGAAACCAGCAGCCTGTAAAGAACAAGAAAACACTTAAAAATCCGTAGCCTGAATACAGGAAACTGACGACAAAGGGACCGGCTACATTCGCAAGACGTCCTACGCCGTAAGTGAGGCCATTTCCAGACGCTCTGGCTTCAACCGGATATAATTCCGGCGTATAAGCATATGCGATCGAACTGAACGTGCGCTCAAACATATGCATGAGAAATCCGCATATGACAATGACCATCGGCAAAGGATTGATGCCGTAAAAGAATCCAAGCGCCATAATAATTAACGATAAAACAGAAATGGCCCACTTTCGATCCACACGGTCAGAGATTTGCGACGCAATGAGAGCGCCCAGCGGGGCACCGATCGTTCCCAGAGTGACGTATACGATAGACTCATCCATTGATACGCCTTCTTTTACCAAAAGGGTGGGAACCCACGTGCCAAAGCCTTGAATTGCAATCGTGGAAGCTGCCCACATCGTCATTAAAACAAAAGTTCTTCGTGCCAAAGGCTTTTGAAATAACGTCCGATATGGAACAGATTTTACAGCGGTTTGTCTGCTTCGCAGAGCCGGAGCTGGTTCAGGCAGTTCACCCTTTTCTTTTTCTGCTTTTGCCTCCAGTTCAAGCAGAATGCGGTGTGCTTCTTCGCTTTTTCCTTTCGTGTCCAGCCATTTCGGTGATTCTTCCAGTTTTCTGGCGATCAGCGGAAAAAAAATACCGACCGCGCCGAATAGAAAGATAAACCGCCAGCCGTAAGAGGCGGACGGCACGACCAATTTAGCCACCCAGCCGGCTGCAGGAATTCCGCATATGCCGATTGTAATACAGATTGCCTGGTATTTACCCTTAGTTGCGGATGGGAAAAATTCGCTGATATACGTACTTGCCACAATCGTTGTGGCGCCGATACCTAAACTCGTAAGAAATCTAAAAACACCGAGTATTTCTGGGTTCCAAGCCAGAGAAGAGAGGAGGGAGAAGAAAGAGAAAAAAGTGACAACCAGAATTAAACCTTTTTTCCTTCCGAAACGGTCTGAAAACCATCCTCCGGCAGAGGCGCCGATAAACATTCCGAAATAGGAGACAGACGTAATAAAAGCGATGGTATGAGTAGAAATGTTCCATTCCTTTAAAAGTGAAGGCGCCGCATATGAAAACGTATTTAAATCGATAAAATCAAAAAAGTAAGCGAATGAAAGGATAACGAGCACTGCTTGATGGGCCCTTGAAAAAGGCAGTCTGTTTAATCGATTAGACGCATTTACATTGATCATCTCGTATTCCTCCGTTTATCTTTGACTTGTCTGAAGACTGGTATTAACCAATGTGATTCAGCGTATTCAGGTTGTAACTTTGCTTTGTAAACACATAGCCTTCAGAGATTTTTCTTGCTGTGCGTACTACTTTAATCGTTGTTCCATCCGGATCAGCATCTGCCTCGGTTTCTAAAATGCCGCTTGGATGTCCCAATCGAATCGTTCTCCCGTAGAATGAAAATTCAGATAATATTGTATCCTGCAATAGCATGCCGGCAGTCGTACAAACCGCCCCTGTAATGGCTAAAGCTTGATGCGGTTTTTGCATGGACATCATACGAATGACAAGATCCATCTCTTCTGCGTGTCTCTTTATCCCTTTTGTATCGATATAATCCGCTGGAGATGAGATTAATGTTAGTTTTGGTACGGCCGGTGATTTTGCAGCAGCCTCATGTCTCGGAGCGAATCTGCATTTCTCGGCTGCAATCGATCGGATCATTTCGAGCTTTTCCAATATCTCCGGGGTATATTCATCCGGAAGTTCTAAGCCGGTAAGCCCCGTGTCCTCTGCTTTTACAAAGACAAGCGGATTGGCGTAATCAATAATCGAGACCGAGATATTTCCATACGGTGTATCGAGAACATCAATAGGCTGACCAGTGGGAAACAGCTTACCGGTCACCGCTCCTTCAGCCTGGTGAAATGAAAGATAAATAGGAGAAGCTGTACCTGGAACCCCGGGGATAGCGCAGTCCCCCTGGTAATGAAATGTTCCATTTCTGACTTCAACTTCTGCTACGATCACTTTTTGAGTGTTTGTATTTAACATTCTGACTTTTGTAACCGGCTCTTCAGCTTGAACGAGCCCTTTCTCAATAGCATAAGGGCCTACGGCAGAAGAGATATTTCCGCAATTGCCTTTGAAGTCGGTAAAACGGTCAGTCAAACTGACCTGAGCAAACGTATACTCAACATCTGCATCCTTTCTGGCGGATTTCTTAATAATGGCTGCCTTGCTTGTGAGAGAATGGCCGCCGCCGAGACCGTCAATTTGTCTCTCGTCAGGGCTCCCCATAATGTCTAAAAGAAAATCGCTCCATAGGTTTGTATCGTCTGGCATGTCTTTTTGATGAATAAAAACGCCTTTGCTGGTGCCGCCTCTCATGACGGTTACAGGAACTTTTTCCATGCTGTCTCATCCTTACATCATTTTGTGTGGATAAAAAGGTACCGGTCCCTTTGGAAAATATCGTATGATAAATAAGGATTATAAGTAAAACATATAATTTTTATAAAGTTGAATAAAAAACTTTTATAATAAGAGAAAATTTTATAGCAGAAAAATATTTTGGGGGATTTCATATGGATGAAAAGGATTGGATTGTGCTCATTACATTATTCGAAGAAAAAAATATGACGAAGGCGGCAGAGCGATTATATATGACACAGCCGGCGTTAAGTTATCGGCTCAAAAACCTGGAAGCACAATTCGGAGTGCGCCTTTTTTATAAAAGAAAAAAAGGAATGGAGTTCACTTCAGAAGGTGAACATCTGGTTGATTATTCGAAAGAAATGCTGCAGGAATTCAGAAGAGTGAAGGATGATATGCTCAATATGAGCCATGAAGTCAGCGGGGTTCTCAGATTAGGAGTCTCAAGCAATTTTGCTCAGTATAAGCTCCCGGCGATTCTAAAACGGTTTTCTGATCAGTATCCGTCTGTTCAATTCCACGTCAATACGGGATGGAGTGCGAAGGTGATGGATCTGCTTCATCATTCGGGGGTACACCTTGGGATTATGAGGGGAAATTATGATTGGCAAGGGGAAAAACAACTGCTAAATGAAGAGCGGCTGTACCTTATTTCAAAAACTGAAATCAACAGTGAGGACCTTCCCAAATTGCCGATGATTTATTATCAAACTGATGCTTCTTTGAAAAGTTTGATTCAAAAATGGTGGAATAACCAATTTACTGAACCGCCTTTCATTGCGATGGAGGTAGACAGGCAGGAAACCTGTAAAGAGATGGTGAAAAACGGTCTCGGTTATTCTGTTGTGCCGGAAATCTGTCTTCAGCCTTCTGATGAATTATACACATTGGCGCTATCCTATAAAAATAACGAGCCTGTGATACGCGATACTTGGCTTATGTATGATTCTTCAGCGTTAGAATTATCTGTCGTCAAAGCATTCATTACTTTTTTGAATGGGAATAAAGCATAAAAAAACCTGCAAGAGACATCAGCTCTTGCAGGTTTTTTGGGCATTACTTCTGGTCTTCTGTATTGCGTGTCAGCACTTTATCGATTAAGCCGTATTCTAAGGCTTCATCAGCTGATTTGAAGTTGTCGCGGTCTGTATCGCGCTCAATGACTTCAAGCGGCTGGCCGGTACGTTCAGCAAGCACTTTGTTTAATTTGTCGCGAAGCAAGAGAATGCGTTTTGCCGCGATTTCAATTTCTGTCGCCTGTCCTTGCGCTCCGCCAAGCGGCTGGTGAATCATAACTTCACTGTTAGGAAGCGCGTAACGTTTGCCTTTTTCTCCGGCTGCAAGTAAAAATGCTCCCATAGAAGCGGCCATACCGATGCAGATCGTGGATACTTTCGGTTTAATGAACTGCATTGTATCATAGATTGCCATACCGGCAGTGATTGATCCGCCAGGGCTGTTAATGTAAATGGAAATATCTTTTTCAGGGTCTTCCGCTTCAAGGAATAAAAGCTGTGACACGATGGAGTTCGCAACGTTGTCATCAATCGCAGATCCAAGCATGATAATACGGTCCTTCAAAAGACGGGAGTAAATGTCATAAGCTCTTTCTCCGCGGTTCGTTTGTTCAATGACTGTAGGTATTAAATTCATAATGCTCCTCCTTCACCTTTTAGGTAAGTATGTATTTACATGATACATTTTTGGTCAATAAAGGTCAAACAAAACGCTGACCAAAATGCCAACCTTTTCTTCTAACACCATTTTTCCCATAAAACAAAAAGTTCAAACAGCAAAGTGGAAATGAGGATGATCAGCGCCGGCGCTTGAGAAAATGATATGGCGGGAGCGCTCAAAATAGACCGCAATCGCGTCGGTACGTACGGCTGAAGAGTCTGACTACGTTGTCCGCCCTTCCAAAAGCCGTACCGGCAAATACGTTTCCAGCGGCAAATCATCAAATTCGCCTTCAATTTCTTTTGCTAAAATCTCGATGGCTGTTTTGGAAATCAATTCAATCGGCTGCTGGATGGTTGCCAAGTCCGGCAGAACCGATTGAACGGTTTCAGTGCCGTCATAACCGATCACTTTTAATTGATTCGGGATGTCTATTCCCCGTTTTTTGGCCTCGGTCATCACTGCAGCCGCCATGATATCATCGCTGGCAAAAATTCCGTCGGTGTCAGGCTGTTCATCGAATAATGTTGAAATAATGTCATGGTAATGCTGATAAAAGGGTACTTCATATGTAATAGGCTTCCGTCCGTGTTCATGCATGACGTCTTCGTATGCTTTTCTTCTGAGGTTTGCCGGTGTCTCGAGTTCAAGCGGGCCGTTGATATGGACGATGTGCCGGCACCCTTTTTCAATCAGCAGTTCTGCCGCCTTTTTTCCGCCGTCATAGTTGTCTGAGCCGACGACGGGAATCGTGTCCGATAAGTAATGATCAATGGCGACAATCGGCAGATTTTGCTTGTGATAATTGAGAATTCCCCGGTTGTAAGTCACGGCGATCACGCCGTCCACTTGGTTTCTTATCAGCATCTCCAAATATTTTTCTTCCTTATCCTTTCGATGTAAACTGTTGCAAAGCAGCAGTTTGTAGCCCATGGACGTACAAATGCTTTCAATATGAAAGGCGAGTTCGCCGAAAAACGGATTGCTGGAGTTTGGGATGATAAGTCCTATTAAATTGGTGCGTTTTCGGAATAAAGAGCGGGCCAGATCGTTTGGAAAGTAATTGATTTCTTCCATCGCCTTGTACACTTTTTCTTTTGTTTTTTCGCTGATATAGCCGCGGTTATTTAATACCCGCGAAACGGTTGTGGATGAAACTCCCGCTATTTTCGCAACATCATGAATGTTAGGCTTCATTCCCGTGCCCTCCTGCTTACTGAAATGGCTTACAATTTCCGTCACGCACTTATTTTAGAGAATCAGGCTGACATGTGCAAGGACATTCCATGTTTCTGTTTTCATATAAAGAGGGTGTGTTTTGTTTGATTGAAATAATCAGAAAATTTATGTCAACCGATTGACATATGAAACCGGTTGACATACAATTCTTTTTGAAAGCGCTTTATTTACGGAGTGAAGGGAAGTGACGGGTATGGAGAGATGGCTGGCGGCAATAAAGTGAAAGAATCAAGCAGCGGTGAAAAGTAAGCGCTTACTCACGGGTCGCATGTATGTGATGAAAATGAAGAAGGAAGTATGCGGCTCTAAAACGGCTATTAAAAGGTCCTATTAAAGGAGCGGTGCAAATGAAAAGCTCAAAAAGTCTGTATTGGAAACTGAGTGCTTATTTCTTTTTTTTCTTTTTTACTTGGTCTTCCAGCTATTCTTTATTTGCGATTTGGTTAGGGCAGGAAATCAATTTAAACGGATCAGCGACAGGCATTATCTTTTCTGTAAACGCCGTATTTGCTCTGTGCATGCAGCCTCTTTACGGTTTTATCTCTGACAAATTGGGGCTGAAGAAAAAGATATTGTTTATGATCAGCTGTCTTCTCATATTCACGGGTCCGTTTTATATCTTCGTCTATGGGCCGCTTTTACAATACAACGTCTTTCTTGGCGCCGTTGTCGGAGGCTTATATTTGGGAGCCGCTTTTTTGGCGGGGATAGGCGCGATTGAAACGTACATTGAAAAGGTCAGCCGTAAGTATGATTTCGAGTATGGAAAATCAAGAATGTGGGGCTCGCTGGGCTGGGCGGCTGCTGCATTTTTTGCAGGGCAGCTTTTCAATATCAATCCCAATATCAACTTCTGGATCGCGTCTGTTTCAGCTGTCATATTAACGGCCATTATCATGTCTGTGAAAATTGAAATGACCGATCATGAGAAAAACAGAGCGGATTCGGTCCGGTTAAAAGATGTGGGGCGGCTCTTTTTACTAAGAGATTTCTGGTTTTTTATGATGTACATTATCGGGGTGACTTGCATTTACGGCGTATATGATCAGCAGTTCCCGATCTATTATGCGTCTTTGTTTCCTTCAGTGTCGACGGGTAACCAAGTATTCGGCTATCTTAATTCATTCCAGGTGTTTTTGGAGGCCGGCATGATGTTTCTTGCGCCTTTTATCGTCAATAAGTTCGGGGCGAAAAACAGTTTGATTTTAGCGGGGTTTTTAATGGCTTTCCGCATCGTCGGGTCCGGAATTGCAGTTGAGCCTGTAGGCATTTCATCAATGAAACTCATCCACGCACTGGAATTGCCGATTATGCTGATCGCCGTTTTTAAATATTTGGCTGCCAATTTTGATACGCGTCTGTCGTCCGTCCTTTATCTTGTCGGTTTTCAATTCGCATCTCAGGCAGGCGCGTCGATTCTGTCGCCGCTTGCGGGAGGATTATATGACAGTGCGGGATTCCGTCAAACCTATCTCATCATGGGAATCGTCGTCTTCGGTTTTACCGTCATCTCCATATTTACTTTATTGGGCCCGAAACAAAACAGCAGGCGTGTCCAGCGTCTGCAAAAAATCGGATAGAGAGGATGTTACAAATGGATAGAATTCAGCAGGCGGAAGAAGCTTTGAAGGAAGCCGAGGGTAAAGTGAAACAAAGATATCGATTGGGGTACCATATTATGCCCCGGGCGAATTGGATCAATGATCCGAACGGGCTTATTCAATTTAAAGGAGAATACCACGTCTTTTTTCAGCATCATCCGTATGATGAGCATTGGGGGCCGATGCATTGGGGACATGTAAAAAGTAAAGATCTCATTCATTGGGAGCACCTGCCGGTTGCCTTAGCTCCGGGCGATGCATTCGACCAAAGCGGCTGTTTTTCGGGAAGCGCGGTCGATGATCATGGAAGATTAGCCCTCATCTATACAGGACATAATATAATTGATCAAGAGAAAGACCTATTCTATCAAACTCAAAATATCGCTGTCAGCCAAGATGGAATCGTGTTTGAAAAGCTTCAGGAAAACCCTGTTATTGCGGAACCGCCGGAAGACAGCGCCCGTCATTTCCGCGATCCGAAAGTATGGAAGCATCGCGATGTTTGGTATATGGTCATCGGCAACTCTTCAAAAGAAAACGTCGGACGGGTCGTTTTATACCGTTCACCTGATTTGCGTGATTGGGAATACGGCGGGGTTCTCGCCCAAAGTGACGGTAATCTCGGCTATATGTGGGAATGTCCTGATTTCTTTGAATTAGGCGGCAAGCATGTCCTGCTGATTTCGCCCCAGGGGATCGAGGCGGACGGTGATTCATATCAAAATTTACATCAAACCGGTTATTTAATCGGTGACTATCATGATGAAACAAACAAATTTACACACGGCGCTTTTAAAGAACTGGATCACGGCCATGACTTTTACGCCGTGCAAACATTATTAGATGATAAAGGACGCAGAATTGCCATCGGCTGGATGGATATGTGGGAATCTGAGATGCCGACAAAAGCGGACGGATGGTGCGGTGCACTGACGTTGCCGCGAGAACTGACATTGCGTGATGATCATAAACTTTTGATGAACCCCGTGGAAGAAACCAAGCAGCTGCGGAAAATGGAATACCGGGAATGTGCCGGACGATCGCTTTCAGGGAGTTACTTGGCAAAGACGTCCGAAGACCTGCTTGAAGTCCGGGCCGTGTTTGATGTGAACGATTCTGATGCCGAAACGGCAGGTTTTAAGATTCGCGGCCTTGATGAAGAAGAACTTGTGCTGACATACAATCTAACGGATAAAAAGCTGACGCTTGATTGCACCAAGATGGGGAAAGCGAAAGACGGTGTGAGAAGGGTGCAGACGGATACAAACGGCAAGCTGGCGCTGCGTATCTTTATTGACAGATCCTCGATTGAAGTATTCGCCAATCATGGAGAAACAACGATGACAAGCCGTATCTATCCGAATGAAGGCAGATTGGGGATTGAGCTGTTTTCTGAGAAAGGCGCCGTAAAGGTTGAGGAATTCACCTATTGGACGTTAAAGGACATTTGGAAAAGAAGCTGAAACGGGTGATTACCGCTTTTTCTGCAGTGGCTGAAAATGTACCGAGCCGGGGGACAGTCCGCCTGAAATGGGTTTTTTGTGAAAATCAATGCCGGTAAACGATGCAGGATTATGCTGCATGAGGACGCTGCATAATCCTGTTGTGCATTATCAAAAAAGAGTTGCTTTCTGTGCGTTTCTTTATTATAATTTAAAGGTATCTGATTGAAAAAACGTGCGCTCGTAGCTCAGTTGGATAGAGCGGTGGTTTCCGGTACCACGTCTGTCGGGGGTTCGAATCCCTCCGAGCGCGTCTCAGTTAAGACGATAGGAAAAACCTCGCAGATAATACATCTGCGAGGTTTTTTTATTTTATCTTGTTTTGAAACTGTTAACGAATGTGTCTCTGTTATGTTCGGTTCCGGCAATCAGCCGCGCACTTTCACTGATCCGCTGTGCGAGAGCTTTTTGCGCCTTACCTTCAAAGCTGTTCAATAGTGCTGAATACACTTCATATAATTCATCTTTCAACGTATCCATTTCGAATGTCGGTTTCAGCGTTCGGCGCACTGTCTCCAGTTTTGTCCCCGCTGCCTGTGTCATGACGGTTTTCAGCATCTGCCGCTGCAGCCTTTTCTTCATCGGGTCGTCCTTGTGTTCTAAAAGTTCGTCTAATGTCGGCATTATGTATCCACCTCTATCATCTTAACCAGTTTGCGAGCATCTGGTCTTTTTCCTGAAATTCGTCTGCTATTTTATGTAAGAATCCGCCGATTTCTTCAAGGTCCGTAATCGCCGCCTGCAAGGAATCAATAAACGCCTGCTCAGCCTGAGTGTCATAAAAAATCGGGCCTTTATCGTAGGATTGCGCAATATCTTCAATGGTATTGGTCACGTCCTGTGCTTGAAGCTGATCAAACAAGCCGTGTCCGACTTGGCCGTAAAATTCTGTTTTCAGCTCGGCGACTTTTTCATCGTGCTCCTGATAGGCGTTTTGCGCTTCTTTTTTCATCGTCCGCAAATCCTCAGTCATAGCCTGCACCTTTTCAGCCAGCTTCTTTGCGTTTTTCGGCGTTACTTTTATTGTATCTGCGCTTCCGATCGCACCGGCCGGCAGAAGAGCGCCGAGGTTTTTATCGAAGACTAACTCATCTCCGTTCGGATTTGCAATAGTGCCGTTTCTGTCGAACACGAAATTTGCTTCGTTTAAGCCGTGTGTATCCGGATTTCTCAGAATGACGGTAGTGAAGAAATAAGCGAGATTCTTGCTGATCTGCTCGTTTAAGTTCCCATCAAGCCGCTGCTTTCGGCTGAACTGTGAGAGCGAGGGGTTTTTCGTATAAATCGTTGTCCCGTTGTGGCGGTCATATTCGTTCCAATAACCCGCCCCGACCATGTCGTCCGGATTGATAATTGACCGGATGTAAGGATCGTAAATGCCGCTGTTGATGTCTTTCTGTGTTTCCTCATCGTGCAGTTTCACGACGGAAGGACTGTTAAACGCGACGGCATAAACATCATTATTCACCGCGCTGTATTCGGCCTCAGCGCCGCCGAGTGAATGGCCGGTTGTTGAAATAATCGTTGACGTTCCGGCATACTTTTTCTTTACGCCGCGTACCAGCTGATCGGCCTGATCGATTTGCGATGTTTTCGTTATCAGCTTATACTTTCCGGTTGTGAGCATGGCGTCTTGAGAGGGCGTTCCGTGATAGGTTCCGAGTGTTTTTGATGTATCCTTTGCGTCTTTTTTTACAATATAATGTACTTCTGTTTTCGGATCATTTCCGAAAACAATATTGCCGCCGTCCGCTTTTACGCCGTCATTGATCGGGTCTTTTCCGATATCGGTTCCCGCAAAGGCGACGACCACGTTTTCGGGGTTTTTTGATTTTATCCATTTACCATCTTGTGTTTTTTCCCCTTGTGATAGTACAACCGCGTCCAATCCGGTATCTTCGTCAGTTTTTATTTTTTCAACGTACCAATAAGTTTTTTGGTCTGTTTGTATCGGTTTCCCCGTTTTCAATTTATCAGCTAATCCTTCGCGGTTGTAAGATTCCTGACTTAGCGTATAATAAGTTTTATCTGTTATTTTTGGAACTTTAATCTTGTAATTCATATACAACGCCTCCTTATTTTTGTAAAATGAGACAGGAAAGGGTTGATTTCCAAATGAAAAAGAAAAAGTACATAATTATCCTTATTTTAATAATTATAGCAGTTGGGGGACTTTTTATGAAGCATCAGTATGATCAAAAGGAAAAAGAGATTGCGTTATTCGAAGAAGCCCAGAATCAAATGAAAAAGTTTTTAACAACGAACTATAAAAATGTGAAAGATATCCATTTTTCTGAGGATTACTATATTAACCCAATGGGCGGTATTAGTGTTAAGGGTTATACTAACGGAAAAAAAGAGTTTGAAGGTCTGTATGATCCAAACAATAAAGAAATATTGTCGTATACGGTTGATGCCGAACCAAAGGAAGAATGTAAAGATAATCTTTGTACAAGATAAATTAGCCTGCTCAATCGAGCTGGGCTAATTTTGTTGTATTGCTCTTCCTCTAATCTCCTCAACATAAAACAAATTTTCCATAGGTACATTTAATCCTCTGTTAATAATGAATAGTGTTGTGATATCATATCTTGTATTTGTTTTAAATCTGCTTATCGTAACCTCAGTAGAACCAACTAAATCAGCCAAATCCTTTTGGCTTTGAATTCCTTTCTCCTTCATCACTTCATTTAACCTAGATCTAACTATAAGCTTTTGTAGAAATTCGCACACTTTTAGGATAGTCTAACTAACGCTTATATAAAAGTATTCTCGATCACTGATACTTGATACATTGATATTTTTTAGACATGTACAACACTCTGAGGTTGATGTAAATTTAATCTAAGAAAGGATGAGTCTGTGAAGAAATACATGGTTGTCCTGATATTTGTAATAACTATAGCGTCAGGAAGTATCTACATGAAGTACCACCATGATAAAAAAGAAGCAGAGCAAGAACTTTTTAACCAAGCGAAAGATAAAATGGAAAGCTATATAAAAGCTAATTACAAAAATATAAAGCACATTACATACGATGACGATTACAAAATAGACCCTATGGGGGGAATTTCCATTGAAGGGTACTTGAATGGTAATAAGGAAAAAGAATTTTTCGGACTTTATGACAAAATGAATGATGAAATAGGGATATCGTTAGTCGATGCGGAAGAGAAACCCGAATGTCAGGAAAAAGAATGTGAATACTAAAAGACGCAAAATAAAGAAGTTCTCTTGTTTGCCGGTTTATATGATCCGCTGTGAACATTGAAGAAAAACTTTAAGTCGCTCCTAAATGGCGTCTGTTTTTGTATGAATTATTGCACCGGATGTCACCGACCATTTTTTCTAGTTCGCGAACTTCATCATAACTCATGGAAAGGATGAGTTATGTGAAAAAATATATTATTATCTTCATTATCTTAATAGCGGCCGGAGGTTTTATAATGAAGAGTATGAATGATAAAAATGTTCAGGCTGAAGAGATAAAGATTGCTCAAGAACGAATGGAGAAATTTATCAAAGCGAATTATGAAGGCATACATAACGTTACATTTAAAGATAAATACGAGATAGATCCAATGGGCGGGATAGAGGTATTTGGCTATTACAACGATGATACATCGAATAAATTCGATGGTATGTATGATAAGGCCAATGACAAGATCATGGGGCACTCAATAGACGCTGTAAGAAAGAAAGAATGCAGAGATAAAGATTGTGATTACTAAGAAGACGCTCGTCTGGTATGAGCATACACTAAACGAAAAAGACAAGGGGCCGGCATTTGCCGCCCTTGTCTTTTTTCATTGAACATTGGAAAACATAATCAGAAACAGCTCATTATTTGACAGTCCATTTTAACAGCGTTACAATTAAACGTGTAAATAGTTACATGTTCAAATAAACATAATGTCTCGGGAGGTGATACGTCCTTGAATGAACCTTCTTTAAAAAAGTCATTTATGAGTCAGTGAACCGCATCATTGATCCCGAGCATGTTTATTTCCGTACTGTGCCTGTGTTTGAAACAAGCAGCGAGGCATATCAGCATCTGCAGGACCGGCTGTTTATCGGGGCTGCGGTCCGATTGCCGGATGACATTCGGTTAGATGTTTATGAAGTTCAATAATAATATGGAGAGTGAGTCAACATGGAAAACTTTATCGGAAGCCATATGATTTACACGTATGAAAACGGCTGGGAGTATGAAATCTATATTAAAAATGATCATACGATCGACTATCGGATTCATAGCGGAATGGTAGGCGGCCGCTGGGTGCGCGATCAGGAAGTGAATATCGTCAAGCTGACAGAAGGCGTATACAAAGTGTCATGGACTGAACCGACAGGCACAGACGTTTCCTTAAACTTTATGCCGAATGAAAAACGGATGCACGGAATTATTTTCTTCCCGAAATGGGTGCATGAGCATCCGGAAATCACGGTGTGCTACCAAAATGATTACATTGACGTGATGAAAGAGTCACGTGAGAAATATGAAACATACCCGAAATATGTCGTTCCCGAGTTTGCGGATATTACGTATCTCAACAATGCGGGAATCAATAACGAAGCACTGATTTCAGAAGCGCCGTACGAAGGAATGACCGATGATATCCGTGCGGGAAAATTAAAATAAGAGAAAAAACCCGGCAGCTTGGCCGGGTTTTTTTGTATCCTTTTACGACAGGGTTTTGGTCATGATAATGTCGACTTGTTTATCATCCCCCATATAAAAAGAGTGTTCTCCGGTTTGGACAAACCCCATTTTTTGATAAAAGGCGATTGCATTTTCGTTTTTTTCCCATACGCCCAGCCAGATGTTCTTTTTATTGTGTGCTGTTGCGATTTTCACAGCTTCATTCAGCAGATATTTGCCAAGCCCGTGTTTCTGATGGTTTTTTCTTATATAAATTCTCTCAATCTCAAGAGAATCTTCACCCATTTTTTCTGACTGTGCTTCGTTCATGTTGACTTTTACATACCCCGCAAGATCATCATGATAATAAACAAAATAGAATTGAGAAGACAGATTGGATAATTCCTTTTTCAGCTGTTCAGAGCGGAATGCATTTTCCAAATAAGCTTTCATATTTTCAGGTGAATTTTGATCCTTAAATGTATCATTGAATGTTTCAATGCTTATCTCCCGGAGCTCTGTTATATCGTTAAGGCTGCACTTTTTTAATTGAATACTCATGGTCATACAGCTCCTTTCTTCATTTATCATATCAGTTGATTTTTTGTTGTATTTGCAATAAAAATACCGTATAGTAAACATACCGTAATTTTGTTGTATTTGCAACGTAAAATAAGAAAATGAGGACGATAAAGTGAAATATGTTTTTTATGTTTTAGGAATCATGATCTTGACCTTTGGTATTTCTGTCACGATTCAATCAGATCTTGGAACGTCGCCTTTTGATGCGCTTATTGTGGGATTGTCCGTCCATGCAGGGCTTACCGTGGGAAGCTGGGAAATCATCATCGCTTTCCTGTTAATTTGCTGTAATTCAATGTTAAAAAGGCAAAGGCCGGAATTTTCAGGGATGATTACGGCGTTTATAACGGGAATCGGGATTGATATGTGGCTTTTTTTTCTGCATCGAGTCATAACGCCTGAACTATGGTACGGAAAAGCGGGCTGTTTTGCAATCGGTTTAGTTGTGATAGGGATAGGAACCGCAACCTATCTGCACACAAATTTCGCCCCGATCCCGGTTGATCGGTTAACGTTAATTGTCCGCGAATTAACCGGGAGAAGCATCTTTTTTTCAAGAACGGTCATTTACTTCATATTTTTCATACTGGCCGTGATGCTAAAAGGTCCGGTAGGCATCGGAACGTTATTAACCGTTTGTTTAGGAGGGATCATCCTTCATTTCTTTATGCCGATTACCGGAAGATGGATAGACGGCATATTAACAGCATCTCCAAAACAGGAAGAAACGAAAACTCGGTAACGGGGGTTTTTACCCGATTCTATCATTTTTTCATTTCATCCGTATGTTCAAGGTATAATAAAAAAGGGGGAGGGATTTTTATGAGCGGTCAAAGAAAGCTCGTTTTTTACGGAGCTGTCAGCGCAGATGGCTATCTTGCACGGGAAAATCATTCTTTAGATTGGTTAATCGGAACTGAAGGTGAAGACGGCACCGATTATGAAGCTTTCTATGAATCTGTCGATACGATCATCATGGGCAGAAAAACATACGAAGAAATATTGGTTTTATTGCCTGAGGAATTTCCGTACAAAGGTAAAGAATGCTATGTGTTTTCGCGGACATTGACCGGGCGTACTGAACATGTGCGGTTTATTCATGAAGAGCCTGCCGATTTTATAAAAGCATTGAAACGCCGAGAAGGCAAGCGGATTTGGATTGTCGGCGGGAATGATCTGCTGCACCCGGTTTTGGAGCAAAAACTTGTCGATGAGTTTATCATTCAGATCGCCCCCGTTCTGCTCGGCCGCGGAATTTCTTTGTTCAAACCAGGAGACCGGGAGACAGGGCTGAAGCTGACTGATGTCAGGCGCTATAAGCAATTTGCGGAGTTGCATTATGAAGTGAGATAACATGAAGTGTATGAAAGAAACCCAGTAAAGGTTACCGGGTTTCTTTTTCATGTTTGTTTTTATGTTTTGAAATGGTGTGGGCCGGCCCGCATGAAAATCCTGCAACCATGATAACAACCCCTATCCACCTCACGGCATAGAAATCAGTGTCGCGCAGGAAGATAAATGAAACTAAGGTCATAAGCGCCCCGATTATAATGGCAGCTGTGCCGATAATACTTGATTTCTCCATATAAAAACTCCTTTATGAATGTTTGGTTAACGTATTGGGTTAGAATATAACATATATATCAGGGGTAATGTGGAAATGGATATACTGCGAAACTGACTGATGTCAAAGTAAGATGAAAACGAAACGCCAAGGGAGCCGGCTCCCTTGGCGTTTTTTATGCTTGAAACAGGATGCGGCGTTTTGCTGAATCGGGATCACTTTCGACAGCGGTATCCGTGTTGAAAAGCAAAGTTTCGCGTGAATCGGTTTCATATTCAGGCCAATTGAAGTGAGAGGTGTTCGGGTTTCCGGTTTTTGCAAAAGCGAGCCATACGGATTGGATTTGTTTGGATAGCTGTTCTGCGTCGTCACCGAGCGGTTCTTGCAGCGTCTTTCTCAAAGAATCAAAGTTTCCGAACACAAACGGCAATTCCAGAGCGTGAACGGCTTTATGAAACGGCGGTGTTTCGCCATGCCAATCAAAGCGGTACATCCAGACCGGTGCGTGCTGCGACTGTCCTTGTGCGAAAGCGACAGCCGGCCGCCAGAAAATCAGATCCGTCATCATATCGATTTGTCCCTTTAATGAATGCGGATATAAATCTGCCGCTTGCCCGGTGCAGTTCTCTCCGAGGTGATAATGCAAATAATCTTGCTGCTTTTTCTCGGAATGAATGTCTGTATCAGGGGTGAAAAACAAATATGCTTCATCACGATTGGTTCCGATGATCATAGGTATGCCTTCTGCGGCCCCGTCTGCTATGGCTTTCACCGGTTCCGCAGGCAATGTGGCCGGATCGATGGCGGGCTGAAACAAAAGCTGAAAAATGTTTTGATCTAGTGAGCGCCGCACTTTATCCGCAGTCTTAAGCAGGTCATTAACGGAAAGCTCCTGCAATTGATCAGTGCCGGCTTCATGAATAAATGCCGCCGCGATGTCTTTTGCCATGTCCGCCGGGATCGTATGAGAGGCGCCGCTTTCTAAAATGGCTTTATGAAACAGGCCTTTTGCGTCAGGCATTGCCATAAGGGAGGCGATGCTCATGCCGCCTGCCGATTCACCAAATATCGTGACGTTATCCGGGTCTCCTCCAAATTCGGAGATATTGTCCCTCACCCAGCGCAGCGCGGCGATCTGATCAAGCAGCCCGATATTGGCGGAATACGCGTCATGAATAGAAGATAAATGTAAAAAGCCGAATGGTCCGAGCCTGTAATTGAGTGTCACTACAATGACATCTCCGTCAGCGGCAAGGGCAGATCCGTCGTAAAGCGGTTCGTTTCCGGCACCTAAATAAAATGCCCCGCCGTGTATCCATACCATGACAGGCTTGTTTTCGCCCTCTGAATCGGGGGCGAAAACATTGAGGTAAAGGCAATCTTCAGATTGAGGCGGTACATCTCCGGAAAACGATATAGACAGCATATCATCCGGCTGCGGACAAACCGGTCCGAACGAATCGGCATGTTTTACGCCGTCCCAAGGTGCGGGCGGCTCCGGCGCTTTAAATCTCAGCTCTCCGACGGGCGGCTTCGCGTACGGTATGCCCTTCCATGTGCGGGCACCGCGGCCGGCAGTTCCTTTCAGTGCGCCGGAGCGGGTTTGAACGGTAAGTTTTGTCATCATTTCATCCCCTTTTTTCTTTTCATTATAAACAGAGATGAAGACATGAAGCGAATAAAAGCCTTTTCATCAGCATATCATCAGTAACGCTTCCGTTCTAAAAATGATCTGACTTCCTGAACGGACAAGCCGAGTTCTTTGGCTTCCTGCATCAGCGCTTTCCATTCCTCAATGTTGGATTCAGTCAGTTTTCTGTTGCGGTAGGGTGCGGGCTCCGGGCGTTTTTCAGTCAGTTTGTTCGTAAAGGTGAACAGTTCTTCTTTCGGCATGCCCGACTGCACGGCCTGCACAAGGTGGATGCGCCACTCATCTTCCGTGCCCCCCATGTGATGCAGCATCGTTTCGGCATCAAAAAGCTCCGTCAGATCGACCTGCAGGGTGGCGGATACTTTTTTCAGAAATTGGATGGACGGATTTGAGTGAACCCCCCGTTCTATCTTGCTTAAATAAGATTTAGAGACACCTGCTTCAACTGCTAGCTGATTAATAGAGTAGCCTTTTCTTCTGCGGTATAAACGAATTATTCTTCCAATCATTGTGCTGAATTCTCCCCTGTATACTGGCTTTTTTTGTTCATTATAAGAAATCTTTCGTTCTTTATAAAATTTAAAATTATAAGGTAAGTGCAGTAAATAAGAGGAAAATCATGATAATGTTCTCTAAAAAGAACTAAATGGCTTAATTTGAAATTTTCAAATTTCGACCTTTTCTTTTATAATCCAATTATTAACAGAAGGGGGCGTTTAAGCCTGATGCAATAAGGATGAGGCTGTAATTACATGAATGAGAATATGAGTTTTAAAGAATTATTTGACATTATTAAACACAGACTTTTACTGATTTTTATCATGACAGCAGTTGTAACGCTGGTGACGGGATACATCCAATTCCGGGTGATTTCGCCCGTTTATCAGTCATCGACCCAAGTGCTCATTCATGAAACAAGCGGTGAAAAAAATTCGAATCTCAGCGACGTTCAGCTGAATCTTCATTACAACAATACGTTTCAAACGATAATGAAAAGCCCGGTTGTGCTTGAGAAAGTGAAGCAGACACTGCATCTTTCTGAGACGGCATCCGCTTTAAAAGCAAAGATCACGACAAGCAGCGAAACCGATTCAGAGATCATTACCGTAGCGGTGCAGGACGAGAATCCGAAACAGGCCGCCGCTATAGCGAACACGCTGATGAAGACATTTAAAAAAGAAGTCCGTGACAGGATGAATATAAAAGGCGTCATTGTTTTGTCTGAGGCAAAAGCATCGGAAAGTCCGATGGTCAAGCCTTCGCGCATCCGAAATATCATGATGGCGTTCGGTGCGGCTCTCATGGCGGGTGTGACGCTTGCGTTTTTTCTCCATTTTCTTGATGAAACCGTTAAAAGCGAGCGGCAGCTCAGCGAAAAAACAGACTTGCCTGTTTTAGGGGTTGTGTATGACATCAAAAATCAGCAGACACGGTCTGATGAAAAACATTTCGGGGAGTGAGGCGTTTGGGATTCAGAAAAAAGAAATCAAGAAGGGGACTGGCTCAAATATCCGTTTTACATCACAAATCATTGGTGGCTGAACAATACCGCACCATTCGGACAAATATTGAGTTCTCCTCTGTTCAGACCCATTTGCGCTCTATTCTCGTCACTTCTTCCGTTCCGGGAGAAGGAAAATCATTCAGCGCCGCCAACCTTGCCGCGGTATTTGCGCAGCAGGAAAAAAAGGTGCTGCTCGTCGATGCGGATTTACGAAAACCGACGATACACGAGACCTATCAGCTTGAAAATGTACAAGGCCTGACAAATGTGTTAGTCGGAAACGCTTCCCTCGGCGAAACGGTGCAAAAAACGCTGATTGACAACCTCTATGTCTTAACGAGCGGGCCGACGCCGCCGAATCCGGCTGAGCTTTTATCTTCAAAGGCGATGGGAGAGCTGATTCAGGAGATGTACAGCCGGTACAGTCTGGTTATTTTCGATTCACCTCCGCTTTTGGCTGTGGCGGACGGACAGATTTTAGCGAATCAGACAGATGGAAGCGTTCTCGTCGTCTTGAGCGGAAAAACGAAAATGGATACCGTCCAAAAGGCGAGAGACGCGCTCCAGCAGTCAAAGGCAAAGCTTTTGGGGGCGCTGCTGAATAAAAAGAAAATCAAAAAAACGGAGCACTACTCGTATTGAGCGGTGCAGGTGATGTCTCCTTACCTTTATCAACGGAGGCACTCGGCTCTGCTGTGGGCGGCGTTTTTCGCTGCCTTAGATGCTGGTCGTCGGTGGCGGGGTGTGAGGACGGGTTAAATGCCCAATTTATCTTAAGATGATGCATTGTTATCGGCTTAGCTGTTATGTCTGTTTTTACGAAAACCGTATCAGCTAAACCGATAAATGAGGAGGGGAAAGATTGACTTACCGGAGAAGACTTTCAATGATTTTTGCATTGGATACGTATCTCGTTTTACTTTCCGTTGTTATAGGATATCAATTTTTTGAGGATTCTTATCACTTTTATGACTCCGGAGCGTTGCTGCTGACTGCCGTGAGCATGCTGATCAGCCATCATGTATGCGCTTTTATGTTTCACCAGTATAAGCAGGTATGGACGTACACGGGAATAGGCGAGCTGCTTGCCTTGATGAAGGGGATCACGCTGTCAGCAGCCGTAACAGCGGCCGTCCAATACGGGGTGTTCCACACGATTTTGTTCCGGCTGTTGGCCGTCAGCTGGATGGTTCAGCTATTGTTCATCGGAGGAAGCCGGATGATTTCACGGGTGCTGAAAGAAACGATCGGCAGGAAGCAAAATGACTCTTCCAGGGCGCTGATCATCGGCGCAGGTTCGGGGGGGACGCTGCTCGTCCGTCAGCTTACCCAGAAAAACGATCTCGGAATCATGCCTGTGGCTTTTATTGATGATGATCAGACGAAGCATAAGCTCGAAATCATGGGCCTGCCCGTCATCGGCGGAAAAGAAAGCATTATGCCGGCGGTGCAGAGGCTGAGAATTCACCATATCATCATTGCCATTCCGTCTCTTTGCACCCATGAGCTTCAGACATTATACAAAGAATGTGTGCAGACGGGCGCCCATATTAAAATCATGCCGCAATTTGACGAGATCCTGCTCGGAACGCAGGCTGCCGGACACATCAGAGATGTAAAAGCCGAAGATCTGCTCGGCAGAAAGCCGATCACCCTTGATACGAGCAAAATTTCTGACAGTATCAAGGGAAAAACGATTCTGGTCACGGGCGCCGGCGGCTCAATCGGTTCTGAAATCTGCCGCCAGATCAGCGCGTTTCTTCCGCGGGAAATCGTCCTTCTCGGCCACGGGGAAAACAGCATTCATTCTGTACATACCGAGCTGTCCGCACGCTTCGGCAAAGAGGTGCTCTTTCATGCGGAGATCGCCGATATTCAGGACAGAGATAAAATCTTTACTTTGATGAAAAAATACGAGCCGCACGTCGTCTATCATGCGGCTGCCCATAAACATGTGCCGTTAATGGAACATAATCCGGAAGAAGCCGTTAAAAACAACATTATCGGCACGAAAAATGTCGCCGAAGCCGCCGACATGTGCGGAACGGAAACATTCGTGCTGATTTCTTCTGACAAAGCGGTCAATCCGGCCAATGTCATGGGGGCGACGAAACGGTTTGCGGAAATGGTCATCATGAACCTCGGAAAGGTCAGCCGCACCAAATTCGCCGCCGTCCGTTTCGGAAATGTGCTCGGAAGCCGCGGCAGCGTCATTCCGATTTTCAAAAAGCAGATTGAAAAAGGCGGACCCGTCACCGTCACGCATCCGGCGATGACAAGATATTTTATGACGATCCCCGAAGCGTCAAGACTCGTCATTCAGGCGGGGGCGCTTGCAAAAGGGCGGCAGATTTTCGTTCTGGATATGGGAGAACCCGTCAAAATCGTCGATCTGGCCAAAAACCTGATTCATTTATCAGGCTATACGACAGAACAGATTCCCATCGAATTCTCCGGCATCCGCCCGGGAGAAAAGATGTATGAAGAATTGCTGAATCATAATGAAGTACATACGGAGCAGATTTTTCCGAAAATCCATATCGGGAAAGCGGTGGACGGGAATTGGGCCGTGCTCATCCGTTTTATGGAGGAGTTCAGCCGTCTGCCTGAAGAAGAGCTGAGAAAAAGGCTGTTTGAGGCGATCGAATCAGTACATGAAGAAGCGGCCGCAGGCGTGTGATGGGAGGACAGATAGATGACGAAAAAAGTATTATTCTGCGCCACTGTCGATTATCATTTTAAAGCCTTTCATCTTCCGTATTTTCAATGGTTTCAGGATATGGGGTGGGAAGTGCACGTCGCGGCAGGCGGCAATATGAATCTTCCTTTCGTTGATGAAAAGTTTTCCATTCCGATCCGGCGCTCGCCGTTTCATCCCGAAAATCTTTCTGTTTACAGGCGGCTGAAACGGCTCATTCAGGACAACGGCTACGACATGATTCACTGTCATACGCCGGTCGGCGGCGTGCTCGCACGCCTTGCTGCGAGACAAGCGCGCCAAAAAGGGACAAAGGTGCTGTACACCGCGCACGGCTTTCACTTCTGCGACGGAGCGCCCCTAAAAAACTGGCTTCTTTATTACCCGATCGAAAAATTTCTTTCTTCTTATACGGATTGTCTGATTACGATTAATGAAGAGGATTACGAACGGGCCAAACAAATGAAAAAAACAGCTTGCGGCGCGAAAAAAATACACGGCATCGGGGTGAATACAGACAGGTTTCGCCCTGTGAGCCGGGAAGAGAGTGAACGTCTGAGAGAAAAACACGGCTTCGGCGCCGGGGAATTTATTCTCGTATACCCCGCTGAATTAAACGGCAATAAAAACCAGGGACTTCTCATTGAGACTGCGGCATTGCTGAAGAACCGCATTCCGGAGCTGAAACTCGTTTTTGCCGGAGAAGGCGCGATGGAAGCGCCGTACAGAAAAAAGGCTGAATCACTCGGTGTATCCGACATGGTGCGGTTTTACGGTTTTTGCCGCGATATTCATGAACTGATTCAGCTTGCCGATCTGTCTGTCGCCTCAAGCATCCGCGAAGGACTCGGCATGAATCTGCTTGAAGGAATGGCTGCCGAAAAGCCCGCCGTTGCCGCGGACAACAGGGGGCACCGTGAGATCATCGAAGACGGCGTGAACGGTTTTCTCGTGCCGGCCGGGGAGAGCGCGGCGTTTGCCGATCGAATTGAAAAGCTGTACCGCTCCCCGGGTCTGCGAAAAGCAATGGGGCAAAAAGGGCGCAGCACGGCGGAATGTTTTTCTGAAACACGTACGGTAAAGGAAATGGCGCACATTTACGCCGGTTATATGGATAAAAAGGAGAAAAGCGTATGAATGCAGGAGCACAACCGAAAATTTCCGTGATCATGGGAATTTATAATTGCGAAGAGACTTTAGCGGAGAGTATTGAATCCATCCTGAGCCAATCTTATAAGAATTGGGAACTGATTATGTGTGATGACGCGTCAACTGACGGAACGTATCAGATTGCGCGCCGTTACGCGGATCATTACGGCGACCGGATCACGCTGATTCAAAATAAGACAAATCAACGGCTTGCCGCTTCGCTGAACCGCTGTCTGACATACGCAACGGGGGATTATATCGCCAGGCAGGACGGTGATGACATCTCCAACCCGAGGAGACTGGAAAAACAGGCCGCTTTCTTAAACAAGCACGCCCACTATCAAGTCGTAGGCACGGGGATGCTCGTATTTGACGAATTCGGTGTAAGGGGCGCCCGGCTTTTGCCGCCCGTGCCGAAACCGGGAATTATGGCGCAAGGCACACCATTCTGCCACGGCACCATTATGATGCGGGCTGAAGCGTACAAAGCGCTTGACGGCTACCGGTCAGTCAGGCGGACGCGGCGGATGGAGGATATCGATTTGTGGCTGCGCTTTTTTGAAGCGGGTTTCCGGGGGTACAATCTCCAAGAAACGCTGTATAAAGTCAGAGAGGACAGTGATGCGTTTAAAAGGAGATCGTTTACGTATTCCATTGATAATGCGGTCCTCGTTTTTCAGGCATGCAGACGGCTGAAGCTGCCGCTTTCCCATTATGCTTATATCGCAAAACCGCTCATCCGCGCCATTACGCCGCCCGCGGTCATGAACCGTTATCATAAAAACAGGGACATCCGCCAAAAAGAAGGGCTTGCCGAACATGACTGACAAACCGATGCGGGTGCTGCACATCTTCAGCGGGATGAACAGGGGCGGCGCAGAAACGATGATGATGAATTTGTACCGGAAGATGGACAGAACGAAGGTGCAGTTTGATTTTTTAACCCATAGGAACGATCCGTGCGCTTATGATGAGGAAATTCTCGCTCTCGGCGGACGGCTTTTTTATGTGCCGAGCATCGGCAGCACAAACCCGATTACATTTGTGAAACAGGTCAAACGGGTGATTCAGGAAAAAGGCCCGTTTGCCGCCGTGCACGCCCATACCGATTTTCAGTCTGGATTCATCGCGCTTGCCGCTCGTTTAGCCGGCGTCCCGGTGCGGATCTGCCATTCGCACAGTACGTCGTGGCGGGGGCGGGCGTCGCGGCTTGCCGGGATGCAGCTGTTTGTTTTCAGACGGCTGATCACGGCAAACGCCACGGCACTGTGCGCCTGCGGGGAAGACGCGGGCCGTTTCTTATTCGGGAAAGAAAAAGACGTGCATCTTTTGCCGAACGGCATTGATCTCGACTTATTTGCCGGCGGGTGCGCGGACACAGAAGCTGAAAAAAGGAAGCGGGGCATTGCGGACGGCCGTTTGCTGATCGGCCATATCGGCCGCTTTACAGAAGAAAAAAACCATGAATTTCTGCTCCGGCTGGCCGCTGATATGAAAGAGCGGGGCATCGGTTTACAGCTGATTCTCGCCGGAGACGGTCCGCTTCGCACCGACATGGAAAATCTGGCGGCGAAGCTGGGGCTTGATGATGATGTGCGTTTTATCGGCATAGAAGACCGCGTTCATGCCCTGCTGAAAACGCTGGATGTATTTGTCATGCCGTCTCTTTATGAAGGGCTGCCCGTCACGCTCGTTGAAGCGCAGGCCTCCGGGGTGCCGTGCGTGATATCAGACGGCATAACGGAAGAAGCCGATGCCGGGCTCGGGCTGGTCAAAAGGCTCAGCCTCAAAGAACCGCCCGGACAATGGGTATCCGCGGTTTTACGGGCAGCAGAGGCGGCAAAGCCTGACGGGGCGCGCATTAAAGAAACCCTCAGACGGCAGGGATATGATGCGGGAGAAAATGCGGGGGCTGTTATGAAGCTTTATAATATGAATTGGAAAAAGGAACAGTAACGAATGATTGTATACGTAGTCAATATGGGAATTGTGTATATTTGGTCATGGTTCGCGAAAATGTGCGGCGGGCGTGATCAATCGCTTTCGACCGGATACCGGCCGAATCAGCTCGTCATGATCGTTCCGCTGCTATCGCTCGTATTGGTCTCCGGTTTGCGCTACAGAGTCGGGACGGATTTTCAGACGTACGCGCTGATGTACAAGCTGGCGGGAAATTATGGCAGCATTTGGGAGATCTTCGGATTCGGAGCGAAAAAAGCAGCCGTTGATCCGGGGTTTACGGCTCTCATCTGGCTCATGAATTTTATCACGAAAGATCCGCAAATCATGTATTTCACCGTGGCGGTCGTGACGTGCAGCTTTATTTTAAAGGGGCTCGTTGAGTTTGGCCGTCCGTTTGAGCTGAGTGTGTTTTTGTTTTTGGGCACGTATCACTATTACGCTTCCTTTAACGGGATCAGGCAGTATATGGTGGCGGCCGTTTTGTTTTGGGCCGTCCGCTACGTGATCAGCGGAAGCTGGAAGCGTTATATGTCAATCGTGCTGCTGTGTTCGCTTTTTCATTCCTCAGCGCTGATTATGATTCCGGTTTATTTTCTCGTCAGAAAAAGAGCCTGGTCGCCCGCGATTTTCGGACTGTCGGCATTGTTTCTTCTTATGACGTTCCTGTATCAGAAGTTCATTTCGCTGTTTGTCGTCGTGCTGGAAAACAGCTCGTACGGCCATTATGAGAAATGGCTGATGACCAATACGAACGGGATGAACGTCGTAAAAATCGCGGTGCTGCTTCTGCCGCTGTTTTTGGCTTTCTGCTATCGGGAGCGGCTGCGGAAGCTCTGGCCTGACATTGATGTCATCGTGAATTTCTGTCTGCTCGGCCTGCTCTTCGGTCTTTTGGCGACAAAGGATGTTATTTTTGCCCGGTTTAATATATATTTCGGCCTGTACCAAATGATCCTGATCCCTTATTTTGTGAGGATTTTTGATGAAAAATCAAATGCGCTGATTTATATCGCCATTATTGTCTGTTATTTTCTTTACAGTTACTTGCTTATGCCGGTCGATTCGTCTGTGCTTCCGTACAGAACGATTTTTTCCCGGTAATGAACACTGGAGGTTTATATGGAAACACCCGCGGTCAGTTTATTAATTGCTGTGTATAATACGGAAACTTATTTAGAAACATGCTTAGATTCATTGCTCAATCAGTCGCTCGCCAATATCGAAATCGTGGCCGTTAATGACGGGTCAACGGATCAAAGCCCGGCGATTCTTGAAACCTATCAGAAGCGGGATGGGAGAATCAGGGTCATTCATCAGCAAAACCGGGGGCTCGGAGCCGTCCGCAACAGGGGAATCGAGGCGGCGCGCGGCGAATTTATCGCTTTTATTGATGCGGACGACTGGGTTGAACCTGATTATTGCCTGCGCATGTATAAAAAAGCGAAGGCTGATCAGGCTGATCTCGTGATTTGCGAATATGCGGCCGAATTCGCGGATACCGGGAAAACCGCCGTTTCAACGATCGCTTCAGCGTACGAGGGCCGCCCGAAACAACTGTACCTGAAAGATTTATTTGAAGGAAGAGTCAGCGGTTTTTCATGGAACAAGCTGTACAAAAGAACCATGATCGAGCATCATCAGCTGCGCTTTCCGCTTCGTGATGAGCTGGAGCACGTGGAGGATCAGTACTTCAGCCTCCGGGCGCATGTTTTCGCAGGTGCGGTCTCGTACGTGGATCAGCCGCTCTACCATTATCGGATTCACTTGACTTCCATTGTGCAAAGCTATCAGAAAAAGCTGTTTGACTCAGGTCTCGTTCTCTATCGGCTGAACGAGGCTTTTTTGCGTGAAAACGGCTGCTTACAGGAATACCGGCAGGAGCTGGATTTTTTCATCGTTCAGCATGGAACAGTCTGCCTGCTGAATGAATGGAAGCGAAATAACGGCGGCCGGTTTTCTGAGAAGTGGAAGAATATCAGCCGGATATGCGCTGATCCCGTGTTCCGCCTGAGCCTTTCCAAAACCGGAACGGCGCCGTTTGACGCCAAACGCTCATGCCTTCTGCTTTTGGCGAAGCTGAAGCTGATTCCGTTCGTGTCGCTGGCATCAGCCGCGTATCAGCGGGCAATCGAGTACAAAATGAAAATCAGAGGGTGAAGACATGTCGATACAATCTTTAAAAATCAATCTCGCCGAATGGCTGTTGCTTAAGGTCAAATATCCGTCCCAATTTCATTTCGGAACGGCAGCGGATGGGGCGGGGCTTACAGCGGCAAGAAAAAAGATCATTCTGACGCTGCTCCCGTCCCACGATAATCTCGGCGATCACGCCATCGCCTACGCAAGCAAAACGTTTCTTGAACGGGAGTATCCCGATTTTGACATTGTCGAAGTGGATATGAAGGATATATACAGATCGGCAAAAGCGCTGATCAAAAAGCGCCACCCCGATGATATGGTATTCATCATCGGCGGCGGGAACATGGGGGATTTGTACCGGTATGAGGAATGGACGCGCCGCTTTATTATCAAAACATTCCGGGAATATCGGATCGTTCAGCTTCCGGCGACGGCTCACTTTTCTGAATCAAAAAAGGGACGGAAGGAACTGAAGCGCGCCCGAAAAGTGTACAATGCGCATCCCGACCTTTTGTTAATGGCGAGAGATGAGACGACGTATCAATGGATGAAGCGTCATTTTCCCGGAAAAACAGTGCTCAAACAGCCTGACATGGTCTTATATTTGGATAAAAGCGAGCGGGGCATCCCGCGGGAAGGGATCTACCTCTGTTTACGGGAGGATAAGGAGAGTGCGCTGACGGCTGAGGACAGAACGATGGTAAAAGAAGCTTTGGCCAAAGAGTACGGCGAGCTGTATTCCTTTACGACGACGGTCGGCCGGAGGGTCAGCCGCCATACACGCGAAAAGGAGCTGGAAGCGCTTTGGAATACGCTGAAAGGCGCGGAAGCCGTCGTCACTGACAGGCTTCACGGGATGATTTTTTGTGCGCTGACGAAAACGCCTTGTGTCGTCATTCGTTCGTTTGATCATAAAGTGATGGAAGGCTATCAATGGCTGAAAAACATACCGAACATGACATTGCTTGAACGTCCAGAACCTGAAGCTGTAACGGCCGCCGTAAACCGGCTGCTCAGCGGCAATCATGAGGAAGGCGGTTCTTTGCGCAGTGTTTATTTTGCCGGGCTGCGCTCGAAAATCAGCGGTGATGCCCAATGACCGCGCCGCTTGTGAGCGTGATCGTGCCGATGTATAAGACAGAGCCTTTTATTAAAGAATGCGCGGTTTCTTTAACAAAACAGACGCTGAGAGACATCGAAATCATTTTCGTCAATGACGGCTCACCGGATCAGTCAGGCCGGATTGCTGAACAATTCGCCGCAGAAGATGCGAGAATCCGGGTGATTCATAAAAAAAACGGCGGCCTCAGCTCGGCTCGCAATGCCGGAATAAAAGCCGCCCGCGGCCGTTATATCGGTTTTGCGGACGGCGATGACTATGTGACGGAAACGATGTTCGAAAGGCTTTATGAAGAAGCGGAGAAGAACCGGCTGGATATCGCCGGCTGCGGTTATTATAAGGAAACGCCGTCTAAGAAACGAACGTATATGCCGCCGTCCCTTCCGCCGGGCCGCGTCTTCACAGCGGATGAAATGACTGCATTGCTGACCCGCGCGCACGAACATCGGTTTATTTGGTATGTGTGGCGCTATATATACCGGCGAGAATCATTGCAAGGACTGTTGTTCCATGAAGATATCCGGTTTGCCGAGGACTCTCCGTTTAACTTGGCAGCGTTCCGCCAAGCCGCACGTGTCAAAGTGATAGACGAAGGGCTGTATATCTACCGGGAAAATCCGCAAAGTCTTACAGAAACACCGTTTAAGCCCCACTTAGATCAAGAACTGCAAAAGCAATATAAAGCGAAAATGGCTTTTTATGAGGCGAACGGGCTGACGGACGCCTGCCGGAGCGATATTGATACATATTTGTGCAAGCATCAGATTCCGATGCTGATCGCCAACGCATGCGCCGCCCCGCAGCCGTCACATCAGATTACGGCGCACATCGGCAGAATCTTAACGTATGACATGGTAAAAACGGCGGTGCGCAGCACGCCATGCCGGCATAAACAGCTGCTGGCGGGGGAGCGCGTGGTGCTCGGCCTGTGCAAAATGCGCCTTCCACTTCTTCTGCATGCGTTTTTCGAACGGAAATCGAAAGAGAAAGGCAGTGCGGAAGGAGCATGAAATTTGCCATTAATTTCGGCGCAAATGTGACGGCGTTTTTACTATCGGTGTTTTTATCAGTGTGGATGACGCCCTTTATCGTGAAAACATTAGGTGTGGAGGCTTTTGGGTTTGTCCATCTGACACAGAATATCATTAACTATTTCTCTATTATTACCGTTGCGCTGAGCTCTGTCGTTGTGAGGTTTTTCTCCGTCGCCGCCCACAGGGGGAACAGGGACGAGGCCAATGCGTATGTAAGCAATTATTTAGCCGCGTCTGTCGTGATATCTCTATTACTCGCTGTGCCGCTCGCCGGGACGGCTTTTTTTATTGACAAGATTATGAATGTACCGGCCGGGCTGCTAACGGATGTGAGGCTGTCCATCGTAATCGGCAGCGTGCTGTTTATGCTGACGTTTTTTATGGCGGGATTCGCGACGGGGCCGTTTTTTGCCAACAAGCTTTATATCACAAGTTCCATTCAGGCCGTGCAAATGCTGGTCAGGGTGCTGTGTGTGCTCGCTCTGTTTACGTGCCTGCCGCCGAAAATCTGGCAGATCCAGCTTTCGGCATTAGCGGGAGCTGTCTGTGCGGCCGTGCTGACTTTTTTCTTCTTTAAGAAATTGATTCCGTGGTTTTCTTTCAGCCGTAAAACCTTGTCATTACAAACGAGCAAAGTGCTGTTTTCGGCCGGTGCCTGGAGCTCTGTCAACCAGATCGGCGTGCTGCTGTTTCTGCAGATTGACCTCATGACGGCCAACCTTGTGCTGGGGCCGTCTGAAGCGGGTGTCTATGCGGCGATTATTCAATTCCCGCTCCTGCTCAGAAGTCTTGCCGGGACGCTTGCTTCACTGTTTGCGCCGGTTTTGACTTCCTACTATTCAAAAGGGGATATGGAAGGTCTCCTGTCTTACGCCAATAAGGCTGTGCGGATGAACGGGCTTCTGCTCGCGCTTCCCGCCGCATTATTAGGAGGGCTTGCCGAACCGTTTCTGGCGATTT
Organism: Bacillus sp. 5B6; assembly: GCF_000259405.1. Lineage (NCBI taxonomy): Bacteria > Bacillati > Bacillota > Bacilli > Caryophanales > Bacillaceae > Bacillus > Bacillus sp. 5B6. The sequence goes on along the minus strand of NZ_AJST01000001.1, from coordinate 3,074,483 downwards.
GGCTGGGCCCGTCGTTTGTGCAGACGGCGCCGCTTTTATACATTCACGCCGCGTATTTGGCGGTCAGTCTCTCTGTCATGCCGCTTTTTTACGTATGGACGGCTTTTAATAAACAAAAAACGCCCGCCGTCGTTACTTTATGTTTAGGCGGACTGAATGTCATATTGGCCGTGGTTCTCAGCGGACCGGCACATCTCGGGCTGTACGGCATCACCATTGCCGGGGCTGTCTCCCTCATTTTGAAAAATGCCGTCTTCACGCCGCTGTATGTTTCACATATTACTGGTTTTCAGAAAACCGCGTTTTATAAAGGAATGTTCGGACCGTTGGCGGCGGCCGTATTTGCCTGGGCTGTCTGCCGGGGAATCCGGCTGTTTTCACCGCTTGACAGCTGGGCCGGCCTGATCGCCGCGGGGCTTGCCGTATGCATAAGCTATGCCGCATTCGCTTTTTTCTTCATTTGTACGAAAGAAGAAAGGCGGCTTGCTTTACAGAAATGCCGAAAAGTGAAAGGAGCTGTTCAGATTTGAAGGCGAAACGTGTATTTGATATAGCGGCCGCGATGTTGTTATTGTGCGGCGCGAGCGTCATCCTTCTCTTCGCCATGGCAGCCGTCAGATGCGCCATCGGGTCTCCGGTATTGTTCAAACAGACGAGACCGGGGCATAACGGGCGTCCGTTTACGTTGTATAAACTCAGAACGATGACGGATGCGCGTGATAAAAACGGTGTGCTGCTTCCGGATCATCTCCGCCTGACCAAAACGGGAAGGCTGATCAGAAAACTGAGCATCGATGAGCTTCCCCAGCTTTTTAATGTGCTCAAAGGCGATATCAGTCTTGTCGGCCCCCGCCCTCTGCTGATGGATTATCTTCCGCTTTACACGGCGGAGCAGGCGCGGCGGCACGAGGTGAAGCCGGGGATTACGGGCTGGGCGCAGATTAACGGGAGAAACGCGATTTCATGGGAGGAAAAATTCAAGCTCGACGTGTGGTACGTCGACAACCGCACATTTCTTCTCGACTTAAAGATTCTGCTTTTAACAGTGAAAAAAGTTCTCGTGTCAGAAGGCATACACCAAGCCGGCCAAGTGACGGCAAAGCGCTTCACAGGCAGCGGAGACATGTCATCGTGAAAAAGGTCGTGCTGATCGGAAACGGCGGACACGGAAAAGTCGTGAGAGAAATCGTGCAGGCCCGTTCTGATATGGAGCTTGCGGGCATATTGGATGACGGATTCAGCGGTTTTGCCGTTCGGAACGGTTTATATACGGGCCGGACGAAAGACGTGCACATGCTTCGGAAACTCGTCCCCGAGGCCGTGTTCACGATATGCATCGGCCGCAACGGCGTCAGAAAGCAGCTCGCTGAAACGCTTGGGATTGAACATGACGATTATGCCACACTCATTCACCCCGGGGCGATCGTCAGTGAAACGGCTTCCGTCGGACACGGAACGGTTGTGATGGCGGGTGCCGTCATTCAGGCGGGCGCTGACATCGGCGCCCATTGCATCATCAATACGGGGGCGGTTGCCGATCATGACAATGCAATCGGAGATTACGTCCATCTTTCACCGCGCGCGGCGCTTGCCGGCGGAGTGAAAATCGGGGAAGGAACGCACATCGGAATCGGCGCGTCCGTCATACCGCAGATTGACATCGGCCCTTGGTCCGTTATCGGCGCGGGGGCTGCGGTTATCAGCCGAATTCCCGGCCATGTGACGGCGGTCGGCGTTCCAGCCCGCATCATCTCCCCTATCCATAATGAAAAAGGATGATTTCATGCAAACAAACAAACGGATTTATTTGTCTCCGCCTCATATGAGCGGAAAAGAACAGGAATACATTGCAGAAGCTTTTCGTTCCAATTGGATTGCCCCGCTCGGTCCGCTCGTCAATTCGTTTGAAGCGCGGCTCGCGGAATATGCGGGAGTGAAAAGCGCGGCGGCCGTAAGCTCGGGAACGGCCGCCATCCATCTTGCCCTGCGGCTTGCGGGTGTGAAAAAAGGAGACGCTGTATTTTGTCCTTCCTTTACGTTTGTCGCCACGGCGAATCCGATTGTGTATGAGCAGGCTGAGCCCGTTTTTATTGATTCGGAATGGGAGACGTGGAATATGTCGCCCGATGCGCTTGAGCGGGCGCTGCGGGATGCAAAGCGGCGCGGCAGACTCCCGAAAGCGGTGATCGCCGTCAATCTTTACGGCCAAAGCGCGAAAATGGATGAATTAACGAGCCTTTGTGACGCATACGGCGTCTGTCTGATTGAAGACGCTGCCGAGTCCTTAGGATCAACATATAAAGGCAGGCAGAGCGGCACGTTCGGCCGTTTCGGCATTTATTCCTTTAACGGCAACAAAATCATTACAACATCGGGAGGCGGCATGCTCGTGTCTGACGATGAAGCCGCGATTGAAAAGGCGAAGTTTCTTGCGTCACAGGCGAGAGATGCCGCCGTTCATTACCAGCACAGCGAGCTCGGGTATAACTACAGGCTCAGCAACATTCTCGCGGGCGTGGGGATATCGCAGCTGGAAGTGCTCGAAGATCGCGTCCGGGCGAGGAGAGAAATCTTTCACAGGTATCGGGAAGCGCTGGAAACGTATCCGGGCATCCGCATGATGCCGGAGCTTGAGGGAACGGTTTCAAACCGCTGGCTGACTGCTCTGACGCTTGATAACGGCGTGACGCCGGAAGAAGCCGTCGCCTGTCTTGCGGAACAGAACATTGAGGCCCGGCCGCTGTGGAAACCGCTGCATACGCAGCCGCTTTTCTCATCTTCCGTCTTTTATCCTCACAGCGAACATGAACGGGTCTCTGAAAATCTTTTCAGCCGGGGCATCTGTCTGCCGTCCGGGTCTGACTTGTCTTCTGAGGAGCAGCAGCGTGTCATTGACGCACTTGCGCAACTGTTTGAAACGAAAGGGGAGAAAACATGGACAGCCGCCATGTTATGAGCCGATTAAAAGAAACGCTGACGGGTCTGCTCAGCGTTATACCGCCGCAATCTGACATCATATATGCCGACTATCCCCTCTACGGAAATGTAGGGGATTTATTGATTATGAAAGGGACGGAGGCGTTTTTTAAAGCGCACGGCATCCGCGTGAAACAGCGCTGGAATCCCGACAATTTTCCATTCGGGCGCCGGGCGGACAAAAAGACGATCATCGTCTGTCAGGGTGGCGGAAATTTCGGGGATCTCTATCCGTACTATCAGACGTTCAGGGAAAAAATCGTCAAATCCTTTCCGGAAAACAGGATCGTCATCCTGCCGCAATCCATCTATTATCAGGATGAGACACGGCTGCAAAAGACAGCGGCGCTTTTTGCGGAGCACAAGGATCTCCACCTGTTTACGAGAGATCATGTGTCACACGAGACTGCGAAACGCTTTTTTTCGGCGAATCATATCGGGCTTATGCCTGATATGGCCCATCAGCTGTATCCGATGGCGGCGTCAGCGGCTCCGTCACGCGGCAGGCTTCATTTTATCCGCACGGATGGGGAAATCAATCCGAAGCTGCAAACCAATTCTTCCGTTAAAAGCTGCGACTGGCAGGATGTGCTGTCAGCAAGCGACCGCAGGGGGATCGCTTTTTTCCAAACGCTGAATGTTTTGAATAAAAAAGCGGGAAACCCGCTGCCGATTGCGCGGTTTTGGAAACGCTATACCGATTTCTTAACAAAGAAAGCGGTCCTGTTTTTCAGCAGATACGAATCGGTGGAAACGTCAAGGCTTCACGGCCACATTCTGTCCTCACTTCTCGGGAAACCGAATACCGTCATTGATAATTCATACGGGAAAAACGCCAACTATTATTACACCTGGATGCACGAAGCGCCGGATGTCCGTCTGATCGGGGAAACCGCCGGCACGAAGGAAAACCTTCCGCTTTGAATGAGCGGAAGGTTTATTTTGTTTCTCCGCGTTTTACTTTGTTGTACGCCTCATCCAAATGCTGAATTCTTTTGAGCACAACCGAGTTTTTCGTCAGCTGATCCTGAACAAGGGTTGAAACGACGGAACGGTAATAGCTGTTCATCGCATGAATTCGGTCTTCATTCGGATTCATTTCAATGTGCTGTGTAAAGTTTTCAATAAAATAAGGAACAGAAAAAAGTTCTGACATCTATAAAGCAACTCCTTTTAATAAGTATATACGGTATGAAACCAATCATGTACAATGAAAAAAGGGGAGTGAGCATGATGGATATCAAACTTCAGCAAACACAAATGTTAAAGCCTCAATTAACGCAAGAGCTTAAACAGGCTATCACATTACTCGGATACAATTCCGCGGAACTGGCCGGATATATTGATGAGCTCTCACTGGAAAACCCTCTGATTGAACGAAAGGAAACAGACACGCCGCCACTATCTTACCATAAAACAAATAAAAACAGGATGAAAGAACGGGACGGAAGCCAGCAGATCAGACTTACCCGCAAAACGCTGCAGGATTCGCTCAAACAGCAAGCCTTAGACATGAAGCTGTCCGATGATGAGAAAAAAATTTTCAATTATCTGATACATTCATTGGATTCAAACGGATATTTAAAAGAGGACATACCAGCCGCCGCCGACCATGTATCCGCTTCACAAGAGGAGACGGAAGCGGTTCTTAAAAAGCTTCAATCCCTTGAGCCCGCGGGAATCGGCGCCCGGTCTTTGCAGGAATGCATCCTTCTTCAGCTCCGCCGTTTGCCCGAGCGGAACGAACAGGCGGAATGGATTGCCGAAGCCTATTTTGAGCTATTTGCAAGAAAGAACTGGAAAGCGCTTACACTAAAAACGGGCATTCCGCTTAAAGACATTCAGGACATCGCTGACATGATCAGCGCGCTTGATCCGAGGCCGGGGCTCCGTTATGCGCATGAGGAGCCGGGTTTTTACGTGGAACCGGATATTTTCATCACAGTGAAAAACGGCATCATTCAAGCGCGGCTCAACAGCCGTTCGTTTCCTGACATCCAGCTTCATACCCATTATCAGCCGCTGCTGTCAGCTGCCGGGTGCCGAGACACGAAAAATTATCTGTCGGCAAAATATCAGGAATGGCGCTGGCTGAACCGAGCTTTGTCGCAAAGAAAACAAACGATCACGAGAATTATCGGCGTGCTGACTGAACGGCAGGAATCCTTTTTTCTCACAGGAAAAAGCGGAATGCAGCCGCTGACCTTAAGAGAGGTGGCGGAAACGCTGGAGCTCCACGAATCAACGATCAGCCGGGCCATCAAAGGGAAGTACGTTCAGACGCCGTACGGACTGTATGAAATGAAAACATTTTTCTCGGCGAAAGCTGAATCGTCGGGGGACGGCGGCGCCTCCAATTATGCCGTAAAAGCGCATCTGGAGGCATTGGTCGGTAAAGAAGATAAAAAGAAACCTTATTCAGACCAAAAGCTTGCCGATCTGCTGCATGAACAATATGACATCCGAATCTCAAGGCGCACCGTCGCCAAATACCGTGACCAATTAAATATTCCGCCGTCATCGGCGAGAAAACGGTACAGCTGAAACCTCCCCGAGCCAAACCCCGGGGAGGTTCTCCGTGTTACGGGATCATCCATGAAAACAGATGATGCTGTAAAAATGTAATGAGGCAGACGAGCAGAAGCAAAAACAGACTGTGCTTAATCGTAAAGCGGAAAAGGTCGGCTTCCTTGCCCGCCAGACCGACAGCGGCACAGGCAACCGCAATGGATTGCGGAGAAATCATTTTTCCGGTGACACCGCCTGATGAATTGGCGGCGACGGAGAGAACCGGGTCCATCCCGACAGAGAGCGCCGTCACCTTTTGCAATCCGCCGAACAATAGGTTGGCCGACGTATCAGAGCCGGTAATAAATACGCCGAGCCAGCCGAGCACCGGCGAAAAAAAGGTAAACATCGCGCCCGTCATGGCAAGCGCAAGACCGAGTGTCGTGCTCATGCCGGAAGCATTCGTCACATAAGCAAAGCCGACAACAGAAACAATGGTCACGACCGGAAGCGTTAATTCTTTCACCGTTTCTATAAACGCTTCGCCCCAAGTCTTCCACGACATGCCGAGGGCGAACTTGGAGATGACGGCGGCAATCAGAATCGCCGTCCCTGCTGAACCGAAAAGCTCAAGTTTGTACACGGCTTCAATCGGCGTGCCGTCCGCCTGAAGAATCTGCTGATTTACAAATGGGACGGGAGGCGTGAAGGTCAATGCACGCCCGGCTGCATTCAGCCAGGAAAGCCACATTGACGTTCCTTCGTAATGACCGGTTAATGCAGCCTTCACGCCGGGAATCCCCCAGACGGATATCATGGCCGTCAGAAGAAGGAAAGGAGACCACGCTTTAAACACCGCGGCGCCCCCGTACTTGATCGGCGCCCGGTCAGCGGCCGCTGCTGATTCCCGTTCTGCCGCGAAACGAAAGGCCGTTTTCGGTTTCCAAAATTTCAAAAACACAGCGAGCGCAGCCATGGAAACAAGCGCCGACAGCACATCCGGAAGCTCAGGCCCTAAAAAATTCGAGCTTGCGTACTGCACGGCTGCAAAGGAGACGCCGGAAACAAGAATGGCCGGCCATATCTCAAAAGCCTTTTTAAACCCGCTCATCAAAATGATTAAGTACAGCGGAATAAAGACGGATAAAAACGGAAGCTGCCGGCCGACCATTTGAGAAATTTCCATTGCCGGTATCCCGGTCGGACCTTCGACGGCGGTAATCGGAATGCCGATCGCGCCGAAGGCAACGGGCGCCGTATTGGCAATCAGGCAAATTCCCGCCGCATACAGCGGCTGAAAACCAAGTCCGACGAGCAAAGCGGCCGAGATCGCGACGGGTGCGCCGAAACCGGCGGCGCCTTCTAAAAACGCCCCGAATGAAAAGGCGATGAGCAGCGCCTGCAAACGCCGGTCATCTGTAATTGACAGCACCGAACTCCGGATAATCTCAAACTGTCCCGTTTTCACGGTGATTTTATACAGAAAGACTGATGTGACGATAATCCAGCCGATCGGAAGCAGCCCGTACACCGCTCCCTGAGAAGCAGACATCACCGCTTTTTCCGCCGGCATGCCGTAAACAAATACAGCGATTAAAAGTGAAACGGCTAATGTTAAAAGCCCCGCGATGTACCCCTTCATCCGTTTCACCGCAAGCGCCCAAAAAAAGAAGATAATCGGCACGAGCGCGCAAGCTGCCGATAAAAGCAAATTTCCCCCTAAAGGAGCGTACCCCTGTGTCCATTGCATCCCTAAAAAACCCCTCCTTATGTCATGTAAGCGATTACTTTTTATGATAAGGTCATCTGATGACCGGGTTAATTAGCATTATATTTTGAAAGTTTTGAAAGTACAATACTTTTCTTGAACAAATTGTCTGAACCTGTCGGCAATACAAAAAAAGAAGTATAATAGACGATAAACATCAAGATTCACAAGTGACGGGGTGATCGCGTTGAAATATAAACAAATTAAAACGAAAAAAATCTACGAGGAAGTCGCTGACGCATTGCTGGAGAAGATAAAAGCGGGCGAGCTTAAGCCGGGTGAAAAGCTTGATTCCGTTCAGGCGCTTTCTGAGAGTTTTCAGGTCAGCCGCTCGGCGGTCAGAGAAGCGCTGTCGGCTTTGAAAGCGATGGGGCTCGTCGACATGAAGCAGGGAGAAGGCACATACATAAGAGAATTTGAGCCGTCTCATGTTTCCCAGCCGCTTTCTTCCGCCCTCTTGATGAAAAAAGAGGATGTCAAACAGCTGCTCGAAGTCAGAAAGCTGCTTGAACTCGGCGTCGCCGCCATGGCCGCTCAAAAACGCACCGAAGACGATTTACAAAAAATCCGCCAAGCTCTCATGGAGATGAAAGACATTGACGGAGACGAAGAATTGGGCGAAAAAGCAGATTTCTCCTTTCACATGGCGCTGGCGGAAGCATCACAAAACGGGCTACTCAAGCATCTCATGAATCATGTCTCCGCGCTTCTTTTGGAAACGATGAGAGAAACGAGAAAAATTTGGCTGTTTTCTAAACGAACGAGCGTGCAGCGATTGTATGAAGAGCATGAACGCATTTACAGCGCCGTCGCCGCCGGAGACGCGGATGAAGCGGAAACGGCGATGACCGCGCACTTGACGAATGTGGAAGAAGTGCTGGGGGCTTATTTTGAAGAAAATGTATAGAAGCTGACTTGTGAAAGGGGATAATATCACATGCAGGCCGAATCTTTTTTTTCTGACCATGTAAAGAAAGCTCTGACAAACGATCCTCCCGGGGAATGGATGCCGGCAGTTCCGAAAGCGTGCATCCCCCTGCATTCCGGCTATCCCGATCCCGCACTCGTTCCTGATAAGGAGCTGAAAGAAGCCGCCGCCCGCCTTCTGGATGAGGAGCGCGATCTGCCGCTGCATTATATGGGAAGCCCGAGGACGGCCGTTTTAAAAAAGCAGATTCAAGAACGGTTAGCCATCCGCGGCATTCACTGCCGGGACGATGAGCTGATCGTGACGTCAGGCGCCTGTCAGGCGATAGATCTGGCTGCACGGGTTTTCCTCGATGAACAAACCGCCGCTGCCGTTGAAGCGCCGGTCTACATGGAAGCGCTCGAGATTTTTAAAAATTATACACCACATATCATGAGCATTCCGACAGATCAAGAGGGCCTGCAAACAGAAACATTAGCGTTCATGCTTGAGGAAAGAAAACGAAAAGGGCTTCTGCTTCCCCGTCTTCTCTACACGATACCCGCTTTTCAGAATCCTGCGGGAACCGTAATGTCAGCGAAGCGGAGAACACGCCTGCTTCAGCTTGCCGAAACATATGATTTTCTCATCTTGGAGGATGATGCATACGGCGAGCTCGGATTCACCGATATTCCGCCGCCCTTAAAAGCCATGGATCAAAACGGCCGGGTGCTGTACGCCGGTTCATTATCAAAAGTCATCGCCCCGGGTATGAGGATCGGCTGGATTGCAGGGGACGCCGCATTCATCACGGCATTGTCATGGTTAAAAAAAGACTTAGGCCACCCGTTTTCCCAAGCGGTGACCGCCGTCTATCTGGAACAAACGAATGTTGAAAAACGGCTCGCCGCCTTGCGGGAAGCATATCAAAGCAAACGTGACGTTTTGCTCGCCGCATCAGAGCGATATCTTCCGAAATCCGCATCCTGGCACGTGCCTGAAGGCGGTTACTTTGTATGGGTGAAAGCGCCTGGAGCGGATACATCCGCATTGCTGGCGAGGGCTCTTTCTCACGGCGTTTCCTATGTACCCGGTAAATATTTTTTTCTGCATCATGAAGACGGTGCGGAATATCTTCGCCTGTCGTTCAGTTATGCCGGTAAAGCCGCGATAAAAGAGGGTGTGCAAAAACTGGGACGCCTGCTGGAAAACGGGATGTAGAGCAGCTTGAGGAGCTTTCGGGCTTCTCTTTTTTTGTCCCCTTCAGCGCATCGGACGAAAGGATTTTTCAGAAAAACCTTCCAATCCATATTCAGAATAGTGTAGGATATTCATAGAGCTTTCCTAAAAACAGGTCATCAGATGACCGGATCACATATTGAGGATGAAAGAGGGGTTCATCATGAAAGTCTCATTATTTGTCACGTGCCTTGTGGATATGTTCCAGACCAATGTCGGAAAGGCGACGGTTGAGGTGCTGGAACGGCTCGGGTGTGAGGTGGATTTTCCCGAGGGACAGATCTGCTGCGGGCAGCCCGCATACAACAGCGGGTATGTGACGGATGCGAAAAAAGCGATGAAGCGGATGATTGCCGCGTTTGAAGAAGCGGAGTACGTCGTCAGTCCGTCAGGTTCCTGTACGACGATGTTCCGTGAATATCCGCATCTGTTTCAGGACGATCCGAAGTGGGCGGCAAAAGCGCAGCAGCTTGCGGACAAAACATATGAGTTAACAGATTTTATCGTCAACGTTCTCGGGGTGGAGGATGTCGGGGCGGTGCTGCATAAAAAAGCGACAGTCCATACATCGTGCCACATGACGAGGCTGCTCGGCGTGTCGGAGGAGCCGATGAAGCTTTTGCGCCATGTCAAGGGGCTCGAGCTGACCGCGCTTCCCGGAAAGCACCAATGCTGCGGATTCGGAGGAACGTTTTCTGTGAAAATGGCGCAAATCTCTGAACAAATGGTGGATGAGAAGGTCGCCTGCGTGGAAGACACGGAGGCCGAGGTGCTGATCGGGGCGGATTGCGGATGTCTGATGAATATCGGAGGGCGTCTTGACCGTAAGGATAAAAACGTCAGAGTCATGCACATCGCCGAAGTGCTGAACAGCAGATAACACGAGAAACAACAAGGGGGGAAAATCATGGCGATGAAAATCGGTACCGCCGCTTTTAAAGAGCGGGTATCAGAAGGAATAGATAATGAGTTTATGAGAGGAGCCGTCTCCGGAGCGCAGGAACGGCTCAGGACAAGAAGGCTTCAGGCGGCCGAGGAATTGGGAAACTGGGAGGATTGGCGTTCCCATGCGGAAGAAATCAGACAGCATGTGCTGGACAATCTTGATTTCTATTTGGAACAGCTCGCCGAAAACGTCGCCAACAGAGGCGGACATGTCTTTTTCGCCGAAACGGCGGAAGAAGCGTCCTCCTATATCCGCGATGTCATCCGGCAGAAAAACGCCAAAAAAATCGTAAAATCCAAATCCATGGTGACAGAAGAAATCAATATGAACGAAGTGCTTGAGGAAGAGGGCTGTGAAGTCACAGAAACGGATCTCGGCGAATATATTCTCCAGATTGACGATCACGATCCGCCGTCACATATCGTTGCTCCCGCTCTTCACAAAAACAAAGAGCAGATCCGTGACGTGTTTAAAGAGAGACTCGAATACAAGCAGACGGAAAAACCGGAAGAGCTCGTCATGCACGCGCGCAGCGTTCTCAGGAAAAAATTTCTCGAAGCGGATGTCGGCATTACAGGCTGCAACTTTGCAATTGCGGATACCGGATCGGTCAGTCTCGTGACGAACGAAGGAAACGGCCGCCTTGTGTCCGCGCTGCCGAAGACGCAGATCACCGTGATGGGAATGGAGCGGATCGTTCCGTCATTTTCTGAGTTTGAAGTGCTTGTCAGCATGCTGACGAGAAGCGCCGTCGGCCAGCGGCTTACAAGTTACATTACGGCGCTGACGGGACCTCGTCAGCAAGGAGAAGCTGACGGGCCTGAGGAATTCCACCTCGTGGTTGTGGACAACGGGCGTTCCCGCATACTCGGCACGGAATTCCAATCGGTGCTGCAATGTATCCGCTGCGCCGCCTGCATCAACGTCTGTCCCGTGTACCGGCATGTCGGCGGACACTCGTACGGGTCCATCTATTCGGGTCCGATCGGCGCCGTCTTATCGCCTCTTCTCGGCGGATATGACGAATACAAGGAGCTCCCGTACGCATCTTCCTTATGCGCGGCCTGTACGGAAGCGTGTCCCGTTAAAATTCCGCTGCACGAGCTGCTGCTCAAGCATCGGCAGAACATCGTGGAAAAAGAGGGCAAAGCGCCGATCAGCGAAAAGCTGGCGATGAAAGCCTTCGGGCTCGGCTCGTCATCCCCGTCCCTTTATAAAATGGGATCGAAATGGGTGCCTGCCGCCATGACGCCGTTTACGGAAGATGACAAAATATCAAAAGGGCCGGGGCCGTTAAAAGAATGGACGGCAATACGGGATTTCCCGGCGCCGCATAAATCGAGATTCAGAGATTGGTTTAAAGACCGGGAAAAACAAAAGGGGGAAGAATGATGATGAAAGGGACGGTTACACATCAGGAATCCTTTTTAAACCGGATCGCCGAAAGTCTGGGCAGAGAGCGCAGGAAATCAGACGTGTCCCTGCCTGAATGGAAGTATCAGCCACAATATCAAACGCATGCGGACTGTACGGAAGACGATCTTGTCACGATGCTGAAAGACCACTGCGTCAACATTCATACCGAACTGATCGAAACGGATGGAGCCGGGCTTTACGACGCTTTGCGCACGCAGGTGAACCGCTTTGAAGGAGGGCCTGTCATCATTCCGAAGGACAGCCGGTTTGAAACTTACGGCTTGCAGACCCTTATGACAGAAGAGTGGCCGGATGAAGGGATTCCCGTTTGGGAATGGGACGCGGAACAAGGAGCGAAAAATATTGAAAAAGCGGAACAAGCGAATGTGGGCATCACATTCAGCGAGATCACCCTTGCGGAATCAGCCACCGTCGTTTTGTATGCGTCAGAGCATGCAGGCCGTTCTGTCAGCCTGCTTCCGACCACCTATATCGCAATCATCCCGAAATCTTCCATTGTGCCGAGAATGACACAGGCCAGCGATATACTGAAACAGCAGATCAGAGACGGCGTCACCGTTCCTTCCTGCATCAACTATATTACTGGACCGAGCAACTCGGCCGATATCGAAATGGATTTGGTTGTCGGCGTCCACGGACCCGTTAAAGCCGCTTATATCCTTGTGAATGACCGATAAAAAAAACAAACCCCGGTTTGCGGCCGGGGTTTGTTTTTATATAAACGCGTTAATGATCATGATAAAACAGATCGCACTGACAGAAATAATCGTTTCCATCGCCGTCCATGTCAGGAATGTTTCTTTTACTGTCATTCCGAAATACTCTTTAATGAGCCAGAAACCGGAGTCATTGACATGTGACAGAATCAAAGAGCCCGCTCCCGTTGCCAAAACGAGAAGCTCGCTGCTGACGCCCGGCATGACAGATGCAATCGGTGCAACAATGCCGGCCGCCGTCATCATGGCGACAGTCGCTGAACCTGTGGCGACACGGATGACCGCCGCGATCGTCCAGCTTAAAAGAACGGGAGAGAAGCTTGAGTGTTTCGCCATGTCAGCGATATACGTGCCGACGCCTGAATCAATCAGGACGTTGTTAAAAGCGCCGCCGGCTCCGATCACAAGCAGAATGGAAGCAATCGGTCCCAGACAGTCATTGCTGAATTTTAAAATGCTTTCTCTGTCAAAGCCCTGATAAAAACCAAGGCTGAAAAAGGAGTAAACCGTGGCGATCAAAAGCGCCGTGACAGGGTCGCCGATAAATTTAAAAGTTTCATAGAGCGTGCTTTTTTCCGGAAGCGCAATTTCGGCAAGCGTTGCCATAAGCATCAGGATCACCGGTACCAATATCGTAAACAATGTATTTGCGAATCCCGGAAGCTTGCGTTTTTCATTCCGTTCAATAAATTGTTTTTTCAACAGTTCGGGAACGGGTTTATGAATGCGCTTACCAATCCATTTTCCGTAAAGCGGCCCTGCGATGATGGCAGTCGGAATGCCGACGATTAAAGAAAACAAAATCGTTTTTCCGACATTGGCGTGATAAATGCCGACAGCCGCCATCGCCGCCGGGTGGGGCGGAACCAATCCGTGCACGACGGAAAGTCCCGCAAGGAGCGGAATCCCGATCGTCACTAATGAAACCCCGGTTTCAATTGCAATCGTAAACAAAAGCGGCACGAGCAGGACGAAGCCGACCTGGAAAAAGACCGGGATGCCGACGATAAAAGCGACGGCCATCATCGCCCAATGCACTTTCTTTTTGCCGAAGCGGCCGATCAGGGTGTGGGCGATCCGCTCCGCACCGCCTGATTCAGCCATCATTTTTCCGAGCATCGTACCGAGGGCCAGCACGATCGCAAGCAGCGACAGCGTATTGCCGAGCCCGGTTTTCATCGAAGCGATAATGTCCGGCAGATTCATGCCCGTTGCGAAACCGACAAGGATGGATGTAATCAGCAGACTGATAAACGGATTTAATTTAGCGACCGTAATCAATAAGAGTAAAACGATAATAGCGGCAATGACAATAAACAGTAACATGACCTTTTCACCCTTTCAAAGAAGAATTAACGGCTTTGTTTGAGCTGAAATTCACTGATGACGTCAAATTCATCTTTGAGCTTGTCATACAGCCGCTCGTATAAGTAAAACAGCTCAATATATGTTTCGCTGTTTTTGACGTTCGGTTCATGGCGGTGAGAAATTCTGATCCAGTCCTGAACATCCTCGATCCGTTCCATTTCGCCAAGGCTGTGCAAAGCGAGGACGGCCGCTCCGAGCGCCGAGGCTTCGTAACTTTCCGGAACGAGGACTTCCCGTCCCATCGTATCGGACAAAATCTGCCTCCACAGCGGCGATCTCGCAAATCCTCCCGAAGCCCGCACGTCTTTTGCAGGGCCCGCCAAATCTCTCAGTGCGACACCGATTGAAAAGACGCTCATGATGACGCCTTCCAGCACCGCTCTGATAAAATGCTCCCGTTTATGGCGGAGGCTGATGCCGAAAAACGTTCCGCGGGCATTCGGATTCCAAAACGGCGCGCGCTCCCCTGATAAAAACGGCAGAAACAACAATCCCTCAGAGCCTGCGGGCACTTTATCAGCGATATCAATCATTAAATCGTACGGATCAATGCCGAGCCGCTTCGCCGTTTCGACTTCCGGAGAAGCGAATTCGTCTCGAAGCCAGCGCAGCATAATGCCTCCGTTATTCGTCGGGCCTCCGATGACCCAATGCTTGTCAGTCAGCGCGTAACAGAATGTCCGCGCTTTTTCATCCGTAATCGGCGTATCCGTCACCGAACGCACGGCTCCGCTTGTTCCGATCGTAACGGCCACTTCGCCTTTGCCGATCGCGCCGACTCCAAGGTTGGCGAGCACGCCGTCATTTGCGCCGATAATAAACGGTGTATCCGCATGAATGCCCATCCGTGCAGCGATTTCCGGCGCAAGGCCGCGCAGCTGATGAGTGGTCGGCACGATGTCCGACAGCTGATCTTCCCGGATTCCGGCAATCCGGAGCGCTTCTTCATCCCAGGAAAGCGTATCTAAACGGAACAGCCCCGTTGCCGAAGCGATCGAATAATCGACGACATAAGTTCCGAAAAACTCGTGCAGAATATATTCTTTAATACTGATGAATTTGGCGGTTTTCGCGAATGTCTCCTTGTCCTGTTCTTTCATCCACACAATTTTGGAAAGCGGAGACATCGGGTGAATCGGCGTACCCGTTCTTTTATAAATATCAAAACCGTTCATCTCTTTTAAAATCCGTTTTGATTGCTCGGCGCTGCGGTTGTCCGCCCAAATGATGCTTTTGGTCAGCAGGCCGCCGTTTTGATCGACAGCTATCAATGAGTGCATGGCGGTGCTGATGCCGATTGCAAGCAGATTGTTAGGGCTCAGTCCCGCCTTTGTGACGGCGCCCCTGATGCTTCCGATAACCGCTTCCAAAATGTGCTCAGGATCCTGCTCGGCCCATGCCGGCTTTGGCTGTATTAAATCATAGTGAACCGAATGCTTGGCTAACACTTTGCCTCTCGGTCCGAACAGAACGGCTTTCGTACTGGTCGTGCCGATATCCAGACCGATAACAGCTTGGGTTTCCTTCATAATATATCCCGCCTAATCTGATTGAATAATAAGATAGATTGATAATGTATGCCCTTACAAAGTCAATTATAGGAATAATTTTTTTATAAATCAACGATGAAGAAGAAATTTTTTTTCATAAAATTGCCTCAATTCCCGCTGTATCGGCATTCTCTCTTTTGAAAAATAAATATTACAAACGTTTGTGCGCGATCATTTTTCTGATTTGCTGCAAGTTGGCGAGCGTTTTCTCCTGCCGCAGCCGGGCCGTGGCGAAATACAGTGTATCAATGACCGACAGCTGGGCAAGCCTTGCGGACATTGCTTCCGTTCTGAAAGCCGTCTCCCTTGTTGACGTATACAGCACCACGTCGGAAATCTGGGTGAGCGGCGACTTTTGGTAGCTTGTAATGCCGATCGTGCCGGCGCCGAGCGATTTGGCCGTTTTCACCGCGTCGAGCACGTCCTTGTTGCTTCCCGAATGAGAAATGCCGATGACTGCGCTATCGGGACCGAGAAGACCCGCTGACATCGCCTGAAAGTGAGAATCCGTGTGCGCGATGCAATTTATACCCGTACGCATAAATTTATGATACGCGTCTGTGGCGATCAGCCCGGAACCGCCGTTTCCGTAAAATTCGATTCTGTCTGCGCGGTGGATCATTTCTACCGCTTTTTCAACGTCGGCCGGATCTAATAAATGAAAGGTATCGGTCAGACCGGAAATGTTTGTGCGGAAAACTTTCTGGATGACGACTTCGATATCGTCGTCGGGGCTCATTTCTTCATGAATGTGCTGCACCGGCTCCTGAACGATCTCCTGAGCAAGCGCGATTTTTAAATCCTGATAGCCGGAAAAACCGAGCCGTTTGCACAGCCTGAAAATCGTCGCTTCAGAGCTTTTCGTTTTTTCCGCCAGCTGAATGATGGAAAGGTGAATCACGTCTTTCGGTTCCTTCACGATATGGTCTGCAATCGCTCTCAATTTTGGCGACAAACCTTTGCTGGCCGCCTGAATCTTCCCGATGCTGCTTGAATTCACAGGGGTCATGCTATAACCTCCCTACTCGAATGTAAACGCATACTTTTATGATAAAGCAAGTTTTAATATAAGGAAAACAGAATTTTAAAATTGTTTTTTTAATTTGGCGTATAAAAAAAAGAGAAAAAGCCGCCGATGATAGAAAGTGAGGAGGCATCTGGATGAAAAAAGCATGGATTCTCGTCATATCATTCGGCATTGCGCTTGCGCTGTTTTTATACGCAAACACAAAGGTGAAAGCGGAAAGCGCGGCGCCCGGAAAGCAAAGCCTTGTGTCCGGATTTCAGCTTAGACTTTCGAATGACAGGGAAGGACAATAGGCGGCAAAAATTAGTATTGACTTTGAAAATAGAAGACTGTATATTATGTTACTATATTCAGAAAATAAAAACTCAAGAGATTCATTTAACATAAAACACTGTGAACGGGAGCAGTAAAAGAATCCAGTCAGAAAAAGAGAGCCGCGGGTTGGTGCAACGCGGACTGATTGTTCTTTGAACTCGCCCGGAAGTGGCAGGGCGGAACGGAATTGTCGGAATATTCCCTATGTCCTAACGGCTGACCTTCGTTAAAAGGTTTTTAAGCTGGATTCCGGACATTCGGGATCAACAAGAGTGGTACCGCGGCTGCCTGAGGCACGCCGTCTCTTTTCCCAAAGAGGCGGCGTGCTTTTTTATGTGATGAACACTTTTTGCGAGAGGGCGTGTGATAGATGGAAAAGGACAAGCAAACGTTAAAACGGACGATGTCGTCCAGACACATTATGATGATGGCGCTTGGAGGCGCAATCGGGGCCGGGCTCTTTAAAGGCAGCAGCACGGCGATTGATGAAGCGGGGCCATCCGTGTTATTGGCCTACCTCCTCGGCGGAATCATTCTGCTGTTTATTATGCAGGGGCTGGCCGAAATGGCAGTCAGAAACAAACATGCAAGGACGTTCCGTGATTTGGTTCAGCAGTCTCTCGGGTCGTACGCAGCATACTTTTTAGACTGGATCTATTGGAAAATGTGGGTGCTCAATATTGCCGCGGAGGCGGTCGTAGCCGCCATTTTCATTCAATATTGGCTGCCGGAATGTCCGATATGGATATTGGCTTTGATCATTTCCATTGTGGTGACGGTCGTAAACATGCTTTCTGTGAAACTGTTTGCCGAGACGGAGTACTGGCTCGCGCTCATTAAAATTACAGTGATTGTCATCTTTATTTTATGCGGGATTCTGCTATTATTTTTCTCATTCGGCAATCACACGGCGCCGGGGCTGTCTCATTTAACGGATCACGGAGGGTTTTTCCCGCATGGAGCGGGGGGCGTCATTACGGCGATGCTCGTCGTGATCTACTCATACGGCGGAACGGAAATCATCGGCGTCACGCTGGCGGAGACAAAAAACCCCGAAAAGGTGATCCCGAAAGCTGTCCGAAGCACGTTAACGCGGATTGTCGCTTTTTACTTGCTGCCGTTTTTCATCATCGTCAGCCTGATTCCTTGGAATCAAGTCAACAGCGTTCCGGAAAGCCCGTTTGTCATAGTATTTAAGATGATCGGGATTCCGGGTGCCGACCATATTATGAATGCCGTCATTCTTCTTGCGATTATCTCGTCTATGAACTCGGGACTGTACGGATCATCCCGCGTCTTGTTTACGCAGGCTTCTGACGGCCGGGTGCCGAAAATCTTTTCAAAACTGTCGAAGAAAAAGGTTCCCGTTTATGCGATTCTGACTTGTACGTCATTTTTATATGTAGGCGTTCTGATTTCATTATTCGCAGGAAGCCAGACGTTTAATTATTTGATGGGTTCCCTCGGCTATACCGTGCTGTTCATCTGGCTGATTATCGGATTCGCCCATTTGAAATCAAGAAAACATTCAACAGAACAGCCGGCTTATTACGTCAAATGGTTCCCGTACACGACATGGTTCGCGGTGCTTGCGCTTTTGGCCATCTTGGTCGGCGTAATTGCGACGACATCCATCGTCATTACATGCATCACTGCGGCCATCTATCTCCTCATTACGGCTGCGTATCTCGTAAAAGGAAGACGTCAATAAATAAAAAAACTCTTGCCCCGCGGCAAGAGTTTTTTTAATGAACGGCCTTTTTTTCTGCGGCCAGAGCAGGTGATTTCAGTTTCTTCGGTGTTATATTCACAAAACAAATGCTTGTGACGATCAGAAGCAGTCCGGCTAAAAGGCTGACGGTCAGCGGCTCATGCAGGAATATCGAGCTGACGATAATGGATATGAGCGGGATCAGGAAGGTGTAAGAGGCGACCTTGCTTGCTTCCCCTGAACCGACAAGCGTAAAAAAGGCGAGCCAGCCGAGCGCGATAACAAAAACTGAAATGAACAGAAGGCTGAGAATGAACGGAGCTTTCCATTGAATCGCTGAAAAGCTTTCTGAAAAATGGCCGGAGCTGACAAGCAGCACGCCGCCGATCAGAAGCTGAAGAGCGACCATCCAGATAGAATCCGCGCGTCCGCCCGTTCTTTTCACATATACCGTGCCGAGCGCCCAGCTGACCGCAGAGCCTAAGGCCAAAAGAATGCCGGCGATGGAAATATGGCCCCCGAAACCGGCTGCGCTGATGACGGCGACACCGGCAAAGCCCAGAATAAGACCGGCTATTTTTAAAGGATACATCGATTCCCCGAGCCACAGCCAAGAAAAAACGCCCATTAATACCGGCTGGAAAAACACGATGGCTGAAAATAAGCCGGCAGGCAGGTAATTCAAGCCGACCGTTTGCAGGCCGTAAAATAAAGTAATATTTAAAATGGCAGAAATAAGATAGATCGGCCACGTTTCTTTAAAACGCAGCTTTTTAAAACGGGGCAGCGCCACCATTAATAATAGAAGTCCGCCGATCAGCGTGCGGATTCCGGCAAACAGAAGAGGCGGCGAATAGGCAAGCGCGGCCTTTGTCAGCGGCCAGTTAATTCCCCATACCGTGACTAGAAACGCCAGCATAAGAGCCGTCTGTATTTTCGAAAGCTGTTTCACGTCGTTCACTCCTTGTAGAACAATTCCATCATATGATACGGTAATCAGTAAGATAAATAAAATGAATCTTTTTTATAAGGAGCATAAGTAAAACGTTATGACGATTACACAACTGCGGGTTTTTGTTCAAATCGCTGAAACGGGAAGCTTTACAAAAGCGGGGCAAGCGCTGAATATGACGCAGCCCGCCGTCAGCCATGCCATCTCTGCGCTTGAGTCAGAGCTCGGCATCAAGCTGATCGTCCGCGAGCGCCGCAACGGCGTAAGGCTCACGGACACGGGCGGAAAAATTCTCGTCCATATCAGAGAGGTGCTCAAAGGCATAGAAAAAGCCGAGCAGCTGGCGGCCGCGGAAAGAGGGCTTGAACAGGGAACGATTCACATCGGCACATTTCCGGCCGCTTCCGCTTATTTCATTCCAAAGCTGATCAGCGTGTTTAAAAAACGGTATCCGAAGCTTGAGTTGGTGCTTCATGAAGGAACGGTTAACGAAGTAAAGGAATGGCTCCGCTCCCGGGTAATAGATGTGGGGATCACTCTTTTTCCTACGGAAGACATGGAATATCTGCCGCTGAAAAAAGATAAAATGGCCGTCGTGCTTAGAAATGATCACCCGCTTTGCAGCTGTGAGTCAATCACTCTGAAAGATCTTGACCGCCAGCCGATGATCATCTGTGACGGAGGATACGAATCACCGTTTATTGATATGTTTAAGGAGGCAGGATCTGTGCTGACTGCCGCATTCACTGTTTACAACGTCAATACGTCCATCAGCATGATCAAAGAGGGACTGGGAATTGCGATATTATCACAAATGTCTATGTCGGGAATATCGCTGCCGGAAAATGTCGTGACAAGGGAACTCAATCAGGCGGTGTACCGTGATGTTCTGCTTGCCGTTCCTTCTATAAAGGAGGCTTCATTGGCGGCAAAACTTTTTATTCAAATCGCACAGGAACTCACAAAGAACGAATAAAAAAAGACCCTAATCATCATAGGGCCCTGAATCTTATCGGTTAATTTTAAAAGAGTTTGTCGTATTGACAAGTTTTGAACCGCTGAACGTAGCTTTGACACGATAATAACCTGTCTTGCATCCTTTTAAAGAGAATGACTTAGTCACCCTTACTGAGAAGGAAAAGGTTGTTTTTTTACAAGTCGTCCATTTCTTTCCGGACTTTCGCTGTAAGTATAGGTTTCCTTTAAAAGTTCGATCTGACGGATACGCTGTACTGAGAGTAAAATCGACACTTTTCGCTTTTTTAGTGTAGTAGGAGGCATCGGTAAATCCGCTTACATTTAAATGCTGCTGAGTGCCGGAGTAAAAGTCTGCAGCGTATGCCTTATCAGTGTTTCCTGTAAAGAAGATTGCTGCCAGTAAAGCTGTTGTGAGTGCCATTAAGATTTTTTTACGCATATAGACAATGACTTCCTTCCTATTCAATATCATACATATCTTAACATTATTGGGTTTGTTCATTCAACGATAGATTTTCACTTTTATAGGATGAAAAGCTCATCATATCTGAATGTAATAGATTCATTCATACAGAGTTCACTAGTGACGACCGCTGACTGATTGTTCGAAGATCATCGAATCAAATTGTTTAACTCACGAGAAAAGCTGTGGTAAGGTGTGTGGTAGAGACCTTGTTTAAGATCTGCTTACACTAAACCATAAAGGAGAAAACGATGGCTGAACATACATTGAAAGATACTGCGTTTTCCGTATTGAATTTATCGCCGGTCGTACAGGGGGGAACGGTTGCTGAATCGTTCCGCAACAGCATGGATTTAGCGCGCCGCGCCGAGGAGTGGGGCTATAACCGCTATTGGCTTGCGGAGCATCATAATATAGAAGGCGTCGCCAGCTCGGCAACGGCGGTGCTGATCGGCCACATCGCCGGCGGCACGAAAAAAATCCGCGTCGGTTCTGGGGGTATTATGCTGCCGAATCATTCTTCACTTGTGATCGCGGAGCAATTCGGAACCCTTGAAACGTTATATCCGGGGCGGATTGATCTGGGGCTCGGACGCGCGCCGGGAACAGACCAATTAACGGCGAGAGCTTTACGAAGAAACATAAACAGCGGGGAAGATTTTCCGGAGCAGCTTGAAGAATTGAGAAATTACTTCAAACCGTCAGGCAATGTGCGCAATCAAGTCCGCGCCATTCCGGGCGAAGGGCTGGACGTGCCGATCTGGCTTTTGGGCTCAAGCGGCTTCAGCGCGCGTCTTGCGGGAGAGCTCGGGCTTCCGTTCGCCTTTGCGGCTCACTTCTCACCGAAAAATACCGTGCCCGCTCTTGAACTGTACCGCAGCTCCTTCCGTCCGTCAGACGTACTGGATCAACCGTACGCGATGGTCGGCGTCACCGTCATTGCCGCCGATACGGATGAAAAGGCGGAGCATCTGGCAACATCGCATTATCAAAGATTTTTAGACCTCGTCCGCGGCACGCCGAACCAGCTGAAGCCTCCTGTTGAAGACATGGATCAAATCTGGTCGCCGTATGAAAAAGCGATGGTCAATGAACAGCTCAGTTCAACGATTGTCGGGGGACCGGAGCGTGTGAAGGAAAAGCTGGAAAGCTTCATCCGGACAACACAGGCGGATGAAATCATGGTGAATTCAGAAAGCTTTGAGCATGCCGACAGAATGAGATCATTTGAAATCATCGCCGAATTAAAAAACAGCTGAGCAAAAAAAGCAATGTGCCGCGCACATTGCTTTTTTTATTCGCCGATCCGCTTGACTGAATTCCGGATGACGAGTTCCGGTTCATACACGACGTCATCCTTCTTCGGCTTTTTATGTTCTAAGCAGTCGATGACGTATTTTGCCGCCGCTTTCCCCATAATGGATTTCGGATGCTTGACAGAGGTGAGCTTCACCTCGGAAATCTGGGCGAAATGTGAATCGTCATAGCCCATGACCGATACGTCATCAGGTACCTTTAACCCGAATTCCCTGAGAAGATTAATCGTCTTCAGCGCAATTTCGTCATTGTAGCAAAGAATGGCCGTCGGATATGACCCGCTGTTTTGCTCAAGGGTATGCTTAATTTTTTGGAGAAGCACGGTTTCTTTTTCCTCAGTCGTATAAGTCACGATCATGTCCGGAGACGGAAAAATCCCGCGCTCCCGATGCGCCTGCAGATAGCCGTTCATCCGTTTGACGCCCTGCGTGTCATCCGCTTTAAAGATTCCCATAATGTGCGTGTGGCCGAGGGACATGACGTATTCACAAGCCATCATGCCGCCTTTGACATCATTGACGGAAAAGCTTGGTGCGGTCAGCTCCGCATAAGAGGCGTTAATCATGGCAAACGGAATGCCGTTTTTCTCCAGATTGAGATAGTAGCCGATGTTGGGCGTCTGCAGCGCGCTTTTTGTAGGCTCGACAATCAGCCCGTCTATATTTTTGGACAGCAGGTTTTCAAGGCCGCGCCGCTCACTTTCTGTATTGTTGTTGGTGCTCGTCAGCAGCATAGAATAGCCTTGTTCGCTTAAATAAGATTCAATTCCCCTGATGATGCTCGGAAAAATATAGTCTGATATGTACGTTGTAATGACGCCGATCGTTTTGTTTGAATGCATGGCTGATTTCGCCGTGCGTGAAGCGACAAAGGTGCCTCCGCCCTGAACGCTGTACAGCAGCCCCTGCGAGACCAAATCTCCGATCGCCTTTCTGATGGTATGGCGGCTGACGCCGAACTGCTGCATCAGCTCATTTTCCGTAGGCAGCTTTTCGTCCGGCTGTATTTTTCCTTGATTCAGCCATGAACAAATTTCTTCTTTTACTTGAGCATATTTCGGTAGCATATCAATTCCTCCAAAATGTATACGGACAAATTCCAGTATAACATAGTAAGCCCTTTCATCAAGCTGTAAAAATAATTGACAGATTATGAAAAACTGCTTATTCTTTATTTGTACGTACTAATTTTCCTTATTTTTAGATAAAATTCTTTATAAGTACGTACAAATGTGGCGATTATGAAGAAAACAAAGCAACATCAAGCGCCGCACTCTTTTTTTGTAAGCGTTTTTATTCTATTATTCGCGGGAGGGTAAAATTCATGAAGAATCACCCGGCACCAATTGGCTCAAATGTACCTGTCACTCGGCAGCATTCCAAGTGGTTTGTCATTCTCATCTCATGCGCTGCCGGACTGGGAGGGCTTTTGTACGGTTATGACACGGCGGTGATTTCCGGCGCCATCGGTTTCTTGAAAGATTTGTACCGCTTAAGTCCTTTTATGGAAGGGCTCGTGATTTCGAGCATTATGATCGGCGGTGTTTTCGGCGTAGGGATTTCCGGATTTTTGAGTGACCGTTTCGGACGGAGAAAGATTTTGATGGCAGCGGCGCTGTTGTTTGCGGTGTCAGCGGTTGTCTCTGCGCTTTCTCAAAGTGTGTCTTCCTTAGTGATCGCCAGAGTCATCGGTGGTCTGGGAATCGGCATGGGCTCCTCGCTTTCTGTCACGTATATTACCGAGGCCGCTCCGCCGGCCATACGCGGCAGTCTGTCTTCACTGTATCAGCTGTTTACGATATTAGGGATATCCGGCACTTATTTTATTAACCTCGCCGTCCAGCAGTCCGGCTCGTATGAATGGGGGGTGCACACCGGCTGGCGGTGGATGCTCGCTTACGGCATGATTCCGTCCGTCATCTTTTTTATCGTGCTGCTTATCGTGCCGGAAAGTCCGCGCTGGCTTGCGAAAGCGGGGCGCCGGAATGAAGCCCTCGCCGTGCTGACGCGCATTAACGGCGAGCAGACCGCGAAAGAAGAAATCAAACAAATCGAAACGTCTTTACAATTAGAAAAAATGGGTTCATTGTCTCAGCTGTTTAAGCCGGGGCTGAGAAAAGCGCTTGTGATCGGGATTCTGCTGGCTTTATTCAATCAGGTCATCGGCATGAACGCAATTACGTATTACGGGCCGGAAATTTTCAAAATGATGGGCTTCGGACAGAATGCGGGGTTTATCACGACATGCATCGTCGGTGTCGTTGAAGTGATTTTCACCATTATCGCGGTTCTTTTAGTCGATAAGGTAGGCCGGAAAAAGCTGATGGGGGTCGGATCTGCCTTTATGGCGCTGTTCATGATCTTAATCGGGGCATCCTTTTATTTTCAGCTGGCGAGCGGTCCGGCTTTAGTTGTCATCATATTGGGATTCGTTGCCGCTTTCTGTGTATCAGTCGGGCCGATTACGTGGATCATGATTTCGGAAATCTTTCCGAACCACCTCCGCGCACGCGCCGCCGGTATTGCGACGATATTCTTATGGGGGGCCAACTGGGCGATCGGCCAGTTCGTGCCGATGATGATCAGCGGGTTAGGGCTCGCGTACACCTTTTGGATATTCGCCGTCATTAATATTCTCTGTTTCTTGTTTGTCGTGACAATCTGCCCCGAGACGAAAAATAAATCATTAGAAGAAATAGAAAAACTCTGGATAAAATGAAAGCGTTTCACGACAAAAGTCCGCTCCGGCGGGCTTTTGTCTGTCACCTTCATTCCGTTTCTGTATATAATGACTGTATCAAGGAGATACTGGTAAATCCTGCGAAGAATGTCGAGGAATTGACCTTTAACAGTTGAATTAACAATGTCATCCTGTTAAAATAATTAAAGAAAGCAGACATAATTTTTTTTGGCTATGATGGGACGTTTTTTGTCATAGCGGGACATTTTCTGTCCAGTATGAATAGGAAGGAACGTTTGAGTCATGAACCAGTTAATACAAGCTCAAAAAAAATTATTGCCTGATCTTTTGCTTGTGATGCAGAAAAGATTTGAAATCTTGCAGTATATCAGGCTTACCGAACCGATCGGCCGCAGAAGTCTTGCAGCCAGTCTCGGATTGACCGAGCGCGTTCTCAGAAGCGAGGTTCAGTTTTTGAAAGAACAGAATCTCATCGATATTAAAACAAACGGCATGACAATGACGGAAGAGGGCTATTCACTGCTTTCGATTCTGGAAGATACGATGAAGGATGTTTTAGGATTGACGCTTCTGGAAAAGACATTAAAAGAGCGGCTTAATCTGAAAGACGCCATTATCGTTTCCGGAGACAGCGACCAATCTCCTTGGGTCAAAAAAGAATTAGGGAGAGCGGCCGTTGCATGTATGAAAAAGAGATTTTCAGGCAAAAATATCGTCGCTGTAACCGGCGGTACGACAATTGAAGCCGTCGCCGATATGATGACGCCGGATTCAAAAAACCGCGAGCTCCTGTTTGTGCCCGCAAGAGGCGGTTTAGGCGAAGATGTGAAAAACCAGGCGAACACCATATGCGCGCATATGGCGGAAAAGGCTTCAGGCACTTACCGGCTTTTGTTCGTTCCCGGGCAGCTGTCACAAGGCGCCTACTCATCTATTATTGAAGAGCCTTCCGTAAAAGAGGTGCTTCACACGATTAAATCAGCGAGTATGCTCGTTCACGGAATCGGCGAAGCTAGAACAATGGCGGAGCGAAGAAACACGCCTTTGGAAGATTTGAAGAAAATAGATGACAATCATGCGGTGACAGAGGCATTCGGCTACTACTTTAATGCGGACGGAGAAGTCGTTCACAAGGTGCATTCAGTCGGAATGCAGCTCGATGACCTCGATGCCATTCCCGACATTATCGCGGTAGCGGGCGGATCATCAAAAGCAGAAGCAATCGAAGCTTATTTTAAAAAGCAGCGAAACACGGTTCTCGTCACAGACGAAGGAGCCGCAAAGAAGTTATTAAGGGATAACAGTCCCTCAATATAAATATCTCTCACTTATTTAAAGGAGGAAATAATCATGGCAGTAAAAGTCGGTATTAACGGTTTTGGTCGTATTGGACGTAACGTATTCCGCGCAGCATTAAACAATCCTGAAGTTGAGGTAGTAGCGGTTAACGATTTAACAGACGCTAACATGCTTGCTCATCTTTTACAATATGATTCCGTACACGGAAAATTAGATGCAGAAGTTAAAGTTGACGGCAGCAACCTTGTTGTTAACGGCAAAACAATCGAAGTTTCTGCTGAGCGCGATCCTGCGAAACTCAGCTGGGGCAAACAAGGCGTTGAAATCGTAGTTGAATCTACTGGTTTCTTCACAAAACGCGCAGACGCTGCGAAACACTTAGAAGCAGGCGCGAAAAAAGTTATCATCTCTGCACCTGCTAACGAAGAAGATATCACAATCGTTATGGGTGTTAACGAAGACAAATACGATGCGGCTAACCACCATGTTATCTCTAACGCATCTTGCACAACAAACTGCCTTGCGCCGTTTGCAAAAGTACTTAACGACAAATTCGGCATCAAACGCGGTATGATGACAACTGTTCACTCTTACACAAACGATCAGCAAATTCTTGATCTTCCGCACAAAGACTACCGTCGTGCGCGTGCAGCAGCTGAAAACATCATTCCTACATCAACTGGTGCTGCTAAAGCAGTTTCCCTTGTTCTTCCTGAACTGAAAGGCAAACTGAACGGCGGAGCTATGCGTGTGCCGACTCCAAACGTTTCTCTTGTTGACCTAGTTGCTGAACTTAACAAAGACGTAACGGCTGAAGACGTAAACGCAGCTCTTAAAGAAGCGGCTGAAGGCGATCTTAAAGGAATCCTTGGCTACAGCGAAGAGCCATTAGTATCCGGAGACTACAACGGCAATGCTAACTCTTCTACAATCGATGCTCTTTCTACAATGGTTATGGAAGGCAGCATGGTAAAAGTAATCTCTTGGTACGATAACGAAAGCGGCTACTCTAACCGCGTTGTTGACCTTGCAGCTTACATCGCAAAACAAGGTCTTTAATTCATAGCTCCCGGAAAGGGCCGGACTTGGTTCTTTCGGACAGAAACGCTATAATGAAAGCGGACAAGGGAAGGGGACGGACTCCCTTTCCCTTTTTCCATGAGAACCGGCTTTCAGAAAGCGCCGGATTGCTGCAGAACGTCCGCGTTTTGAAGTTTCCGCGGCACTTTCGTTTTCTGAGCCGCCTGCCCTGGCTCAGAAGACGATCTGCCCCGTGCCCGGAAGCTGCAATCTGCCCCGCGGCGGAAGCATCATGAGGCGGTTTCACGTTTCACGTTTTTCGTGCTATGCAAACCATTTTGAAGGAGGATCTCCTAAGGCATGAATAAAAAAACAGTAAAAGACATCGACGTAAAAGGCAAAGTCGTATTCTGCCGCGTTGACTTTAACGTTCCAATGAAAGACGGGGAAGTAACAGATGATACTCGTATCCGCGCTGCGCTTCCAACAATCAAACACCTTGCAGACCAAGGCGCGAAAGTCCTTCTTGCGAGCCACTTAGGCCGCCCGAAAGGCGAAGTGGTTGAGGAGCTTCGTTTAACTCCTGTCGCTGCACGCTTAGGCGAACTGCTCGGCAAAGAAGTGAAAAAAGCGGATGAAGCTTACGGCGATGCTGTAAAAGCACAAATTTCTGATATGAAGGACGGAGACGTTCTTGTATTGGAAAACGTACGTTTCTACCCTGGTGAAGAGAAAAACGATCCTGAGCTTGCTAAAGCATTTGCTGAGCTTGCGGATGTATATGTCAATGACGCATTCGGTGCTGCCCACCGTGCTCACGCATCTACAGCCGGAATTGCCGAGCATCTGCCGGCGGTTGCAGGATTCCTGATGGAAAAAGAGCTTGACGTTCTCGGCAAAGCTGTGACAAATCCTGAGCGCCCGTTTACGGCAATCATCGGCGGCGCGAAAGTAAAAGACAAAATCGGCGTAATCGAAAGTCTGCTTGATAAAGTGGACAACTTGATCATCGGCGGAGGTCTTGCTTACACATTCGTAAAAGCGCTTGGCTATGAAGTCGGTAAATCTCTTCTTGAAGAAGATAAAATCGAACTTGCAAAATCATTCATGGACCGCGCGAAAGAAAAAGGCGTTAAATTCTATATGCCGGAAGACGTTCTCGTTGCTGATGATTTCTCTAACGATGCAAACGTTCAAATCGTGCCGATCTCTGAGATCCCAAGTGATTTAGAAGCGATCGACATCGGAACGAAAACCCGCGAAACGTATGCTGAAGTTATCAAAAACAGCAAACTTGTCGTATGGAACGGACCGATGGGCGTATTCGAAATCGACTTGTTCGCTCAAGGCACAAAAGCAGTGGCTGAAGCATTGGCAGAGGCAAACGATACATACTCTGTCATCGGCGGAGGAGACTCTGCGGCAGCCGTTGAAAAATTCGGCCTTGCTGACAAAATGAGCCATATCTCAACAGGCGGCGGCGCATCCCTTGAATTCATGGAAGGCAAAGAGCTTCCAGGTGTAGCTGCGCTGAACGATAAATAAAAACTGCTATAAGGAAGTGGAACAGATGAGAAAACCAATTATAGCCGGTAACTGGAAAATGAACAAAACACTCGGCGAAGCTGTCAGCTTCGTTGAAGAAGTGAAATCTTCCATTCCAGCAGCAGACAAAGCGGAAGCCGTTGTTTGCGCACCAGCTCTTTTCTTAGAAAAGCTGACTTCTGCTGTTAAAGGAACTGACCTGAAAGTCGGCGCCCAAAACATGCATTTTGAAGAAAACGGTGCGTTCACAGGTGAAATCAGCCCGGTCGCTCTGAAAGACCTTGGCGTGGATTACTGCGTCATCGGCCACTCTGAGCGCCGTGAAATGTTCGCTGAAACTGATGAAACAGTTAACAAAAAAGCGCATGCCGCTTTCAAACACGGCATTGTGCCGATCATTTGCGTAGGTGAAACGCTTGAAGAGCGCGAAGCCGGAAAAACAAATGATCTTGTTGCCGATCAAGTGAAAAAAGGTCTTGCGGGTCTTTCTGAAGAGCAAGTTGCCGCTTCCGTTATTGCGTACGAGCCAATCTGGGCAATCGGAACAGGCAAATCTTCTACAGCGAAAGATGCTAACGACGTCTGCGCGCATATCCGTAAAGTCGTTGCTGAAAGCTTCAGCCAGGAAACTGCTGACAAGCTCCGCATTCAATACGGCGGCAGCGTAAAACCTGCAAATATTAAAGAATATATGGCAGAGTCCGATATTGACGGTGCTTTGGTCGGCGGCGCAAGCCTTGAACCGCAGTCATTCGTTCAATTATTGGAGGAAGGTCAATATGAGTAAAAAACCAGCTGCACTCATCATTCTTGATGGGTTCGGATTACGCAATGAAACAGTCGGAAACGCAGTCGCACAAGCGAAAAAACCGAATTTCGACCGTTATTGGAACCAATACCCTCATCAGACGCTGACGGCATCAGGCGAAGCAGTCGGACTGCCTGAAGGACAGATGGGGAACTCTGAAGTCGGTCATTTGAATATCGGCGCAGGACGTATTGTGTACCAAAGCTTAACACGTGTGAACGTTGCCATCCGCGAAGGCGAATTCGAACGCAATCAAACGTTCCTTGACGCCATCAAAAACGCGAAAGACAACGACAAAGCGCTGCACCTGTTCGGCCTTCTTTCTGACGGAGGCGTACACAGTCATATCAATCATTTATTCGCGCTGCTGAAGCTTGCGAAAAGTGAAGGACTGACGAAGGTGTATATTCACGGTTTCCTCGACGGCCGCGATGTAGGTCCGCAAACAGCGAAAACTTACATTCAGCAGCTGAATGAGCAGATCGAAGAAATCGGTGTCGGCGAAATCGCCAGCATTTCCGGACGCTACTACTCCATGGACCGCGACAAACGCTGGGACCGTGTGGAAAAAGCGTACCGCGCAATGGCTTACGGCGAAGGCCCGTCTTACCGCAGCGCGATGGATGTAGTCGACGATTCTTATGCGAACGGCATTCATGATGAATTCGTCATTCCGTCCGTCATCACAAAAGAAAACGGTGCACCCGTTGCGAAAATTCATGACGGCGATTCTGTGATTTTCTATAATTTCAGACCGGACCGCGCCATCCAGATTTCAAACACGTTTACCAACGAAGATTTCCGCGATTTCGACCGCGGTGAAAATCATCCGAAAAACCTGTATTTCGTCTGCCTGACTCACTTCAGTGAATCTGTTGACGGATATGTGGCTTTTAAACCGGTAAACCTTGACAATACGGTCGGTGAAGTATTAGCACAGCACGGGTTAAAACAGCTTCGCATTGCAGAAACTGAAAAGTATCCGCACGTTACGTTCTTTATGAGCGGCGGCCGCGAAGAAGAATTCCCGGGCGAAGAGCGCATCCTCATTAACTCGCCGAAGGTCGCGACATATGACCTGAAGCCTGAAATGAGCGCGTATGAAGTGAAGGATGCTCTTGTAAAAGAAATCGCGGCTGACAAGCACGACGCGATCATCTTGAACTTTGCAAACCCTGACATGGTCGGCCACTCCGGAATGGTCGAACCGACGATTAAAGCAATTGAAGCAGTGGACGAATGCTTAGGCGAAGTGGTTGACGCCATCATCGCTAAAGGCGGACATGCCATCATTACCGCTGATCACGGTAATGCGGACATTCTGATTACAGAAACAGGCGAACCGCACACTGCCCATACGACAAACCCAGTCCCTGTCATTGTGACGAAAGAAGGCGTGACGCTGCGCGAAGGCGGAATCCTAGGCGACCTCGCACCAACGTTATTAGACCTTCTCGGTGTTGAAAAACCGAAAGAAATGACCGGAACATCTTTAATTCAAAAATAAGCGTAAATCAAAAGGAGAGACAAACTCATGCCATACATTGTTGATGTTTATGCACGCGAAGTCCTTGACTCACGCGGCAACCCAACAGTTGAAGTTGAAGTATATACAGAAACAGGAGCTTTCGGCCGCGCATTAGTGCCAAGCGGAGCTTCTACAGGTGAATACGAAGCGGTTGAGCTTCGTGACGGCGACAAAGACCGTTACCTTGGAAAAGGCGTGTTAACTGCTGTTAACAACGTAAACGAAATCATTTCTCCAGAGCTTCTCGGCTTTGACGTAACTGAACAAAACGCAATCGATCAGCTTTTAATCGAGCTTGACGGAACTGAAAACAAAGGCAAACTCGGTGCGAACGCAATCCTTGGCGTATCTATGGCTTGTGCGCGCGCAGCTGCTGATTTCTTACAGATTCCTCTTTACCAATACCTTGGAGGATTCAACTCAAAAACGCTTCCTGTGCCGATGATGAACATCGTAAACGGCGGAGAGCATGCTGACAACAACGTAGACATTCAAGAATTCATGATTATGCCTGTAGGCGCGCCTAACTTCCGTGAAGCGCTTCGCATGGGCGCTCAAATCTTCCACAGCCTGAAATCAGTTCTTTCTGCTAAAGGAATGAACACAGCTGTAGGTGACGAAGGCGGATTCGCTCCGAACCTTGGTTCTAACGAAGAAGCGCTTCAAACAATCGTTGAAGCAATCGAAAAAGCCGGCTTCAAACCTGGCGAAGAAGTGAAACTTGCTATGGATGCTGCATCTTCTGAGTTCTACAACAAAGAAGACGGCAAATACCATCTGTCTGGCGAAGGCGTTGTGAAAACATCTGCTGAAATGGTTGACTGGTACGAAGAAATGGTTTCTAAATACCCAATCATCTCTATCGAAGACGGACTTGACGAGAACGACTGGGAAGGCCACAAACTTCTTACAGAGCGTCTTGGCAAAAAAGTTCAGCTTGTCGGTGACGACCTTTTCGTTACAAACACGAAAAAGCTTGCTGAAGGTATCAAAAACGGCGTAGGCAACTCTATCCTGATCAAAGTAAACCAAATCGGTACATTGACTGAAACATTCGATGCGATCGAAATGGCGAAACGCGCAGGCTACACTGCCGTTATCTCTCACCGTTCAGGTGAAACTGAAGACAGCACAATCGCTGACATCGCTGTGGCAACTAATGCAGGACAAATCAAAACAGGTGCTCCGTCCCGTACGGACCGTGTTGCGAAATACAACCAGCTTCTTCGCATCGAAGATCAGTTGGCTGAAACTGCTCAATACCACGGTATCAACTCTTTCTATAACTTGAATAAGTAATGGAATGGACGCCGGGAGATATTCTCCCGGCGTTTTTTTATGCTCCCGGGCTTTTCCCTCCTTTTTCATCATCTTCATTTGGTCAATAATATTCATTTTTCCCCTTTTTAAAGGAATCAGTGTTCTTCAATCGAAAGGGAAGAGGTGTTAATAAGAGGAGGGATTATGATGAAATTTTCATTTATGTCAGCCGCGGTGGCAGCAAGCGTTATATGGGGCGCGTCTGCCGGGCCGCTGTCCGAAACCCATGCTTATTCAGCCGTGACCGCGCCGGTTTTTGATGCTGATGAGGCATTGGACACGATGCATGATCTGAGTGAAACCATTGGTCCGCGGGAAACCGGAACTGCGAAAGAAAAGGAAGCGGCTGAATACATATCGAATCGCCTGCGGGCTCAGGGCGCCAGTGTCAAAGTACAGACATTTCCATTGAAAAAGTACTTTTCAGGTTCAGTCACAGCGGGAGATCATGAATTCCCGCTCCGCTCCGCTGATCAATCCGCTGTTGAAAAAGAGCTGAGAATTGAGGGAGGGATTTTTGACGGCGGCTGCGGATCACGCAATGACGTAACAGGAGCCAAAGGAAAGATTGCAGTGATACGCGAAGGAAAGATCCCTGTTTCTCAAAAGATCAAACATGCCGAACAAGCGGGAGCCAAAGCAGTCATTATTTATAATCAGACAACAAAACCGCTCGCCGTCCGTCCGCATACCGATAAAGGAATCACGATACCGGCGGCGGGTATGAAAAAAGAAGACGGTGAAGCATTGCTGCAGGAAAAGCAGGCAGTCATTCAATTTAAAAACTATAAAAACCGCACCTCACAAAATATTATAGGAACGCGCAAAGCGGCACAGGCCAACTCTTCTGATGCTGATATTATTTATGTCACAGCGCATTATGACAGCGTAAAAGGCGCGCCCGGAGCGGATGATAACGCCTCAGGCACATCTGCCGTTCTGGAAATCAGCAAGCAACTCAAACACATACCGAAAGACAAAGAGATCCGCTTTATCCTGTTCGGTGCAGAAGAATTATGGTCTGCGGGTTCATCTTATTACGTCAGTACACTCACGAACAATGAAAGAAAGCACAGTCAGGCCAATTTTAATGCCGATATGATTGCGACTGACTGGGAAGAAGCGAGTCAAATGTGTGTCACGACTCCTGACGGCAGGGAAAACCCGAGCGTCCGGTACGCTGAAAAAGCCGCTGAAAAATCCCGGTTGGTCAAGCCAAAGCTGATTCAGCTCGGTTACTCAGACCATGTCTCTTTTTATGAAGCGGGGATTCCGTCGGCTAACTGGATTTGGCTCAGCCCCGATACACAGG
Source organism: Bacillus sp. 5B6 (assembly GCF_000259405.1). Lineage (NCBI taxonomy): Bacteria > Bacillati > Bacillota > Bacilli > Caryophanales > Bacillaceae > Bacillus > Bacillus sp. 5B6. Next base: position 3,040,773 of record NZ_AJST01000001.1, on the reverse strand, counting down.
AGCCGGGCCCCTGGTATCACACCGAGAATGATAATATGAAACACATCAGCAAAGAACGATTAGAGAAAGCGGGAGCACTCGTTTCCGCGGCTGTAACTGAGGCAGTGAAAGAATAAAAAAACAGGCTTCGGCCTGTTTTTTTATATTATTTTCTGTATATTCTCTCAATTAAGGGAGATTTTCTCACTCGTTACCAGATATATACCATTTGACAGGATTTTATTTTACAAATAAAAGAAAAATAAATAGATAATACCTAATTTATAAAAGGATGTAAAACTCATTTATCAAATTTTAACTTTTGTTATAATTGCGATATCGATCGATATTTGTTTTAAATTGTAAAAAACAATACTCTTTTCTATCTATTAGGGGGCGAAAAATGAATACTGTCACAAAAGAAGCCAGCAACCTTGGTCAAAAACGGCTGTTACATCTAATTGAAACGAAGCAGGCGATTGTAGGCGTGTTAGGCATGGGATATGTGGGATTTCCTCTTGCGCTGGAATGTGTCGATAAAGGATACAATGTTATCGGATTCGACAAAAACAGTGAAAAGGTTTCCTTGTTAGCCGCCGGAAGCAGCCATATTCAAGATATAGAGGACGACAGACTGAACTCGGCTTTACAAACAAAACGCTTTCAAATCAGCGCCGACATGTCGCTCATCCAAAAATGCGACATCATTGTGATATGTGTGCCGACACCCCTGAACAAAAAAGACAAGATCCCCGATTTAACCTACATCGACAGTGCAGTTGACAGCATGATCGCTTATGGAAGGCAGCATCAGCTTTTAATTTTAGAAAGCACCACCTATCCCGGAACAACGAAAAAAAAGATTGCCGACAGAATGGCATCAAGCCGCGGCATGAAAATAGGAACAGACTTTTTTACGGCTTATTCTCCGGAAAGAATCGATCCGGGCAACAGGCAATATGAAGTTTCAGATATTCCTAAAGTAGTCGGCGGAACCACACAGACTTGCACAGAACTTGCCTCAGCGTTTTACAGCACCATTGTTACAAGCATTCACCCGGTCACCTCACCCGAAGTAGCTGAAACAGCTAAACTCCTAGAGAATACTTATCGTTATGTCAATATAGCTCTTATCAATGAAATGGCGCTTAATTGCCGTGAACTTGATATTGATATATGGGAAGTCATCTGCGCGGCGGACACGAAGCCGTTCGGCTTTCAAAAATTTATCCCGGGCCCCGGAGTCGGAGGCCATTGTATCCCGATTGACCCTTTTTACTTCAAATGGATCGCGAATGAAAAAGGGCTGCAGACAAAATTAATTGATCTGGCGGACGAAATCAATTCCAACATGCCGATTTCTGTCTCTGACTATGCTTTGAAACTGTCGGGCAAAGACAAATGCAGCATCTTAATAATAGGGGCCGCTTATAAAAAAAATACAAATGACCCGCGTGAATCCTCAGTGTTTACGATAATGGAAGAATTGATGGACAAGGGATGCGCGATTGATTATCATGATCCGTTTATCAGCGAGATCCGCTTGAATGACGGAAGCCGCAAACAATCTGTCCCTTTCACAAAAGAACAAATCAATCAGTACGACGTCATCATCATCCATACAGATCACGATGTCATCGACTACAGTATTTTGAAGGATGCCTCACCGATTATCTTTGACACAAGAAATGTATGCAAGGAAAAATCAGCCGACAATTGCAGAGTTGTCACTTTATAGGAGGGAACGGTCATTAGTAATCGATTTATCTCTTTTCACAGACCTGATATGACAAACGAAGAAATCGCAAGCGTAACCGAAACGATTCAATCGGGCTGGATTTCGAAAGGCCCGAAGGTAATCGATTTTGAAAAAAAGCTGGGAGAATGTATAGGAGCCGAACACGTCATCAGCTGTAATTCAGGCACCGCTGCATTACATATGGCTTTATTGGCGCTCGGGGTGGGAGAAGGCGATGAAGTCATCGTGCCGAGCTTCACGTTCTGTTCCAGCGTCAATGTCATCCTGCACGCCGGAGCCGTTCCGGTGTTTGCGGATATATGCGAGAAAAGTCTATGTGCCGATCCTGAAGATGTCAGGAAGAAAATAACGCCGCGCACAAAAGCGGTAATTGCGGTTCATTTTGCCGGCTATCCGGCTGATCTGGAAAACTTGCAATCCATTTGTAAAGAAAACGGATTGTATCTGATTGAAGACGCCGCTCATGCGCTCGGTACAAAATATAACGGAAGCATGATCGGCACTCACGGCGATGCTGTGTGCTTCAGCTTTTATGCCACCAAAAATATTACAACGGGGGAAGGCGGAGCCCTCGTCATGAAAGACGAACAGGCCGCAGAAAGAGCGAGGCTGTACGGCTGGCACGGCATCACAAAAAATGCCTGGAACCGGTACGGTGAAAAAGGCAGCTGGAGATACGACGTTTTACTGCCGGGCTTTAAATATAATATGACGGATATTCAGGCCGCGCTCGGTCTGGTTCAATTGAAACGCGCAAACGAAATTCAAGAAAAACGGGAACAGATCGCTCAATTTTATGTACGTGAACTGTCAGACCAATCTGACAAAGCGGCGCTTCCGCTTTCTGACATTCCAAGCGGCATAACGCACTCATGGCATTTATTTATTTTGCGGATTCGAGAAAACGGCGGTATGGACAGAGATTTGTTTATTGAGAAAATGAAAGAAAAACAAATCGGGCTGAGCGTGCACTTTATTCCCGTGCATTTGCATCCTTACTATAAAAAACATTTTCCTGCCGAGCTTCCGGTAACTGAACGTGTTTTCCGGGAGATCGTGTCACTGCCTCTTTACAGCCAGTTATCAGATGAGGATTGCAGCTATATTGTCAAGTCTATAAAAGAAGTTTTGACTATCAGCCAGGAGGTTGGATCATGAAACATATTGCGATTATCGGAGGAGCCGGTTTTATCGGAAGCGAACTGGCGGCATTATTACAGGCTAAAGGTTATCACACCATCATTGCAGACCAAAAGGAGCCGGCTTTTGACACTGAATACCGCCAAACGGATATTCTTGACCGGACGTCCCTCCGCGAATCATTGCGGGGAGCGGATGCGGTTGTCCATTTGGCGGCAATGGTCGGAGTGGACAGCTGCCGAAGCAATGAAGAAGACGTCATACGGGTCAATTTTGAAGGAACGAAAAACGTCACTGAGGTATGCGGTGAATTGGGAATCAGCACACTTCTTTTCTCATCGAGTTCAGAAGTGTTCGGAGATTCACCGGATTTTCCTTATACCGAGACAAGCAGAAAGCTTCCGAAATCGGCTTACGGAAAAGCCAAACTGCAATCAGAGGAATATTTGAGAGAACAGGCTTCCGACGACCTTCATATTCGGGTCGTCCGGTACTTTAATGTATACGGGCCGAAACAGCGCGAGGATTTTGTCATCAACAAGTTTTTCAGCCTGGCCGAGAACGGCTCTGAGCTGCCTCTTTACGGGGACGGCGGACAAATACGCTGCTTCAGCTACATCAGTGATATCGTCACCGGAACTTATCTCGCTCTCGTTCATGAAGGAGCCGTCTTTGAAGACTTCAATATCGGGAACGACCAGCCGATCACGATAAAAGAACTGGCTGAAAAAGTCAATGTGCTCTCAGGCAGAGAGAAGGATAACTATCTGTTTAAAAAGCTGGGCGAAGACGGCGTGAGGGGAAAAGACATCGAGATTTTTAAACGGGCGCCGTCAATCGAGAAGGCGAAACGTTTGCTCGGTTACGCTCCGAAAGTAAGTCTGAATGAAGGCCTGGAGATCATAAAAGATGAAAGACAAAAGCACAAACTTTCACTTTCCTAAAAACCCGGAAGTAGTCAAATATCCCATTTATCCGGGTCAGTTTTCTGTCAGTGGCCGTCTGCGCGCAGTGAAGCACTTGCTAACTGCCGGACAAAGCGGACTGACTGAAAAACTGGAAAAACGTTACGGGAAAGGGGTTGTGCTGACCTCCAGCGGCAGTGCGGCACTGGTACTCGCATTAACTTATTCGGGAGCCGGGCCGGGGAAAGAAGTGATTTTCTCATCCTTCAGCTGCCCGAATGTCATTGATGCCGTGCTGCAATCCGGTGCGGCGCCTGTGTTTGCGCAGCTGGATGAGCATCTTTCCTTATCGTTTGAGGATGTCAAAAAAAAAGTGACAAGGCAGACGTGTGCGGTTATCCTCACGCATGTATACGGCCGGAGAGAAAATACCGCTATCATTGACTGGGCGAAGGAAAACGGAATTGTTGTCATTGATGATGCCGCTCAAGCCATGTTTACAAAACAAGCGGATACATTTGCCGGCGGTTTGGGCGATTTCGGCATTTTAAGCTTCGGCCCCTCAAAGCCGCTTGCGAGTATCGGAGGCGGCGCGTTAATCGCGCCGAAAGAATGGCTGCGGCAAAAAGCAAATCTCCCGATGGAACAGCGCAGCCAAGTGGCAGCTGACTATCGAATCTATATCAGAAATCAAAGAATCCAAGCTGTAATGAAACGGAAACGGCATCATCCTATTTCATATATGTTTAGAAAAGCGGGCGCCATGCCTTCCATGAAAGCCACAAAGCTCGAAGCTCTGCCGGATAAACCGGCTGTTGTACCCGTGCTTCGCATGCATCCGGCAAGGGAAGCCATTATTGATGATCAGCTTTCACGTATGGATCAGCTTGTAACAGCTTCGCTCCAAAATTTAGAGACGGCGGGAGAAATCTTTGCAAAGGCGGGAGAAACAAACGGCATAAGAATGATCCAGCCCCAAGAAGGAGAACATCTGAATTATTTAACAATTGTATTTCCCCGGGATGAAGAGCGGTACGGGTGTTCCGTTTATTTAGCTGAAAGAGGCATCCAAACATGCTGGAACTATCTTCCCCTCGGACGTATTCCGATTTATGAAACATACGCGGGGGAAGGCGGGGGAGACCCGCTTTGGAAGAGAGTTCTTTCTCTGCCGTTTAAACCCCCTCTTCAAAAGGAGCAAGTCAGATATATAGCCGAATCCGTTTTATCATATTATGAGCAAAAGAATAAGACTGAATAGTGGTGATAACTATGCAAAAAACAGCAGTATACACGACCCGCCAGGCATGGGATCGGGCCGCTGACATGTATCAGGCGGGATTGTTTCAAAGCTATGATTGGGGAATCCTCATGGAAGAGCTTCCCGGCACGTCATTTCACCCTGTCAGACTGACAACGGACGGAGGACAGGTAATCTATCTTCCGCTTTTTGAACAGAAGGGCGTATTATCCGGCAATATGATCGGATACGGCGGCGTTATTTCAGATCGACCCATCTCATTTGAATGGCTTCAAAGTGAAATCCAGACCATATTCGGCCGGAACATATCCCGGATGCTGCTGCCGTACGGTCAGACTTCTTTTACAGAAGAAATCGGGGAAGGGTGGACTGAAAAGGCAACACGGATCCTTACGCTTCCGGACACGTTTGACGAACTTTGGACGGGCATTTCCGGAAAAGCCCGGACGGCAGTCAGGTACGCTGAAAAAGAGAATATTGTCACCCGGCTGATCGGGCGAAAAGAACTTGGCGCGTTTTATGACCTCTACAAAGAGCATACGTCGGCAATCGGCGCGGCTTATGTGCTGAGCCAGGGCTTTTTCCAAAAGCTGCTTGACACGTTTGCGGATCGAATGTTTTGGGTCGGAGCATATCAGGATGAGACGCTGATCAGCAGCAGTATTTTTCTCTATGACCGCTCTCATTTCTATTATTGGCAGAATATAAACAGCCTGGCGGGAAAAAAAGCGCAGGCCTCTTACTTATTGATGCGTGACGCTTTGCAATTCGCCATTAGCCGCAAGCTTCAATGGGCTGATTTTGGCTATTCACACAGTAAAGAAATCGCAAGACCGAAACGATATTGGGGAGCTGAAGAAAAACAATGCCGACTTTTTACGAAACCGGAATGAAAACAATAAGCGGCCATCAATCCAGTTATCTGCCGTGGTACGGTTTTTTTGAAAAAATGTATAAGTCGGATCTGTTTGCCATTCATGACACAGCTCAATTTGAGAAAAAAGGATTTCTCAACCGCAACAGAATCAAAACGCCGCAGGGCCCCAGATGGCTGACGGTGCCTTTGCAGATGAAACAATATAAAGACATAGAGCTTCGGCATATGAAAATCGACCAGACACAGGATTGGCGGAAAAAACATTGGATGGCGATTAAAATGAACTATGCGAAAGCTCCCTATTTTGAGCAATACCAGCATTTTTTTCAAGATGTCTATCAGAGGGAGTGGGAATATCTCCATGATTTGAATATGCACATCATTGAATTTTTCCGAAAAGAGCTGCGAATTGAGACGCCGCTCTGTTATGTCTCTGAGCTTGAATGCCGGAAGGAGAAAAAAAGCGATTTTGTTTTAGCGCTTTGTCAGGAGCTGGGGGCGGACCGTTATTATTCAGGCAGTCAGGGTTCCGACTATTTAATAGAAAGCGATTTTGAAAGAAACGGAATTGTCATTGAGTATCAGCAGATCCGACATTTTGGCTATCCTCAATTATTCGGGGAGCATATCCCTCACCTCTCCATGCTTGATATGCTGATGAACTGCGGAGCGGATACAGCCGAAATGTTAGTCAAAGGAGGGCAATATGATGAAAGTAATGGTATTTGCAGCGCATCCCGACGATGAAATTATCGGCGTCGGCGGCACGCTCGCCAAACATGTCCGCCAAGGTGACAGCGTGTCGGCAGTCATTATGGCGGAAGGCAAGTCATCAAGAAAAACGGATTACAAAAAGCCTGAAGATTCCGTTATGGAGCATTCTAATCAAGAAACGGAGCAGGCGCTCAGCACTTTGGGCATCCATGATTTTGTCAGGCTGAACCTTCCTGATAACAGAATGGATTCAATGGATTTGCTGGATGTCGTGAAGGAAGCGGAGAAACAAATCAATCGTTTTCAGCCTGACATTGTGTATACCCAGTACGGCGGTGACATTAATATTGACCACTCCGTCGTATTCAGAGCGGTCATGACGGCAACCCGTCCGCTTCCCGGTCATACGGTAAAACGGGTTTTTGCCTATGAAACATTGTCTTCGACGGAATGGAATTACTGTCAGAAGGATCAGTTTCATGCCAATTTCTTCGTTAATATTGAAGACGAGCTTGAAACGAAATTGAAATCGATGGCGTGTTACGGTTCCGAGCTCAGAGACTTCCCTCATCCCCGCTCTTTGCAGGCGATCGAACATAATGCCCGTGTGTGGGGAGCAAAATCGGGTTTTACCGCTGCGGAAGCGTTTATGCTTGTGAGAGGAACATGGTGACTGTCCTATGATTGCTCAAATTCCGTTTTTCGGACTTGATCCGAAGCAAATCGATGAGAAATGGGTGGAAGCGGGATACGGTCTGGAAGCGAATATTTTTGACGGCCATTCCTTTGGGGAAGCGGATTATCTCAAAACATTCAATCAGACGCTGGAATATGCGAAACAGCTTGATCCTTCATTATTGACGCTGCATTTCCCGACAGATCATGCCGATTATGTGAATGAAGATCACATCAAAAAACAGCTTTATCACTTTGCGGAGCTCGCTGTGAAATACGGCGCCAAAGGCATAACCGTTCATGCGAATCAATTTATGACGGTTGAGGAATTTCAAGTCTATGACCTGGAAGGAAACCGTAAAAAAATCGTTGAGTTTTTCTCGGAGTTTGATGAGCGGCTGAAAGGGACGGACATTTGGATCGGTGTGGAAAACCTTCCGATCATCGGGAATCTGGGAGAGGATTTTGATCCGATTTTCATTTATCCTGAGGATTTTACAGAGCTGGTGCAGCTGGATCTGAAGCATGTCGGTATTACGTGGGATCTGTGCCATTGGGCGATTACCTATCAGACTCACTTGTCTTCCGCCCTTATGTTCAGAAATGATCAGCTGAAATATCCCGATTTCTTTCAGTTTCTTTCGATAAAAGAGAGCATTAAGCATTATCACTTCAGCTCATTTCGCCAGCTTGCGTTCCCGCATGGCGGCGTCCGCTGTTTTGAGGGCCGCCATCCGAGTGAAGGGACGATCGCTGAGGAGCTGCTGAGACGGGCTGCAGATACTTTGCAGGAGCTTTATCGGAATCAAGATACCGGCATTGTATTTGAGGTGATGGAAGAGGATTATACGGAAAGACGGGAATCATGGAGAACGCTGGAATGGTTCGGCGGTGTTTCTGATGACGAGGATCAAAAAAGGGTCTGATATGACATATCGAACACCGAACTATGCAAAGCTTTGGTGTGCACAGGTGTTTTCTTCAGCGGCGGACGGGGTCTGGCTCATTGCTCTGCCGCTGCTAGTGCTGGAATTGACCGGCAGCAAAATTCTTGTCGGCGTTATTTCTTTTATCGAACTCGTGCCGCTGACATTTGGCGTGCTGGCGGGGCCGCTGATTGATTTATTCCGAAAAAAGTCGATCTTGTATTTGTGCAATACGGGCCGGGCCGTCATCATGATCCTCTTGGCGGTGCTCAGCGCGAACGATTTATTAACCGTGTGGATAGCCGGGGTGTGCGCCTTTTGTCTATCTCTGCAATCGATGCTGTTTGCGCCGGCGAAAGTCGCGATCATTCCGCTGCTCGTCCGTAAACAGCATCTTGATCAGGCGACATCTCTGATCAATACGAGTGACTTGATCGGACTCATCGTCGGAAAATTGATCAGCGGGATCATGATTGCGGCTATTCCGTTCGGGCTGCTGTTTGCCATAAACGGAACTGCTTTTTTTATCTCCGCGGCATTTATCGCGTTCATTCGTATTTCAGAACAGCCCAATGAAAAAAGCAACGGAACTGAAGATGTAAAATCCGGTTACAGAATGCTGAAAGGAAATGCGGCATGGCTGACATCGGTCGGATACTTTTTCGTCGTAAATCTCGTCATTGCCGGCCTTATTTCAGTAATGGGGCCGATTCTTGCTGTGGAGCGTTTTCAGCAGAACTATTCTGTATGGTTTGCCGTCATGTATTCAATGTTTCAGGCGGGGATGCTTTTGGGCAATCTGGCCGTATTTTTCAAATGGAATACAAAACGCTTGAACCGGCTGTACCCGCGGACGTTAACGGCAGCGGGACTGCTCATTATGCTCCTGTTTTTTCCCCTTCATGGGTTTGAGTGCATCATCTTCCTGGTGCTTGGCATCATCATCTCGTATATTGATGTGCAAACGGTGCTGTATTTCCAAAAGACGGTTCCGGCCGCATATTTCGGAAGGGTCTTTGCACTGATTTTTTCCATTGTCAAAATGGGTGAACCGCTGTCGGCCGCTGTCTACACAGGGCTTCTGCTGTTGATGAATGCGGATTATATTTTTGCGGCTGTCGGACTGACCCTTACGATCATTTTTGCTATTTTTTCAGTCAGACAAGGGAGTCAAAGAAATACAGAGAAGCAAGCGGATCAATCCGTCTGAATGGTAAACGAAGGGGCGCCGATGTCAGCCGGCGCCCTTTTTATCATAAATCCAAATAAAGCCGTATCATATCCCGGCATTGAATGCCGTTTTCAAAAATGTCTTCATCATAATGCCTGATAAAAAAATCATGGTCGACAGCCTGAATGCGGAATCCGCATTTTTGATAGAGTGACAGCTGATGAATACTGGAATTTCCGGTGCCGATTTCAATCGTGTCAGCTCCCGATTGTCTCGCTTTTTCAATGGCATCTTGCACCAGCTGTTTTCCGAATCCCCTGTTCTGCAGCGATTCTTTTACCGCGATGTTTACGATTTCTATCGTTTTAGGCCTTGTTTGCAATAAAACGTAAACCCCTGCAAGCTCGTCTGACGTCCAAGCCGTATAGCATTCTCCTCTTACAAGATAATCATCGACAATCTCCCTCGACGGATCGGCCAGCAGCAATAGTTCATACAGCGCTTCATCCGGCTCCGCGGCTTTTCGGATGCTCAGTTTTTGCATGTCCGTTTCTCCTCCTCCGTTATGATCGACAGCTATTTTTCAAAATAACTCCAAAATCATTCTACTTTATTATAAAATATGTAACATAGGAAAAGTTATACAAGTTTTGCAGATTGAATAGGAGGAAAGTCATGTTTTTTTGTAAGTGTTGCGGCCAGCAGAACAACGAAGAGGCGCATTTCTGTAAAGAATGCGGAAAACCGATCGGGAAAGGAAGCCGGCTGGAGCGGCAGGCGACTGTAAGAACGGCTGAACCTGCTTCACAAATGAGAAAGCCGATCCCTAAAAAAACGCTCTTCATATGGGGCGGCATTGCCGCAGCGCTGATCTTATTGATTGCCGCATATAAAACCGGAGCCTGGCTGACATCTGAAAAAAGGCTCACAGATCAATTCGAACAGGCGGTTCATGACGGGGACACGAAAAAGCTCGCAGCCCTGCTCACTCCTTCAGACAAAAAACTGAAGCTGAATGAGACCAATGTCAAACCGCTCCTTGCATACGCAAAGAAACACGATGAACTGCTGGCATCGCTTCGCGGCAATTCATCAGAAAAAGATGCGGTATACGTCAAAAAAGAGGGAAAAACCCTTCTTTTGTTTGACCATTACGAATTGAAAGTCGATCCGGTTTATTTCCGCGTCACCAGCAATTATAAAGGCGCCGATCTTTATATCAACAGCGAGAAAACAGGTACGGTCAAAAAAGCCGATGAAACCCAAATCTTCGGCCCGTATGCACCCGGTGTCTACACGGCGGAAGCCAAGCTTAAAAATGAGACGGTTGACGTTGTCAAAAAGCAAGAGGCAGAGGCGGCCGGCAGCCGGAATGTTGAGTTTGACCTGACGTTAGACGCCGAGGATGTGACATTCACTCCGGCAGACAGCTTCAAAAGCGCGAAAGGCGATCTGCTGATAAACGGCAAGTCCGTCCATAAAGATCCGTTTACATCCGTTACATACGGTCCGCTCTTAACTGACGGTTCCATGACAGCCGCCGTGGAGGCTGATTTTCCTTGGGGGAAAATGAAAACTGCCGATGTCCCGATCAACAGTACTGATGTGGACTTAACGCTTATCCCGGATAAAGATACACAACAAACAATCATGGACACGATTGTCAAAACAACGAAGCAGTATACAAAAGCGATGGCAGACGGAAATACCGATCAGATGACCGAGGCTGGTTCCGCCTGGAAAGAGCAGACGAAAGAAGTGGTATCCGGCATGAAGAGTTCCGGCACCTTTTTGAAGGATCAGTATAAAGAGACAAGTTTTGATCTGGATTCATTTGCGATTTCTCAAGAGAACGGCCGCTGGCAAGTAACTGTTACGGGTAAAGAGCTTCATGAGTCTGCTTATTTCGACGGGAATACGAAGCCTGATATGGAAGAGGCTGAGCCGAGCTTTCATTATGTACTCTCATATGATACAAAACATAAAAAATGGGTTTTCGAAAAAGCTGACCCTGCCTCAGATTCTTCTGGGACAAATGTAAAAAAAATAAAAAACGACCAGCCGAAAACCTATACATCAGCATGGGCATCTTCCAAAGGAAACACAGCTTCAGGCAGCGTGACAAACGAGCAAGTCACATCGTTTATGACTGATTACCTGACAAATCAATCAAGCGCCGTCAGCCTTAACAATTTTGCCATCATGGCGGGCAATTTAGAAGAGGGGAGCCCTTTGTATGCAGATCAGCAGAAACTGGTCAAAAAACTGCACAGCGAGGGGACGACCGAAGTATTTAATGAAGTGAATGTCAAAAGCTTTTCACAGAAAGGCTCTCATCTGACGATTCATACGTACGAGGAGTTTTATATTACGAAAGCCGGCGGCAGTCCGAAGCTCAGAACATACAATTGGACGTATGGCGGCGTTGTTAAAGACGGAAGAATTTATTTAACATCCATTCAATAAAAAAACCCCCCGCGCCAATCAGGCGGCGGGGGTTTCCGTTTTTAAAAGAAGAAATAATTCATGAGTTCTTTTATATAATGCTTGATCGTGAATTGAAACGTTACGCAAATGATCAAATAGATGACGATAACAGAATAAATGATATCCGCCTTAGTAGTGAGCTGATGCTGATAGCTCGCCAGCATGAGCGGAGGCACGGCAAACGCCGCTCCTAAAAGACCGACAGCCAGAATGGTAAAGCAAACGGTTGTATGAAGCAGCATAAAAATGAGAGCAAGAAGCAAAATAGCTGTAAACGGAATCAAAAATGCTCCGAATCTGGACAGCGAATCTTTAAATGACACCTGCGCGCCGCCGGCCTTTAAAGCGATAAAAATCAAGAGATACAGGCAGAAAACGCATAATGCAAAGGTAAGCGCCGGTTTGATCACAACCGCGATAAAACTGACGTCACGAAAGCCGTCTGATAAGAGAATATAAAACATAATCGGCGTCACCAGGCAGAAAAGCACCATGTTGATGATGCTGCTGACAAGCTGTTCGCCGCCTGTCGTTTTACATGTTTGGTACGGTCTCTTTAACACATCAAGCACGAATAAGGCAAATTGCTTTGAAGCCTGCTTAGCCGCGGCGCCGGCCTGAGCGGCCTGGCCCTGCGTTTGGCCTGCGCCTCCCTGCCCGGGCTGGGGCGCCCCGCATTTTTCACAAAACTTTCCGCCATCAGTATGATGGCCGCATTGAGAACAATACATTCTAAAACTCCTTTTACAAGTAATATAGGGATTTTGTTCAATATTTACATTATAAAAGAAAATAGGACGGATGTAACGGAGTTTTCTAAAGATATACAAATCACTTTCTCTATGAATTGATAATAGAGAAAAAGTACCCATTATGGTAGAATTTTAATGAAGCTGATGGATATCATGTCTCTTGGCGCATTGATTCAGAGTAAAAAAGGAAATTAACGCATGCTAAAAAAATTGAAAATGCTTTATCGGCTGTTGAAATTCGGAAAAGGCTTATGGAGATAACAAACAGAAAAAACCGTCCTTACAAGGACGGTTTTTTCTGTTTCCGGATCGTCCGGCTGAGGTTATAAAAAGCAGACCCCGGGGTAAAAACCATGCATAAGAAACAGCGGAGAACAAAACATAACTCAATAACGGCAAGTCATAAGGAGGTACGCATGTTTTCATTCATCATTCATGTCTTCATTTCACTGTTTGCAGTCTCCAATCCCATCGGAAACGTGCCGATTTTTCTTTCACTGACGGAAGGGTACTCGGAGAAAGAACGGACAGCGATCGCGCGCAAGGCTTCCGTACTGTCGTTTATCATCTTGGCAGCTTTTTTAATCTTCGGCCATCTGATCTTTAAACTGTTTGACATTAACATTCATGCCTTGCGTATCGCGGGCGGCATTTTTATTTTCGGCATCGCTTATAATCTTCTGAACGCGAAGAAATCTCATGTACAGTCCCTTCATCATGAAGAGAAAGGGGAGAGCAAGGAGAAAGCCGATATATCTGTGACGCCTTTGTCGATTCCGATTATCGCCGGACCCGGTACGATCGCGACGGTGATGAGTCTGTCGGCCGGCCATGGCGGCATCTTCCATTACATCAGCGTGCTTATCGGCATTGCGGCCGTCATCGCGATGACGTTCATCTTCTTTCACTATTCATCTTTCATCAGCAATAAGCTCGGGAAAACCGAAATGAATGTCATTACCCGACTGATGGGGCTGATCTTGGCAGTGGTGGCGATCGGCATGATCGGCGCCGGTCTGAAAGGCATGTTCCCGATATTGGTTTCCTGACTTAAAAAAGCAGCGCCCGGTTATCTTCGGGTGCTGCTTTTTTCTATTTTCGGCACATGCTGAAACACTTCTTCACTCTCAAAAAATTCTATCAAACGGCTCAGCCAGTCATAATAATGGAGCCAATCCGTCAGTTCATCCAAAAGCTGACGGGCTTTTTCTTCAATATCGGGATTGAGATTTTCCGATTCCAGAAGCTCAGTCAGCTCGCGGTTCAGCTTTTTATAGAGCATTTTGTTTTTGCTGACCGCCTTTGTCCAATTTGCCGTAAACAGGGAGATAAACGTCTGATAATAATCACGCTCCACGTCATAAAGGTCTTTGCGAACGCCTTTTTCAAACACTTTTTCAGCCAGATTGGCGTCAGTCATTTCGCGGACCACCTGGCTCATCCTCGTTTTGCTCATCCCGGTTGCCTCTGACAGCTCATTTAACGTCATCGGCTTGCGGTTCATATAAATAATACCGAGCACACGTCCCAGTGTGGCCGGCATTCCGAATGTATGCATATTCTCGGCTATTCTCTCAATGAGATGCTCTTCAGCATGCCCGATGATATCAAGAGCGTTTTTTTCCACGGCTGATCATCCCTTCACTGGCTTTTCATGCTGACAATATATCATATTTTTTACAGTTGATGAAAAAGATGATGCGGCAGGATATGCGAGCTATCTGGAGCGATTGTAAGAACATCCGCATTGTCAGCGGGATAACATGAAAAAACACGTATATTGTATATAATTTCAACACATTGTAAACTTTTTATTTTACAAATTTCATCTTATAATAAAGATTATACTTTTCAGAAAAATAACGGAACCCTTCGGAGGTGCACGGATTGCTGAGATTAGAAAATGTATCGAAAGTCTATAAAGGCGGAAAAAAAGCTGTCAACAGCATTGATTTAAATATCGAAAAAGGCGAGTTTATTTGTTTTATCGGACCGAGCGGCTGCGGCAAAACGACGACGATGAAAATGATTAACAGACTGATTGAGCCGTCATCCGGAAAGATTTTTATCGATGGCGAAAACATTATGGAGCAGGACCCGGTGGAGCTGAGACGGAAAATCGGCTACGTCATTCAGCAGATCGGACTTTTCCCTCATATGACCATTCAGCAGAACATTTCCCTCGTGCCGAAACTGCTGAAATGGCCGGAACAAAAGCGGAAGGAACGGGCGCGGGAGCTTTTGAAGCTCGTCGATATGGGCCCGGAATATTTAGACCGCTATCCTCACGAGCTGAGCGGGGGACAGCAGCAGAGAATCGGCGTGCTGCGCGCCCTTGCAGCGGAACCGCCTCTTATTCTTATGGATGAACCGTTCGGAGCGCTTGATCCGATTACGCGGGATTCCCTTCAAGAAGAATTCAAAAAACTGCAAAGAACATTGAATAAAACGATTGTGTTTGTAACCCACGATATGGATGAAGCTATTAAGCTGGCTGACCGGATCGTCATTTTAAAAGCGGGAGAGATCGTTCAGGCCGGCACTCCTGATGACATTCTCCGGAATCCGGCTAATGAGTTTGTCGAAGAATTTATCGGCAAAGAACGGTTATTGCAATCAAGACCGGATATTGAACGCGTCGAGCAGATGATGAACAAAAAGCCTGTCACCGTTACGGCGGACAAAACGCTTTCGCAGGCGATACAGGTGATGCGGGAACACCGTGTCGATTCCCTGCTTGTCGTTGATGACCTGAATGTGCTGCAAGGATATGTTGATGTCGAAATCATTGATCAGAACCGGAAAAAAGCGAGCCTCGTCGGCGACGTGCTCCGCTCTGATCTGTATACGGTCGAGCAGGGGACACTGCTGCGCGATACCGTACGCAAAATTTTAAAGCGCGGAATGAAATATGTACCCGTCGTTGATGAACAAAGGCATTTAGTCGGAATTGTCACGAGAGCGAGCCTTGTCGACATCGTTTACGATTCAATCTGGGGCGAGGAAGACCAGCTGGTGACAGGCTGACAAGGGGAGGAACGCTTACAATGAATGAAATGATCAAGTTTTTGCAGACGAACGGCGGAGAACTGTTATATAAAACGTGGGAGCATTTATACATTTCGATCATCGCCGTCATATTAGGCATTGTCGTCGCCGTTCCGCTCGGAGTGGCGCTGACGAGAATGAAGAAGGGCGCAGGCGCCGTCATCGGCGCCGTCAACATTGTGCAGACCTTGCCGAGTCTCGCGATACTGGCGTTTTTTATCCCGCTGTTAGGCGTGGGAAAGGTGCCCGCGATCGTCGCGCTGTTTTTCTATTCGGTGCTGCCGATTCTCCGGAACACGTATACCGGCATTCAAGGCGTAAACAAAAATCTGCTGGAATCGGGAAAAGGCATCGGCATGACGGTCTGGGAGCAGATCAGGCTTGTGGAACTGCCGCTTGCGGTTCCGGTGATCATGGCGGGCATCCGCACATCCACCATTTATCTGATCGGCTGGGCGACGCTTGCTTCCTTTATCGGGGGCGGCGGGCTCGGAGACTATATTTTTATCGGCCTGAATCTCTATCAGCCTGAATATATTATCGGCGGCGCCGTGCCGGTCACCATTTTAGCCATTATCATTGATTATCTGCTAGCGGCGACGGAACGGAAGGTGACGCCGAAAGGGCTGAAAGGACTGAAGGAAGTATCATAAGGAGTTGGCTGTTTTGAAAAGAAACCAAAAGAGATGGATGTGCGCACTGGCGCTGTCAGCTGCTCTGCTTCTAGGCGGCTGTTCCCTTCCCGGCCTGAGCGGGGCTTCCGATGATACGATCAAAATCGGGGCGCAAAGCATGACGGAATCAGAAATTATCGCCAATATGATCGCACAGATGATTGAACACAATACAGACTTGAATACGGCATTAATTAAAAACCTCGGATCGAACTATGTCCAGCAGCAGGCGATGCTCGGCGGTGAAATCGATATCGCCGCGACGCGCTACTCGGGAACGGATTTAACGAGCACCCTCGGCATGGAAGCGGAAAAAGACCCGAAAAAAGCATTATCCATCGTCCAGAAGGAATTTGAGAAACGCTTCCATTACAAATGGTTTGATTCTTACGGATTTGAGAACACATACGCTTTTACCGTCACGAAAGAACTTGCGGAAAAAGACCATTTAGACAAAGTGTCCGATATTAAGAAGCATGCGGATCAATTTAAGCTCGGTGTAGACAATGCGTGGCTGAAAAGAAAAGGCGACGGCTATAAAGGCTTCACCGACACGTACGGCTATGAATTCGGCACAACCTATCCGATGCAGATCGGACTTGTATACGATGCCGTGAAAAACGGGAAAATGGACGCCGTCCTCGCCTATTCAACGGACGGACGGATTAAAGCGTACGATCTGAAAATTTTAAAAGACGACAAGCAGTTTTTCCCGCCGTATGACTGTTCGCCGGTCATTCCCGACAGCGTGCTGAAGCAGCATCCTGAACTGAAGGGCATTGTGAATAAACTGATCGGCAAAATCGATACGGAGACGATGCAGGAATTGAATTACGGGGTGGACGGCAAGCTGAAAGAACCGTCCGTCGTCGCTAAAGAATTTTTGGAGAAACATCATTATTTTGAATAAGAAATGAGGTGGGGCAAATGGAAGTGCTGCAGCAGCTCGGCACTTATTATTCTCAAAACGGCGCCTATGTGCTTCAGGAGTTTTACCGCCATTTTCTCATGTCGGTATACGGCGTTTTATTTGCGGCGATCGTGGGGGTTCCGCTCGGCATCTTCATTGCCAGGTACAGAACATTAAGCGGCTGGGTATTCGCGGTGACAAACGTGATTCAGACCGTGCCGGCGCTTGCGATGCTTGCGGTGCTGATGCTTGTCATGGGGCTCGGCGCCAATACGGTGATTTTGTCGCTGTTTTTATATTCGCTTCTTCCGATCATTCGGAATACGTACACGGGAATCGCCAGCATTGAACACGCTTATCTTGAATCGGGAAAAGCGATGGGCATGACCAAATTTCAGGTGCTCCGCATGGTGGAGCTGCCGCTTGCGCTTTCCGTCATCATGGCGGGGTTGCGGACGGCGCTCGTCATCGCGATCGGCATTACGGCAATCGGTACGTTTGTCGGCGCGGGCGGACTCGGTGACATTATTGTCAGGGGCTCAAACGCCACGAACGGAACCGCGATTATTTTGGCCGGCGCCATTCCGACAGCGCTGATGGCCGTTATCGCAGATCTTGTGATGTCGTGGCTGGAGCGGGCGCTGAGTCCGGTGAGAAAGAAAAAACGAACCAAAGCGCCGAATGCGGCATGAAAAAAACGCCTTGCGGGTCAGGGCGTTTTTTTCTTATGGCTTCGGAACATGCTTGAAAATTTCTTCGCTTTCAAAAAACTCGATCAGACGGCTGATCCAGTTGTAGTAATCAAGCCAATCCTTTAATTCTTTCAACAGTTCGTTGATTTTTTCCTCAGCTTCTTCCGGCACGCCGTTTTCAAGGACGGCTGTCAGTTCGCGGTTCAGCTTTTTATGCATCATTTTATTTTTGCTGACGACCTTGCTCCATGTGGCCGTAAACAGCGTAATAAAGGTTTGGTAATAATCCTGCTCGACGTCGTATAAATCTTTGCGGACGCCTTTTTCAAACACTTTTTCCGCCAGATTGACGTCAAGCATTTCACGGACCGCCTGGCTCATTCTCGTCTTGCTCATGCCGGTCGCTTCTGATAATTCAGTTAAGGTCATCGGCTTGCGGTTCATATAAATAATGCCTAAAATGCGCCCCACCGTCGCGGGCATTCCGAATGTATGCATATTTTCAGCGATTCGTTCTATCAAATGATCTTCAGCTTGTTCGATTACGTTTAAGGGATCTTTCTCCAACAGTTTCAATCCTTTCAGTCAGCAATTCCGATGTCAATATACCACATTTTTAAACCGGCGGAAATGCTCTTCCGAGAGAATTTGGCAGTAATCCGGAGCAATAAGAAGAACTTTGCCGGTCAATACGGGTAAATCAGTGCTTACACAACCTTTATATATAATATGGACAAATTGTAAACTTTTTAATTTACAAAGTTTAATTTATAATGGGAAACGTTCAATTGTCTGAAAAGTTAAATTTGAATTTAACAAATTGAATAAACTTAATCATGGAGGTGTGAGTGTTTGCTGACATTAGAAAATGTCTCGAAAATGTATAAAGGCGGGAAAAAAGCCGTCAACAGCATCAACCTGAATATCGCCAAAGGCGAATTTATTTGTTTTATCGGACCGAGCGGCTGCGGCAAAACGACGACGATGAAAATGATCAACCGCTTAATTGAACCGACAGAAGGCAGAATCCTGATAGAGGGCCGAAACATTATGGAACAAGATCCGGTGGAACTCAGAAGAAGCATCGGCTATGTCATCCAGCAGATCGGGCTGTTTCCGCATATGACCATTCAGCAGAACATTACGCTCGTTCCGAAACTTTTAAAGCATCCTGCCGAAAAACGGAAGGAACGGGCGCGGGAGCTTTTAAAGCTCGTAGATATGGGGCCTGAATATTTAGACCGTTACCCTCATGAACTGAGCGGAGGACAGCAGCAGCGAATAGGTGTATTACGGGCACTTGCCGCAGAGCCGCCGCTCATCTTAATGGATGAACCGTTCGGGGCGCTTGACCCGATTACGAGAGATTCCCTTCAGGAAGAATTTAAAAAACTGCAAAAAACCTTACATAAAACCATCGTATTTGTTACCCATGATATGGACGAAGCCATCAAGCTTGCGGACAGAATCGTCATTCTGAAAGCGGGAGAAATCGTCCAGGCCGGAACGCCTGATGAGATTCTCAGATTTCCGGCGAATGAATTTGTTGAGGAGTTTATCGGCAAGGAACGGCTGATCCAATCATCCAGCCCTGATATTGAACGGGTGGAGCAGATCATGAATCCCGATCCCGTGACGGTAACACCTGAGAAAACACTGTCAGCCGCCATTCAGCTGATGCATGCCGAGCGGGTGGATTCGCTGCTCGTCATTGATGAAAAGAACGTTCTCCAAGGTTATGTCGATGTGGAGATGATTGACCGCAAACGAAGACAGGCGGTAACCGTCGCGGAAGTGCTTGAGCGGGATCTATACACGGTCAGAAGCGGCACTCTGCTCCGCGACGCCGTCCATAAAATTTTAAAAAGAGGCATGAAATTTGTGCCCGTCATAGATGAAGCCGGCCGTTTAACGGGAATCGTGACAAGGGCAAGCCTCGTTGACATCGTCTATGACTCCATCTGGGGAGAAGAGAATCAGCTCGCGGTGATGTCATGAGGAGGCTTCAATTGATATGAATCAGACCGTGCAATTTTTACAGGCAAATGGAGGAGAGATGCTTTATAAAACATGGGAGCATCTGTACATCTCATTAATCGCCGTCATGGCGGGCATTCTCGCCGCCGTTCCGCTCGGCGTCCTGCTGACGAGGATGAAAAGAGGAGCCGGCGCCGTCATCGGCATCGTCAACATCATTCAAACCTTGCCGAGTCTTGCCATTCTTGCGTTTTTTATTCCGCTTTTAGGCGTAGGAAAGGTCCCGGCCGTTGCGGCGCTGTTTTTCTATTCCATGCTGCCGATTCTCAGAAACACGTATACGGGGATTCTCGGCGTCAATCGGCATCTTCTGGAATCGGGAAAAGGAATCGGCATGACGGCATGGGAGCAGATCAGGCTTGTAGAGCTCCCGCTTGCCGCTCCGGTCATCATGGCGGGCATCCGGACGTCCGCGATTTATTTGATCGGCTGGGCGACGCTCGCCTCCTTTATCGGCGGAGGCGGGCTGGGAGATTACATTTTTATCGGCTTGAACCTTTATCAACCGGAGTATATTATCGCAGGCGCTGTTCCGGTCACAATGCTGGCGGCCGCTGTCGATTATATGCTGGGGATGACAGAACGGAAAGTCACGCCTGACGGGCTGAAGAGCATAAAGGATGCTTCATAAGGAGGAGGTCTCTCATGGGGAATAGATGCAAAAAACGGCTGCTCGCATTCGCCTGTATCGGCATGCTGCTCCTTGGCGGATGCTCGCTCCCGGGGTTGAGCGCCGCATCGGAGGATACCATTAAAATCGGCGCGCAAAGCATGACCGAATCAGAAATCATCGCGAGCATGCTCGGGCAGATGATCGAACATCACAGCGGGTTGAAAACATCCGTTATTAAAAATCTCGGTTCCAACGCCGTACAGCAGCAATCCTTGATCAACGGTGATATTGATATCGCCGCTACGCGCTATACAGGTGACGCGCTGACCGGGACGCTTCGCATGGAGCCGGAAAAAGACCCGGACAAAGCGCTGCGGCTCGTTCAGCGTGAATTTCAAAACAGATATGACATGAAATGGTTTGATTCTTACGGCTTTGATAATACATACGTCTTTACCGTTTCCGGACAGCTTGCCCGCAAGTACCATTTAGAATCGGTATCCGATGTCAAAAAAGAAGCGTCTCATCTGAAATTCGGCGTAGATAACTACTGGATGAAGCTGAGAGGCAACGGATATCAGGATTTTATGAACACATACGGAATGTCATTTGAAGGCACGTATCCGATGCAGATCGGCCTCGTTTACGACGCGCTGAAAAGCAGGAAGATGGATATCGCGCTCGCTTATTCCACCGACGGAAGAATCATCGCTTACGGACTGAAAACGCTGAAGGATGATAAGCGGTTCTTTCCTCCGTATGACTGTTCACCCGTCGTTCCGGATCATGTATTAAAAGAGCATCCCGAACTGGAGGGCGTGATCAATAAAATGATCGGCGCGATTGATACAAAGATGATGCAGAAAATGAATTACGAAGTTGACGGCCGATTAAAAGAGCCGTCCGTCGTGGCCAAGGAATATTTAGAAAAACATCATTACTTTGAATAACGGAAAGGAGATGTGCGGATGGACACGATGAAGGAGCTGTTTACGTATTACGCTCAAAACGGCAGCTATGTTCTGTATGAGTGCTGGCGGCACTTTCTCATGTCGGCGTACGGCGTCGTTTTCGCCGCCGTTTTCGCCATTCCGGCCGGAATTGTGACAGCAAGGCACGGGCGTCTCGCCGGCTGGGTGTTTGCTGTGGCGAACGTGATTCAAACCGTTCCGGCGCTTGCGATGCTCGCCGTCCTGATGCTCGTCATGGGACTCGGCGCCAATACGGTCATCACGGCTTTGTTTTTGTATTCCCTGCTGCCGATTCTCAGAAATACGCACACGGGCATTATCAATATCGAGCACGCTTATCTCGAGTCGGGAAAAGCGATGGGCATGACGAAATACCAAATCCTTCGTATGGTGGAGCTGCCGCTTGCGCTTTCCGTCATTATGGCGGGTCTTCGAACGGCGCTCGTCATTGCCATCGGCATCACGGCGATCGGTACCTTCGTCGGGGCGGGCGGCCTCGGCGATATGATCGTCAGAGGGTCGAACGCGACAAACGGAACCGCCATTATTCTGGCGGGCGCCATCCCGACCGCGCTGATGGCGGTAGCCGCAGACCTGCTGATGGCGTGGCTGGAACGAGCCCTCAGCCCGGTGAAAAAACAAAAAAGAAAGCTGATCGTACGCTCAGCCTCATGAAAAAAAGCATTCTTCCGCGTGAAGGATGCTTTTTTTTGATTTCTTGATTAAATTTTGATAACTGCGCTGTAAAGTCTTACATATCAAATAACAAAGCAGAGGGGTAATCATATGAGCAACATCTTAGAAACGAGACAGCTGCAAAAATCATTCGGCAGACAACAGGCAGTGGCTGATGTGTCTCTATCGGTTAAGCGCAACAGTATATACGGCCTGCTCGGTCCGAACGGCGCGGGAAAATCAACGACACTTAAAATATTGACCGGCATGCTGCAGCAAACATCCGGCAAGGTTCTGTTCGACGGACATACATGGAAGCGCGAAGATTTGAAAAGCATCGGTTCCCTGATTGAAGCGCCGCCGCTTTACAGCAACCTGACAGCCGCTGAAAATCTGAAAGTCCGCTGCGTTATGCTCGGACTGCCTGATTCAAGAATTGCGGAAGTGCTGGAAATCACGGGATTAACGGGAACCGGAAAAAAGCGTGCCGGACAATTTTCCATGGGGATGAAACAGCGTCTCGGCATTGCGTTAGCATTATTAAACCGTCCGTCGCTTTTAATTCTTGATGAGCCGACAAACGGATTGGACCCGATGGGAATTCAGGATTTGCGGGAATTTATCCGCTCCCTGCCCGGACAGGGAATAACGGTTATTTTATCAAGCCACCTGTTATCAGAAGTCGAGCAGATCGCAGACCATATCGGAATCATCAGTGACGGCGTTTTAGGATATCAGGGAGAAATCAGCCGGGAAGACGATCTGGAGCGGCTGTTTCTGGAGGTTGTCAAATCAACACGGGAGAAAGCGGGGACTGGGAAATGATTCAGTACATGCAGGCGGAACATCTTACATCTAAAAGAACATTTATCAGAAAGCTGATCATTCTTATCCCTCTTCTGAACACGGCTTTTTCTTTTCTGCTGAATACGGCTTATTTTATGACGGGCACGTTCAATTGGTGGGCGGTTATTTTCATGCCGCTCATGATTGCTCTAATGTGCGGTTTATCTGTTAAAAAAGAGAAAAAATCAGCGAATGACCGTGCGGTGTACTCACTGCCGGCTGACTTGAAGAGCATTTGGCTCTCAAAAATAAGCTTGATCGCGCTGTATTCACTCCTGTCGCAAATCGTCTTTTTAGTCATCGTGTTTTTGCTTGGCCTTGTGTTTCCGGCAATTGCTGCGGTTCAGCT
Organism: Bacillus sp. 5B6; assembly: GCF_000259405.1. Classification (NCBI taxonomy): domain Bacteria; kingdom Bacillati; phylum Bacillota; class Bacilli; order Caryophanales; family Bacillaceae; genus Bacillus; species Bacillus sp. 5B6. Next base: position 3,017,312 of record NZ_AJST01000001.1, on the reverse strand, counting down.
GAAAGGTATTGAAGCAAGCTCCCTTTTGTGGCTGTCTACGCTTTGGGAAATTCCGTTCTGCTTATGGATTGCCAGACAGTTCGGGTTTACGGCAGTCATTCTCATCAATATGATCGCCGCCTTTGTTTTAGGCATTGTGCCGGCGTCCGGTTCATTGTGGTGGCTGAGCCCATGGAGCTGGTCAGTCCGGGTGATGTCACCGATTCTCGGGATCCATCCGAACGGAATTCCGCTTCCCGCAGACAGCGGCTTATTAAACGGAAACGTGATCATTCCGGCTATTATTCTTTCTATTCTTTCTTTTATCGCAATAAGTTTTGTTTCCGCCGTGTCTTTTTCAAAAGGGGGAAACCGGTCATGACCGTGCTTTTACGATATATGTGGGCCGATGTATTAAAAATGAAGCGCACGCCGCTCATATGGATGCATGTTGCGGCGCCGGTTTTATGCGCGGGATTTTTCCTTTTGTATATGTATGGAAGGGTTCATGAGCCTTATATGCTGTACAGTGTGTTTTTCAGCGCGATTGCCGTTTTATACCCTTTAATCATCAGTATTGTCTGCGGCATGTCTGCCTCCGTCGAGGAACAGGCGGGCCATTTTCAGATGATGCTGGCGGTTCCGTATTCTAAAATCGTCAGTTTTGCGGGCAAGCTGCTTCTATTGCTGCTCTTGAATGTGTTATCGATAGGTCTCGCCATCTGTCTTTATTTGGCGGGGATGAAATTTGTTCTTCACATCAATGACCTCCCGTATCTTCTCTTTTTAAAAGGAGGGGCGTGGCTGATTGCCGGCAGTCTTCCGCTTTATATGATGTCTTTTTTTGTCGGCATAAAGTACGGCATGGGACCGTCCGGGCTTTTAGGAGGAGCGGGATTATTAATGGCGGCGCTCATGAATACGGGACTTGGTGATATCATCTGGCGTTTTTTCCCATGGGCATGGAGCGTGCGGCTTTCAGGCCTTGCAGGACTGCTGCATTTTGACAAAGTCAAAAAAGAGTTCCTCCCTTATGTAAGATACGATATGAGATACGGAGAAATAATGTTATATTTTTCTATAGTGATATTATGTCTGGCCGGCCTCTATTGGTGCAGAAAATGGGAAGGGCGGCGTTCATATGAATAAAGGCAAGGAGCGATTCGGCCGGTGGCAAACATTTTAGCAATTGATGATGAAAAAGATATTCTCGTTCTGATCAGAAACATTTTACAGCGTGATCAGCATACAGTAACGATTCTGGAAAAAGCGGAGGATCAGTCATTGGATTTTTTTCAAGGCTATGATTTGATTCTTCTCGATGTCATGATGCCCGGAACGGACGGGATTGAACTCTGCCGGCGGATTCGGCCGCTGGTGGACAGCCCGATCTTGTTTTTAACGGCAAAGTCTGACGAAGAATCCATTGTGAAAGGCCTCATGACAGGCGCTGATGATTACATCACAAAGCCGTTCGGCGTACAGGAATTGATGGCAAGGGTAAACGCGCATGTCAGAAGGGAACGGCGGGAAAAGCATCAGACGAAACGGCTGATATCTGGCTTCATGTTTGATTTTGACAATAAAGAAGTATGGATTGATGACCGGAAACTGCCTCTTACGAAAAACGAATATAAAATCGTTGAATGTCTGGCACAGCATAAAAACAGAACATTCTCACGGGAGCAGATTTACGAGGAAGTGTACGGCTTGGACGGCGATGCGCTCTATTCAACCATTACGGAGTTTATCAGAACCATCCGGAAAAAATGTAAAGAACACGGGGCTGATCCGATCAAAACGGTGTGGGGTGTCGGATACAAATGGGAATAGCAAAAGGAAAATCCAGCATCCGCAAAGAGCTTGTCAAATTTACCATCACTTTCTGTCTGAGCACGATGGGGGTGGCGGCATTATGCGTCGCCTTAAATGCCATTGCCATGAATGCCGGAGCGATCCTGCCCGCAAACTACAGCGAGCATGAGGCGGAACAGATCAAACCCCGCCTGAAATCAGCGGAAAAGATAACCGAAGACATGATCCCCGCAGGTATGACATACGCCGTTTTTGATAAAAAAACAAAGCGGATGACAAAAGGAACGATGACGGAACAAGATGCGGCCAACGCGAGAAAAAAGATTCAGCATCAGCCGTATTTTAATTATGCTCAAAAAGGATTCATGGTGATAAATCGGAAAGATGAATACGGCGTTCTCCAATATTCACTCAGGTCGGAATTTCAGTCGCCGCTGTTAAGGCGCTATCTGCCGAATTATGAATGGACGGGTCTTACGATTCTGATCACTTTGCTTCTTTTGACCGTTTTTATTGTGACGACGCGTTTCGCCAATCAGCTGAGCCGGCATTTCAGCACACTCAGCTCCATTACGGCAAGCATTCAAAAACAGAATTTAAATATCAATCCAAAAAGGTCGCGCATAAAAGAATTTGACGATGTCATTGACTCTCTGCTGAAAATGAAAGACGCGCTTCAGGCATCTCTGGCGGCGCAATGGGAGGCGGAGCGGATCAAGAAAGAACAAATCGGCGCGCTTGCGCATGATATTAAAATTCCGGCAACGATTATTAAAGGAAATGCCGAGCTGCTTCAGTTAACAGAACCTGATGAGGAGCAGGCGGAATATGCGCAGTATATTCTGGATGCCGGAAACAAAATCGAGCATTATGTCGGACAGCTGATCCAGCTTTCCAAAGCGGAGGAGGCAGTTGCCGTTGATGTGGAGTATACCGACCTCAAAGAGTGGATTCAAAACATATATCGTGACGCGGCGGCGCTTGCGGGGCCGAAACAGATTGATCTCGTCCTCAGCGAACGGGGAATTGACCGAATAGAAGCGCCGATCGATCATGAGCTGCTCCACAGGGCGGTCATGAATATCGCGGCTAATGCCGTCGACTATACGCCGGAAGGAGGGGAAATCCGTGTGGACGTCCTGTGCACCGATTCCGCCCTCCATCTTGCCGTATCCGACAGCGGAAGCGGGTTCTCGCCGGAAGCGCTGAAAAGAGCGACACAGCTTTTTTACACGGAGGATAAAAGCAGACATTCGGCGGGGCATCACGGCATGGGGCTTACATTCGCCCATCATGTCGTACATCTTCACCACGGCGAATTAATACTTGAAAATCAGGAGTCTGGAGGAGCCCGGGCGGAGATTCGAATTCCGCTGGAAGGCGTCAGACAAAAACAAGCCCTGCACGCATGAGGGCTTGTTTTTCTGTTTAAGAAAAGCAAAAATAAAAACGGCTGTCCGTTTGAGAGATCAGCCGCTTATGCGGAAAAGAGTTTATCAGGAAGGATCAATCCATTGTGAAGACCACTTGGAAATTTCCTCTAAAATAGGGGCTAATGCGCAGCCTTTTTCCGTTAATGAATACTCAATGCGGACAGGCGTTTCGGGGATAACATCCCGTTTGATGACACCTTCTGTTTCAAGTTCTTTCAGACGTTCTGACAAGACTCTTCCGCTTAAATTCGGAAGCGCCGCTTCAATTTCGCTAAATCGCTGCTGTCCGTTCAATAACTGAAAGACGATTAGAGCCACCCAGCGTTTACTTAGGATGTCGACCGCTTTTTCGAATCTGGGGCACATTTCTGATTGGTTCATGCTTTTTCACCTCGTCTTCTGCTATTATACCGCAAAATCGGAGGGAACGTACGTCTGGCGCTTGTTAAGTTGAGGAGAGGATCAAAAAGAGGATGAGGAATCCGGGGAGCGCTTTTTCGCTTCAGCCGCGATAAAATCAAAGTATTTGCTGACGCTTTCAATATCTTCTTTTGTGAAGTGCTGCCACTTTTTGCTGTCAAACAGCGGCAAATGCTCCGCACCTTTGTCAACGGCGGTCTGATAGATGGCGCAGATGGATTGATAGCTTTCGGAGGTTTCGCGGATTTCCTCCTGAAATGCCTTGATGTGTCCGGCCCGCGCCATTAACTCCTCGTACGGAATTTTTAATGTGTCCGCCAATTTTCTGATGGTCGCGGGTTTAGGAATGCCGCGGTGCCCGTTTTCAATTCTGGAAATCGTCGCCGAGCTGACGCCGGAATAGACGGCAAGCTGATTGACGGTAAGCTTCCGGGCGCGGCGCAGCTCTCTTAATTGCTTTCCGAATGTGTTCAATAAGATCGCCTCACATGTGCAAAGTCATGAGTCTTCGTTTGTTCTTTTTTTGGCTTCCGCCGATAAGAACGCAAAGTATTTATCAAGCAGAACCAAGTCTTCTTTCGACAGGTGCCGCCAGTTCTCCCGCTCCAAAAGGGATAAATCATGCAGCTCATACGTTTCGGCTTTTTCCAGCAAGGTGCAGCCCGTGTCGTACGGGGCTCTTGTTTCCTGGACGGTCTCTATGTATCCCGCCGTCTGCATCAGTTCCTCATACGGAATTTTTAACGCATCTGCGAGCTTTTTAATGGTTGCAGGTTTCGGCACCCCGCGTTTGCCGTTTTCAATCCGCGAGATTCCCGCGGCGCTGACGCCTGAATACGTTGCCAGCTGGTTCACTGTCAGATGCCTTTTTTCCCGCAATGTCCGCAATTGTTTCCCGAAGCTTTCCACAGTCTCTCCCCCTCCCGCGGTCTATTTATATTCTAGTATGTTTATTGACTAAAGGGAATAGCCAGGCTGGAAAAGTATTGACAAAAGTTAACAAAAGCCGTATCTTATGTATAAGAAAGAAAGTATTTGACAGAACGGAAGGTGAAGAAAGTGGTCGAAAAGATACAGATCAGAAGAGATTATGTGCTGCAGTATATGGTCAATAATGACTACTCGTTAAACCAGCTCGCCCTGGAGATCGGAATATCTCCCGCCACACTGAGCCGTGTACTGAATGGAGAGCGGAGGCCGGGCCAGCTGGTCATCGGAAAAATGCTCTATTACTTTGACATGAAATTTGAAGATCTTTTTTACTACGACTTTGTTGACAAAAGTCAATAATGATGGAAGATTCAAACGCATTTCCGTTTTTCTGACATGATGTGCACCGATACGGCGTGACATGCCTTTGTTTTTCATGTAAAATAGAAGCAATGTAGGCCAGTCAGTCTGGAGGTGTATGGGATGCACACATTATTGATTACCTTATTGGTTATCGTCAGTATTGCACTTATTATTGTCGTATTGCTTCAAACCAGCAAAAGCGCCGGTTTATCGGGTGCAATTTCAGGCGGGGCGGAGCAGCTTTTCGGAAAACAGAAAGCAAGGGGCCTTGATCTGATTCTTCACCGCACAACCGTTGTGCTGGCAGTCTTGTTTTTCGTGTTGACGATTTCGCTGGCGTATATCGTATAAGGCAATGTTTGTATAAGGTCTGATTTAATATCAGGCCTTTTTCTTGTTGAGAGACGGCGTTTGTTTCTCGCAAAACTGTGGAAAACTAAATTGAATGTGCAAAAAAGGGGTTATGAGCATGAAAATTGTGACACCAAAACCATTTACATTTAAAGGCGGAGACAAAGCGGTGCTTCTGCTGCACGGATTTACGGGAAATACGGCAGACGTCAGAATGCTCGGCCGCTACTTGAATGAGCGCGGCTACACTTGTCACGCGCCTCAATATAAAGGGCACGGCGTTCCGCCGGAAGAGCTGGTACATACGGGGCCTGAAGATTGGTGGAAAGACGTCATGGACGGTTATGAATATTTACGGTCTGAAGGCTATGAAAACATTGCGGCCTGCGGACTGTCGCTTGGCGGGGTTTTTTCATTGAAATTGGGTTACACTGTACCCATAAAGGGAATTGTTCCTATGTGTGCGCCGATGCACATTAAAAGTGAAGAGGTTATGTACGAAGGAGTTCTCTCCTACGCGCGCAATTATAAAAAATTCGAAGGAAAACAGCCGGAGCAGATTGAAAAGGAAATGAAGGAGTTTGAAAAAACACCGATGAATACGCTCAAATCGCTTCAGGAGCTGATTGCCGATGTGCGCAAAAACGTCGACATGATCTATTCCCCGACATTTGTGGTTCAGGCACGGCATGACCATATGATTAATACAGAAAGTGCGAACATCATTTACAACGAGGTGGAAACGGACGACAAACAGCTGAAATGGTATGAAGAATCAGGCCATGTCATTACGCTCGATAAAGAACGGGACCTCGTTCATCAGGATGTGTACGAATTTTTAGAGAAACTCGATTGGTAACAAACAGGAGGTCGAATAATGGAAAAAGAAGCGTTTATGGACCGTCTTCTCGCGTTTATGAAGGAAGAGGCGTACAAGCCCCTTACCGTTCAGGAACTCGAGGAGATGCTGAACATCACGGAAGCAGATGAATTTAAAGAGCTGGTAAAAGCGCTGGTGGCGCTCGAGGAGACGGGACAGATCGTCCGCACCAGAAGCAACCGCTACGGGCTTCCGGAAAAAATGAATTTAGTAAAAGGAAAAATTTCCGCGCATGCAAAGGGATTCGCGTTTCTATTGCCGGAGGATACCTCTTTAAGCGATGTGTTTATTCCGCCGAATGAGCTGAATACGGCCATGAACGGCGATATCGTCATGGTGCGGCTCAATTCCCAGTCAAGCGGATCGAGACAGGAAGGCACGGTCATCCGCATCCTGGAAAGAAGCATCGACCGCGTCGTGGGCACATACACAGAAACGAAAAGCTTCGGCTTTGTCATCCCGGATGATAAGAAAATCACGAGTGATATTTTTATTCCGAAACATGCCAATAACGGCGCTGCGGAAGGCCATAAAGTCGTCGTCAAACTGACAAGCTACCCTGAAGGCAGAATGAACGCCGAAGGAGAAATTGTTGAAATACTCGGCCATAAAAATGATCCGGGCATCGATATTTTATCCATCATCCATAAGCACGGCCTGCCGGGAGATTTTCCGGCTGAAGTGATGGAGCAGGCAACAAGCACGCCCGATACCATTGATGAAAAAGACATTAAAGACCGCCGTGATCTCCGCGATCAGGTCATCGTCACCATTGACGGCGCGGATGCGAAGGATCTGGATGACGCCGTCACTGTAACAAAGCTTGATAACGGCAGCTACAAGCTCGGCGTTCATATTGCCGACGTCAGCCATTACGTCACGGAGAATTCCCCGATTGACAAAGAAGCGCTGGATAGAGGGACAAGCGTGTACTTGGTTGACCGGGTCATTCCGATGATTCCGCACAGACTGTCTAACGGAATCTGTTCTTTAAATCCGAAGGTCGACCGGCTGACGCTTTCCTGCGAAATGACAATCAACCAGCAGGGACAGGTGACAGAACACGAGATCTTCCAAAGCGTCATTAAAACGACGGAAAGAATGACCTATTCAGATGTCAACCGGATTCTCACAGAAGACGACGCCGAGCTGAAAGAAAGATACGAGCCGCTCGTCCCGATGTTTAAAGACATGGAACGTCTGGCGGAAATTCTCCGGGCGAAACGGATGGACCGCGGCGCCGTGGATTTTGATTTCAAAGAAGCGAAGGTGCTCGTCGATGAGGAAGGCGCCGTTAAAGACGTCGTCATCAGAGAGCGCTCAGTAGCGGAAAAGCTGATCGAAGAATTCATGCTTGTCGCAAACGAAACGGTGGCCGAGCACTTCCATTGGATGAACGTGCCGTTTATTTACCGGATTCACGAAGAGCCGAACGCCGAAAAACTGCAAAAGTTTCTGGAGTTCGTCACGACATTCGGTTATATCGTCAAAGGGAAAGCCGGAGACATTCATCCGCGCGCGCTGCAAAGCATTCTTGATGAAGTGCGGGACCGTCCGGAAGAAACGGTGATTTCAACCGTCATGCTCCGTTCCATGAAGCAGGCGAAATACGACCCGCAAAGCCTGGGCCATTTCGGGCTGGCGACTGAATTTTATACGCACTTCACATCGCCGATCCGCCGCTATCCTGACTTAATCGTTCACAGGCTGATCAGAACGTATTTGATCAACGGACAATCGGACGAAGCGACTCAAGAAAAGTGGGCCGAACGCCTTCCGGAAATCGCTGATCATACGTCAACGATGGAACGTCGCGCCGTTGATGCAGAGCGGGAAACGGACGATCTGAAAAAAGCGGAATATATGCTTGATAAAATCGGCGAGGAATTTGACGGCATGATCAGTTCCGTCACGAATTTCGGAATGTTTGTCGAGCTGCCGAATACGATTGAAGGGCTTGTGCACGTCAGCTTTATGACGGATGATTATTACCGTTTTGACGAGCAGCATTTCGCCATGATCGGTGAACGCACGGGCAACGTTTACCGCATCGGAGACGAAATCACGGTCAAAGTCGTCGACGTCAATAAAGATGAGAGAAACATCGACTTTGAAATTGTCGGCATGAAAGGCACCCGCCGTCCGAGAGAAACGACAGGCGACCGCAGAAAACGCGGCAGACCGGCGCGGAAACGCGTGTTAAACAGCAATACCCCGGCTTCACCGCCGAAATCGGAGGAAAAAGGGGAATGGTTTACAAAACCGAAGAAGAAAAAGAAAAAACGCGGTTTCCAAAACGCGCCGAAACAAAAACGCAAAAAGAAGAAGTAAATGCGAAAAGCAAATGGGGCATAATGCTCTGTTTGCTTTCTTTCGCAAGCCGCATTTTCATTGTCGCGGAACGTTCCATTTGCTAAAATAAAGCGTATCGCACACATGAACGGTTTTTGCGGAGAGAGGAGGATAAGGCATGCCAAAAGGATCAGGCAAAGTATTATCGCAAAACAAAAAAGCAAACCATGATTACTTTATAGAAGAAACCTATGAAACAGGCATCGTGCTGCAGGGAACAGAGATTAAGTCCATCCGCGCCGGCCGCGTAAACATGAAGGATTCCTTTGCGAAAATCGAGCGCGGCGAAGTGTTCCTCCACAACATGCACATCAGCCCGTACGAGCAGGGAAACCGCTATAACCACGACCCGCTCCGGACGAGAAAGCTTTTGATGCACCGGAAAGAAATCAATAAGCTGATCGGCCTGACGAAAGAGAAAGGCTATTCCCTCGTGCCGCTGAAGCTGTATTTGAAAAACGGCTTTGCCAAAGTGTTAATCGGCCTCGGAAAAGGGAAGAAAACATACGATAAACGCGAAGATTTAAAACGAAAAGACGCCAAAAGAGAAATCGAAAGAGCGTTCAGAGACAGACAAAAAGGCTTCTGATGCATGAGCCTTGATGTGATGACTGCCCTATGCTATACTGTTCACACATCAGATTCACAGGCTGTTTATTGAAGACATTCCCAATTGAATTTGTCTGTGATCATGATATAATAACAGTACAGCCAGTTGAGCAAGAGCTTGATAGATCTCCCGTATACCCTTAACAAGGGGACGTTACGGATTCGACAGGGATGGATCGAGCTTGAGCTGCGAGCCGAGAGGCGATCTCGTTAACACGCACCTAAATATAACTGGCAAAACTAAAAGTTTTAACCAAAACTTAGCACTAGCTGCCTAATAAACGCAGCGAGCTCTTCCTGACATTGCCTATGTGTCCGTGAAGAGCACATCCAAGTAGGCTACGCTTGTGTTCCCGTCTGAGAACGTAAGAAGAGACTGACAGACTAGCTCTCGGAAGGCCCGCCCGCAGGCACGAAGACGAGTGAAACACGAAATATGCAGGCTACGCTCGTAGACGCTTAAGTAATCGATGTTTCTGGACGTGGGTTCGACTCCCACCGTCTCCATACATAACAGAGGAACCGCAGTGCCGTCACATGACGCACTGCGGTTTTTTCATGCCGAAATCAAGGAGTGAAAATGAATGGAAATCGTCATCATAGACGGAAAAGATGTTACAAGCACAGAAGCTTTACACCTAATCTTAAAAGATCAATTAGATTTCCCGGACTTTTATGGTGAAAATCTGAATGCCTTATGGGATTGTCTGACAGGCTGGATCGAATTTCCCCTTACTTTGGTGTGGAAGAATTTTGAGGCCAGTCAAAAGGCATTGGGTTCGGATGCTGATGATGTCTTGGAGCTGTTTCAAGAGGCTCAAGAAGAGTTAGGGAATCGGTTTGTCATTCAAATCGATCAGCCGTCAGCCGGGACAACGGACAGGCACTAAAAAGTGCGTACTTCCCCTCATCCATTTTTCTATCCGATAATAGGGACGGAAGGTTTCAGGCTTTCGATTTCTGTCCATATATAAGAAGAGACTTGCGATAGGGAGGAATGGATGATGGATTTGCAGTTGAAAGGGAAGACGGCGCTTGTGACGGGATCTACGTCAGGCATCGGGAAGGCGATTGCGGCTTCGCTGATTGCAGAAGGTGCGGCCGTGATCATTAACGGACGCCGTGAAGAAAAGGTGAACGAAACGATCCGGGAACTAGAGAAACAGACGCCGGATGCCCGTCTCTATCCGGCCGCATTTGATTTAGGCACGGCGGAAGGATGCGGCGCGATTTTTCAGCAGTACCCTGTTGTGGATATTCTCGTCAACAATTTAGGAATCTTTGAACCTGCGGAATACTTTGATATTCCTGACGAAGAGTGGCTCCGGTTTTTCGAGGTGAATATCATGAGCGGCGTGCGGCTGACACGCCGGTATGCAAAGCGGATGATTGAACGGAAGGAAGGGCGGGTGATCTTTATCGCGAGTGAAGCGGCCGTCATGCCTTCTCAGGAAATGGCCCATTACAGCGCCACGAAAACGACGCAGCTGTCGCTGTCACGCAGTCTGGCCGAGCTCACGGAAGGGACGAATGTGACGGTGAATACAGTCATGCCCGGCTCCACGAAAACAGAGGGCGTCGAAACAATGCTCGAGTCGCTTTACCCCGGTGAAAACCTGACCGCGGCGGAGGCGGAGAGACGATTTATGAAGGAAAATCGTCCGACGTCCATCATTCAGCGGTTGATCCGTCCGGAAGAAATCGCTCACTTTGTCGCCTTTTTAAGCAGCCCGCTGTCGTCTGCCATTAACGGATCTGCATTGCGGATCGACGGCGGCTTGGTGCGGAGCATTATATAAGATGAACGTACAAAAACCCCCGTAAAGCGGGGGTTTTTTTAATGCGGATCACGCTGAAACTGGCTGATGATCCTGCTGATTAAATCTTTTGTGGCAGAGTCAAAATGCTCTTCTTTTTGGTTTGTCAACAGCCCGACCGGCGGTGAAATTGTTAAGTTATGGATCGGAATGACCTTCGTGCCCTCGATCGGTTCTGAGTGCGCCGTCGCCGTAAAGATTGAGACGCCGATATTTTCCCTGACATAGTATTGATGAGCCATGCTGCTTGTCAGCTCCATTTTTCGATAGCGGCTGCCGATGGCCCGCTGCAGGTGCTGTTCAATTTGAATCCGGATCGGGCAATTGGCGGGCGTAAAAATCAAACATTCATTTTCTAAATCCTCGAGATTAACGCTTGCTTTGGCGGCAAGGGGATGTCTGTCTGACACGATGACATTGAGCGAGTCATGGAAAAACGGATCGAAATAATTTTCCAGAATCAGCTCCGGCTCGCCGCATACGGCAAAATCAATGGCGCCCTCCAGCAGTTTGCGGCTGCATGTATTGGCATCATCCACGCTGACATTGACCGACATGTCAGGATAATCATTTAAGAAACCCCGCAGTACGGAAGGGAAGATCAGGCTTGCCGTCGGTTCGGATATGCCGATCTGAATAAGGCCTGCCTGGCCCTGTCTGATATCGGCCAGAGTATGGTCAAGCACCTCGTATTGCGCGAGAAGCTGCCCGGCCCGCTCATGAAACAGCCGCCCCGCCCTTGTCAGCTTCAGCTTCTTTCCCCGTTCAAACAGCTGCGCGCCTACATCCTGTTCCAGCTGTTTAATCCGCATTGAAATCGTCGGCTGTGAGTAGTTCAGAATTTCGGCGGCCTTATAAAAGCTGCCTGACTGTACGATCGTATGAAACGTTTTAATGGTGCGTAATTCCAACGAAATCCCCTCCCGGCTGTTCATTAATTTTCTTGAACATTTCCTTTACTTTTTTTGATTAGTCAAATAAATCAGTTTGCTTTATAGTATAAACAATCAAAGCTTAGTAAACAAATTGGAATTATATATTTTCGCGGGGAGAGTGACCGGAATGAGTGAAGACATATTTCGATTGGCTGAGAAAAAGGATGCGCCGGAGTTTTTAGAGCTGCTGTACAGCGCATTTCAGCCGATCCGCAATTTGGAGATTGACTGGCCGTCGGCGCGGGCCGACATCGATATGGTAACAGAAAATATTGAAAATCATTCAGCCGTCGTGCTCGAACGGGACGGGCGGCTTCTTTCAACCATTACGATCCGTTTTCCGTGGGAGAGTGACACGCCTCCGTCAAAATATCCCTTTGTCTGGTGGTTTGCGACGCTTCCTGAGCTGAAGGGGCAGGGCATCGGCAGCAAACTTTTGACTTATGTGGAGGAACACGTGCTGCGGGATACGCTGAAGGCCCCGGCCATCACGCTCGGCACTTCGGCGCGCAAGCATCCCTGGCTTGTGGATATGTACAGACGGAGGGGGTATGAAGTGTATTTTGAGCAGGAGAAAGACGGAGACATTGGAGTCATGATGAGAAAGGTGCTCATACCGGAGCGGTTTGACGCGTCGCTGTTAGGCACACCGAGCTGGGCGCAATGATAAAAAAACGGATCAGAGCCGGCTGTCTGCTTCTGCTGCTCGGCGTGCTGTCCGGGTGCGGGCAAGGAGAAAGCACAAAAGCGGGGAGCGGCGTGCAGACCGTCATCGTCGGCACGGGAACTGATTTTCCGAACATTGCTTTTATGGATGAAAAAGGCGAGCTGACCGGCTATGACATTGAAGTGATGAAAGCCATTGATAAACAGCTGCCGCAATACAAATTTGTCTTTAAGACGATGGATTTTTCGAATCTGCTTACAAGTCTTGCAAACCGGAAAATTGACGTGATCGCGCACAATATGGCGAAAAATAAGGAACGAGAGAAACGCTTTTTGTATCACAAAATCCCGTATAACTACTCGCCGATGTACATCACGGTGAAGGCGGATAATAACGCGATACACACGCTCCGGGATTTAAAAGGGAAAACCGTCATCGTCGGCGCGACGTCAAACGCGGCGGATTATATGACGGCATACAACAAAGCCCACGGCAGCCCGATACATTTGAAATACGCCGGGCAGGGCGGCAATGACACAGCGAACCAAATGGAGACAGGACGCGCTGACGCCACCGTATCCACGCCGTTTGCCGTCGATTTTCAAAATAAGACGCACGCGTTCAAACAAAAGACGGTCGGTGATGTGCTGCTGGATACCGAAGTGTATTTTATGTTCAATAAAAACAGCCAAACCCTGGCGGACGATACGGATCGGGCGATTCAAAAGCTTGAGAAGGACGGCACATTGAAAAGGCTGAGTGAAAAATGGCTCGGCGCGGATTATTCAAAATCAAGTTTCACGAAATAACTGAAGCAGAAAACGGGGCGATCACATGAAAATAAGACTGGCGGTCATGTCATTAACAATTGCCGCAACGGCGGCGTTATCAGCCTGCGGCGCGGGCGGGGAGGCGGCATCAGGCAATCAGAAAAACGTGAAGAACATTACGGTCGGCACCGGCACTCAATTTCCGAATATTTGCTTTATTGATGATAAAGGCAAATTGACGGGCTACGACGTTGAGCTGGTGAAAGAGCTTGACAGGCGCCTGCCGGACTATCGTTTCACTTTTAAAACGATGGATTTCTCCAACCTGCTTGTCAGCCTCAGCCAGCATAAAGTCGATATCGTAGCCCATCAAATGGAGAAAAGCGCCGAACGGGAGAAAAAATTTCTGTTCAATCAAGTCGCGTATAACAACTTCCCGCTGAAAATCACGGTGCTTCAAGAAAACGGGAACATTCACGGCATTGAGGACTTGAAAGGGAAGCGGGTTATTACGAGTCCGACGTCAAACGGCGCGCTTGTGCTGAAAAAATGGAATGAAAAACACGGCAGTCCGTTTGAAATCGCTTATGCCGGCCAAGGCTCCAACGATGCAGCCAATCAGCTGAAATCCGGCCGCGCCGATGCGACGATTTCAACGCCGTTTGCCGTCGATTTCCAAAACAAAACGAGCGCGATCAAAGAAAAAACGGTCGGCGGGGTGCTGTCAAATGCCAAAGTGTTCTTTATGTTTAACAAAAATGAACAAACGCTGAGCGATGACATTGATAAAGCCCTGCAGGAAATCATTGATGACGGCACGCTTAAAAAGCTGAGTGAAAAGTGGCTCGGCGCGGATTATTCAAAGGAGCAATATTAAGTGAAAAAGAGAGGGATCGGCAATGGAAAAAGCGTTTGATATCAGTATGATCTCATCCTTTGTGCCGACATTGCTCGGGTATTTGCCCGTCACGCTGTATATATTGGCGGTGTCTTTGCTGTTCGGCTTTCTATTGGGGCTGCTTTTGGCGCTGCCCCGGATCTATCGCATTCCCGTGCTGAATCAGTTTGCGAAGCTGTATATCTCTTTTTTCAGGGGAACGCCCATCATGGTGCAGCTGTTCATTGTATTTTACGGTATTCCGGCGCTCACGGCGCTCGCCGGAATTGATACCTCCAAAATGGACCCTTTGTATGCGGCCATCGCCACGTACGCGCTGAGCAGCGCGGCAAGAGCGGCCGAAATCATCAGGGGAGGTGTGAACAGCGTCGACCGCGGGCAGGCGGAGGCGGCGTTCAGCATCGGGCTGAACGGGGGGCAGACATTCCGGCGCATCATTCTGCCGCAGGCGCTTGTGCAGGCCTTTCCCAACATCGGGAATATGGTGATCGGTTTCTTAAAAGATACATCACTCGCTTTTTCGATCGGGGTGATGGATATGTCGGGCAGAGGACAGACCTTGATTACATCGAGCAATCATTCTTTAGAAGTGTATATCTCGCTTTCTGTTCTGTATTATGCGGCCGCCCTTTTATTTGAATGTGTCTTCAGATGGGCCGAAAAACGAATCAAGAAAGATGAGACGCGCCTTGTGACGGTTTTTGACATGAGCGCGCACGGCTGAAAAGGAGGGAGAACAGTGGAGCTGGACATTCCATTTATCGGCACTGCGATCAAACAAATGATGAAAACCGTTCCGCTTACATTGGCGATGACGGTCATTCCGATTATTGCCGGATTTTTCATAGCTCTCGGCAATATCACGGTGCGTATATTCCGCATCAAATGGCTGTTGGCCTGCTCATCGTTTTACGTGTCTTTTTTCCGCAGCACCCCGGCGATTCTCCATATCATGCTGATTTATTTAGGGGTTCCGCTGATTGCCGATCAATTCAGCCGCGCGTTTCATCTCGGCTGGTCGGCCAATCAGATTCCGGTTGCCGTGTTTGTCATCATGGCACTGTCATTAACGGCAGGCGCTTATATGACGGAAATTCTCCGATCCGGGATCATGGCCGTCGATACGGGGCAGGCGGAGGCGGCATATTCAATCGGCCTGACGCGGGGACAGATGATTCGGCGCGTGGTTCTGCCGCAGGCGTTCATGATATCGCTGCCGAACTTCACCAATATAGGCATCGGCTTTTTGCATACCACTTCCATCGCGGCCATTGTTGCGGTGCCTGAAATTACAGGAACGGCGACGATTGCGGCATCCGATAACTATGCGTTTCTGGAAGCATTTATCGGGGCGGCCGTGATTTATTGGGGATTAACGCTGATTCTCGAAGCTGTAAACAGTCTGGCGGAAAAAAGGGCAGCCAGATATCAAGGAGGCGCATTATGATCGAAATCCGAAACATTCAAAAACATTTTGGCAGTCATCACGTGTTAAAGGGGATCAATTTAAGTGTCCGGAAAGGAGAAGTCGTGACCATCATCGGCCCGAGCGGTTCCGGGAAAACCACTTTTCTGCGCTGCCTTAATTTACTTGAGCGGCCGGATGAGGGCGCCATTTCGCTGCACGGTGAAGTCATTAACTGCAAAAAGCCTGCCAAAAAAGACATTCTCAGACTGAGGAAACAGACGGCGATGGTTTTTCAGCAATATCATTTGTTTTCGCATAAAACGGCGATTCAAAATGTCATGGAAGGCCTGACGGTCGCAAGGAAAATGAAAAAACCAGATGCGTACGCCATTGCCGAGCGGGAACTGGCCAAGGTGGGGCTTCAGGATAAATTGCACGCCTATCCGAATCAACTGTCGGGAGGCCAAAAGCAGCGGGTCGGGATTGCCCGGGCGCTTGCCATTCATCCTGATGTCATGCTGTTTGACGAACCGACCGCAGCCCTCGATCCGGAGCTTGTCGGCGAGGTACTGGAGGTGATGCTTAACATTGTGCGGACCGGCGCCACCATGATCATTGTCACACATGAAATGGAATTCGCCAGAAGAGTGTCCGACCAAATTGTGTTTATGGATGAAGGAGCAATCGTGGAACAAGGAACGCCTGAGGAAGTCTTTTACAAGACGAAAAAAGAAAGAACGAAGAAGTTCCTCCGCCGCGTGCTGCCTGATTACGGTTATGACATAAAAGAGCGCATAAAGGAGCCTGTCGTATGATTCGTTTAAGCATTTTAGACCAAAGTGTCACCGCGGAAAACCAAACCGCAGAAGAAGCCTTGCGGCAAACGGTGAAATTGGCTCAGGAGGCCGAACAATACGGATATGACCGTTTCTGGGCGGCGGAGCATCATAACAATGAAGAGATAGCGGGATCAGCGCCGGAAATTGTTCTGGGGTATCTTGCCGCAAGCACGAAAAAAATCCGTCTCGCGTCCGGCGGGGTGATGCTGCAGCATTACAGTCCTTATAAAGTGGCGGAGCAGTTCCGGGTTCTGTCCGCCCTTGCTCCCGGCCGTGTGGCGCTCGGTGTCGGCAAAGCGCCCGGCGGATTTCAGCTGTCAACCGATGCGCTGCAGCGGGAGCTTATCCAGCCCGCCCGTTTGTTTGAAGAAAAGCTTGAGGAGCTGACTCATTTCATCCGAAATGATTTTCCGGACTCACACCGCTACGCGTCATTGCGGCCGATGCCGCATACTGAGTATGCGCCTGACATCTTTTTGCTCGGCGGCAGCGCGGAAAGCGCGATATCCGCGGCCAAACTCGGCATTTCCTTCGTTTTCGCCTATTTCATAAACGGTGAAGAGGCTGCGTTAGAAAAAGCGCGCCACGCCTTTGACGAGCATCTGCCGAAAGGGTCGAAGGCGGAATTTCACCTTGCGCCGATGGTCTTTACCGCGCATACAAAAGCAGAAGCTGAAAAACACGTGGTATCGCGTGAATCGGTCAAAATCATTCTCGAAGACGGCAAAAAGGTGAATGTCGGTTCCCGGGAACAAGCGGAAGCGTTTCTTGAACAAGTCACGCAGCCGTATAAGCTGATCACACAAAAGACGGGTGTGATTGCCGGGACAAAAGAAGAGACAGCCGCCGAGCTGAGACGATTATCGGTTCAATACAGCATTACTGATTTTGTGATTTTGTCGCCTATCAAAAACGCTGAGGAAAAACGATTGTCTTACCGGCTGTTAAGCGAAGCAGTGCAGCCGGCCCCACAATTATAGGAGGGATGAACATGAGTCATGAAGTAAACGTAGTGGTCTGGAGCAAACAAGGCTGTTCCTATTGCGATGAAGTGAAAGGATATTTGCGGGAAAAAGCCGTGGCATACGAAACAATTGATGTGACAGAACGGGATGAATTGCGTGACGTGCTGCAGATGAAATACGGCATCCGTCATGTCCCTGTCGTTGAAATCGGCAGCGGTGACAGCCGTGCGTATCAGGCCGTTACTCAAGTCGGCATTGAACATGTAGAACGGGCGCTTGCCGATTACGAGGGGAAAAAGGGGGAGAGAAAATGAGCCGGACGGATCTAATTCAATTCGGAGCCATGATTCACGGTGTCGGCGGCACAACGGACGGCTGGCGTCATCCCGACGCCGATCCGACAGCAAGCACGAATGCGGCGTTTTACAGGCAAAAAGCGCAGACTGCTGAAAGAGGGCTGTTCAGCTTTGCTTTTATTGCGGACGGCTTGTTCATTTCTGAAAAGTCCATCCCGCACTTCTTAAATCGGTTTGAGCCGATCACTATTTTATCGGCGCTTGCCGCATCTACAACCCATCTTGGTTTAATCGGCACATTTTCCACATCGTTCACTGAGCCGTTCACCATCGCAAGACAGCTGATGTCTCTTGACCATATCAGCGGCGGCCGGGCGGGCTGGAATCTCGTCACCTCTCCGCAGGCGGGAGCCGCGCGCAATCACAGCAAAGAAAGCCTTCCCGACCACAGCCGGCGCTACGCCATCGCCCAGGAACATGTGGACGTGGTGCGCGGCCTGTGGAATTCCTGGGAAGAAGATGCCTTCGTCCGCAACAAAGAAACCGGGCAATTTTTTGACCCTGACAAACTGCATCGTCTGTATCACAAAGGCGAGTATTTTCAAGTGGAGGGCCCGCTGAATATCGGCCGGTCCAAACAGGGAGAGCCGGTCGTTTTCCAAGCGGGGTCTTCAGAAACCGGCCGGTCGTTTGCCGCGAGGAATGCAGATGCAGTCTTTACGCACTCTAATTCACTTGAGGAAACGAAGGCTTTTTATGATGATGTGAAGAAGCGGGCGGCGGATTACCGCCGGGACGCTTCCAAGCTGCGGATTTTTCCGGGAATCAGTCCGATTATAGCCGGCTCACAGGAAGAAGCGGAAGCGAAATACCAAGAATTCGCCGAGCTGATTCCGATAGAGAACGCTGTTAAATATGTGGCCAGATTTTTTGACGATTATGATCTGAGCCAGTTTCCATTGGATGAGCCGTTTCCTGATTTGGGCGACGTCGGGAAAAACGCGTTTCAAAGCACGACAGATCGTATCAAAAGAGAGGCGAAAGCCCGGAATCTTACGCTGCGTCAAGTGGCGCGCGAAGCCGCGTTTCCGCGAACCAACTTTATCGGGACACCGGAACGTGTGGCGTCATTAATTGAAACATGGTTTCAGCGGGAAGCGGCGGACGGGTTTATCATTCATTCTGACATCCCGGGCATGCTTGAAGCCTTTGTGGATCAAGTCATACCGATCCTCCAGGAAAAGGGGCTGTACCGAAAAAGCTATCCGGCGGATACACTGCGGGGGAATCTCGGATTGGATATTCCGGTCTGCAAACCAAATCCGATTTTGAGCAGAAACTAAATGTTTCTGCTTTTTCTGCTGCTTGCCATTCCCGTCATTACAGCCTTTTTTAAAAAAATATACTGATTTCAAGATATTATTGTTGCTAAATGATTTTTTTGTAACTATAATTATTACAGAACTGATCAGTATAAAAAAACATTCATATTTCATAATAAATGTGTGTGTAATCTGAAAACGAAAGGGCTGTTTACAATGGCAAAAGTACTTTATATCACTGCTCATCCTCATGATGAAAAGACATCTTACAGTATGGCGACAGGAAAAGCGTTTATCGATTCTTATAAAGAATCAAACCCGAATGATGAGGTTGTACATATCGACCTTTACAAAGAGAACATTCCTCATATCGATGCGGATGTATTCAGCGGCTGGGGAAAACTTCAATCCGGCACAGGTTTTGAAGAGCTTTCTGAAAACGAAAAAGCGAAAGTCGGCCGTCTGAACGAGCTGAGCGATCAATTCGCGTCAGCTGACAAATACGTATTCGTCACACCGCTTTGGAACTTCTCATTCCCGCCTGTTATGAAAGCGTACCTTGATTCTGTGGCTGTAGCCGGAAAATCATTCAAATATACAGAGCAAGGACCGATCGGTCTGTTGACTGACAAAAAAGCGCTCCACATTCAGGCGCGCGGAGGCTATTACTCTGAAGGGCCGGCGGCTGACATGGAAATGGGCCACCGTTACATCGGCATCATGATGAACTTCTTCGGCGTTCCTTCTTTTGACGGATTAATCGTTGAAGGCCATAATGCTGAACCGAATAAAGCACAGCAAATTAAGGAAGATGCAATTGCCCGCGCGAAAGAAGCCGGAAAATCATTCTGATCTTAAAAAAACCTCCCCGCCGTACGGCTGGGAGGTTTTTTATATTAAAGGGCAATCGTCCGTTTTTGTTCGCTGCTTTTCATCGCCGCTTCAATGACACGGATGACATCGATGCCTTCTTTTGCCGTAATGGGAAGCGGTTTTCCGTTTAAGATGCTGTCTGCCAGCAGTTTGTAGTACGTAAGGTAAGAGCCGTTCTCAGAGGGGATTGTTTCTGTATGCCTTTTTTCATCCGCTGCGGTTGTCAGCTCTCCGAAGTTGTCAGGATCATCGGCGCCCCAGCTCTCGTCAACCGGCTTTTTGCCCGCTGAAAGAGCGTCTTCCTGTCCGTCCATTCCGTATTTGATAAAGCTTGCATTCCGTCCGTGAATCTGATAGCGCGGGCCGCTTGCCGCATTCATAGAGCCGGATTGAAGAATGACCTGAAGCTTGCCGTAATGGAGCGCGGCTAGAAAACAATCAACGGTTTCACTATTGTCCCGCTGCTTCATCACATGTGCGGTGACGGATTCCGGCATTCCGAAAAGCAGAAGTGTCTGGTCAATAATATGTGAACCGAGATCATACAGCGTTCCCGTGGCGGGTCCGTTTTTTTCGCGCCATCTTTCTTGTACAACCGGATTGTACAGATCGTAGTTGACTTGATATGTATGAATGTCTTGAAGCGCCCCGTCCCGAATCAGCTTTTGTATTGTTAAAAAGTCATTGTCCCACCGCCGGTTGTGGTACACGCTCAGTAAGACGCCTTTATCTTCAGCCGTTCTTCTCAGTTCCTCCGCTTCTGCTGAAGTCGCCGTCATCGGTTTTTCCACGACGGTGTGTTTTCCCGCAAGGAGGCATTTCATCGCTGATTCATAATGCATTCCGCTCGGTGTCGTGACGATGACGAGATCAATGTCAGGATCACCGGTAATGTCTTCAATCGCGCGCACGGCTTCAGCCCCCGGCAGATCACGTTTGACCTCCTCCGTTCTGGAGGTCATGACTTTTTTGATCTGATAATCATCAAGGACGTCCAAAAGCGGCGCATGAAAAACTTTACCCGACAAACCATATCCCAATATGCCAACCTGTATCGTTTTCAATGAACTTCCCCCTCATGATATGTGATAACATTATATACCCCGCGGGAGTACTGGTAAAACTTGTGTGTTGAAAATTTTTTACACCGGATTTTCAAGTCTGTATAATGAAGATAACGAAGAACAAAACCGAGGTGGAAAATGGACAAACATACCGAGCATCAATCGTTAAATCATAAAAGCGCCAAAGAAAAAGACCAGATCCTGAACCGGCTGAAACGGATTGAAGGCCAAGTCAGGGGCATTCAGAATATGGTGGATAACGAACGATACTGCGTGGATATTCTCGTGCAGATTTCAGCCGTACAGGCGGCCATGCAGAAAGTCGCGTTTCATCTGCTGGAAGATCACGCCCATCACTGCGTAGCCGGCGCCATTGAGAGCGGAAACGGGGAGCAGGCGATTGCCGAGCTGCTTGATGTTGTGAAAAAAATCGCAAAATCGTAAAATAAAATGTTTTGAAATACCCTACAGGGGTATGGTAACATGAAGAAGAAAAAACAAGACGTGGAGGGAATCATCATGGAACAAAAAACACTGCAAGTCGAAGGCATGTCCTGTCAGCACTGCGTCAAAGCGGTAGAGACCGGAGTAGGAGAACTGAACGGAGTGGCGGCGGTTCAGGTGAAATTGGAAGCCGGACAGGTGGATGTGACGTTTGATGAGAACAAAGTCTCCGTATCAGATATAAAAGACGCGATTGAAGATCAAGGTTATGACGTCGTATAGGATTTATCGCGCTGCGGAAACGGGCGCGGTTTTCTTTTATCAAATTTATACCCCCCTGGGGTTTATGGAGAGAGATGAGGACATTGAGTGAACCGAAAGAAATGACCATTCAAGTGGGGGGCATGACATGCGCCGCCTGCGCTTCAAGAATTGAAAAAGGGCTGAAGCGGATGGACGGCGTCAATGACGCTTCCGTCAATCTTGCGCTTGAGACCTCAAATATTTCTTATCAGCCTGACAAAATCGAAGCTGGCGCCATAAAAGAAAAAATTGAAAAACTCGGCTACCATGTTGTGACGGAAAAAGCCGATTTTCAGATTAAAGGCATGACGTGCGCCGCTTGCGCCAACCGGATTGAAAAGCGCCTGAACAAAATAGGGGGAGTTGACAGCGCACCGGTGAATTTCGCCCTGGAAACGGTCACCGTTGAATACAATCCGAAAGAGGTGACACCGAAAGAGCTGAAAGAGACCGTGGCAAAACTCGGCTACAGATTAGACGAGAAGAAAGCGGTTGATGGAGCCGGCGGATTATCCCAAAAGGAGAAAGAGCAGCGAAAACAGCTGATCAGGCTGATATTTTCTGCCGTTCTCTCCTTTCCGCTTCTATGGTCGATGGTCAGCCATTTTTCTTTTACTTCTTTTATCTGGATGCCGGATATCCTGATGAATCCGTGGCTGCAATTCGCGCTTGCCACCCCGGTGCAGCTCGTCATCGGCTGGCCTTTTTATATGGGAGCGTACAAGGCGCTGAGAAACAAAAGCGCCAATATGGATGTTCTCGTTGCGCTCGGAACGACGGCCGCTTACGCATACAGCCTGTACATGACGATTGCGTCTCTCGGACGAGACGGACATGTTGAGGGGCTTTATTATGAAACGAGCGCCATTTTGCTGACTTTGATTTTGCTTGGAAAGCTTTTAGAGATGAAAGCGAAAGGCCGCTCATCAGAAGCGATTAAAAAGTTAATGAAGCTTCAGGCGAAGACGGCGGCGGTTGAGCGGGAAGGGAAGGTACAGGTGATTCCGATCGATGAGGTCCGGACGGGGGACATCGTATACGTGAAACCGGGAGAACGCGTCCCTGTCGATGGCGAAGTGATTGAGGGCCATTCCGCGATTGATGAATCGATGATTACGGGAGAGAGCATGCCTGTCGATAAGTCTCCGGGAAGCAGTGTCACCGGGGCGACGATCAATGCAAACGGCTTTCTCAAAATCAGAGCGGTGAATGTCGGGAAAGATACCGCGCTTGCACACATTATTAAAATCGTGGAAGAAGCCCAAGGATCAAAAGCGCCCATTCAGCGGCTCGCGGATCACATTTCCGGCATTTTCGTCCCGATTGTGCTGGGGCTGGCCGTGCTGACTTTTCTCATTTGGTATGTATGGGCGGCGCCGGGACAGTTTTCTGAAGCGATCGGCAAATTCATCGCCGTGCTTGTCATTGCCTGTCCGTGCGCACTCGGGCTCGCCACTCCGACGAGCATTATGGCGGGCTCCGGCCGCGCAGCTGAATTCGGCATTCTTTTTAAAGGAGGAGAGCATCTAGAAAAGACCCAGCGTCTGACGACAATCGTACTGGATAAAACAGGAACGGTGACAAACGGCAGACCGGTTCTGACAGATGCCGTACCGGCAGAGGGAATGAACGAAGAGGAACTCCTGCGGCTGGCGGCGGCCGCCGAAACGGGATCAGAGCACCCGCTTGGAGAAGCCATCGTGTCAGGAGCCGAAAAACGGGGGATTGCCATCCCGAAAATCACCCGGTTCCAAGCCCGGATCGGTTCCGGAATCTATGCAGAGGCTGACGGCAGAACGATTCTTGCCGGATCAAGACGGCTGATGGAATCAGAACACATTGAACATGAGGCGCTGCTTCCGCACATGGCCCGCTTGGAGGCGGAAGGGAAAACGGTGATGATTATTGCGGCAGACGGCAAAGCGGCGGGGCTTATCGCAGTCGCCGATACGATCAAGGAAACATCTCCGGCCGCGGTGAAACGTCTGAATGATATGGGGCTTGACGTCATCATGATGACCGGTGACAACAAAAAGACCGCGGAGGCCATTGCAAAAGCCGCGGGCATCGGCAGCGTGATCGCCGAAGTGCTTCCCGAACAAAAGGCGGCGGAAATTTCCCGGCTGCAAAAAGAAGGCAGACGTGTGGCGATGGTCGGTGACGGCATCAATGATGCTCCGGCGCTGGCTGTGGCCGATATCGGAATGGCCATCGGCACCGGCACAGATATCGCAATGGAAGCAGCCGATATTACGCTGATCCGCGGTGACCTGAACGGCATTGCCGACGCCATCGGCATGAGCAGGCTGACCATGAGAAACATCAAGCAGAATTTAGGCTGGGCATTGGGATACAACAGCATCGGCATTCCGATTGCGGCGTCCGGCTTTCTGGCCCCGTGGGTGGCAGGCGCTGCCATGGCGTTCAGCTCAGTATCGGTCGTGCTTAATGCTTTGCGTTTACAGAAGGTGAAAAAAGACAAAATGGGCTGAGGCCTGTTTTGTCTTTTTTATTGACACTTTATTCAAAGCCTGCATATAATAGAGAAAACACATATATGAGTATATGTTCATATATATAAAATCGTTTAGCTGTATTGATGTTATGGGAATCCTATTACGGAAAGTAGGGTGAGTCGAAAATGAAAGCAGCCAAAGGTGAATTTGTATTAGACGGACTTGATTGCAGCAACTGTGCAAAAAAAATAGAAAACGGCGTAAAAGCCATTGACGGCATAGACGGCTGTGCTGTCAATTTTGCGGCAAGCACCATCACGGTCTCAGCCGGCGGCAAAAACGAGCAATGGATGAAAGACGAAGTCGCGAAAAAAGTAAAGTCCATTGATCCTCATGTGACCGTTCGTTCGAAGCATGAAGACAAACCCGGCGAGGATGAATACCGCAAAAAGCTGCAGCTGATGTTAGTGAGATTGGCAGCGGGAGCCGTTTTGGCCGTCATCGCTTACTTCGCGCACGCGGGCGCCGTCCTTGAGTTTCTGCTCTTTTTTGCTTCATATTTGATCATCGGCGGCGATATCGTAGCCAGAGCGGGAAAAAATATTGTCCGCGGCCAGGTATTTGATGAGCATTTTCTGATGGCGCTTGCCACGATCGGCGCATTTATGATTCATCAGTATCCGGAAGGCGTCGCGGTCATGCTGTTCTACCAAATCGGTGAATTGTTTCAGGGAGCGGCCGTCAGCCGATCCAGAAAATCGATCAGCGCGTTATTGGACATCCGTCCTGAGTTCGCCAATGTGAAAACGGAAAACGGCATGGCTGCCGTTCCGCCGCAGGACGTAAAAGTCGGACAGGTCATCGTCGTGAATCCCGGAGAACGGATTCCGCTGGACGGAAAGGTGCTGAGCGGTTCTTCGATGGTTGATACATCCGCTTTAACGGGCGAATCCGTGCCGAGAAAAGCGGAGCCGGGGCAAGATGTGATGGCCGGATTTATGAATCAGAACGGCGTGCTTCATATTGAAACCTCTAAAGGATATGAAGACTCTGCCGTGTCAAAAATATTGGATCTGGTCGAAAATGCGGCCGGACGTAAAGCGAAAACGGAAAACTTTATTACGAAGTTTGCCAAGTACTATACACCGGCCGTTGTCATTGTAGCGGTGCTTCTCGCCTTTTTACCGCCGCTTCTCGTGCCTTCAGCCGCGCTATCCGACTGGGTGTACCGCGCGCTGATTTTCCTTGTGATTTCTTGTCCGTGCGCACTCGTCGTCTCCATTCCGCTCGGGTTTTTCGGCGGTATCGGTGCTGCGTCTAAAGCAGGGGTGCTCGTGAAAGGCAGCAACTATTTAGAAGCGCTCAATCAGGTGGCATACGCCGTGTTTGATAAAACGGGAACCTTAACGAAAGGCAATTTCGCCGTTACTGATATCAAGCCGGCGGCAGGGTTTACAAAAGACAGCCTGCTTCATGCGGCCGCGCTCGCAGAAGTCCATTCCAATCATCCGATTGCTTCTTCCATCCGTGAAGCTTACAATCAACCGTTAGCGGCAGACGAGATTGAAGAATATGAAGAAATACCCGGACACGGCATTCGGGTGAAAACCGGCGGATCAACGATTTTGGCCGGAAATCAAAAACTGATGGCAAAAGAACAAATCGCTTCCGGCACAGCTGAAAATAACGGAACCGTCGTCTATGTCGCCGTTGATCAGCAGTATGCGGGGGCGATCGTGATCGCCGATGAAATCAAAGAGGACGCCAAACAGGCCATTGCCAATTTAAAAGCGCTCGGCGTGAAGCGGACAGTGATGCTGACGGGTGATTCAAAGCAGACCGGAGAAGCTGTCGGCCGAGAGCTCGGTATTGATGACGTGTACACAGAGCTTTTGCCGGGTGACAAGGTAGACCGCGTCGAAGAACTTGAAGCGGCGCTTGCACCGAATGAAAAACTGATGTTTGTCGGCGACGGGATTAATGATACGCCTGTGCTTGCCAGAGCTGACATCGGAGCTGCCATGGGGGCTCTCGGCTCCGATGCCGCCGTCGAAGCGGCCGATGTCGTCCTGATGACAGACCAGCCGTCAAAAGCAGCCGAAGCCATCCGGATTGCACGCCGCACACGCCGGATCGTCTGGCAGAACATCGGATTTGCTTTAGGCGTAAAAATCATTTTTCTCCTGCTTGGCGCATTCGGATTCGCCACCATGTGGGAAGCGGTCTTTTCAGATGTCGGTGTCACGCTGATCGCTGTTGCCAACGCGATGCGCGTCATGAGAGTGAAAGCGGAATAATTGTCAAAGATAATTCGTTTTTCAGGGTTTTCTTAAACAAGGTTGTCTTGGTAAAATAGAGAAGCGGGCCATCCGGCATCCGCTTCTTTTTTATTTTAAAAACAATGAGGTGTCTGAGTGAAAAAGAAACAATCGTCTGCGAAATTTGCGGTGATACTGACGTTAATCGTTGTCGTTTTATTTGCGGCCATCGTAATTATTAACAACCAAACGGAAAAAGCGGGCGAAACAGTCGCCGAACAGCCTTCCATTAAAGGACAGCCCGTGCTCGGCAAAGACAGCGCGCCTGTTACGGTAGTTGAATTCGGAGATTACAAATGTCCGTCATGCAAAGTATTTAACAGCGATATCTTTCCGAAAATCAAAAAAGATTTTATCGATAAAGGCGACGTGAAATTTTCATTTGTGAACGTCATGTACCACGGAAGCGGCTCGCGTCTGGCGGCTCTTGCTTCAGAAGAGGTGTGGAAAGAAGACCCGGCATCATTCTGGACTTTCCATGAAAAGTTGTTTGAAGAGCAGCCGTCAAGCGAACAGGAATGGGTCACGCCTGCATTGCTTGAAAAAACGGTCAAAAGCACCGCGAAAAAGGTTGATCCTGACAAGCTGAAGGAAAACCTTGATAAAGAGACATTTGCAAAAGAGCTGAAAGCTGACACTGACCTGAATGATAAATTAAACATTACGGCGACACCGACGATTTATGTAAATGACAAGGTGATTAATGACTTCTCTAAATATGATGAGATTTCAAAAACGATTAAGAAAGAGCTGAAAAATGAAAAATAGAATCGTATTTTTATATGCTTCTTGGGTGATAGCTCTTGCTGCCATGCTCGGCAGCCTATATTTCAGCGAGATCAGAAAATTCATACCGTGCGAGCTGTGCTGGTATCAAAGAATTCTCATGTACCCGCTTGTCCTGATTTTAGGAATCGCCACCTTTCAGGGTGACACGCGCGTGAAAAAATATGTGCTGCCGATGGCCGTCATCGGCGCATTTATATCGATCATGCATTACCTTGAGCAGAAGGTGCCCGGTTTCAGCGGCATCAAGCCGTGTGTCTACGGCGTGCCTTGCTCATCTGAATATATAAACTGGTTCGGTTTCATTACCATTCCTTTCCTGGCATTGACGGCATTTATTCTCATTATTATCTGCATGTGTTTTGTCAAAACGGAACGCACGGCAAAATAAAGAGCCTGCTCCATGGGAGCGGCTCTTTTTCTATTATTTGTACCAAGCTTTGTTTGTCGCAATCTGTCTGTTATGGGAGCTGTCCCAAATATCCACGGAATAGGCATAATCATAATTCATGACGCAGCGGATGCCGCTGCCTTGGGCGTCATGCTGAAGTCCGAAGTTATGGGAAAACTCGTGCTGTGCCGCTTTCGCCGTGTTGGCCGTTCCTTGATCAAGGTTCACGCTGAAAGCCGGGCCGCTCGGTTTGCCGTTATATACATACGCGATACCGCCGGCGTCAAAACTTGATTTTGCGGTAAAACCGACGACAAAATGATAATTTTGATTTCTAAAGCTGCCTTGGAGATTCGATAAAATCTGAGAACTGTTTGAGCCGGAAGAATTCCAAGCCTGCACGGCCTGTACGACGAAATCAATGTTGTGATCACGGTTAAAAGCGACATCCGCCTGCTCCACGATCTGGACGATTCGCGTTTGCCAGTCGCTGTATTTGGCGCGGTATTCAGCGTCCGCCACCGCCAAAACTCTGACCTTCTGAGAGCCCGTGCCGGCTTTAGTTGAGGCTTTATCCTGACTGACATTGGCATTAAATCGTTTCGTGCCGACCTGCTTTCCGTTTTCATCCAGAATTTTTGTGTCAACCGTCTGTTCAACTTGGACCGGGCCCTTCAAATCTTTAAAATGATCGGCTTTCGGAAGCGGGTCCGTATACACCGTTTTCGCCGGCTCCGCATGAGTGTGCGAATGCGTATGGCTTTCGGCTGACGGCAGGCCGGGAATTAATCCGGCGGCCAATAAAACAGGAAAAACAAGTGAACTGATTTTCATCTCATAACCCCCTTTTTGTTAGAGAAAGTATTCAATGAAACTTCCAACAAACCTCCCAAAATAGTATAAAATAGGTAAATGTTCTTGCTCCCAGCCGTTGCGGGTGGGATTGTCCCGAGTTAGGAATCAGAATCTTTCAAAAATAAGGTTGATTTTAAGAGAAAGCGATTATAAAATCTAATGGTCGTCAGAAAATTTAACAAATAAAAAGGAGCATATGGAATGGCCTGGGAGCTGCTTAGTGTAATCGGCATCATTGCGTTTGCGGTCAGCGGAGCGATTGTTGCGATGGAAGAGGAGTATGATATTTTAGGCGTGTATATTTTGGGGATTGTAACGGCGTTCGGCGGTGGAGCCATCCGAAACCTGCTGATCGGTGTCCCGGTCTCCGCCTTGTGGGAGCAAGGCGCGTTTTTTCAAATCGCTCTCGCATCAGTTACGATTGTCTTTTTGTTTCCGAAGCTGCTGTTAAGGCATTGGAGTAAATGGGGCAACCTATCCGATGCCATCGGGCTTTCGGCGTTTGCCATCCAAGGCGCTTTATATGCCGTGAAAATGGGCCATCCGCTCAGTGCGGTGATTGCGGCAGCGGTCCTGACCGGCAGCGGGGGCGGCATCATACGGGATTTGCTCGCGGGCAGGAAGCCGCTTGTGCTCAAGGCGGAAATTTATGCAGTCTGGGCCGCGCTCGGAGGGTTAATCGTAGGCCTCGGCTGGGCCGGGGATGCCGCCGGTTTGTATGTGCTGTTTCTTGTGCTTGTGGCATGCCGCATCTGCAGTTATGTGTTCAGGTGGCGCCTGCCGAATCGTTCCTATCATATAGATCAGTAAAAAAAGACGCCCGATATGATAAGAAAAAGGGTATTTGACCATAATGCTGAATAATATGTTGCATATATGTTTGTATGATGAAAGCCGGATTTGTCAGCTTGATGTCGGAGGTGCCGCTGATGGCAAAACGTGATAAAGAGTGGAAAGAAGAGCAGGAAAGAATCAATTTTGTCATGAAGGAACTGGAACAGAAACAAACTCATCTTGAAGCCTCATCGGGCGGATTAAAGCAGGATATTGTGGGCTTGAGAAAAACGTTTTGGGATGATGTTACCGTGAATATGGATGATGCCCACGAAGCGGCTGAGACATTTTCAAGCATTAAACAGCAGGCGGAAATGCTTTCAGAACGTGAACGGACGCATCGGCTTCAATACCGGCAGCTTCAAAAAATCCAAAAGCTGAAAACCTCTCCTTACTTCGGCCGTGTCGATTTTACGGAAAAAGGGGAGTCCTCTTCCGAGCGGATTTATATCGGGCTGACTTCTTTGATGGATGAAAACAACGAGCAATTTCTCATTTATGATTGGCGCGCGCCCATCTCATCTCTTTACTATCAATATTCCCCGGGAAAAGCCCGCTATGAAGTTCCGGAAGAAACGATAGAGGGAGACATCACACTGAAGCGGCAGTTTATCATTAAAAACGGGACGCTTAAAGCGATGTTTAACACGGATATGACGATTGGTGACGAAATGCTGCAAGAGGTGCTGAGCGGCCATTCCGGACAGCATATGAAAAACATCGTGTCAACCATCCAAAAAGAACAGAACGAAATCATCCGGGATGAAAAAAGCAAATATCTCATCGTTCAGGGAGCCGCCGGAAGCGGGAAAACATCCGCGGCGCTTCAGCGGGCCGCTTACTTGCTGTACCGCGGGCGCGGGGTGCTTGATGCCCGTCAGATTGTATTGTTTTCCCCGAACATTTTGTTCAACAGTTATGTGTCCGCCGTATTGCCGGAATTGGGAGAAGAGAATATGGAGCAGGCCACCTTTCAGGAATATATCATCCGCCGTCTCGGACGAAAGTTTGATTGTGAAAGCCCGTACGAGCAGCTTGAATATTGCCTGACTGAACAAAATCAGGACGCACTTTCCGTAAGGCTCGCAGCCATTGCTTACAAAGCGTCATCAGCTTTCCAGGCCATGATTGACCGCTATGCCGGCTCGCTTTCCGGCTCGGGCCTAATGTGTAAACAGATCAGCTTCCGGGGAGACATCCTGATTTCAAAAGAACGGATTGAAGCCTATTTTTATTCGCTTGATCAGCAGCTGCCGATTCCGAACAGAGCGGAGCTGACGGCGGAATGGCTTCTCGCGGAAATCAGCGCTCTCGAAAAAAAGGAGCGTAAGAAGGAATGGGTCTTGCAGGAGAGCGAGCTGCTTGATAAGGAAGACTATGCCGAGGTTTATCAAACACTCAAGAAGCAGGCGGCAGATGATGAACCTGCATTTGACGACCATCAGCGCGAACAGCGGCTGCTTGGCGCCATTATTGTCGGCAAAGCCTTTAAACCGATTAAGCAGGCCGTCAGACGGCTCGGCTTTCTCGATATAAAACGGATGTATCTCCGGCTGTTTTCAGACTGGGGAGCTGCTGAAAAGCCCGATCATTGGGAGAGCATCGGCGCTTTGACCAGAAACGCATTTGCAGAACGGTCACTTCCGTATGAAGATGCCGCTCCGTATCTGTATTTGCAGGATCTGTTAGAAGGAAAAAGAAAAAACACACAAATGAAGCACGTCTTCATTGATGAAGCGCAGGATTATTCCCCATTTCAGCTCACGTATATTCAAAGCATCTTCCCAGTTGCAAAGATGACGGTGCTCGGTGATGTCAGCCAGTCGATTTATGCCCACACCATTACGGGCCCTTCTTCCCTCGCCGGCTGCTTTCGCAATGGTGCAGAAAAGTATGTCAGCCTGAAACGGACTTACAGATCGACGCGGCAGATTGTTGAATTTACGAAAGCGCTGCTGGCTGATGGCGATGACATTGAGCCTTTTAACCGGAACGGGGAAAAACCGCGTGTTTTGCGGACGGATACAGAAAAAGCGCGGCAGGAACAATTGGCGGATACAATCCGGGAGCTCAGACAAAAAGGCTGGGAGACGGTCGCCGTCATCTGCAAAACGGCCGCGGAAGCCAAAAAAGTATTTCAGGCGGTCAGCGCCGGGAGCGGTGTGCGTTTGATCAATAAAGAAAACCAGCCTTTTCAAAAAGGGGTATGTGTCATTCCCGTGTATTTGGCAAAAGGCATTGAGTTTGATGCCGTCATTGCCGCTGACGCCGCTGCTGCCCAGTACAAAAGCGAACATGACCGTAAGCTGTTATATACGGCCTGTACGCGGGCGATGCATCATCTGACTGTGCTGTCTCTGGGAGAACCCTCTCCTTTTATAAAAGAAGTGCCCGCCGGCTTATTCGTGTAAGCCCTTTGCCAAGTGCAAAGGGCTTTTTATCATTAGTAATCTTAATCATTGTCATCATGATTATATATTTTACTTACATACAAACTTTCGGTAAAGTTTCAATTAGAATATTATTTTGACAATTCCTATAGAAATAACGTACGTTACGTTTAATTCCTTGTGAGGTGGATATCGTTGCAACTTCAGGTCATGAACAGTCCGTTTAATCAGGAGCAGGCAGAGCTCCTTAACCGCCTTCTGCCGACCTTGACAGAATCACAGAAAATCTGGCTGAGCGGTTATTTGGCTGCGGCCCGGTCCGAATCCGGTGAAACAGCCGCACCCGCTGCTCCGGCTCCAGCAGAAAGCCCGGCAGTCTCAAGAGAAGTGACCGTATTATACGGATCGCAAACGGGAAATGCGGAAGGTCTTGCGAAACAGACGGTAAAGACGCTTGAGGAACGGGGATTCCAGGTCACCGTCGCGTCGATGAACGATTTTAAGCCGAATAATCTGAAAAAAGTAAACAATTTACTGATCGTGGTGAGCACGCACGGAGAAGGCGATCCGCCGGATAACGCGCTGGCCTTTCATGAATTTCTTCACGGAAGACGCGCGCCGAAGCTTGAAGCGCTCCGTTACTCCGTTTTGGCGCTCGGGGACAGCTCGTATGAATTTTTCTGCCAGACCGGCAAAGAGTTTGACGAGCGTCTTCAAGAGCTCGGCGGCACCCAGCTTGCGCCGCGGGTTGATTGCGATCTTGATTATGATGAGCCGTTTTCGGAATGGCTTGACGCGGTCATCGGCGGTTTGAACGAAGGAGCGGGAAATCAAACAGCCGAAGCGCCTGCCGAGACGCCGGCTCTCGGTGAATCCGTTTATTCCAGAACGAACCCGTTTCGGGCGGAGGTTCTTGAGAACATCAATCTGAACGGACGCGGTTCGAATAAAGAAACACGCCATCTCGAGCTTTCGCTTGAAGGGTCGGGCCTCGCGTATCAGCCCGGAGACAGCCTCGGCATCTATCCGGAAAATGATCCGGCGCTCGTGGATGAGCTGATCAATGAGCTGAAATGGGACCCAAAACAGGAAGTGGCGGTGAATAAACAAGGAGAGCGTCTCCCTTTGAAAGATGCGCTTACTTCTCATTTTGAAATAACCGTCTTAACAAAACCGTTCCTGCAAAAGGCCGCACAGTTTACGGCTGACCAAAAGCTGAGTGAACTTCTGGCCGAAGGAAACGAAGAGCAGTTGAAATCATACATCCACGGCCGTGACCTGCTTGATCTCGTCCGGGATTTCGGGCCGTGGGAAGCTTCCGCGGAAGACTTTCTTTCCATCCTGCGTAAAATGCCGGCTCGGCTCTATTCAATCGCAAGCAGTTTAGAAGCGAATCCGGAAGAGGTGCATCTGACAATCGGAGCAGTCAGATATGACGCGCACGGCAGAGAACGAAAAGGCGTCTGCAGCATTCTGTGTGCGGAAAGACTCCAGCCGGGAGATACGCTTCCGATTTACATTCAGCACAACCAAAACTTCAAGCTGCCGGACAATCCGGATACACCGGTCATTATGGTCGGGCCGGGGACAGGCATCGCGCCGTTCCGTTCCTTTATGCAGGAGCGTGAAGAAACCGGAGCTGAAGGGAAAACATGGCTGTTTTTCGGGGATCAGCACTTTGTCACTGATTTTCTGTACCAGACGGAATGGCAAAAATGGCTGCAAAACGGTGTTCTCACAAAAATGGACGTCGCTTTTTCCCGGGATTCGGAGGAAAAGGTATATGTGCAGCACCGCATGAAGGAACAAAGCAAAGAGCTGTATGAATGGCTGCAGCAGGGAGCCGCCGTATACATCTGCGGTGATGAACAGCACATGGCGCATGACGTGCACCAGGCGCTTCTCGATATCATTCAGGAAGAAGGCGGCATGAGCCGTGAAAAAGCGGAAAGCTTCCTGGCAGACATGCAGCAGAAAAAACGCTATCAGCGTGACGTATATTGATTTTGGTTTGAAAGGAGCTTATTCAGCATGGTGAACAACATTTTAAAAGCGCCGGAAGGCCCTCCAAGTGATGTTGAGGAAATTAAAGAAAAAAGTGATTATTTGCGCGGCACATTGAAAGAAGTCATGCTCGACCGGATTTCAGCCGGCATCCCGGACGATGACAACCGGCTGATGAAGCATCACGGCAGCTACTTGCAGGATGACCGCGATCTCCGTAATGAACGTCAAAAACAAAAGCTTGAACCGGCTTATCAGTTCATGCTGCGCGTTCGGATGCCAGGCGGCGTGTCAACTCCGGAACAATGGCTTGTCATGGATGAACTGGCGCAAAAATACGGAAACAATACATTAAAGCTGACAACGCGTGAAACGTTCCAAATGCACGGAATTTTAAAATGGAACATGAAAAAAACGATTCAGAAAATCAATGCGGCGCTGCTTGATACCATTGCGGCCTGCGGAGATGTCAACCGAAACGTCATGTGCGCTTCAAATCCGTATCAGTCTGAAATCCATGCGGAAGTGTACGAATGGTCGAAAAAACTGAGCGATGACCTTCTTCCGCGCACGAGAGCCTATCATGAAATCTGGCTTGATGAGGAACGTGTGGCGGGCACTCCTGACACGGAAACGGAACCGATGTACGGGCCGCTGTACCTGCCGCGGAAATTCAAAATCGGAATCGCCGTGCCTCCGTCCAATGATATCGATGTCTTTTCTCAAGATCTCGGCTTCATTGCCATCGTGGAGGAAGGCCGTCTTATCGGATTCAACGTTGCAATCGGCGGCGGTATGGGAATGACGCACGGCGATACGGCCACTTATCCGCAGCTTTCAAAAGTCATCGGCTTCTGCAAACCGGAGCAGCTGTATGATGTAGCGGAAAAAACCATTACGATTCAGCGCGATTACGGAAACCGTTCCGTCAGAAAGAACGCCAGATTCAAGTACACTGTTGACCGTCTCGGGCTGGAAAACGTAAAAGCCGAGCTGGAAAACCGCCTCGGCTGGCAGCTGGATGAAGCGAAACCTTATCATTTTGACCATAACGGCGACCGTTACGGATGGGTGAAGGGCGTAAAAGGGAAATGGCACTTTACGATGTTTATCGAAGGCGGCCGCGTCACGGACTATGAGAATTATAAGCTGATGACGGGATTACGTGAAATCGCCAAAGTCCATACGGGAGATTTCCGTCTCACTTCTAATCAAAACCTGATTATCGGCAATGTATCGAGCCAGAAAAAGAAACAAATCAGCGCATTAATCGAACAATACGGTCTGACAGACGGCCGGCAGCATTCCGCCCTCCGCCGCAGTTCAATGGCTTGCGTCGCACTTCCGACATGCGGGCTCGCCATGGCCGAAGCCGAGCGGTATCTGCCGAAATTGATTGATAAGATTGAAGACATTGTTGACGAAAACGGGCTGCGGGATGAAGAAATTACCATCCGTATGACCGGGTGCCCGAATGGCTGCGCCCGCCATGCGCTCGGCGAAATCGGATTTATCGGAAAGGCGCCCGGAAAATATAATATGTATTTAGGAGCGGCGTTTGACGGCAGCCGTTTGAGCAAAATGTACCGGGAAAATATCGGTGAAGAGGAAATTCTGAGTGAGCTTCGCACCATTCTCCCGCGCTACGCGAAAGAGCGTGAGGAAGGCGAACACTTCGGCGATTTCGTCATCCGCGCGGGTATCATTAAAGCGACGACAGACGGCACGAATTTTCACGAATAAGATGAGCACTTAAAACAAACGCTGCACCGCGTCATGAAACAGATGACGCAGCTTGCGAAAAAGCCTGTTTTCAGAGAAAACAGGCTTTTTCTTTTTCCGGAAAAAATGTAGCTGAAGGCAAAAAAAGTTCGCCGTGAGCACGTTATGAGAAATTTTAAATAAAAACGGGTAAAATAAAAGAAGAATGGTTGCGTGCGGAAAATATATTGAATCTGCCCGATCATCGGCTCCGGCCTTTGGCAAAGGCAGAGAACAGGCAATAATGGATATGATGCAGCAGATGAAGGAGGTCATGCTTTGGACATATTTTTAGTCGTACTCGTACTTTTAACCATCATCGCGATCTCAAATATCGTAAATCGGTTTGTCCCCTTTATCCCGGTGCCTCTGATTCAGGTGGCGCTCGGTATCATTGCGGCGTCATTTCCGCAGGGGCTTCATTTTGAACTGAATACCGAATTGTTTTTTGTTTTGTTTATCGCTCCGCTGCTTTTTAACGATGGAAAACGGACGCCGCGTGCGGAACTTTGGAATTTAAGAGCGCCGATTTTGCTGCTTGCGCTCGGGCTCGTGTTTGCCACGGTGATTGTCGGCGGTTACACGATTCATTGGATGATTCCGAGCATTCCGCTGGCTGCTGCGTTCGGGCTGGCAGCGATACTGTCACCGACTGACGTTGTCGCAGTCAGCGCGCTGTCAGGGCGAGTGAAGATGCCAAAAGGCATTCTGCGTCTCCTTGAAGGAGAAGGTCTGATGAATGACGCATCCGGCCTGGTCGCTTTTAAATTTGCGATTGCGGCTGCCGTGACGGGCGCATTTTCGCTGGCGCAGGCCGCCTTCAGTTTCGTTCTGATTTCAGCCGGCGGTTTACTCAGCGGTGTCGTCATTTCTTTTTTGATTATCCGTTTCCGGCTGTTTTTGCGCCGCCTCGGCATGCAGGATGTCACGATGCATATGCTGATTCAAATTCTGACGCCGTTCGTCATCTATCTCGCGGCTGAAGAAATCGGCGTTTCCGGCATTTTAGCTGTTGTGGCCGGCGGCATCACGCATGCGGTGGAGCAGGACCGTCTTGAATCAACGATGGTCAAACTGCAAATCGTCTCTTCAAGTACGTGGAATATTATTTTGTTCATTCTGAACGGTCTTGTTTTCGTTATTTTAGGTGCGCAAATACCGGATGTGGTTTCTGTCATCTTTAATGATACCGCATTTAACAATATGATGGTCATCGGGTACATTATCGTCATTACGCTGACGTTAATGATTCTCAGGTTTTTGTGGGTGCTGTTTTTTTGGAACGGCAAGTGGTTTTTTAACAAGGATCAGAGCATTTATAAACCCGGCCTGCGCTCGACCCTGCTGATTTCGGTTTCAGGCGTCAGGGGAGCGGTCACGCTTGCGGGTTCCTTTTCCATTCCTTACGTGCTCTCTGACGGCTCACCGTTTCCTGAACGGAATTTGATTCTCTTTTTAGCCGCGGGTGTTATTATGTGCACATTGGTACTGGCGACAATCGTACTGCCGATTTTGACAGATAAGCCGGAAGACAATGTGAAAGAGAAGAAAGTCAAATTGCTGACAGCGAGACGGAAGCTGATAAAGGCTGCCTTAACCGCCATTAAAGAAAATATGAATGAGACAAACAAAACGGCTTCTTTTGCGGTCATTGCCGAATACAATGAGAAAATGAAAAATCTCAGGTTTCAGCAGTTCACCGTCAAAAACCGCACAAAAAAAGATGAGCGGAAAGTCCGCGCCCAAGGGATACAGGCTGAACAGGAAGAATTGCTGCGGCTGATTGAGCGGGGTGACATACCGGAAGAAACGGCTGACAGCCTTCAGGAACGGTTTGATGAACTGGAAGTGCTGTATACGAATCCGTTTAAAGTCGGCTTATCTAAGAAAAAGCTGAAACGCCTGATGTACTGGATCTTTTTCGGTGAACAAAAAAAGCCGGAAATGTCGATTTTAAATGAAGAAGGCCTCATCCGCACCACAAGGGTTAAAACGGCAAAAGCGGCCATTGAAAGCCTGAAAAAACACATGACTGAAGAAAATAAAGATGTGACGCTTGCCGTCATTTCCTTTTACAATCACTTGATTTTCAGGCTGGGGCACTCGTATCACGAACAGAGTCCGAGCCGCCGTTTTGAAAATCAAAAACTCGAAATCAAACTGCGGGCCGTGCAGGCCATCCGCAACGAAATCCAAACATTATTCGAAGAGCGGGAAATTTCCCGCGATATGTCACATGAGCTTCGCCAATACATCAATGATGTGGAAGCGGCCATGCTTGACGGAGGTGAATAAAAAAAGTCCGGCATCTGTTCGCCGGACTTTTTTTGATTACGGACGATGGAATTCGACGTGATCGCCGTCGCGGTCAAACCAGCCTCTGAAGGCCCAGTTGATCCAGCCGCCATCACCTTTGTTGGTGAAGCTTCCGTCTTCAAACACCCAAATGCCGTACGTGATGCCGTCATAAACGGCGGAACCGTAAAACTGAACGCCGTTAAAATGATCTTCATATTCCTGGCTTAAATTAAACACCATGACGTTATATTTTTGTCCGGAAGCGTAGAATGAAGATTCCATTAAGTTTTTGACGAAGCCGTCACGGTTTTGCGCCGACTTAATCGCGTCAGCAATCGAATTGCCGATGCCGAGCAGGTCAACGTCAATGTTTAATCCGACATCTTTTGCTGAGACATCTGATGATTGCTGTGCCATGTTTTGAGGGACCGGGGTTTCTTTTGCGGATACAAAGGACAGAGGAGTCAGAGACAAAGCGGCGCCAAGGGCAACGGACATCGGGATACGCATACGTTTCATATGATTTCCTCCTTCAATTGTGTGGTGGCTACAGTAGCGATTTACCCGGATAGTTACCCGGTTAACCTGAATTTTTGAAAAATAGGAAAATAATAACGTCAGTGGTGCTTGGGCACTAAAGATGGTTTTTGTGATAACGATGAGCGTATAATTGGTTTCTTACAGCGGAAATGTGAGATAATAATAACCGTTTACATAATGACTAGAAAGGATGGTTCAACGTGGCAAAAAGCTTAAAAGATACTGTAAAGCTTCATAATGGCGTTGAAATGCCGTGGTTCGGCCTTGGCGTGTTCAAGGTGGAAAACGGAAGCGTAGCGGCGGACTCCGTCGAAGCGGCAATCAGAAACGGCTACCGCAGCATTGATACGGCGGCTATTTATAAAAATGAAGAGGGTGTCGGCGAAGGCATCAGAGCTGCGGGCGTTGCCAGAGAAGAGCTGTTCATCACGTCAAAAGTGTGGAATGAAGATCAAGGATACGAAACGACACTTGACGCGTTTGAGAAAAGCCTTGAGCGCCTCGGCCTCGATTACCTCGACCTTTACCTGATTCACTGGCCGGGCAAGGATAAATATAAAGACACATGGCGCGCTCTTGAAAAGCTGTACAAAGACGGCAAAATCCGCGCCATCGGCGTCAGCAACTTCCAAGTGCATCATTTAGAAGAGCTGCTGAAAGATGCTGAAATCAAGCCGATGGTCAACCAGATTGAATTCCACCCGCGCCTGACTCAAAAAGAAGTAAGAGATTTCTGCAAAGCGCAGGGCATTCAAGTGGAAGCTTGGTCTCCATTGATGCAGGGGCAGCTCCTCGATAACGAAGTGCTGTCTCAAATTGCGGAAAAACATAACAAATCGGTTGCTCAAGTGATTTTGCGCTGGGATCTTCAGAACGAAGTCGTTACCATTCCGAAATCGATTAAAGAGCACCGCATCATAGAAAATGCCGATATTTTTGATTTCGAACTGTCACAGGAAGAAATGGAAAAGATCAGCGCATTGAACAAAGACGAGCGTGTCGGCCCGAATCCGGACGAGCTTCTGTTCTAAGAAAAACAGCCCTTTACGGGGCTGTTTTTCTTTACATAAATGTCTGTGTCTGACGTTTTACGCTGAACCTGTATGCGGCTATTAATAACAGGGCGGCGGCGAAGGCTCCCAAAATGATGATGTTCAGCATCAGACTTTGGAGCGTGCGGCCGTGCTGCAATT
This sequence comes from Bacillus sp. 5B6, assembly GCF_000259405.1. Classification (NCBI taxonomy): domain Bacteria; kingdom Bacillati; phylum Bacillota; class Bacilli; order Caryophanales; family Bacillaceae; genus Bacillus; species Bacillus sp. 5B6. The sequence continues at coordinate 2,977,753 of NZ_AJST01000001.1, read as the reverse complement.
GATCGACCGTATCGAGCACCCAGCGCTGAGGCAGAAATTCGGCGATTGTCTGCACCGTTTTCGGCATAATATTGCCCGGAAAGAAGCAGCCGGCCAGCAAGCATGTCGGCACGACGATCAAATTCAAAAGCGCCGATGCCGAAGCGCTGCTGTTGGAAAAACCGACGGTAATAAAGGCGATCCCGATCGCGCTTAATGCAAACAGCACCATCAGGACGAACAGCTGCCACAGTGGGAATGAGGGATGAATATGAAAAGCGGCGCCCATAAAGAGAACGGCGAGTAGAATTTGGACGGCCATGATAATGATATTCACCGCCGCGTTTGCCAGTACATACTGCTTTGATGTGATCGGCGTTGACAGAAGCCTGTAGTACGTCCTGTTTTCCCGCTCTTTAATCATCAGTTCCGTCAGATTGCCGGCGGAATAGAGCATAATGATAATGAGATACCCGATGACTGAGTAAGTCATTTCTTTATGGTTCGATGTATCTTGTAAAACAGCGGATTCCGTTTGAATCGGAGAATGCTTGAAATCGGCGTACATCGCCTGAAAGGCCTTTGCGTCTCCGCCGGAAGATTTGCCGATTGAGGCGGCGCTGTTCATATAATTGTACAAATAAGAGCTGACATATCCGGTGACCTGGGCGCCTTTCAGCGAGGTCATGCCGATGTGAGCCGGTTTCCCGTCTTTTACGCTTTGGGAGAAGCCTTTTTCAAACGTAATGAGCGCCTCCATTTTTCCTGAAGCGATCTTGGATGTGGCGGACGCAGCCGTTTCCTCCGAAATCTTCACATGATCCAGTCCTTTTAAAAACGTGACCGTATCCTGTGCCACTTCTCCGCCGTCTTGATTGAGAATGCCGATATTGAGCGTTTCGGCTCCGCCGTTGGCATTGGTCATGAAGGAGAGGAAGACGCCGATCAGCGGAGCCCCGATATAAAGAATGAGCTGTTTTTTGCTTTTTGTAATCCCTTTGAGAGTGTGCGCAAACAGCCACCAGAAGTTTTTCATATTACAGTCCCTCCCGTCTTTGAAACGTAAATGCGGCGATCAGCAAAAAGAGTGCCGCCAATGCTGTATTTAAACCGAGTGCAGGCCATGCCGCTGATACATCATTTGCGTAAATGATGTTGTTAATCGCCTTATTGATCCAGGATAAGGGCGACAGGGCGGAAATTCCTCCGCCTTCATATTTGTAATAGGCGCCGCCGATAATGGACATCACCTGAACGATGATGACGGTGATTAATCTGGCGCTTTCGGGTTTTCTGGTCAAATAGCTCAGGCTGAGCCCGAAGCTGACGGCCAAAAGAATTTCAGAAACGAGAATCAAAAGCACAAGGCCCATGTGGCTGCCCCAATTCGCTTTTAAGATAAATTTGCTGAAGGCAACAACGGCAAGAATCGTCAGAACATTCACAGCCAAAATGCCGAGCATCTTTCCGAGAAAGATATCGCTTTTCCGGAGCGGGGCGGCGATCAGGCGATCTGCGGTGTGCCGTATTCTTTCCCCGCGGAATAAGCTGCTTGCAAAAATCGAGGCGTACAGCCCGATCATCGTCGTCATGGATATCGCGTAAAAATCTTTCGCTTTCGGTTCTTTCGCTTTGTGTAAAGACGTCTGCTTCATATAATCGCTTTTGATTTGTCCGGCGGAAGGCGCCTTATGCGCCTTGTAAGCGGCGGCGCCTGCTTTATATTGATTGGTAAAAGCGGTCAGCATACCTTGGACGATCGTGCCGTTTATGCCGCTCCGGTCATTTGTATAGACTTGAAAGCCGGTGTTTTTTACAGTGACGAAAGCATCCGCCTGATTTTCTCGAACCTCGTTTTTGCCTTTTGCCTCCGTGTCCGCTTTTTGAAAATAGACATGCTCTTTTTTGGCGGCTTTCATAAACTCAGTAAAATCATGAGAAAGAGGGCCGTTTGACTGGTCCGTATATACGACCTTGATGTTCCCGACCGTCACCTCTGAATCAAAGGCGTTTGATAATGCCGCAGTAAAAATCAGCATGAAGACGATCGGAAAAGCAAGCATGAAAATAAAAGTCCGTCTGTCGCGGAAGCTGATTTTGATTTCTTTCATGGCGATGTGCAGAATATTCATTTGCAATCCTCCTTTCAGTGAGGTCAGTCGCGCAGGCTTCTGCCTGTCAGCGTGAGAAATACCGTTTCTAAGTCAGGGGCCTGTTCCTGCAAGGAGCGGATTTCAATTCCTTTGTCCATGAAGTACCGGATCAGGCGGTTTAAATTGTTGACCCCTGTGTCAGAGCTGATTTTCACGCTGTTTTCTTCCAGTGCGGCGGCTCTGACGCCGGGCAGCTCCTGAATATCGCCGAGGCTGATGCCGTTTCCGGATGACAGCTCAATCACGACGTCCTTCGTGTCGGTAATGATGGAGGTCAGCTGTTCTTTTGTGCCTTCTGCGATGACTTTTCCGTGGTCGATGATGGCGATGCGCGTGCATATTTCTTCCACTTCCTCCATGTAGTGGCTCGTGTAGATGATCGTGCAGCCCATTTCATTCAGCTTTTTCACTGACTGCAGAATATAATTTCTTGATTGCGGGTCAATACCGACCGTCGGTTCATCCATGATGATCAATTTCGGCCGGTGGGCAAGGGCGCAGGCGATATTGAGCCGGCGTTTCATTCCGCCGGAAAAATGCTTCGGCAAATATTTGTGTTTATCGCTCAAGCCGACGAATGTCAGGGCTTCCTCGACCCGTTCTTTCAGAGCCGCCCCTCTCAGGCCGTACAGCCCGGCGAAGAACTTCACATTTTCATAGGCGTTTAATTCTTCGTAAATCGCGAGGTCCTGAGGGACGATGCCGATATTCATTTTCGTTGCTTTGCTATATTTGAAAATATCTTTTCCGAGAAACAGAATGTCTCCGCCTGAAGGTTTTAAAAGACCTGAGATCATATTGATCGTCGTGCTTTTTCCGGCTCCGTTTGCGCCGAGAAACCCGAAAATCTCACCTTCTTTTACGGCAAGCGACATTTGGTCAACGGCGGTATAATCACCGAATTTCTTACTCAGCTGTTTGAGCTCCAAAATGTTCATGTTTCCACCTCTATGTCTTGTGATGTTCTTATTATAAAAAAAAGAATGAACGGCCGTTAGTGCAGCTGTTCATTCCTTTGACATGAGAATCTTCATATTTTTCACATGAAAACATTCACTTATTCAACCGGAAGCAATGTCGTGACGGAAAAACCGGCCGTGCCGTCAAAAATAACGGTTCCGTGCAGGACGGCCGCCCGTTCTTCCATACCGAGCATGCCGAGGCCTTTTTTAAAGCGGACGGCGCCGTTTCCGTTATCTTTCACTTCCGCTTTCACGGCTTTGTTCAGCACATGGATATCAATGAAAATCTGCGTGGCATCGGCGTATTTCATTGCATTGGTCAAGGCTTCGGTTACGTTTTCCTGAATGACTCTCCAATGCATTTGCGTCAGCCTGTCCAAATCGCCTCGATGCGTAAACGGAACCGGCATCCCGTTTTTGGCCGAAAATTCATCAATAAACGTTCTTAATCTGTGAATGCCCATTTGTTCAGCGGGCGGTTTCATATTTTTCAGCGTAATGCGGATATCCTCTATGCCCTCTTTGGAAATGGTAATGGCGTTTTGGAGCAGTTCAGCCGCTTTGTCCGGATGGGAGCCGAGCATCCGTTTCGCCGCTTCCATCTGAATGAGCGCGCCTGTCATGGAATGACCGATTTTGTCATGGATGGCTTGGGACAATCTGTTTCTTTCTTCGAGTTTGCCGGTATACTCCGATTGTTTGATATATTCTGTGCTGCTGTGCAGCTGTTTCGTCAGTTTTTCAATGCTTGAGCGCATGCTGTCTGACTGCTCTTCATATTTTTTCAGCCGATCGCTGGACCGGGCGGCCAAAACGAAAATCGCCAGACAGAACAAAGTTATGACGGTATAGGCGGGAAGGTCGCCGTACGGGATAAATAAAAACGGCAAAAACACGAGCAGGCAGAACACATAGCGGTGAACCGGATATTCGGCAAGAACGGCAAAAATGGCGGGCGGTAAAAGAAACAGAAACGCCGGATGGCCTAAGGCGGAAAGCCAGGCGGTCAATGCCAGCGCCAGCAGGGTGATCCCGCGCCTCCAAGCGGGCGGCCTGATCATGCAGACCGCAATGCCCAAAGACAGATAAAGCAGCAGAAACAAGACGGCGTACGGCGTGTAAGGGCGGTCTGCCGATACGAACAAAAAAGCCGTATAAAAAATGGCGATCAGTCTGCTCATCAGCATCCAAAAATCCATACCGTTCAACGCCCGTTATCCACCTTCCCGGTGATATAATAAATCGCGATCTGCGTTCTGTGCTCAAGCCCCGTTTTCCCTAAAATAGAGGAAATATAATTAGCCGTCGTCCCTTCAGAAATGAAAAGCTGTTTTGAAATTTCCCTGTTCGAGAATCCTTTCGCAATAAGCGACATGATGCTGAGCTCTCTTTCAGTAAACTGGCTTTCATCAATCTGATGCGCGGCTTCCGCCGGCCGGGAAAGGCTGTCTTTTATTTTATCCAGTACGGTGTCCTGAAGAATGCTGTGCCCGTTGAAGACGCTTTTGATCGCATCGCGGATCCGTTCCGGTTCGGTATTTTTTAATAAATATCCTTTCGCGCCGTTTTTAATCGCTTCTAAAATATACTCATCGTCGTCAAATGTCGTCAGGATCATCGGCTTCGTATCCGTTTCCTCCGCGATCCGTTTTGCGGCTTCGACACCGTTCATCACCGGCATGCGGACGTCCAACAAGGCGATATCGACGGGATTGTGTTTACAATACTCTGCCGCCTCTAGTCCGTTTTCCAACGTTGCCGATACAGTAAATTCCTCATATGTATGCAAAATGATTTTCATTCCTTCTCTGATGAAAGAATTATCATCCGCGATAATGACATTAATCTTCATGGCCGCACCCTTTGTGTGTTTTTTGTTTCATTATATACCATCCGATTTTAAATCAAAAAGCCTCCCGGCGAAAGGTGCGCGGAAAGCGGAGCGGTCAAGCGGGTTTTTTCAATTGGATGAAAAACAGCATCAGAAAAGAAATGATCACAATACAGATCACCCACACCCAGGCGAGTGTTTCATTGCCGGAGTCCATCGCGACGTAAATCGCTGTCGGCAGCGTTTGGGTGACGCCGGGAATATTTCCCGCAAACATTAAAGTCGCCCCGAATTCACCTAGCGCCCTTGCAATACTGAGAATGCTTCCGGTCAAGAGGGAGGGAAAGGCAAGCGGGACGGAAATGCGGGTGAACACCTGCCACCTGCCGGCTCCGTCTACTTTCGCCGCTCCCTCGATGTCGGCATCAACCGCCGCGAAGCCCGTTTTAGCGGACTGATACATAAGCGGGAAGGCGACAATGGCCGAAGCGATCACCGCAGCCGACCACGTGAAAATGACAGGCTGGTGAAAAATCCGCTCAATCGCCCGGCCGATAAAGCTGTGTTTTCCGAAAATGATAATGAGAATGAACCCGACAACGGTAGGCGGAAGAACGAGCGGGAGCATAAACAGCGTCTCCACAGCCGTTTTCCCGGGAAATCGCGCTTTCGCCATCCAGGCGCCGGCAAGCGTCCCGAGAATGATGACGGCGAAGCCCGACGCCAAAGCCACCTGAAACGACAGTACGACGGGAGTGAAAAACTCCGAAGCCGTAATGTTACTTGGCAGTAAATCCATATTTCTTAAACACTTTCATCGCTTCATCCGACTGCAGATACTGATAAAACGCTTCTGCTTCTTTACGGTGCTTTGTATCCTTGACGATGCCGAGCGGGTACACGATCGGATCGTGCGTTTTCGCCGGCGCTTCATCGGTGATTTTCACCTTTTTCGAAATCAGCGCGTCTGTTTTATAGACAAGCCCGGCATCGACATTTCCGGTTTCAACATAAGAAAGCACCTGGCGAACGTCTTTTGCATAGACGACTTTATCTTTTACCTTGTCCCACAGGGATAATGCCGTCAATGATTGTTTGGCGTATTGTCCGGCCGGAACGGATTCAGGTGTGCCGAGCGCGATTTTTTCCGAGCTGTCTTTTTTCAGGTCATTCAGATGTGTCAGGTGTGCGCTGTTTTTCTCAGGCACGATCATGACGAGATCATTTTTCAAAAGATCCGTGCTGTCCTTTTTATCGATATCTCCGTCATGAACGAGCTTTTCGAATTTATCTTCGGCTGCCGAGAAGAATAAATCAGCTCCCGCGCCTTGTGAAATTTGTTTTTGCAATGTGCCTGATGATCCGAAGTTGTCTTGAATGGTTACGTTTGAATGTGATTTTTCGTAGTTGGTCTGGATTTCTTCAAGTGCATCCTGAGCGCTTGCTGCCGCAGAAACGGTCAGCGTGACTTTTTCGTTTTGTCCGCCTTTGGACGATTGTCCGGATGAGCAGCCCGCAGTTGCGAGGAAAACGGCCATAGCCGCAGTTGTGAGTAGTGTCGCTTTCTTTTTCAACATTGTGCACCCCTTATAGCTAAATATCATTAGATCAAACTAATTATAACGCAATTGTACGTGATGGTGCGGTTTTTTTTCAATATCTGAACAGTTATAATAAAAACGGAGCGTGATAATATGACAGAAGCCACTTCCTATACAATAGAAGAAGTTGCGGGCCTTTTGAAGGTCTCCAAACTGACAGTATATGATTTGATAAAAAAAGGACTCATTCCGGCGTACAGGGTCGGAAGACAGATGAGGGTCGATGAAGAGGACTTAAAACAATATAAAGCCAACATGAGAATGTCAAAAAAGCCATCCGCAGCAGAACCGCCTGACCCGTCCCGCGGGCGGGAGCCGGAAAAAAGGCAGTCCGTTATCATCAGCGGGCAGGATGTGTCGATGGACCTCCTCAGCAAACAGCTGGAACAAACAATACAGGCGGCTCCGCTCCGCAAGTACAGCGGCAGTTTGAACAGCCTGATCGAGATGTACCGCGGAGCTTGTGACATCGTCAGTCTGCATTTGTACGATGGGGAGACGGGGCAGTATAACATCCCGTATGTGAAGCGCATTCTTTCAGGGGAGCCGTTTGCGCTTTTTCATGTCGTGCTTCGTCAGGCCGGATTATATGTGAAAAAGGGCAATCCGCTGAACATTCAGGGCTTTCAGGATTTGAGCCGAAAGGATGTCCGTATCGTCAATCGCGAAAAAGGATCAGGCGCGAGGGTCCTGCTGGATGAACAGCTCAGATCATTCGGCATTACGCCGTCTGATGTCGCCGGCTACCATGACATTGTCACGGATCATCTGTCAGCGGCTTCACAAGTATCAAGCGGAAAGGCGGATATCGGAGTCGGGTCGCAGCATGCGGCGCATATGGCGGGCACGGACTTTATCCCGGTGATCAGTGAGCAGTACGATGTGGTCGTCTTAAAACAAAACCGGGAGCTTGTTCAAAGCGTGCAGGACATCCTCAATTCTGAGGAATTCAAGTCTCAGCTTTCTCAATTATCCGGATATGATACGAAAATGACCGGACGGCTCATATATGAAACATGAAAAATCCCTCCATATAACGGAGGGATTTTTTTATTGCTTATAAAACCGCAGCAGGTCGCCGTTTAATATTTTATCGGAAAGCATCAGCTCTTGTTCCGCTTTTTCTTTCTCATCGCTGCACGCGCTTATATCAGAAAGCGGTTCGCCCGTTTTACGGCTGTAACACGTATTTTTCGTATAAATATGATCATCCGTGATAAAGCTGCCGTTTCTCAGCACCGCAAACGGGGTCCGCTCTCCGGAAAACAGATCATTGCCGAACTGAATGCTGCCTTTCGTTTCAATGCCGAGCAGGTGAAGCAGCGTCGGCCTTACATCAACCTGTCCCGCGGCGGAAGCAATCGTTTCCGGCTCACGGTCGGTCACCCCGGGAATATGAATGATAAACGGCACGCGCTGAAGCTGAACCGTATCAAACGGAGTGATTTCCTCTTTCCCTAAGAATTCGGCAAGTCCTTGATTATGTGCTTCGGATATACCGTAATGATCTCCCATCAGGACGATCATCGCGTTGTCATACAGTCCTTCTTTTTTCAGCTTCTTGAAAAAGTGTTTCAGGGCCTCATCTTCATAGCGGACCGTCGTCACGTAGCGGTTTAATAACTCGCTGCTTGTGTCCGGTTCCTCAATGAGCTGATCCTGTTTTTCAATTTCAAAAGGAAAATGGTTGGTCAAAGTCAGCAGGCTCGCGTAAAACGGCTGCGGAAGTTTCTTTAATTTTTCAGCTGACTGTTCGAGAAACTCCTTATCCTTCAGGCCCCAGCCTGTTGAATTTTCCTGTGTCACCTTAAATTCATCCGCGTCGAAAAAACGGTCGATTCCGAATGCCCCGTACATCTCATCCCGGTTCCAAAAGGCCTTATGATTGGCATGCAGAACGGCTGAATAGTATTGATGATCTTTTAACATATGGTACATCGTATTGAACCGGTGGCCGCTTTTTGTGAAAAAAACGGCGCCGCTTGAGGACGGATACAGCGAATTCGCAGTAATGAATTCTGAATCTGAGGTTTTTCCCTGTTCAGTCTGCTGATAAAAATGAGTGAAGTCATAACTTTTTTTCCGCAGTTTATTTAAAAACGGGGTAATCTCCCGTCCGTTGACCCGCTCATCCATTACAAAACGCTGTGTTGATTCGAGCGTAACAAAAATCACATTGCGCCCCTTTGCAAGCCCGAATTTTGAATCGGACGGCCTGCTGTAGTCGGCTTGAGTGTAATTTGCGACCGCCGCAAGGCTGTCTTCGTCGGCAAACGCTTTAGCCCCTGCATTCAGCGTCTGCGAAATGGTGTCATACAAATGAAAGTGGAACAGGCCGATTCCTTTTACGAGCGCTTCACGATCAAAAGGGTGCTTGAACAGCTTCGGCTGCTCGGCCTCAGACAGTGCAAGATTGCACAGCATGAGGCCGGTTGATGCCCACGCATACGCTTTAACGGTACGGGCGCCCGCTTTTCCTTTACCAGCTTTATGCCTTTTACCAAGATAAAACAAAACCGCAATATCCAAAAATAAAGCGATATAAAGCGGGTGAAACAACTCTTGGACGCTGCTTCCCATATCACCCATATTGCTCGCCTGAAACAAAACCGGTATGGTGATAAAATCAATATAAAACCCGTAAAACACCGTATTCGCGATTAAAATTCCCGTCAGCATCACATTTGCTGAAAGCAGAAAGATCCGCTGTTTTTTTTCTGTCAGCAGCAGGGCGATGCCGAACAGCGGCACAATGAAGCTCAGCGGATTAATGAGAAGCAGACATTCCTCAAGAACCGAATTGTTCTGCAGATCAAAACCGAGCTTATAAACGGCATAGGTTTTCATCCACATGAACAGGATGGACAGGCATAAAAACCGATGATTGCTGAAAAAGGTTTTCTTCATATGTATGACTCCTCACCCTAAAAGCGAAAAGGCGCTTTTTGTTTAAGAGATGCGGCCGTGAACCAGTTCGTATAAATAATAGCAGGATACAATCGTTAAGCCGGCCAGCACAAGCTGCTCCGAAAAGCTCCCCGTTCTCATATAAAGGGGAAGACGGAAGCGGATGGCGGACGGAAACAGCAGTTTAATGCCGTTGACGGTCCATGCGTCAAGAACAAGATGGCTCGCCATTCCGATCATCAGTCCGGCGGAAATGCTCGGATTCGGAATATAGGTTGCCGTAATGAAAAACATAATAAGCATAAACAGCAGGCTGTGTGTAAACGTTCTGTGGCCGAACACCGTGCTTACGATTTTGGACAGAACGGGCAGCGTCCTGCCGATTTTGCTTTTCGTATGGCATATGTCGGGAATCAGCGCCCCGAGGGCACCCGCTGAGGTCATAAGGACCGGATCATACCCGTAATAATACGCAATTGCGGAACAAGAAGCGATGCCTCCCATGATGTGTGTTTTTCCTGTCATTTTTCGCTTCTCCTTTTTATTTTTGCCAAAATCCCCTGAATTACAAATATATCAAGAGAATGCATGTTTGATCAACAAACTTTACCTGTTCCGCCAAAAGGAAGGAGACGCGGATTCCGCATATTCTGCCGCGGAAAAAGACACATTATAGGTGTACCTATATTTGATAAAGAGGTGATACAGATGGCTTTCTTTAACAAAGAAAAAGGAAAAAACAGCGATAAAAACAAAAATGTCATTCAAGGCGCGCTTGAAGACGCCGGTGCAGCTCTGAAAGACGATCCGCTTCAAGAAGCTGTTCAAAAGAAAAAAAACAACCGCTGACCATATAAGACGGGTAGGGCGAATGCTCTATCCGTTTTCCATCTAATTTTTCCCTTTGACAGATCTTTTTATCTCTGATAACCTCTGAGTAGAATTGAATGATAAAAATCCTCACTCTTTCTCGGTGAGGTAGAGGTTGCGCTTGATGATGAGTCGCACATGCCAGGCTGATAGGGGCCGCAAAACATGTGTTAAAGGCATCAGCGCCGAAGTGTAAAGAAAGCCGATCCTTCTTTATGCTGGGACTGTATCTGAATAAGTGCAGGACTGCCGCGTGCTTTTTCGCGGAGGGCTATCCGGAGATCAAGGGTGTGTGTGTTTCTTTAAGCATGGACTTTTGTTCAGGCTTTTTTTGCGTGTAAATATGATCTCGGGGTCTGGTCCGTACGAATGAACAACCAGGAGGTACAGGAATGGAACAGACGAAAAAATGGGGTTTTTGGTTATTAACGGCGTTTGTCGTAGGAAATATGGTAGGCTCGGGCATCTTTTCGCTTCCGAGTTCGCTCGCAAAAATCGCGAGCCCGTTCGGCGCCACATCGGCATGGCTTTTAACGGGAGCCGGTGTGTTAATGATCGCGCTGGTCTTCGGCCACTTATCCATCCGCAAGCCTGAGCTGACGGCGGGACCGCAAAGCTATGCGCGTGCGCTGTTCAGCGATCGGAAAAAAGGGAATGCAGCGGGCTTCACGATGGTGTGGGGCTACTGGGTGGCGAGCTGGATCAGCAACGTGGCGATCATCACGAGCCTTGCCGGATATTTAACATCATTTTTCCCGATTTTAACGGATAAGCGTGAAATGTTTTCGATCGGCGGTCAGGCGGTTACGCTCGGCCAGCTGCTGACGTTTGCCGTATGTACGGTTTTATTATGGGGCACTCACACGATTCTCGTCACCAGCATTAACGGTGCGAGTAAATTAAATTTCGTCACGACGTTTTCAAAAGTATTAGGATTTATCTTCTTTATCATTGCAGGTTTATTTGTGTTTCAAACGTCGTTTTTCGATCATTTTTATTTTCCGGTTCAAACAGGTCCTCACACAGTTGAGGGAATCGGCGGACAGATCCACAATGCGGCGATTTCAACATTATGGGCGTTCGTCGGAATTGAATCGGCAGTCATCTTATCCGGGCGCGCCCGTTCGCAGCGCGACGTGAAACGCGCCACTATTACCGGATTATTGATCGCGCTTGGCATCTATATCATCGTAACATTGATTACGATGGGCGTGCTTCCGCATGGTAAGCTTGTCGGCTCGGAAAAACCGTTTGTTGACGTATTGTACGCGATCGTCGGCAATGCGGGAAGCGTCATCATGGCGATTTTGGCGATTTTGTGTCTGTTCGGAACGATGCTCGGCTGGATTCTTCTCGGCTCTGAAGTTCCGTATCAAGCGGCGAAATCAGGAGACTTTCCGGCTGCTTTTGCAAAAACGAATAAACAGGGAAGCCCGGTTGTGTCGTTAATCGTAACGAACGTGATGTCACAGATCTTTATCTTTTCAGTTATTTCCCGGACGATCAGTGACGCATTTACGTTTTTAACGACGGCGGCGACGCTCGCTTATCTGATTCCGTATCTCGTATCAGCGTTTTACAGCCTGAAGCTCATTTTTACGGGTGAAACGTATGACGAGATAAAGGGTTCAAGAGTAAGAGACGGTATCATCGCCATCCTTGCCTGCATTTATTCTTTTTACGTCATTATTACCGGAACGGCCGATTTAACGACCTTTATTCTCGGTATCGGGCTGTTCTTCGTCGGTTTGCTGTTATACCCTTTCGTCTCAAAGAAATTTGCAAACAACAGACAATCGGTATGACAAAAAGACATCTCACGTCTGTGAGATGTCTTTTTTGTTTGCGGCGGCGGGTTACGTTTTGACGGCGTGTATATAATGAATGGCCTCGAATGCGGTTAAATGGTCAGTGCGTCCGCTGAAAAAACGGTCAAGTGTAAAGCGTAATAAAAAGCCGCTGTGACAGCGGCTTCGGGGTTACTTCGTTAAGCTTTTTGTGATGTAGTCGAGCTGGCCTTCAAGTGAGATCGGGTCTGAGAAATAGAAGCCGATCGGATCAATGCGGTAGACATGGTTTTGTTTGACGGCATCGAGGTTCTTCCAGATTGAGCTGTCAAGCACGCCTTTGTCGTCACCGCCGGCCTGCCATGGCCCCATAAAGATGTAGTCTCCCGCGAAGTCAGGCAGTTTCTCGAGTGAAATGCTGGCGTAGCCCGGCCCTTGATTAATGGCTTTTTCTTGCGTCAGTTTTGTGGCCTTCAGCCCGAGTTTATCATAAATGATGCTTCCGCCGCGGCCGAAGTCTTTACCGAATACATAGATGTCTTTTCCGTTTGTCTGCATGATGGAGATGGTTTTTGAGCCGACCGCTTTTTGAACCTTTGTTTTAGCGGCAGCGGTTTTCTTATCCCATTCAGCCAGCCATTTGTCTGCTTTATCTTCAGTGTCTGTCATTTTCGCAAACTCTTTGAATTGATCAATGTTGCTGAGCTTGTCATATTTAATGGCGATTGTCGGCGCGATTTTTTCCAGTTTTTCAATATCGGCGCCTTGTGTCGTCCAGACAACGATTAAATCCGGCTTTAAGTCAATGATTTTTTCAACGGACGTGCCGTCGCCGATGTTTGTGACACCTTTTGTTTTCCCTTTGTAATAAGGGTTTTTAAATACGTTTTGCGGCGCGCCGACAACATTGATGCCGAGCTGTTTAAAGTCGCCGTAGTAGCCGTCAGCCATGACGACGACCCGTTTCGGGTGCTTCGGAATTTTAATATTGCCGTTTTCGGCTTTATACGTGATGGTTTCTGCTTTTTCAGAAGAACCTTTTGTGTCTGAAGAATTGCCGCATGCGGCCAAAGCGGCGATGAGCAGCATGGCAATCAGCGCTGCGCCGATTTTCTTGTATGTATGGAACATCTGACATTCCTTCTTTCATAAAAATTAGTGATAAAGAGAATCATTATCAGTGTGATTATATCACTGCTTTCATAGAGAAGCACGCTCTTTTTTAAGAAAAACTTTCTTTTTTTATATGAAATTAGGTCTATTAAAAGAGAAGATAAAAGTGCTATACTGAAACAAGTCATTGATAATCATTATCATTACCATTCTTGTTTTGAGAAAGGAAGAACGAGTGTTGGGTCTATTGAAAAAGAAACAGACAATGACGGCTCAAGGAGCATCAGGGAGTGAAATCCAGTGGACGGCGCGTTCATTCCGGGCGGCTGTGCTGCTGTGTGCCGGTATTGCGGTTTTATTGATCGGCGCGGCTCTGTCTGTTTCCATCGGAGCTGCCGATATTCATCTGCGGACGGTGTGGGATGCTCTCTTTCACTTTCAGCCGCAAAATACATCTCATCAAATCATACGCGATCTGAGGCTGCCGAGAACCGCCGCCGCCGCGCTCGTCGGGGCTTTTTTAGCTGTGTCCGGGGCGATTATGCAGGGGCTGACACGGAACCCGCTTGCTGAGCCTTCCATTATGGGCGTGACGTCGGGGTCAGGATTTGCGATCGCATTGGCATTTGCTTTTTTTCCGGGGCTGTCTGCAGCGGGACTTGTTTTGTGGTCCTTTGCGGGAGCGGGAATCGGAGCGCTTATTGTGTTTGGCATCGGCCTGTTTTCAAAAGGCGGTCTGACACCGGTGAAGCTCGCGCTGGCCGGTACGGCAGTCGGCTATTTCTTAACGGGGCTTTCAAGCGCGATTGCGATCCGTTTTGATGTCGCCCAGGATGTGAAGTTCTGGTACGCCGGAGGAGTCGCTTCCGTGAAATGGGAAGGCGTGCAGCTGCTGTTGGCGGTCGGGGTTATCGGACTTTTGCTGGCATTTCTGATTGCGCGCTCAGTGACAGTGCTGAGCTTGGGTGAGGAGCTGGCCAAAGGGCTCGGGCAGTACACATCGCTTGTGAAAGTAATCGGAATGTTTGTCGTTGTCCTCTTGACGGGGGCTTCAGTCTCAGTCGCCGGAGCCATTTCTTTTATCGGCTTGGTGATTCCGCATATCACCCGATTTTTAGTCGGGGTAGATTACAGGTGGATCATTCCCTGTTCGGCGGTATTCGGCGCCGTTCTGTTAGTCTTCAGTGATATTGCCGCAAGACTCGTCAATGCACCGTTTGAAACACCGGTCGGCGCTTTAACCGCTCTTATCGGCGTTCCCTTTTTCTTTTATTTGGCGCGCAGGGAAAGGAGAGGGCTGTAATGAATGTAAAATCGAAAAAACCGCTGGCGGTCATGGCCGTTACGTTTTTGCTCATATGCATCGTCTTTTTTATCAGCTTAAACATGGGTGTGATCCGGATTGCGCCTATTGATACGCTACGTGTCTTTTTCGGACAGGGGGATGCCCGGGATCAGCTCGTTTTATTTGAATTCAGACTGCCGCGCATGGTGCTGTCATTGTTGGTCGGCGCCGGAATCGCGGTTTCAGGCGCGATTTTTCAAAGCGTGTCTCAAAATGACTTGGCGGAGCCGGGCATTCTCGGTATTAACGCCGGGGCGTCTTTGGCGGTCGTTTTGTTTATCTTCTTTTTCCAAGGATCAGCTGTTGATTTAAGCATGGCCAGTACATGGCTGCTTCCGGTGAGCGCTTTGGCGGGGGCTTTTCTGGCTGCGCTGCTCATCTATGTGCTGGCTTGGAAAAAAGGCGTTTCACCTGTCCGGCTCGTTTTGGTCGGGATCGGCGTCAATGCGGGGTTTAATGCGCTTCTCTTGATTTTTCAGCTGAAAATGGACCCGCGGGATTTCATGCAGGCGCTTGTATGGATTTCCGGTTCGATTTGGAACGCCAATTGGAAAATGGTGCTGTCCATTTTGCCGTGGCTGCTGGTTCTTTTACCGTTCAGCCTCTATAAAGCCAGGTATTTAAATGTGCTCCAGCTCGGTGATCAGCTGGCGGCGGGGCTTGGCACCCGGGTTGAAAAGGAGCGGCGCGTTCTGCTGATGTGCGCCGTTGCCCTGACCGCGTCATGTGTTGCGGCAGCCGGCGGAATCGCTTTTCTCGGACTCATTGCGCCGCATTTGGCCAGAAGGCTTACCGGCCCGCGCCACCAGACGCTTATCCCGGTTTCGGCTTTAATCGGCGCATTTTTATTTCTGCTTGCCGATACGCTGGCGAGAAATGTGCTTGCACCGTCCGAAGTTCCCGTCGGCCTGGTGATTTCCGTGCTCGGAGCGCCGTATTTTGTATATTTGCTGATGAAAACGAAATAGAGGAAGGAGACTGCCGCGATGAACTCATTATCGGCTGAACAGCTTACTGTCGGTTATGGCGACCGTTTGATAGCGAAAGAATTGGATATCGCCATACCGAAAGGAAAAATTACAACGCTGATCGGTCCGAACGGCTGCGGAAAATCGACGGTTCTCAAAACGATGTCAAGAATCATGAAACCGAAATCCGGCGCCGTCTATTTAAACGGACAGGCAATCATGCAAAAATCCACGAAGGACATCGCCAAGGAAATGGCAATTCTTCCGCAGACGCCTGAAGCGCCGAGCGGGCTGACGGTGTACGAACTTGTTTCTTACGGCAGGTTTCCGCATCAGTCCGGAATGGGCCGTTTGAGTGATAAAGACCGTGACATGATCAAATGGGCGCTTGAAGAGACGGGGATGGCCGAATTTTACGACCGGCCGATCGAAGCGCTTTCCGGGGGGCAGCGGCAGCGTGTGTGGATCGCCATGGCGCTCGCTCAAGAAACGGAGCTGCTGCTTCTTGATGAACCGACCACTTATTTAGATCTCGCTCATCAGCTTGAAATTTTGCAGCTGTTGGACAAATTAAACAAGGAGCAGGGCCGCACCATCTTAATGGTCATTCATGATCTGAACCATGCCGCCCGTTTTTCCCATTACATGATCGCCCTGAAAAAAGGGCGCGTCATCAAGGAAGGAACGGCGGAGGAAGTCATGACTCCCGGCATATTGGAAGACGTTTTTCAAATTGACGCACAGATTGTAAAAGATCCGCGCACGAACAAACCGGTCTGCTTAACCTACGATTTAATCCGGCATGAAAACGCAACGGTATGATGAAAAAAAACGCAGAGCCATTCCGGCCTGCGTTTTTTTATTGCGCCTGGGGCTCCTTTTGTCCGGAGACGCATTTATCCAAAACGAAAAAAACCCCCGCCACAATCAGCTCCTCCGTCGTTGACAGCCAAATCTTTTCAATCAATTTATCCGTCGTATACGCGGTCATCCAGAGGAACAGCAGCTGAACGGTGCTGGCTAAAAGGAGAAAAGGCAGCCTGCCCGTCCCAAAAAAGGTAAAGCTATGTATCATCAGCCGCTCAAGCGGTTCAAAACATAAACCGAGAAAAATAAAAAGCACGGAAAAAAGCAGGACGTACGCCATCGATCCGTAGCTCGTCCCGGCTAATGAAAATACAGCCATCATCACGATAAAATACCCGAATAATACGGCAGCGGCTGCCAGGGCATACCGGAGCACATGAAGAAAAAACATTTTCGTCCCGTTTTGATTGATCATCTGTTCAGCTCCTTTTCACACAGAGGAGACTTGCAGAGACGGAACTCTGCAAGTCGATGTATCTTCAGCATTTCTTTTTGACGACAGGGTGTTTCTCTTTCGAAAGAATATCCGTAAAGTCCTTGCCCAGATCCAGATGCTGCTGGACGAATTTCTCAGGAAGCATGGCAAGCCATTGGTTCAGGGACACATCGGCATAGTGGTCATCCTTGAAGATTTCCAGGAAGACGAGCGGCTCATCTCCCAAATTCTCCACATAGTGGCCCATTGCGAACGGAACGTAACCGACATCCCCGGCCTGATAGTTAAATGTTCTCGCATGGCCGTCCGATGCAAAAACCGTCATCCGTCCTTTACCGGAAATATAATACTGCCATTCATGCGTGTTCGGATGCCAGTGCAGCTCTCTCATTGCGCCCGGTTCGACCACGACAAGCGCTGAAGCGATCGTTTTGGACACTTTGAAGTTTGTGGAATCCGCGATATATACTTTGCCGCCGTCCGTCTCAGCGGTCGGGCCTTCATCCAGCAGGCGGTATGTGAACGGGTAAGGCACTTCGCCGTTCGGTCCTTCCACAATGTCATCTTTCAGCTTGCCGGGAACAGGCTCTTCAAAGATGTATTTTTCTTTCCCGGGCAGGCCGGCGAGGTCTTTTTCTGAAACACCGAAATTGTTGGCGATGACATCAAGCGGCGTGTGGGCAAGCCAGTCAGTTAATTGGAATGTGCTGTTTTCTGAGAAAGAACCGTCATCAAAAACCAAGAGGAATTCACAGCCTTCTTTCAGCGCCTGAATGGAGTGCGGCAGGCCTGACGGGAAGTACCACAGATCTCCTTCCTTCACGTCATCGATAAAACTGCGTCCCTGTTCATCAACGATCGTGACCCGCGCTTTGCCCGTCAGCATATATGCCCATTCCGCTTCTTTATGCCAGTGCAGCTCACGGATGGCGCCCGGTTTTAAACGCATGTTGACAGATGCTAGATTTTCAGAGATCGGCAGCTCGCGAACGGTCACCTCACGCGCGTATCCGCCCTTTTCCAGTCGGTTGTGCACATCTGAGAAAGAGAATTTCATATTATCCACTGTGCCGTGATCCGTTTCCGGCGGCGTCAGCATATCCGGATTTTGGCGGTCTCTTTCAAGGTTGCGCGGAATCGTGACGGTCGCTCCTTTGTCTCCTCTGATCGGCTGCGGGATATTGCAGTTGTTTTCTTTTGACATGTAAATCGTCTCCTCTCAAGCTTTGTTTTTTCAGAAAGAGAATGTGAAAGGCCTTTCGTTTTCCCTTCTGCTTTGTTAAGTGATGCGTTCCGATGAAAAGTCAACTTCGTGTGAAAATTAATTTTTCATTTTCTGATCTTTCAGTTCCGTCATCAGTTCGATCAGGGCGTCAAACTTCTTCTCAAACCGTGTGAGAAGATACATGGCAATCAGAGCCGGAAAGCCGAGATTGCCGATCTGTCTGACCGTTTCTTCTATAAAAACCTGATCCATTATCAGCCACCTCCTGACTTGACCTGCAGTCATGTATATAAGTGAAAGAAAGAGCGGCTCCTGTAAACCTGATATCCCGGTTGAGGGTCTTTTTTTTGTTCCGGCAAATCCGGGACATAAGGAGTGCGGAATCTTAGTCGGAAAGGAGTAGTTTACTTTTTTTTGCTTTCTTTCATTTAATTTAAATAGGGGGCGGTTTTATGGACTATCAAGTTCTTTTACGGTCAAAATGCAAGGAAATTATGAAACATCCGATCGTTAAACATTTTTTAAGTGACCCAAAGCATTACGAGAAATTTAAAAATGTGCTGGAACATTCAGACGAGAAGGATGCAAAATCATTGGACGACCATTTTAAGCAGTTTTATAAGGAAATCCGGATCATCAAATATATGAACTCTATGATCCGGATTTTCTCCATCGATTTTGACAAGCGCGTCCGTAAAAATCAGAAGCGCTATCCGCTGACGGTGGATCAGCCGGAGGGAGGTGAAGCGCTTCCCTATGAAATGGGAAAAGACGCGTATGAAGAGTTTCTGCGGAAGCAGGGGGATTTGAGCCAGCATGTCCAAAACCGTGATTTATACGAAGCGCTTCAGACGTTAACCGATAAACAAAAAAGCGTGCTGACGAATATTTATCTTCACGGAGCGACGATGAAGGAGATTGCCGAGTCGCTGGGTGAATCACGGCAGAACATTTCCAATATTCATAAAAAAGGGCTCGATAATCTCAGAAAGCAGCTGGACAAGCAAAAAAAGGGGGAAAATAAGCAGTGAACGGGCCATTTGACTTCAACAAAGAGAACACAGATACCGACGAAATGGAACTTTTGATTTCGCGTTTTTCGCCAATGATAAAAAAAAAACTGAGCAATACATCATACCAGGAAAGAGAAGATCTTGAACAAGAATTGAAGATTAAAATAGTTGAAAAAGCGGACATGCTGTTATGCCAGGAAGTGCCGGGTTTTTGGGAATTTATACTTCATCTTATAAATGAAAGCTCCTGACAAAAGCGGCGGGATGATTGATATTCCGCTCTGACAACGTGAGAAAAACGAGAAGAGATGTCCGTCTCGTTTTTCTTTTCTGTTTCCCCGCAAGACCTCCGCACTAAAAAGGTACCAAATCTTATCCATATAATGATATGATGAAAAAAACAAAGAGAAAGGAACGTCCAAGGTGGAAAATGCGTCAATTTTAATTGTAGACGATGAGAAGGCGATCGTTGATATGGTCAAACGCGTTCTCGTCAAAGAAGGCTATCACAACATTAAGACAGCCGGAAGCGCTGAGGAAGCGATCGAGTTTGTTAAACATGAAACCGCGGATCTGCTTGTGCTGGATGTGATGATGGAAGGCATGTCCGGTTTTGAAGCATGCACCGAAATCCGGAACTATACCGACGCTCCGATCTTTTTTCTGACTGCCCGTTCTTCTGATGCGGATAAGCTGTCAGGATTTGCATTGGGAGCTGACGATTATATAACAAAGCCGTTTAATCCGCTCGAATTGGCGGCGCGGATCAGGGCGACGTTAAAGAGAACCTATAAGCGCGAAGAGAAAACGGCGGTAAAGACGTATTCATACAGCCATTTTTCCTATTCGCCGCAAAACGCCGAGCTGATCGTCGGGGGCGAGCCCGTCAGCTGCTCCGCACAGCTTCTGCAATTGCTTCAATATTTCTGTGAACACCCTGATGTGGTGCTCTCAAAAGATCAGATCTATGAAAAAGTATGGGGATATCCGTCTTACGGCGACAACAACACCGTCATGGTGCATATCCGCAAACTCAGAGAAAAGATTGAAAAAGACCCCAGCAATCCGTCTTATATTGTAACGGTGCGCGGCCTCGGCTATCGGTTTATTCCCGATCAAGGAGAAAAAGGAACCCGGTCATGAGAATGCGCGGAAAATTTCTGCTCCACTTTTTCGGACAGCTGCTGCTTGTCATCCTGCTGATGTCCGTTTTGGCCGTCGCTTCTTTCTTCTATTTGGATTGGCGTTTCAGCGAAGCGGAAGCCAATGCGGGACTGACCAAAGCGACGGCAGACTCGTTTGAAGCGTGGCTTGATAAAAATGAAGACGGCACATGGGATGTCGATGAATTTTTAAAGATGTCGGTCAGAAAGCAGAAGGGCTGGCTGCAGATCATTAATGACAATGAAAAAACGGACTACGCCTACAGAGTGCCGAAAGACGTCCCGAGCCATTACAGCAGAAAAGACCTCTTATCCATTTATCAGTACCGGAATTTTGACAACTACAAGCTGAATTACTGGACGGTCACGATAAATGATGAGACCTATTTGATTCTGTTCGGCTGGAAATCCGCCAGTGAGCAGCTTCTCACTTACATCGAATCACAGGAGCCATCCCTCGCTTCCCTTTCTCAATATAAAAAAAGCACGGTTGATTATATTAAACGGGAAAAAGGGGCGGTCTACCTTCTCGAAGACAGCGGCAGACTGCTCGGGGATATCAACAGCACGAAAAAAGAACGGAACACCGTCAATGAGCTTGAATTGCTGAAATACAGTTCCAAGCCGTGGAATTACAAACGGGAAATTTCTTTTAAAAGACTCGATAAAACGAAATGGATGGTCGCGTCGGTGCCGAACCCCGTGTACATCCCCGATCACGAGTTTAACAAATCATTTTTGAGAAATGTGATGAAAACCCTCTTTCTCTTGATCGGAATTCTGGTATTTATGATCTGCATCTTGACCATCTGGTACTCTTTCCGTTTCGGCTGGCCGCTGTTTCATACCATCAAATGGCTCGTCAATTTATCAAAGGGCCGGCTTGAAGAGCCGAAGAACCGCAAAGGACAGCCGGTCAGCAAAAACAAAAAAGGCAAAACAAAACAGCCGTTCCGCTTTTTCGCCGAGATTTTCGAATCGATGGATCAGCTGACCGACACGCTGAAGCGGGATAAGAAAAACAGAGAAAAAATCCAGGCGACAAGGGAAGAATGGATCGCCGGGCTGAGCCATGACTTAAAAACCCCGCTGAGCACGATTTACGGCTACAGCATGATGCTTGAATCGAAGCAATATGACTGGACCCCGGAAGAAGTCAAAGAGATGGGGCAGATCGTCCGGGAAAAATCAGAATATATGTCCAAGCTGATTGAGGACTTAAACTTAACATACCGTCTCAAAAACGCGGCCCTCCCGATCGAACGGCGGCTGATCAACGTCGTGCCGTTTATCAGAAACGTCACGAATGATTTCACGAAAAACACGTTCTCGGAAGGCTATGACATCGCCTTTGAAACCAAAAAGGAAGACATTCTTTTCGCCATTGATGAAGCGTGGTTCCGCCGTGTTCTGGAGAATCTGCTGGCAAACGCGGTTAAGCATAATAAGAAAGGGACCGCCATTCGGGTCGTGCTTGAGGAATCAGCCGAACAGCTCATTCTGAAAGTGAAAGATAACGGAAGAGGAATGGACGACGAAACGATTCACCAGCTGTTTAACCGTTATTACCGGGGAACGAATACGAAAGGCCCGTCAGAAGGAACGGGACTCGGACTCGCCATTGCCAAGGAGCTGGTACACCTTCATAACGGAACCATCCATGTCAACAGCAGAATCAGCGCCGGAACGGTGATTACGATTCTTTTTAAAAAAGATTAAGTTTGGACGCCGCTTTGTCGGGAATAACAATAGAAGACTGACAAGCAAAAGAGGTGTTCACATATGGAAGCAGCATTACGAGCAGATACGAGAGCAGTTATCGGAGAAGGCCCTTTATGGGACAAGGATAAGGAATGCCTGTACTGGGTGGATATACTGGGCAGCCAGCTCCATATCTTCACTCCGGCTGACGGAATCAACCGTTCCGTTAAATTCAAATCATTTGTCACGGCTCTGGCCTTGTATTCAAAGGAAGAGCTGGTGATGACGATGAAAGATGGGTTTTACCTGTACAATCTTCGGGAAGACACATTGACGAAGATGAAGCAGCCGAAAGACATGCGGGAAGATATCCGTTTCAATGACGCAAAATGCGACCCGTCCGGCAGATTATGGGCGGGAACGACGAGCATGGAAGGCAAAGAAGAGGAGGCTTCGCTGTACCGTCTGAATACGGACGGCAGCCTTGCCAAAATAAAAGACCAGGTCTCCACCTCGAACGGTTTGGATTGGGATCGGGACCGAAACTTGATGTACTATATCGATACTCCGACGCAGGAAATTGTCTGTTATGCATACGATCCTGAAACCGGAGCCGTATCAGATCCGAAAACGGTCTACCGCTTTCCGGAATCGCAAGGATCTCCCGACGGAATGACCATTGACCGTGACGGAATGCTGTGGGTGGCTCTGTTCGGAGGCGGCCGTGCCGTCCGGATTGACCCGTTTTTGCATAAGGAAATTGCATCTATCGAAGTTCCGGCGAAATACGTCACCTGCTGCGCGTTCGGGGGCAGAGACTTAAACACGTTATACATTACGACCGCGACGGAAAAATTGACGGAAGCCGAAAGACTTGAGCAGCCGCATGCGGGCGGCCTGTTTTCAGCAGAGCTTGAGACGGGCGGCTGGGAGCCGGTTCCGTTTGCAGGCATGGTGTAAAAAAAAGCCCTGGCATATGGGGAAGTTCCCATTGTGCCGGGCTTTTTTGTGTTAAATGGAGCGGATGATACCGCCTTCAACCCGCTGTGCGGTGCCGTTAATAGCAGAAGCCGCTGATGAAGCGAGAAATACAATCGTATTGGCGACTTCTTCCGGGGTTGCATAGCGCTGAATCAAAGATGTCGGCTCATTCACTTTAAAATAATCCCGGACGAAGCTGTCCGTGTCTTCTCCGGCAGCCTTTGCGGCTCCTTCCATGTAAGAAGCGACGCCTTCGGTCCATGTCGGTCCCGGCAGCACGGAGTTGACCGTG
This sequence comes from Bacillus sp. 5B6, assembly GCF_000259405.1. Lineage (NCBI taxonomy): Bacteria > Bacillati > Bacillota > Bacilli > Caryophanales > Bacillaceae > Bacillus > Bacillus sp. 5B6. The sequence continues at coordinate 2,954,559 of NZ_AJST01000001.1, read as the reverse complement.
ACATTTGTGCCTTTCGTCATTTCAGCCATTCCCCGGGACAGGCTGATTAACGCCGTTTTCGTCATTGAATACGGAATCATTTGCGCAAGCGGTTTGACTCCGGCTTCACTGGAGATGTTCAGAATCCGTCCGCTGTTTCTTTCGAGCATTTGCGGCAGAAAACGCCGGCACAGGCGCACGGCGCTCATAACATTCACTTCAAAATACCGAGTCCATTCGTCATCAGACACCTCAGCGAAGTCCTTTACTTCAAAAAAACCGAGATTATTGACGAGAATATCGACTTCCCCGATTCCGCCGGCGCGCTTGATCAAGTCATCCGCCTCATCCTGACGCGATAAATCCGCAGCGATACCGTGAACCGTTCCGTAAGCGGAAAGCTCCTCAACCGTCCGTTCCACAGTTTCTTTTTTTCTTCCGTTTACAATCACCTCGGCGCCTTCGGCTAAAAAGCTTTTTGCCGCGGCTTTTCCGATCCCGGAAGTTGATCCTGTAATCAACACGAGCTTTCGTTCAAGCTGTAATTCCATGATAATCCTCCTTTTTACACCATTGTGTAACAGTATACATGATGAATTTTAGTGTGTACGAACAATTTGCTTTCATGCAAAAAGGCCGGATATACAAGCCTTAAAGACTTATAGTATAATTACTGCGAAAAAAGGATACGAATGTCAAAGAGACAATCGTTTACCATAATCAGGGGGAGTTAAAAGAATGAAGAAGATCACTGCCGTCTGGGCGGCGCTCTTGGTCACCGCCTTTGTGACCGCCGGCTGTTCCGGCGCACAGGAAGAAGGAAGCGCGGCCAAACAAAAAGCCGTCTCAACCGAAGCATTCCCGGTAACCATTAAGGATGCCGCGAACGAAAAAGTAACCATAAAGCAGGCACCGGAAAAAATCGTTTCCCTCATGCCGAGCAATACGGAAATTACATACGCGCTCGGACTGGGAGATAAGGTCGCAGGCGTCACAACAAATGATACATATCCGAAAGAAGCGGTAAAAAAACCGAAAGTCGGAGATATGAATGTGAACGCTGAAAAAGTCATCGCGCTGAAGCCGGATCTCGTGCTTGCCCACGCGTCCTCTATGTCCGCTTCCGCCGATGCGATGAAGCAACTGAAAGATGCGGGCATCACCGTCTTAACGGTCAATGATGCGCAATCGTTCCAAGACGTGTACAAATCTATCAGCATGATCGGAAAAGCGGCCGGCAAAGAAAAGCAGGCGGATAAGCTGATCAAATCGATGAAATCCGACCTTTCCGGCATAGAAAAGAAAGCGGCGGCCATTTCTGAAAAAGACGAAAAGAAAGTATTCGTCGAAGTGTCTCCTGACGGCTACACGACGGGGAAAGGCACGTTTATGAACGAAATGCTTGAAGATATACACGCGAAAAACGCCGCCGGCAGCCAGACCGGCTGGGTGCAGCTGACTGATGAAGCGATTGTCAAAATGAATCCGGACGTCATCATTACGACAGACGGCGTAAAGGCCGCTGAAGTGGAAAAACGCGCCGGCTGGGGTGCCGTCAATGCGGTCAAACACCACGATGTCTATTCTGTTGATCCCGACCTTGTCACACGCTCAGGCCCGCGCCTTGTCAAAGGGGTCGAGAAGCTTGCAGAAAGCGTTTATCCTGAAACGTTTAAAAAGTAACCGCCCGCTGGCCTACACGGTCAGCCTGCTGTTTTTAGCCGTTTGTACGGCACTCGGCATTTCAATCGGCAGTCTGCATATTCCTTTATCCGACGTTTTTTGGATCGGGATCGGCCGGACATCCTCTGTTGATCCCATGAATGTAAATATTATGATGAATATCCGTTTGCCGAGAGTCGTTCTGGCCGCTCTTGTCGGAGCCGCGTTATCCATTGCCGGGGCGGCGTTTCAGGGACTTCTGAAAAATCCGCTCGCCGACCCTTATACACTCGGGGTATCTTCGGGAGCCTCGGCGGGAGCCGTTATCACCTTGTTTTTCGGCATTCAGATTCCCGTCATCGGCCGGTTCACACTACCGGTTGTCAGCATCGCCGCAGCCATTGCGGTCATGGCGGCGGTTCTGTTTTTCAGTCGCCTCGTTCATGCGTCGATGTCGGTTTCGACGCTCATTTTGACAGGCATCATCATGAATTCTTTTCTCGGGGCTCTCATTTCGCTTGTGATCGCTTTAACGGGAAATGATCTGCTCCCGATTGTCCGCTGGCTGTTAGGAAGCGTGTCAATGAGGGGCTGGGGCTATGTCGCGCTGTTTCTGCCTTTTTTTCTGGCCGGGACGGCGCTTCTGCTTATCAATGGCAGAGAATTAAACATTATGACTTATGGAGAAGAAAAGGCAAGGCTGTTAGGCGTCAGTACGGGAAAAAGAAAACTGCTGCTGATCGCCGCCGGATCTCTGCTGACGGGAGGAGCGGTTGCCGTCTCGGGGACGATCGGATTTGTCGGCCTTGTCATTCCCCACGTGACACGGCTTTTATGGGGAACGGATCATCGCCATTTACTGCCGCTGTCAGCATTGACGGGTGCCGGGTTTCTCATTTTGGCGGATTTGTTTTCCCGCACCGTCATTGAGCCTGTCGAATTGCCGATCGGCATTATGACCGCTTTGGCGGGAGCGCCTGTGTTTGCCTTGATTCTGCTTCGCCAGCATCATGGAGGGAAACGCTTATGATCAGGGTGAGCAGCCTGTCCGGCGGGTACGGAGGCCGGATGATTGTGGAAGATGTCAGCTTTACCGCTGGAAAAGGTGAATTTGTCGGCATACTCGGTCCGAACGGCTCGGGAAAAACAACGCTGATGAAATTGCTGACGGGAATGCTCTCTCCGTCAAAAGGCGAGGTGCTCGCAGCAGGCAGGCCTGTCGGCGGATACAAGCCGCGGGAGCTTGCGAAAATCATGGCCGTTTTGCCGCAGCATACGGAGCAAGCCTTTACATTTTCCGTTAAGGAAACAGTGTCCTTCGGCAGATATCCATATCAAAAAGGACTCTTCAGACAGATGGATCAACATGACGAAGACATTGTCCGGGAAGCGATGGAAATGACGGGCATCGACCGATATGCGCAGCAATCCGTCCGCAATCTGAGCGGAGGAGAGCGGCAGCGCGTCTATCTGGCGCAGGCGCTGGCTCAGCAGCCTGAGGTGCTGTGTCTGGATGAGCCGACGACCTTTCTTGATCTCAAATATCAGAAAGACCTGCTTGATACAGTGAAGCGGCTGACGAGAGAAAGAGGCCTGACGGTCATCAGTATTTTTCACGACCTAAACGCCGCAGGCCAATATTGTGATCAGCTTCTGATGATGAAAGACGGGCGCGCTTTTCCGAAGCAGACGCCGGATCAGGCTTTGAAAAAAGAGACGATTGAAGACATTTATAGCATCAGTGTCAGCGCTGTTGCCCAGCAATCGTCGCCGAAACCGCTGATCGCTTTCATGCCGGAAGCGCGGGAGGAAAGAGAGCCCGTCAGCGTTCCGTTCGCCTCTCTGATAAACAAAAGCGGAACTACCGTAACGCTTCATACAGAACGGCCGTTCAGAATGTTGTCAACCGCATCTGACGGCCCGGGCTTTTCGTGGAGCCGCCGGCTTTCCGGCTCAGCGGCCGCTGGTTTGATCTGCCGTACGTTTGATTCGGTCACAATTGCCGTGACTGCGCAGCATACCGTTTGGGTGCTGATCAGCGGACGTTTATCGGAACAGGGATTTGTACGGCTGTTAACGGCAGCGGCTGAAGCGAGAATGCAGGCTCTTTCCGGCAGACAGGCAAAAGGCGACATTGTCATTTGTGCCTTGCAGACAGGAGAGGCGATGGACGTCCCTCACGCGGAAAGAGCCGTCAGAAGAGGAACCGCGGCATGTGTAAAAGCGGCGGAAGAAGGAGGAATACAACGATGAAGCTGTATACGAAAACCGGCGATAAAGGACAGACAAGCCTGATCGGCGGCAGAACGGATAAAGACAGTCTGCGGGTTGAAAGCTACGGGACGATCGATGAGCTGAACAGCTTTATCGGGCTTGCGCTTGCGGAGCTTGATGATTGTGAGAATTGCGGTGATGTGAAAGCCGAACTCCGAAACATTCAGCATGAGCTGTTTGACTGCGGCGGCGACTTGGCGACGGTCACTGAACATAGAAGCTATACATTAAGAGAGACATCTATTTCCGCATTGGAAGACTGCATAGACCGTTACACGGCTGAAGCGCCCCCGCTTGAGAAATTTATTCTTCCGGGCGGGCATAAGGCGGCTGCTCAGCTTCACATCGCGCGGACCGTCACGAGACGGGCTGAGCGTCTCGTCGTGAAACTGGGCAAAACAGAAGAGATAAATGATACGGTGATGCGTTACTTGAACCGCCTGTCTGATTATTTTTTCGCGGCGGCAAGAGCGGTTAACGCAAGACAGGGCGTTCAGGATATAGAATATGAAAGAAGCGCCGCGGTATTCCGTGATGATGAATAACGTTTTGTTCAGCCGGCAGCAGCAAGCCGGCTGTTTTTTTATAGAGATATCCATCAATTGAACCTTTATTGACAGAAGGAAAATGTATCTTATGCATTATTGACTGAAAAATTAAAAAATGAGATATTATAAGAAACATTGTAAAATAATGGGGGATTTGATAGATGGATACATATAATAAGAGCGAGAGCATCTGGAATAAAAATTTCACCCTTCTGTTTATCTCAAGGCTAGTTAAATTGTCAGGCGACGGTTTTGCCTTTAATTCCATTCTATGGTTTTTGATTTTTGACGGGGAAGGCGCGATCGGCACGTCCCTGTTAATTGCGGTCACGTTCCTTCCGGAGGCGATGCTGGCGCCGATTACCGGGCCTTTTATGAAGCAGCATACGCTGAAATTCTGGATGTATTTCTCCGACCTCACGCGCGCGGCGGTCGTGTTGATCATTCCGATCTGTTATTTTAACGGTTTTTCTCCTTTATGGTTTGTCATGCTTCTCATGATTGTGCATTCAGCCACGGGAGCCGCTTATAATCCTGCATCTATCTCGTTAATCCCCAATATTGTCGGAGAAAACAGCCTGCAGAAAGCGAATGCGGTCATCCAGTCATCAGGCCAGATCGTCAGGCTTGCCGCCATTACGCTGAGCGGGGTGTTCTTAACATTTATCAGTCCCGCTTATTCTTTGTTTATCGCTCTTATATTCTATCTTCTATCAGGTTTTCTCGTACTCTTTATGTCATACCAAGTCCAGCATGCCAAACAGGATACAGTCGCCGTCAGACAGCGCGGGACGTATTTCGGAAGGCTCAAACGGGGTTTCGTTCTTGTCAGGAAACACCAGATTTTATACCCGCTCGCCATCTATTGTATCTTCATGAATTTTGCGGCCGCTCCGTGGGAGGCGCTCTCTGCCGTTTATGTCGCCGAAGATTTAAACATGCCGCCGATCATCTACTCGCTTTTGAAAGCGACAGGCACGGGCGGAGCCTTTTTAATGGGTTTTATTTTGGCTAAGGTGAAGGTGAACAAATACGGTCTCCTGTTTGTGTCAGCGGGAATCATAGAAGGAGCGGCATTTTTCATCACCGGCCTCAACACTTTTCTGCCGCTCGTCTTCCTCGCCGCGTTTGCGTTCGGATCTGCCGTCAGCGCGATTAATGTGCCGGAATATACGATTATTCAGACGTCTGTGGACCATGATGACCAGCCGCAAGTCTATGCCGTCATCCATATGATCTCAAACATATCCATTCCGCTCGGCGCGGTTCTTTGCGGGTACGCGGCTAACGCCTTCGGTTCCGGAAAAGTCATTGCCGCCGGCGGTCTCGTTGAAGTCCTGTCCGGTCTCGGAATATTGTTCTTTACGAAGCTGGCCAAAGCCGAACGCTCAGATCTCATCAGAGAAAAAGAAGCGAGCATCAGAATATAGATTTTTCGTAAAACGCCCTGCGCCGTCCGGTGCAGCGGCGTTTTTTTATGCGAAGGTCCGGGGGCTTATACGACTCCGGTCTGATATGAAAATCAATCTCTGACTCGTTTTGCCGGCCGCGGGATTTGTTTATAGTAAAGACAAGGAAAACGAAAGGAGGATCTGCATGAATATAAATGGTAAAACGGCAGGCGGCTTTCTGCTGATTGTGTTCGGACTTTCTGTCTTTTTCGGAGGAGGCCATTTCGCATTTATCATCCCGCTGGCGATCGGAGGCCTGATGCTTTACTGGGGAATCAAACGTTTTTCAAAAGGCCGGGCGGTATCGGGTATCATCGCGGGCGTCATCGGAGCTATGATTCTCGTCGGTTCTCTTCCATTTATCGTTGCGATCGGACTGGCCGGCGCCATGGTGTATTTCGGGTGGAAGATGATGAAGCAGGGCGGCTCAGACACCGCTTCCCGCCAGTATGAACCGGAAGCGGCATCACCGGGCTATCAATCCGGATTTGACTCTGAATGGGAAGAATTTCTGAAGAAAAAATAAGGAGGAAGACAAAATGGTCTTAAAAAGAATAAGAAATATGTTCGTCGCATCTGTTAACGAAGGGCTTGATAAATTAGAAAATCCGAAAGTCATGCTGAATCAATATGTGCGTGATATGGAAAGTGACATCGCTAAGGCGAAACAAACGATTGTCAAACAGCACACGATCGTCCATCAGTTTAAGAAAAAACAGGAAGATGCCTCCGAAACGGCGGCAAAACGGAAAAACCAAGCTCAGCTTGCTTTTGACGCCGGGGAAGAGGAGCTAGCGAAAAAGGCTCTGACTGAAATGAAATACCTTGAGGGAAAAGCGGCCGAACATGAAAAAGCGTATGAGCAGGCGAAAACACAGCTGGCAGAGCTGAAAGAGCAGCTGGAAACTTTAGAAACGCGCCTCCGCGACGTAAAGGATAAAAAACAGGCGCTCATCGCCCGCGCGAACGCGGCAAATGCGAAGGAACATATGAACGCTTCTTTCGACAAAATTGACAGCGAAAGCGCCTACAGAGAGTTCCTTCGAATGGAAAGCCGCATTGAAGAAATGGAAGTCCGCGTCAAATACGGCACTTCAGCTGAGGCAAACACAGAATACAGCCGCTCCCAATATTCAGACGAGGTGGAAGCTGAGATTGAAAACATGCGCTCGCTTTCTCTGGAAAAAACAGAGCGTCAAAAAGCGGCTCATGAATAATGTGCACAAGGGAAGATCGGCGCGTTTACGCCTCTTCCCTATACGCACGTATCAATTCTCCGGCTTTTCCTTTATAATAAAATGAATGAAAAAGGATGGAACGTAATGAAGCGTAAGATTGCCAAAGGACTGATGGCGGCGTCCGTTCTGATCTGCTGTCTGTTTTTGGTGAAAGAAGTGTTTGCCGGGCGTTTTTTTCCGCTGTACGAAACAGAAGCGGAGTCGGCAAGCATACCGCCGCGTGCCGTCAACAGCCTGTCCGTTTCATCGGAACAGACGGATGTGAAAATCATCGCGGAAGCGCGGAATGATATCGCGGCAAACATGACGGGACCGGCGGGGAAAATGTTTGTCCAAAACAGGGGAAAGACCCTCAATCTCAAAGCGAAGGAGAAAGGGTTCCAATTTCTGAATCTCTTTCAGCGTCCTCTGCTGATTGTCCGCATTCCGTATGATTATCATCGGGACATCACCGTCCATACGTCAAACGGCAGCATTGCCGTCGACGGAAACAAGGGGCTGTCTCTTGCGCACCTCAGCGTCCGTTCTGTAAGCGGGAACATGTCGCTGAAGCACGTGAAGACGGATGTGTTTGAAGCGAAGGGGCTGTCGGGCAATCTCACAGCAGCAGGCCTTGCGGCAAAAACGGGGGCTGTCCGCTTATCCTCGGGACATGTCGGGCTTCAGCATGCGGCGGGCGCCCTTGACGTGCGGGTCGCTTCCGGCAGTGTCGACGCCTCGCTTGAGACGGCGGATGCTCCCGTATCCGTCAGGCTTGCGAGCGGCAGCGCAGCGATCAGCCTGCCGAAAGACGGAAGTTTTACGGTGAACGCCGAGACGGCAAGCGGAAGGATCTGGCCGTCTTATTCCTTTGAGAAAACGAGTAAGGAAGGCGGGGCATTTACCGGCATGAAAGGCAGCGGCGCCAGGCCGATTGATATAAAAGTGACGAGCGGCAATATTGCACTGCAATAGTCAAGGAAAGGAGGGGCAAGCAGCTGATGGCAAAAAAACAGATTCTCGGACTTATCATCGCCTTATTAGGCGTCAGCATGTTTTTGCGTATTATCGGCATCGGCGACTTCTTGTTTTGGCCGCTCTTTTTTCTGATCACAGGCTATATTTTTAATAAATATTCCCGCGGCTGGCTCGGCTCCGTCCTGTATATCTTCGCCGCTTTTTTATTTTTGAGGAACCTGTTCAGCGCCACCTTTAACCTGTTCGGCTATGCCTTCGCCGCCTTTCTCATATACGCGGGCTACAGGCTCCTGAAAGGAAAGCGCGTGCATGAACATAAAGAGAAGAAAATCAATCTTGAAAAAGAAGAGCAGTCAAAGTCTTCCGCCCAGACGGAAAGCAGACAGCCGGACCTCCGCAGCTTTTTTATCGGCGAGCTCCGGATGATGAAGGACCCATTTGAGCTGAATGATTTAAATGTTTCCGGATTCATCGGCGATGTGAAAATTGATTTGTCAAAAGCGATGATTCCCGAAGGAGAAAGCACGATGACCATCAGCGGTGTCATCGGCAATGTCGATGTGTACGTCCCCCCCGATATCGAAGTGTCCGTCAGTTCATCAGCTTTTATCGGCGATATGAACCTGCTCGGCTCTAAGAAAAGCGGCATGAGCCCGAATCTGTATAAAGTATCGTCTGAGTACGGCGACTCGCCGCGGCGGATTAAAATTTCAATTTCGTTATTCATCGGCGATGTGGATGTGAAGTATTTATGAGGAAAAAATTACTCGCCAATATTCAGTGGCGCGCCATGCGGATGACCGCGGGACTCAGTCTGCTCCTTTGCGCGGTGTTTATTACGCTGATGCTGCTGTATTACGGGCTTGACCCGATGCTGCTGTTTTCTTCCGGCTGGTTCGGTATTCCGTTTGTGGTCATCCTGCTTCTGGCGTCTCTTTCGGCGGGATTGATTTCCGGTTATGTATACGGCGGCCGCCTGAAAACAAGAATGGATACACTGATTGAAGCGGTTTTGAAATTTGAAAACGGCAATTTTGCTTATCGGGTGCCGCCGCTCGGCGATGATGAAATCGGTCTGGCGGCAGATCAGCTCAACGAAATGGCCAAGCGGGTCGAGCTCCAGGTCACATCGCTGCAAAAGCTCTCCAACGAACGGGCGGAATGGCAGGATCAAATGAAAAAATCGGTCATCACTGAAGAACGCCAGCGGCTGGCGCGCGATCTGCACGATGCCGTCAGCCAGCAGCTCTTTGCCATTTCTATGATGACATCCGCCGTCTTAGAGCAGGTGAAAGATGCGGATGACAAAATCGTCAAACGGATTCGCATGGTTGAACATATGGCGGGGGAAGCGCAAAACGAGATGAGAGCGCTGCTATTGCATTTGCGGCCCGTCACCTTAGAAGGAAAAGGCTTAAAAGAAGGGCTGATTGAGCTGTTAAAAGAGTTCAAAGCGAAGCAGCCGCTGGATATTGAGTGGGACATCAGCGATACGGGTGTGTCAAAAGGCGTTGAAGACCATCTGTTCCGCATCGTGCAGGAGGCGCTTTCCAACGTTTTCAGACATTCAAAGGCGACCAAGGTCACCGTCAGGCTCGGCGCGAAACATCAAAAACTTCAGCTAAAAGTCATTGATAACGGGGCGGGTTTTACGATGGATCAAGTGAAAGCATCCTCATACGGCCTGCATTCCATCAAGGAAAGAGCGAGTGAAATCGGCGGCATAGCGGAAATTATCTCCGTAAAGGGAAAAGGCACGCAGATCGACGTGAAAGTCCCGATTTATCAGAAAACAAAAGGAGAGAACGACAGTGATTCGAGTGTTACTGATTGATGATCATGAAATGGTCAGGATGGGTCTGGCCGCATTTTTAGAAGCACAGCCGGACATTGAAGTCGCCGGTGAAGCATCAGACGGGCAGCAGGGCGTCGATCTGGCCGCAGAGCTTTTGCCGGATGTGATTTTAATGGACCTTGTCATGGACGGCATGGACGGCATCGAAGCGACAAAACAGATCTGCGCGAAACTCAATGACCCGAAAATCATCGTGCTGACGAGCTTTATTGATGACGACAAAGTGTATCCGGTGATCGAAGCGGGAGCGCTCAGCTATTTGCTGAAAACGTCCAAGGCGGCAGAAATAGCTGAAGCCATCAGAGCGGCTGCCAAGGGTGAACCGAAGCTTGAATCGAAGGTGGCGGGAAAAGTGCTGTCAAGGCTGCGTCATTCAGAGAATCAGCTTCCGCATGAAACACTGACAAAAAGAGAACTGGAAATCCTCTGTCTCGTCGCGGAAGGCAAGACGAATAAAGAGATTGGTGAAGAGCTGTTCATTACGATTAAAACGGTGAAAACCCACATTACGAATATATTGTCAAAGCTTGATGTCAGTGACCGCACGCAGGCAGCCGTATATGCCCACCGCAACCATCTCGTGACATAAGAAAAGGAGAGCGGCGCCAGCACACTCTCCCGAGGGACGGGGTCATTGGGACATTCCCTTTGTTCCGAAATCCCTGATGGCGACTTTGACTTTGTATTCAATATCCGATTCACTGAAGTGATGATCCCAGTCAGAGGATATCTTTTTCCATTTACCGGGATAATGAATCCGGACTTGATCGCCTAACCCGGTAATATCCACTTTCAACTCATGCTGCATGTAATCAATGAATGCCATGACATCTGAATGAATGCTGCGTTTTACCGCGTTTTTGATTTCATTTATATAGGACTCCTTGAAAGAATCTTCTTTCGGGTTCCAATCCTCAGACAGACGGCCTTCAACAAACCGGGTGACGATAAACTTGAATTTTCCATTTTTATATTTTGTTTTTACATTATATTTGCTGGAAAATACCTCGAAGGATAAATAATGATTGTCATGCTTTGCAAACGTGACGCCTCCCTTTACCGTGCCTGTGAACAGGTTCATATTCTGGACTTGTAAAGGCGTTAAATTCGCATACCAGAATTTATTTTTAATAATGGTAGCGCCCCAGATTTCCAGTCTGCTGCCCACTTGGCGCACTTGAGGAAGGGCAAAGGTCTCGCCTTTGGCGATTTTCTCTGATATTTCCCCCAATGTCACGGGCTCCATCATCCGGATGGTGACCGAATTATTCTCCGTTAAGTCATAGATCGTATTTGACGCAGGTTCTCCCTGGTCACTGATTTTGAAAATATCTTTCGTTTTATCCGGCACCGTCATCACATTGCAGCTTCTTCTCGTACCGTTGTCTCTGATAAATTGGTTCATCAATGCGTCAAGCGGAATGTCATCCTTTAACAGCGCTTCGGAAAACAGCATGATGCGCAAGTGCTGAGAGAAAGCGGGGTGGTTTTTTAACGATGCCGTCCTTAAGGCTTGGTGAACGGTTTCCCCGGAAGTGGAAGTCACCTTTGTCGGATTGCTTGATGTCGACTGCTGGGAACTTGCTTTTTGAGGGATCAGAATCTGCTGCGTCACTTCCACGTTTTCTTCCTCAGGTTTATCGAGCCCGACTCCGATAACGAGGCTCAAGTCTTCTATATTACGGCTGTCCCAGCATCCCGTCAAAAGCAATGAGCAAAGAAAGATTACGATGTATTTCTTCATTGCGCTTTTTTCACCTTCCTTTTCACAGCGACGACTCCAAACATCAGTAAAGGCAGCAAAAAGAAAACCAAGAAGATATAGCCGAGAATATCACTGAACATCAACAGCTTGTTGCCGTCTTTTGGCATCAATGATCCGAAGAATGTCGCAATCCCTACGAAGATGATCCCTTTTTTCTGCTTCAGCCCGAAAATTTTATTCAGGCCAGATGTCGCGAAATACCCGTACGAGACATAGGTGGCGAAAAATTGGATGATCCAGACAACAAGCAAAAAGGACTCGAACCTTTCAATAAAAAGCCCTTTGATTTCAAATGATTGAAAGAGCGCGATCGTAGGCCAGATCATTGTTTTGACATCCTGGGTGGTTAAGGCGCCGACGACGAGAACATAGGTAATGATGTATAAAATAATCGGGATGCCAAAGCCCATGGCCGACATGCGGAATGTGTGCTTTTTATTTTTGAGGTACTCGGGGAGAAACAGCATAATCTCAATTCCCAAGAAGGAAACAGAAACGACGGTCAAGGAAGCCATAACGGGAGAAAATCCCTGCCCGAGCACCGGCCGCAGGTTGTCCAGATCAAATATTTTAAAGCTGAAAGAAAACACCAACAGCAAAATAATGATCGTAATCGTTAAATAGAAAGGAAAGAGCCTGCCGATATCGCTCATGCCGCCGATAATTAAATAAACGGAACAGGCGATAAAGATAAACAGCGTGACCGGCACGGGCGTTCTTTCCAATAAAAAGAACTTGACCATTTCCGCCATCGCCCGGGCTTCGAAGCTGGCGACTCCTATAAAATAGAGACAGATCATAAGATTGACGATATTTCCCGCCCATTTGCCGAGTCCTTCATTCATATAATCAAATAATGATCCGTACTGATGCTTTTTCATAATGAGCGTATTGAGATAAATCAAAAAGATAAAGATGACGCCTTCCAGACATAACGCGATCCAGCCGTCCGGCGAATTTGCCCTTGCTGACAGCGCACGCGGCATGGTGAGGAGTCCCGCGCCGAGCATCGTGTTTGAAATCAATGCTGTCCCTTGATAGCTTGTAAGCTTATTGTGAGTTGTTTTCTGGCTCATTTATGTTTTTCGCCTCTTTTGGTTGATTTTTAATAGGGAGACGGAGAATAGAGTCGTTTGCGTTTTTTAAGCTGAAAAATCCATTCGGCGAGAAATACGGAGAACCGAAGCTTCGCTGTCTCGATAAATGAGTGTAGATCGCCAGCATAAATAAAATCATGCCGTACAGCCCGAAAGCTGCCGCGGTAAACATCGAAATGAAACGGAGCACACGGAACGACAGACCCATCCCGTACTGCGGCACTGTAAATGAAGCGAGCGCGACAATGCTGACCACGATGACCATGATGGAGCTGACAATATTCGCTTCAACGGCCGCCTGGCCGATGACGACTCCGCCCACCAATCCGATCGTCTGGCCGAGCGGGCTGGGAAGCCTCAAGCCCGCTTCTCTCAGCAGCTCTATCGTAATTTCCATTACCATCGCTTCAATGATAGGCGGGAAGGGAACGTTTTCTCTGTTCGCCGCGATGGTGACTGCGAGCGTCGTCGGCAGCAGCCCTTGGTGAAACGAAACGAGGGCGATATAAATGGACGAAAAAAACAGCGTGATAAAAATAGACGTAAACCGCAGCGCCCGGATGAGCGAGGCGGAAATCCACCGTTCATAATAATCATCGGGAGACTGCATTAAAATTCCTAAAGAAGCCGGAACCACCAGCGCAAACGGCGAGTTGTCGACAAGGATGGCGACGCGGCCGTTGAACAAGGCGGAAGAGACTTTATCAGGCCGTTCCGTATTTTGTATTTGCGGAAAGGGCGAATACTTATTATCCTCAATAAGCTCCTCAAGCGTTCCGGAATCCTGGATGTCGTCCATCTTCACTTCGCTGAGTCGCTTTACAACATCGCTGACGACAGACGGGTCCGCCTTATCATCTATGTACATGACCGTGGCGTATTTTAACTTATTTTCTCCGATCGGAACCTTTTTCGTTTTCAGCTTCGGATGGTTCGTGCGCTGCCTGATCATGGCGACGTTTGTATCAGAATCTTCTATGAAGGCGGTTTTCGGACCTCTTACGACCTTTTCGGATGTGGGTTCATTCACGCTTCTTTTTTCTCTTTTTCCCGTGGACAAAATGTATACGCTGTCAAGTCCGTTAATAAACACGGCGCATTTTCCCCGCAGAATGGAGATGACGGCTTCCTTCGACGTAAAGACGGGACGGGCGTCGATCTTATCAAGACGTTTCGCCACCGTATCCAGCGTCAGAGTGTCTTCCTCCCGAAGCAGCGTTTCAATCGCTTCTTTTATTTTGTCTTCGTCGTTCATTTCACTCAGATACATATAATAAAAAACAAGCCCGTTCGGAAGCATCTTTTTATTTTGAACCAGGTCATCATTCTGCTCTACGTGGGGAAGCACCAGTGCCAGATTAACGTGTATGTATTCCTTGAATTCCGATTGCGCCATCGACAGTCACCCGCCTTCCAATCCTTAATTGAGGTTATCTTTTCCTGTTAAAAAAATGATATACTATGATAAAGTATTTAATGGTACAAGTTTTTTTATGAAAGCGGAGGAGAGATGTGGCACAAGTCAGACTGGCAGGAAATGCCGAAGAAATTGAACAGCTCATCAAATCATTTGAAGCGCATTACGAAGTGGCTTACACGTCGAAAGAATACCGTAAAACAAATCCGAAGTATAAATACTCAAAGGATTCGCGCGTCTATCTTGAGCTGAAATTAAAAACGGCCAAGGCCGAAAAATAAAAAGGGTTTCATCTGTTACTGGCGAATAATACTCAGGGTGAAGCAACTGTTATGGAGGGATACATAAATGGACTACAGAATTGAAAAAGACACCATGGGAGAAGTTAAAGTTCCGGCAGATAAATTTTGGGGCGCTCAGACACAGCGCAGCAAAGAGAACTTCAAAATCGGTTCAGAAAAAATGCCTCAGCGTGTTGTGAAGGCGTTTGCAATATTGAAAAGAAGCACAGCGATCGCGAACGAACGCCTCGGCAACTTAGAGTCTGAAAAAGCACAGGCGATTGCCGCTGTATGTGACGATGTTTTAAACGGCAAATACGACGATAACTTTCCGCTCGTTGTCTGGCAGACGGGAAGCGGCACGCAAAGCAACATGAACATGAATGAAGTGGTGGCCAACCGCGCGACAGCTTTATTGAAAGAAAAAAATTCCGAGCTGAAGATTCATCCGAATGATGACGTTAACCGCAGCCAAAGCTCAAACGATACATTCCCGACGGCGATGCACGTTGCGGCGGTTCTTGCCGTATATGAGCAGCTCGTTCCGGCGCTTGATCAGCTGCGCGCGACGCTTGATGAAAAAGCGAAAGCTTATCAGGATATTGTGAAAATCGGACGGACGCATTTGCAGGACGCCACTCCGCTGACGCTCGGACAGGAAATCAGCGGCTGGGTATACATGCTTGACCGTTCGAAAGAAATGATTCTTGAGTCAACGGAAAAAATCCGCGCGCTTGCCATCGGAGGCACGGCAGTCGGCACGGGAATCAACGCCCATCCGCAGTTCGGTGAATTCGTCGCGGAAGAAATCACAAAAGTAACGGGGCAGACATTCAAGAGTTCGCCTAACAAATTCCATGCGCTGACAAGCCATGATGAAATCACTCACGTTCACGGCGCGTTAAAAGCATTGGCTGCCGACCTGATGAAGATTGCCAACGATGTCAGATGGCTGGCCAGCGGCCCGCGCTGCGGAATCGGCGAAATCGTCATTCCTGAAAATGAGCCGGGAAGCTCTATCATGCCGGGCAAAGTCAACCCGACGCAAAGTGAGGCGCTGACAATGATCGCCGCGCAAGTGATGGGAAATGACGCGACAATCGGATTTGCGGCCAGCCAAGGAAACTTCGAGCTGAATGTCTTCAAACCGGTTATTATTTATAACTTCCTGCAGACCGTGCAGCTGCTCAGTGACGGAATGAATTCCTTCCATGACAAATGCGCTGTCGGTATTGAGCCGAACCAAGAGACGATTCAGGAAAATCTCTCTAACTCATTAATGCTTGTTACGGCGCTTAACCCGCACATCGGTTATGAAAACGCCGCGAAAATCGCCAAGCTTGCCCACAAAGAAGGCCTGACGCTTAAAGAAGCGGCATTACAGCTGAACCTTCTGACAGAAGAACAATTTAATGAAATGGTGCGTCCGGAAGATATGGTGCACCCGAAAGCATAAAAAGAAAGAACGGCTGCAGTCATTGCGGCCGTTCTTCTAAATAAACTGCTGTTTCAGTAAAAATCTGAGCTGTTCTGCATCTTCAGCCAGCAGGTCGGATTCCTTCAAATTCAAAATCATTCCTTTGATGATTGCCGGTTTCGGCGACTTTTTCTTCATTTCCGCTTCCAGAATATCCAAGCTCTCGGTGAATTCAGATGCTTGCGCCTTGTCCATCGTGCCGATGCGCGTGCGGAGGGTCTGCAAGATCGATTGGCTTAAAGGATCGGGCTGCCCGTTATGAAGGGGCCCAAACAGTGAGCTTGCCTCATCAAGAGAAATAAACGCTTCATCATGTCTGTCCGCCATTCCGTTTACGATGTCATCAATTCTGTGAATCACGGTATTTGCCAGAAGCGAAGGCTGTACGGACCGGCCGGTCAGAATGAGATATTCAAGATACATCTGACTGATTCCTTCTATTAAAAAACAAAGCTCGGCTGTGTATGGTTCAGCTTTTTCTCCGTAAATAGCAAGAAGACTGTCGATATGAAACTGCAGGATCGACCGGCGGATTCTCTTTCCGCACTGCGCCGCTTCCTCGGTATAAGGAAGTGAACCGTCTTTCATCTGCACGGTAATAAAATCCTGATGGGCGAGAATCGATTCGTAAAACACCGCAAGCTGTTTTTGGTAAGCGGCTCTCGGACTGTCACCCTCCGTTTGGATCGTCGTGATTCGGGTAAACGTTTTATCATAGTAGTAATTCAGCATGGATAGAAGCAGTGCTTCTTTGGAAGGAAAGTAAAGATAAAAAGCGCCTTTTGAGATTTTGCATTCATCGGCGATTTCCTGAACCGATGTAGATTTGTACCCTTTTCGGGCAAACAGTTTAATTGCTGCTTCAATGATCAGCTTTTCTTTTTCCTTCAATGGTTCCACCCTTTCGGAGCCAGGAGGCTGGCTTGTGCTTCTCATGTATGACTATATGGTCATATTGATATTCCGTAAATTTAACCTGATTGTAACTTGTTTTTTTGTTTTGTTTTATTTATATTATAAAGTGAGCTGACCGAATGGTCAAAGTTCTGGCGAAAGGGTGAATCTGAAAATGAAAGAATTAGATGAAATGATCAGCCGCTTGCGAAACAGAGGAATTAAAGTCGAAAAGGTGAAATATCCGAAAAAGACAATTTGTGAAAAGAAATGGGTTCATCAATGCCAAAAACCGCTGAAAACAAACTACAGAGATTTTAACGGCTACTCCTTCACATAAAAAAAAAGACTGCAATGAAACACTACAGTCTACTTTGGTATGATAATTCGGTAGATTACACCTGATTGGCCATTTTCAATTGAAATTGATGCTTTATGCAGGGTTAAAATCCGTTTTACGATGCTGAGTCCTATGCCGAACTCGCCTTTCTTCCCTTTATTAAAAGGCTCGTACAAGCTGGATAGCATCTCATCCTCAATCGGAGGCCCGTCATTTTCAACCGTCATGACAATCTGCTGCTGATTTTGGCTGATCCGAATGTGAATCGCCGTCTCTGCATAGCGGATTTGATTTTCGAGAATGTTTTCAAGAAGTTTGCTCCATTGTTCCGGATCACCGGGCATCATTAATGCATCTTCTGTTTCAACGGTCCACGATAATTCCTTCCGGGCCCATTTGAGCCGTTCAATGACTTCTTCCGTGACCTTCACAATGTCAAATGTCTCATGGTGCACCCGCTGCTTCATTAAATAATCAAGCTTCGTTAAATATAATAAATCCTTAATTTTCTTCTCAAGTTTTTCTGCTTCGCCTTCAATGACATCAATTGTGGTTTCCAGATCCCCCTTAGGAAAAATCCCGTCCTTTATTGATTGAGTATAGCCCCTTATCACCATGACAGGCGTTTTTAAATCATGAGAGATATTTTGCAGGAGCGTTCTTTCCGTTTCATCCTTTTGCACCAGCTTGCTCCGCATATCTTCAATGGTATGGCCTAATTTTCCGATTTCGTCTTTTCTGTCGACGATGACCGGATCATCCCAATCCTGTTTTGAAATCCGTTTGACATGCTTCTCTAAGGAAACGAGCGGGCGCGAGAGATATTTGGCAAGCCAAATCGCCGGAATCCAGCTTAACAAAATCACGCCGGCAATGATAAAGAGCAGCTGCTTGAACAGGGTGAATGCCAGATCATCACGATAAGAATCAAGGGCGTAAGACAGCATCATCGCATCCTGGCCGTTAATGGTGAGGCCTTTTTTAATGACGAAAAACACTTTTTCACCGCTGATGTCCGCGCTGTATCGTTTCGTGACGCTGTGCTGACGGCCCGCGAGCTTGTACACCTTATGGATAAAGGAAGAAGAAAAGTAGTTCAAGTCTTTGTCACTGGCCGATTCCTCCCGCTCAGGCAGAAGAACGTGCTGAACGGATCGGAAAGTCGTCGGAGCGGTCGCATCCTCGCTGTAATATCCCCGCTCGATCGATCCGGGCAGCCGGTACTCCGTCAGTACATGCTGTTCATTTTCAATGGTCGTATACGTTTCATCCGTGAAAAAATTACGCAGCGTATTTGAGAACAGCACGAGAAGCAGAATCGAAATGGCTAAGAGGATGCCTGAGATGACTACCCATATTTGAAAAGCAAGCGGCTTATTTTTCATGACGTCATCATCCTGTAGCCGAATCCGTAAATGGTCTCAACCTTTAACCCGGGCATTTTTTTTCTCAGCCTCCGCACAAGATCATCGACCACCCGGTCAGTGCCGAAATAATCATGGCCCCATATTTTCAGCAGGATGTCTTCCCTGGAAAAGGGGTGTCCTTTATGGTGAAGAAATAAAAGCAGCAGATCAAATTCCTTAGACGTCAAATTGACCAGGCTGCCGGTTTCATCATAAACCTCTCGGGCATCTTCGATCACATTGTAGGAAGAAACGGTGATGCCGGTTTTTTTGGGAGCGGGCTGTTCTTTATACACGAGCTCGAGCAGCTTCTGGACCCGTATAATAAGCTCTCTCGGCAAAAAAGGCTTGGCGATATAATCATTGCTTCCAAGCTCTAACCCGAGGACTCTGTCAATATCGGCATCCCGCGCGGAAATGAAAATGACCGGCACATCGGGATCTTTTTCTTTTATTTCTTTTATCAATGTATAGCCGTCCGTATCCGGCAGCATGATGTCAAGAATCCACAAGTGGGGAGACGGCTGCATCTGCTTTCTGGCATCTTCGCCTTTTGTGAAAGATGTAATGTTCCAGCCTTCATTCTCTAAATATTTTGTGAGCAGTTCATTCAGGTTATCCTCATCTTCAACTAGATAAATGGTGTATGACAAGGCATTTCACATCCTTTCAACGTCATTATACTAGTTTTAACACACTCAAGCCGCATTTTCATAATTTCACATATTCTTTTCATTTTTATCCCACAATGTTTGTTTATGATGTGTATAAGGGAAGAAAGGAAGAAAAAAAGCGGGGAAGATAACATGTTCAAACACATTTTGTTTTGGAGCTTTGCTTTTCTCCTTATTATTGGGACAATAGAATTTGTACATGCGATGAATATGTAATCGATAGAATGAAAACATGCTGAAGGAGTGTGCGTGAATATGAATGATCATCGAGATGACGGAAGAAGCCGCGATCAGTCAGATCTTTCACATACGGAACAAAACAGAAATGAACAGCAGCGGATCAGCCATCAGGAGCCCGAGCTGCTTGAAGAGCCCGTCTCGAAAGAAGCGGAAAACGAGACGGCGGCCGGTACGGAATTTGAAAAAACGGCTGCCGTGAAAAAAGAAAAAAAACGGAGAGCTGCTTGGCTGAGCCCGGTTTTAGGCGGCATTATCGGCGGCGGCCTCGTGCTTGGCATTGTGCCGAACCTGCCGAGTGAGCAGCATAAGACAGAAGCCGTTTCTGATACGAAACAAGTTCAGTCTTCGAATTTTACGTCAACGCCTTTGAAAAATACCTCAAGCGTAGCGGATATGGTGGAAGATTTGGAGCCCGCGATTGTCGGAGTGTCCAACTACCAAGCTTCGCAAAGCAGCCAGTTCGGACTTGACGGCGGTTCAAGCTCTGAAACGGAAAGCGGCACGGGGTCAGGCGTCATCTTCAAAAAAGACGGCGAAAAAGCGTACATCATCACAAACAATCATGTCGTAGAAGGGGCGAACAAACTGTCGGTCACTCTTTACAATGGGAAAACCGAAACGGCAAAGCTTGTCGGAAAGGATGCCATCAGCGACTTGGCTGTATTGGAAATCAGCTCGTCCAATGTCAAAAAAGCGGCCAGCTTCGGGGATTCCTCCAAGCTCCGCATTGCCGATAAAGTGATTGCCATCGGCAACCCGCTCGGCCAGCAGTTTTCCGGCACCGTCACACAAGGTGTCATCAGCGGGCTGAACAGAACGGTAGACGCCGATACATCCCAAGGCACGGTGGAAATGAACGTGATTCAGACGGATGCGGCGATTAACCCCGGAAACAGCGGCGGCCCGTTAATCAACTCAAGCGGCCAGGTCATCGGGATCAACAGCATGAAAGTCAGTGAAAACGGTGTGGAGTCACTCGGCTTTGCCATTCCGAGCAATGATGTAGAACCGATAGTCGACCAGCTGCTTGCTAAAGGGAAAGTCGAGCGCCCGTTTTTAGGTGTGCAGATGATTGACATGTCGCAAGTGCCGGAAACCTATCAGGAAAACACGCTCGGACTGTTCGGCGACCAGCTGTCTAAGGGTGTTTACGTAAAAGAAGTGCAATCCGGCTCACCGGCTGCGAAAGCGGGCATCAAATCAAATGACGTCATTGTACAATTGAACGGCAAAGATGTCGGCAGCAGCGCCGATATCAGACAAATCTTATATAATCAGCTGAAAATCGGCGATAAAACGACTGTTCAAGTGCTCAGAAGCGGAAGCAAAAAGACGCTGAACGTCACATTAACGAAACAAACCGAAAGCGCAAGCTGAACGCATAAAAAAAGCTGAACCTTCAACTGAGGTTCAGCTTTTTTCGTCATTCTCCCAAGTAGGCTGACAGCATCCACACATGCTTGTCCGCTTCTTCAACTAATCCGACAAACAGGTCGGCAGTTGACGGGTCATTTTGTTCCTCGGCGATGCCGATGACAAATTTTGATTCGCGGCTGATTTGTTTATAGTCTTGAACCAGTGATTCCACCATTTCAGCAGCCGTTTTTTCCTGGCCTTCATCCGTAATGGAAGCTTGTTCAAGGTAAGTGTGTAAAGTCGCCGCAGGCTGTCCGCCGATGGCCAGAAGTCGCTCTGCGATGGCATCCGCCGTTTCCGCCGCTTCGTTATACAGTTCTTCAAATTTTTCATGAAGCGTAAAGAAGTGAGGGCCTTTTACATACCAATGAAAGCGGTGCAGTTTAGAGTAAAGGATAAACCAGTTTGATAATTGTGTGTTCATTGATTTCTCAACAAGAGTTTCAGTATTTTTCGCGTTTTGTGTATTCATATTCATCGTCCTCCCTGTGATCTGTTAATTTAATTATATCACGTATCAAATAAAAATCAATACTAAATTATAATTATTATAATTTAGGTTCAAGTGAACAGCTTTTTCTTTATAATCGATTCCCAGGCGGACCACGGAAAGAGTGAGCGGAAAGCCAATGTGAGCTTAACGCCCCTGCCGATCGGATACCGCAGTTTCTTCAGCCGTTTCCTTTGTGCCAATTGATAAATCAGCTCCGCTACGTCATCAGGATCGCCGCTTTTGGATGCGTTGGCTTTGAAGTAAGCTTCGATTTGCTGATAATAGCGGTAATAGGGCGAATCTTTGCCGGGGGCCGTAAGATGATTGGAGAGAGACGTCTCCCATATAGACGTTTTATAGGAGCCCGGTTCTACTAAAGCGGCATCAATTCCTAAAGGCAGCAGTTCGAGGCGCAGGCTCTCTGTAAATCCTTCAACCGCGAATTTGGAAGAGACATACGGAGATAGAGCAGGGAAACCGGTCAGTCCGCTGATACTGCTGATATTGAAGATTTTTGCCCCGCCATGTTTTCGCATATAAGGCAGCACGGTTTTTGTGACGTGAATCAGACCGAATACATTCGTTTCATACTGCTGTCTGTAATGTTCCATCAGCACATCTTCAATAAACCCCCCGTACGCAGTGCCGGCGTTATTGACGAGCAGGTCAATCGATCCGAAACCGCTGATGGTGTTCCCGAAGTCAGACACCGACTGCTCATTTGTCACATCTAAAGAAACGACCGTAACATGTTCGGATGCACCCGCTTGAGCGGCGGCCTCTTTCAGTATTTCAGCTTTCTCCGGCTGTCTGGCTGTTGCGATGACGTGATAAGACCGGGCGAGCTTCAGCGCTGTCAGCAGCCCGAATCCGCTCGTCGCGCCGGTTACAATGGCAATTTTTCTGTTCATCTTATAATCCTCCCCGTTTGTTCTTATCTCATAGTGTATATCATCTCGCGGAAAGAAGGAGAAATCGTTCGGAAATATGTCAGAATTGTTTTATAATAGAGTCAGCTTCGGATAGAAAGGGGTAAAGAAAAGATGGCATTAGAGGGATTGAAGGAAACATGGGATTTAAACTCCATTTTTGAGGGCGGGAGCCGGTCGGAAGAGTTTCAGCAATACATACAAGAGCTCAAAAAGCATCTAAGCGCTTTTCAACATGCGGCTGAAGCGTTTACAGTTCCGACGCATGCGGATGAAAGCCGGGAGCTGATCAATCTGATTGATAGGTTTGAACGGTCAGCGATCATGATCAGGCAGGCGGGAGCGTTCGTCGGCTGTCTTCAGGCTCAGAACACTCATGATCAGAAAGCGAATGAATGGAGGGCGCGGATCAATCAGCTGAGCAGTGATTTTAAATCCGCTCTGGTCACCCTTGACGATACACTTGCCCGGATTGACGAGCGGGTCTGGGAGGAGCTGCTGCAAAAACCGGAACTTCAGGATCTCACATATGTTTTAAATGAAAGAAGAGACCGGGTCAAAGAGAAGCTCAGCGCTTCAGAAGAAAGGCTGATTGAAGGCCTGGCCGTTGACGGCTATCACGCATGGGGCGACCTGTATAATGCGGCTGTCGGCAGAATGAAGATTCCATTTGAGGATAAAGAGCTGTCGGTCGGTCAAGCGGAAAATATGATGGCGCACCCGGATCGCCGCATCAGACATCAAGTGTTCAAAGAGCTTAATGAAGCGTGGAAAGGAGAAGAGGAGCTTTTCGGCAGCACGCTGAATCATCTGGCCGGCTTCCGCACGGAAATCTATAAAGCGCGGGGCTGGAAAAGCGCTTTGGAAGAGCCGCTTGCGATCAACCGGATGAAAAAAGAAACGCTGGATGTCATGTGGCAGGTCATTACCGATCATAAAAAGCCTTTTGCTGAATACCTGAATCGAAAGGCATCTCTTTTAGGGCTTGAGCGGCTGAACTGGTATGATGTGGACGCACCGATCGGCGAGGCTCCGAAAGAATACACATATGATGAAGCGGCTAATCTGATCGTCAGCCAATTTTCGACGTTTGGCAAAAAGCTGTCCGCATTTACGGAAAAAGCGTTCCGTGATCGGTGGATAGAAGCGGAAGACCGCAGCGGAAAACGGGTCGGCGGTTTCTGCACCAGCTTTCCCGACAGCGGAGAATCCCGGATTTTTATGACGTTTTCCGGAAGCGCTTCGAATGTATCGACGCTGGCGCATGAGCTCGGTCACGCGTTCCATCAGGAGGCCATGCTTCAAGTGCGGCAGCTGAACAGAGCCTACGCCATGAATGTGGCTGAAACAGCCTCGACCTTTGCGGAAATGATCGTCGCCGACGCCGCTTTGAAACAAGCGGAGACAAAGGATGAAAAGCTGTTCTTGCTTGAAGATAAAATTCAAAGAAGCGTAGCCATGTTTATGAATATTCATGCGAGATTTTTATTTGAAACGCGTTTTTATGAAGAGCGGAAGCAGGGCGTCGTTCCGGCTGAGAAACTGAATGAACTGATGGAAGCGGCGCAGAAAGAAGCGTTTTGCGATTCATTAGGGGAATACCACCCTCATTTCTGGGCGTCAAAACTGCATTTTCATATTACGGGAGTGCCGTTTTACAACTTTCCGTATACGTTCGGTTATTTATTTTCGCTTGGAATATATGCAAGAGCTCTTCGGGAAAAAGCGGATTTTGAAGAAAAATATATCGCGCTTTTGTGTGACACGGCTTCGATGACCGTTGAGGATTTGGCGATGAAGCACCTTGGAGCGGATCTGACGGAACGGTCGTTTTGGGAAGACGCGGTCCGCCTTGCCGTACAGGATGTGCAGGAATTTTTAGAGCTGACTGAATGATAATCTTGAGATGAACCGGCCGGAGTGTTACCGCTCCGGTTCTTTTTTGTTTAATGAATGACAGCCGCCTCCCTTGGAAATACCTAAAAACGATCGGAATGGAATGGGAGTGAATCGCATGAAATGGTTCAGGACGGCGGGCGTTTTATGTCTTACGCTGATGCTGATTGCCGGCTGCCGATTGAATGAAGAAAAACGGGAAGCGGAACAAGACAGCACACCCGTGTCATCCGCGAAGCCGGTTCCTTACAGCAGCTTTTCCCTTCGCGTCAGCTACGGAGCCGGAGAGCATAACCGCTATGAAGGTTTGTATGAAAGAAAAAGCGGTCATGAAAAGGCGGACATCCGGGACAAGCTCTCAGGGGTTCACAGAGAGGGCGAGGAAGCGCTTGATGAAATGAAGATGATCCTCGGAGAACTTGCCGTAAACAGCCGGATGCAGGAAAGCGAGGTCGTCCGGCAGGTGCTCTCGGCTTTTAATTTGGACAGCCGCTATGACCATTTTTATCTGAAACTGAAAAAGAACGATGGAGAAATGACGGAAATAAAAAAATAACCGCCGTCCGCTGCTTTTTTGCCCAAAACTAATTGATAATGATATTCAGAGTCATTAATTTCTGTTACAATATAATCATGATCTCACGTTGAATGTTTAGGCAATTTGTTTATATACATAGTGTTGGGAAACTCAAAAAAGGAGCGGTTAGCGGTATGAGTGCAATTTCTACAGAGACGCTGAGCTTAGGGTACGGAGAAACTGTTATCATTGACGAATTGGATGTCGCGATTCCAAAAGGCGAAATCACTGTATTGATCGGAAGCAACGGCTGCGGAAAATCGACGCTTTTACGTTCATTGGCCCGGCTGATGAAACCGAGGGGCGGTTCTGTGCTTTTAGAAGGAAAAGCCATCGCTAAGCTTCCGACGAAGGAAGTGGCAAGAGAGCTCGCTATTTTGCCGCAGAGTCCGTCAGCTCCCGAAGGCCTGACGGTGCATCAGCTTGTGAAGCAGGGAAGATACCCTTATCAAAGCTGGCTGAAGCAATGGTCCAACGAGGACGAGGACGCAGTCGCAAAAGCGCTTAAAGCGACGAAGCTTGAGGAAATGGCCGACCGTCCTGTGGATTCCTTGTCAGGCGGACAGCGCCAGCGCGCATGGATTGCGATGACACTCGCTCAGGATACGGATATCATTCTGCTTGACGAGCCGACAACTTATCTCGACATGACGCATCAAATTGAAATTCTTGATTTGCTGTTTGAATTAAATGAAAAAGAAAAACGCACAATCGTCATGGTGCTGCACGACCTCAATCTGGCATGCCGTTATGCCCATTATCTGGTCGCCATTAAAGATAAACAGATTTACGCAGAGGGCCGTCCCGAAGAAGTCATCACTTGCGAGCTTGTACAGCAGGTCTTTGCGATGAACTGCCAGGTAACGCAAGATCCGCTGTTCGGCACGCCGCTTTGCATTCCGCACGGACGCGGCAGATGTATCGTGCAGGAAGCGGCCCTCACCGCCCGATTGTCATAATCATGAAAAAGGGAAGGGAACGGTATGGAAGAGAAACTGCAGCAGCAGCTGGACGGCCTGCTTGAGAAATACACGGAACTATTGCTTGGCGAAACAAACCCGGATGTAAAGGAAGAAGTCAGGCAGTGGATTTTGTATACACATATCGCAAAAAGCATGCCTCCGCTCGTCAAACATTGGAATCAATCCTACCCGGACGCCAAAGAGGGCATCAAAGCTGCGATACAGCATATTAAACAGCTCAATGAAGCACACAGAAAAAAACAATAAAAAAGCTTTCGGCATCAAAGAGAGGTGCCGGAAGCTTTTTTTTGCTGAAAAGGAATCAATAAAGGCTTCGTTCAATTCATAGGCGAAGAACTTTAATGTAACTAATGCACCCGTTTGTTTACGTATATTTCTTCCGCTTGCTGAACCAAGAAAAAAGGACCGCCGCAGCAATCCCTTTCTCTCTTTCCTATATATCACATTTCCTTTCGGCTACGTAATAACTCTTCAAATGCTTTTATATTTGTATCAAAATTGGGGACTGTTTGAGATTCCTCGGCACATTTGACTTGTGCCACAACCAAATCATGAAAAGGTGTTGAAATGCCAGTACCTTCTGCCATTTTGGGAATAACTCCATTAATATAATCAATTTCAGTTTTGCGTTTTTTCTCAAGATCCTGGAGCATACTTGCTCTTAGCAGCCTAGATGGTTCCATGGCTGACCTAAATGTTTGGATACGTTCAGGAATATCATTTTCACTTCTTAATTCCAAAGATTCTAAATCAAGGCCGCCCATTTTCGCAAATTTGACACCATTGGCGTGTCCAACCTTAATCGTCTCATCTGCGATATGGACTGCACTAACAATGCCGATTTCATGGTCAAGAATGTCTCCGTATTCTCCGTTTAATGCTGCCGATAAACCACTGAATGCATTATTGATAAGTAATTTTGACCACTTCGTTCCAACTAAATTATCGGAAATATGTGTTCCGCCGAAAAGGTCTAAAACCGATTTAATACGCATGATTCTTTCTGTTGTTTCACCATGTAATTCTCCAATTTGAAAAGCGTACTCTTTAAATTGAGTATACTCAGTTGTAAGTCTGGATACGCCCGGCTCAATAAACGTAGCACCAAATTCAACAGAACCTGCAATAACACGTTCATCACCAACGATCGAAGCAACTTTCTGTTCAGGTATGCCGTTTTGCAAGGAACATACTACACTGTCATCCTTTAAAAAAGGCAGCAACTCTTTAAGAATGGAGTCATTATATAATTGTTTCGTCAGAAGTAATATTAAATCATACTTGCCTGACTTGTTTTCAGGGGTAATGGCTTTCACTTTTGCTTGAAATTCCGTTGTACCAACTACTTTAGCACCTATTTGATTTAGAGTATCTACATGTTCTTTGTACGAATCAATCAATTCGACATCCATTCCGCCAGCAGACAGATATGCTCCAACTATGGTTCCTAAAGAACCTGCTCCTAAAACTGCAATTCTCATTGTCAACGCTCCTTATTTTTCCTCTAAGTAGTTATAAACCGGCTGTGCTGCATTTAAGGTTAAATCTGTAAGGATATGAGATGCTGAAACGACTTCTAATACAGGCAAATCTGCAAGAGGTGCCAGAGCATGTTCAAATAATTGAAGCCGCGCCGGTCCAGTCCAGGCACCTTTAACTTCTATATTCGTTATTTGCGTTCGCACCAAATCACAAACCCTTAAATCACCATTGTAATCAGTAGCAATCTTAACCATAAAATTAGGTCGGCAAATTTCCCTTTTCGCTTTTTCCTTGTCCATTTCGAAATGTTTATATCCCATAGTCGCAGTTGCCACACGAAGACTGCCATAATCCAATGTGCCAACAAGAGTATCAGAGTCTATATACAGCTTAGGGGCACCCAATTTCTTTGGATATGCAGTAAGTTCCCGTCCGCTTGCAATAGCCGGGAAATTGTCAACATACATAGAATGTACATAATCTCCTTCTTCACCATTAAAGCTGACAGGGATGACTTGTCCTGCCTCTGTATAGGCGCCAAGTCCGGAAACATCGGGCATCCACATCACTTCGAATTTCACTAAAGGTTCAGTAATTTCAAGAGGTTCTGGCACTGCCGCACGTAAAGCTTTTTCATCCGTTCGGTAAATAATATTAAGATATTCCCGGTTAACAAATTTATAGGTTGGCACGGGGTAAGCAGGTGATGTTAAAGGTGTGTTTAAATTTTTAACAATGTTATTCACATCAATTTTCATAGTATGAGACCCCTTTCTTTTTCTTTTTTATGTTTTTTCAATTTAACTATGCTATTATCTTACATTCGCATTTACATTTAATCCAATACATAATAAGGTATATATATATTTATTGAAATAAATGAGGGGGGTGCAGACAGATGGAATTGCTGCAGCTAAAATACTTTCAGACAGTTGCCTATACTGAACATATTTCTAAAGCAGCAGAACAATTAAAGATTGCCCAGCCTTCTTTAAGTCTCACTATAAAAAGACTTGAGAATGAACTGGGAACAACCTTGTTTGAGAGAAAAGGCAGAAATATTAAGCTGAGTTCAGCAGGGAAAATTCTTTTAAAACATGTAAACAGGATTTTTACTGAGATTGAAAATGCACAAACAGAAATTCAATTGGAGGAACATCAAATTTCTGACACCATCAGAATATCTATTTCCAATCCAAGATTCCTTGCAGGACTGATGAGTGAATATATCAACCGCTCCCCTCAATCAAAAATTCTCCAAGCAATCGGAGTTAAAAGCGAGATCATAACAAGTTTAAAAAAAGGGGACATTGATTTAGGAATAACAGGTCATCCGATTCAAGATGAAGAGATAGAGAGTTGTGTGCTGGTAAATGAAGATATTGTTCTGGCTTTGCCCTCAAACCACCGATTTACGGGTAAAACAGAAATTTCTTTACGCCTTGTCGCCGATGAACCATTTATTACCCTTGCTAATAATGAAGAGTATAGCGGTTTTACAGCCTCGCTTTGTGAGAAAGCTGGTTTCACCCCAAATATTGCGTTTGAGGCAGATTCTCATTTACTGGTCGAGATTTTAAAGCTGGATCAAGGTGTGGCGTTGCTTCCTATTTCAGTTTGCAGAACATTGGGGCTGAATTTTATAAAAGTGACTGATCACTCTGCTTCATATCCAGTCGGCTTATCTTGGATGAGACATAAGCTGTTATCTTCTTCCGTAAGAAATTTTCGTGACTTTATTATGTCGTACTATAAAGATAACTATGAAATGTTTAAGGTTTATTAAAGGGTTTCATCATTATTTTATTGAATTTCCCCCATTTCCAATGAGGCGGAAGACTGGTCATTCCCAGATGATATAAAAAAATCCCGCGGCATCCGCGGGATTTTTCTTTGTTAAACGGCTTTCGCCTTTTCTTCTTGTTTGCCTGTCTTTTTATTTGTCAGCTTAATTGATTTAACAAACAGCGTGAGGATCAATCCGGCAGCGATAAAGGCCAGGCCTGTGAAAAACACGCTGTGAAGCGAATCCATCAGTGACGTTTTCAAAACCGGCACGATATGGGAAGAAAATGCGGCCGGAATCTGCTTAATCGATTCCTGACTGAACAAGGATTGAAGCAGCCCTTCAGGATTCTTGTCAATCATACCTTTAAACTGGGCGGCAAAGGCACTTGCCTGTTTCGGCAGTGAGTCTAAGTAAGGCACCAGTCTGTCGGTTAAAAGGCTTCCTGATCTGGCATTCATGACAGCGCCGAGCACTGTAATGCCGAACGTTCCCCCGATCATCCGGAAAAATTGGCTTGAAGAGGTCACAACACCCAGCTCTTCTTTTGAAAACGTTTCTTGCAGAGCGAGTGTGAGAAGCGGCATGACGAGCCCCATTCCCAGACCGATCACGGCCATATAGCATGTAGCCGCGAGCTTGCTTGTATCCAGCTGCAAAGTCGTTAATAAGAAGAAGCCGACGGCCATGATCAGCATACCGATCATGATTTGCGGTTTAATACCGATCTTATAAACCAGCTGGCCTCCGATAATACTTGTGATAATCATAGATACCATCATCGGCGTCATAATCGTGCCGGACGCGGTGGCGCTGACTCCGATAATTCCCTGCATAAAGAAAGGAACAAACGTGACGGCGCCGAACATGCCGATACTCATGAAAAAGCCGATCAGATTCAGTACGGTAAACGTTCTGTTTTTAAACAGGTACATCGGCAGAATCGGTTCTTTTGCTTTGATTTCAGCGAAAATGAATCCGACAATCCCGGCAAGTGCAAGCGCAAAGAGACCGAGAATCTGCCAAGAGCCCCATGCGTAATCCTTTCCTCCGAAGCTGAGCGCGAGGAGGAGGCTGACGATTCCGACGATCATTGTGAAAATGCCGGCGATGTCAAAGTTAATCGGCCCGGTCTGTTTTCTGCCTTGAAGTCCTCTTGCGATAAAGATGACGGCTAAAATTCCGACAGGCAGGTTGATATAGAAAACCCATTTCCAATTTAATGAGTCAACAATCCAGCCCCCGATTTGCGGGCCGATCACGGAAGCAAGCCCGTAAATCGCCCCGAAAAGCCCTTGGAACTTGGCACGCTGTTTCCCTGTGAACAAATCCCCGATGACGATCATAGCCATCGGCATCATGACACCGCCGCCGATTCCCTGAAGTCCGCGGAAAATAATCAGTTCCGTCATGTTGCTGGCCATTCCGCACAGTGCGGAAGCTCCCATAAAAATCAATAAACCTGACACATAGACGACGCGGCGCCCCAATAAATCTGCAAGTTTCCCCGCAATCGGAACGATCGTCGTCGAAGTTAAAAGATATGCTGTGGTCAGCCACGTCATCATGCTTAATCCCCCGAGGTCACCCACGATTTTAGGAATCGCCGTTCCTACGATGGTGCCGTCAAGGGCTGAGAAAAACATGGCGATGATTAAGCCGGTTATTAATAATGTGCGTTTTGGATCTTTCTTTTCAATGCTCATGTTTCGGCAGCTCCTCTTTTCTATTCGTTTTCTTTTTGATCAGCCGCGTATTTCTCGGCTGCTTCAGCTACTTTGCGGATGATGTTCACGGACTGAATCAGTTCATCGTCAGTCAGAACGGACAGGTTTCGCGCCAGTATCGCTTTCCGTCCTTCCACAACATCTTCAAATTTTGTTTCGCCTTTTTTGGTGAGGCTGATGTCGATGACGCGTCTGTCCTGCTGGTTATGTTTGCGGACGATAAGTCCTTTTTGTTCGAGGCGGTCGGCCATCAGCGTCACTGCGCTCGGTTTTACCTCCATGCGTTCCGCAATTTCGGAAACTTTGCAGCTCCCGTATTTTTTCAGGCTGGCTAAAACAAATAATTGGGCAGGCGTCACCTCGTGTTTTGCCATGCTTTCCACCATTTCAGGCTGTATGTTTTGCAGCAGCGTCTGAAGAGATTTCTGGATGTCAGACACATATTGATCCGCGTTTTTCATAACTCCTCCTCATCTTGTTCCTTGAGAAAATAATTAACATTAGTTAAATATAAATAAGGATTAATGATAAGTCAATCTTTTTGTGCAAAAATAAAAAAAGGATTGATGCTTGTCGAAAACATCAAATCCTTCTTCGTTTTACTGCTGGTAGGGAGACTGCTGCTGAATAGTCTGCTGGAACTTCTGATACGATTGCTGAAGCTTTTGGGTATCGGCTGCTTCAATGGAATACCAGCCATTTTGAAACATCACATCGTATAATCTTCTTTGCGCTTTTTGTGACTCATCGAAAATCGCCTGAATATCTTGATAAAGAGACTCGTGGCTGAACTCGTGCAGGGCTGTGCAATATGAAGCCGTGATGTATTTTTCCGTCGTCAGCAGCTCATTCACCAAGTCTCTGTCATTCATTTGCGCCGTATTGGGCACGGGCGTCTGCGGATTCGTGATTTTTTGATTTTGCTGTTCCATGTATTGTCCTCCTATTGCATATAGCCTGTTGTTGTCTGCCCGCCTTGATCGGGGTTCAAGCGGCCCAATATGTGCTGATAATGCTTCTGATGCATCCGGCCGATTTGATCAAGCTCTTGTTTTAACGTCTGATTTTGGCAGTGTTCCGCCATAAAATGCGCTTTTTTCATGGCAAGCAGATTCCAGTTCAGCATGTCCTCAAGATACAAATGGTCTTTCGTTGAGATGACGGCAGGCGGCAAGTTTCCGTGCTGCTCTTGGTTGTTCATATAAACGCCTCCTTCAATTCTGTTCTTTTTAGCTTTCTCTGCGACCGAAAATTCATACACGAATAAAAGAAAAAGGAGGGAGTTCATCTTTGCTGCGGAACATATGTTTATTTTTGTCGAAAAATAAAATGCTTACAAAATTCGCCCAGGCTTACGGAATCCGCTTCGGCGCGGGAAGGTTCGTTGCAGGGGAAACACTCGCGGAAGCTGTGAAAACGGTAAAGCGGCTGAACCAAAAAGGGCTGTCGGCTTCGATTGATTATCTAGGTGAATATGCGGGTTCAGAGAAGGATGCGAAAAGGACGGCGGTAGAATGTAAAAAAGCAATCAGGGCGATTGCCGAGAATCAACTGGATTGTGAGCTGTCTCTGAAATTAACATCCATCGGTCTGGATATTTCCGAGAAACTCGCGGAACAGCATGTCAGAGACATATTGACGGAGGCAAAAGAACGCGGCGTGCCTGTAACAATTGATATGGAGGACTATTCAAGATGCGGCCGTACGCTTGAGCTGTATAAGCGGTGCAAGCCGGATTTTCCGATGCTCGGCACCGTCATTCAGGCTTATTTGTACCGGGCAGCTGAAGACATCAGCGGTCTGATGCCATACAAGCCGAGGCTCAGGCTTGTAAAAGGCGCTTATAAAGAATCGGCGGCCGTTGCATTCCCTGATAAAAAAGCAACCGATCTTCATTTTCAGCAGCTGATTAAACTGCAGCTTTTGAGCGGCCATGAAACGGCGGTGGCGACACATGATGATGACATCATTTCTTATACGAAAACACTCATCAGCGAGCATCAGATTCCCCGGGAGCAGTTTGAATTCCAAATGCTGTACGGCATCAGAACGGAGCGCCAGAAGGAGCTTGCCGAAGAAGGGTACAGGATGAGGGTGTATGTCCCGTACGGAACCGATTGGTACGGGTACCTGATGAGAAGAATTGCCGAGCGCCCGGCAAATGCGGCGTTTGTGCTGAAAGGGATCTTCAAAAAATAACGGCTGCTCCAAAAAGCAGCCGCAGCATGTTATTCCATGTTTTCTTTTTTATATTGCTGATTTTGGCTCGTCCGTTTGCCGCCGCCGTATTTTTGCTTCGGTCCCGCATTTCCTTTCATGCTGGCCGCGCTCACTGCGGCAGAAGACGGATCTTTTCTCCCTCGCACCATTCCCTTCACCTCCGGGTTTAAGTTTCCCACCCGCGCCATTGAACATGCGGAAGCCGAAAAATTTAAAAAAATTCCATATTTGCTATTGAAGTCATCCTGAAAATCTTTTAAGATGAAAGAAGAAAAGGGTTTCATTTTTTTTGCCGAAAAAATGAATGACTATTCATTCAAAGTTCAAGGGGGATGACTCATGCACAAGTTTATAAAGAAAGCAGCCGTTCTCGGATCAGGCGTTATGGGGTCCGGAATTGCCGCGCACTTGGCTAACATCGGAATTCCCGTCCTGCTGCTTGATATTGTGCCAAACGAGCTGACAAAGGATGAGATGAAAAAAGGGCTGACATTAGAAAGCCCGGAGGTCCGCAGCAGGCTGAGCCGATCGGCCATGCAAAAGCTGCTGAAGCAAAAACCGGCGCCGCTGACTTCGGCTGCCAATCTCGACTATATAACGGCGGGGAATTTGGAAGATGACGCAGCTCAATTGAAGGATGCTGATTGGATTATTGAAGTCGTCGTCGAAAATCTTGACGTAAAAAAACAGATTTTCTCACTCGTTGATGAATACCGGAAACCGGGAAGCATCGTGTCGAGCAATACGTCCGGTATCTCCGTCACAAAAATGGCGGAAGGCCGATCTGCCGATTTTAAAGCTCATTTCTTAGGAACCCATTTCTTTAATCCGGCCCGCTACTTAAAGCTTCTGGAAATCATTCCGATTCAGGAAACAGATCCTGACGTGCTGGAGTTTATGACTTCATTTGCAGAAAACACGCTTGGGAAAGGTGTCGTCATCGCAAAAGACACGCCTAATTTTATCGCCAACCGCATCGGTACGTACGGCCTGTTGGTCACGGTAAGAGAAATGCTTTCTTCCGGCTGCCGCATCGGCGAGGTGGACACGGTGACCGGGCCTTTGATCGGCAGACCGAAAAGCGCGACCTTCAGAACCCTTGACGTTGTGGGGCTTGATACGTTCGCCCATGTGGCGAAAAATGTGTATGATAAAGCCGACGGCGCTGAAAAAGACATGTTTAAGCTTCCTGAATTTATGAATGACATGCTGAAAAACAATTGGCTGGGCAGCAAATCAGGCCAAGGTTTTTACAAAAAAGAAGGTAAAACAATATATGAACTCGATCCGCTGACCATGACATACGGTGAGCGTTCGAAAATGAAGACGCCCGCTTTAGAAGCCGCCAAACAGGCAAAGGGTGCCAAAGGCAAAATGAAAGCGCTTGTATATTCCGATGACCGCGCAGGACGCCTGCTCTGGAATATCACATCGCAAACACTCTTATACTCAGCCCGGCTTTTAGGTGAGATCGCTGATGATATCAAAGCAATTGATGACGCCATGAAATGGGGCTTCGGATGGGAGCTCGGACCGTTTGAGATGTGGGATGCCATCGGCGTCAGAAAATCAGCGGAGCGGCTCGAAGAAGAAGGTGCAGCACTCCCCGGCTGGGTGAAAGAAATGCTTGATCAGGGCCATGAAACATTTTATATGAAGGAAAACGGAACACCATTTTACTATTCAGACGGCCAATACAGGGCTGTGAAAGAAAATCCGAAACGGATCAGCCTGCAAGCGTTAAAAGAAACAAAAGGCGTGATCACTAAAAACAGCGGCGCAAGTCTGATTGATCTCGGCGATGATGTCGCGCTGTTGGAATTTCATACGAAAAGCAACGCGATCGGCTTAGACATTATTCAGATGATTGACAATGCGCTTGAGGAAACGGAGCGGAATTATAAAGGACTTGTCATCGGTAACCAAGGCAGACATTTCTGCGCGGGGGCAAACCTTGCGATGATTTTGATGGAAGCTCAGGATGATAACTTCATGGAAGTCGATTTTGTCATCCGCCGTTTTCAGCAGACGATGCTGAACATCAAATACAGCGCTAAACCCGTTGTCGCGGCGCCATTCGGGATGACACTCGGCGGCGGCACGGAAGTCTGTCTCCCGGCGGCACGCGTTCAGGCGGCGAGCGAATCGTATATGGGTCTCGTTGAAACCGGCGTCGGCCTTATTCCGGGCGGCGGAGGAAACAAAGAGCTGTACATGAATTATTTGGACGGCGGAAGTGAACTGATGGACGCAGCGATTAAAACCTTTGAAACAATCGCGCTTGCCAAAGTGTCCGGTTCGGCACACGAAGCCCGTGATATGAAGATTTTGTCCGCGGCTGACCGTGTCAGCATGAATCAGGATCACCTGCTGCACGATGCGAAACAGCTGGCTGCTTCCTTATATGACAGCGGATACCGCCCGCCTGCCCGCAAAAAAGTGAAAGTCACCGGAGAAACCGGCTGTGCGGCATTACTGCTCGGAGCAGACCAAATGAGACGGTCGGGTTATTTATCCGATCACGATATGAAGATTGCAAAGAAGCTGGCCCATGTTATTGCCGGCGGAAGAGTCCCGTTCGGCACGGAGGTTTCAGAAGAATATTTACTCGAGATTGAAAGAGAAGCCTTTTTAAGCCTCGCTGGTGAGGCGAAATCTCAAGCGAGAATGCAGCATATGCTCGTCAAAGGCAAACCTTTACGGAACTAGGAGGGTGTTTATGAGAGAAGCAGTCATTGTGGCCGGTGCGAGAACCCCGGTCGGTAAAGCGAAAAAAGGATCGCTTGCAGCCGTTCGTCCTGATGATTTAGGCGCGCTTTGTGTAAAAGAAACGCTGAAACGGGCAGGCGGCTATGAAGGAAATATCGATGACTTAATTATCGGCTGTGCAACACCTGAAGCCGAACAAGGATTAAATATGGCGCGGAATATCGGTGCGCTGGCGGGGCTTCCTCATACGGTGCCGGCCATTACGGTGAACCGCTACTGCTCTTCCGGGCTCCAATCCATCGCTTACGGTGCTGAAAAAATCATGATCGGTGCGGGTGACACCGTCATTGCGGGCGGTGCGGAATCCATGTCGCAAGTTCCGATGATGGGGCATGTGACCCGCCCGAATATCGCTTTGGCGGAGCATGCGCCTGAGTATTACATGAGCATGGGGCACACAGCGGAGCAGGTCGCCGAAACGTACGGCGTATCCAGAGAAGACCAGGATGCATTTGCCGTCCGCAGCCATCAGAATGCCGCAAAAGCCCTTAAAGAAGGCAAATTCAATGACGAAATCGTCCCGGTTGAAGTATCGCTGACAGAAGTCGGTGATGACCATAAGCCGCGGAAAAAACAATTTACCTTTTCTCAAGATGAAGGCGTTCGTCCCGGCACATCGGCTGACGTCTTGGCGAAGCTCCGTCCGGCTTTTTCTAAAACGGGAACCGTGACGGCCGGGAACTCTTCACAAACAAGTGACGGCGCGGCGGCTGTCATGCTGATGGATCGCGAAAAAGCATCGTCACTCGGATTGGCGCCGCTTGTCAAATTCCGTTCCTTTGCCGTAGGCGGCGTTCCGCCTGAGGTAATGGGGATAGGTCCGATTGAAGCTATTCCGCGGGCGCTCAAGCTTGCCGGACTCGAATTACAGGATATCGGGCTTTTTGAATTGAATGAGGCCTTTGCTTCACAGGCCATTCAAGTCATCAGATCGCTTGGGATAGATGAAGAAAAGGTGAACGTCAACGGAGGCGCCATCGCGCTCGGACATCCGCTCGGATGCACGGGAACGAAGCTGACCCTGTCACTCATTCATGAAATGAAACGGAGAAACGAGCAATTCGGCGTGGTGACGATGTGCATCGGAGGCGGCATGGGCGCTGCCGGCGTATTTGAGCTCATTTAAAACAAGGGGGAAACGAAGCATGAAACAGGAAACGGTCAACGTCAAAAAAGGCGGCAGCTTTCTGATTGAAGAGACGGGATATGATCAAATATTCACTCCGGAGGACTTCACAGACGAACATAAAATGATCGGCAAAACGACAGAAGACTATGTCGTAAACGATGTGCTTCCTTATATCGATGAAATTGAAAACCATCAGTTCGAGCATTCGGTCAGACTGCTGAAAAAAGCCGGAGATCTCGGCCTCCTCGGAGCAGACGTGCCTGAAGAGTACGGCGGAATCGGCCTGGATAAAATCAGTTCAGCCTTCATTACGGAAAAGTTTTCACGTGCCGGCAGCTTTTCGCTGTCTTACGGCGCTCACGTCGGTATCGGCTCATTGCCGATCGTGTTCTTCGGAACGGAAGAACAGAAAAAAACCTATTTGCCAGACTTGGCTTCAGGACAAAGAATCGCGGCATACGCCTTAACTGAGCCCGGTTCAGGTTCAGATGCCCTCGGCGCGAAGACCACGGCTGTTTTGAATGAAGCGGGCACACACTATATTCTTAACGGAGAAAAGCAATGGATTACAAACTCCGCCTTTGCAGATGTCTTTGTCGTCTACGCTAAAGTGGACGGAGATAAATTTTCCGCATTTATCGTAGAAAAGAACTATCCAGGCGTGTCAACGGGCCCAGAAGAGAAAAAAATGGGGATTAAGGGTTCATCGACAAGAACGCTGATTTTAGATCAGGCGGAAGTCCCAAAAGAAAACCTTCTCGGCGAAATCGGAAAAGGCCATGTCATCGCTTTTAATATCCTGAATATCGGGCGCTACAAGCTTGCCGTCGGCACAATCGGTGCTTCAAAACGGGTGATTGAGCTGTCTGCCGCTTATGCAAACCAGCGCCGGCAATTTAAAACGCCGATCTCAAGCTTCACGCTCACTCAGGAAAAGCTTGCGACGATGTCAGCTCGGCTTTACGCGATGGAGAGCTCTGTATACAGAACAGTGGGCTTATTCGAAGATAATATGAGCAGACTGACGGAAGAGGAGCAAAAAGACGGACGCGAAGTCGCGAAGTCAATCGCCGAGTACGCGATTGAATGCTCGCTCAACAAAATGTGCGGTTCTGAAACGCTTGATTATATTGCCGATGAAGGCGTTCAAATTCACGGCGGTTACGGATTTATGCAGGAATATGAAGTGGAGCGTGCCTATCGCGACTCAAGAATCAACAGAATTTTTGAAGGCACAAATGAAATCAACCGCCTGATCGTAACGAGCACGTTCCTGAAAAAAGCCGTAAAAGGTCAGCTGCCGCTCTTTGAAAAAGCAAAAGCGCTCCAAGAAGAACTCATGATGCTGATGCCTGAAGAGCCGGGCTCAGAACCTCTTGAACAGGAAAAATACATTGTCAGACAGGCGAAAAAGATCGCCCTCCTGACAGCGGGTCTCGCGGCGCAGAAATACGGCAAAGAGATCGAAGGCGAGCAGGAAATCATGGTGAACATTGCCGATATTGTCAGCGCGCTGTACGCTTTGGAATCAGCCGTCCTCAGAACGGAAAAAGCAATTGCGGCGGACGGTGCCGAAAAAGCCGCGCAGAAGCTGTTATATACGGAAATCTTTGCCCAGGAAGCCCTTCAGAACATTGAAGCGCACGCCAAAGAATCATTGATCGCCATGGAGGAAGGAGATTCCCTCCGCATGATGCTTTCCGTGCTGCGCAAACTGACGCGCCTGACGCCGAAAAACCTCATTCAGAAAAAACGTGAAGCGGCAGCCGCCGTCTTCCGTGAAGAAAAATATACGGTCTGATCACATGCTGAAAGCGCTCCTTCATCAGGGGCGCTTTTTCACGAAGCAACGTTATAGGTTTTTACAAGTGATTGTGTTAAAATAACGACGATCATTTACAAGGGGTGAAGAAGATGTCGTTAAATTTTTACTGGTACCCTAAATGCGGAACGTGCCGTAATGCGAAAAAATGGCTGGAAGACCGCGGTAAGGAAATAAACGAAATACATATCGCGGAGGAAACTCCGTCGAAAGAAGAAATTAAAGACCTCTATGAAAAGAGCGGTCTTGAGCTCAAAAAGTTTTTCAACACGAGCGGAATGAAATACCGCGAGCTGAACTTAAAGGAAAAACTGTACCACATGTCAGAGGATGAACAGCTCGAACTCCTGGCATCAGACGGTATGCTCCTGAAACGCCCGATTACGACAGACGGCGAAAAAGTCACTGTCGGCTTTAAAGAAGACCAATTCGAAAAATATTGGATGTAATGCCAGGTTCAAAGAATTATGGTATCTTCTTATTATAAGAAAAAAATGGAGGGATTTAGATGAGCACACCGAAAGATATGCGTTATTCCAAAGAGCACGAATGGGTCAAAGTTGAGGACGGAAAAGCCCGCATCGGGATTACACATTTCGCGCAAGCCGAACTTGGCGACATCGTCTTTGTCGAGCTTCCGGAAGTCGGCGCCGAAATTAAAGCGGACGAGCCATTCGGCAGCGTGGAATCCGTCAAAACCGTTTCCGAACTGTACGCACCGATTAACGGAACGGTGACGGAAGTGAACGAAGACCTTGATGACAGTCCTGAATTCGTAAACGAGTCTCCGTATGAAAAAGCGTGGATGATCGTCGTGGAACCGGCTGATGCTGAAGAAATCGAAAACCTCATGACTTCCGAGCAATATGACGAAATGACACAGGAAGACTGATCGGATAGCAAACGGGCCATTTGGACATTCTATCTGTAACGGGAGGTGTCTAAAATGGCTTTTGATAAACAAAAGGTCGATGTGACGGAGAACGTTACGGGCCGCTTTCAAAACGGCCGGTTTTCCTTGTTTCATGAAAATGAAGCCATCGGCGAGATGACAGGCATGGACCAGTACGAGCTCAAACAGGGCTTTTCATTTGAAAATCAAAAATTTTATAAAACAGCCGATGTCATAAACGGCAGCGATCCGAAATATGTCGATTGCGATTATGAGAATGGCTGGTGTTAACAGTTGGCGGTGAATTTCACTGCCTTCTTTTTCAATCTGACGCTAAAACAATCGGCAGGTGACGCGCTTATGTACAACGGAAATGAAAAGGTCATTATCGTAGAAGGAAAATCTGATAAAATCAAAGTCAGGGAAGTGCTCATCGAACCTGCGGAAATCGTCTGTACAAACGGGACGATCGGCCAAACCGAACTGGAAGATTTGGCGGACCGCCTGTTTGACAGAGACGTCTATATTTTAACGGACGCAGATGACTCCGGAGAAAAATTAAGAAAACAGCTGAAACGGGAGCTTCCCGAAGCGCGCCATATTTATATAGACAGAACATACAGGCAAGTCGAGTCGTGCCCGGGCCATCATCTCGCATCTGTGCTGATCAGAGCCGGCTTTGATGCTGACACTGTATTTTTGAAAAAGAACGACCTGAGGTGGTAATCATGAAAGAACTCCAAGAAAATGAACTCGAATCGATTCAGGATGACGTTTATCTCCTGTATTTGTACACCCCGTTTTGCGGCACATGCCAGCTGGCGTCCAAAATGCTTACTGTCGTCGAAGAAATGCTGCCCGGCGCCGCCTTCTATAAAAACAACGTGAATTATTCCCCCGCATTCGCCAAAGCCTATCAGATTGAAAGCGTTCCGTGCTTTTTGCTGTTTAAAGGCGGAGAGCTTGTTGAGAAAGGATACGCCTTCCGCTCCGTTTCCTATTTATATGAGCTGATTAAACAAAAAACATCGCAAACGTTCCCGATGTGACAATATTTACAGGAAAATGTCGTGCGGTTTATAAAGGGTTCTGTCCGTTAAAAAGAGAAAGTGTATGTATGGCCATTAAAACGGGAGGTTATACGAGTGGAGAAAATAGAAGTTTCAGAGAATGACGGACAGCATCTGTTTTTGAAACCGCTATTAAACGCCTCAACGCTGCTGATTACATTCCAAGGAGAAACAGAAGCCTTAACGGTCTCAATTAACGGACAGGGAGAAATGAGAAAAACGTCGGTTTCAAAGGAAAAATCTAATTTGACCTTTTACGGAAACCAGACGGAAATCATCCATCTCCTTCATGGTGATGTCTCTTTGCAAAAGCTTATCCAAAGCGGAAAACTCAAAGTGAAAGGATCATTCAGAGCTCTGCTGAAGCTGGAGGCCATCCTCTGGCTGACAAACGGATTTTTTCAGGCGATCAGTAAACGGCCGTAACTGCCAATCTACTATGTGACAATAACTTCCAATATTTATTTTATTGACTTTTTATCATTCGCCGTGCTATTCTACAGTAAGAATTTCCGGACGAAAATACGATATGTTTTCTCTTATCAAGAGAGGTGGAGGGAAGTGCCCTATGAAGCCCGGCAACCATCAACAATGTTGAAATGGTGCCAATTCACTCGAAGCGGTCTGCTTTGAAAGATGAGAGAAAGGCCTTTTTCAATCAGCCTTTCTGCTCATTTTTGCAGAAAGGCTTTTCTTTTGCGGAGAAACCCGGAAGATTTCTTAGAATAGTGTAAGGCGGGTGATTGCTTTGATCCATCTTCAAAATGTTTCAAAAATTTACAAAGCGAAGCATGGGGATGTCAATGCTGTCCAAGATGTCACTCTTGATATCAAAAAGGGCGAAATATTTGGAATTATAGGATATAGCGGAGCTGGTAAAAGTTCCTTAATCCGTCTCCTGAACGGCCTTGAAAAGCCGACGTCGGGAACCGTGGAAGTCGCGGGGACGGAATTAAATAAAGTAAGCAGCCGCGGACTGAGAAAAGCGCGCCAGGAAATCAGCATGATCTTCCAGCATTTTAACCTTCTGTGGTCGCGCACCGTCCGGGAGAACATTATGTTCCCGTTGGAAATCGCCGGCGTGAAAAAAAGCGAACGGGTCCGCCGCGCTGATGAATTGATTAAACTGGTCGGATTAGAGGGGAAAGAAAAATCTTATCCGTCGCAGCTGAGCGGCGGTCAAAAGCAGCGTGTCGGCATCGCCCGGGCGCTCGCCAATAATCCGAAAGTCCTTCTGTGCGATGAAGCGACATCAGCGCTTGATCCGCAGACGACCGATTCAATTTTGGATCTTTTATCCGATATAAATGACAGACTCGGCCTGACGATCGTGCTCATTACCCATGAAATGCACGTCATCCGAAAAATCTGCAACAGAGTCGCCGTCATGGAAAACGGGAAAGTCGTTGAAGAAGGCGAAGTACTCCAAGTTTTCAGAAACCCGCGCGAACCGATGACCAAGCGTTTCGTTCAGCAGGTGACAGAACCGGAGGAGACGAAAGAAACCATCCAGCATTTTCTGCAGGAAACAGCGACAGGAAAAACGATTCAGCTCTCATTTGTCGGGCAGGCCGCCGAGCAGCCCCTCATTACGGAAATGATCCGAAACTTTGATGTGGACGTCAATATTCTGCAGGGGAAAATTTCACAGACGAAGGACGGAGCCTACGGTTCTTTATTCATTCATATTGACGGTCAGGAAAAAGAAGTAGAAAACGTGATCCGATTCA
Organism: Bacillus sp. 5B6; assembly: GCF_000259405.1. Classification (NCBI taxonomy): domain Bacteria; kingdom Bacillati; phylum Bacillota; class Bacilli; order Caryophanales; family Bacillaceae; genus Bacillus; species Bacillus sp. 5B6. The sequence continues at coordinate 2,912,083 of NZ_AJST01000001.1, read as the reverse complement.
TCAAAGACAAACAGGTAGAAGCAGAGGTGATCACAAATGTTTGAAAAATGGTTCCCGAACGTTGATATAACCGAGCTGTGGACGGCCACATACGAGACCCTTTATATGACGGTCATCGCATTAGTTTTTTCATTTATCATCGGATCGATTCTCGGTCTTCTGCTCTTTTTAACGGGCAAGGGAAGCTTATGGGAAAATAAAATCATTAACACCGTGATCGCGGCGGTCGTTAATATTTTCAGGTCTATTCCGTTTCTTATTTTAATTATTCTGCTTCTCGGCTTTACTAAGATTTTGGTCGGATCGATTTTAGGACCGAACGCCGCATTGCCGGCGCTGATTATCGGCTCCGCGCCGTTTTACGCCCGTCTTGCGGAAATTGCGCTCCGGGAAGTCGATAAAGGAGTCATCGAAGCTGCCAGATCAATGGGAGCAAAGACATCGACGATTATCTTCAAAGTGCTGATTCCTGAATCAATGCCTGCGTTAATTTCAGGCATCACCGTTACGGCCATCGCCCTGATCGGATCTACCGCCATTGCCGGCGCCATCGGTTCAGGCGGACTCGGAAACCTTGCATATGTAGAAGGCTACCAGTCCAACAATACGGATGTAACGTTTGTAGCGACAGTATTTATACTCATCATCGTCTTTATCATTCAGATTATCGGTGATGTGATTACAAATATAATAGACAAAAGATAAGGGAGGATTTACATTGAAAAAGATTGTATTAAGTGCGCTGCTGCTTGTGTTCGCGGGAGTTTTGGCCGCCTGCGGATCAAACGGCTCAAATAAAAAGGAAATCGTCGTCGCCGCGACAAAAACACCGCATGCTGAAATCTTAAAAGAAGCGGAACCGCTCTTGAAGGAAAAAGGCTACACATTAAAAGTAAAAGTGCTGAACGATTACAAAATGTACAACAAAGCGTTAGCTGATAATGAAGTGGATGCGAACTACTTCCAGCACGTTCCTTACCTTGAACAGGAAATGAAAGAAAATAAAGATTACAAACTCGTGAATGCCGGAGCCGTTCACCTTGAGCCATTCGGAATTTACACGAAAAAATACAAATCACTGAAAGACCTGCCTAAAGGCGCGACCATCATCATGACTAACAATGTCGCTGAACAAGGCCGTATGCTGGCGATGCTTGAAAAAGCCGGACTGATCACACTTGATCCGAAGGTAAAAACGATTGAAGCCACTACGAAAAACATTACGAAAAACCCGAAAAACCTGACATTCAAAAAAATCGCCCCTGAATTAACGGCGAAAGCATATAATGAAGAAGAAGGCGATGCAGTCTTCATTAACGTCAACTATGCGATTCAAAACAAACTGAATCCGTTAAGAGATGCGATTCAAGTGGAATCAACGAAAAACAACCCGTACGCAAACATCATCGCCGTACGCAAAGGTGACGAAAAATCAGAGAAAATCAAAGCGCTTATGGAAGTGCTTCACTCTAAGAAAATCAAAGACTTTATTGAGAAAAAATACGACGGAGCCGTGCTTCCCGTATCTGAATAAAACGAAAACCCCGGATGAATCATCCGGGGTTTTTTTCGGGTATTAATCGGAGAACTGTCCATAATAAAAAGGAAGGTTAACGATTGGAGGGAATGGCAGTGGCTCAATACCAGGAAAACGGAAAAAGCGTGCACGACGCACTGAAACAATATAAAGAAGGTTTAGGTATATTCGAGCAAAAAATGCCGATGATGGGGCGGAAGTTTAATGAATTTACTGAACAGTGTTTCTCAGCGGATTCATTAACTGAAAAAGAGAAACAATTAATCGCTCTGGGCATCAGCATCAGCGCTCAAGATGAATTTTGCATGATTTATCATACGAAGGGCTGCCTTGACCAAGGGGCGACAGAAGAAAATATCCTTGAGGTCATCGGCGTCGCGGCGGCATTCGGGGGCGGCGCGGCTCTCAGTCAGGGAGTGACCCTCGTGCAGCAGTGCATTCAGGAATTCGGACATACGACGCATTAGAAAGAGCAATCGTGTGAATACCGTTTTTCAGATAAAGCGAGCGCCGGATTCCGGCACATTCGAAAGGATTCAGGGGCACACTCCCTTTGGCCGGAGCAGCGGATCATTGTTACAATAGAAACAAATAGATGAAGGGATTGATTCATTATCTGCACCAGCCACGAGAGACTGGACCTTGACTATACGCCTGAAATGGAAAAAGCGATGCAGAAGTCACACGGCATCGGCTACGAGGAATACGGACGGCGTCTTTCAAAAAGGATGGAAGTCGAACGGCAGAGGGAGCTTGAATATCAAAAAAGCAAGTTCCTCGCAGCGCAGCTTAATGAGAAAATCGGTCAGTAAAAAAGGGTGGATTTCCGCCCTTTTTCTGTTTCAAACAGCTTTAATTACGCCTTGATCTTTGATAAACTTTAGGAATGTTCCGGGTAATATAAAAAGTTGTATTTACTTTTCATTTGTTATAAAATTAGAATGAGAATAAATTGAGAATAATGATTATATATTTTGGAGGTATAGATATGGCTGCTTCAACATTAACGATCAAGGATCTTCACGTTGAAATCGAAGGAAAAGAGATCTTAAAAGGTGTAAACCTTGAAATAAAAGGCGGCGAATTCCACGCTGTCATGGGGCCGAACGGTACCGGTAAATCCACGCTTTCAGCAGCGATTATGGGACACCCGAAATACGAAGTTACAAAAGGCAGCATCACGCTTGACGGCAAGGATGTACTGGAAATGGAAGTGGACGAGCGCGCTCAGGCGGGTCTTTTCCTTGCGATGCAGTACCCAAGCGAAATCAGCGGTGTGACAAATGCCGATTTCCTTCGCTCTGCGATTAACGCACGCCGTGAAGAAGGCGATGAAATTTCTCTTATGAAATTCATCCGCAAAATGGACGAAAACATGGAGTTCCTTGAAATGGACCCTGAAATGGCGCAGCGTTACCTGAACGAAGGTTTCTCAGGCGGGGAGAAAAAACGCAACGAAATCCTTCAGCTTATGATGATCGAGCCGAAAATCGCCATTCTTGACGAGATCGATTCAGGTCTTGATATCGATGCGCTTAAAGTCGTTTCTAAAGGAATCAACAGAATGCGCAGCGAAAACTTCGGCTGCTTAATGATCACTCACTACCAGCGCCTTCTGAACTACATCACGCCTGATGTCGTTCACGTTATGATGCAGGGACGCGTAGTGAAATCCGGCGGCGCGGAGCTTGCACAGCGCCTTGAAGCGGAAGGTTATGACTGGATTAAACAAGAACTGGGCATTGAAGACGAAACTGTAGGCCAAGAAGCGTAAGCGTTAGGGGGATAATCATGACATTGGAAACGAAACTATCCGTAGATCAGGAATATGTCAAAGGCTTTTCTGAAAAGCATCAAGAACCTGCCTGGCTGAAAAACCTGCGCTTACAGGCTCTTGAAAAAGCTGAAGATCTGCCGCTGCCTAAGCCTGATAAAACAAAAATCACAAATTGGAACTTTACAAAGTTCAACAAGCATACAGTAGAAAATGCGCCGCTTGCTTCTTTAGAAGATTTAGCTGATGAAGCAAAAGCGCTGATCGATATCGAAAACGAAGACAAAACGTTATATGTGCAGCGTGACCAAACGCCCGCTTTTCTTTCTCTTTCTAAAGAACTGAAAGACAAAGGCGTCATCTTTACGGACATCTTAACGGCTGCCCGTGAGCACAGCGACCTCGTTGAGAAGTATTTCATGAAAGACGGCGTTAAGGTCGACGAACATAAACTGACTGCGCTTCATGCAGCATTAATGAACGGCGGGGCATTCCTTTATGTTCCTAAAAACGTTCAGGTGGAGACGCCTGTTCAGGCCGTTTACGTTCATGAAAGCAATGACACGGCATTGTTTAACCACGTGCTGATCGTCGCTGAAGACCACAGCTCCGTCACTTACGTTGAGAACTACATCAGCACGGTGAATCCGAAAGAAGCTGTATTCAACATTATCAGTGAAGTGGTCACAGGTGATAATGCCAGCGTGACGTACGGCGCCGTTGATAACCTGTCAGCAGGCGTCACAACATACGTCAACCGCCGCGGAGCCGCGCGCGGACGCGACAGCAGAATCGAGTGGGCGCTCGGACTGATGAACGACGGCGACACGATTTCTGAAAATACGACAAACCTCTACGGAGACGGCACATACGGCGATACGAAAACCGTAGTTGTCGGAAGAGGAGAACAGACGGAAAACTTTACGACGCAGATCATCCACTTCGGTAAGGCTTCTGAAGGCTATATCCTGAAGCACGGAGTCATGAAAGATGCCGCATCTTCCATCTTTAACGGAATCGGCAAAATCGAGCACGGCGCGTCGAAAGCAAACGCTGAACAGGAATCCCGCGTTCTGATGCTGAGTGAAAAAGCACGCGGAGATGCAAACCCTATTCTTTTAATTGATGAAGACGATGTAACTGCAGGACATGCGGCATCTGTCGGCCGTGTGGACCCGATCCAGCTTTACTACTTAATGAGCCGCGGAATTCCGAAAGAAGAAGCGGAGCGCTTAGTCATTTACGGATTCCTTGCTCCGGTGGTAAAAGAGCTTCCGATTGAAGGAGTTAAGAAACAGCTCGTCTCCGTCATCGAAAGGAAAGTAAAATAATGAATATCACCGATATTCGTGAACAGTTCCCGATCCTTCATCAGCAAGTGAACGGACATGACCTCGTGTACCTTGACAGCGCGGCGACTTCCCAGAAGCCGCGTGCTGTCATTGAAGCAGTGGATCAGTATTACAGCAAATACAATTCCAATGTCCACAGAGGCGTTCATACTCTTGGCACGAGAGCGACAGACGGCTATGAAGGTGCGCGTGAAAAAGTCCGTAAGTTTATCAATGCGAAATCAATGGCTGAGGTCATTTTCACAAAAGGCACGACAACTTCACTGAATATGGTGGCGCTGAGCTATGCCCGCGCCAGCTTAAAACCCGGTGATGAAGTGGTCATCACCCAAATGGAGCATCATGCGAATATCATTCCGTGGCAGCAGGCAGTAAAAGCAACCGGCGCGACTTTAAAATATATCCCGATGCAGGAAGACGGTACGCTTTCGTTAGACGACGTCCGGCAGACTGTCACAAGCCATACGAAGATCGTGGCAGTCGCTCATGTGTCAAACGTGCTCGGCACGATCAACCCGATTAAAGAGATCGCCAAAATCGCTCATGACAATGGCGCGGTCATCGTGGTGGACGGGGCGCAAAGCACACCGCACATGAAAATCGACGTTCAGGACTTGGATTGCGACTTCTTCGCGCTTTCTTCCCATAAAATGTGCGGCCCGACGGGAATCGGCGTGCTGTACGGCAAGAAAGAACTGCTTGAGAATATGGAGCCGGCCGAATTTGGCGGCGAGATGATCGACTTTGTAGGGCTTTATGAATCAACTTGGAAAGAGCTTCCGTGGAAATTTGAAGCAGGCACGCCGATTATCGCAGGCGCGATCGGATTGGGAGCCGCGATTGATTTTCTTGAAGAGATCGGACTCGACGAGATTTCCCGGCATGAGCATAAGCTTGCAGCCTATGCGCTTGACCGTTTCGAGCAGCTAGACGGCGTGACGGTATACGGTCCGAAAGAGCGGGCGGGACTTGTGACATTTAATCTTGATGAGGTTCACCCTCATGATGTCGCGACTGTCCTCGATGCAGAGGGCATTGCGGTCAGAGCCGGCCATCACTGCGCCCAGCCGCTCATGAAATGGCTGGATGTATCTGCTACTGCGAGAGCGAGTTTTTATCTGTATAATACAGAGGAAGAGATCGATAAGCTCGCGGAAGCCCTCCAAAAGACAAAGGAGTACTTTACAAATGTCTTTTAATGCAAATTTAGATACATTATACAGACAAGTGATCATGGATCATTACAAAAATCCGCGCAACAAAGGGGTTTTGGATGACAGCATCGTCGTCGATATGAACAACCCGACTTGCGGCGACCGGATCAGACTGACAATGAAGCTTGACGGCGATACCGTTCAGGAAGCGAAGTTTGAAGGGGAAGGCTGTTCTATCTCCATGGCTTCAGCTTCCATGATGACGCAGGCGATTAAAGGAAAAGATATTGATACCGCCCTTTCCATGTCTAAGGTTTTCTCAGACATGATGCAAGGGAAAGAGTATGACGACTCGATAGATCTCGGGGATATTGAAGCTCTTCAAGGCGTTTCGAAATTCCCGGCCCGGATTAAATGTGCCACCCTTTCATGGAAAGCACTTGAAAAAGGAGTCGCTGGCGAAAAAGGCGGCAATTAAAAGATTGGAGTGAAAATGGATGGCTAAAAAAATGCCTGAAATTGGTGAATACAAGTACGGTTTTCACGATAAGGACGTTTCCATTTTCCGTTCAGAGCGCGGATTGACAAAAGAAATCGTAGAAGAAATTTCACGCATGAAAGAAGAGCCTCAATGGATGCTTGATTTCCGCCTGAAATCTCTTGAGCATTTCTACAACATGCCGATGCCGCAGTGGGGCGGGGATTTAAACTCTTTAAACTTTGACGAAATTACGTATTACGTAAAGCCGTCTGAGCGTTCAGAGCGTTCTTGGGATGAAGTGCCTGAGGAAATTAAACAGACATTCGACAAACTCGGTATTCCTGAAGCTGAGCAAAAATACCTTGCCGGTGTTTCTGCACAGTACGAATCCGAAGTTGTTTACCACAATATGAAAGAAGATCTTGAAGAGCAAGGCATCGTCTTCAAAGACACAGACAGCGCGCTGAAAGAAAATGAAGACATTTTCCGCGAGCACTGGGCGAAAGTCATTCCGCCGACTGATAACAAGTTTGCGGCGCTGAACTCAGCTGTTTGGTCCGGCGGATCTTTCATCTACGTGCCTAAAGGCGTGAAGGTTGAAACACCGCTTCAAGCTTACTTCCGCATCAACTCCGAAAACATGGGTCAGTTCGAACGTACGCTGATCATCGTTGACGAAGAAGCAAGCGTTCATTACGTAGAGGGCTGTACGGCTCCTGTGTACACAACAAACTCGCTTCACAGCGCAGTTGTTGAAATCATTGTCAAAAAAGGCGGCTACTGCCGTTATACAACAATTCAAAACTGGGCGAACAACGTTTACAACTTAGTAACGAAACGTACGGTTTGTGAAGAAAACGCGACGATGGAATGGGTTGACGGAAACATCGGTTCTAAATTGACGATGAAATATCCGGCTGTCATTCTGAAAGGTGAAGGCGCGCGCGGCATGACGCTCTCTATCGCTCTTGCGGGCAAAGGGCAGCATCAGGACGCAGGTGCGAAAATGATTCACCTTGCACCGAATACGTCATCCACAATCGTATCAAAATCGATTTCTAAACAAGGCGGAAAAGTAACATACCGCGGTATCGTCCACTTTGGACGGAAAGCGGACGGCGCCCGTTCAAACATCGAGTGTGATACGCTCATTATGGATAACAAATCAACTTCTGATACAATCCCTTACAATGAAATCCTGAACGACAACATTTCATTGGAGCACGAAGCAAAAGTATCAAAAGTTTCTGAAGAACAGCTTTTCTACTTGATGAGCCGCGGTATTTCTGAAGAAGAAGCAACAGAAATGATCGTTATGGGCTTCATCGAGCCATTCACAAAAGAACTTCCGATGGAATACGCAGTTGAAATGAACCGTTTGATTAAGTTCGAAATGGAAGGTAGTATCGGATAATAGTAAAACCCCGCCATATGGCGGGGTTTTTTGTTTATTGAATAGTGAAATTACCGTATTCGCTTGACCGGACATGAATCGGCCCGTTTAAATTGTAGTTCTTCTCTTTGACAATATCGCGGAAAACGTCGACACGGGCAACCGATTCTCTCCATTCATCCTGAGTGTCCTCATCTGACGGATTCATCAGATCGTCATAGCGCACATCCAAGAATTTATTGAGCCATTTCTTCTCGTCAGTTCCGTCTTTCGGTGACCCGCCCATTTTTTTGTTCGTGCGTTTAATCAGGGCATAAAAGGAGTCTGGATCATCGCCGTCGCCATGCTGAATCACCGTATCGTACATCACTGCTTTTGCCAAGGCCGTTTTCAGTCCGGCATTTTCTGAACGTTTCATCGCCGGCTGATAATACAAGCTGTCATTTACCTTATCTTGGGCAGCGCGGAAGGCTTTATCATTGCCAAGTGAGCGCCAGGCAGAAGCGAATCCTTTCAGATTGCTGATGTCATCGCTTTCGTCCTTCGCAAGACGCCGCAATTCAGGCAAATACTTTTTCAATTTGTTATTCGGCACCGCTTTCGTGTATACTTCGACTACTTCCAGCGCATCTCCGGTAGCCGTCGTAAAGCCGGCCCGCCCGCAAGTGTAACCTCTTCCGTCATCCAACGCTTCAACATATCCGTATTGGATTTCCGTCTTTCCGTTTTCAAAGATGCTGGTCAGCTGTTCCGCCCGGCGCTTCTGATCCGTATTCAGCCCGGCCGCAAAAACCGTACCGCTCATCATCAGGGTAAAAAACATGGTGAAAATAAGTGACGAAACCGCCGTCTTCTTCCAAAAACCTGCTTTTTTCTTCAAGCTGATTTTCATTGCCATACCCCTTTCATATGTAAGTTACGCACTCAGTATACATGAGGGGGTTGTTTTTTTGTTGAAAACACACGAATTTGTCAATATTTTGAATCCTAAGCCCTATCCGGCGCTTCATAAAAAGAACGCACCTTCATCAGACAGACAATCCCGTTCTCGCGTCATTCTCATCTGTAACATAGTCAACGCGGTGAAACCCGCATTGTACAGCCTGCTGATAAAGGGCTTCGAGCATATCCGGATCTTTGCAATATAACGTTACATACGAGCAATCTGCAATGAGAAGCACAAGCTCACAGGAACTCTCCAAATATTCCTCATACGTATTGATTTCCGTTACCATCCCGCTCGGGAAAGCTTTCAATTCAGCAAAAATCATATAATAAGGGTCTCCTTCCAGACGCTGACGGAGTTCTTGACCCTGAATGATGCGCTGATTTTGCGGAAACAGGTCTGTATCGGTGTTTTCTTTGAATTCAGTATACGCCTCTCCATCACCGATAAACCACGCATAGGAAGAGATGGGGAACGGTTGTAATATATCTGCCGCAAACCGCCCGAATTGATTTGGGATGTCAAAAGTAATGCCGCGTTTCATATGGTCGTATCTCCTTTCGGCTTTTGCTAGAATAATATGGTATACCATTTGGATAAATATTGAAAGGGCTGGGTGTTATGACAACACGATACGGCATTGATGCGCCTTATGGAGCGTTTGGATTTATCTTTCTTGCGCTCCTTTATGCCGCTGCCACGTTATGCGGTATGATTCCTCCTTACTGGGGCTGGCTGACGGGCACCTTGTTTTTATTGCTCGGTCTTTGGATGCTCTTGTATTCAACGGCCATTAAACTTTTACACCGCCATCGCATTCTTGCGCTTTCCGGTTTAAAGCCGGACATGAAGGTGCTTGATATTGGGACGGGACGGGGGCTGCTAGCCATCGCCGCGGCTCAAAAAGGCGCTGACGTCTCAGCGATTGACAAATGGTCAGGCTGGGATCTGGGCGGAAACGGGAGAGACGCATTTGAAAAGAACAGACGGGCAGAAGGAGCGCCGGAAATTGATTTGTATGACGGACTCGCGCAAGACATGCCGTTTCCTGATAAAACGTTTGACCTTGTCATTTCGCATTTTGTCGTACACAACATTTCAGGCAGAAAAGAGAGGAAACGGGCGATTGCAGAAATGGTGAGGGTGCTGAAGCCTGGCGGCACATTGGCCGTGTCAGATATAAAAAATACATCACAATACAGAGAGATTCTTGAGGAAAACGGCTTTCAGACAAGAACGTATTCCTTTTATTATACGTTTCCGTTTTCGAAACTCATCATTGCTGTCAGGACTCCGGTAGGAACCGGGCGCTCTATTTGTTAAAATAAATAAGACAAAACAGATAGAAAAGGTGTTACACATGAAGTCTTATATAATTATCGGGGGCGGCATTCTCGGTGCGTCCGCGGCTTATCATCTCGCAAAGGCCGGGGCGGATGTAACGGTCATTGACCGGAAGCACCCGGGGCAGGCGACTGACGCCGCGGCGGGGATCGTCTGCCCGTGGCTGTCACAGCGCCGCAATCAGGCATGGTATGCGATCGCAAAAGGCGGAGCCCGCTATTATAACCAATTGATACAGCACCTTGAAGCTGACGGAGAAACAGAAACCGGTTATCAAAAGGTCGGTGCCGTCAGCCTCCATACGGATGAAAAAAAGCTCAGCCAAATGGAGGAAAGAGCTTATAAAAGAAGAGAGGACGCTCCTGAAATCGGTCACATTACAAGACTGACTCCGGAAGAAACGAAGGCGCTGTTCCCCGCGCTGTCGGAGGAATACGGGGCGGTTCATGTCAGCGGCGCGGCCCGGGTGAACGGGAGGGCGCTTCGTAAGGCGCTGTTAAATGCGGCCGTTAAGCACGGAGCGGCTGTTTACAATGAAGAAGCGTCAATATTGACAGAGGACGGTGCCGTCATCGGTGTGAAAACCGCAGAACGCACGCTTACTGCCGACCAGGTTCTCGTAACGGCCGGCGCTTGGGCGAGAGAGCTGCTTGAGCCGCTCGGCATCCGTTTTTCAGTATCATACCAAAAGGCGCAGATCGTTCATTTAGAGCTTCAGGGAGAGGAGACGGGCGGCTGGCCCGTCGTCATGCCCCCAAGCGATCAATACATTCTCGCCTTTGACAGCGGCAGAATCATAGCGGGCGCGACTCATGAAAACGATACCGGCATGGATTTGCGGGTGACGGCCGGCGGTCTCCGCGAGATTTTTGACAAAGCATTAACCGTGGCGCCGGGGCTTTCAGACAGTACTATGATAGAGACAAGAGTCGGTTTCAGGCCGTTTACTCCCGGTTTTCTTCCCGTCATCGGCAAAGTGCCGAATATCAGCGGACTCCTCGTTGCCAACGGGCTGGGCGCCTCAGGACTGACGAGCGGGCCGTATCTGGGGGCTGAACTGGCGAAACTCGCGCTCGGGCAGCAGACGGAAATTGATTTGAGCCTTTATGATCCGGCCGGGGCGCTTGAATAAAAAATAGCTTTTGGCGCATTCTTATGATAGGATGGAGCTTTAATGAATAAGAGGACGTGACCCATTTGATAAAAATAAACCTTCCTGCTCCTGATGTAACCATTACGGAACGGCAGCAGTCACCGTCGGAGAATGAACCGGCGATTAAAGCGATTTACGGTTTCATTGATTTTCACCAAATTCCGAGAGACAAAGGCGGCATCTTTATGTTTTATAACATTCATGATGAGCTGCTGTTTGTCGGGAAAGCCCGTAAATTAAGACAAAGAATCAAAAAGCATTTTGAAGACAATGTGTCGCCTGTTAAACATCACAGGGACGAAGTGTATAAAATTGAAGTATGTGTCGTAAATGATCCGATGGAAAGGGAGATTTACGAAACGTACGCGATCAATACCCTTCAGTCGAAATACAACATTGAGAAAGTATTTTATAAATAAGAAAAACCGGAGCTTAAGGGCTCCGGTTTTCTTTATGTTTACAGTGCCAGCCACATCACGGCAATATGCACGATCAGCAGACAGTAAACGACGAGGAATAGCTGGACGACCTTTTTTCTGAATAACATGCAGATCATCATGAGCACGGGAAAAATCAGGACGCCGGCCGTTTTATTGATTGATGTATTCGGACGGTTCGACACGTCATAGTGAATGGCCATATCAGCAGGAAGAAACGGATAAAACACAATCGACAGAATAAAGGCGAGAACCACAGCTCCCCACAGCACTTTATCATTCATCAAAAACATATGAACACTCCCTTTTTACATATTATAGTATTTTAGTGTAAAAAGTTCATTTTTCGGTATTCATTTGATGGCTTTTTTCGTGAGACCCGTTTGCCTGGCGGCTTCTTTTATATTCATTCTGAATCACTCCCTGCTTTTCATTCTAAACGTGTCTCTAAGGGTCAGGTCAAGAGAGGGCGGGAAATAAGACGTGTCTATTTTATATTTTAGAAATTTCAGAAAATATGATTGACAACGCACCTTTGTTGCGATTAATATAACGTTATATAATGTTATATAACATTATATAATAAAATACTGAGGAGTGAAGGATTTGAGTCAAACTGCCGCACAAGTGAATCACAAGGTTCAGGCTTTCTTGGATGATCTGAAAGGAAAAACGATTGATCACGTCTTTTTCGTCGCCTGCGGAGGTTCTTCAGCCATTATGTATCCGAGCAAGTACGTGTTTGACAGAGAGGCGAAAGCCATCAGCTCTGATCTCTACAGTTCAAATGAATTTATTCAGCGCAATCCCGTTCAGCTCGGGGAGAACTCTCTCGTGATTTTATGTTCTCAGTCAGGCAATACGCCGGAAACGGTGAAAGCCGCCGGTTTCGCCAGAAAAAAAGGCGCGCTTACGATTGCGATGACCTTTGAGCCTGATTCGCCGTTAGCGAAAGAAGCCGAATATGTCGCGGTGTATGACTGGGGTGAGAACGCACAGGCGATAAATACGAATTATGGGGTTCTGTATCAAATCGTGTTCGGCGCTTTACACGTGCTGGAAAACCATCCCGCGTTTGAGCAGGCGGTCGACGGACTCAATAAGCTCCAGACCGTATATGACAAAGCGCTTAAACAAGAAGCGGATCACGCAAAGGCATTCGCGAAAACCCACGAAAAAGAAGATATCATTTACACGATGGCAAGCGGTGCGAACTACGGCGTCGCTTACTCCTACAGCATCTGCATTCTCATGGAAATGCAATGGATTCATTCCCACGCCATTCATGCCGGAGAATATTTTCACGGACCGTTCGAAATCATTGATGAATCCGTTCCATTTATTATCCTGCTCGGCTTAGACGAAACAAGACCCCTTGAAGAGCGGGCGCTTTCCTTCTCAAAAAGATACGGCAAAAAACTGACTGTGCTTGATGCGGCAGCATATGATTTTTCCGGAATTGACGATTCTGTAAAAGGCTACCTGGCTCCTCTCGTATTAAACCGGGTGCTCAGAAGCTATGCGGATGCGCTGGCGGAAGCAAGGAACCATCCGTTAAGCAAGCGGCGTTACATGTGGAAAGTCGAATATTAAGAACGCGCATTATATTTCACCGGACTATAATGATATATAACGTTATGGTCCGGTGACAAAGGAGGAAAAGCATCTGAAAAAGCTCATCTGCCTGTTCGTTCTGTTAGCTGTATGTCTGTCAGCCGCCGCCTGTTCAAGCCAAAGCAGTTCCTCTGACGGAAAAGTGACCCTGAAGTTTTTTCACAGGTGGCCGAAGGAGCCGGAAAAAAGCTATTTTGAAGAAGCGGTCAAAGAATTTGAAGCCGCTCATCCGGATATTCATATCCAAACGGAAGCGGTCTTAAACGATTCTTATAAAGACAAGGTGAAAGTCATGCTCGGAACAACAAGCCCCCCTGATATTTTCTTTTCATGGAGCGACCGGTTTGCTTATAAATTCATCAAAGGAAATAAAGCCCTCGATCTGTCGTCTTACTATCAGCAGGATAAAGATTGGTCCTCACAGCTTGTGCAGTCACAAGTCAAACCCTTTACGCATGACGGAAAACAGTACGGTGTTCCGTGGCAAATGGACGCTAAATCATTCTTTTATAATAAGGACATTTTTAATACATTACATTTGAAGCCCCCGGCGACATGGGATGAACTGATCACAGTCTCTGAGAAATTGAAAAAGAACGGATATATTCCGATCAGTTTCGGCACAAAAGCGCCTTGGACCATTTCTCATTATATCGGGACGCTGAACCAGCGTATGGTGGATGAAAAAACGCGGGCGAAGGATTACAGCCCGGAAACCGGGGAGTTTACGGACGAAGGCTATGTCAAAGCGCTTGAAAAGCTTCAGGAACTTCTGCCGTACTTTACAAAGCACGTGAACTCCGTTGATCACGAATACGTGCGCCAGCAGTTTACGAGCGGCAAAGCGGCGATGATTTACGCGGAAACGGCAGAAATTAAGCTCGTCGAACCGGTCAATCTGGGCTTGTTTCCTTTCCCGAAAATCAGCGGCGAAAAGGGATCTCCCCGCGCACTGACCGGATCTCCGGAAGGATTTATGATTTCCTCAAAAACGAAGCACCCGAAAGAAGCCATGGAATTTCTTCAGTTTTTAACCTCGAAAAAAATGGGAGAGAAGCTGATAAAAGACGTCGGTAAATACAGCGCGGTTCAGGGAACGGCGACAGAAAACAATTCCGCCCCGATCCAGCGCGAAGCCGTGCAGGATATCGTCAGCGCCGAAACAATGGTGCCGTGGTTTGATATGGATGTTGACGTTGAAATCGCCGATGTGTATGCGGCAGGCGTTCAGCAGATGCTCGGCGGCACAATGACACCGCGCGAGGTGATGAATTCCGTGCAGAAAGCGGCGCGTCAAGTCAAAGCGTCATCTGAATAGAACAGATTTCTTTGGAGAAAGGAGATGAGGATTTCCTTGGTCAGCCGAAACCGTTTCATTCCGTATCTGTTTCTCGCGCCCGCGCTGATTTTTCTGCTGTTCGTTTACATTCCGATTATTGAGAATGTGTTTTTCAGTCTGTTTGAATGGAGCTCATTTCAACCCGAAAAGACGTTTATCGGTCTGAAAAATTATATTGACCTGTTTCACGATCCCGTGTTTTTTACAGCACTCCGCAACAATGTGCTGTATGCGGTCATATCGCTGATTTGCCAGGTTGGCGGCGGCTTAATTCTGGCGGCCGTGCTGGAAGACAGACTGGTAAGAAAATGGTCGCCTTTTTTCCGTACGGTCTTTTTTCTTCCGGTCGTCATTTCCATGACCGTCATTGCGCTGTTGTTTGATTTTATTTATAACCCGGAAATCGGGCTTTTGAATCAGCTGCTGGAAGCCGTCGGACTTGATGAACTGACCCGCGCGTGGCTGGGCGATGAAAACACCGCTATGCTGTCTGTCATTTTTGTGTCTCAATGGCAGTCTGTCGGTTACATCGCCATGCTGTACATTGTCTCGATTCAGAGCATTCCCGCTGAATTATATGAATCGGCGCAGCTGGACGGAGCCGGAAAAATCCAGCAGTTTTTTCACATTACGGTGCCGCAGACGAAAGAAATGTCGTTTGTTGCCGTGGTGATGACGCTGACCGGCGCATTTACCGTATTTAATGAACCGTATATTCTGACCGGCGGAGGGCCGGGCAATGCTTCAGAAGTGCTGAGCACATTTTTGTATAAGAGCGCTTTTACAAAGGATATGATGGGCTACGCTTCTGCGATCGCGACGGTGGTGCTTTTGCTGACGCTTGCTCTGTCGCTTATTCAGATGAAATTCTTTAAGACCGGAAAGGAGGAGTAGCCGATGCTTCCTGAAAAGACGGACTTGTGTCATGCCCGTCAGGCCGTCAGAACAGGCGGAAAACCGAGAAAATGGTATATCGGGGAAACGTCTGTGTGGCTGTTTCTCTTTATCTACCTCATTGCCGTTGCATATCCGCTGTTATGGATGGCGGTCAGCGCCTTTAAAAGCTCGGATGAGATTTTTGAGCACAGCTGGTCGCTGCCCTCTGTCTGGCATCCCGAAAACTTCGTATCCGCATGGAACCAAGGGATTTCCGCTTATTTTATGAACAGCGTCATTGTGACCGTGCTGACTTGTCTCATCACCGTATTTGTGAGCGCCTGGGCGGCATACGGGCTGGCCCGTTTTCAATTTAAAGGAAAAGGGTTTGTGCTGATCATTTGTCTTGGCGGCTTGATGCTGACGCCGCAGGTCAGTCTTGTGCCGCTGTACTCCATTATCCAGTCATTGGGACTGTACAATACGTATTGGGCATTGATTCTTCCGTACGCCGCCTACCGTATTCCGTTTACCGTGATTCTGATCCGTTCCTATTTTTTGTCGATTTCCAAAGAGCTTGAGGAAGCTGCCTATCTGGATGGATGTACAAGTTTCGGAATATTTTCCAGAATATTCTTACCTATGAGCGTGCCGATTCTGGTGACATCAGGCATTTTGACGGCTTACCATACATGGAATGAGTTTATGTTTGCGATTATTTTTATCGATGATGAAAATTTACGGACGATTCCGGCCGGGCTGATGCAGTTCAGAGATGCGCTGCAGACGGATTGGGGCGTGCTGCTGGCCGGGCTGACGATTTCTGCTGCTCCGATCATCGCGCTGTTTTTATTGATGCAGAGATATTTTATCCGCGGCATTGCAGCGGGAAGCGTGAAAGGATAAGGAGGATGAAAAGATGAAACTGATAGCGGCCGGAGATAATGTAGTAGATTATTATCAGGATCAGGAGACGTTTTACCCGGGCGGAAATGCGTTAAACGTAGCCGTGCTTGCCCGGCGCTTAGGCCACGAAACCTCTTATATCGGGATTCTCGGCAGTGATGAAGCGGCGGATCACGTATTGAATGTGCTGAAACTGGAAAAGGTGAATGCCGACCTGATCCGCCGGGCATACGGCGAAAACGGGATGGCAGTCGTCACGCTTGATGAAAGAGGGGACAGGATATTTGCCGGATCAAATAAAGGCGGCGTGCAATCGCGTCTGACGCTCGCTTTTCAGGAGAATGACATCTCATTTATCGCCGGGCATGATCTGCTGCATACGAGCGTATACAGCAGGATAGAACGTGATCTTCCGATGCTGAGCGGCCATGTGCCGATTTCCTTTGATTTCTCTGTAAAACGTGACGAAGCCTATTTAGAAGCGGTCTGTCCGTACGTGACGTATGCGTTTTTTTCCGGGAGTGATTTGAGTGAAAGTGAATGTGTGCGGCTTGCCGAAAAAGCCCGCGGTTTCGGAGCGAAAATCGTCTGTCTGACAAGGGGAGAATATGGCGCGGTGTTATCGGATGGGGAACGCGTCTATCATCAGCCGGTGGTAAGAGCTGATATAATAGATACATTGGGCGCGGGTGATTCTTTTATCGCCGGGTTTCTTACCGATTTCTTCGAGCATCAGGATATTCGGCGAGCGCTTACTGCGGCCGCCGGGACGGCTGCCAAAACATGCGGAGGGTTCGGAGCGTTCGGTTACGGGCATCCCTACAGGCCGGGCGGCGGGAAAAGCAGTGAAAAAACGAGAATACGATAAGCATTGTCTCGTTTTTTATACTTGTTACGCATAGGGACTGTTAATGGTAAATGTGACGCGGTCGGTATGCATTACAAACAGCGAGCTGTATATCGGCTGGTCTTTTGACATAAAAGCGGTTTTGTCAATTTCAAAAAGCGCATCCCCGATATCACAAGCCAGATAGCGGCTTTCTTCCTGCTTGGCGTATACGACATTTAACAGCTTCGTATTATGGGTGGGCACCACCTGATAGTGCTGTTTCAAAATGTCATGCATCGACACGCCGCCTTTAATATGCTTGCCGATGTCGGGAAATAAACTGAGCGGATAGTGGGCGATTTCGAATGAGAGCGGCTGGTCGTCGTGAAATAAAATGCGTTTTAATTCAAGAACGGGACTTTCGGAAGCGACGCGAAGTTTTTGGGCGATGGATTTAGGCGCTTCAATGATTTCATGGGAAAGGATCTGGTGTTTCGGTTTTTTCCCCGTTGATTCCATAAATTCAGAGTAGCCGTTGACCGCGATGAGCTCCCGCTTCAGTTTAGGGCTTTTAACGAACGTTCCCTTTCCCTGCTGCCGGACGAGCCAGCCTTCTTCCACAAGATCAAGGATGGCCTTCCTGACCGTTATGCGGCTGACGTTGTACGTTTCGCACAGCTCATTTTCAGTCGGCAGTTTTACGGACGGCGAATAAACGCCCTTCTTGATATCGTCCGCGATAATTTGTTTCAGCTGAATATATAAAGGTTTCGAGCTCCCGTTATTTAACAATGGGACGGACCTCCTTTGTCAAGTAGTAGTACTATTATATGTATTATGACGTTATAATACAAATTTGCTTTTCATTTATGAATCTGTCAGAAACCCCGAACATTTTTAACATAACAGAAAGATGTGGCGGTTTCCAGTATTGGAGGAGGTTTCGAATGGCATCATTAACATTTGACCATATCAAAAAAACATACGGCGCCCAATCGGCGGCAGTGAAGGATTTTCACTTAGATGTAAAAGATGAGGAGCTGCTGGTGCTTGTCGGTCCCTCCGGCTGCGGCAAATCTACGACACTCAGAATGATTGCCGGACTGGAGAGCATTTCTGAGGGGAAGCTTTATATCGACGGAGACGCGGTGAACGATCTGCCCCCGAAGGATCGTGATATCGCGATGGTTTTTCAGAATTACGCGCTGTATCCCCACATGACGGTGTTTGACAATATGGCGTTCGGTTTGAAGCTCAGAAAGCTGCCGAAAAAAGAAATCGCAGAGCGAGTCCGGACGGCCGCTGATATTTTGGAAATCGGGCATCTGCTCAAGCGGAAACCGAAGGCTCTTTCAGGCGGACAGCGGCAGCGGGTTGCGCTCGGCCGGTCGATCGTGCGGGAGCCGAAAGTGTTTCTGATGGACGAGCCGCTTTCCAACTTAGATGCGAAATTGCGAGTGATGATGCGCGCGGAAATCAGCAAGCTCCATCAGCGTTTGAAAGCGACCATCGTTTATGTAACGCATGATCAGACGGAAGCGATGACAATGGGCGACCGGATTGTCGTGATGAATGAAGGAGATATTCAGCAGGCCGCAAGCCCCCATGAGATTTATCATTATCCGGCGAATATGTTTGTGGCGGGTTTTATCGGTTCTCCGAGTATGAATTTTATAAAAGGCGTCATTGAAGAAAGTCACGGGCAATGGTATTTTGCCGGTTCGTCCGTTCGTCTGCCCATTCCGAAAGAAAAAGCGGCCGTTCTTGTGCAGAAAGGATACAGCGGTAAGGAGATGATTGCGGGGCTGCGTCCGGAGCATTTGACGCTTGCCGGACAATCAGAGCACCCGCCTGAAGCGGCGTGCCGCGCTGTGGCGGAAGTATGTGAAAACTTAGGCGCGGAGATGTACGTTCATGCGGTGAGCGGAGATGACCGCATGACGATCCGTCTTGACGGCGCTTCAGAGGTGAAACCCGGCGATGCCATTCTGCTTGCGGTCAATATGAACCGGGCCGTCTTTTTTGATGCCGACACTGAAAACGCCGTATATTGAAAAAGGGAGCCTGATGATCAGGGCTCCCTTATCACTTCTTATGATACGATTACCAGATTTCGTCCGCCCATTCCGGGTGGTCGATAAACGGATTGCGGTTATGCTGATAGTCTTCGTAAATGATTTCGTTCCGCCGTTTTTCCTTACTGTCGACGGGGTCTTGTTGATTCCATTTGAGCAAAACGGACAGTTTTCCCATGTAAGGAGCTGAGCCGTTTCCGGTTTTATCATTCAGCTCAAGGTCGGGATACCCATCTTCTCCTTCATAACACACCGCCATGTAAAACAGCATGCGGGCGACATCTCCTTTGACCTCATCGCGCGGTTCCCAGGAATCACCGTCGTAATAATTGCCCGGCGCTTTCGGGTATTCTGAGCCGCCGTTATCAAAATCCATGTTTCCTCTGGCACTGTTCACCTGGACGTCTGCAGGGCGCAGATGATGAATGTCCGTCCCGGGGCCGGCCGCTGTTCCGAAGTTTCCGTGTGACTTTGCCCACACGTGTTCGCGGTTCCAGTCCCCGACGCTGCCGCCGTTTTTACTTTTGGCCCGTGATTCCTGGGTGTAGAGCAAGATGACATTGTTCGGATTTGCCGGATCTTCGTCAGTTTCCTTCAATGCATTCCATACTTGGCTGTAAGACAGCTTTGTATGTCCGCTGATGATGCGGTGCAGGGCGCTCTTTAAGGCTGTTCCGCTTTTTCCGGAAGCTTCTTTGTAATATGTGTCCGTATCCGCAGACGGAGTGATGACAGCTGAGGCAGTTTGCGGAAAAAGAGTTGTGCCGCCGGCAGTTGAAACCGCCATCCGGCTGTACAGATTCGTGTCAGCCGGCGCGCCCGCAGAGGCTGACGGCGCGGCCCATCCAAAAATGAAAAACAGGCAGACAATCGGCAGAAACCAAAGTTTTTTTGTCATGACTTGCCCTCCTTTACCTCTATTATCCAAAAAATAAATCTAATATTCTATCTTTTTTGAAAAATAGTTCCTTCGGCTTATTGGTCAAAGTATCCGGAAAATCATTGATTTTTTGGAAGATATGATAATGAACTCGTTATGCGCTCCTTCTATAATGAAGATCATCTTGTCAGTTTTTCAGTTTAAAAGGAGGGCGTGTATGGAACATCAGCAGCTTTCGGCGGCGAATATTGGGATTTCCGATGACATACAATGGCTGTCTCAATTCGGCGCTTCCGCTTCCGGCGGAGTGACGAGGCTTTTATATACGAAAGAATGGATGGACGCCCAGCTTGCCGTCAAAAAGAAAATGGAGGCGTTCGGGCTGGAAACGGCATTTGACGATGTCGGTAACGTGTTCGGCCGGCTGAACGGCACAGAATCGCCTGATGAGGTGATTCTGACCGGATCGCATATTGACACCGTTATTGACGGCGGAAAATATGACGGTGCGTTCGGCTTGCTGGCGGGCATGCTGGCGATCCGGCATTTGCATGAGACGTGCGGGCGTCCGAAAAAAACGCTGGAGGCTGTGTCGCTCTGTGAAGAGGAAGGGAGCCGTTTTCCCATCACCTATTGGGGCTCAGGCAATATCACCGGTGCTTTCTCGCTTTCAGATGCGGAAACGCCGAAAGACGCGTCCGGCATTTCTCTGAGAGAAGCCATGCGGCAGAACGGCTTCGGTGCAGGCTGTTATCCAGCGCCGCTGCGCACTGATATTAGTGCCTTTCTGGAAATTCATATTGAACAGGGGCAAACGCTTGAACGATCAGGAAAGGATATCGGGATTGTCACCGGGATTGCCGGACAGAGACGCTATACCGTTACGCTTGACGGTGAATGCAACCATGCCGGCACCACTTCAATGAAATGGCGGAAAGACCCGCTCGCGGCGGGAAGCAGCATCATCCACGAACTGATGCTTTCAGCGGAAAGACAGCCGGAAGAGCTCCGTCTGACGTGCGGGAAAATGACGGTTGAACCGAATATGGCGAATGTCATTCCGGGCCGTATCCAGTTTTCCGTTGATATTCGCCACCGGCAGGAAGACGTGCTGGCAGCCTTTCATCAGAAACTGGTATCGATTGTTGAATACATCAGCCGCAGCAAAGGAGTCAGACCCTTTATTGATGAATATATGAGGATAGAGCCGGTTCAAATGGATCAGACACTGACACGAACCGCAGCAGAGGCTGCAAAAGAGCAGGGGGCGGACCCGGAGAAGATCGTAAGCGGAGCGGGACATGACGCCCAGATGCTCGGCAGAACCTTTCCGGCCTGCATGCTGTTTGTGCCGAGCCGTGGCGGAATCAGCCACTCGCCGCTCGAATTCACACCCGCACATCAGCTTGAAACCGGCGTCCTTACGCTGGCGAATGTATTACATAAACTTGCTTATTAACGTAAAGGGGGAATCGGCGTGCCGACCAGAAAAGAATTGTGCATTCCGCAAAGAACGATTATGACACCGGGACCGACAGAAGCTGAACCGAGAGTGCTGAGGGCGATGGGCGCTCCGATCATCGGCCAGTTTGACCCGGCATTTACCGGCATCATGAACGAAACGATGCAAATGCTCCGTGAATTGTTTCAAACGGAAAACCGCTGGGCCTATCCGATTGACGGCACATCAAGAGCGGGGATTGAGGCTGTTCTCGCAAGTGTGATAGAACCGGGCGACAGCATGCTCGTTCCGATATACGGACGCTTCGGATACCTGCTGACTGAAATCGCCGAGCGATACGGAGCGGATGTTCATACGATCGAGTGTGAATGGGGAACGGTCTTCCGGCCTGAAGAGATTATCAGCGAGATGAAAAAGATTTCCCCGAAAATCGTCGCTATGGTGCACGGAGAAACATCAACGGGGCGGATTCACCCGCTGAAAGAAATCGGGGAAGCGTGCCGCGCCCAAGACGCACTCTTTATCGTGGATGCCGTGGCCACGATCGGAGGCTGCTCCGTAAAAACGGATGAGTGGAAGATTGACGCAGTCATCGGGGGAACGCAAAAATGCCTATCGGTCCCTTCCGGAATGGCGCCGATTACTTATAATGACAGGACGGCCGCTGTCATTGCCGCGCGTAAAAAGGTAGAACGGGGCATTGCGACGGCGGCTGACGGTAACATGCTGTCCGGTCATCGGCCTATTACGAGCAACTATTTTGATCTGAGCCAGCTCGAAGATTATTGGAGTGAAAGAAGGCTGAATCACCACACAGAAGCGACAGCAATGCTTTATGCGCTGCGGGAGGGTGTGCGTCTTGTCCTGGAAGAAGGACTTGAAGAACGGTTCCGCAGGCATCGGCGTCATGAAAAAGCGCTTACGGCGGGACTTGCAGCGATGGGCCTTGATTTATTCGGCGATCCGGAGGCGAAGCTGCCTGTCGTCACATGTGTGAAGATTCCGCCGGAAGCAGACGGCGAATCGATCAGAAGGATGCTTTTGTCTCAATTCGGAATTGAAATCGCCAGCTCGTTCGGTCCGCTGCAGGGTAAAATTTGGCGAATCGGAACGATGGGCTACAGCTGCAGAAAGGAAAATGTGCTGTTTGTGCTGGCCGGACTTGAAGCGGTTCTGATCAGACACGGAGTTGCCGTTAAAGCCGGGGAAGCGCTGCAGGCGGCCCTTAACATATATGATCTGCCGGCTGAAACCGGTGTGCTGTCATGAGACTTGAAAACGAGATTGAAATCATCTGGACTTTTTTCCCTTTTGCCCGTTATACTGAATGGTATAAAAAATGACAAATATGGAATGATCATCTGTTTGTCTGGGGAGAAGGTAAGAAATCATGGCGTACATAGGCCGATTGTCAATTTTAATGCTGAATATGTTTATTGCGATGCTTGGAATCGGATTGATTATTCCGATTATGCCCACCTATATTACCGAATTCGGCGCGACGGGGAGCACGATGGGTCTGCTTGTTGCGGCGGCGGGGCTTACACAGCTTTTATTTGCGCCTATTGCCGGGGAAATAACCGACAAGTACGGACGGCGGAAACTGATTATTTTCGGCATCGCCGCCTTTGCCGTGTCACAATTGATCTTCGCTTTTGCCGGAAGCCTGTGGCAATTGTTCGCATCCCGCCTTTTGGGCGGAATGGGCGCGGCGTTTTTAATGCCGTCAATGTTCGCTTACATAGCGGATATTACGACCGAAGAAGAACGCGGGAAAGGAATGGGGCTGTTCAGCGCGGCGATGACGCTCGGTGTCGTCATCGGGCCCGGTGTCGGAGGCTATTTGGTTCATTATGGCATGTCTGTGCCGTTCATCGTGTCTGCAAGTCTTGCCTGCTTTTCAAGTGTGCTTTCATTTTTCTTTCTGCCCGAAACGCTGGGACGTGAAAAGCAGCTGGAAGCCCGGGCAAAAACGGAAAAACGTGAGCATCTGTTTAAGCAAATGTCACGCGCGCTCAAATCGCCGTTCGCGTTTATGCTGATTCTGGTTTTTGTGCTGAACTTCGGAATTATGAACTTTGAATCCGTTTTCGGCCTTTACGTTGACCATAAACACGGATTTAAAGCGTCTGATATTGCCTTTATTATTACGGCTGCGGGTCTCATCGGCGTGTTTGTGCAGGCGGTCGGCGTCAGTTATCTCGTCCGCAAGTTCGGGGAAAAACGCGTGATTAACGTGACGTTGATCGGGGCTGCTGCAGGACTTGTGTGGTGCCGGTTTGCGGGTTCATATTGGGCCGTTTTTGCCGCGGCAATCTTTTTCCTGACGCTGACATCGCTGCTCCGGCCGGCGGTTAATACGATGCTGTCGAAGCTTGCCGGTGACCAGCAGGGGTTTGCCGGAGGGATGAACACCTCATTCATCAGCTTAGCGAATATCGCCGGACCGTCAGCCGCCGGTTTTCTCTTTGATTTAAATATGGAATTTCCGTATATGCTGGGAGCGGCCATTCTCGCCATCAGTTTTCTGGCCGCGCTTGGCTGGGGCAAAAAGACACAGACACGGCCGTTCACGCAGCAAGGATAAGAATCAAAGCCTCCGTGTATCCGGAGGCTTTTTGCTATTGTCGTTTATTCTTCGGCTGTCTGCATCTCTGAAATTGCAGAGATGCGCATAGAGGGAAAATCATATCGAACGCCATTGTGAATTATAGGGAAATCAGTTGTTCCGTATGCTCAAGCATAGCGCGAATGGAAACCGGAACAGGTGTAGATATAGTAAAACCAGCTTTATCTCTTGAGGAGTCTGACGAATTTGATCTGCCGGAAGTTGATCAAAAAAGAAGGCAGTCAGGCGGGAACAACATAGATCGGCGTAAATGAAGAAAGGGAAAAAGCAGCGGTGTTGGTATTTGCTGTTTCGCATGCAGAGTGAGAACAGTCTGCCTAAACGGGTCATTGGGATAATACGAACCGTTCAGCCGGGTGTAGGGGTTGATTGGTGACAACAAGGAGAGGTTAGCTTATAAAACCTCTCACGGAAGATGTTGTGATGGTTCCCCTGCACGAATTTTGCAGATCAAAGCCCGCAATTAGGCCAACACACAATTATGCAAGAGACAATCATCTAAAAAGGATGTCGGTAAGTACAATATGGTGTACGGAAAAGGAGTTGAAAATGTTGTATTATTACCCGTCATTCCATTTGTATCAGCGGCAAGAATTTAATTCTTATCCATGGCCCCATCAATTGACCCATTCAGGGAGCTCCCCCTATGTTTCCGCGCGCCCTCCTTTTTATAATTCTCCATGTTACAGAGAGTGCATAAGAAGCGGAGCGGATAGCTATTTCTGCTGCTATATCTGCGGTTTCTGTTAAAAAGAAAGACTTATAGAAGTAAGTGATTATTCCAGGATGACAGTGAGACCATTATCCAGACAGCCATTAGCCAACACACGAGGCTTCATTACGATTCACGGAGGGGAACCGTCCCTCCTTTTTCGGAAATTTTATAAAATCCCCTTGCACGGCCTGTCATAAGCGGTTTTTGGTCTTGATGTGTTCGACTGTTGGTGTTGACGAAGAATTCAAGATACCAGGAAGCAGCGAAACCTGTATGTATCAGCGAGACACAAAGCTTTCCGCCGCTGAGCGGGTTAGTTGTCACTGCGTTCTATCGCCTGTGGTAGACAACAAGGTTTTAGGCTTGTCAGCTGACGAAAAAGAAAAGATTCGGAGTGAAGCTTTAGCAAATATGGAATAAATATCGTTAATGTTAAAAATGTATCATATAACCATTTTATTTATAACCTCTTTACTTTATAAAAAAAGTAAAGAGGTTATAAAATGGGAAATTCGTTTAGTCCAAGAGAGAGTGAGTCAGAAATAATAAGTAGTAATAGACAAAGTGATCTTAAATACCTTGAGAGGGAAAAGACATTATTAGAACTTAAGGCAAAAAAAAGAAAAGCTGTGTTCTTTATATGTGGAATGTTTTATGCAATATTTGGTTTAGTTTTTTTTTCTGTAACTACTAGATCAGAACTTAATCTTATGGTGAGTTTAAGCTGCTTTTTAATAGGTATCACTTTAAGTGTTTTGGCACATGTCATGCTAGATCAACGATTAACCACTATGATATATGATATTGAAAGGGAAATTGACTTACTGCAGAGTGATGATTCTCTGAAAAATAGAAGTGAGACTCTTTTTAAGCAACATGATTTACAATTGAAAAGATATTATGACCTTAATCTTAGACAAAACTCTTTTGTGTTTTGGGTTGGGATCAGTTGTATTGTTCTGGGTTTCGTTTTTATAGGAATAACCCTCTATTTGATATCGGGTAATATATTGGGTAATCCGCAAAATAAAATAATAGTAGCGGCAACTGGTGCGCTTGCAGGAATACTCTCTAACTTTATAGCAGCTATTTACTTGAAAATGCATACTAATTCAATTAACTCTTTAACTGAATTTCATAATAGGATTGTTAATACACATCATTTTTATTTCAGTAATTTTCTAATCTCTCAAATAAAAGATGAACAAAAAAGGGAGGAAACTTTGGCAAACCTAGCTTTAAATATAAGTAATGAAGACAAACTACAAGAACAAAGTCCAGAGTAAACACAACACCATTAGGTTTAATGGTGTTTTTTCTTGAAAGTAGGTAAACAACATCGAGAGAGCTGCTAAGCAAAACCACACATGTTTCTTATGTAGACAAGGCTGCTAATCAAAAGCAGTTCTATTTTATGAAATCAGAAAAACATCCGAACTTTCACAAGGAAGTAAAGATCCTTGCGAAAGAAGCAGATGCACAAAAACTTGTTTACGGTATCGTTTATGAGCCGGACACAGTGGATGCTCACGGGGATTTCATGACAGCTACAGAAATTGAGAAGGCCGCTCACGGCTTCCTGAAAGGATACTCGTTAGGATTTTGATGGCAGCATTTTGAGAATTTAGCTGAATGAATCCACCTTAAATAGGATGCGGGAGAACACCCGCATCCCTGTCTCTAACGATTCCTTAACCGATCAGCCGCTGCATTCTCAGCGCGAGCCGCAGGCGCATCGTCGTCTCCGGATCTTTTAAGCTTTTGCCGAGCAGTTCCTCGCATTTTTCTAAACGATAGATCACCGTATTTCGATGGACGTACAGGCGCTTAGCCGTTTCTGAAATCTGGCAGTGGGTCTCCAGGTAAACAGACAGCGTATGAAGCAGGCTCTGGTCCTCCTTTTGCCGGTCGGCCAGGCTTTGGAGGGTGGCTTCGTAAAACTTCTTCACATCTTCCGCGGGAAGCAGGCGGAGCAGCTCCGGCACGTCTTTGGCATGATAGATTTGAATAAACTCCGCGCTTCTGGACAAATGCCCGGATGAAATGGCGTCTGAAGCTTCGGTAAAGGCGTCAGGGACGTCGATCAGCTTTTGGCATATGTTTGAG
This sequence comes from Bacillus sp. 5B6, assembly GCF_000259405.1. Lineage (NCBI taxonomy): Bacteria > Bacillati > Bacillota > Bacilli > Caryophanales > Bacillaceae > Bacillus > Bacillus sp. 5B6. Next base: position 2,885,081 of record NZ_AJST01000001.1, on the reverse strand, counting down.
ATGCCGAAGGAGACAGTCCGTTTAAACTGCGCCCGGACCTGCTTTTGAAACTGCTCCAAAAAGCTGATGACAGACGCGTGCATTTCATTCCAGCTGTCTGTCGCTTCAATTAAAAGAATACCGACATTTCCTTTAATAAAGAGATGAGGGGGAAACGGAAAGGATGACAGCTCCCCTTCAAGCAGATCAAATACATGATCAGAAACGAGCTGATTTTCGGTAAAGCTGATCGTTTTCTCATTTCGGTCAAGTTTTCCGCAAATGCACATGTATTTTTGATCCCAGCGGAGCCGGAATTCTTTGGCACGGCTTTTGATTTCTTCATGGCCGGTAAACGAGCGGTCGATGAAATTGCTGAAAAATTCATTGCGCGCCCGTCTGCTGAATTGTTTGACGGCATTTTCTTTCAACAGTTCAAAGGAAATGACGTTGGCCGCCTGTTCAATTGTCAAAATCATGCCTTTATCAGCGGTCTGCACCAGCTCCGGAATCACCAGATAACCGCAGTTTTTTTCAACATTCAGAATCGGCAGGACAGAATACGCCTTTTTGTCGGACAGCATGGAAAAGCAGGTGAAATAAGGCCCGGAAAGGGAATAACAGATGTTTTTCAATAAAGACGTGTCAATGGGTATGCGGTGGGACGATGATAAGAGTTTTGTATGCTGATCCAAAAGCAGCACGGGAAGCCGGAGAATGTCTGAGAGTTTCTTAAGCAGGGATTGAAGCCCTTTGCCGCTCATGATGTGGTTTGTGAATTTTTTGTGGGCGTAAATGGCCTGCTGCAGCTCATTTGAACGCATATCAAGAATATGGCTCAGTGTGGCGTTGACGATATCTCCGAGCCTGATGTCTTCCGGCAGCTCAATAATCGGAAATTCATACCGGTCGGCAAGCTCCGCGGCATCTTTCGGAATGACATCAAGATAACGCTTCGTTTTGATCCCCAGTCCCGCGCAGCCCCGTTTTGCCATGAGGCGGATCAAATCTTTCAACAGCTGCGGGCGGTCCTTCAAGTGGTAAGCCGTCGTGACGAGCAATTCGTTTTTATGTAAAAAATCAGCGATGTCCGGCGCATCCATCATGTTGACGTGCTGCACCTCCCTCCAGCCGCCGGATCTGCCTGCGATTAATGCGGCCCGCTCATAAGCGGGAATCTTCATCACGTCATAAATGTTCATCAGTCAATCTCCTTTCAGGTTCTAAAGACAACCATTGGTTAATATGAATAAAAATCATCAAAAATAATAGCGGTTTTGCTGATGTATTACGATCATAGTAGCAGTAAACTGGCAATCATAGACGCATGTTGTGATAAAAACTGACAGAAAATCGTCATCCTTACAGGGAGGAAGATAAAATGGCCTATGACGTAATTGTAAAGGGTGCGAAAGCTGTGCGAAAAGGCGGAACAGAGCGGGCTGATATCGCCGTCAAGGACGGGAAAATTGCTTTGATCGGGCCCGGCATTGACGAAAACGCGGAACAAGTGGTGCAGGCGGACGGCATGTATGTGTTTCCGGGCGCGGTCGATTGTCACGTGCATTTCAATGAACCCGGCCGCGAAGAATGGGAAGGCATTGAAACCGGCTCAAACATGCTGGCTGCCGGCGGCTGTACGTCTTATTTTGATATGCCGCTTAACTGCATCCCTTCGACGGTAACTGCTGAAAACCTGCTGGCAAAGGCGGAAATCGCCGAACGGAAGTCAGCGGTTGATTTTGCGCTTTGGGGCGGTTTGATGCCCGGATATACCGAACATATCCGGCCGATGGCAGAAGCGGGGGCAATCGCGTTTAAAGCGTTTCTGTCTAAATCGGGAACGGATGAATTTCAATCAGCCGATGAACGGACTCTTTTAAAGGGAATGAAGGAAATCGCGGCGTGCGGCAAGATTTTGGCCCTGCACGCAGAAAGCGACGCCCTCACCCGATTCCTTGAAGCCGAGTACGCGCTCCAAGGGAAAATTGATGCCCGCGCTTACGCTTCCTCACGTCCGGAAGAAGCCGAATGCGAGGCTGTGCAGCGGGCGATTGAATATGCAAGAGCGACGGGATGCGCGCTTCATTTTGTACATATCAGCACGAAACGGGCCGTGCTCTCCATTCAGCAGGCGAAAAAAGACGGGTTGGATGTCACCGTTGAAACGTGTCCGCACTACTTATTATTCAGCTTTGAAGACTTCCTCAAAAAAGGGGCGGGCGCCAAATGCGCCCCGCCGCTCCGCTCAGAGGCTGATAAAGAGGAATTGATCGGAGTTTTGGCTGAGGGCCTGATTGATATGGTGTCTTCGGATCATTCTCCCTGTCATCCGTCTTTGAAACGCGAGGATAATATGTTTCTGTCGTGGGGCGGGATCAGCGGAGGCCAATTTACGCTTCTCGGCATGATTCAATTAGCGCTCGATCATGGGATTCCGTTTGAACATGTGGCCCGATGGACGGCCGAAGCACCTGCCGAGCGCTTCGGTTTAACGAATAAAGGGCGGCTTGAAGAGGGATTTGACGCTGATTTTGCCATTGTCCGGCCGGAACCTTTTACCGTCACAAAAGAAACGATGTTTTCCAAACATAAGCAAAGCCTGTATGAAGGCCGCACCTTTCCATACCGAATTGCTGTGACCTACAGCAAGGGGCGCTGTGTGTACCAGGATGGCGTGGGTAAGCAGAACGGGGCTTTCGGAACATTCCTGAAGCCTTCTGAAATAAAAGAGCCGATTCTCTGATGAGAATCGGCTTTTTTTGTCGTTTGGAAAGCGGGTCTCGTGGTATCTTTTTATAAAAAGGAGTAAAACACATTGTATAATCAAATCTTGAACATATTAACGGCATCCTGGTCGCGCAAGACTAGTACAAAATGGACGGAAGATTGCCCGGCCAAAGGCCAGTGCGGCGTAACGGCTTTAGTCATCCAAGATGTTTACGGCGGTGACATTCTCAAAACAAAAACCGGCACAAGCTGGCATTTTTATAACCGAATAGACGGGGAGATATATGATTTCACGAGCGGTCAGTTTTCAGAGCCGATCGTCTATCAGCACATTCTTTCTTCCAGAGATGAGGCATTTTCGGACACCAATGAACACCAATACCGGTTCCTGAAAAGTGCATTCAGAAAAAACATGGAAACGGAAAGAGAAAAACACCTGTGATAAACTAGAGTGAGAGGTGAAGGATTGTGATTTATATCGGACTGACGGGGTGGGGGGATCATGACAGCATCTATCCGCCGAAAACAGCGGGCCCGCAAAAACTGCAGGTGTATTCCTCCCATTTTCCCATCGTTGAGCTGGACGCGAGCTTTTACGCGATACAGCCCGCCCGTAATAATGAAAGATGGGTCAAAGAGACGCCGGAATCTTTTCAATTTGTCATTAAGGCATATCAAGGAATGACGGGCCATCAGCGCGGCGATATTCCCTTTGAATCGAAGGAAGAAATGTTTGAGGCGTTTAAGCTGTCATTATCGCCGTATATAGAGCATGGAAAGCTTGCTATGGTGCTGTTCCAATTCCCGCCGTGGTTTGACTGCAAGAAAGAAAACGTCGCATATTTAAGATGGTGCAGGCAGCAGATGGGCGATATTCCGTGCGCGCTTGAATTCCGCAACCGGTCTTGGTTTTCCCCGCCATTTTATGAACAGACGCTTTCCTTTATGAAGGAGGAAGGCTGGATTCACAGCATATGTGACGAGCCGCAAATCGGCGAGGGCAGCATTCCGACCGTCCTGAAAGCAACGGATGAAGAAAAAACGCTTGTCCGTTTTCACGGGCGGAACAAGCAGGGCTGGATCAAACCAGACGGCGGACAAAACTGGCGTGAGGTCAGATATTTATACCGCTATAACAAACAGGAGCTCAAAGATTGGAAAAACAATCTTCAGGAGCTGAAAAAACAGTCGCGCAATCTGTATGTGCTCTTCAACAATAACTCAGGCGGAGACGCCGCCGATAACGGGCTTGAGATGCTTGAAATGTTAGATATCTCATATACCGGGCTTGCTCCGAAGCAGCTCGACCTATTCAGCTAGAAAAGAGGTTTCAAGACACATGTCTTATCTTATTTTGATCATATTGGGATTTATCGCGGGAACGGTCGGCAGCCTGATCGGGCTTGGGGGAGGAATTATCATCGTGCCGGCGATGCTCTATTTAAGCACGATGACTCCGTTTTTTCATGACGTAACACCGCAGACAGCCATCGGCACGTCCCTTTTGGTGATTATTTTTACGGGACTGTCATCAACTCTGGCCTATATGAAATATAAAACCGTTGACTACAAAAGCGGACTGATCTTTTTTATCGGTTCCGGCCCGGGAAGCATCATCGGCGCGTATTTGTCTAAACTTTTTAATGCGCATACGTTTTCCGTCTGGTTCGGACTTTTTATGATTTTGATTTCCATTACATTAATGCTGAAGGCGAAAGCAAAACCGGTCAATAAAGCGCATAAAGGCATGATCCGGACATATGAGGATGAATCAGGTGAGCTTTATACATATTCGTACCGTATTTTCACCGGTATCGTGATTGCCTTTTTCGTCGGTTTATTGGGCGGTCTTTTCGGCATTGGCGGCGGCTCTCTTATGGTTCCGGCCATGATGCTGTTATTTTTGTTCCCGCCGAAAGTGGCTGTGGCGACGTCAATGCTCATTATTTTCTTATCCTCCGTGACGGGTTCCGTGTCACATATCGCAGAGGGCCATGTCAATTGGCTGTATGCGCTGTGCCTCGTTCCGGGCGCGTGGTTCGGCGGCAAAATGGGCGCGTGGGTCAATAAGCGGGTGCAGACGAAAACGATCGTGCTTTTCATGCGGGTCGTCTTGATTTTGATCGGCTGTGAATTGATTTATCAAGGGATATTCAGCTAAAAGGTAGGAGAGATGGTATGTTAGAGAAGCTCCGTTTATATCATACGAATGATTTGCACAGCCATTTCGAAAATTGGCCGAAAATCGTACATTATATTGAGCAGAAGAGAAGTGAGCATGAAAAAAACGGGGAGGAAACACTCGTATTTGACATCGGCGATCATATGGACCGATTCCAAATGATAACGGAAGCGACCTTCGGCAAAGCGAATGTCGACTTGTTAAACCGGCTTGAGATTGATGCGGCTGCCGTCGGGAATAATGAAGGAATTACGCTGCCTCACGATGAGCTGGCGGGTTTATATACCCATGCTGCGTTTCCCGTCATTGTGTCCAACCTGTTTGACGCGGACGGACAGCGGCCGGAATGGGCCGAGCCCTACGTGATTAAAACGCTGAAAAACGGGATGACCGCCGGCATACTCGGCGTCACGGTGCCGTATTATCCCGTCTATCAAAAACTCGGCTGGACAGTGACGAATGCGGAAAAAAGCATTCAAGAATCACTTGACGATATCAAGGGCAAAGCGGACATCATCATTCTGCTTTCTCATTTAGGCCTGATCGATGACCGGGCCGCAGCGGAAAAATTTCCGGACATCGATGTCATTCTTGAATCACATACGCACCACCTTCTTGAGGACGGACAGGACATAAACGGCGTATTGCTTGCATGTGCGGAGAAATACGGGAACTATGTCGGCTGTGTCGAGCTGACGATAGAAAGTGAATCACGAACCATTGTCAACAAACAGGCATCTGTACAGAAAATGGCTGATTGGCACGGGGAATCTGAAGATACGGCGGCTTTTCTGAAAGAGAAAGAACGGGAAGCGGAAAACCTGCTCTCCGTACAAGTCGCCAATCTGAATGAAGAAGCCGGCGTGAAGTGGTTTGAGGAATCGCCGCTCCCGCTTCTATTAGCCGAAGCGCTGAAAAGCTGGTGCGGCTGTGAAGTCAGCATGGTGAATTCAGGCGTCATTTTGGGGCCTTTACAGAAGGGGCCTGTCACAAAGCTTGACCTGCACCGTATCTGCCCTCATCCGATCAATCCGGTGGCCGTTCGTCTTTCAGGCAGGGAACTCCAGGAAACAATCAGCCAGGCCGCCTCGGAACAAATGGAGCAGCTGCGGATAAAAGGTCTCGGCTTCCGCGGGGAAGTGATGGGCAGGATGGTATATGCCGGAGCGGAGGCAGAGGCCGGCATTCTTGAAGACGGTGTGACGCATCTCCTCAATGTGAAAGTGAACGGAGAAGAGATTGATCCGGAGCGGATATACTCGGTTGCCGTTCTCGATATGTTTACACTCGGAAAGCTGTTCCCTTACATCCGCGATTCAAAAGAAAAACAATACTTTATGCCGGAGTTTTTAAGAGATCTGCTCGCCTGGAAGCTCGCGCGGCAGCGGTAATGTCATATAGCTGTCCGCCGTTCCATTTCACCCGAGTGAAGGTAAGCGGGACTTTTTAAGAGTGAAAATAAAATACTATGTCCCCTCTTACAAGCATACATTGTGATATGTAAGGGGGGATTTTTCTTGCCTAGATACCGGAGCGCTCTTCGCAAGAGAGGGCCTTTGCCTTTTCGATATGTGCTTCTTCTGTCGTTTGCTTTTTTTATCATATCGACGGTCATCAGCCTCTGGATGATCAACTCCTCAATCAAACCGGTGCTGATGAACATCGGAGAAATGGAAACCAAACGGGTGGCGACAGAGGTCATTACGGAATCCATTGAAGAATACATGTCTCACAGCGACAATGTGAAAGATATGGTCGATATGAAAACGGATGAAAACGGAAAAGTCACAACGATGGATTTTAATACACAAATGGTCAACAGTATGAAGGCGAAAGTGACAAAGCAGCTCCAGGCTCATCTGAAGGAAGCGGAGTCGAACAATAAGCAGCATGAAACGGAAAAAGGCGCGAAAACGGCCGATGAAATTATGATTAGCATCCCTTTAGGGCAGGTCACGGGAAACAGCATTCTCGGGAATCTCGGACCGAAAATCCCCGTGCGCTTTAACCTGATCGGCGATGCGTTAACTGATGTGAAAACAAAAATAAAGCCGTACGGCATTAACAATGCCCTGATCGATATTAGCATCTTTGTAGAAATTAAAGTAAAGGTCATTATTCCGTTTGCCAGTAAGACATCAGTCGTGACAAATAATATTCCGGTCTCCATTAAAGCGATTCAAGGAGAGGTGCCGCAGTTTTATAACGGAAGCGGCGGGTCAGGTGTGACGCCTTCCGTCCAGCTGCCGAATGAAAAACAGAAGAAAGATAAATAAAAACACACAGCCGCAATTTTTCCTGGCGGCTGTGTGTTTACTTTTTCCTGCGGATTTCTTTACGCTCCCATGCCCTTAAATGAGGATACGGATCAAAAGACCATTCCGATCTGCCGTTATCTTTATACATCCCGTAGTGAAGATGCGGCGGAAATTTTCCCGCGGTGCCCGGCGGTCCGTATCCGGAACTGCCGACAGAGCCGATCACCTCTCCGGGTTTGACGATCCGGCCTTTATGCACACCTTTTGCAAAGCCGTTCAGGTGAGCGAAGTAGTGATACGTGTTATTGATATCCCTGATGCCGATTCTCCAGCCGCCGAAACGGTTCCAGCCCTTCATTTCAACAATACCGTAGCAGGTCGATCTGACAGGGAGCCCGTAATGAGCGAACAGATCCGTTCCTTCGTGAATCCGGCGCCCGCCGAAACCCCGTGCGGCGCCCCACGTGCTGCGGTAGCTGTAATCCGTCTTCACGGGAAGCGGAAAGGCGTGCTCTCCGAGATCAAGGCGGCCGAACGTTTTAAACAGTGTCATGAATTCGGTGATAATGCCGACCGTCTGATCACGGCGGTAATAATTCCAGAGGCCGATGCGGATATGGTCAAGATCCGTTCCGAATCCCGCTAAATACTGTGCAAATGTATAAAGAATGTCCTCATCATTGCTTACCTCGGCTTTTCCGTCGCCGTCGCCGTCCAGGCCGATCCCGTCAAATACTTTAATGCTGAGAGGCGCATCGTCCTTAGGATTTGGATTTTCAGGGCCGCTCCACAAATGATCCGGAATATAAATGCTGATGATTCCCGCTTTTTCCGGCAGATCCTTTCGGTTCGAGCGGACATTTTCTTCATATTGATCAACCGCCGCAAGCACATACCAAGGAATCTGCGTGACTGCTTCGGCTTTGCGGTACAACTGCATCCGTTCGCCGTAAACAGGAGCCGATTGTTCTTTCCCGCTTGCAGCCGGACAGAAAACTGATAAAAGGAGAAGAGCAGATAACAGAACTTTCACAACATGATCTCCTTTCAGGATTGAATACACATAGTTTGCGGCAACAATCCGAGAAAATGTAAGTAATTCTCTTCCCTTGTCGAGAAATTTTTCCTATGTTAAAGTGACTATTGAATAGAAATCCGCAAGTTTTATATCCATCGTGAAATAGAAATTTTTCGCACACGAACATGAATAAAGGGATAATGGAGATGATGGGGAAATGGCAAAGAAAGACGAGCATCTGAGAAAGCCGGAATGGCTCAAAATAAAGCTGAACACGAATGAAAACTATACGGGTCTGAAAAAATTAATGCGTGAAAATAATCTGCATACCGTATGTGAAGAAGCAAAATGCCCGAACATCCATGAATGCTGGGCTGTCAGACGTACGGCGACGTTCATGATTCTCGGTTCCGTCTGTACGAGAGCATGCCGCTTCTGCGCTGTAAAAACGGGACTGCCGACTGAGCTGGATCTGCAGGAACCGGAACGCGTAGCTGATTCCGTCGCGCTGATGAATTTAAAACACGCCGTCATCACGGCCGTAGCGCGTGATGATCAGAAAGACGGCGGAGCAGGCGTCTTTGCGGAAACGGTCCGGGCGATCCGCAGAAAAAGCCCGTTCACGACAATTGAAGTGCTGCCATCCGATATGGGCGGAAATTACGACAACCTGAAAACATTAATGGATACCCGTCCTGATATTCTGAACCACAACATTGAAACCGTCCGCCGCCTGACACCGAGAGTCCGGGCCCGCGCAACATATGACCGTTCTTTGGAATTCTTGCGCCGTGCGAAAGAAATGCAGCCTGACATCCCGACGAAATCAAGCATTATGATCGGTCTCGGCGAAACGAAGGAAGAAATTATTGAAGTGATGGACGACCTGCTTGCGAACAATGTCGACATCATGGCGATCGGCCAATACCTGCAGCCGTCGAAAAAACATTTAAAAGTCCAAAAATATTATCATCCGGACGAATTTGCCGAACTGAAAGAAATCGCGATGCAAAAAGGCTTCAGCCACTGTGAAGCAGGCCCGCTTGTCCGTTCTTCCTACCATGCGGATGAACAAGTGAACGAAGCGTCTAAAAAACGTCAGGCCCAAGCATAAGATAAGCCGAAAAAACCCAAAACGCCGCAGGTTTTGGGTTTTTTGTGATGGAGCCGTTTTTGCAGGGAAAAAGTCATTCTTGAATAAGGATCGTCTGAACCGCTACACTGGATATAAAGAGGAAAAATTCTCCGTCCGTCCGAACCGTCTCATTTTGCAATTGATGGACAGAAGTCAATGAATTATGATAGTAAAGAGTGATAAAAGAGGTGAAGACATGATTCTTATTCAAAATGCCGAGTTTGAACTCGTACACGATTTTAAAAACGGCTTTAATGAAGAAGCGTTCAAAGCCCGCTATTCGGACATATTAAATAAATATGATTACATTGTGGGAGACTGGGGATACAGTCAGCTGCGGCTCAAAGGCTTCTTTGATGACCAGAATCAAAAAGCAACCTTTGAAACGAAAATCAGCACATTGGACGAATACATTTACGAATACTGCAATTTCGGCTGCGCGTATTTTGTTTTAAAACGAATCAGAAAATAATTGATGCAGAAGGGGATGCTGTCACGTGTATTTTGTTGACAGAAATAATATCGAACAAACACTCCGTTTTTTTGAGACCCAGCTGGCGCTGTTTGACAGCACGCCTGCATGGCAGAGCGAAATCGAAAAAAGGGCGCTTGAGCGGATCAGCCATCTTATGATCGAATGCATTCTCGATGTCGGAAATGATATGATTGACGGCTTTATCATGCGCGATCCGGGCAGTTATGACGACATCATGGATATTCTGACGGATGAAAAGGTGGTAGCTGAGGATGAAGGGAATAAGCTGAAGCAGCTGATCTCTTCCAGAAAGCAGCTTGTCCAGGAATATCAGTATGCCGACCATCAGGAGCTGTTTACGCTGATCACGTCAAACAGAGATGTGCTGAAAGCCTTTCCGGCCCGTGTAAGAACCTACCTGGAAACAGAATTAGGGCCTGTTTCCGCATTTAAATAACAAAGAGTGAGAAAATCCACAGGAGTGTTGAGTATGAAGGATTATAAAGGATATTTGATAGATTTGGACGGCACAATGTACAATGGGACGGAAAAAATCGAAGAAGCGTGTGAATTCGTGAGAACGCTTAAAGCGCGCGGCATTCCGTATTTATTCGTGACGAACAATTCTTCCCGGACGCCGAAGCAGGTGGCGGACAAGCTGATGAGCTTTGACATTCCGGCATCTGAAGAGCAGGTCTTCACGACGAGCATGGCGACTGCGCAGCATATCGCCCAGCAGAAAAAAGACGCGTCGGTGTATGTGATCGGCGAAGAAGGCATCCGTCAGGCCATTGAAGAAAACGGGCTGAGCTTCGGAGAAGAAAACGCGGACTTTGTCGTTGTGGGAATCGACCGCGGCATTACATATGAAAAGTTGGCAACGGGATGCCTTGCGATCAGAAACGGCGCCCGGTTCATTTCAACAAACGGCGACGTCGCCATTCCGACTGAAAGAGGGCTTTTACCAGGGAACGGTTCGCTCACATCCGTTTTGACGGTGTCAACGGGCGTTGAACCTGTCTTTATCGGCAAGCCTGAATCCATTATTATGGAACAGGCGATGCGTGTGCTCGGAACGGATATTTCCGAAACACTCATGGTCGGCGATAACTATGCAACGGACATTATGGCCGGCATCAATGCGGGCATGGATACGCTGCTGGTTCACACCGGCGTGACAAAGCGTGAGCATATGGCAGATTACGACCAGAAGCCGACATATGCGATTGATTCTTTAACCGAATGGATTGAACATCTATAAAAAAAGGGACGGCCATGACGGCCGTCCTTATTCTGTATTTCTGGCGCTGTGAGCAAGCCGGCTTGAAGCCGCTGCTGCGATTGCGCCGACGATATCATCAAGAAACGTATGGCATTCGCCCGTAGATTTATCATTTAACCGCCCGAGAATGCCGGGTTTTTCTTTGTCAATGTAGCCGTAATTCGTAAAGCCGATCGAGCCGTATATATTCACGATAGAGAAGGCGAGCACCTCGTCAACCCCATACAGGCTTTCATCAATCGCCAGAATGGTCTGAAGCGGTTCAGACAGCTTTTTTTGTTCGGCGAGCACATCTAATTCTATTCCCGTTAAAATGGCGTTTTGCACCTCGCGTTTTGCGATGACACGGTCCACATTGAGCCTGCATACCTCCATCGTCAAATCAGGATGATATTTTTTTTGAAGGAAATACACCAGCTCGGCAATATCGTCCGTCTCAACCCCCCGTTCTTTTAAACGCGCTCTGGCGACAGCTTCCACCTGATTCAGTTGTTCCTTTTCTGACATTTGCTTCACCCAATCTTTTTTTACTAGTTTATACAACATCCTTCCGATGTGTACGATGTTTCTTCACTTGATTCAAAGGATTACAATATGTATTCATAATTCCGCCGGCGTATGACTACGATGTGAATAGCTCTAATTTTTCAGGCAGGTGATTATGATGAAAAGCATCATTAAAGAAAAGTACGGCATCCACGTCAGACAGCTTTCCGTTTATCAGAAATACCAATGCTTCCAGACGCCTAATTCCTTCTTTCTTATAATTCCCGTTTCCGGGTTTTCGCAATCAGAGCTGACGGAGCTTTACTACATGAGTCAGTATTTACAAGAACAAAGTGACCCATACGTTTCAGTGTTTATCTTTACGAAGGAAGGAGAACTGACCTTTGAGGACGAAGGCAAAACGTATGCGCTCTTAAAAGCGCCGATTCCCGTCTCAAACCGGTCGTTTTCTGTCGGAGGGGAGCTTGCCGAATTTCACAGAAAAGGGCGGGGTTTTCCGTACGAAGTGAAAGAAGCGGGCAGGATCGGCCAATGGAAGGACTTATGGGGAAAACGGGTGGATCAGCTGGAATCATTCTGGATGCAGAAAATTCATATGTCTCCGCTTGAACCGTTCGAAAAGAAAATGATCGAAGCATTTCCTTATTATTCAGGCTTAGCGGAAAACGCCATTCAATATTTAGTGGATACGGAGCTGGATGACAATCCCGGCGCAGAAGACTCGGGGACAATCTGTCATCAGCGGATGGAACGGGATACCTGGTCGGAGGAATCATTGATCCGCATTCCGGGCGATTGGGTATTCGACCATGCCGCCCGTGATATTGCGGAATATATGCGCAGCACATATTTGTATCATCGTGACGACCTGCTCAAAGATGGTTTTTTGTTTCTGCAGGAATATGAGCAAGTTACGCCGTTATCCTCCTTTTCCAAGCGCCTGTTTTACAGCCGCCTGCTGTTTCCGCTCCATTTCTTCGAGACGGTGGAAAGCTATTACATTTCTCATGATTCTGAAAAACAGTTTTACGAAGAGCAGCTTGACTACATTCTTGCCGACTGCACCCGCTATGAACAGTTTTTACAGACATGTCACAACATGATGAATGTCAGGTCGGCGCAGGTTTTTGTCCCGCCTGTGGCGTGGCTCGGAAAAGGAATCAGTTCGTAAGAAAATATGACGTAAAAATATTTAGAAAATAGGGAATCTTGTCATATCAGTGTGTTAAGCGTTTTCATAGCCGTAGAAACAATATTCAGCCGCTTGTCAAAACAAATGCGGGCTTATATAATATTTGTAACTTAAATGTCTGTGAAGGGTTAACAATTGTCCTTTTCTAGTGGACAAAAGGAAGAAAGGTGGAGTTTCTCTTTGGAAGCGATTCGTATTGGACTGTTAGGACTGGGAACCGTGGGAAGCGGAGTCGTCAAAATTATACAAGATCACCAGGATAAGCTTATGCACCAGGTCGGCTGTCCGGTGACGATCAAAAAAGTGCTAGTTAAAGATATTGATAAAAAACGAGACGCAGACCTGCCGAAAGAAGTGCTGACGACAGAAGTCTATGATGTAATCGATGACCCTGAGGTCGACGTGATTATTGAAGTCATCGGCGGTGTCGAACAGACGAAGCAATATCTTCTTGACGCCTTGAAAGCGAAAAAACATGTTGTGACCGCAAATAAAGATCTGATCGCCGTATATGGCTCAGAGCTTTTAGCCGCCGCAAAGGAAAATGGCTGTGACTTGTATTATGAAGCGAGTGTCGCCGGCGGAATTCCGATTTTACGCACGCTCGAAGAAGGCCTTTCCTCTGACCGGATCACAAAAATGATGGGAATCGTCAACGGAACGACGAACTTCATCTTAACGAAAATGATTAAAGAAAAAAGCCCGTATGAAGAAGTGCTGAAGGAAGCGCAGGATCTCGGATTCGCGGAAGCGGACCCGACCGCCGATGTAGAAGGGCTCGATGCCGCGCGCAAGATGGCGATTTTAGCCCGTCTCGGCTTCTCTATGGACGTTGATCTGGACGATGTCAAAGTAAAAGGAATTTCCCGGATTACGGATGAAGATATCAGCTTCAGCAAACGGCTCGGCTATACGATGAAGCTGATCGGCATCGCCCAGCGTGATGACAATAAAATCGAAGTCAGCGTTCAGCCGACACTGCTTCCGGATCATCATCCGCTCTCTGCGGTGCATAACGAGTTTAATGCCGTTTACGTGTACGGAGAAGCCGTCGGCGAAACGATGTTTTACGGCCCCGGAGCCGGAAGCATGCCGACTGCGACATCGGTCGTTTCCGATCTGGTCGCGGTCATGAAAAACATGCGTCTCGGCGTAAACGGAAACAGCTTTGTCGCCCCGCAGTTTGAAAGAAATCTGAAGCAGCCGTCTGATATCTATGCCCAGCAGTTTTTAAGAATTCATGTCAAAGACCAGGTCGGCTCTTTTTCAAAAATCACATCGGCCTTCTCAGAGCGCGGCGTCAGCTTTGAAAAAATTCTGCAGCTGCCGATCAAAGGCCACGACGACCTCGCGGAAATCGTCATCGTCACGCATCATACATCGGAAGAAGATTTCAGCGACATTCTGCAAAACTTAAATGACCTCGAAGTCGTACAAGAAGTAAAAAGCACATATCGCGTAGAAGGGAACGGTTGGAGCTAATGTGGAAAGGACTCATCCATCAATATAAAGAATTTCTGCCGGTGACGGATCGGACGCCGGCCCTGACATTGCATGAAGGCAACACGCCGCTGATTCACCTGCCGAAGCTTTCCGAAAAGCTCGGAATTGAACTGCATGTGAAAACAGAGGGCGTTAATCCGACGGGATCCTTTAAAGACCGCGGCATGGTCATGGCGGTCGCCAAAGCGAAAGAAGAAGGCAATGATACCATCATGTGCGCCTCTACAGGCAACACATCCGCGGCGGCTGCGGCATACGCGGCGAGAGCCGGCATGAAATGCATCGTCATCATCCCGGACGGAAAAATCGCCTTCGGAAAACTTGCGCAGGCCGTCATGTACGGTGCGGAAATCATTGCGATTGACGGAAACTTTGACGACGCGCTGGCCATCGTCCGGTCGATTTGCGGAAAATCACCGATTGCATTAGTGAATTCAGTAAACCCTTACCGGATTGAAGGGCAAAAAACAGCGGCCTTTGAAGTATGCGAACAGCTCGGCGAAGCGCCGGACATTCTGGCGATCCCGGTAGGAAACGCCGGGAATATCACGGCCTACTGGAAAGGGTTCAAAGAATATCATGAGAAAAACGGCACCGGACTTCCGAAAATGCGCGGTTTTGAGGCGGAAGGTTCTGCGGCTATCGTCCGCGGGGAAGTTATTAAAAATCCAGAAACCGTTGCGACGGCAATCCGAATCGGGAATCCCGCCAGCTGGGACAAAGCCGTGCTCGCTGCGGAGGAATCAGCCGGAAAAATTGATGAAGTCACAGATGAAGAAATTCTTCACGCTTATCAGCTGATTGCCCGTGAAGAAGGCGTGTTTGCCGAACCGGGCTCCTGTGCATCCATCGCCGGCGTTTTGAAACAGGTAAAATCCGGTGAAATTCCAAAAGGCAGCAAGGTTGTCGCAGTTTTGACCGGAAACGGCCTGAAAGATCCGAACACGGCTGTAGACGTATCTGACATAAAACCGATTACGCTGCCGACAGATGAGGACAGTATTCTGGAATACTTAAATGGAGCGGCGCGTGTATGAATGAGGCGGAGATGCTGTTTTCCATTACGGTTCCGGGAAGCACCGCCAACTTAGGGCCCGGGTTTGATTCCGTCGGGATGGCGCTCAGCAGATATTTGAAGCTTTCGGTTTTCCGAAACGATGAATGGCAGTTCTCGGCGGAAACCGAAACTGTCGCGGGCATCCCTCAAGGAACGGACAACCTCATCTACCAAGTCGCCAAACGGACGGCTGACCGCTATCAGAAAGAGCTGCCGCCCGCCCATGTCAAAGTGTGGAGTGACATCCCCCTTGCGCGGGGTCTCGGAAGCAGCGCGGCCGCTATCGTCGCCGCCATTGAGCTTGCGGATGAGTTATGCGGCCTGCAGCTGTCGGAAAGCGACAAACTGCACTTAGCGAGTCTTGAAGAGGGGCACCCTGATAATGCCGCTGCTTCCCTTGCAGGAGGGCTTGTGATCGGCCTTCACGAAGAAGATGAAACACATATCGTGCGTGTTGCCGAAGCGGATATCGACGTTGTGGCAGTGATTCCGTTTTACGAAGTTCTGACCAGGGACGCAAGAGACGTGCTCCCGAAAGAGCTGCCGTACCGACGCGCCGTTAAAGCAAGCGCCGTCAGCAACCTTCTCGTTGCTGCGATCATGTCAAATGACTGGGCGCTCGCCGGGAAAATGATGAGAAAAGACATCCTCCATCAGCCGTACCGCGCCATGCTTGTTCCTGAGCTTTCAAAGGTGGAACATGCGGCCGAAATGAAAGGCGCTTACGGAACGGCGCTGAGCGGAGCGGGACCGACAATTCTTGTCCTGATTGAAAAAGGAAAGGGAGAAGAGCTGAGAAAACAGCTTTCTGAGCATTTCCCCCACTGTGAGATTGCGGCGCTTACCGTCCCGTCAGAAGGAAGTGTAATTGAACGGAATCCTTTAGAGCAGGTGAAAAGTGTATAATGATAAAAAAGCGTTCTTCCCATCAGAGAAGGACGCTTTCTTTTTCTGGAGAAGGATTTTTATTTAGAGAAGCGAAATAAAAAAGAAAAGGAGGAGAAACGATTTGAAAAAACTCATAACCGAGGAGGACATTGCGTCTCTCGTATCCGTGACAGACCCGCAATATGCCCGTGACGGCAGAAGAGCCGCTTACGTCCGGACAACAGTCAATCATAAGCGTGATTCCTATTCCTCAGCCATTATGGTATATGACAAAGAATCCGGCATCTCAAACCCTTGGACTTTTGGGGACAATAGAAACACAAGTCCGCGGTGGTCGCCTGACGGACGGCGCCTCGCCTTTGTTTCTGACAGGGAGAACGGCATCCCTCAGCTGTACATCATCGACGCTGCCGGCGGAGAGGCGGAGCAGGCGGCCGATATTCCTTGGGGTGTATCTGATCCGATATGGGCGCCCGACGGCAGATCCGTGCTTGTGTCCGTCAGTCTGACATCAGCGGAGCGCGCCGATGAGAAAGAAAAAAAGAAGCATGACGAGTATGAGCCGGTTGACATTCAGTCATTAACATATAAACGTGACGGGAAAGGCCTGCTGAACGGAAGCTGGGCCCAGCTTGTGCTGATTCATCTTGAAACGGGGGAGATTCAGCAGCTGACGGATCATGAAGCGGATCATTATGGCGCGGCCTTTTCAACGGATGGCAGGCAGCTTGCATTTACCGCCAATTTATGCGAGCCGGGTGACGCCGGAAAGCCGAGCGATGTCTATCTGATGAATCTGGCGGACGGAAGCCTAAAGCAGATTACGCCGCACCGCGGTTCTTTCGGTTCCTGCGTGTTTTCACCGGACGGTTCTTATATCGCGATGCTGGGTCATGAAAATGAATTTCGCAATGCGACTTTAGAAAAAGCGTGGCTGTACGAGGTGAAAACTGAGCGGCTGTCCTGCCTGACCGACATGCTGGATGTTCATTTGAGCGATGCGCTGATTGCGGATTCAATCATAGGAGGAGTGACGCCCCGGCCGGTATGGACAAACGACGGGCAGGGCTTTTACGTTCTCGGGAGCGAGCAGGGAAGCACCGGTATTTATTATATCTCGATTGACGGCCTCGTATATCCGATCCGATTAGAAGAAGAGTATGTGAACGGTTTTGCTTTTCATCCTGATCAGAAAAGCTGCATCGCTGTCATTGCCAAACCCGCACAGCCTTCCGAGCTTTACAGCATTTCACTTGAAGATGGGGAAGAGAAGCAATTGACATTTGACAATGATCGGTTTATTGAGGAGCGTATCATATCCGTGCCGGAAAAGCTGCAATTTGAAACAAAGGACGGGCTGACGGTAAACGGCTGGTTTTTAAAGCCCGCCGTTTTTGAAGAGGATCAAACTTATCCGCTCATTCTATATATACACGGCGGGCCTCACATGATGTACGGCCATACGTATTTTCACGAATTCCAAGTGCTGGCCGCACAAGGATATGCTGTCTTGTATGTCAACCCGAGAGGAAGCCATGGCTACGGGCAGGATTTTGTCAATCGTGTCAGGGGTGATTACGGAGGCGGAGATTACCGTGATGTCATGCAGGCGGTGGATGAAGCCGTTCAGGCGTATCCGTTTATTGACAGCGGCCGTCTCGGTGTGACGGGCGGAAGCTACGGAGGGTTTATGACGAATTGGATTGTCGGGCAGACAGACCGTTTTAAAGCAGCCGTCACGCAGCGCTCCATTTCAAATTGGTTTAGCTTCCACGGTGTCAGCGATATCGGTTTCTTTTTTACCGACTGGCAGCTCGGGCATGATTTGTTTGAGGAAGCGGATAAGCTTTGGGATCGTTCTCCTGTAAAATATGCGTCCCGCGTTTCGACGCCGCTTTTGATTCTGCACGGTGAGCGCGATGACCGCTGTCCGATAGAGCAGGCGGAGCAGCTTTTTACCGCATTGAAGAAACTGAACAAAACGACGTCGTTCATCCGGTTTCCGAAAGCTACGCATGAGCTGTCGAGAAGCGGCCATCCGGAACAGCGGATGAAACGCATCCGTTATATTTGTTCATGGTTTGATGACTATTTGTAAAAAATAAAAAACCAGGCTGTCATGCAGCCTGGTTTTACGATTAAAATACTTGTTCTACTTCAACGACACCCGGTACTTCTTCAAGAAGGGCGCGTTCGATTCCGGCTTTCAGCGTAATCGTTGAACTTGGGCAGCTGCCGCATGCGCCAAGGAGGCGAAGCTTTACGATGCCTTCGTCTACGTCAACAAGCTCACAGTCACCGCCGTCACGAAGCAGAAACGGACGTAATTTATCCAATACTTCCTGTACTTGCTCTTTCATTTCAACCTCAGTCATGAGATTCGCTCCTTTCATATACATAAAACCATTATATTCACAGTAACGGTAAAAATCTAATGTTTGGTTTGCAAAGCTGCTTTCCCCATTATAGCATATTTAAACTTGAACATAAAAACCGTTTTTTATACAAAAGCTGCCCCGTCCTTTGTATACTGGTGTAAAGGGGATGATATACATGACAAAGCCGGTTACGCTCAGTGTTTACGGCGCTGAAACGCTTTGCGCAAGCTGCGTGAATATGCCGAGCGCCAAAGATACGTTTGAATGGCTGGAGGCGGCGCTGAAACGGAAATATCCGGAGCAGCCTTTTAGCATGCGGTATATTGATATTGACGCACCGCCTCAGCAAAAGGAGACAGAAGAGCTTGCGGAGCGCATCAGAAACGATGAATTCTTCTATCCGCTCGTGCTGGTGGAGGATGTCATTGTGGGGGAAGGGAATCCGCATTTAAAAGATATATATGAAGAAATGGAAAAGCGCGGCTATGTTGCGGGCTCTTAAAAATGGCCGCTGATCGCAATCAGCGGCTTTTTTCTTATCAGCCGTTATGATGCTTGTACATCCATAAAAGGCCTGATTTTAATAAACGGGGCACACGCCCGATGAGCGGACGGTCGTTGACAAGACCGAAGCCCGCTTTTTTTCCGAGTGAACCGAGAACGCCTTTCAGCTTAAATTGCGGCATTGTTTCCGGCAGCTCTTCATTGTTCCAGCGTTTCAGGAGGATCTGCACAATTTGTTCCGCTTGCGCTTCAGCCAGCTGGGCGCTCGGCGCATGCGGCAGGCTCGCGCAATCACCGACGACGTAAACATGCTCATCGCCCGGAAGGTTGTGATGCGGTGTTAAAACGATGCGGCCTTGCGGGTCTTTTTCAGCGTCCAGTTCTCTGACGGCTTTATTCGGCTGAATTCCCGCCGTCCACACGATGGCATCGGCCGGTATTCCTTCATCATGATTATAAACGATGCCGTCTTCCACTTTTGTAATATTCGCATTATTGATAATGGTGACGCCGTGTTCTTCAAACCATTTCTGAACGTACTTGCTGAGTCTTTTCGGAAAGCTTGATAAAATCAGGTCGCCCCGGTCAAATAACATAATCTTCAGATCGTCACGGCTCTCTCTTAATTCACTGGCAAGCTCCACGCCGCTTAATCCCGCTCCGACGATAGCGACAGATGCATTGGCGCCGAGGTTGTTCAGCTTTTGATAGGCTTCGCGTGACTGATCAATGGTCTGAATGCTGTAAGTATGTTCCGGTGCGCCGGGCACGTTATGATACTTATCCTCGCAGCCCAGTCCGATCACCGCGTCATCGTAAGAAATCGGTTCGCGGTCATGAAACAGAACCTGTTTGTTTTTCGTGTCGACGGAAGCCACCTCACCGTATTGAACATCCAGATTCGGATGCTCAGGAAAAGACACCCTGATATGATGATCAGAAATCGTGCCGGCGGCGAGCGCATAATATTCTGTTTTTAAGCAGTGATACGGGTTTCTGTCAATCAGCGTGATGGATATATCTGACGGAAGCTGGTTCGGCAGTAAGCGGTGCAGCACCCGCATGTTTCCGTAACCCCCGCCGATCAAGACCAATTTTTTCATAATGATTCCCCTTTTGCCCGAAAAATATGGTAGTCAATGTTGTTACAAAATAACGAACTATGTAAAATAACATCTAGAATTATATCGAATTTGATCTAAAACCACAATAATAGTTTTAAAATAACCTACAAATTGACCAGAAAACACGTAATAGTAAAACCTTTAACCTGAATTAATATGTTACGATAACATTGAACGTGAAACCGGATCTTTGACGAATAGAGGAAATTCCGTTAGGATAAGGTACATATGTGAGGTGAAACCGCATGAATCCGATGATTGAATTCTGTGTCAGCAATTTAGCGCGCGGTTCCCAGGAAGCACTTGAGATCTTAGAGAAGGATCCGAACTTGGACGTGCTTGAATACGGCTGTTTAAGCTATTGCGGGAAATGCATGGAGTCCCTGTTCGCCCTGGTCAACGGCGAAGTGGTCACGGGGGGCACGCCTGCTGAATTGGTTGACAACATATATACATTCATAGAAGAAAATCCGATGTTTTAATCAGAGGCTCCGAACGGGGTCTCTTTTTTATTGCGCCCCGGGTTTTGGCAAAATAAAAAATTTGTAGACAGCAAAAATAAATATTGTTATCTTAATAAAGACTTTTTTTAAATAAAATTTTAGAGGTGGATTCATTGAATATCGTTTGGGGGCTGCTCGGGGCAGTTGCTATATTAGCCATTGCTTTTTTGTTATCAGAGAAGAAAAGCAAAATTAACCTGCGAACCGTCATTGTCGGTTTATGTTTACAAATGGCCTTCGGATTCATCGTATTAAAGTGGGACGCCGGACGGGCCGTATTTTTATGGTTCTCAAGCCGTGTGCAGCTTCTCATTGATTATGCGAACGAAGGCATCAGCTTTATTTTTGGCCCGCTGTTAAAAGTGGGCAGCAGCCCGGCTTTTGCGCTGAGCGTTCTGCCGGTCATTATCTTTTTCTCAGCGCTGATTGCCGTTTTGTATCACTTGAAAATCATGCAGCTCATCTTTCGCGTCATCGGAGGCGGACTGTCAAAGCTTCTTGGGACAAGCAGAACGGAATCGCTTGCGGCTGCTGCGAATATTTTTGTCGGACAGTCTGAATCACCGCTTGCCATTAAACCGCTGATTGCGGGATTGACCCGTTCCGAGCTGTTTACGATTATGACGAGCGGCCTTTCGGCTGTAGCGGGTTCGACGCTTTTCGGTTACGCCCTGTTAGGCATTCCGATCGAATACTTGCTGGCGGCCAGCTTTATGGCGGCTCCCGCCGGTCTCGTGTTCGGAAAAATTTTAATACCTGAAACGGAAAAAACGCAGACGATAAAAGGCGATTTTAATATGGACGAAGAAGGCGAAGGCGCCGCTAATGTGATTGATGCAGCGGCAAAAGGCGCGTCCACTGGCCTTCAGATTGCTCTAAATGTCGGCGCCATGCTGCTTGCGTTTGTCGCGCTCATCGCCGTAGTGAACGGAATTCTGGGCGGAATCGGCGGCTGGTTCGGTTTCAAACATATTACATTAGAATCCATTCTCGGTTACGTGTTTTCACCGATCGCATTTGTAATCGGCGTTCCTTGGCATGAAGCGCTCGGAGCGGGAAGCTATATCGGACAGAAACTTGTGCTGAATGAGTTTGTCGCTTATTCAAACTTCGGGCCGCATATTGCGGACTTTTCTAAAAAAACGTCTACGATTATCAGCTTTGCGCTGTGCGGATTTGCCAACTTCTCTTCGATTGCGATTATGCTCGGCACACTGGGCGGTTTGGCCCCAAGCCGCCGTTCGGACATTGCGCGCCTCGGATTAAGAGCGGTTATTGCGGGAACACTCGCAAACCTTCTCAGCGCGGCGATTGCCGGCATGTTTATTTAGTAAACGATAAAAGCTCCCTGCATATGCAGGGAGCTTTTATGTATGAAAAACGGGGGATATTTGTATTGTGTCCGAGGAGAAGAGCTTTTATACTAAGTAAAAGAAAAAAAGTTGGAGGCCGATATGAATTCATTCCGTTTTACCAAGATGCACGGTCTTGGAAACAGTTATATATATGTAAATCAATTTGAAGAACAGCTGCCGGAAGAACGGCTGGCTGAGATTGCCGTTAAAGTGTCCAGCATTCACACGGGCATCGGCTCTGACGGAATGATCCTCATCTGTCCGTCAGAAAAAGCGCCCGTCAAAATGCGGATTTTTAATAATGACGGCTCAGAAGGGAAAAATTGCGGCAACGGCCTTCGCTGTGTGGCAAAGTACGCATACGAACATAAGCTGACAGAAGAAACGTCCTTTTTCATTGAGACGCTTTCAGGTCTTGTGAAAGCAGACATTACAGAGGACAACGGGATTGTGCGTGAAGTCGCCGTTGATATGGGCGAACCGCGCCTCACCAAAAAAGAGCTGCCGATGCTCGGCAATGAAGATGAACGGACGATCGATGAAACCTTTGTTTTTGGAGAAACGGAGCTTTCCGGAACAGCCGTATCAATGGGAAACCCCCATATTGTTTTTCCGGTTGCGGATATCAATCAAGCGCCTCTTACAACGCTCGGTCCCGTCATTGAAAAAGACCCGAGATTTCCGGAAGGCGTCAATGTCGAATTTGTGGAAACCGTCAGCGCCGATGAGCTTCATTTCCGCGTATGGGAACGCGGCTCCGGCATTACACAGGCTTGCGGAACAGGCGCCTGTGCGGCGACTGTCGCATCCGTATTGAACGGTGTTTCTGAACGAAACCGGGATATCACCGTTCATTTAGCGGGAGGCGATCTTGTGATTAATTGGCAGGACAACGGGCACGTGCTGATGACGGGACCCGCCGAAACCGTATGCAGCGGCGTCTTTTATTTGTAAACAGCTCGTTTGAGAAATACGCTCCTCAAGGTTTATAATAGATATCAGCATCGTTTTTAAAAAAGGAGGTCTACCTATGAGTGTTCCAGTAACCATCACTGAAGCAGCGGCTTTGCATATAAAAGATATGATGAAAGAGCATGAAGAAGAAAACGCATTTCTCCGTGTGGGCGTAAAAGGCGGCGGCTGCAGCGGCCTGTCTTACGGGATGGGATTTGAGCACGAAAAAGGCGAAAAAGACAGCATGTTTGAACAGCACGGGATCACCGTCTTGGTCGACAGCGAAAGCCTTGATATTATGACCGGCACGATCATTGACTTCAAACAGTCCATGATGGGCGGCGGTTTCACCATTGACAACCCGAATGCCATCGCTTCCTGCGGCTGCGGATCTTCTTTCCGCACGGCCAAAAACGCCGGTACGCCGGAAGAGTGCTAAGGGTCAACCCGCCATTCTTAGGATGAAAAAATATGACGTCTTTCTTTTCGATGGCTCTTGCACCATTGTTAAGAAAGGCGTTTATCTGTTTAATAAAAATAAAACCCGCTCAACAGAAGCGGGTTTTGCTTTTTCAAAGATGTTATTCGATTGTATGTTTCATCGCATGGTACATATTTGCCGTATGTTCATCGGCTTTATCCCGTGACATGCGCAGCCGTTCGACTGAAGAACCATACCCGATTTCTTGTTTGCCCTCTTTCAGTCCCTTAAAAATCCCATCAGCGAATTCATCCAGCGGTTCTCCTTGAGTATGCAGCCCTGCTCCGCCTAAATCTGTATTCACCGCCGGAGGCGCAACTTCAATCACTTCTACAGATGAATCGGAAAGCTGATGTCTCAGACTCATTGTAAATGAATGAAGCGCCGCTTTCGTTGCTGAATAGATCGGTGCAATGGCAAGCGGTGTAAAAGCCAATCCCGAAGAGACGTTAATGACAGCCGCATCTTCTTTTCCGGCAAAAAACGGAGCGAACAGCATAGACAGGTGGAAGGGAGCTTCAATGTTCGTTGTGATTTCTTTATTGAAATAGTCCCAATTGTCCTTCGCATCCGCTTTCAGCACATGAAACCGTTGTTGAATCCCCGCGTTGTTTACTAACACATTCACTTCCGGATAATTTTCTTTCACCCAATCAAACAGTGATATACGTTCTGATGGAATGCTCAAATCACTGACATATGTAATAAGATCCGGGAATGTTTCCTTTGCTTTTTGAAGAGCGTGCTCACGCCGTCCGGTCACGATGACTTTATTTCCCGCTTTTAAAAACCGTTCTGCGAAAGCCAATCCTATTCCGGCATTTCCGCCTGTAATCAGTATTGTATTTCCCGTCAGTTTCATATTATCTCCTCTTTTCCGATTGTTTTTACTTCAACAAACTTACGTCTCTTGAACAGAGCTTTTGATATAACGTGCAATTTTCATTTCAATTCCTTTTAAATCCTTTGTCGTTGACGACATTTCATCCAGTACTGACCGCTTGTGTCTCCTCATCATGTCAAGCCGAAGTTTAATAGGACTCTCTCCTTCAATTACCCAATCAATATATTGCTTAAAGCCTTTGATGGGCATGTGGGTATTTTTAAACAAATCGCGATTTCAAGGAGCGGCATTTGATCTTCTGAAAATAACCGTCGGCTGGCTTCATCACGTTCAATCAGCGGCAGCAGTCCCTTTTTTTCATAATAACGTAACGTTGATTCTGTCATATTACACTTTGCTGCTGCTTCACGAATTGAACAATATGTCATCGAAAGACCTCCAACAGTATTCTTTCCTTGTCACTGGGTGATGATACGACTTAAACCATGTTTTAAGTCAATAAAAAATGTGATGAATTCAGACATATGTCACAAAAGGAAATGGGCAGATTTTCAATAGGTTTAGGAGTGACGGCCTTCACAAAAATCCTCAAATCAACGGTTCAAATCATACTATTTGCAAATTCAAAAAAAAATAAAGGGTACATAGCACCAAAAACTCTGAAAGATGTGCTCTTTGTCAACACGTCCTAAAGTCATATTTTTCGAAAGGATATTGATTTTTTGATAGGATTAAACTAAATTGTAAAAGTATAGAATAGTTAATTTATTTTGTAAGAAAAGGATGATAATATGATAGGTCAATTGAGCAATAAAAAAATATTTTTAAGTTCTTTTTTCATCATTTTGATCTGTTCATTACTCTTCCAATTCAGTATTTCAGATAAAGTTCTGCAGTCGTATTATTCTTCCGTCGGAGAAAGTACCTATGATATCGGGGAGAAAAGTGTTCGTACGATTGTCATGTTTCTGCAAGGGTTTATGATCTTCACAACTTTTGTGGAAATTCTGATAGGCGGATTTCTGTTATTCGTTGCCGCTTTTATTCTCGGTACAAAAAAACCGAAAAAAATATATTTGCTTCTATATACACTGACTTCTTTAATCTCGGCATTTAAAATGTTAATTCTTTCAGTTGTTAATTACTTAACGGCTGATTCCTCGCTTATATATTCTGCCGGCGGCACCAGCTTGAGTCTGCAGCTGCTGGACCCATTTCTGCTCATATCAATCGCGGCTCTTTATGCTGCCGCAGGAAAACTGACCGATCTCAGTAAAGGCAAGAGAATCATTTTGACTGGATGTTTTGTTTTACTAAAACTCTTTACTATTTTCTTAAACTATTTTATGGCGGATAAAATTTAGCTCGGGAGAGAGTCAATTAAGCTGAATTTTATTATAAATTAAAAAAACAGAGTAGGGAGATGTTATGATGAACTTAGTAAAATCTAATAAAAAGTCTTTCATTTTGTTTGGCGCGGCTCTTGCTGCAGCAACATTGGTTTATGCACTATTATTAACGGGAACTGAATTAAACGTGGCGGCGGCTCATGCATTCTCAGCCAATGCTGAATTAGCTTCGACTCTCGGCATCTCTACAGCAGCAGCTAAAAAAGCAATTGATATTATTGATGCGGCATCAACAATTGCTTCTATCATTTCTCTTATCGGTATCGTTACAGGCGCAGGCGCAATTTCTTATGCAATCGTTGCAACAGCAAAAACAATGATTAAGAAATACGGCAAAAAATACGCAGCTGCTTGGTAAAATCGATCAATAAATAATTGCTCTTTTTGTACAAGCTGCAAAAAGAGCCTCTCTCCCAAATACATATGTAAGGATTGAAAGTATGATAGTCAAACAAATTGCGGCTCTTATCAAATATAATACCCTGTCATCGTTTCGAAAAAGAAAGGAAGATTGGGGCATTCCTCAACTCAACAGCAAACTGCTGTCTGCCATTATTATTTCTCTGTTATGTTTATATCTCGTTTTCCTGGGATGCGGTGTTGTATTCGGGACAAAACTGATTCAGCTGCCCCTAAGCGCATGGGGGCAATTTGTTTTAATCGCCGTTTCACTTGAGCAGCTTTTTTGGGCTGCCGGCTTCTTTAAAGAACATCACAATGCCTTTCTGCTGGATACGCGCAAGGTCATTCATCAATTAAAAAAGGTGCGTTTTTTACAGCTGTTTTCTGTTTTTGCCGGCCAGGCGATCAAAAAAACCATTTTCGTATGGTATCTTTTTGTTTTTCCGGTCTTTTTGTTTTTATCAAGCGCAGGCATGACCGGGTCTGCGGCGATCATCGTATTTTTCTTGGGCTTCGTTTATTTTCTTCTCAATTTATTTTTATCTATGCTGTTTTCTTATGTTGTTTATCTTCTTACAAATATGTGGAGCAAATTGTTTTACTTGAAAATCATGAAAGGCGTTTTATTCAGCGTCAGCCTGCTGGTTCCGCTTGCAGTCGGGTATGCCTTTTATCTTCTCGTGTTTGGGGAGTATACCGCAAAGGATATTTCAAGCTTTACGGAGTCACCGGCTTTCCGGAACATCCTCATGAATACGCCGTATGTATGGTTAGCATTCCGCTCACATTCCGTGCTCATTTTCGCTGCGGTGTTTGCGGCCGCCGTCCTTTTAACGGCGGGAATGTTTAAACTGTGGTCGGCCACCCTGAAGAAAATGGACCTTATTCCTTATATGTTTTTGACAAACGCAGATTTTGCGCCAAAGCTGAAATTATATAGAAATAACAAAATATTTCATGCCGTTTTTCAAAAGGATCTGCTGTTCTTATCGAGAATTGACGGGTTTTTTATCAGGAATTTCGGCAGTATGCTGTATTTGTTCATGCTGTTTTTAGGTTTTTGTATTCCGCTTCTATCGCATCACTTTATCGGGTATTCGGCAGCTGCCATCGTGTCTGCGGCGGTTATCATTGCGAACTTTTCGTATCAGCTCGTCGGAGATGCGCTCAAAACAGTATTGTCAGTTGACGGCGAAATAAAAAATCAGCATTTGTTTCACCGGAATATCAAACATGCGTGGCAGCTGGTGTTTCCGAAAGTATGTATTTATAATCTCGCCGCTCTTATCTATTCGTTCATCATCACCATTTTGATTACGGTGTTTTTTCCGTCTTCCGCGGCGCTGACGATCTACTTGTTTATTGTGTTTTTATGTTCGGGTTTTTTATACAGTCTTGTCCAGATTTCAAGCACCGCCTTGTATCCTAAGAAAAACTGGGAGCATCTGTACGAAATTGGAGAAGCGGGGAAAGCAAAGACGTATAACAACTTATACAGTTCTTTCATTTTCATTGTGTCGCTTCAAATCGCTGCGATCACGTCGTATTTTATCTATAAAAAGCCGGAACTTGAAACGATGCTTATTCATTCTGCATCAGGTATTTTTGTCCTGTTCACACTATTAAACTATGGAGTCATGTTTCTGTTTCTTCGCAGAATCAATATGGCGGAAAGGTTTGCGAACAATGATTAAATTAGTGAATATACAAAAAAATTATAGTGAAAAACAGGTGTTGAAAGATATTTCGTTTGAGGTGAAAAAAGGCTCAATCTATGCTTTGCTGGGGACTAATGGAGTCGGGAAAACAACGACTTTGAAAATCATTTCGGGCCTGCTTAAACCGACTTCAGGCCGCGTCATGATTGACGGCAAGGAACTGGATTCAGAAGAGGGGGGGCAAATATCGGCTGATATCGGTTTTGTGCCCGACCATGCTTTTTTATATGATTACTTAACGGGAGTCGAATACTTGCGTTTTACAGCGGAGATGTTTCAAGTGCCGTCTCAGCGGACAAATGATTATATAAAGAATATGTTAGAGACGCTGAAGCTTGCTCAAGACGGAAATCAGCTGATTAAAACATATTCACATGGAATGAAACAAAAATTATCAATTGCGGCCGCGCTCATTCATCAGCCAAAGATATTAATTCTTGACGAGCCGCTGACGGGTATTGATTTAATCAGCGGTAAAACGATACGGACGTTATTAAAGGAGTACGTCAAGCAGGGAAATACGGTCCTGTTATCGACCCACCTGCTGGAGCTGGCGCATTCGCTGTGCGATACGATCGGTATTATACATGAAGGCGTTTTTGCGGCGGAGTATCAGTCATCCGAGCATTCATTAGAAGAGATTGAAGAATTGGCTGAGAGTATCTATACATGATGAACCGCATGTTGCCGGCAATCAGAACGTCCGCCATTCCGTTAACCGCGTCATTGCTGTTTTTTTCAGGCGGTGTGATCGCTGCGTTTTTTTTCGATCACTTTGTTTCAACCGCGTCTTACAACGGCTCGTCAGGCGCGGTTGAACTGCTGAAAAACAATGCAATCGCTTGTCTGTTTTTAGCCGCGGGTTTTTTTACCTTTGGGTTGACCTCAATCTTTTATTTATTCACCAACGGGTTTATTTTAAGCGGCTCTATTATAGAAAATCTGCATAGCGGAGTTCCTTTTTATCAGATTTTTTTACTGCTAATTCCTCATGGTATATTTGAAGTTCCTGCGTTATTATTAAGTGGCGCCATTGGTTTTAAGGGCGTTGAATTGGTCATCAGGCTGTGTTTTTCTAAGAAAAAAAAGATAATGGCTTCAATGTTCAGGCATATTGGAATATTGGTGCTCATAATTATTTGTCTGCTGATCGCCGCTGCCATTATTGAAGCTTACATCACACCAATTTTTAAGTAAAAGGGGCAGAAATCATATGAGAAGTAAATTATCATTAATCGGTGTGCCGATTGTTATGATTATCGGTTATATCATTTCTTTATCCTTTGAGTGGCTGTTTCCTGTTCTTACTTTTGGGGTGGCAGGACTATATCTCTTTATATTTGCACCGGTGCAAAATAAATTCATTCGTTACATCTTTTTGTTTATTTTTGTGATTAATCTGTTGGCCAGTGCGGCTCTTTATTTCGGTATTTAATAAAAAAATGACATTCATATTGAATGTCATTTTTTTTATCTTCGAGCGGCTCTGCTGTGTGTTAAAATCTGTCGCCGTTGAAAATAGAGTTTTTTACGATCACGTAGTCGACATTGCGGATGGCTTCGAGTGTATTGCCGCCGGCGTAAGAGATGGAAGATTGCAGATCCTGCTCCATTTCAATCAGCGTGTCCTGTAAAGACCCTTTATGTTCGACATGCATTTTTTTGCCCTCGACGTTTTTCTTTTCGCCTTTTTGAAATTCGGAAGCGGAGCCGAAATATTCTTTGTACAGCTTGCCGTCGATTTCGATCGTTTGGCCCGGTGATTCCTCGTGGCCGGCGAATAATGATCCGATCATGACCATAGACGCGCCGAACCGGATGGACTTCGCGATATCACCGTGCGTGCGGATGCCGCCGTCGGCTATGATCGGTTTGCTCGCCGCTTTTGCGCACCAGCGAAGCGCGGCTAATTGCCACCCGCCGGTTCCGAAGCCGGTTTTAATTTTGGTGATGCAGACTTTCCCGGGGCCGATTCCCACTTTTGTCGCGTCGGCGCCCGCACGTTCCAGCTCCCTTACGGCTTCAGGCGTCCCGACATTCCCTGCGATGACAAAGCTTTCCGGGACATGTTCTTTAATAAATTGAATCATGCTGATCACGGCATTGGAATGGCCGTGCGCGATATCAATGGTAATATAATCCGGCACAAGCTCCTGTGCTTTCAGCTCCCGGATGAATTCGTAATCATTTTCCTTCACGCCGACACTGATGGAAGAAATCAGTCCGCGCGCTTTCATATCCCGGACAAAAGCCAGGCGTTTTTCCGGCTCGAAGCGGTGCATGATATAAAAATACGCGTTTTCCGCGAGCCAGGCCGCGATGTTTTCATCTATAATCGTCTGCATGTTGGCCGGCACGATCGGAAGTTTAAACGTGTGTCCGCCCAATGTAACTGATGTATCACATTCAGATCGGCTATCCACAATGCATTTTGCAGGAATCAGCTGAATATCTTCGTAATCAAATACATTTTCCATATATAACACCCCTAAAAGCGAATAATAGAATTAAATAAAATTAAAATGTTCGTCTTTTTATAATGTACTTTGTTTTGTCAGGAATGTCAAATGATTTCATGCTGCCTCATATGCGGTCAGCTTGTCATCCATTTGCAGTTTGGTTATCATAGTAGTATTGGGTGTTGTAAGACATTTGTTACGATAGATAGATTTGCAGAAGAAGGGAGGGGCCGGTGTGGAACAAAAACAGCCCGGGCACAGCCCGAAAGCCCAGAAAATTCAGGACCGGATTATTTTAGGCACGATTTGGGTCGTGTCGGCGCTTGTCATTGCGCTCGTTGTCGGAACCGTCATGAATTATATTTGGATGTTTAAATAAAAAAGGGTCTGTGCCGGTATGACACAGACTCTTTTTTATATTATTTTTCAAACATACTTGTAGAATGCAGAGGCTGGACGCGCGCTTTCGGGTCCATGTAAGCCTTCGCGTTATTCACGGCTGTCGGAGCTTCGCCGAAACCGCTGGCGATCAGCTTGACTTTGCCTTCATATGTGCAGATATCTCCGGCGGCAAAGAAGCCTTCAATATTCGTTTCCATCGTGCTTTTGACGACGATGGAATTTTTCTCGATTTCAAGGCCCCAGTTTTTAATCGGGCCGAGAGAAGAAACAAAGCCGTAGTTTACGATCAGGTCATCAATTTCGATGATTTCTTTACGGTCGCCTTTCACTTCTTCGAGAACGAGCTGTTCGATCCGGTCTTCACCGACAAGTTCAGCGGGAACAAACGGTGTCAGCACGTTGACTTTAGAATTATGCAGGTTTTCGACACTGTGCTCATGCGCGCGGAATTTATCACGGCGGTGGATGATGCTGACTTCTTTGGCGATTGGCTCAAGCATGAGCGCCCAGTCAACCGCGGAATCGCCGCCGCCCAGAACGGCAACGCGTCTGCCTGCGAATTGATTGAGGTCGTCAATGAAGTAGTGCAGGTTTTTGCCCTCATATTGTTCCGCTGATTCCAGCTCAAGCTTTCTCGGCTTAAACGCGCCGTTTCCCGCGGTGATAATAACCGTTTTTGAATAATGTGTTTCTGAATTCGTGACAAGCTTAAACACACCGTCCGCCTGTTTTTCAACAGATTCAACGGCCTGCTCTAAGCAGATGGTCTGATCGAACTTTGCCATTTGCTCTTTTAAGTTGTTCACAAGTTCTTGGGCGCGGATTTTCGGGAATCCGGCTACATCATAAATATATTTTTCAGGGTACAGCGCGCTGAGCTGGCCGCCAAGCTGAGGCAGGCTCTCGATGATTTTGACGCTCGCCTGTCTCATTCCCCCGTAAAAAGCGGTAAACAGGCCGACCGGGCCGCCGCCGATGACCGTAATATCATAAACCTTTGAATCCTCTTGCATACCAAATTGCCTCCTAATTGAAAATTGTTATTAATTATAACATACAATTTAAAAGGATGACGAGTGCCGAAAACCGCCCGGCCGCTTCATTCTTGAAAAAAATTGCGTCCGCCGCTAAGATGGGGACAAATTCCAATCTGTTTTTTCCTGAATGTTTTGTGATTGTTCCGGATAGTATGGTGATATGCAGACATGTGCGGTTTTCTAAAAAATTTTATATTTCATTTCATAAAATCCCGCCAATAAGCTGAAGCTAATACAAATGTTGATTTGATTATGCGTCTAACAGCAAAAAAAAGAAGGTGGATGTGATGGCATTGAATAAACCCAAAATCGTGGTTTTAGGTGCAGGTTATGGTGGATTAATGACAGTAACAAGGCTTCCGAAGCATATCGGGGCAAATGACGCTGACATTACTTTGGTCAATAAACACAATTATCATTATGAAACGACATGGATGCATGAAGCGAGCGCAGGAACGCTGCATCATGACCGCTGCAGATATCAAATAAAAGATGTAATCAATGAATCACGGGTCAACTTTGTGCAGGATACCGTAAAAGCGATAGATGTGCAAAATAAAAAGGTGACGCTTTCACAAGGGGACATCCCTTATGATTATCTCGTCATCGGGCTTGGCGCCGTCCCTGAAACATTCGGGATTAAAGGCTTAAAAGAATTCGCTTTTCCGATC
This sequence comes from Bacillus sp. 5B6, assembly GCF_000259405.1. Classification (NCBI taxonomy): domain Bacteria; kingdom Bacillati; phylum Bacillota; class Bacilli; order Caryophanales; family Bacillaceae; genus Bacillus; species Bacillus sp. 5B6. The sequence goes on along the minus strand of NZ_AJST01000001.1, from coordinate 2,852,634 downwards.
GCGAATATTAATACGTCGCGCCAGCTGAAAGACCATATTGAGCTCCAATTTGCGACATACAATACGGAGGCCGAAAAACGCCCTGACCGCTTAACCATCGTTGTCGGCGGAGCGGGCTTTACGGGAATTGAATTTCTCGGTGAACTTGCGAACCGCAAGCCGGAGTTATGCAGATATTATGATATAGATGAAAGTCTCGTCCGGATCGTCTGTGTCGAGGCCGCCCCGACGGTTTTGCCGGGATTTGATCCGGAGCTTGTCGATTACGCCGTTCAATACCTTGAGAGCAAAGGCGTTGAATTTAAAATCGGCGCCGCGGTTCAAGAATGCCGCGCAGACGGTGTCACAGTCGGCAAGAAAGATGAAGAGCCGGAAGAAATCAAATCCCAGACCGTTGTCTGGGCGGCGGGCGTGCGCGGACATCCGATCGTGGAGGAAGCGGGTTTTGAAAATATGCGCGGCCGTGTCAAGGTCAACCCTGATCTTCGGGCGCCGGGATATGATGACGTTTTTATACTCGGCGACAGCTCGCTCTTTATCAATGAAGAGACGGAACGGCCGTACCCGCCGACTGCTCAGATCGCGATGCAGCAAGGAGAAACGGTCGCCAAAAATCTGAGCGGTTTGATTAAAGGAGGCCAGCTTGAAGAGTTCAAGCCTGACATTAAAGGAACCGTCGCCTCCCTCGGTGAGCATAACGCTGTCGGAGTCGTATACGGCAGGAAGCTCAAAGGCATGCCGGCGTCCTTTATGAAAAAGGTCATTGACAACCGATCGCTCTTTATGATCGGCGGGCTGGGCCTGACGCTGAAAAAAGGGAAGTTTAAATTCTTCTGAAAACCCGCGGCTGCGGGTTTTCTCTTCTTTTAAAAAAGAGCGCTATCAAAAGCATGTAAAAGAAAAAAAAGAATGTTTCCGCTTACATGAGTTGTTTTGTTACATATTCTGACTTGGTGCTTGACAAGTAAATATGATATATTATCAGAAAATTAAGAAAAAGGGTGATCCGCATGAAAACGACAGCAAAAAGCACGGCGGCGTGTCCGTTCTGCTCAGGTAAAGGGTATTTTCAATTGCTTCTTGGCGGCTCCGAAACATGTCCCTCCTGCCAGGGAAGCGGCAAAGAGAGACGATGACTTTTCCAGACGTTGACTTTTTTACCGCCCCCGAGGTACACTGAAAGTGCTGTAGGGGGTGGATGTTTGTGATTAGTTTGCCGGTTGTCCTGATCTCAATCGTACTATTTTTTGTACTGTTTTTCGGCATAGGCTTTCTGTTGAACATGCTGCTTAGAATGTCGTGGATTATGGCTGTTGTCTATCCGATTGTATGCCTTTTCATTATCAGCAATAAAAAGATGATCAGTTACGTGCAGGCGCCGGGGGAATCCTTTCAAAGCCTGTTTCAGCGTATCATGTCATTAGCGGTTGCGGATGTCGTGATTTTGGCGGGCGGACTGGCGGGAGCCATCACGTCAGGCATTGCCATAAAGGCGCTCAGAAAAAGAGGATATCAAATGTTTTAAGCCGCTTTCTTATTCGAGAAAGCTTTTTTTGTGTTGCGGCGCTTTTTGTATAGCACCTCACCGAGTTGGGAACAATGACTCGGAGGAGAGTGATTTTAGATTGACGATAATCAGACGCGTATTCATGATCGTGCTCTTTTTGGGCGCATGCCATGCGACATACTTTTCCATAACCGGTGTTGAAGCAAAGGATCTGACAAACTGGATGACCGAGCATCGCGGCGCCGTTTTGAAAAACATGGGCACTCCGTTTCAATCCTTACAGAATCAGCCGGAAAAGAAGGCATCAGGCAGGATAAAACCGCTGGAAGAAGCTTTTGACTGGGAACGCTATCCGTCACAAAAGGTGACGGCCACCGGTTATACCGCCGGAGCGGAATCTACCGGAAAATCTCCGGGTCATCCGCAGTACGGAATTACATATTCAGGCGTGAAGGTCAAACGCGATTTATATTCAACTGTTGCGGCCGATCCGTCTGTTTTCCCGATCGGGACGATTCTGTTTATACCGAATTACGGTTACGGGGTTGTCGCCGATACCGGCTCAAAAATTAAAGGCAGCCGCCTTGACCTCTACTTTGACACCGTCAAGGACGTCTATAACAATTGGGGCAAAAAAACACTTGAGGTCTACATGATTAAAAAAGGGAACGGCACAGTGACCGAGGACGAACTTGTAAAGCTGAACGAAACAAAGTCGATGCAAGTGTTCAGAAATCAATACAAAACGGTAAAAGAATAAAAACGCTTCAGCGGACGCTGAAGCGTTTTTTACATAAAGAGATAATCTAAAATCAATGTCAGCACAATACCGGTGACGCCGCCGAAGAACACTTCAATCGGCTGATGCCCGAGCAGTTCTTTCAGTTTCTTCTGTTTTTCCTTCTCTTCCGCTTTCTGAAAGTCCTTCGCTTCGCTGACAAACCGATTAAAGTCGATGACCAGTTTATTAATGACCGTCGCCTGTTCACCCGCATGCCGCCTGACACCTGTAGCGTCGAACATCGTAATGACGGCGAAAATCGCGGCGACTGCAAACAGGGGCGAGTCCAGCCCCTGTTGCAAAGCGACTCCGGTTGACAGCGCAGTGACGGCGGCGGAATGGGAGCTCGGCATGCCGCCGGTGCTCGTCACAAGAGACCAGTCAAGTTTTTTGGATACGATAAATTGAATAGGCACTTTTACAACTTGGGCAAAAATAATGGCGGCAAAACTCGCCAGTAAAGGAAAATTCATAAGTACATCCATATGCGACATCCTTTCTGTATCTGCTGATTCCGATCGTATCGAAAAACTGCAGAAAACGCCCTTAGTTTGGTAAAATAAAATCAATGAAAAATGTTTTTTCATTATACCACTTTACATAACAAATACCCACATAAGGAGTGTGTACTCATGTTTTATGCATCTGATCAACTGCGGCATCCCGAAACACTGGTCATCGGTCTTTTTCAAAAAAGCACGCTGAACGGATTTACGAAGGAATTGGATGATAAATTGGACGGTCATCTGACCCAGCTGTTAAAGGATGGTGATGTGTCCGCCAAACGCAATCGTGTATCAAAAGTATACCCTCCGGCTGCGACCGGTATGAAACGTATTTATTTTATCGGCCTGGGAAGAGAAGCGGATTATTCGTTTGAAGATACGAAAGAATGCTTTGCACGAGTATTTCAGCAGATTCATCAAGATAAAAAACAGGAAGTATCCGTTTTGCTCGATACATTCGTCTCCGGGGAAGTGCCTGCCGCCGATGCCGCTCATGCGCTTTCAGAAAGCTGTCTGCTTGCGGTTTACGAAGTGCAGGATTATAAACATAAATCAAATGAGCCGGATCAGGAACTGAAATCAGTCTGCGCCGTGACCGAAGAAGACCTGAGGGAAGTGCAGGCCGGCCTGAACGTCGGCGCGGCATACGGCCAAGGGACGAATTCAGCCCGCACGCTTGTAAATATGCCGGGTAATATGCTGACGGCCACCGATTTGGCATCATATGCCGCTGAGCTGGCGGCAAAATACGATTTCGAGTGTGAAATTTTAGAAAAAGATGAAATGGAAGAGCTCGGCATGGGCGGGCTGCTTGCTGTTAACAAGGGCTCATCCGAACCGCCGAAAATGATCGTTCTGAAGTATCAGGGCAAAGATCAGTGGGAAGACGTCATCGGCCTCGTCGGTAAAGGAATTACCTTTGATACGGGCGGATATTCAATTAAGCCGAAAACCGGCATCGTCGGCATGAAAAGCGATATGGGAGGAGCCGCTTCGGTATTGGGCGCGATGGAAATTATCGGCGAACTGCGGCCTGAACAAAATGTGCTCGCCGTCATACCGTCTACGGACAACATGATTTCGTCCGATGCCATGAAGCCGGATGATGTCATCGTTTCGCTCAGCGGAAAAACCATTGAGATTCTGAACACCGATGCGGAAGGGCGTCTCGTGCTTGCCGACGGCATCACATACGCCAAGCAGCACGGAGCCTCTGTCCTCGTAGACGTCGCAACGTTAACGGGCGGTGTCATTGTCGCCTTAGGAAATGAAATGACGGGCGCCATGACCAATCACGCCGCGTTTTATGAACAGGTGGCGGAATCGGCGAAAGAATCCGGCGAGCCGATCTGGCAGCTTCCGATTACAGAAAAGGATAAAAAACGGGTGAGAAACAGTCAGATGGCTGATTTGAACAATTCTCCGGGAAGAGAAGGCCACGCGATTATGGCGGGGGCATTCATTGGTGAATTCGCGGAAAACACGCCGTGGGTTCATCTCGATATTGCGGGAACCGCGACGGCGAATAAAGCGACATGCTTCGGCCCTGCCGGCGCAACAGGCGTCATGGCAAGGACGTTGGCTGTTTTGACTGAGCGCTTTACGCCCGAAAGATAACAGCATCCCGCTGCCTTGATGCAGCGGGGTTTTTGATTTCCAAAATCTTTAGTTGACTAAAGCGCAGAATATATGTTAACTTTAATTATCTACTACATTAGCAAACTAAAGGATTTTTGGAGGGACTCATCAATGAATGCTGTTGTTGTCGCAGTATTGCTTATGCTCGTCTTAAGCCTGCTGCGTGTCAATATTATTATAGCTTTAATGATCGGCGCGCTTGCCGGCGGGCTGACCGGCGGCTTAGGCCTCGGAGAGACGGTGAAGGCTTTTACGGACGGTCTCGGCGGAAATGCCACCGTCGCGGTCAGCTACGCGCTGCTCGGAGCATTTGCCGCGGCGCTGACAAAAACGGGGCTTCCCGATGCAATGGTGGAAGCGTCTGTCAAACTAATCGGAAAAAAGGAAGATTCGCGGAAAAAAGCACTGTCAAAAGTGTTAATCGTACTGATTATTTTAATCATATCCTGTTTCTCGCAAAACGTGGTGCCCGTTCACATTGCGTTTATTCCTGTATTGATTCCGCCGCTTTTAAAAATATTTAACGAACTTGAAATAGACCGCAGGCTGATCGCGTGTGTGATGACATTCGGACTGACTGCGCCGTATATCGTTCTGCCTGTCGGATTCGGACAGATTTTCCAGGGGATGCTGAGAGATAATATGGCGTCAGCCGGTTTAAAGGTGCCGCTCAGTGATATCCCGTATGCTTTAATCATCCCGACGGCCGGGATGGCGGTCGGTTTAATTTTAGCCGTCATCGTCTTCCGGAAACCGAAGAAATATGAGACGAAGGAGATTGCCGGACTATCGTCTTCTCCTTATACGAAAAAAAGCATTGCCATCGCCTTGATCTCCATTGCCGTGTCGCTTGCCGTTCAGCTCTATCTGTCACAAGTGCTCGGAGTGGAAGGTATGATCATGGGCGCGCTTGCCGGCTTGTTTACGCTGTTTATAAGCGGAGTCATGAAGCGCAATGAAGCGGATAAGCTGATCACGGACGGCATGATTCTGATGGCTTTTATCGGGTTTGTCATGCTTGTTGCGGCCGGTTTTTCAAATGTATTGAATAAAACGGGCGATGTGGCTTCCTTGGTCAAAGCATCAACAGGCTTTATCGGCCACAGCCAATCATTGGGCGCGCTCCTGATGCTGGTGGTCGGTTTATTAATCACGATGGGAATCGGATCATCATTTGCAACCGTACCCGTCATTACGACCATATTCGTTCCGCTGTGCGCTCAGCTCGGATTCAGCCCGATGGCGACGATCGCCGTAATCGGAGCGGCCGCCGCGGTCGGTGATGCGGGTTCTCCTGCAAGTGACAGTACGCTCGGCCCGACGTCAGGCCTCAGCGCCGACGGACAGCACCACCACATTTGGGATACGTGCGTACCGACATTTATTTTCTATAACATTCCGCTTGTGATATTCGGCTGGATTGCCGCGCTTGTTCTGTAAAAAAAGGCTCCCGGAAAGGGGAGCCTTTTTGTATGCTGAGAACATCTTACGCCGGATTTCTGCTGAACCCCGTCGCTTTATGAATTGACCTGTAAACGGCAGGCGCGATTGATGCCAATAACAGTGCTAAAATGATATCTTTTATGAAAAACCATATCATGTAAAACCAGGCCATTCCGTAGCTGATCGGAGCATGAAGCCATAATTTCAGCGCAATATACGTATAGGTCGTGCCAATGATATAAATGACGGCGGTACCGATCAAAGAGGCCCATGCATAATGCAGGCGGCCGGGTTTTTTTGTTTTTTCTAGCAGCCATCCGGCTGCAAATGCCGCCGGGATGTAAGCGAGAATAAATCCGCCGCTCTTTCCGATAAACGGCGCAAAGCCTGCTGAGAATTGGGCGAAAACAGGCGCCCCCGCGAGTCCGGCCAATGCGTATACCGTCATTGCGATGGCTGCCCGTCTGGCGCCGAGAAGCATCGCGGCTAACAGACAAAAGAAAGGCTGCAGCGATAACGGAATTCCCGCAACTTGCAAAAAAGGAGCCATTGATGTAATGTTGGCGCCGACGGCCATCAGTGCGGCAAACATGCCGATAAGCGCCATATCGCCCGCGCGAAGGTTGCGTTGTTTCATTTGTTTTTCCCCCTTACACTTGTACCAGATTAGCGTAATCGAAGGGTGATTGATTGTCAACAAAGATTTAATACAGGTTTACTAATGGAGGGAGCCATATGTTTTTCGGGAAAACGAAACCAACAAAACAGTCGGAACGGATTCCGCCAAACCAAAATGTCACAACGAAGTTTCCCGTGCTTCACGCCGGAAATGTTCCTTATTATGAAGATATGTCAAAATGGAACCTGCAAGTGTACGGGCTTGTTGACCGTCCTATACTGTTAAGCTTTGAAGATATCAAAGCCTTTCCTGAAGCCGAAGTGAAAAATGATATTCATTGCGTCACGGGCTGGTCCCGTCTTGATAATATCTGGCAGGGAATACGCGCCAAAGACATCGCTGAGAAAGCGGACGTGCACAAAGAAGCGGGATTCGTCATTCTGCACGCTGAAGAGGGCTGGACGGCCAACCTGCCGCTTTCTGATTTTACGCGGGAAACATCCCTGCTGGCATATGCGCATAACGGCGAGCCGTTAACGCCAGAGCACGGCTATCCGCTCAGAGGCGTTTTCCCCCACCTTTATTTTTGGAAAAGCGCCAAATGGCTGCGCGGCATTCAGTTCACAAAGGAAAACCACCCCGGCTTTTGGGAGAAAAACGGCTACCATATGAGGGGAGATCCATGGAAGAATGAGCGCTTTACATGGGATTAAGCCCCTATCACTATATAGTTCTTAGGTACCTTATTGAAATAAGGTGCTTTTTTTATATCAAAAATCCATTGACTTTGTTTGGCAAAAAACCTATTATTTGAGGTGTCTTTTGATATTGAAAATCATTATCAATAAGCATAGATAAAGCAATTGCCGCAAAGGGGATGAACATATAATGGACGGAAAACAAATAAAGCGGGGTTTCACGCCGGCCGGCCGATACGCGGTTCCGGGCACAGAAGTAAGAGAAATTCGCTCTAAAGGAGGCCGTACGTATCGTATCTTTGTCTCTTTTCCTCAGGAAGAACCGCCTGCATCCGGTTTCCCCGTCATATACCTGCTCGATGCGAATTCCGTATTCAGCACAATGGCCGAAGCTTTGCGGGTGCAAAGCCGACGGCCTGAAAAAACAGGCGTTGTTCCGGCGGTGATTGTCGGAATCGGCTACCCGACAGATCAGCCGTTTTCCGCCGAACGTCACAGTGATTTTACGATGCCGCTTTCTGAATCAGAACTGCCGGTGCATCCGCACGGCGCGGCATGGCCCGAACAGGGAGGGGCGGAAGCGTTTCTGAGTTTTATAGAAGAAGAAGTAAAGCCCGCGATGGAGCGGGATTATCCGATCGACAGAGGCAGGCAGACGATTTTCGGCCATTCGCTGGGCGGTCTTTTTGTGCTGCAAGTGCTTTTGACGAGGCCGGACATGTTTCAGACCTATGTTGCCGGGAGTCCGTCAATTCACTGGAACAAGCGTTTTATTCAGGAAAAAGCGGAACGTTTGTCAGACCGGCTCTCTGCGGAAAATCTTCAAGTCAGCGTATTGCTGGCTGCGGGAGAAATTGAAAAAACACATAAAAGCAGAATCCCGCAGCACGCAGAGGCGCTGTACTCTTTATTATCCGGATTTGAAGATGATGGAGTCCGTACTGAATACAGCGAGTTTGAAGGAGAGGGTCATATTTCTGTCCTGCCCGTTTTAATCAGCAGGGCCCTGCGTTTCTGCCTGAATCCGGGAGGGCCGCATACCCCGTATTCTCCCGCATGAGAAAAAACAGGCCCTTCGAACTAAATGCGGCTGATTCTAATTTTCTAATTGACTGCGTGTTTTGATTTGGATATGATTGTCTTGAATCATAATTGATAATGATAATCATTATCAATATAGAAAGGGAATGATAATATGGACGCATTGGGAATGAAAGGGAAAACGGCCGTTGTCACCGGCGCCGCTCAAGGCATCGGAGAAGCAACAGCGCTTGCCCTTGCTGAACAAGGCGTAAATGTGGCAGCTATAGATACAAATGAAGACCTGCTTCTCGGGCTTACTGACAGACTCCGGAAAAAAGGCGTGCAGGCGCAGGGGTTTGCCGCAGATGTATCTGACAGTGCGGCTGTCAATGATATCATCGCCGCCGTTGAACGCGACATGGGGCCTATTGAAATATTGGCGAACGTTGCGGGCGTGCTGCGGCCGGGTCCGGTGCAATCCCTCAGTGATGAAGATTGGGATCAAACATTTTCAGTTAATACGACCGGCGTATTTCATGTGTCGCGGGCTGTAAGCCGGTACATGATTGAGCGGAAAAAGGGCGCCATCGTTACGGTCGGTTCGAATGCAGCCGGCGTTCCGCGTGCTTCCATGGCGGCTTATGCGGCGTCAAAAGCGGCTGCCGCCATGTTTACGAAATGCCTCGGACTGGAGCTTGCGGCCCATCATATCCGCTGCAACATCGTATCTCCGGGTTCAACGGAAACCGACATGCAGCGGGCGCTGTGGCAGGACGAGAACGGAGCCCGGGACGTCATCAGAGGTTCGCTTGATACATATAAAACGGGAATTCCGCTTCAAAAGCTGGCGAAGCCTTCTGATATTGCAAATGCCGTTTTGTTTCTGGCTTCTGAACAGGCAAACCATATTACGATGCATGATTTATGCGTTGATGGCGGCGCTACTTTAGGCGTTTGATTTAACGAGAAGGAGGGACAAACATGACAAATCAACATGTATTGACGGAAGTGTCTGCAAAAGAGGTGCTGGACGCTTACAAGCCCGGGGCGTTCTTTTTAGCTTCCCCGAAAAGTACGATGCTTGCGGAAGGAATGTTTGCGGAAGTGCCTGATACAGACACGGAAAATCAGCTGGATTCACTGCCTGAACGCGTGAGACAGACGCTTCTTGAGGTAAAGAAAGCCGGCATCAAACATCCGATTGCGGCCGGCGCCATTCCTTTTGACGGCAGAAAAGCTTCCCGGCTTTTTGTACCGAAGAATGTCCATACGGCAGGCTCGCTTTCGTTTGCGGAATCTTCCGCAGAAAAGCCGCAATCCAATACATATGACATCCGTCCCGTTCCGGAGCCTGAGGGCTTTATGAGCGGTGTGGAACAAGGCGTATTCAACATTACGGACGGTCCGCTCAGCAAAATCGTGCTGTCAAGGACGCTTCATCTGACCGCTGAAAAGGATATCGACATTCCTCAGGCCGTCAAGCATTTGGCGCAGCACAACCCGCGCGGCTATACATTCGCTGCGGATGTGACGGGAACGTCAGAAACAAGAAAAACGCTTTTCGGCGCAAGTCCTGAACTGCTGCTGTCCAAAAACGGAACATCGATTCTGTCCAATCCGCTGGCAGGTTCCAGACCACGCAGCACAGATCCCGCCGAGGATCAGAGAAGAGCGGAAGAACTGCTGCAATCAGCAAAAGATCTGCATGAACATGCCGTAGTTGTGGCCGCCGTGGCCGCCGCCCTTAAACCGTTCTGCCGTGTGCTTGATGTGCCGGAAAAACCGTCACTCATTAAAACTGAGGCGATGTGGCACCTGTCCACCGAGGTAAAGGGAGAGCTTCGTGATCCGTCAACGACATCGCTTGAGCTGGCCATCGCCCTGCATCCGACGCCCGCGGTATGCGGAACGCCGACGGATGCGGCGAGAGAAGCGATTCAGGATATTGAGCCGTTTGACCGCAATTTCTACACGGGAATGGCGGGCTGGTGTGATGCTGAAGGTGACGGAGAATGGATTATCGCACTCCGCTGCGCCGAAGCGGAAACAAGGTCTCTCCGGCTCTTTGCGGGTGCCGGGATTGTCGCCGGATCAAAGCCGCAGGATGAACTGGACGAGACATCGGCGAAATTCCGCACCATGCTCCGGGCGATGGGGCTTTACCAAGATGAGTTGTAAAAAAGGAGGGAACGGATCGTGCTGACTGGATTTACGCCATGGCCGGAAGAATGGGCTGACAAATACCGAAAAGACGGCTGCTGGAAGGGTGAGACGTTCGGAGGAATGCTGAAAGAGCGCGCGGCTTTATACGGAAATCAAACTGCCGTGACGTGTAAAGATGTACATTGGACCTACAAAGAATTAGATGAAAGGGCCGATCGTTTAGCGGCGGGGCTGCATGAGCTCGGAATTCAAAAGGAAGACCGCGTTGTCGTTCAGCTGCCGAATATCGCTGAGTTTTTTGAAGTGATTTTCGCGCTGTTCCGCCTCGGAGCACTGCCCGTTTTCGCGCTGCCTTCTCATAGAAGCAGTGAGATTACGTATTTCTGCGAGTTTGCAGAGGCGAAAGCATACATCATTCCTGGTATGCATTCAGGTTTTGATTATAGGGCGCTTGCCAGACAGGTGAAAGACAAACTTCCGGATTTGGCGCATGTCATTGTGGCCGGCGAAGCTGAAGAGTTTCAGGAACTGAGCAGCCTGCATAGAGAGCCTGTTCAGCTGGAAGATGTAAGCCCGGCGGAAGTCGCCTTTTTACAGCTTTCAGGAGGCAGTACGGGGCTGTCCAAGCTGATTCCGCGAACACACGACGATTACATATACAGTTTACGCCTCAGCGCGGAAATATGCGGCTTGGATCATCACAGCGTTTATTTGGCCGCTCTGCCGACAGCGCATAATTATCCGCTCAGCTCGCCAGGTGTGCTGGGAACTTTATATGCCGGAGGCCGGGTTGTTCTGTCACCGACGCCGAGTCCGGATGACTGCTTCCCGTTAATTGAAAAAGAACGTGTCACGATTACAGCGCTCGTCCCGCCGCTTGCGATGGTGTGGATGGACGCATCCGGTTCGCGAAGTGATGATTTATCAAGCCTTCAAGTGCTGCAGGTGGGAGGCGCCAAATTCAGCGCTGAGGCGGCCCGCCGCGTAAAGAGCGCTTTCGGATGCACCCTTCAGCAGGTTTTCGGAATGGCGGAAGGATTGGTGAATTATACGAGACTGGATGATCCTGAAGAGATCATTGTCAATACGCAAGGCAGACCGATGTCACCTTTTGATGAGGTAAGGGTTTTAGACGATGACGGGCGGGATGTCGCCCCCGGTGAAGCGGGACATTTGTTTACACGCGGCCCTTACACGATTCGCGGATATTATAAAGCGCCAGAACATAATGAAAGATCATTCACAGCCGACGGATTTTATCAGACCGGCGATATCGTCAAACTGACGGCGGACGGCTATATCATCGTCGAAGGACGTGCGAAAGATCAAATCAATCGGGGCGGTGAAAAAATAGCCGCTGAGGAGGTGGAAAATCACCTTCTTGCGCATCCTGCCGTTCATGATGCCGCCATGGTTTCAATGCCGGATGACTTTCTCGGAGAACGTTCCTGTGTGTTCGTCATTCCGAAAGGAGAAGCACCGAAACCGGGAGAGCTGAAAGCGTTTTTACGGGAGCGCGGACTGGCGGCATATAAAATCCCCGACCGGATTGAATTTATCGCTTCTTTCCCGAAAACCGGCGTCGGCAAGGTCAGTAAAAAGGATCTTCGCGAAACGATCGCCCAAAAAGTAAAGCCGGCTGAAATCAAACAATCTTAAAAAAAGGAAGTGTTTACATTGGCTATACCGTCTATTCCCGCATATGCGCTGCCGACAGCGTCAGATATGCCTGAAAATAAAGTATCGTGGACGCTGAATCCGAAACGCGCGGTGCTTCTGATCCATGACATGCAGAATTATTTCGTCGATGCTTTTGCGAAAGGTGTCGCTCCGATCACAGAGGCGTCTAAGAATATCAAAAAAATAAAAGAGCAATGCAAAGCACTTGGCATTCCGGTGGTGTATACCGCGCAGCCGGGCAGCCAAGACCCGGCGGACCGTGCGCTGCTGACGGATTTTTGGGGGCCGGGGCTAAAAAGCGGGCCCTATGAAGAAAAGGTCATTCCGGAGCTTGCCCCGGATGATCAGGACATTGTCCTCACAAAGTGGAGATACAGCGCGTTTAAACGGACGAATCTCCTTGAGATCATGCGTGAAAGCGGCAGAGACCAGCTCATGATTACGGGAATTTATGCACACATCGGCTGCCTCGTCACAGCATGTGAAGCATTTATGGATGATATCCAAAGCTTCTTTATCGGAGATGCCGTTGCTGATTTTTCTTCAGAAAAACATAAGATGGCCATCGAATATGCGTCTCAGCGCTGCGCTTACACAGCTTTGACAAACGAAGTGCTGGAGCTGCTGGGCGGCGCGCCGGTTTCTGAAGGAGAAAAGAAGGCTTCCGCCGTATTGACAAAAGACCGGGTGCGGGAACAAATTGCGGCGATTCTTCAAGAATCACCGTCTGATATTCCGGATCATGAAGACCTGCTGGACAGAGGTCTTGACTCCGTCAGAATCATGAGCCTTGTCGAACAATGGCGCCGTGACGGAGCTGAAGTGACGTTTGTGGAACTGGCGGAGAACCCGACGCTGGAAGAGTGGTGGAGACTTCTTTCTTCCCGATCTCAAAAAGTCTTGCCGAACGCAGATTATTTATAAAGGGAGAGAATAGAATGCATGATACACAACAGCTGCCTCTGACAGGCGCACAGGCCGGTATCTGGTTTGCGCAGCAGCTTGATCCTGATAATCCGATTTACAATACAGGCGAGTACGTTGAGATAAACGGCGCGATCGATGTGAACATATTTAAAACCACTCTCGAACGCGTGCTGACGGAAGCCGCGTCATTACACGCCCGCTTCGAGGAGGGAGCAGACGGGCCGAAGCAGATCATCAATCCTCCATTTGAGGCTGCGATCGATGTCATAGATGTGAGTTCAGAAGCTGATCCAAAGCAGGCCGCACTCAGACTCATGCAGACAGATTTGGCTGAGCCCGTTGATATGGCGGCCGGGCCTTTGTTCCGCGACATTTTATTTCAGGCGGGACCGGAACGCTTTTTCTGGTATCAGCGCATTCACCACATTGCGATAGACGGCTACGGTTTTTCACTGCTGGCACGGCGTACGGCGCAAATGTACACCGCAATACGGGAAGGACGTCCGGATAACGGGCGCTCCTTCGGCTCTTTGGAGGAGCTGGTAAAAGAAGAACAAGAATACCGAGCGTCTGATCAATTCCTGAAAGATCGGGAATTTTGGATGGAGAAATTTGCAGATGAACCTGATGTCGTCAGTTTGGCGGAAAGAGCGCCGAGAACGTCAACAAGCTTTCACAGGAGCACGGCTTATCTTTCTGAAGCGGCTTTACAGCATGTAAAAGCGATTCCGAACTGGCATGAAGCCGTCACGGCCGCAGCAGCGGTATATGTCCATCGGATGACAAACGCAGGGGATATCGTGCTCGGTTTACCGATGATGGGACGGATCGGCTCGATTTCACTGAATATTCCGATTATGGTCATGAATCTTCTGCCTTTACGGCTTTCTCTCCGCCCGGATATGAATTTTCATGAGGCCGTCAGCCAAGTGGCAAAAGAAATCCGAAACATCCGGCGCCATCAGAAATACCGCCATGAAGACATGCGCCGCGACCTTAAATTGCTCGGAGAAAATCGCAGGCTGTTCGGCCCGCAAGTCAATGTGATGCCGTTTGACTACGCGCTTGATTTCGCCGGAGCGCGGGGGACCGTTCATAACTTATCAGCCGGGCCCGTTGATGATTTGTCAATTAACGTTTACGACAGAGCGGACGGAAGCGGAATGCGTGTGGACTTTGATGCGAATCCGGAAGTATACAGCGCCGAAGATATTGAAAACCATCAAAAACGATTCCTGCTTCTGTTGGAATCCGCTGTGAAAGACCAGACACAAAAAATCGGCACACTCAACCTTCTGCTTGAAAGTGAACGTCTCTGCGTACTGGAAAGCTGGAATGACACGCGCAAGACCGAGAAGCAGAAAAGTCTGCCGGAGCTGTTTTACGAACAGTCCGTAAAAACACCGGACCGGCCGGCAATCATCACCGAAAACGAAGAGCTCAGCTATGCCGAATTGAACAAGCGCGCGAACCAGCTTGCCGGCATGCTAAAGGAAAAGGGGCTCGGACCGGAACAATTTGCCGCTTTGCTGCTTCCGCGGTCACAGGAGTTGGCCGTGAGCATGCTGGCCGTTTTGAAAACGGGAGCCGCATACCTGCCGCTTGATCCTGATTTTCCTTCTGAGCGGATCACATACATGCTCAAAGATGCACAGCCTGCATGCCTGATTACAACGATGGAATTATCCGGCCGCATGCCGGAAGACAGTGATGCAAAAAGGATCATTCTCGATGACCCGGATACGGTAAAAAACGTTGCTGCTCATAATGCTGACTGTCCCGCTCAGGCGGAATGTTCGCCTTTGCACCCCGCTTATATCATCTATACATCGGGTTCAACGGGCAAACCGAAAGGCGTAGTCGTGACATTAAAAAGCGTAAGCAATTTCCTCTTATCCATGCGGGAAATGTTCCCGCTCGGGGAACAAGACCGCCTGCTTGCTGTTACGACAGCGGCGTTTGATATTTCCGGACTTGAGCTCTTCCTTCCGCTCATCAGCGGGGCGGGGTGCGTCATCGCACGTAAAGAGACGATTCAGGAACCGCGGGCGCTTGCGCACATGATTCACTCATACGGTATTTCAATCATGCAGGCAACGCCGACATTGTGGCATTCATTAGTCACCAATGAACCGGATTCTCTCCGGGCGCTGCAGGTGCTTGTCGGAGGTGAGGCGCTTCCGAACGCGCTTATGCATGCTCTGCTTGAATCAGGCTGTACGGTGACGAATCTGTACGGGCCGACTGAAACAACAATCTGGTCGGCCGCACAGCCGCTTGCAAAAGGCCATACAGGAGCGCCTCCGATCGGAAAGCCGATTTGGAACACGCGGGTATACGTGCTGGACGCCGCATTGCAGCCCGTCCCGCCGGGAGTCGCGGGCGAGCTTTATATCGCGGGCGAGGGGCTTGCCAGAGGTTATTATAACCGTCCTGATTTAACAGCTGAAAGATTCATTGCCGATCCGTACGGCCCCGCGGGCGCGAGGATGTACCGGACGGGAGATCTCGTGCGCTGGCGTGAGGACGGCTCGCTTGATTATATCAGCAGAGCCGATCACCAAATTAAAATCCGCGGGTTCCGGATAGAATTAGGAGAAATTGAGTCAGTGCTGTCGAAATATCCGGGTATTTCGCAGGCCGCCGTCATTGTCCGTGAAGACCAGCCGGGAGATAAGCGGCTGGCGGCTTATGCTGTCTCGGATCAGCCCCTTGATATCGGCGGACTTCGTGCATATATGGCCGAAAGCCTGCCGGATTATATGGTGCCAGGCGCGTTTGTACAGCTGAAAGAATTGCCGCTGACGCCGAATAAGAAGCTCGATCGCAGCGCTCTGCCTGCACCTGATTTTTCCGCTGTCCTCTCTGACAGAGGGCCGCGGACGCCGCAGGAAGAAATATTATGCGATCTGTTTGCCGAGGTTCTCGGTCTCGCGCGGGTCGGAATTGATGACGGGTTCTTTGAATTGGGCGGACATTCGCTCTTAGCCGGACGCCTGATGAGCCGGGTCCGGGAGACGATGGGCGCAGAGCTTGGCATCGGCCGTCTGTTTGATACGCCGACCGTTGCCGGGCTCGCCGCACAGCTTGACACCGCAAAGAGCGCGCGGCCTAAGCTCAAACCGTTTGACCGGCCGGAGCACATCCCGCTGTCATTTGCGCAGCAGCGTCTATGGTTTCTCTACTGTCTTGAAGGGCCAAGCCCGACTTACAACATTCCGGTGATTGTCCGCATGTCAGGCAAGCTTGACCAATCAGCGCTGAAACACGCCTTTTACGATGTTGTCAGCCGTCATGAAAGCCTGCGCACCATTTTTCCGGAAAATAAGGGATCATCGCATCAGCTCATTTTATCTGCTGAAGAAGCCCGCCGCCCTGTGTTTACAGTGACACGTGCAGACAAAAACGAGCTCCAAGACATGCTTGCCGCTGCGGCACGATATCGGTTTGATCTCGCTAAAGAGCCGGCCGTCCGGGCTGAGCTGTTTGATCTTGGTGACGACGAGTATACGCTGATGATTCTCCTGCATCACATCGCAGGTGACGGCTGGTCCTTGAATCCGCTCATGCGTGACTTATCCATAGCCTATATCGCCCGGCAAACAGGTGAAAAAGCAGAATGGGCGCCGCTGGCGGTTCAATATGCGGATTATGCGCTTTGGCAGCAGCAGCTTTTAGGCAGCGCGTCTGATTCTGAGAGCTTAATTGCACGCCAATTGGATTTTTGGAAGAAAACGCTTGAAAATGTACCGGATCAGCTGGAGCTGCCGTCTGATTTTCCGCGTCCCGCTGAATCAAGCTACAGGGGCGGCGTCATTCCGGTCAATATCGGCCAAGAGCTGCATGCCCGTCTTCTCTCACTTGCCAGAAATCAGCGCGTAAGCCTGTTTATGGTGCTTCAATCAGGGCTTTCCGCGTTACTGACCCGGCTCGGTGCAGGGACCGATATTCCGATCGGAAGTCCGATAGCAGGACGCAGTGATGACGCATTAGGAGACCTTGTGGGTATGTTCATTAATACACTCGTACTGAGAACCGATACCTCTGGCGATCCGAGCTTTTGTGAGCTCCTTGAAAGGGTCAGAGAAATGAATCTCGCAGCATATGAACATCAGGATGTGCCGTTTGAACGTCTCGTGGAAGAATTGAATCCGGTTCGTTCCCGATCAAGACATCCGCTGTTCCAAGTGATGCTCGCATTCCAAAATACGCCTGACCCTGTACTCAGTCTTCCTGATATGGAAACAAGCCTGCAAATCAGCAGTGTCGGGTCGTCCAAATTTGATTTGACGCTGGAATTGGCTGAACAGCGCCATGACGACGGCACGCCTGCCGGTATTGAAGGCCTGCTGGAGTTCAGTACGGACTTATTCAGAAAAGAAACGGCCGAAGCACTTGCCGGACGCCTGCTTCTTCTGCTCGAAGATGCTGCATCACATCCGGAAAAACCGATCGGAAGCTTAACCATTCTTTCTGATGAAGAGCGCCGGAAGCTTTTGCCGGTTAATCGGGCAAAACAGCATATTCAGCCTCGGCAGACACTGCCTGAATTGTTTGAAATACAGGCCGCCGCAAAATCGGATGAAACGGCGGCAGTATTTGAAGAGAGCGGTCTCACTTATAAAGAGCTGAATGAAAAAGCCAATCAGCTCGCACACATGATGATTGCCCGCGGCGTCGGCCCGGAGCAGTTTGTCGCACTGGCGCTGCCGCGTTCTTTAGATATGATTGTCGGGCTGTTAGCCGTCCTGAAGACGGGGGCAGCGTATTTGCCGCTTGATCCTGATTATCCCGCGGACCGCATTGCTTTTATGTTACATGATGCCAAGCCTGTATTTATGCTCACCAACCGTGAAGGCGCAAGTAAGCTCTCTATCGAAAGCGGCATGCCGGCCTTCATCTTGGATGATCCGCAGAACAAGGAAACACTTCGGCAATATGCCGTCACGAACCCTGAGAATGCCGACCGTATTCGTCCGCTGTCACCGCTTCACCCGGCCTATGTCATTTACACGTCGGGATCAACAGGTGTGCCGAAAGGTGTCATCATTCCGCACAGCAATGTTATCCGGCTGTTTGAGTCGACGCGGCATTGGTATCACTTTCATTCTGATGATGTATGGACGATGTTTCACTCCTACGCTTTCGATTTCTCTGTCTGGGAAATGTGGGGGCCGCTGCTTCACGGCGGACGTCTCGTCGTCGTGCCGCATGACATCAGCAGATCGCCGGAAGCGTTTTTACATCTCCTCGTGAAAGAGCGGGTGACTGTACTTAACCAAACGCCGTCAGCGTTTTACCAGCTGATGCATGCGGAAAAAGAACACAAAGAGCTGGGGCGTCAGCTCGCACTCAGATATATCATCTTCGGCGGCGAGGCGCTTGAGCTGAGCCGGCTTGAGGATTGGTACAGCCGCCACGCAGACAATCAGCCGGTGCTCGTGAATATGTACGGCATTACGGAAACGACGGTGCACGTCAGTTACCTTGAATTAGACAAAAACATTGCCGAACTGAGAGCAAACAGCCTCATCGGCTGCGGCATTCCTGATCTGAACGTATATGTGCTTGATGACCGGCTGGAGCCTGTGCCCCCGGGCATCACGGGCGAAATGTATGTTGCCGGAGGAGGCGTGGCACGCGGCTACTTAGGGCGGCAAAGCCTGACCGCCGAACGCTTTGTGGCTGATCCGTACGGCCCGCCGGGAACGAGAATGTACCGGACGGGGGATTTAGCCCGTGTGCGGACAGACGGTTCTCTTGATTATATGGGCAGGGCGGACCACCAGATTAAAATCCGCGGCTTCCGGATTGAATTGGGAGAAATCGAAGCGGTTCTCGTCAAACATCCGGATGTCGAGGATGCCGCCGTAGTCGTCCGTGAAGACCGGCCGGGAGATAAACGGCTGGCCGCCTACCTTGTCCGATCTGCCGGCAGCACCTTGGACACGGGGGACATGCGCCGGTTTGCCGAAGAAAGCCTGCCGGATTACATGGTTCCGTCAGCTTTTGTCCAAATGAATGAACTGCCGCTGACACCGAATGGAAAGCTTGACCGAAAAGCGCTCCCTGCGCCTGACTTCCAAACGGAGGTCACCGGCCGGGGACCGAGAACGCCGCAGGAAGAAATGCTGTGTGAGCTGTTCGCAGAGGTGCTTCATCTGCCGCGTGTCGGTATTGATGACAGATTTTTTGATTTAGGCGGCCATTCTTTGCTTGCGGTTCATTTAATGAGCCGTATTCGGGAAGCGATGGGAGCCGAGCTCAGTATCGGAACACTATTTGAAGCTCCTACGGTGGCAAGCCTTGCTGAAAGACTTGAGTCAGGAACGGGCGCAAGCGCGCTTGATGTTCTTCTTCCGCTCAGAACGGCAGGAGAAGAAACACCGTTGTTCTGTGTCCATCCGGCCGGCGGTCTCAGCTGGTGTTATGCCGGGCTGATGTCTTCTTTAGAGGCTGATTATCCGATATACGGCTTACAGGCGAGAGGCATCGGAAAAAAAGAACCGCTTCCGCAAAGCTTAGATGACATGGCGGCGGATTATATTGAAAAAATCCGCACCGTGCAGCCGAAAGGGCCGTACCGTCTGCTTGGCTGGTCTCTTGGAGGGAATGTCATTCAGGCCATGGCGACACAATTACAGAGCCGGGGTGAAGAGGTTTCGCTATTGGTGATGCTTGACGCGTATCCGAATCATTTTCTGCCGATAAAAAATGCGCCTGATGACGAGGAAGCCGTCATCGCGCTGCTTGCCCTGGGAGGGTACGACCCGGACAGCCTCGGGGATCAGCCGCTTGATTTTGACACCGCGCTGACCATTCTCCGCCGTGAGGGAAGCGCATTAGCCAGCCTGGACGAGTCAGTGATGATGAATCTGAAAGACACGTACGTTAATTCTGTCGGGCTGTTAGGAACATACAAGCCGAAGCCGTTCCACGGAGATGTGCTGTTCTTCAGATCAACGATTATTCCGGAGTGGTTTGACCCGATTGAGCCGGATACTTGGAAACCGTATATTACGGGGAAAATCGAGCGGTATGACTTAGACTGCCGCCATAAAGATATGTGCCAGCCGGGCCCGCTTGCCGACATTGGCGCGATTCTGGCAGAGAAATTAAACGGACGGCGTACAGTCCGGTAAAGAAAGGAAAGAGATGATATGACAAATCCATTTGAACGGGAAGACGGCTCATACCACGTGCTCGTCAATGCTGAAGGCCAGTACTCACTGTGGCCGGCCTATCTGGATGTGCCGGACGGCTGGGAAACCCGCCTCACGAATGAAACCCGCCCCGTTTGTCTCGAATATATTGAAACAAACTGGCGTGATATGAGGCCGGAAAGCCTGAAACAGGCGGAAGCCGCTAAAATGTAATAAGAAAAGCCTGCCGTTATTTCGGCAGGCTTTTTATGCGGACATCAGCCGTTAAGCTGTGTATGATCACAAAATGTATAAGGGTGGCCTTCTTCATTCGTGCACCATGACTGAGACAGAAAAGCCAAAAAGACCGCGGCCCACTGGTCTGCAAACTGGATTAAAATACCGCCGTCGTGCCACGTTCCGTTATCCTTCTTCCAGCGTGTATCAATTGGGTTTCCCTGATTCATATGAATATTATGCATGCCGTTTGTCGGCTTGAACCCGAAAATCTTATCAGCGCCCGGCTCCGGCCCGAATTTAGAGCCGTAAATATAGACGGTGGCTTTTTCTGATTTGGCTTTTTGCATGTACGTCTCAATAAAGTCATTTAAGTCATTATCCGGACCGGTGACTTCATGCGGGAGGGGCACCATGTTCCGGGGATCAAACAATCCGCCGCGGACATAATCCAGCGCCAGCTCACGGCTGGTTTCATCAATTGGGGTATATCCATACGGAATGTTGGGCAGCAGGGTGATCGCGCTTGCGTCAAAATGATCGCGTGCCGCATACAGAACCTCTGATTCTTTTGAACTTGACATGACATTGATCGCACAGCGATAGCGCGTATCAGGCTCGCCTAGCACCTCGACTTGAAAATGCGGAGAATCATCATCTGTTTCCCTTTTCATATCTGACACAGTGCCTTTTAATACACCATAGTGCTGAACAGCCATATGAATCCTCCTTTTTCTTCCGGGATATGAATTGATATTCGAGACAGGGGGCCGTTTTTCCTTTTATGAGAAAGAAAAAAGGACAGCCCGCTGATCAGGCTGTCCTCTTCATATCTATTAAGCTTTTGCAGCCGAACCCTGCATTGCTTTTTCAGCAGGCACGTAGTCATAGCCTAAGTCTTTGGCTACCGCTTCATACGTGACATGTCCGTTAGCCGTATTTAAGCCCGCTTTGAGCGCAGGGCTGTCTGCAATGGCTTGTGCCGCGCCTTTATTGGCGATTTGAAGCGCGTAAGGAACGGTTACATTCGTTAATGCGAGCGTAGACGTACGCGGTACGGCGCCCGGCATATTGGCGACAGCGTAGTGAACGACGCCGTGTTTTTCGTAAGTCGGATTATCGTGGGTTGTAATATGATCAACGGTTTCCACAATGCCGCCCTGATCGATGGCAACATCAACAATGACGGAACCCGGTTTCATTTGTTTAACCATTTCTTCCGTAACGAGAGTCGGCGCTTTGGCTCCCGGGATGAGCACGGCGCAGATCAGAAGATCCGCTTCCGCGACGGAATCTGCAATATTTACAGGGTTTGACATCAAGGTTTTAATCTGATGCCCGAAAATATCATCAAGCTGACGCAGGCGGTCTGCGTTCAAATCGATCATTGTCACATCGGCACCGAGTCCGACAGCCATTTTCGCGGCATTTGTTCCGACGCCGCCCCCTCCGATGATCGTGACTTTTCCGCGGGATACACCCGGTACGCCGGCTAATAAAATTCCTTTTCCGCCCTTTGGTTTTTCAAGAAACTGAGCCCCGATTTGCGCGGCCATTCTGCCGGCCACTTCGGACATCGGCGTAAGCAGCGGAAGGGAACGTCCGTCCGTTACCGTTTCGTACGCGATAGCTGTCACGCCTTTTTCTGTAAGCGCTTTAGCTAATTCCGGCTCTGCAGCTAAATGAAGGTAAGTGAATAAGACCAGACCTTGACGGAAATACGCATACTCTTCAGCCAGCGGTTCTTTTACCTTCATGACCATTTCCGCATCCCATACTTGCTTTCTGTCCTCCAGAATTTCCGCCCCTGCTGATACATAATCTTCATTTGTAAAGCCGCTTCCGAGTCCCGCTCCGGATTCCACAAGAACCCGATGGCCGTTTCCGATAAGCTGTGAAACGCCTCCAGGTGTTAATGCCACTCGATTTTCATTGTTTTTGATTTCCTTTGGAACCCCGATAATCATGTCTGTTTCCCCCAATGTTTGTGTGATGCTTCAAGTGTAGCGCGATTTTTGCGAAAATTCTTTGTTTGAAACAGAAAATAAAAAAACACGGATTTGTGAAATTTCACGAACCCATGCTGCGAAGTTTGATATCAAGGTAAATCGTAAACTTTTCATTCACATTTTTTAAGTCGATTTCTGCGATCTGGCTGATTCTTTTCAGCCTGTAATTCAATGTATTGACATGGATGTTAAGCGCTTTAGCGGCGGTGTTGACGTTGCTGTCGGCATCAATAAAACGTTCGAGCGTTTTTACCATATCGGCTTGGTGCTCCCTGTCATACTGCTCAAGCTTTGAGAGGGAATAGTTCATATAGCCGCTGTGCTTGCGTTTTTCATCCAACACATCCAGGTACTGATAAATGCCGAGTTCCGAAAAGCTAAAAAGGTGTTTGGTTTCTCTCACAAACCGCTCTTTCGCTTTTAATACGGAAAGCGCTTCCTGATAGGAGCGGTAAACATAAGAAATCGATTCGTAAATACCGCCGACCGCAATCGACGCATCCTCAATTTTATATCGTTCCTTCAGCTGTTTTTGAATATGATGGGCGAAGTGCTTTAAATCTTTAAAAGGCTGATCGGTTTTCGGCGCGGCTAATAAGATTAATTCATTTGAATCAACAGTCGCCAGCATGACATGAATCTGCTGTGTCGTTTCCTGCAAATATTGCAGCTGCTGTTCCGTCTTTTCAGTCAGCTCATCATGTAAACGGATGATCATGACGCTGAACACGGACGGCAGCGCCATTCCGAGCTTATGAAACCCTTCGGCCATTTCGGCTTCCTGATAAATATGGCCGGTCAGCATTTTCCAAAAAAACTCCTGGCCCCGCTCTTCGATTTTCGTTTTGCGGATCTGCAGGTGCAAAAGTTTATTCCGCACCGCTTTGGCTGCCAGCTGAAGTGTTTTCAGGTCCTCGTCATTGAGCTTTTTTTTGATCTCAAGCGCCCAAATAAATCCGAGAACCTGACTGTTTTTCCAGATGGAAATCGCCACGCGGTTGCTCAGGCCCACCTCGTCAATTTCTTTCACTTTGATCGGCTGGTCCGTTTTTAAAAGGGCCGGAATGGTTCCGTCTTTCCACAGTTTGTTGATGACTTTCTCCGGCACCCTCCGCCCGATAATCGTCGACGTCCGGGCCGGATCTGTACAATCGCTGTGCGTGCTGTATGCAAGCAGTTTATGATTAACGTCTTCTATTGTAATGGGGCATTGAAGAACTTCACTGATATGGTCGGCAACATCTTCAAGCCTGTCGAAACTGTACTTAAATGGATCCTTTGGATTGGTCATCTGTATCCCTACTTTTTCATAGCTTCATATCTTGATCTTACCATCTTGCTTTTCAGACTGAAAGGCATCTTTGCAGGGAAATAGACTAGGACAATAAGATCATTCGATGAAAACGAAAATAATAAGAAAATCACACTACTATATTTACAAAATGTGTAAATATGCCGAAAAATCCAATATATCATAAGACTCATTTTGTAAAATTAAAACAGATTTGTTTGACTGTGCCGAATGGTTGTTTTTATAATAATGACGTTCAAAAAATAAGTGAATTAGCCCATATTTAGGCTGATGACACAGGAGGGTATAAGGAATATGTCTGGATTAATTCGTGTCACACCCGAAGAGCTAAGAGCGATGGCTAAGCAATATGGCGTTGAAAGTCAGGAAGTCATGAATCAGGTTGACCGCCTGAACCGCATGATTTCTGATTTGAAAGGCATGTGGGAAGGTGCTTCAAGTGAAGCATTTGCAGATCAATATGAGCAGCTGAAACCTTCATTTATTAAAATGTCTGAATTGCTTCAAGATGTGAATCATCAGCTCGATCAAACGGCAAATACGCTTGAGTCTACTGACCAAGATATCGCTAACCAAATTCGCGGATAATAAGATGAATGAAGAAACGGAGCGCCTGATTCAATCAAGAAGACGGCGCTCTTTCTATGTAAGGGTGATATGAATATGTATATCGATATTACAATAGATTTAACACATTATAACGGCAGCGTCTTCGATCTCAGATTGTCAGATTACCATTCTGTGAAAAAAGTCATCGATATTGCCCGGCAGGCTCAGCATGTATCCGTTCCGCCGCGTGAAGGCTATTGGATCAGAGTGGTCAATAAAGAAGCGGTTTTTTCCGGAGAACAAAAGCTATCTGACTGCGGCATTACGAACGGAGACCGCCTTGAAATTTTATGAAAGGACATGGTGGAATGACAGGTCATAACAGATCTTATTTAGAAACAGAATTAGACGCCGTCCGGGAAGAAACCGAATCAGGCTTCACGTTCACCTTCCAGCGGGAAAAAATCAAGCTTCTTGACGGGCTGGAAGCAAACGTGATTAAAGATGCTGATCCTTTTTTTCAAAAAGAGGTCTCAGTTTCAGAAGACGAAGTAACCATCACAATCAAACCTCCTTCTTCTTATCAGGCTTTCCGCTATATAAAAGGAAAAGATAAAAAAAGCAGGTGGCAATTTGCCTACCGTCTCGTCCAAGCCGTGAAACAGCATAAGCTGAAACGTCTCAATCTGATTGCCGCCCCTGAAAATATCGTGTTTGATAAAGCGCTGACGCCTTACTTTCTTCATTACGGCGTAAAGGAGAGCCTTCCGCCTTATGAGGAAGATAGAGAAAGGGTGTTAAAAGAGCTTAAAGTCTGTGCGGCGCTTGCAGCTGACGGGGCGTACACCTTCGATGAATATTTGAAGTACAAGGAGACGCTTCACTTCTCTCCTGAGGTGAAAAGCGTGCTAGAGGCGGAGACGATTGAAGAACTGGAAGAAACCATTCAAACCGCAATTGATTCCCTCGAAGAAAGGGACAAGACATACATAAAACTGCCGAAAAAGAAATGGAAAATCCAAAGATACGCCGGTCTGGCGCTTGCCGTCCTCCTTGTGCCGACACTTCTTTACTCCTTATACGTTCTATTTTTCGCCCAGCCGAAGCAAGAGGCAATTACAGAAAGCAACCGCTATTTTTTAAATCAGCAGTACAGCAAAGTCATTGATACACTCGCTAAATACGATGCAGAAAGCCTCCCGGAATCTGTCCAGTACGAGCTTGCTTCCTCTTATGTAGCAGTTGAAAATCTGAGGGAAGAGCAGCGGAAAAACATCGGGAATCTGGTGACGCTGCAATCAGACCCGAAGCACTTCCTTTATTGGATTGATATCGGCAGAGGGGAAAATGAAGAAGCCATCAAAATCGGCCGCAATCTTGAGTACAACCCGTACATCTGGCTCGGACTTACAAAATATAAACAGCAATTATTAGCGGATGACAGTATGAAAGACGACGAAAAGCAGAAAGAACTGGACGCCGTGGAAAGCGAGCTTGCGAAGGCGAAAAAAGAGGCGGAGGAGCAGCATAAAGAAGCGGAGGAAAACGGTGACACCGCCGAAGCTTCCGCCGGACAGGATGAAAGCAGACAAGACAAAGCGAAAGATAACAAAGAGAACGACAAGAAAGATGAGAAAAAAGATGAAAAAAAATAACAGCACACATCAAATGGCCGCAGGTAACGATCAGGCTGTCAGGAGGTTCGCCATATGAGTCTGTTATGGGTCTTTTACCGAGAGCACGTACAAAAGATTCAGCTGTCTGAACTCCCGCCGTCTCAGCCGATTACGATCGGTCCGGATATGAAAGATACTATCACGGTCGGCACACTTCCGTTACGGCAAAACGCCGCAACCCTTTATCGAAAAGAAACAGATCGTTATGATGTTTTCCTGGGAAATAACTGTGCCGGCGAATTGACAATAGGAAATGAAATGCCCTGCCAGATTGAAGAAGAGACGATGCGGCTTCTGCTCACTCCTGACAAAGAAGAATCCTCCGTTTATTTTATCGGCGGGAAGGATGAGATCGTTTTCTCATCGGAAACAGAGGAAGCGGATATATACAAAGAGCCGTCCTCCGCTCAAACAGGGGCTTTTTATCTGCGAAAGTCGGGAGGATGCTGGTCTGTCGTCCCTGATGGCCAGGACGTTTATGTGAACGGAAAGCTTGCAGAAGCTCCCGAAAGTCTCCGTACGGGAGATGAGCTGCTGTGGAATTTTCTGCGTGTGAGGCTGACGGAGGACGACCTTTTAGAAGTCGTTCATCACGAAAAGCTTCAAACCGGTTTAACCAAAACGGTAAAACCAAGCACCGAAATGAAAAAGAAATACCCGCAATATCGAAGAACGCCGCGCATGGTCTACGATCTTCCAGAAGACCGCGTTTCATTCAGCTTTCCTTCGCAGGAAAGCGAACAGAATAACCGGGGGCTGTGGCTCGTCATTCTGCCTCCTTTGGTCATGCTGATTGTAATGGGGGTTGTCGCCATTATACAGCCGAGGGGCATATTCATCCTTGTCTCTTTGGCGATGTTTATGATGACTCTCATTACGTCAACCGTGCAGTATTTCCGTGAAAAAAACCAGCGGAAAAAACGGGAGGAAAAACGGGAGCGTGTGTACAAGCAGTATTTGGAAAGCAAACGGAAAGAGCTTCAGACGCTGTCGGAAAAACAGCTGCAAGTGCTGACGCATCATTTTCCCCCGTTTGAAAAAATGAAATATTTAACTTCTGAAATCAGCGGCCGCATTTGGGAGAAATCGCTGGAAAGCAGGGATTTTCTGATGCTTCGGCTCGGAACGGGCACGGTCCCGGCAAGCTACGAGATTTCAATGAGCGGCGGAGACCTGGCGAACCGTGATGTGGATGACTTGATGGAGCAGTCGCAGCACATGCAGCGTGTGTATAAAGATATCCGCCATGCGCCCGTGACCGTTGATTTACAAGAAGGGCCGATGGGGCTTGTCGGGAAACCTCAGATCGTCAAAAATGAAATTCACCAGCTGATCGGCCAGCTCGCGTTCTTCAACAGCTACCATGACCTGCGATTTGTCTTTATCTTTCATGAGGACGAATATAAGGAATGGGAATGGATGAAGTGGCTGCCGCAATTTCAGCTGCCTCATATGTATGCGAAAGGATTTATTTACAATGAACAGACCCGTGATCAATTGTTATCGTCCATTTACGAGCTGCTGCGGGAGCGGGATTTGGAAGAAGATAAAGAAAAAAAGATCTTTCAGCCGCATTTTGTCTTTGTCATCACAAATCAGCAGCTGATCGCAGAGCACGTCATTTTAGAATACATCGAAGGCCGGCATGAGCATCTCGGCATCTCGGCAATCATCGCCGCGGAAACGAAGGAAAGCCTGGCGGAAAACATTCACACCCTCGTCCGCTACATTAATGAAGATGAGGGAGACATTCTCATTCAGCAGAAAAAAGCGGTGCAGATCCCGTTTAAGCTGGACAGGCACGAACGGAAAAACAACGAGCGGTTTTCCCGGACGCTTCGGACATTGCACCATCAGGTCGGAATGACGAATTCCATTCCTGAAACGGTCTCATTTCTGGAGCTGTTTCATGCGAAGGAAGTAAAAGAAATCGGCATCAGGCAGAAGTGGGAGACAAGTGAGTCTGCAAAATCGCTGGCTGTTCCGATCGGCTATAAAGGAAAAGACGACATTGTCTATTTAAACCTGCATGAAAAAGCGCACGGGCCGCACGGATTGCTGGCGGGAACGACCGGCTCCGGGAAAAGTGAATTTCTGCAAACGTACATCCTGTCATTGGCCGTTCATTTCCACCCGCATGAAGCGGCGTTTTTGCTGATTGACTATAAGGGCGGAGGAATGGCCCAGCCGTTCCGCAAGATGCCGCACCTTCTCGGGACCATCACGAATATTGAAGGAAGCAGAAACTTCAGTATCAGGGCGCTTGCATCCATTAAAAGCGAACTGAAAAAACGGCAGCGGCTGTTCGATCAATATCGCGTCAATCACATCAATGACTATACAAAGCTGTATAAACAGGGAGAAACGGATATTCCGATGCCGCACCTGTTTTTGATTTCAGATGAATTCGCCGAGCTGAAAAGCGAAGAGCCTGACTTTATCAGGGAGCTTGTCAGCGCGGCCCGCATCGGACGGAGCCTTGGTGTGCATTTAATTCTCGCCACGCAAAAGCCGGGCGGCATCATTGACGACCAAATATGGAGCAACTCACGCTTTAAGGTCGCGCTGAAAGTGCAGGATGCAAGTGACAGTAAAGAAATCCTGAAAAACAGTGATGCGGCGAATATTACGGTCACCGGACGCGGCTACTTGCAAGTCGGAAATAACGAAGTGTATGAGCAGTTCCAGTCTGCCTGGAGCGGCGCCCCTTACATGGAAGATGTATACGGCACCGAGGATGACATTGCCATCGTTACCGACACCGGCTTAATTCCGCTGTCTGAGGTGGACGCGGATGATGCGGCGAAAAAAGACGCCCCGGCAGAAATAGAAGCCGTAGTCGAAGAAATCGAGCGGATTCAAAATGAAATGGGCATTGAAAAGCTGCCGAGCCCGTGGCTTCCGCCGCTTGCCGAACGTATCCCGCGCACGCTTTACCCTGCGCAGGAAAAAGACCGCTTCTTCATCGCCTGCGTTGATGAGCCTGATCAGCAAAGACAGGCGCCTCTCGCTTATACGATGATGGATGACGGCAACATCGGCATTTTCGGCTCATCCGGCTACGGCAAGTCAGTGGCTGCCATCACCTTCTTGATGAACTTCGCGGAAGGATACACACCGGAAGAGCTTCATATGTACATCTTTGATTTCGGAAACGGCACGCTTTTGCCATTGGCAAAGCTTCCGCACACCGCAGACTATTTCTTAATGGATCAAATGAGAAAGATCGAAAAATTCATGATCCGCATCAAGGAAGAAATCGAGCGGCGGAAACGGCTGTTCAGAGAAAAAGAAGTCAGCCATATCAAAATGTATAATTCGCTCAGTGAAGAAGAGCTGCCGTTTATATTTATCACAATTGACAATTTCGACATCGTAAAAGATGAAATGCATGAATTAGAAACGGAATTTATCCAGATTTCACGCGACGGGCAAAGCTTAGGCATTTACTTCCTGCTGACCGCAACGAGGGTAAACGCCGTCCGCCAGTCGCTGTTAAACAACATAAAAACGAAAGTCGTCCATTATTTAATGGATCAGTCAGAAGGATACTCCATTTACGGGCGTCCGCCGTTCAGTCTCGAACCGATCCCGGGCCGCGTCATGATCCAAAAAGAAGAACTGTATTTCGCGCAAATGTTTCTTCCGGCTGAAGCGGAAAATGACCTCGAGATGTTCCAGGCGCTGAAAGATGATGTCAAAGCTTTAGCTGAGCGCCACGCCGGAACAGCCGGCCCAGACCCGATTCCGATGCTTCCGGATAGGCTGACGGCCGGCGAATTTTCACTCCGTCTCGGCCCGGATCAAGAACCGTTCCGCATTCCTGTCGGGCTTCATGAGGAAAAGGTCAGCCCTGTGTACTTTGATCTGGGCAAAAATAAGCATTGCCTTATTTTGGGCCAGACACAGCGTGGAAAAACAAACATCCTGAAAGTGATGCTGAATCACCTGCTGCGTGAAGGTACGGAACGGGTCGGGCTGTTTGACTCGATTGACCGCGGACTGTCGCAGTATGCGCAGGAAACAAAGGTCAGCTATCTGGATACAAAAGAAGACGTCCAGCAGTGGATCGAAACGGCAGAAGCCATTTTCACGGAGCGCGAAGCTCAGTATGCGCAGGCCGTCAAAAATGGCGATGTGCACAAACTCAGTTTCTCTCCGGTCGTGTTAATGGCCGACGGCATTACAAGATTCCAGCAGACGATCGACACCGCCATTCAGGACAAGCTGGCGATGTTTATGAAATCGTACGCGCATGTGGGCTTCAGTTTTATCCCGGCGGGCAATCACAGCGAATTCTCAAAAGGCTATGATTCCTTAACGACGGAAATGAAACAGATCCGCCACGCGATGCTGCTTGTGAAAAAATCCGAACAAAATGTCATCCCGCTGCCTTATCAAAGGCAGGAACCGGACATTCAGCCGGGCTTCGGCTATTTGGTTGAAAACGGGAAGGAGCAAAAAATCCAAATACCTTTATGTTCAGCGGAAAGGGAGGCCGTCAGATGACTGAACAACGAAAAAGCCTGATCAAATTAATAGCCGCGGTCGTCATCATTCTGCTGCTGCCGGTGCTGTTTTTCCGGTTTATCGGCGATGACCCGGGAAAACAAAAAATCAACGCCACCCGCCAAATCGCAGTCGTGAATGAAGACATGGGCTTACAAACAGATGAAAATGAGGAAGAGGAATCCGTCCATTTCGGCAAAGAAGTAGCGGCCGCTCTCGGCGGCCGTCCGGATTATTCATGGACGGTTGTCAACAGGAGCGCGGCTGAAAACGGTCTGGCGGCTAAGAAGTATGACGCCGTCGTTTACATTCCATCCGATTTTTCAAAAGATATCTTAAGCTATGACAAGGAGCGTCCGCAAAAAGCCACGCTGACATTCAATATTCAAAGCAACCTGAACGCCGTCAACAAAGAAAAGGTGCAGCGTGAGCTAGAAGACGCCCAAAAATCAATGAATAAAAAAATGTCGGCATTATATTGGAATTTCGTCTCACAAAAAGTGAACAATGTCCGAGGCGATTTTGACAAGATCATCAATAAAGAATCAGAGTTTCAAAACGTCATGTACAACTTTTACAAGCCGAGCTCCAATGACTTGGCAGGTGAAATCAAGCGGCAAAAAGACCTGATTGACGAACTGAAAAAATCAATGAATGAAGCGCAGGGCGCGGCAAAAGAAAAAATGACCTCGGCAGATGAAGCCAAAACTACGCTCAAAGACTTTGCCGATACGGTCGAGCGCTATAAACAATATCAAGAAAATCAGAAAAAACTGCTGATGGCCGCGCAGGAACAAAATCAAAAGCAAATCACAACCGGACTGAATGCCATTAAAGCACAGCAGGCCGCCAACCAGTTCAGCACGATGATGAGCGGGCTGTCTTCAGACATAAACCGGGCGCAGACACAGCTTGACCAGACAGGATCGGCTCTTCTTGCCGCCCAACAGGTGAGAGAAGCGCAGGTTCCTGAGCAGGAACACGGGATGGCAGATATTCAATCCAATTTACTGAACAATTTTTTGACTCAATATAAAGCTCAAGCAAGATTTGAAACACTGAACAGTATCCAAACCCTTATGAAAAGGGATCGGCAGGCATTAACCGTTCCGGAAAAGGACCCGGGGGATGACGGCTCGGATGAACCGAAAGAAGAAGAAAAACCGGAAGAAGAAAAACCCGGCGATCTGAAAATTGACCTTGACGATCAGCGTGACGAATTAAAGCGCATCTCCGCTGAAATCAATCACATTTCTGACGGATTAAAAGAACCGGAAAAAGAAAATCCGGCCCCTGAAAACCCGGGCCAAGGCGATGACGGTGAAAACTCCGGCGATACCGATCCGAATAACGGAACGAATCCCGAAGAAGACGGAAAAACGGAAGACGGCACAAAAGAAGAGCAGCCTGCTTCCGATAACACAAGCGATCAGGAGCCAAAAACCGTCCAGACCGCCACTGCCGCTAAAAACGTCACTCCGCCTGCTGATGAGCCGGCGGACGATCCAAACGATTCTGAAGGGGACGGCGGCACGGACATATCTGAGGCGAAAGAAAGGCTGAACCAAGCCGCAGAGCGCATTCAGCAAATTGAAAAAGAGCTGGAAGAGAAACAGCAGACTCATAATGAAGAACTGAAAAAACGTCTCAATGCTCTTGATGAAGAAATCCAAGGCCTTCAAGACCAGATTGATGACGTCAAAAAACGTGCAAAGAAAAAGCTAGAGGAATTGGAAGAAAAGAGAAAACAAGACTTCAATACCATTTACAGAATGATTGTAAGAACAGAACAGAACATTCTGAACTACCCGTCATTGGATGGCGGCCGCAAATCTGCTCTTGAACAGATATTTGCCGCTGACATCAATACAAAAGAAATATCCGATTTAATGAGTTACTATAATGATTTATCCCTGTATGAGGCGACACTTTATCACTCTCTTGACGCGGGCCCGCTGCCTGATGTGAAAAACAGGGTGCTGAAAGCCCAGCAAGGCGAAGTTCAAACCGTTCTCGCCATCAAACCGGTGGAAACGGCAAGCTGGGAAAACCTGAAAAACAACAAGATGCAGACAGATGAAGACATCAGCAATTTCATTAAAGGCATGACCGAATTCTCGGATAACTACAGTACCTATATCAGAGATGAACAAGCCGGAGTGCTCGATGAGCTCGCCAGCATTTCAGACAGCGCGGCGAAAGCATCCGATCAGCTGGCTGAAGGCGCTGTGCAGGAAGCGGCCGCGTTCAGCGGAGACGGATTAACCGGAACGATGGCGCTCGGCGCTCAGGATACCGTCGGCCGCGAAGTCCTGCAAATGTCTGACACGATGGGCCATCTGTCAGAACGCCAGTCCGGCATCATCAGCTATACCGACAATATGCAGCAAAGCGTAAATGACGTCCAGCAAAAAGCGGACACCTTAAACAGCAACTGGGGCAAAAACGTCGATTCCACGAAATTGATCAGAAATGACGTGTACGGCATTTTAGGGAACGCGCTCGTTGACGGACAGGAAAACGGCTACGTTTACGATTATCTCGCCAACCCGCTTAAAATCAGCGGAGAGGTGCCGGAAGACCGGGTTCAGAATGTTCCGCCGGTCGTCATTTTGGTAATCGTTCTGATCAGCAGTCTTCTGATCGGCTATTTCAGCTCGTATTATCAGCAGGCGCCGCTTCTTGTCAAAGGCGCGCTCTTTGGGATTTTAAACATTATGGTCGGATTGATGATCAGTCTGTTCGGTCTGAATATCTACTCGCTTCCGGACGATCAGACGATTAAATGGTCAGTCTTTACTATTCTCTTGCTTGCGGCGAGTTCAGCTTTTATCCGGGCAGCCTTTGTCTTCAGCTCAATCACCGGATGGATTGCATCATCCGCGCTCATTCTCTTTTATGTGGCGCCTTTGATCGACCTGATTATGCCGAACTTCACCTTTGACAGTCCGGTTTCGAAAGTCTATATCGATATTCAATACGGAACGGGCCATCTGTTTGCGATGGGGGTAACGGTTCTTGCGATCATTACGCTGATTGCGGCGGCGCTTCCGCTCGTCATTCGGCTGTTTGCGGAAAAAACGGAGGAAAGTGATCAGTCTTATGAGGCGTAACACGTTCATGGAAAAAGGATTGCTGCTGTTTGCTCTCTCCTTTTTCCTTTTCCTTCCCCAAGCCTCAGCCGCGAATGAGGAAAATACTGATGTCAAGCCGAATGAATATGAAAAGAAAGACATTGAAATTCGTACGGATTACCTGCACGACGATGCCTACTCCGAGGAAAAAACGGCGCTTCCGAAAGAACAGAAGGATATCACGTTTGATCAGCCGGCCGAAAACCCGGATGACAAACTGATATCAAAGTTGTTTACATCGTCAGACACGGAGCCGAATACGATCAAAGCGCAATCGAAAAAACTGGGTATCACATTTGCCGAGCCTGCGGTGCGGCGTACCTCGGCAGATATGGAAACGGAAGAGAAAAAGACTTCTTATCTGCTGCCTGTCATTTATGCCGTCTTGATCCTCCTCGGGATTGCGGCGATGATCTATCTGATCCCGAAAGTCACGGCGCAGGAAAAGGCAAAGCGGTAAACGAATCGCTTGTGTTTGCGGGAAGACAGCCCGTAAAATAAGAAAAAAAGGAGGAGTTTCATGCAGTTTTTTCTTATAACAGGCGCGTCAAAAGGCTTGGGCCGGGCGCTTACAGAACAGGCGCTTCAAGAAGGAGCCGAAGTCGCCGCGCTTTCAAGAACGATAAGCGGGGAAAAGCGCGAGGGGCTGACAGAATACAGTGTTGACTTAACCGATCTGGCAGATACCGGGCGGCAGATGAAGGCGATTCTTGATCAAGCAGAGGAGAAGGGGTACTCCGCCGTCACACTGATCAACAATGCCGGAATGGTTGAACCGATCAAGCGGGCGAAAGAGGCTTCCGGTGAAGAATTGAACCGTCATTACACCCTTAATCTGACGGCGCCCGTTTTGCTCAGCCAAATGTTCACAAAGCGTTTCGAAGCGTTCAGCGGCAGTAAAACAATTGTCAACATCACATCGGGCGCAGCGAAAAATCCTTATAAAGGCTGGAGCGCGTATTGCAGCTCAAAAGCGGGGCTTGATATGTTTACGAGAACATTCGGGTTTGAACAGGAAGATGAAGAACTGCCGGTCCGCATGATCTCATTCTCGCCGGGAGTGATGGATACAGACATGCAGGCTGTCATCCGTTCTTCGTCAAAAGAAGATTTCCATGACATCGAACGGTTCCGCAATCTGAAAGAAACGAAAAACCTCAGAAGTCCTGAATACATCGCCGGCATCATTCACTCACTGATCGCGGGCGAGCCGGAAAACGGACGGATATACGATATCAAAGAATTTTTGTAGAGCAGCGTTCACGCTGCTCTTTTTTGTTTGTACAATCACTTCGGGGTCCGGCGGCATATGATGAATGAAACAACGTATAAGGGGTATAAGAAATGTATCAGATGAATTGAGTTTCTTCTCGATTTATGTTAGGATTCTAAAAATATAAATAAGGAGGGGTTTCCATGAGAAATGTAACGTTAATGGATGTCTTCACCCATCCAATCGCACAAAAGTATTTACAGCGTTCCGGTGTCGCCCATGCGATTGCCTGCGCGTTTCATGCATACCGTCTTGCCGTAAAAGCAGGTGTCAGCCCGGATCTTGCGGCGAAAGCGGCTTTACTGCATGACGTCGGCCATTATGAATGGTACACAGACGGCAAATGGGATTATGAAAAGTACAGAAGAAACGATATCCATGCCATTAAAGGCGCGGAACGGGCGCATAAGCTGCTCATCCGGCTCGGTGAAGAACCGAAAGCGGCGAAGGACATTGCGCTGGCGATTCTGCTTCACACCGATTCCTATCTGCCTGAAGGCGAACTGGACAAGAATACGCTCCAGCAAATCGTGAAACAAGCGGATGAACTCGATGAAGAACCCGGCGGACATCACCATTACCGCCAAATGGATCACACGGCCGCGCTCAAACAAATCCAAAAGCTTGATCAGTTAATTGACCAAGCCCAATATCCCATAAGAAGCTCAGTCTAGGCCACCCATGCGGCCTTTTCCGCTTTACATAACTCCGCATGCTCACTAACACCTTTTCCGCTCCGATAGACGTACTGTGTCAAAGCCTTTGTCCGCTGCATATGCTGAAGGAAAACATAGTAAAGGGGATCAGCGAAAATGGCCCATCAAGGAAGCCCGCAAATCGTCTCGTTAGTGGATCCTTACGTTTATCAGACCATCCATAAGCTTATCGGCTCAAGGTTTATCATTCAAACCGTCAGACGCATTATCAGAGGACGGCTGATTGATGCCACTCCAGATCACATCGCCATTGAAGAAACGCAGGACCGTGTATTTTATATCAGAAACCGTCATGTAGTTTCCGTCATGCCTGATTATACCGAACGCGTGTAACAGCCCGAATAAGGCGCAAACCGGAGGCGGCTCTATAGAACCCCGGTGCGTCTTCTTTTTGAGATACATAGATGCACGGCGGCTTTTTTTGGTACAATCACAGTACAAGTTCACATGACAATAGGAGGAAACCGCTTGTTGAAATCAAAGGTCCATTTTTGGACGCTGCAAATTTTGCTCGTTTTGCTCATTATTTACGTATCAACGAAAGTCTCGTTTATTTTTCAGCCGTTTTTCGGTTTTATCACCACTCTGTTTTTTCCGATTTTGATCTCGGGCATTTTGTTTTTCATTTTTAATCCGATCGTGCGCCTGCTTGAGAAAAAAATCCCCCGGACATTGGCGATCCTGCTCATTTATCTCGTTTTCATCGGCCTGATTGCCTTTATGTTCACCGCCATCGGACCGATTGTGGCTTCCCAGGTCACGGGGCTGATTAACAATTTCCCTGATTACATTCATCAGATTCAAGTCTTGACGGCGCAATTATCCCATTCCAAATGGTTTACGTGGATGATGACGCAGGATTATGTGTCGATAGAAAAAATCCAGCAGTCTCTGACGGGATTTTTACAAAGCCTTCCGCAAAATATTACGGCAAGCCTGTCGGCCGTGTTCGGCGTCGTTACGAATATCACGCTTGTCGTGATCACCGTTCCGTTCATTTTGTTTTATATGCTGAAGGACGGCCGGCGGTTTCCGCTCTTGGCGGTCAAAATCCTGCCTTCTTCCTACCGGGCGGAAGGTCGGAAAATATTTAATGACTTATATGTCACATTGGCCGCCTATTTCCAAGGCCAGCTGCTGATTTGTCTCTTTGTCGGAACGGCATGCTTTATCGGATATTGGATCATCGGCCTGCAGTATGCGTTAATTCTCGGGATGGTGATCGCCGTCACCAATATCATTCCGTACCTGGGGCCGTTTCTCGGAGCGGCGCCCGCGGTGATTATCGCGTTTATGGATTCGCCGGCTAAGGCGCTGTTTGCCGTTATTGTTGTCGTTGTCGTCCAGCAGCTTGACGGGAACCTGCTTTCTCCGCTTGTGATTGGGAAACGGCTGAATACCCACCCGCTCACCATTATTCTTCTGCTTATCGGAGCGGGCAGTTTCGGCGGCATTCTCGCAATGATTCTGGCCGTGCCGGTTTACGCGGTTTTAAAAGCTTTCGTCTTAAATATCGTCCGGCTTATCAAACTTCGTCAGCGGTCAAAGCTTGAAGACAGCCGCAAGCCGAAATAAAAACGGGCACCACTCCCGATGCAGCGCATAAAATGCTGTAAATAAAAGCGGAGGTGTGGGTATGCCTGCAATTGTGGGACCGATTTATATTATGAGTTTAGCCGGAGACGCTGCGGCGAGCTTCGGTGACGTGTTTGCCATTTCTCCCAAAGCCGTTGACCACTCAGGCGCGGGGGCAGGGGCGTTTCATTCCGGAGATTTTGTCAAAGTTACTAATAAATTCAGCAAAACGCGCTTTGAAGACATCGATGTGTTTGACGAACCTGATTGGTTTAACGCGTGACAGCCTCCTTTTAGGAGGCTGTCGCTTTTTTGTAGTATAATAGAATCAGTCTTTATAAAAGGGGAATTTTTATGAAAATCAGAAAAGCGAATATTACCGTGCAGTCCGGAATGATCGGTGATGTATATCTGCATGAAAATAAAAAAGAACAGCATACCCTTGTAGCGGTTCCGGAACTTGAGTGGAGCACGATCATTTCCTATGAGGAAGAGAAAAAGGCGCTGGCGCAGCGGCTTTTACAATCGTTCAGCAAGCTGATTGAAGAAGAGCCCGCGGGAGAGCTCGCCGGCAAGATCTCCCATTGGGTGGCTGAAATGTAACGAAGCGGTTTACCGCGTCCCGTCCGGGGAGATAATTGTAAAACAAGCTGAGGAGGGACAGGCCGATGAGCGACAAAACGGTTGACCTTTATTTACAGCAGGGGATGTACGGCCCTCTGCAGACGAAACCGGATGAACGCCATTTATTTTTAGGCTCGCTCCGTGAAAGAGTCATCATTGCCCTGACGAAGGGGCAGGTGCTGCAAAAGCAGCCGTATGAAGAAGTGAAACAGGCGCTGAAAAGCCGAAAAGACGCGGTGCTCTATATAAACGGAAGGCTACCGTATCATGCTTATTCACCATATATGAAGCTTGCCGCACTTGCCGGTGTCCGAAGCTCCGTCATTTCGGACCTTCAATTCGAAACGCCGCTCGGCCTGGTTTATGCCGCCGATTATGCCGTGAACTTTGACGGCATTTACGTACAGGATGACATTTTTCAGCGCTCACTCCTGAAATCTTAAAAGGGCAAAACACCGTTTGTCATTTTACAATGCCAATTCACTTACAAGTGGAGATAGGATATAATGGTTTTCATATGAATGGCGGGGAGGCCGGCTATGAAAAAAGCATTTATATGCATTGATTATACGAATGATTTTGCAGCTGAGAACGGGGCATTAACCTGCGGAGAACCCGCGAGACAGATTGAAGATACGATTGTCAGTTTGACGCAAGCATTTATAGAAAACGGTGATTACGTTGTCTTTGCGGTAGATTCGCATGATGCAGACGATGACTTTCATCCCGAGACACGCCTGTTTCCTCCGCATAATATCAACGGCACGGAGGGCAAAGAGCTGTACGGAAGGCTATCGCCTCTTTATGAGAAACATAAACACGCAAAAAACGTAAATTATATGGAAAAAACGAGATATTCTGCTTTTGCGGGAACGGATTTAGAGCTGAAACTGCGGGAACGGCAGATCACTGAGCTGCATCTTGCGGGCCTGTGCACGGACATCTGCGTGCTTCACACGGCGGTTGACGCCTACAACAAGGGCTTTCAGATCGTCATTCATCAAAACGCTGTGGCCAGCTTTAATCCGGAAGGGCATGAATGGGCCCTGTCCCATTTTAAGAACAGCATCGGAGCGCAAGTGGCAGAGTAAGGAAGGGGAAAATAATTTTGGTGGAGCATGGTTTTAAAGACGACAGTTTGTCTTTACATACAGATCTTTATCAAATTAATATGGCCGAAACGTACTGGAGAGACGGCATTCATGAGAAAAAAGCGATTTTTGAGCTTTTTTTCAGAAAGCTTCCCTTTGAAAACGGCTATGCGGTATTTGCGGGCTTAGAAAAAGCAATCGAATACTTGGAGAACTTCAAATTTACCGACAGCGATCTGAATTATTTAAAAACGGAATTGCACTATGCTGATGATTTCATTGATTATTTACGGGATCTTTCTTTTACCGGATCTCTTTACAGCATGAAAGAAGGCGAGCTCGTTTTTAACAACGAACCGATTATGCGGGTCGAAGCGCCCCTGATCGAAGCCCAGCTGATTGAGACGGCTCTGCTTAACATTGTGAATTACCAAACATTAATCGCCACGAAAGCGGCCCGCATTAAAGGCGTTGTCGGTGACGAAGACGCCCTCGAATTCGGAACGCGGCGCGCCCATGAAATGGATGCGGCTATGTGGGGAGCGAGAGCGGCTCTGATCGGCGGCTTCAGCGCGACGAGTAATGTAAGAGCCGGAAAGCGTTTTAATATACCCGTATCCGGCACGCACGCTCATGCGCTCGTACAAGCGTACCGCGATGAATATACGGCTTTTAAGAAATATGCGGAGACCCACAAAGACTGCGTGTTTCTCGTCGATACGTACGATACGATCCGTTCAGGCATGCCGAATGCGATTAAAGTCGCAAAGGAATTCGGCGATCGGATCAACTTCATCGGCATCCGCCTGGACAGCGGGGACTTGGCGTACCTGTCAAAAAAAGCGCGTGAAATGCTTGATGAAGCGGGTTTCACAGACGCAAAGGTCATTGCTTCAAGCGATCTTGATGAGCACACGATATTAAATCTGAAATCGCAAGGAGCGAAAATCGATACGTGGGGCATCGGCACGAAGCTGATTACCGCATACGATCAGCCGGCTCTCGGCGCGGTTTACAAGCTTGTCGCCATTGAAGAGGACGGCAAACTGACCGACACCATTAAAATTTCGTCAAACCCTGAAAAAGTGACAACGCCGGGAAGAAAGAGAGTATACCGGATTATCAACAAGCTGAATCATCACTCGGAAGGTGATTATATCGCGCTTTATGACGAGCGGGTAAATGATCAGAAACGCTTAAAAATGTTCCATCCCGTCCACACGTTCGTCAGCAAATTCGTCACTGATTTCTATGCGAAAGACTTGCATGAGCCGATCTTTGAAAACGGCGTTTTATGCTATGATAATCCCGAGATTACCGACATCCAGCAATACGTGCAGGATAACCTCAAACTTCTGTGGGAGGAATACAAACGGATCAGCAAGCCGGAAGAATATCCGGTCGATTTAAGCGAAGACTGCTGGAGCAACAAGATGCAGCGGATTCATGAAATCAAAAGCGAGCTGAAACGGGAACTTGAATAGAAGACAAAGCGGCCTTTCCTTTCTCTGGAAAGGCCTTTTTGTTGTGATAATATTTTTCACATTTAGACAAATTTCGTCAAGTTATTTGATATACTTATGTTCGAAGGCCGCATCTAAGGGGGTAAATGAATGAAGGTGTTTGTTGCGAGACAGCCTATCTTCAACAGAAACGAACAGGTTGTTGCTTATGAACTTCTTTACCGGGAGAGCGAAGAGAACCGTTATTCGGCCGCTGACGGAGATAAAGCTACGACGGATCTCATTATTAACAGCTTTATCAACATCGGAATCGAAAAGCTGACTGAGGGGAAACGCTGCTTTGTGAATTTTACAGAAAGCCTGATGTTTTCAGATCTCCCTACCTCCTTTGATCCTGACCAGCTTATTATCGAAATTCTTGAGGACATACCGATCACTCCGGCACTCATCTCAAGATGCAGACAGCTGAAGAAATTAGGATATACATTAGCACTTGATGATTTTTACGCCATCAATCCGGAAAATGAAGAGTTAGTGGAACAGCTGATGAAATATATTGATATTTTAAAAATCGACTTTTTGCAATCCTCGCGTCTGGAGCGCAAAAAAATCATTCAGACGTACAGCTGTAAAAGTCTGATTTATTTAGCGGAGAAAGTGGAGACGAGAAAAGATTATAAACAGGCGGCCATAGACGGCTTTCACCTGTTTCAAGGATATTTTTTCAGTGAACCGCGTGTCATCAGCGGAAATGATCTGACGTTTCATTTTCATTCTTACTACCAGCTTTTAAGCGAATTAAACAATGACCAGCCCAATATACAGCGCGTGACGGAATACATAGAGCGGGACGTCAGCTTATCGTATCAGATTCTGCGTTTTTTAAACGGATCGCAAACAAGGCTGAAAAAAAAGATAGACAGCATCCAGCAGGCCATCATGATGCTCGGGCTGAATGAGATTAAGCGCTTGATTTACATTCTTTCATTCAGAGATTTAACGGCGAAAAGCCACTCAAGCCAAAAAGAAATCATTAAGATTTCCTTAATCAGGGCCAAACTGTGCGAACTGCTGGCGAAAAGAACCGGAAGGCCCCAGCCCTCTTCTTACATGCTGATCGGCATGTTTTCGCTCATCGATACGCTTCTCCACAGGGAGCTGGAGGATATCATCAAAGAACTGCCTTTAATCGATGAAGTCGGACAGGCGCTGCTCGGTTATGAAAACGATTATTATAAGATGCTCGCGCTCGTCAAAGCCATTGAATGCAACAACTGGGACTGTGACGAGTGGGGAAAAGAACTGAACAAAGAAGAAGCGTATGAATGTTACCTACAGGCGATCGAATGGTGCCGGCAGCTGATCGTGGATTGAGCCGCTTTAAGCCGACCACCTGAGGGCGATGATAAACCGGCTTTGCTCTCTGACCAGACTGACACGGATGCCGTCGGGATTATACG
This sequence comes from Bacillus sp. 5B6, assembly GCF_000259405.1. Taxonomy (NCBI): domain Bacteria; kingdom Bacillati; phylum Bacillota; class Bacilli; order Caryophanales; family Bacillaceae; genus Bacillus; species Bacillus sp. 5B6. Next base: position 2,810,879 of record NZ_AJST01000001.1, on the reverse strand, counting down.
TCACGTCAAAGTCATTTTTGATGCCGGTCTGCTTAATGAGCCGCTTGACCGCTGCGGTGTCAGATGATTGCGCTGCGGTGAGGATGCGGCGCGCAAGCTCTTTTGACGCCGACAGCCGCGCAAGGAGCAGGCGCGCATCCTCCAGCATGCCCGCAGCCTCTTTTGCGGACGCTGTCAAAATATCTGCGTGAACCGGGGCACTGGGCGCAGGATGCCGATATGGCGCGGCGAAAACAGGACAGCATGGATACACATAATGCATACGGCGGCCTCCTTCCTGAGAAAACATTGGTTATACATGAGTATAGGCGGCGTGATAACGAGTTATGACATGCAAAAAGACCACAATGCGGGGGTTGCGGTCTTTTCGGTGTTTGTCGGTGGTTATGCGACGCTGTTCGCCCATTCTGTTTTGAAATTGCGACGGCAGGGACTATAGTCCTTGCCGGTTTGTCGGAAAACCGTTAAAAAAACAGCAGAACCGCCAGATTGGTCTGCTTCATCCTAAACGTCTGCCTTTCTGGTAGTTATATAGTCCTGTTCGCTAAATGCTCCATTCGGGACTATGGGATTACCCCGGTTTGCGGTGTCACGCAGATACTTTTACACATACTTTTCGGTGAAAAATCCCGCAAAAACGTTTACACTATTAGTAACAGATCAAATACCTAGGACTCGTTCACCATACACAATTCATTGATCTTTCAAAAAAAGGAGTGTGGAAACGGTGGAAAACAAATTAGAAGAAGTAAAGCAATTATTATTCCGACTTGAAAATGATATCAGAGAAACAACCGACTCATTACGAAACATTAACAAAAGCATTGATCAGCTCGATAAATTCTCATATGCAATGAAAATTTCTTAAAAAGACTTGGAAACAAGTCTTTTTTTTGTGCATTTTTTATCCATTTCATGGATAAAGTATTATACGATTGTTAAAAAACGAAAAACCTGCTGTCTTTCATCACCTGCATTTAGTAAAATAGAATGGGAGGGTGAAGACAATTATTGAGCAAATGTGTTTAGATGCCGAAACGATTAAAGAGAAGATGAAGGAAATTGTGGAGCACAATATATGCAATACTAACTTGAAAATGTACCTTCTAAAATTTATTGCATCAAAAGATTCATTTGGATTTGCTGAATTGGCATATCAACATTACAAAGCGTTCAATGGCAGAGACACAGAGGCGATTTTAAAGTTAGCCGTAGGCATAGAATTATTAGTCCTGTCATACGACATTTATGATGATTTAGAAGATAATGATAATCTGAAAATGGAATGGATGAAAACAGGTCTCCCCATTACGCTGAATACTGTAACGGCCATCTATACATTAAGTATACAGGTTATGAATCAGATTAGTGAAAATCCGTATTTTCTTAAGCAAATATTAAACTTTGCTTTGAATTCAATTGAGGGCCAGCAAGATGATATTTTGAATGCACCGCAAACTGAAGAAGAGTGTTTGAAAATGATTAAGAATAAATCTGGCTCTTTAACTGCATTGCCTTGCGTTATGGGCGCGATGCTGGCTACAGGAAAGTTAAATCCAATCGTTCAATCATATTCATATGAACTCGGAATAATATCCCAGATTGATAATGATTATCAAGGTTTGTTTTACTTGAATAATGATTTTGTTCAACGCAAAAATACACTTGCTTATTTATACTTAAAAAAGAAATTCAATAAAGCTTCTGAAGAAATCTTACAATGGTATGAAAACCCAGAGTTATTCAAAACCTTAAAGACCCGAGACATAAAAAAGAAATTAATTGAAGCAGGTGTAACCCAATACTTATTGGTTTTGAAACATTTGTCGTTAAAAAAAATAAAAAGTAAGATATTTGAATTGGAGATAGAAAGAAATAAAACGGAAACTTTATTAAATGCGATTGTTAATTTAGAGGAGGATGAAAAATAATGCAGGAAATTGTAGGATACTTAACCAAAAATCCAGAAGTTTTAAATAAAGTGATTGAAGGCAATGCTAGTCTGATTGGAGTTAGCCAGGATCAAACAGATTGTGTTATAAATGCGTTTAAGGGTATAGATGTTATTTCTTTCGGCGGTGATTGGAAATATTGAGGATGATATAAATGAAGTCCAAGTACAATAAGGTTTCAGTTGTCTTAATTCTGCTTACATTGGTATATGTCATTTATCTGACTTATATAAGCACAAATAATCTTTTAGTCGGCGCCACAATTTCTGAAAATAAACAGGGCGAAATTAAAATAAAAGATGTAGAAGATTTTACAATGGCATATTACGCCGGAGTGCAAAAGGGAGATATAGTAAAGAATATTAACCACCAAAATGTAAAGTCAATTAATATTCAAATGAATAAGCTGAAAAATGTAAACTCGATGGTCGTTGATAGAAACGGTCATGATATTGAGATTAAGCTCAATTTATTTAATGATAGGAACTTCAGTACTTACTTAATACCGATAATTTTTTATGTAGTATGTTTATTTTGCTGTTTCTTCATCATTAAAATAAATGAAGAAAAAAACTTGAAATCTGCTTTGGTGCTAATTGTATTTCTTTTGTCTGCCTCAATTGCATATATTAGTGCTGGAGGATCGGCAAAAGGCGATTTGCTTAGCAGATGTATCATGTTGTTAACATTAATAACTGTACCTTTAAATTATCTTCTGTTTCTTTATCATTACTTTAAAGAATTAGGTACAGTGCTTTTCAGCAAAAAAGTTTTCGTTTTGTATTTATTTCCAACTATAAATATATTATTTGAATTATTTCGGTCGCGATTATCTTTTGGTGATTTTATTCCAAAATTTAATTTGATTTCGTTTTTCCTTCTTTTTTTGATTGTAGCATATTACTTTATTGTTATTTTGAGAAGAAACAAAGATACTGATCAGGCACATATTATAAAGGTGCTTGTAGTTATAAATATATTGGCATTTTCGCCTTTTTTATGTCTGTATCTTATACCGTATGTATTTTTTAATGATTATTATGTCTCTTCTTTCTTAACAGCATCATTTATGCTGCTAATACCTTTTTCACTTGTATATCAATTCATGTCGAATAAAATATATAACGTTGATTTTATCTTAAGTAAGTTAAAATATTATGGCTTTTTAGCGTTAACCTCAACTATAATTCTGGTTACGACAATAGAGTTATTACGTGAGCCGGAAGAAAATTTTTACAATCTCAAACTGACATTTTTAATTTATATTTTAATGTTAGCTGTTTTTTATTATAAAGAAATACTCGATTTCCGGTTTAAATTAAAAAGGGTCTCTGAAAGATTCAATTACCAAGACAGTATTTATAAGTTTACCCAATTAATCAGAAACTCGTCTTCTTTAAATCAGGTTTTTGGAGAATTAAAAACCACCATTCTCGAAGTAACTCTTACAAGTAAAGTGTATATATTTGAAGTTACGTATGATGGGAATGTAAAGGCATTTGACGAAAGAGATTCAAGTTTGATAGATGATTATCAAGTGCTTTTAAATAGTGTTACTATTGAGATAGGAAAAATAACGGAGTTTAATCAAGGTTTCGCAATGAAAGTAGGAGAACGGGGAGATAGATCATTCGTTGTTCTCTGTTTGTCTAAGATGAATACGCCCCGTTTATCACGTGAAGAAATTTCTTGGTTAAAAACATTATCTTTTTACGTTAATGTTTCAATAGAAAACGTGATGAAAATCGAAGAACTTATGAATCATCTCGAAGATTTAAAGAAACAAGAGACAAACCCGGTCTGGCTCAAAAAGCTGATGTTTACGATCGAGGAAAAGCAGCGGTCGGATTTGGCCCGTGATCTGCATGATTCGGTGCTGCAGGATTTGATTTCTTTGAAGCGCCAGTGTGAGCTGTTTCTGGCCGATTTTAAGAAAGAGGAGCCTTGCCAGTTAGAGGTGCAGGACAAGCTTCATCAGATGAATGAGCAGATGTCGGATGTCATTTTGATGACCCGGGAGACGTGCCATGAGCTTCGTCCTCAGCTGCTGTATGATTTGGGTCTGGTCAAGGCGGTATCCAAGCTTGCCGCACAGCAGCAGGAGCGTGCGCCGTTTCATATCCGTCTGAATACGGGCCGGTTTACGGCGGCGCTGGATTTGGATACGCAGCTGAATTTGTACCGCATCATTCAGGAATTTCTTTCGAACGCCATGAAGCATTCACAGGCGAATGAGGTGCTGATTATGCTGATCAGCATTCAAAATAAAGTGATTCTGCATTATGAAGACGACGGTGTCGGCTGCAATCAGGAAGAAGGCGGGCAGTCGATGAGCATGGGTCTTTCGGGTATTAAGGAGCGCGTTCGTGCGCTTGACGGACGAATGAAAATTGACACAAGTGAAGGAAACGGTTTTAAAGCGGATATTGAAATGGAATTGTAACCAATTTATCACCAAATCGACTTGGCAGAAGCCAAGTCTTTTTAATAAAATGGAAATGAGTGAGTAAAAGGGAGGAAACCATGAAAAAGATACTAGTGATTGATGATCATCCGGCTGTCATGGAGGGCACCAAGACGATTCTGGAAACGGACACGAATCTTTCTGTCGATTGCCTCAGTCCTGATGCCAGTGAACAATTCGTTCTCCGGCATGATTTTTCAGCTTACGATCTCATATTAATGGATTTAAATCTGGGTGATGACATCAGCGGCATAGAGCTTTCCAAGAAAATCTTAAAAGAGAATCCTCTCTGTAAAATCATTGTCTACACAGGCTATGAGGTTGAAGATTATTTTGAAGAATCCATCCGCGCGGGCCTGCATGGCGCCATCAGCAAAACCGAATCTAAAGAGAAAATCATGCAATACATATATCACGTGCTCAACGGACAGATTTTAGTTGATTTCTCCTATTTCAAACAGCTGATGACCCAGCAAAAAACAAAAACGTCTTCTTCCCCTCAAAGTGAGCAGGATCGGTTAACCCCGAGAGAGCGCCATATTCTCCAAGAGGTCGAAAAAGGTTTGACCAATCAGGAAATCGCAGATGCGCTTCACTTAAGCAAGCGGTCGATTGAATACAGCCTGACATCCATTTTTAATAAGCTGAATGTCGGCTCCCGCACTGAAGCGGTGCTGATCGCCAAGTCAGATAACGTACTATAAATCTTGAAGGGAGAATGACCTATGAATCTGAACAATACATTGCTCGGCGCACTCGGTATTGAAATCACTGAAAACACGCCGGAGAGATGCGTGGCAGTGATGCCGGTGGATAAGAGAACGGTGCAGCCTTTCGGATATCTGCATGGGGGCGCGTCAGCAGCGCTGGCGGAGACTGTTGCAAGTGTCGGGGCCCAGCATTTTATCGACCGGTCGAAACAGGCGTGTGTCGGGCTTGAGATTAATGCCAATCATTTAAAATCCGTGAAAGAGGGCGGGACGGTCACGGCAATAGCAGAACCCGTTCACACGGGCAGAGCAACCATTGTGTACGGGATTAACATTTTCGATGAGCGGGAAAGGCTGATCTGTGTTTCCCGCTGCACGCTGGCTGTTATAACAAAATAAACAAACAGCCGGAACCCTGAATCGTCCGGCTGTTTGTTTTTACAAATATGAATCTTCTTTTCGTTTGATCACAAAGTTTCTGATCCCTTTGTAATCATCCTGAACGCTTCTTTTATCAAGCGCCGCTCCCGAATTGTACGCGGCCCTGCATATGAGGTGCGCTCCGACCGGCGCCGTCAGCAGGATAAAAATGATGCCGAGCAGTATTTTTACAGAAATTTCTCCGGTCAGCATCCACAAGTAGCCTAACACCCCGAGCAATACCAAATTAACGCCGAGTGTCGAGCCTTTTGAAGAGGCGTGGGCGCGCGTATACACATCAGGAAGCCTGAGTGTGCCGAAAGACGCGACCAGGCAGATCAGCGACCCCATCAGAATACAAATGCCGACGGCCCATTTAACGATTTCGATCATTTTCGATAATCTCTCCTTTCTCCAAAAACTTAGCAAAGGCAATCGTGCCGATAAACGATAAAATGCCGAGCAGCAGAATGATGTCCAAAAAGGCCGATGTGTTTAAGAGAATGGATACAAGCGCGGTCATGGCAATCAGATTAATGCCGATCCCATCAAGCGCGACGACCCGGTCCGGTATCGTAGGCCCTTTCATGACGCGAATGACGTACAGAAGAGTCGAAACCGCCATAATGCCGAGTGATAATTGCAGAATAAACGTAAACATCAGCGGCTCACCTCCTGAATGGCTTTCTCAAAAGAGACGCGGATGTCATGGATCGCTTTCTCCGCATCTTCAATGTCCATGGCGTGTATATAGAGAATCGACCGGTCATCGGAGATATCCATCACGAGCGTACCCGGTGTTAAAGTGATTAACAGCGAGAGCAGCGTGATCTCCCAATCCTCCGTCAATTCCGTCTTAAACGCGAAAATGCCCGGGCGGATGTTCAGTTTCGGCGATATAACGGTTTTCAGCACGCTGACATTGGCCAAATATAATTCCTTTATAAAGATCAGCGCCAGTTTGATGACTGACCATATTTTCCAAATGTAAAACGGCCGCGAGAAGAAGCGCCGGAAAAAAAACAGCGCCGCCAAGCCCGCGATAAATCCGGTCATAAAACCCCCGGCGCTGAGGCTGTTTGTGAGAAACATCCAGCAAACAGCGAGAAGAACATTTAATAATAGTTGAAAAGCCATGCCATCTACTCCTTCAAAACAGCTTCAATGTATTTTTCCGGATTCAGCAGATTCTCAGCCGTCTGATTGACATACGGTGAAACCCATTCGGTTCCGAGCCCGAACAGAAGCGACAAAAGGAGAAAAGCGGCTGCCGGATAAAGAAGTCCTTTTGCGGACCGTCCGCCTGCGCCCGGAATTTCTTTTTCTTCCCCCCAAAAAGCCGTCGTGAAAACCTTCAGCACGGAATAGAGCACAAGCAGGCTTGATAAGAGAATCAATACGGAAAACAATGTTTCCCCCTTATCGAACCCGCCTTCCGCGATCTTCAGCTTGCCCACAAATCCGCTGAACGGCGGGATGCCGGCCAAAGATATGGCTGAAATAAAGAACATCCATCCCAAAACGGGATAACGGGTGATCAGTCCGCCCATTTTATGCAGGCTGGCAGTGCCTGTCAATGCGATAAGCGTGCCGGCAAGCATAAACAGCGCTCCTTTAATCAGCATATCGTGAATCAAGTAATAAACCGCTCCTTGAATGGAGGCCGGTGTGTTCATGGCAATGCCGAACAAAATCACGCCGACGGCTGTAATAATATTGTAGATGACGATTTTCATGACATCCGAAAAGGCGATAGATCCGATTACGCCGAATAGCACCGTCAGCATCGCAAGCCACATCATCAATTGGTGGGTAAAGCCCGTATCGTGAATAAAGATCAGGGTGAATACTCTTAAAATGGCGTAAAGGCCGACTTTCGTCAAAAGAGACCCGAATAAAGCCGAAATCGCAGCCGGCGGGGCGTAATAAGAGCCCGGCATCCAGAAATACAGCGGGAATATCCCGCCCTTTAAACCGAATACAACGAGAAGAAGGACGCCGATGACGGTGATCAGCCCGGTCTGGCCCGATTCGCTTATTTTTACGCTTAGATCAGCCATATTCAGCGTGCCCGTCACCGCGTATAAGTAACCGACGCCGATGACAAAAAACGCGGATGACACAATGTTAAACACGATATACTTCAATGATTCTCTTAATTGAATTTTCGTTCCGCCAAGCACGATCAGCATGTAGGACGCGATAAGCAGAAGCTCAAAAAAGACATACATGTTGAACAGGTCACCCGTCAAAAACGCTCCGCTTACGCCGGCCAGAAGAAACTGCACTCCTGAATAATAGAAAGCGCGCTCCCTTTTTTCTCCGATGGAGCGGAAGGAGTACAGGATGACGAGCAGCCCGATTATGGCGGTTGTCAAAACAAGCAGTGCGGCGAGCTGATCCGCGGCGAGCACAATGCCGTACGGCGCTTTCCATCCGCCGAGTGTCAGCGTCTGAATCCCGTGTGTGAAAACCCTCTGAACGAGAGCGGCGCTGATGACGATGGAGACACAGGAAGCGGCAGTGCTGAATATCCGCATCAGCATCACGCGCCTGTTCATAAAAATCAGCAGCACTGCGGCAAGCAGCGGCACCAGAATAGGCAATATCACAAAGTTATTCATGTTGATCATTTCCCCTCATTCGATCCATATCGTCCGTTTTCAGTTCCTGATAGGCGCGGAACGCCATCACAAGCAGGAAGGACGTGACGCCGAACGAAATAACGATCGCCGTCAGTATGAGTGCCTGCGGCAGCGGATCGACAAACGACGTGCTTTTTCCGCCCAGTATGGGAGGAGCGCCTTTTTTCAGTCCGCCCATGGTCAGGAGCAGCAAATGGACGCCGTGGCTTAAAAGCGCGGTGCCGATAATCACGCGCAGCAGACTTTTAGAAAGCAGCAGGTAGGTTGCCGCCATAAACAAAATACCGGCAATGACAGACATTAAGATTTCCATTATTCTTCCTCTCCAATCGTTTGAATAATGGTCATCGTCACGCCGACAACAACGAGATACACACCTAAATCAAACAAAGTGGCCGTCGCAAGCTCCGTATTCCCAAGCACCGGGAGATGAAAATGGCCGAATGTATGGGTGAGAAAGGGTGCTCCGAATAAGAACGAACCTGCACCCGTTGCAATCGCGATAAGCAGACCTGCGCCCGCCACATAAATAAAATTGACGGGCAAAATCGATTTGACGGTTTTTAAATCAAAGGCCAAAAGCAACAGCACGATGGCCGAAGACGTAATCAGTCCGCCGACAAATCCTCCGCCGGGAGCGTTATGCCCCGATAAAAATAAATAGAAAGAGAAAAGCAGTATGATAAAAGATACAAGCTTCGTTGCCGTCTGAAGGATGATGTCGTTTGTTTTTTGCTGTCTCAACGCTCTTCTCCCTCCTCTTTTACTTTCGTTCTGATCATGCCGTAAATACCGAGTGCGGCAATCGACAGCACCGTGATTTCAAACATCGTATCAAATCCCCTGAAATCAACGAGGATGACGTTGACGATATTGTTTCCTCCCCCGAGCTTATGGCTGTAAGCGGTGAAAAAGGAGGAGATGCTGTCTTTTGTTTTTTCGCTGGAAGACGCGATTCCGAGCATTGTCACGATGACGCCGACACCGAGAGAAATGATAAAATTCGTCATCCGGAATGTTCTTGTCTTCTTTTTCCGCCGCATTTTCGGCAGATGATAAAAACAAAGAAGAAACAAGGCGACGGATATCGTCTCAATGACGAGCTGCGTGAGCGCCAGATCGGGCGCTCTGAAAATCACGAAAAACAGCGCGAGTGTGTACCCGACAACACCGAGTGAGATAATGGCCGTCAGCCGCGATTTGGCGAACACAGTCGCAATTGTTGCGCTCACCATAACAAGGGACAGCACGATTTCATACAGGCCGATTTCAGCCATGCCTTTCGCTGTCATGGAAAAGCCGCCTTTCATCACGAACGCCGCTCCGATTAGAATGATAAACGCCGCAAAAATATACAGCAGATAATCCCGCAAAAATCCGGTCATATAAGATGACGTCAGCTGGTAAGATCTTTTTTCCATACTGCCTGTCACCGCATCGTAAAGCTTGTTCAACGTCAGTTTTTTCGGAAACAGACCGTACAAATGCTCCCATTTAGACAGCGTTACGTAACCGATCGTGCCGACAATGATAATGCCGAGGGTCATCATTACCTCAGCCGTCACCCCGTGCCACTGGGAAATATGGACATGGAATGTATCTCCGCCGGTTAACAGAGCCGGATAAATGGAGTTCATCGCCGGTTCAATCAGGCTGTAAGACAAAACGTTCGGTGCAAAAAACAGACTGACGGCGCAAGCGGCAAGAATGACCGGCGAAATCAGCATGCCGAGCGGTGCTTCATGCGGCGTCTTTTCAAGCTGATCAGGTTTGCGCGCGCCGCTGAACGTTCTGAAAAACAGCTTCATGCTGTAGATGAAAGTGAAGACGCTCCCGATCCATGCGAGAACGGGGAACAGCACGCCCCACGTATCCAGGCTGAAAATATCTGCATGAGCAATCCGCAGCATACTTGTAAAGAACATTTCTTTACTTAAAAAGCCGTTAAACGGAGGGAGGCCGGCCATGGAAAACGTTCCGATCAGTGAAACGGTGAACGTTACCGGCATAAGCGCCATCAGGCCGCCGAGCCTGCGGATGTCCCGTGTTCCCGTTTCATGGTCGATAATGCCGACCGCCATAAATAAACTTCCTTTAAAAGTAGCATGGTTAATTAAGTGAAACACAGCCGCAGTGACAGCCGCCGTAAAATATTCTGAATGCTGGTAATGAAGCGCGGCGGCTCCTGCGCCGAGCATCGATACAATCATACCGAGCTGACTGACTGTGGAAAATGCCAGAATCGCTTTTAAATCGGTTTGTTTAATCGCATTGAAGGAAGCCCATACCATCGTGATCAGACCGACTGAGGCAACCGTCCAAAACCAGACGGGTGAAAATGCAAAAACCGGACTGAATCTGGCAATCACATAAATGCCCGCTTTCACCATTGTAGCCGAGTGCAGATAGGCGCTGACAGGAGTCGGCGCCTCCATGGCATCAGGCAGCCAGATATAAAACGGAAACTGCGCTGATTTCGTAAAGGCTCCCAATAACAGGAGAACCATCGCCGGAATAAAGAACGGATGGCCTGCGATAATATGCACCTGGTTGACCATTTCCCTGATACTGAAAGAATCCGTCATCAGATACAGCAGGATAAAGCCGCCAAGCATGCATAGTCCGCCGCCGACGGTAATCAACAGTGACTTTTCCGCACCGTAGCGTGATTTCTTCCGCTTATGCCAATACCCGATTAATAAGAAGGATGACAGGCTTGTCAGCTCCCAGAACATATAAAGCACGATGACGTTATCGACGAGCACAACGCCGAGCATCGCGCCCATAAACATCAGCAGGTACACATAAAAGGGGCCGAGCTTTTCTTTGTCCTTCGATAAGTAAAAAATACTGTAAAGCGTCACCAAAGAGCCGATGCCCGTAATCAATAAAGCGAATAACAGCCCGAGTCCGTCAAGATAAACGGTATAGTTAATACCGAGGGACGGAATCCATTCGGCCGCATATCGGACGGTTTCCCCGGCCATTGTTACAGGGAGCTTGCTGATAAAGTAAACAAACAGCACAACGGGCACTATCAGCACAAACCAGCCTGTATGGACTTGTTTTACCCGTTTATAAAGAAAGGGAACGATAAATGCAAATAAAAAAGGCGCCAAAATCGCGAAATGTAACAGCTGCAACAGAAGACCTCCTTTGCTTGTTTTTTCATCAAGCAACTGCTTTATGTAAGAGTGAATCAATCAATTCACGGTCATAGGACCCAGTACAAATTATATCGCACTTTTTTTTACCCTGCTACGGCATAATGTATTCCTTTCTGTGTTTTTGTGGTCTTTTGAACCCAAAATAAATTTATCAAATATCCTGATCTTTGTATATACATTTATCTTTCAGATCAAGCTTTTAAAGAAGGAGCTGATCAGATGAAGAGAAAGGCGGCGGCCTGTATTGGAATATTTTGTTCTATTATCGCAGGAACATTCATAGCGGACGATTTCTGCAAAACGCGGCAGCAGACGGAGACAGATAATTGGGAGCGTTTTTTTCTCGGTGCGGAATACGCGGAAGACAAGCTGAGTGCGGCTGAATCAATGCAAACACCGTTTCAGCCGCGTGAGTATATCAGAATCGTATATAGATGAAAAGAGTTCCGGCACCAGGGTGCGGAACTCTTTTTTGTGGCAATCAGCGTTTTCCTTTAATGTAAGGGATGCCGTTGGCCTTAGGCGCATCCGCGCGGCCGATGAAGCCGGCAAGCGCGAGAATGGTCAGAATGTAAGGAGCCATCAGCATGTATACATTCGGAATGTCTTTGAACAGGGGCAAAAGCGAGCCGATAATGCTCAAACTCTGCGCAAACCCGAAGAACAGCGCCGCCCCGAGCGCGCCGATCGGATGCCATTTGCCGAAAACCAGTGCGGCGAGAGCGATAAAGCCTTGCCCGGAGATGGTGGAGTGCGTGAAATCAAGCGCGATCGTGGAAGCATACACACCGCCGCCGAGCCCGCCGAACAGTCCGCTGATCATGACGCCGATATAGCGCATGCCGAACACGTTGATTCCCATCGTATCGGCCGCCATCGGATGTTCCCCGACAGAACGGATGCGGAGGCCGAACGGCGTTTTGAATAAAATAAACCAGGAAACAAAGGCCAGTACGATGGCTAAAATCGACGTATAATATACGTCAGAAAAGAAAATCTTTCCTAAAACCGGAATATCGCTTAACCCGGGAATGTTCGTTTTGTAAAAGGGCTCCGGGATTTTATCAGTCTGCGCCTTTCCGTAGATCAGCTTGACGATAAACAGTGTTGCTCCTAACGCAAGCATATTGATCGCCACACCGGTTACCGTCTGATCGGCGCGGAAAGAAACCGCGGCAGCCGCGTGGATCAGTGAGAACAGTCCGCCGGCAATCATAGCCGCAGCCAAGGCGAGCCACGGAGCGGCGGCGCCAAGCTCGCGTCCGAAAAATAAGTTGAACATGACGCTTGTAAAGGCGCCGATAATCATCAGTCCTTCAAGACCGATGTTGACAACTCCAGATCTTTCAGAAAACACACCGCCGAGAGCAGTTAAAATAAGCGGAGCCGCATATACGAGTGTTGCCGGGACAATAATGGATAAAATCTGCAGGAAGTCCACTTACTTCGCCCCCTTTTTCTTCAATTTATCAAGGATGAGACGGATGGCGTAGCTTGATGCCACAAACAAAATAATAATGGCGATGACGATGTCAACGACTTCAGAAGGCACGCCGGATTCAATCGGCATATTTAGTGCCCCGACTTTAAGGCCGCCGAGAAGACATGCCGCCAGAATCACGCCGATTGCCGTGCTGCCGCCGAGAAGCGCAACCGCAATGCCGTCGAAGCCGACGCCGGTAAAGGCGCCCTTAACCGCTGCGTATTGAAAGGTTCCGAGTCCTTCCATCGCGCCGGCAAGCCCTGCGAAGGCGCCGGAAATCATCATGGCGTACATCATATTTTTTCTGACGCTCATTCCGGCGTATTGTGCGGCGTGCTGGTTAAAGCCGACAGCCCGGAATTCAAATCCGCTTTTTGTTTTATGAATGATAAACCACATGAGGACTGCCGCAAACAGAGCGATCAGAATGCCCCAGTGAAGGCGGGAGTAATCTGTCAGCTGCTCTAAAAACGGCGAGCGGAGCGACGCGCTTTCATGAATTTTGTCTGTTTTGTCCCGGTGGTCCGTCATGACATCGGAAATGAGATAATTGGTTAAATGAAGAGCGATATAATTCATCATGATCGTGACAATCACTTCGTGGACAAAAAAACGGGCTTTTAAAAATCCGGGAATCAGGCCCCAAATGCCGCCCGCAGCCGCAGCCGCCAATAACGAAAGCGGAAGGTGGATGTAAGCGGGGGCGTCAAAGGAAGCGCCGACCCACACCGCGGCGGTCCAGCCGACAAGGAGCTGTCCTTCAACCCCGATATTAAACAGGCCGGTCCGAAATGCGAATGCCACGGCCAATCCGGACAAAATATATGGCGTAATCTGCCGGATCGATTCCCCGATGTAATACACTTCACCGAAAATGCCGCTCCAAAGAGCCGAATACCCGCTTACGACATTGTAGCCGCTGGCGAGCATGATGACCGCACCTGCAGCTAACCCAAGGATGATCGCAATCAGCGGCACAGCCAGATGAGAAAGTCGATTAATCATGTGTTTTCTCCGCCTCCATTTGCTTACTTCCCGCCATTAAAAGTCCGAGCTCCTGCTCGTTTGTTTCAAGCGGATTGACGTTTGCGATGATGCTGCCTTCAAAGATGACGGCGATGCGATCGCTGAGATTCATTATTTCATCAAGTTCAAAAGATAACAGAAGCACCGCTTTACCGGCGTCACGCTGCTCAATGAGCTTTTTATGGACGAATTCAATCGCGCCGACATCGAGTCCCCGCGTCGGTTGGGCCGCAATTAAAAGATCCGGATTTCTGTCCACTTCCCGGCCGATAATGGCCTTTTGCTGATTCCCCCCGGAGAGAGCGCGCGCAGGCGTATATTCATCAGGTGTTCTGACATCGTATTCTTCAATCAGGCTTCGCGCTTTGTCATAAATCGTGTGTTTATTTAATATGCCGAAAGAAGAGTAGGGCTTTTGATAATAACTTTGCAGCACGATATTTTCTCCGATCGGAAAATCAAGGACGAGCCCGTGTTTATGCCGGTCCTGCGGAATATGCCCGATGCCGGCTTCAGTGACTTTCCTGGGCGGCATGTTTTGCAGCTGTTTGCCGTTTAACGTGATCGTGCCGGCATTTGTTTTTCTGAGACCTGTAATGGCTTCAATTAATTCAGACTGGCCGTTTCCGTCAACGCCCGCAATGCCGACGATTTCACCGGCTCTGACTGAGAGGGAGAGCTGTTTGACCGCCTCAACGCCGCGCGCGTCCTTCACCGTTACATCAGAAAGCGAAAGCACTTCTTGTTTCGGATCGGCCGGCTTTTTATCCGTCTTGAATGACACTTCGCGTCCGACCATAAGGCTTGCCAGTTCATCTTGATCCGTATGTGCGACATCGAGTGTTGTAATGCCTTTTCCTTTCCGGATAATGGTGACACGGTCGCAGACTTCCATAATTTCTTTTAATTTGTGGGTGATGAGGATAATTGATTTTCCTTCATTGACAAGATTTTTCATAATCTGAATCAGTTCTTGAATTTCGTGCGGAGTCAGTACCGCGGTCGGCTCGTCAAAAATGAGAATGTCGGCGCCCCGGTAGAGGGTCTTTAATATTTCCGCCCGCTGCTGCATACCGACGGAAATATCGGCAACTTTGGCTTCAGGATCAATGTGCAGGCCGTAACGGTCGGAAATATCGCGCACGTCCCGGTCGGCGCGCTGTCTGTCAATTCGGCCGAATGTTTTCGGCTCTTTTCCGAGAATGATATTTTCTGAGACGGTAAAGGTATCCACAAGCATAAAATGCTGGTGCACCATCCCGATGCCGAGATCGTTGGCTTTGTTCGGGCTGTTGATGTGAACAAGTTCGCCCCGCACTCGGATCTCGCCTTTTTCCGGATGATACAGGCCGAATAAAACGTTCATGAGTGTCGATTTTCCGGCGCCGTTTTCACCGAGAAGGGCGTGTATTTCGCCTTTTTTCACTTGAAGCGTGACGTCATCATTGGCGACGATTCCGGGAAACTCCTTGCGTATATTAAGCATTTCAATGATATAATCCACCGATTTGACGCTCCTTTTCAGAGATACTTTGATGAGAAAGAGCTTGGCAAAAGAAAAGCTGCAAGAGATGCAGCTTTTCCTTCACCGCTCTTTTCATAAAAGAGAGGGGATAAGACGGAAGTCTCCTTATCCCCTGATTCTTACTCAGCCTTGAAGGATTTCAATTCTTTTTCAGTTGAAGGGATCTCGAGTCCGTCCGCGATTTTCTTCTTCCAATCGTCTGTTGCTTTGATGACATCGTCAGAAAGGTTCTCCTTGTGATCCGAGATGCCGACTGCATCTTGCGCCAAACCGTATGTTAATGTTTTGCCGCCCGGGAATTTCCCGTCACTTGCTTTTTTCGTTAAGTCCTCTACGGCTGTATCCACTTTTTTGACCATTGATGTCAGAGTGACATTGTCTTTTGTGCCTTTGACTTGACCTTCCGCGTACTGGTCTTTATCAACACCGATAACCCATACGTTCCGCTTCGGATCTTCTTTTTTCAGATTTTTCGCTTCTGTGAAGACGCCCGTTCCCGTTGCGCCGGCCGCGTGATAAATGACGTCAACGCCTGATTTGTACATGCTTTCAGCCGTCGCCTTGCCGACATCGGCTTTGTCAAATCCGCCCGCATATTTCACTTCGACGGTCGCTTTCGGATTTGCGGCTTGTACACCCGCGCGGAAGCCGATTTCGAATTTTTTGATCAATTCAGACTCCATTCCGCCCACGAATCCGACTTTTCCCGTTTTGCTCGATAGCGCAGCGGCCGCTCCCACGAGGAATGAACCTTCCTGCTCTTTAAATGTAAGGCTCGCCACGTTGTCTTTTTTGACAACGGCGTCAATGATCGCAAAATTTGTGTCTTTGCGCTGATCGGCGATTTCGCTGATGGAATCCTGCATCAGATACCCGACGCCGTAAATCAGGTCAAAGTGCTCCCGCGCTAATTTATTTAAGTTCGTTGTATAATCTGCATCTGATTTTGATTGAAGGTAGTCAAAACCGCTTTTGCCTTTTGTAAGCCCGTTGTCTTTTCCGAATGCCTGGATGCCTTCCCAGGCGGACTGGTTAAATGATTTGTCATCGACACCGCCGATATCCGTTACCATGCCGACGGTAAAGTTTTTGCTGCCGGAGCCGTTTGCTTTGTCACTTGAACCGCATGCGCTTAATATGGTTCCGGCCGCCGCGATGAGCGCCATCGCCATTCCGATTTTGCGTTTTTTCAAAGATATAACCCCCCTGTAAAATATGGCTGTGCCGTTCAATTCAGACTTGAGTCCCCGTACCGGATGCAGAATCGAAAAAACTTTCTGATAATAACGATGAGACGTCTCTCTTTTTCCCGCCTTGAGCGGCTGTCTCTTCCGGATTTGGGACTTATGACTTACCTGAAAAGATCTGCTAACCATTCATAATTTATCATTTTACCCGCCATAAATAAATAGAAATTTGCTTATTTTTTAAAAAATATCAATTTTATGAATCGGCTTCCTCATCTGGATAAAACAGAGGAGGATCAGCCAGGTCATTATCCTTATATAGCATACAAAAAAGGAATCTCAAGCCTTTTGTCACGGGATATGACAGTAAAAAAGCACCGTTCACAGCGGAACGGCGCTTTTTGACATTATAAATATTGTTTGATGCTGCTGACATTGCCTGTGTTGATATGGTATTGAAAGACGGGCCTTCCGATTGTGCCGTACGCCATCTCTACATTCAGCACTTGAATGTCTTCCAGAAATTTAAGGTACTTCCGAATGGAGACTTGTGAGATTTCAGTATGCTTGGCGAGATCTTCCGTAGTAAAAGAACTGTCGCCGAAAGACTCAATGCTCGCCCAGATGAGTTTAAGCGTGCTTTTTGTCAATCCCTTCGGAAGGTGAACCTTTTCCGCCGCTTCTTTCTTTTGAAAAAGCTCGGCATCCAATTCTTTCTGTGTCATGCTTCTGTGTGATTGATAAACTTTCTGCTTGCGTCTGTAGTCGGAAAGAGCGGTTTGAAAGCGGTCAAATTCAAATGGTTTGATTAAATAATCGACGGCGCCGTACCGAAGCGTTTTTTTGATGACGTCCAGCTCGCTTGCGGCCGAAATGACGATGACATCAACCGATTCATTCTGCTTGCGGATTTCCGTTAAAAGCTCAAGCCCGTTTTTTCCCGGCATGTAAATGTCAAGAAGGATGAGATCGATATGATGCTCGCTCAGCACGTGCAGCGCGCTTTGAAAGGATGATGCGATCCCTTTCAGCTGAAATCCTTCAATCTGGCTGAGATAGCGCTTATTTAATTCACCCACCATGGGGTCGTCTTCAACTATAAGTACATTAATCATCATTTTCCTCCTTCGGTTCATACGGAATGCGAAGACTGAAAGTCGTTCCTTCATTCTTTTCACTTGTCACAATCATATGGCCTTTTAAATTTTCTGTTGCCTGCTGGGTGAAATAGAGGCCGAACCCCCGGTTTGTCCCTTTCGTGGAATAACCTTGTTCAAAAATACGGGCTTGGTCTGCCGCAGACATTCCGGCTCCCGTGTCCGTAATCTCTATATCAAGCTGGCGATCCTGAAACCGCATCGAGCACGTAATGTTTTTTTTCGGCATCTGCGCCACCGCGTCGAGCGCGTTGTTTAACAGGTTTCCGATAATCGTAATGAGCTCATGGATGACGGCCGGATCTGCCGCATTCGGGATCAGGCTGCCGAGTTGAATGTCCAGATCAGCGCCCTGCTCGCGTATGTAGCTTTGTTTTCCTAGAAGAAACCCTGCGAGAACCGGACTTTTGACATCACTTATAATCTCGCTTGTTTCCGTCTTCTGCTGAATGGCAATGTCTTTAATGTAAGTGCCGAGATCATCGTATTCTTTTAACTGGACAAGCCCTAAAATGACATGAAGCTTATTCATGAATTCATGAGACTGGGCTCTTAATGCGTTTGCATACATTTTAACACCGGACAGCTGTTCTGCTAAATGTTTGACCTCCGTTTTGTCCCTGAACGTGGCGATCGCTCCGACGGTTTGTCCTTTCAGATGAATCGGAACCTCATTAAAGACCAGCTCAAGCCCGTTAATGCGGATATCTCTGTCCTGAAGCGGTTTTTTCGTTTCAATCACCTGTTTCAGCCGGCTTTTCGGGAGAATATCGTTCACATCTTGATCGACCGGATTAGTCGGAATACCCATTTTAATAAAAAGCCGTTTCGCTTCCGCATTGGCGAGCTTGATTTTTCCCCGCGCGTCAACCGCCAGAATGCCTTCCTTCGTTGATTCGAGCATGGCGCTCCGCTCTTCCAGGAGGGTGGCGATTTCATAAGGCTCAAGACCGTACATAATGTTTTTGACGGTGCGGGCGACAATGACGGCTCCGATGACGCCGACAAAAATACTTACGCAGATGATGAAATAAAGCGGTCTCAAACTGTGGCTGACGACATCCTGTATTTTGTTAAGCGAAATTCCGACCGAAACGACGCCCACTTGTTTTTTATCTTTTCCATAGATGGGTACGAAGGCTCTCATGGATTTTCCGAGAGTTCCCGCTGATGTGCTCGTTTTGATATGGCCGTGCATCGCCGGCTGTTCGTCTCCGCCGGTGAATTTCTTCCCGATTTTATTTGCGTCGGGGTGGGTGAGGCGGATGCTGTTCATATCCATCACCACGACAAATTCGGTTCCTGTCGTATGCTGGACGTCTAATGTATAATCCCGGAGCTCTTTCAGCCCTTTTCTTGTTTGCAATGCCTGCGCGACACTCGGTGTTTCCGCGACCAGCTTTGCGGTGCGCAGCGCGGTTGTCCGTTCTTCTTCTTTCACGCGGTCTGCGGTCTGGACGCTGATCGTGAAAAAGGTGATACAAAGTGCGATAAGGACGACAATACAGACGAATATCGTTAATCGGGTTTGCAATTTTAATGTTTTTTTCATAACAGCCTTCCTTACGTTTATCATTCCCGCGTTCTACTTTACTCCGAAAAAGCCGGTTTGTGAAGATCAGGCCCTTATTTCGTAAAAGTGAGGAAAAATGGAATTTTTTATCTTGTCAATGTGTTTTAAGTCCTCCATAATAAGTGAGGTAGATTACAGAAAGGGACTTTTTATATGAAAAATACTTATTGGACGGGTTATTTTCCGCTCGTTGCGATTCTGCTTTTTAGTTCGTCATTATCCATTTCTACCTCGCTTTATGTCATGAAGATACTTCAGACGCTCGGCATGTATCAGGGGATGCTGGATTATTTCTCTGAGAAAGGGATCAGACTGGCGCTTTTTGCAGCGTTCGCCCTTGTGTTTTTTATGCTTTTTTCGGCTTTGAAGCTGATTGCAAACACAGTGACAGAGCTGTCTCTTTTGTTTTTCACAAATGACCCTGAGGGGGACAATCTGAAAAAAATCAGATTAGGCTCTTTAATTTATGTAGGCGGAGGAATTCTTTCCTTTGCGCTCGTGCAGAATGGTTTTTGGATTGCGGCGTTATTTGCCGTTGTTACGCTCGTTTATTTGATTTTCATGGTGTACAGAATCTATTCGACACTCTCTATCGTTTCGCTGATCGGTTTTATATTGCTTGAGATTCTGTTTTGGTTTACTTTTGTTATCGGTATTTTGTACATCTTTATCAAGCTTTATAATAGCATAATGGCTAGCTTACCTGTGTAAGCTAGCCATTTTTGTTAAGACAGAAATCTATTTTTGATCTCAGGGGAGGGGAGCATGCATGCTTCCCTTTTTCCGAACCATTTGTAACGCCGCCGGGCGATGAAAGAATAGGCTCTGTCCCTGAGGGGGCGGGGCACTGCGAAAAAAACCGCTGACAGCCGCCAGGCTCCGCGGAGATGACGGGAAACCTTTAACACGGCTGCGGATTTTTTGTATATCCGCCCGTTTTCGATAAAAATCATGCTGTCAAATTGTTCTGTCGGAAGTCCTTCTGATGCCAAAAGCTCCCGGGCGGTATCTGATTGCAATGATGCAAATGAGATTTTGCCGGCCGGATCGCGTTTAATGATGAATTGAACGGCGCCGTTGCATAAGTTGCAGACGCCGTCAAACAAAAGCACGCGATCCGGAAGCTGAGCTGGTTTCAAAGCGGATCCCCTCCGTTATCTTTAATAAGCTGCCTGCAGCGTGTTTTTCCAGATCGAAAGCTGAGGGCTTGCGTCATGAAGGTATTCGACGCTTGACGGTGTATCCTTGCCGACCCATACCCCCATCGTATAAGCGTCCGTCAGGCCGACAAACCACATATCGTGATAGTCATTTGACGTTCCTGATTTTCCGCCGACGTACGGAGCTTTAAAGTTCGCTTTTTTTCCTGTACCGCTTTTGACGACGGCTTTCATCATTTCTTTGATCTGCATGTTAGTCCGCACGCTGAATACCTGCGTCGGCTCATCTTTCCATTTTAATATCGTTTTTCCTTTTAAATCAGTCACTTTTGTAATCGCGTGACTCGGCGTATAAACGCCGTTGTTGCCGAACGTGGTGTACGCATTGGTCATTTCAAGCGGCGTCATGCCGTTTGTAAAACCGCCAAGCGCCGCAGGCAGACGGTAATCCGCGCTGACCAGCTTCGCGAAATGAAACGGTTCAAGGTAGCTGAACGCCTTATTGACGCCGACGCGGTCCATGATTCTGATGGCCGGTGTGTTGTACGAGTATTTAAACGCCGTTTCCAGCGTGACTGTGCCGTACGTGCGGTTATTATAGTTCTGCGGGCAGTAATCCGCACTGCAGAATTTGCTTGCGTCAATCTTGCTGTGTGGCGTTGCGCCGGTCTTTTCAATGTAAGGTCCGTAATCAAGCAGCGGCTTAATGGATGAACCGGGCTGTCTGTATGCCTGATAGGCGCGGTTGAAATCATATTTATGATAATCTTTCCCGCCTGAAAGCGCGATAATCTGATGTGTCTGATGATTAATCACGGCCGCTCCGCCTTGGACGCCTGCATACGGCAGACTTTGATTCACTTGGGCGACGACCTGGTTTTGCATATACGGATTCAGCGCCGTATAAATCTTCACGCCGTCTTTTAACAATGTGCTGACTCTGTCTGAAAGCTCACTCTGTATTTTTTGTTTCGCCTTTCCGGAAGCTTTTTCAAGACGTTTGTCATAGCCTTCGGATGATGAAACAAGCTGTGTGAATTCATCATTTACATAGGAAACATAGTCAGGATATTTATTTGTTTTTTCGTTTATATCAAGCTTGATCTTTTCCTTTTCGGCTTTTTTCAGCTGTTTCCCGGATATAACGCCTGCTTTTTTTAATCCGTTAAGCAATCTGACTTGTCGTTTTTTCGTATAATCAAAATGCTTGAGAGGATCATATAATGTAGGGTTATTAGGGATGGCGCAGATAAAGGCCATTTCTCCCAAAGTGAGAGATTTCAGCGGCTTGCTGAAATAAAATTGTGCCGCCGAACCGACACCGTATACGCCGTTATTAAAATAAATCGTATTTAAGTAGCCTTCTAAAATCTCATCTTTGCTGTATTTTTTCTCAAGCTGATAGGAATAGGCCAGCTCCGTCAGTTTTCGGCTGAAGGTGCGTTCATGGCTTAAATACACATTCCTTGCCAGCTGCTGGGTGATGGTGCTGGCGCCCTGGTCAATTTTATGATCTTTGAAATTGGAGGCGGCCGCCCTGACCATCCCCATAAAGTCAAACCCTTTATGCTCATAAAAATGACGGTCTTCAGAGGTTAAAAACAGCTGTTTTACCTCATTCGGTATTTTATTAAAGGGCACGATCACGCGGTTCTCATGATCGCTGACAATTTCAGAAACAAGGCTTCCGTCCCTGTCATACATGTAACTGTTTTGAACCAGGTTGATCGCTTTTAAATCAATATGTTTATCGAGCACCTGATCAAAAGGCTTGATTTGTTTTACCTCTTTGCCGGAAGCAATAACTGTAAATGCACACAACGGGATAATGCCGAGCAGCAAAATCCATCCGATTATTTTACGTACCATGGTCACTCTCTTTTCTCCTGATTTCTAGCCATATCGTATCATTCTTTTAAGAATACGAGAAGGTTAAATTTAGAAGAAATCGTGATCGCTGCCGGTCAGCCCGCATTTGACGCTGTATCCTTTTGCAGATGTCCCGCCATCCATAAAAGCCCCGCGCCTATTAAAAAGAGAAAGGCGGTGACGTAGAAAGCAGCCGAAATGGAAAAACCGCTCGAGACCGCACCTCCGAGCAGAGGACCGAGCACATTTCCGAGAAAACGAAAGCTGACGTTATAGCCGAGCACCTCTCCCTGGATGCTGCCCGGCGCCCTGACGCGGATCGCGGCCGTAATGCAGGGGAGCGTGCCGCCCATGACCATGCCGAACAAAAATCTGAAGACTAACAGAATGGAGAGGGAGGAGGCGAGCGCCTGCGGAATGAAAAACACCGCTGAGGCAATCAAAAGCACGATTAAGATCCGGCTGTGGCCGAAGCGGTCGCCGAAGTCCCCCCATTTCCGGGCAAGCAATAAGCTTCCGAGTCCGGTCGCTGAAAACGCCATTCCGGAGAAAAAAGCTAAATTAACAGGTCCGTGCAGCTCATTGACATATAAAGCGAGCAGCGGCTGAATACTGAAATTGCCGGTCTGCACGATCATAGTAAGCACCATCATCGCCCAAAGCGCGGGCTGGTGAAAAATATAAGAGAGCACCTGTTTTCTGGAGTAGGTTTTCTGCTTATTTTGTTTCTCGCCGAGCGGCTGCTCATTCACCTGAAATAAAACGAGAAGCACAGATGCGAAAATGACAAAAGACGTAATAAAAAATGTGTACGTAAACCCGAAGCTGTCAGCGAGCAGCCCGCCCAGCATCGGCCCGAATAAAGTGCCTGACACCTGACCCATCTGCAGCGTGCCGAGCGTTTTCCCGGCAGTCTCTTTCGGCGTCTGCGCCGAAATCATGGCAAGCGATGTCGGAACAAAGCCTGTTACTAGACCCATAAGCAGCCGCAGGACAAACAGCTGATAAACGGATGTCACAAACCCCATCAATAAAATGCTGACGGCAATGCCGGTTCCTGTAATCAAGAGAATTTTTTTGTAGCCGCGCTTATCGCCGAATCTTCCCCAAAACGGGGAAATCACAAACGCCATTAAAAACGTGACGCCGAACACATACCCGCTCCATCTCTGCACATACCCGCCCGAATGGGGGCTGATCGTTTCGATATATAACGAAAGAAACGGAACAATCATGGTCATGCTGGCGGAAATAAAGAAATTTGTAATCCAAATGACGACGAAGTTCTTCTTACGGACAGAAATAACATCACCTTCTTTACTTTTCGTGTGTCTAATCATAAGTATATAGGAATGAATCCGGTATTTGTATTTTCGATGCGGATATAGGAAAATTCATTATTTTTAGAAAATGAAGAAAGTTTCAGAGGGGAAACTGATATACTATCATAAAATATCATTTTTGATTGGAGGAAAGGCAGGTGTAAAAAAGTGGATCAGCGCAGTCTGCTCATTATTGATTTTGAATTTACAATGCCTGACGGAAAATACAGCCCGCAAAATTTCTTTCCCGAAATTATTGAAGCGGGAATTGTCAAGACGGTGAATGATGAAGTGACTGAAACGTTTTCGAGTTATATCAAACCGAAAAAATTTCCGAAGCTGACGAAACGATGCAAAACCTTTCTGAACATCACCCAAAAAGACGTGGACGGCGGAATCACGTTTAATGAATTCATCCGCAAATTAAATGAGCTTGATCCTGATAAAAACTGCACGATCGTCACCTGGGGCAATATGGATATGAAAGTGTTAAAGCAAAATTGCATGTTTAACCACATCCCTTTTCCGTTCAAAGGAGAGCTTCGGGATCTGTCCCTTGAATACAAAAACTTCTTCGGTGACAGAACATTGACCGGCCTTTGGAAAGCGGCAGAAGAGTATGGCGATAAAGGGACGGGCACGCATCATAAAGCGCTGGATGATGCGCGGACGACATACAAATTATTCAAGCTTGTCGAGCGGGATAAACAATATCTTGAAAAACCGAAACCTCCGACGATCGGTGATCGCGTCGATCTGACTGAACTGTTTCGCCGGGCCACGTAAAAAACCCAATCATGCCGACTGGGTCAAGTTCTTTTAAAATAGTCACGCTCTAACGCGGCCAAGTTGGTAAGCGAACGTTCCGCCCATTCTGAGCCGTCCGCTGTAAGCTGATCTTTCAGCCGGGCAGACGCCGCTTGTAAGGAGGCCGTATAATCAGGCACCTCGCCATCAAACGGTTTGACCATCTGATGCGGTATGTTTGTCTGTTCCCCGAATGCAAGCGCTCTTCTTTCATGAAAAAACGGAACATCCGCCTGCTTCGGATGATGAAGATCTCCTTGAGCGGGATGCGTCAGAACGGCTTTAACCTTTTCACTAAATAGTGATTGGGCCTGACGTCTGTCACTTCCCCTATGTATGCTCCTGTTTTATAAAACCCTTTTACGATTGTGCCGATTTCAAACGTATTCATAGCGTTCACCTCTCTCTAGTTATTCTATAAAAGATCAACGCGGTTGGCTAGTGAACAGCTGCCGGAAGCCTGACTGAGGCCGTTGTGCCCGAGTGCTCGCCGCTGGTGAAATAGACGGAGCCTTCATGATGCTGAATAATCGAGAATGTCACGGTAAGCCCGAGCCCGGTGCCGTTCGTTTTCAGCGTATAATACGGTTTGCCGAGTTTCTGCAGTTCTTCATCGGACATGCCGATTCCGTTATCCGTAATCTGAATGAGAATCATCTCTTCCTGTTTTTGGACGGAGACCTCGATTCGGCCGTTTTCAGAGGGCACGGCTTCAATACTGTTTTTAATCAGATTAATGAAGGCCTGTTTCAGTTTTTTTACATCGCCGAACACATATAAATCAGGCTCGCTTTGAACAGTCACGGTCACCGATTTAAAATGGGCATAAGACTCCATTAAGGAACCTGTTTCCTTTACGAGCAGAGAAATATCAAACTTTTCTTTTTCATAGTCATCCTGCTTCGCCATATCGAGATAATTCGTAATGATCGTCTGAGCCCGGTCAAGTTCGGACAGCACAAGTTTCTGATATCCGGAGTGGGATTTGTCCTGAAGCTGCTCGCCGCTGAACAGCAGCTGCACAAAACCTCTGACGACCGTAAGCGGATTGCGGACTTCATGGGCGACGCTTGCCGCAAGCTCGCTGACGACGGCCATTTTTTCTGAGTGAATCAGCCTTGCCCGCATGGATGCATTCTCATCGATGATCTCAATCAAATAAATGCACAGCAAAAGGGAGCTGACTTGAAAAAAAACAGATACTGCCGCCTCATAATAAACGGAAGATGGATTTTGAAAATTGAAAATATTGGTCGCGGAATAGATGAAGACAGATGCGGTTAATAAGGCGGTTTCAGTGCAGCCGATGAGAAGAGCGAAAAACAGCTTCTTCCGCTTTGAAAAAAAAGGCCATTTCGTTTGGAGCTGGATAGGGATGATGATTAAAAAAGGAATTAAGGATAAGAAAAACAGAGCGGAAGGTTCAAACCATATGAGCTGAAAAAAAACGGATGCCGCCCCTGCGGCAAGTCCTGCGGCGGTACCGGAATAAAGCAGGCAGACGATAATGGGAATCAGCTGCAAACCGTAACGGACGGAATGAAGCTCCTGGATGGGAAAAGCCGTACATAATAAGGAAGATGACGCTGCAAATACGGCGACCAGCAGGCGGTTCGCTCTCGGCACAAGCAAATCGGGCTTACTGAGCCAGAAGACTTGATAAAGAAAAATAGGGAATAGAATAAAAGAGAAGTGAAGCAGGTAATCCTTTACAATCTCCATTTATGCGAAATCCTTTCCTATGTAAATATGAATCTATTATAACATCTTTACCGGAAAAAAAAGTATATATTTCTCTAAAGCGAACGCCCTTATCTCATCTGATAAAGGCGTTCTTTCCGCTGCTAAGCGAGCGCTGCTTTCATTCTCTCAAGCCCTTCTTTTACGGCGGCGGCTGAACAGCCGACATTAAGTCTCATAAATCCTTCGCCGCCCGGTCCGTATTTTGTTCCCGGCTCTAATATGATTTTCCCTTTTTTGAGCATTCTTTCTTTGAGCTCGGCATCCGAAAATCCGTATTCGCTGAAATCCATCCAGATCAAATAGGAAGCGTCAGGCTTCATCATACGGACTTTCGGCAATTCTTTTCTTAAAAAGTCCTCAGCCAATTTCATATTCCCTTCAATGTAAGGAATCAGCGCGTCAAGCCAAGGGCCTCCCTTTGTATAGGCCGCTTCGATTGCTGCAACCGCAAATGTGTTGAGGCTGGAAATCCCGTTCTGATGCAATGCGGCGGAGAATTTCGCCCGCTTATACCGATCGGGAATGATAATGGCGGATGCCTGAATACCGGCAATATTAAACGTCTTGCTCGGCGCGACACAAGTAACGGAAATCCGCGCAAACTCCTCAGACAGAGAAGCAAAAGGCGTATGCGGCTTTCCGTACAGCATCAAGTCGGAATGTATCTCGTCAGAAACGACGGTGACGTTATGGGCGGCGCACAGCGATCCAAGCTTCATAAGCTCATCCCGGCTCCACGCTCTGCCGGACGGATTGTGGGGATTACAAAGAATCATCAGCTTGACCTCAGAATCGCTCAGCTTTTTCTCAAGATCCTCAAAATCCATGCAGTAGACGCCGTTTTCTTCCCGTAATGGGTTATGTAAAACCTGCCGTTTGTTTTCCTTGATCATCTGATAAAAAGGCGTATACACCGGTGATTGAATCAACACCGGATCGCCTGGTTCGGTAAAGGCTTGTACGGCCATGCTGATTGCCGTGACAACACCGGGACTGAACGCGATGCTTGCGGGATCAGGCCGGTAGCCGTGCCGAGTCTCAAGCCATGAAGCGACGGCTTCTCTTGTGTTTTCGTCAGGAGACGTGTAACCGAATATGCCGTGGTCAAGGCGGGCTTTTAAGGCGTCAGTGACCGCTTCGGGAGCGCGGAAATCCATATCGGCAACCCACATCGGAAGCGCATCTGATACGCCGAATAACGCTTCCGCCTTGTCCCATTTCACCGATTGTGTGCCAAGACGGTTTTCTCGAAGATCAAAGTTCATGTATGTCACTCCTGTAGTATCATTATTTTGCACAGCGTATCTATGATAAAATAGAATTGCAAACTTTATTATAAGCGGTGATGAAAATGGAAGAAAGCCAAGCGGTCATGGAAATGATGAAAATCATTGCCAAGTGGGACCCGTTTAAATATGGAGAAGATTTTTATGAGACAGAAGCTGTCGACATCGTTCAGGCCGTCTACAGTGAAGACCGTGCCGACAAGCTGGCAGCAGCCATTCAGGATATCTTTGAAGCTTCATTTGAGCAAAAGCTTCCGATCGAAGGCTGCCAAAAGGCCGCCGAGCAGCTTCTGTTCATAAAAGAAAGCAGCTCCTGCACCCCTTAAAAACCGGCGGTTCCGCCGGTTTTTTTTATTGAATAAATTCAAAAATCCGCTCCGAAACAAACTCCGGGCGCTCTTCGGGTACGAGGTGTCCCGTATCCTTGAGTGAATACAGAATGGAATCCGGCAGGTCGTCATGAAGCCGTTTTCCGACTGAGACCGGAACGACCCGGTCTTCTTCTCCCCAGATTAAAAGAGCGGGGTTTTGCACTTTCTTCAAATCCTCGGGCTTTAAATCGCCCTCCCTGTGTCTGATAAACCTTGTCATCGCTTTGAAAATCTGGCGGTCTGTAAATGGTTTTTCGTAACCTTCAATCATTTCCTGATCGATAAGCGTTCGGTCGTGAACGACATTTAACAGGTTGTTCAGCACGCCGTCTTTTGAAAGCCAATACTTAAGATACAGGTCAAAACAAGGCAGATGCGTCCCGAATATAATCGACGGGTGCGAGCGCTTTAAATACCCCGAGCTGCACAGCAGGACGATTTTAGAAAAAAGCTCGGGTCTGAGAAGAGACGCGGATAAGGAAATCTGGCCGCCCATTGAATGGCCGATGAGTGCGGCCCGGCTGATACCGAGCTTTTCCAGAAGTCCGATCAGAAGCTTGGCGAGGTTTGCGTAAGTATATACGAAAGTCCGTGACTTTTCCGATTGCCCGAAAGGAGGCAGGTCAACGGCGATAATATCATAATGGTTTCTGAGCAGCGGGATCAGTTTTCTGAAGCTGAATGCCGAAGATAAAAAACCGTGTACGCAGACGAGTGTCTGTCTGCCGGGATTTTCATAATGCTCGTAATACAGCTCAACTCCGTCTATCGCAGCCCGTTTAATCGGTGAAACAGCTTCCATGAGAGCCTTCGCCGTCCTTTCTTTGTTGTAATGTAAAGGCTTTTTTGATTGTCAGATTTTAGCTCTGGTTTCTTTCGGGTTTTTCTTAGCATTTGTCGAAAATCGTGATATAATGTCATGAAGATTTTTGATAATGCAAAGGTGTGAAACGTATGAAGCTGACCGAAAAAGAAACAGAAATATTAGAAATTTTAGACGAAAACAGCCGCGTTGATGCGGAAACGATTGCGAAAATGGCAAACATTCCCGCTGAAGAAGTCAAAAGCATCATTGAAAAGCTTGAAAAGGAAAAAGTCATCATTGATTATGCGGCGATGATCGACTGGCGCAAAGTCGACGGTTTGGAAGGCGTCACGGCGATGATTGACGTAAAAGTCACTCCGAAACGAAATGTCGGCTTTGATGAAGTCGCTGAGCGGATATACAGATTCCAGGAAGTTGAATCAGTGTACCTGATGTCAGGGGTGTATGACTTATCTGTCGTTATTCGCGGCAACACGATGTCAGACGTGGCAAGCTTCGTGTCTGAAAAATTGTCCACCCTTGAGTCTGTCGTTTCCACGACAACGCACTTCATCCTGAAAAAATATAAGCATGACGGCAAAGTCTTTGAAAGCGGAGACGATGACAAAAGAATCGTGGTGTCTCCGTAAATGGAAACGAAGACTTCTTATTTATCTGACTACGTGCAGCAGATTAAACCGTCAGGCATCCGCAAGTTCTTTGATCTGGCCGCTACGATGGAAGGCGTCATTTCACTAGGAGTAGGAGAGCCTGACTTTGTGACGGCCTGGAACGTGAGGGAAGCGAGTATTCTTTCTTTAGAACAGGGGTATACGGCTTATACGGCAAATGCGGGTCTTTATGAACTGAGAGAAGAAATCAGCCGCTACTTAGATCAGCGGTTCGGCCTGAGTTATTCGCCTGACAGTGAACTGATCGTTACTGTAGGGGCAAGCCAGGCGCTTGATCTCGCTGTCCGCGCCATTATGAATCCTGGAGAGGAAATGTTAATTCCCGAACCGTGTTTTGTCGCATATGAATCACTCGTGACCCTGACGGGGGCGAAGCCGGTGCCGATTCAGACTGTCGCTGCAAAAGGTTTCAAAGCATCAGCCGCCGATTTTGAAGCGGCCCTGACGGACAAAACAAAAGCGCTGCTTCTATGCTCGCCGTCAAATCCGACAGGTTCCGTCTATTCGAAAGAAGAGCTTGAATCCATCGCTGCTTTCGCTGAAAAACACGACTTGATCGTGCTTGCCGATGAAATTTATGCCGAGCTGACGTATGATGAGCCATTCACGAGCATGGGGGCCATCCGCGGCATGAAGGAGCGGACGATTTTGATTTCCGGCTTCTCCAAAGCATTTGCCATGACGGGATGGAGACTCGGATTTACGGCGGCGCCTCCCGTAATCAGGGATGCCATGCTCAAAATTCATCAGCACGCGATGATGTGCGCGCCTTCCATGGCTCAGTACGCGGCGCTTGAAGGGCTGAAAAACGGCCAGGAAGACGTCGAAAGAATGAAGAAAAGCTATCGGAGACGCCGAAACCTGATTGTGGAGACATTGAACGAAATCGGACTCGGCTGCCACCACCCCGGCGGAGCATTTTACGCCTTTCCTTCCATTCAGTCGACCGGCATGAGTTCAGAAGAATTCGCGGAACAGCTGCTCATTGAAGAAAAAGTAGCCGTCGTTCCGGGGAATGTATTCGGCCCGAGCGGCGAAGGCTACATCAGATGTTCCTATGCGACATCCATTGAGCAGATTCAGGAAGCGCTCGTCAGAATCAAACGGTTTGTTGAAAAAAGGGCATAAAAAAAGATACGAACCGGGTTCGCATCCAAATAAAAGGGGGGGAATACTAGAAAGCCTTCGTAATCATAGTATACCCCCCTTTATCTGTGCTTAAACATGATCATGTAAAAAAGTTCTCTTTGCGTAAAACAAACTTGTATGATATAATTTTAAATTGCGTATAATCTGTATTTAATTTAACTTAGGAGTTGTTATGAATGGCAGCAAAATTTGAAGTGGGCAGTGTTTACACTGGTAAAGTAACAGGATTACAAGCGTATGGTGCGTTTGTTGCATTAGATGAAGAAACTCAAGGACTTGTTCACATTTCTGAAGTCACTCACGGTTTCGTAAAAGACATTAACGAGCACCTTTCAATCGGTGACGAAGTACAAGTAAAAGTACTTGCGGTTGACGAAGAAAAAGGCAAAATCAGCCTTTCTATCCGTGCGACTCAAGCGGCGCCTGAAAGAAAAGAAAGCAAACCAAGAAAACCGAAAGCGGCTCAAACTTCTGAAGAAACATCTGCTCCGCAAGGTTTCAACACATTGAAAGATAAGCTTGAAGAGTGGATTGAACAGTCCAACCGCAAAGACCTTATCAAAAAATAATCATCAAAAAAAGCACCGGATATGTATGTTCGGTGCTTTTTTTATGTTTGTTTATCTGACTTCCGGATTTGCCGCTTCCTCGCGGGATGTTTCTTCGTTCGGCTTAAACAGCAGGCCGAGATTGATCAGACCGGCGATGCCGACAAGACCGTAAATAATCCGCGACAGAGCTGATCCTTGGCCGCCGAAGATGGCTGCTACTAAATCAAATTGGAAAAATCCGATCAGTCCCCAGTTAATAGCGCCGATAATCGTTAATACGAGACAGATACGCTGAATAACACTCATGTAAACAACCTCCTCTATGAATTCGTGAAACAGTTATAGATTGTGACAAAGCAAAGAATCTATGCATACTACATTCTCCGCTGTGTAAATTACACACTGTCTCAAGCTGTACAAGTGCCTTTCCCGGGAAGCCGCTGCCTGTAAACCGTGTGATGTGCCGTCAAAAAAGCGGATTGCTTTACATTGAATGTCATCTTTCTGCATAATATAAATCCAAAGGAGGAGATGTCATGCAAAACTTTACATATTGGAATCCGACCAAATTGATTTTCGGAAAGGGAGAGGTCGAAAAACTTCCTGAAGAAATCAAGCCGTACGGAAAGAACGTACTGCTCGTATACGGGGGCGGCAGCATTAAGCGCAGCGGTCTTTATGATCAAGTAACCGAACTGCTGAAAAAAGCAGGAGTTACCGTACATGAATTGGCAGGCGTAGAGCCGAATCCGCGTGTCTCAACGGTGAACAAAGGTGTTGCGCTCTGTAAAGAAAACAGCATCGATTTCTTATTGGCCGTCGGCGGCGGAAGTGTCATTGACTGCACGAAAGCCATTGCGGCGGGCGCTAAATATGACGGCGACGCGTGGGATATCGTCACGAAAAAACACCAGCCGAAAGAAGCGCTGCCGTTCGGAACAGTGCTGACCCTTGCGGCAACCGGTTCAGAGATGAACTCCGGATCAGTCATCACAAACTGGGAGACGCAAGAGAAATACGGATGGGGGAGCCCGCTCGTTTACCCTAAATTCTCTATTCTCGATCCGGTAAACACATTTACCGTTCCGAAAGACCACACCATTTACGGCATGGTCGATATGATGAGCCATGTGTTTGAACAATATTTCCACCACACGTCAAACACGCCGTATCAGGACCGGATGTGTGAATCACTTCTGCGCACGGTGATTGAAACAGCGCCGAAGCTGGTCAATGATCTGGAGAACTACGAGCTTCGTGAGACGATTTTATATACAGGCACGATCGCATTAAACGGAATGCTGTCAATGGGCGCAAGAGGGGATTGGGCCACACACAACATCGAGCATGCGGTATCAGCGGTTTACGATATACCGCACGCCGGAGGTTTAGCGATTCTGTTCCCGAACTGGATGAGACATGTGCTTAAAGAAAATCCGGCCCGCTTTAAACAGCTTGCCGTCCGTGTCTTTGATATTGACGAGACAGGCAAATCAGATGAAGAGATCGCACTTGAAGGAATCAGCAAGCTGTCTGATTTCTGGACGAGCCTCGGCGCTCCGAACAGACTCGCTGATTATGATATTTCTGATGAGAAGCTGGATACGATTGCAGATAAAGCGATGGCAAACGGGGCATTCGGACAATTCAAGTCACTGCAGAAAGAAGACGTGCTTGCGATACTGAAAGCATCATTGTAATAACATAAAGGGGGCGGCCGGATTGGCAGCTCCTTTTTTTCTGTGTTATAGTAATTCCCTTACGATTTTTTTGGAGGTCATGATAAATGGAGAACTTTACGTACTACAATCCGACGAAACTGATTTTCGGAAAAGGTCAAATCGACCAATTGAAAAAAGAGCTGAAGCAATACGGGAAAAACGTGCTGCTTGTATACGGAGGCGGCAGCATTAAGCGAAACGGCCTGTATGACCAAGTAACAGGCATCTTAAAAGAAGAAGGCGCAACCGTTCATGAGCTTGCGGGTGTTGAACCGAACCCGCGTTTGGAAACGGTAAATAAAGGAATTGAGCTGTGCAGACAGCATGAGATTGATTTCCTTCTCGCAGTCGGCGGCGGAAGTGTCATTGACTGTACAAAAGCGATTGCGGCCGGTGCGAAATATGACGGCGACGCATGGGACATTTACAGCAAAAAAGTAACGGCGCAGGACGCGCTCCCGTTCGGCACGGTGCTGACGCTTGCGGCGACAGGCTCTGAAATGAACCCTGATTCCGTTATCACAAATTGGGAAACAAACGAAAAATTCGTATGGGGCAGCAATGTCACTCATCCGCGTTTCTCCATTTTAGATCCTGAGAATACTTTCAGCGTTCCGGAAAACCAAACCGTATACGGCATGGTGGATATGATGAGCCACGTATTTGAACAATACTTCCACAATGTTGAAAACACGCCGCTTCAGGACAGAATGTGTTTTGCGGTCCTTCAGACGGTAATTGAAACAGCGCCGAAACTTTTGGAAGACCTTGAGAACTATAAGCACCGTGAAACGATTTTATACGCGGGTACGATCGCATTAAACGGCACGCTGCAAATGGGCTATTTCGGCGATTGGGCTTCCCATACGATGGAGCACGCCGTATCAGCGGTTTATGACATCCCTCACGCGGGAGGACTTGCGATTCTGTTCCCGAACTGGATGAGATACACGCTTGATACAAATGTAGACCGTTTTAAAAACCTGATGCTCAACATGTTTGACATTGATACTGAAGGCAAAACGGATAAAGAAATTGCGCTTGAAGGGATCGATAAATTGTCCGCGTTCTGGACAAGCCTCGGCGCACCGTCCCGCCTTGCGGATTATGACATCGGTGAAGACAAGCTTGAGCTGATCGCAGACATCGCCGCAAAAGAAATGGAATACGGCGGATTCGGCAATTTCCAAAAACTGAACAAAGATGACGTGCTTGCCATCTTAAAGGCGTCGCTGTAAGATACATTCCCGGCCGGGGTGAAGATGAAATAGATTTTCAAGCTGCAGATGTAACCGTTTTGGGAGTCCCTCTTTCCAGATTTTCATTAGTGCATCAAGAGCAAGTGAAACACCCCTTGCCATGAGACAACTATAGAAATCTCACATGATGCGGATTTGACTCCCTGTTTCTGTACATTTAGCAGAAAAGGATCAATTAACTTTGCGATGCCGATCATCTATTTACACAAAATCTAAATCATGAAGATGAAGAGCCTTGCTATACTTCGAATTTAAAAAAGGGGCGCTGATTCAATCAGCGCTCCTTTTATGCATTTTGTGTACTAAGGTCCCGCTGCGCCCCCATATAGCTTCCCATTAAGTTTTGATAACCGGGAAGATGACTGGAGATTAATGCGCCAAAACCTTCAACATCGTTGCGCCAATCACGCTGAAGCTCGCACGCTACGCTGAACCAGTTCATAAGCTGCGCGCCGCCATGAGCCATACGCGTTAATGATGCATCTGCTACTTGCTTATTAAACGTCCCCGAAGCATCTGTCACAACAAACACTTCGTAGCCTGCTTTAATGGCAGAAAGCGCAGGAAAAGCAACGCAGACGTCTGTTACCACCCCCGCGATAATCAGCTGTTTTTTGCCGGTCGCTTCAATGGCTTTAACAAAATCTTCATTGTCCCATGCATTAATTTGTCCGGGACGGGCTATTTTTGGCGCATCAGGAAAGAGATCAGCGAGTTCTTGCATGAGCGGTCCGTTGGGTCCATTTTCAAAACTCGTTGTTAAAATAACCGGTAAATCAAAGAATTTAGCCGTATCACCGAGAGCCAATACATTGTTTTTAAATTCATCAACGCCATAGTCACGCACGAGACCGGAAATAAGGCCGGTTTGATGGTCAACTAAAAGCACGGCAGCATCATCTTTTGAAAGACGGGAATAAAGATCAGACATTTTATAATCCTCCTTGAATTAAGGCAAGTAAGTTTGTGAATTGAAAACGGTAAATCTATTCATATGCTGTATAGATAGAAAGTTATTTCTGAGGTGACTTTTCGTGAGGGTGATGATCCTTCAATTAATCTGGAACGGGAACCGGAGCATGATCAATCCAATGGATGAACTGTTGTAAATAGCGTTGAAGATAACGTTTTGTTTGCTCATCCGTAAGTATGTTTTGAGCGGAATCAATTTTCTCATGGACTTGCGAAATCAGCATTTTTTGAAAGGGCAAAACATTGACTTGCATAGCTTCGAGTACTTCTCTCAATTGCGTTTGACCAAAGGCAGTACCGAACCCTCCGGGGGTTGCTCCGATTAAGCCAACCGGTTTTCTGTTTAAAACAGAAGAGGTCCGCGGTCTCGATGCCCAGTCCAATGCATTTTTTAATACCCCCGGAATTCCGGAATTGTACTCTGGACTTACAATGATGACGCCGTCAACGTCTTGTATATCAGCTCTAAAGGATGTTACGGAGTCTGGTGCTCCGGCAATTTCTAAATCTTCGTTAAAAAAAGGAAGACTGTCTATTTCAACCCAGCGAAATTGAGCCGCATTATCGAAGTCAATCAATGATTGAGCAATCGCTCGATTATACGAGTTTTTTCGTAAACTTCCGCAAATAAGACCAATGGTTTTAGTCATAAAATCACCTCCCGGTATAAAATCACTTACATCTTAACACGATAACCCAAATATACACACTATTTTTAAAAATGGACATTTATGCCTTAATATGCCTGTGTGGCAGCCTCTCAAGAGGAGTACTATATAAAAAGAACCGGCCCATCGGGATTGGCGATGGATGTCATCCTGCTCCAAAGTAAAGGTGATACGTCCCTGGATAACCAACATTCGATTCGTTACCCCTCTCACGATTATTACAAATATAACCATATCGAATCCGGGATATTGTATAGAAAATGAACGCATCTTTAGCGCAAATCCCGTATTCATCCGGCCTTCTTCATGACTTGATTTAGCGGGTGAGTTCATATAAAGTGAAAGAGAAAACAATTCACCGTGATGGAGGGACAAGCAAATGACGCATGTACGCTTTGATTACTCAAGAGCGTTACCTTTTTTCAATGAACATGAACTTACATACGCACGTGATTTCGTAAAAACGGCACACCATAATATCCATGAAAAAACAGGCGCCGGAAGCGACTTTTTAGGATGGGTGGACCTCCCTGAAAACTACGATAAAGAAGAATTCGCGCGCATTAAAAAAAGCGCTGAAAAAATTAAATCAGATTCAGACGTGCTTCTCGTCGTGGGTATCGGCGGTTCATATTTAGGCGCCCGCGCGGCGATCGAAGCGCTCAATCATTCTTTCTATAATGTTCTGCCGAAAGACAAGCGCAAAAACCCTCAAGTTATCTTTATCGGCAACAATATCAGCTCAACTTATATGAAAGATGTTATGGATCTTTTAGAAGACGCTGATTTCTCTATCAATGTCATTTCTAAATCAGGCACGACGACGGAACCTGCAATCGCTTTCCGGATTTTCCGCAAACTTCTTGAAGAAAAATACGGAAAAGAAGAAGCGAAAGCGCGGATTTACGCGACGACAGATAAAGAGCGCGGCGCTTTAAAAACGCTTTCTAATGAAGAAGGCTTCGAATCATTCGTTATTCCTGATGATGTCGGCGGACGTTTCTCCGTTCTGACTGCGGTAGGTCTTCTGCCGATTGCGGTAAGCGGGGCTGATATCGATGAAATGATGAAAGGCGCTCTTGATGCAAGCAAAGACTTTTCCAGCTCGGAATTAGAAGAGAACGCGGCTTACCAATACGCCGTCGTCCGCAACGTTCTGTATAATAAAGGAAGAACTATTGAAATGCTCATCAACTATGAGCCTGCGCTGCAATACTTTGCGGAATGGTGGAAGCAGCTCTTCGGCGAAAGTGAAGGAAAAGATGAAAAAGGCATCTATCCTTCTTCCGCTAACTTCTCAACAGACCTTCACTCTCTCGGTCAATACGTGCAGGAAGGCAGACGCGATCTGTTTGAAACTGTATTAAACGTTGAAAAACCGAAGCATGAGCTGACAATTGAAGAAGCGGAAAATGATCTCGACGGCTTAAATTACTTAGCCGGCAAAACGGTCGATTTCGTCAATAAAAAAGCGTTCGAAGGCACGATGCTTGCCCATACAGACGGAAAAGTGCCGAACTTAATTGTCAATATTCCGGAGCTTAATGCATATACATTTGGATATCTCGTCTATTTCTTTGAAAAAGCGGTGGCCATGAGCGGTTATCTGCTCGGAGTCAACCCGTTTGATCAGCCGGGTGTTGAAGCCTATAAGGTGAATATGTTCGCGCTTCTCGGCAAACCGGGCTTTGAAGAGAAAAAAGCAGAGCTTGAAAAACGTCTTGAAAAATAAAAAAAAGGGCTGGCCCTCAGCATGACGGGTCAGCCTTTTTTAAACCGTGAAAGGTGTGATGATGAATTGATGCGGCTCTTATGTAAGCATGCCGTCATTTCCGTCTGTTCCGCCGCTATTGTCTATTCGGCACTAAAACTGTCTCCTGAATCCCTCTTACAAACCATCCTGTTTTTCGCTTTCCCTCTCGGCTTGTTTACGGACATGGTCCGGCTGAAACTGAAGATTGGCCGGATGCATACGCTGATCACGAAGTGCTGTCTCTATGCCGCCGTTTTCTATATTTCAACGGAAGCCGTTCTCTCCGCAATTGTGACGTATGTTCTGATTGAATGCGCCGTTACCTCTTTCCGGCGTCTGTCTGCCGCTCCCGATTCTTCCCGGACGCCGTATGAAGATGCCGCAGAGCGGGGACGCTAAAGACAAAAAGGAGCATATGCACATGATCAGCATACCATCTTCACTTGAGGGGCAATCTTTTTTACTCCGCGAATTGGAACAGGTGCTGAAACCGATCGGTTATACCATCGGAGGCGGCTGGGAGTATGACCGCGGGTTCTTTGATTACAAAATTTCCGATCAGGACGGCTATTTATTTCTCCGTATCCCTGTTGAAGCAAATAAGGGACACCTGGATGAACGGGGGGCCGCCGTTACAATCGGCACACCCTTTTTGCTGAGGCACGTCTATCAGGAGGAAACGGATGATCACGCAGGCGGCGGTGTTTTTGAGTCATTATTCAACCAATTCTCCGAGCCGAAACGGCGGGATGCGGCAATTGACCGCTCATATACAGATATCGGCATCTCGCTTGTGAAAGAGCTGGAAGACGTCCTGCTGCATTAAAGAGCCAAAAACAGATCAGTATCGAGCACCTGGTATGACAGGGGAGGGGTCAGCATCGGCCCCTCTTCTTTTTGTATGCCGATGATCGTGGTATTCCGTTTGAGATAATAGAGCGCACAGTCATGATAAGATGAGCCCTTTAATTCCTCGGGAACGGGAATGATGCGAACCTTTTTCTCCAGCGTCAGATCTGACAGCGTTTGCGGTTTGGCAAGCTGCAGCTTGACCCGGTAATGCTCAAACAT
This sequence comes from Bacillus sp. 5B6, assembly GCF_000259405.1. NCBI lineage: Bacteria > Bacillati > Bacillota > Bacilli > Caryophanales > Bacillaceae > Bacillus > Bacillus sp. 5B6. The sequence continues at coordinate 2,772,371 of NZ_AJST01000001.1, read as the reverse complement.
CACCCGGCTCGACAGCCGTGATGTGCACAGAATCTTATTGGCTCCTGCGCGCTCGGCGTTTTTGACATACCGTTCCGTTAAAATCTCCACGATACAATAAACGGACGGATGCAGCCCTTTGATGGCAAGAAGCGTTAATACCGACAGCATATCAGCTTCGGATTCATTTTTCTGCTGATCCGCTGTCAGAATGACGGTATCGGCTTCCGTAATATTCGCCTTATTGAGCGTGCTGTCATCAGCGGCATGTCCGCGGATGAAATGGACGTTTTCAATAAGCGGCCCTTCCCTTAATGAATCATCAATCAGGACGACAGTTTTTGACGGCGCGATGTGCTGCAGTTCTTTCAGCAGCATATGCGACTTCTCATTCCATCCGATAAGAATGACGTGCCCCTTGCCTTTAAAGGCGACCTTTCCTTCGACATAGCGGTGCTGTTTGCTGAACACGGCTGAAGAAAGCGTGGCGAAATAGGCGGTCACAAAACTCGCTCCGCTTAATACGAGCACCATGCCGGCAATCTGTCCGAGCGGCGTCTGGGGAACGTAATCGCCGTAGCCGACTGTGGCCACCGTAATCACCGCCCACCAAACCCCTTCAAACACAGACGTGAATTGCTTCGGTTCAAGCATGTAAATGAGTTGGCCGAACAATAAAATCAAGGCGATAATGATCAGCCCGATCCGAACGTATAACGGCCATCTCAGCCAGGAAATAAATAAACGGTTTGATTTCATTCGTCCGGCTCTTCTTTCGACAGAGAGATGGATAAAATCTGCTTAATAATGGTGTTTAGTTTTTCGTCCAGCTGTTCCTGGCCGTATGAGTCACGCGCATGTCTGATTAAATCGGCCGTCTCATCTTCAAACTGAATGAGAGGTTCATCGTTTTCCGCTTCATTATAGAGCTGGATGAAGGCGTCAAGCCCTTCGTTCATTCTGTCTATCGCATTGCTCAGCTGTTCTTTCTCGCCATTTGTCACTTTCATGTCGATCACACCTGTATCTTTTTTTATACAGTATGTCCCAGTTCGTTTGATGTCTTTCAAAAATCGCCGAAAACATATTCACCCTCATTTTTTCATATGATAAAGAAAGCGGACCGAAAAAGGGTGAGTCAAATGACAGTCATTCAAAAACTGCTGGCGGCGCTGGCCGGAGCGCAGCTGCTCGCTTCGGCGGCCGTATTGCTTATTTTCAGTTTGAATGGATACAATCATATGTCCGGCGGATTTTCATGGCTTGTTTTTGCAAAAGAGACCGCAGGCACGTTTCCGTTTTACATCGGATTGGCCGGGTGTATCCTCATCATGCTCGGAGGATTGATTCCTGTCAGAAAAAAGAAGCGGATTTCTGTACAGGAAAACGGACAATCATTAAAATAATATATAAGCAGATCGTACGATATAAGAGAAAAAGGAAGAGGATAATATGCTGTTTATCTTTTTAACAATTGCTGCATTGGGATTGTCGTTTTGGGCACAATTTAAAGTGAAAAGCAATTTTCAGAAATACTCAGACGTGGAAGCTTCCAGTCAGCGGACGGGGGCGGAAACGGCAAGACGGATTCTTGATATTAACGGTTTATATGATGTGCCGGTAGAACCGGTAAGAGGCACTTTAACAGACCATTACGACCCGACGGAGCGGGTGGTGCGTTTATCTGAGCCGGTATATTACGGCCGCTCCATTTCCGCCATTTCCGTCGCTTCCCATGAAGTCGGACATGCTTTGCAGCATCAGGAATCATACGGCGCGCTTGTGCTGAGGCACAAAATTTTTCCGGTCGTCAATTTTGCCTCCGGGGTTGCCCCTCTGCTTTTCTTGGGCGGGATGCTCCTGGGCAGCTTGAACTTAATCGGACTCGGCATTATTTTGTTTTCGGCCGCTGTTTTTTTCCAGCTTGTCACACTGCCTGTCGAGTTTAATGCCAGCGCGAGGGCGAAGCGGATTATCGTGTCGGAAGGATTCATTCGCAACAGTGAAGAATACGGCGTGAATAAAGTGCTGAACGCCGCCGCGCTGACGTATGTGGCTGCGGCGCTCGTTTCATTATTCGAGCTGCTTCGTTTTGTGATGATTTTCTTAAATGGTCGTGATGAGAATTAACACGAAGGAGGTGGCCCCTTACCGTTTGCGGTAGGGGTTTTTTTGCTTATATTAAAACTGATTCTCATTATGCTGTTAATCGGATTAACGGCCATCTTTGTCGCTGCGGAATTTGCGATTGTCAAAATCCGCGGTTCAAAAATCGCGGAGCTGGTTGAAACCGGAGACAGCCGGGCGCTCGCGGCGCACAGGGTGATTTCAAATCTCGATGAATATTTATCAGCGTGCCAGCTCGGTATTACGATTAAGGCGCTCGGACTCGGCTGGCTCGGTGAACCGACGATTCAGCGGCTTCTTCATCCTGTTTTCAGCCTGATCGGAATGCCGTCATCTATTACGCACGTCGTCACGTTTATTGCGGCGTTTATCGCCGTCACGTATCTGCACGTCGTCATCGGAGAGCTTGCGCCGAAAACGATATCCATTCAAAAAGCCGAAGCCGTCAGTCTGTGGACGGCGAAACCGCTCATTCTGTTTTATAAAGTGATGTATCCGTTTATTAAGCTGTTAAACGGCTCAGCCGGATTTTTGGTCAAGCTGTTTGGTTTTCATTCGGTGAAAGAACATGAGGTCGTGGTCAGTGAAGAGGAATTGCGGCTGATTTTGTCCGAAAGCTATAAAAAAGGTCAAATCAATCAATCTGAATTCCGTTACGTCAATAAAATATTTGAATTCGATAACCGGGTCGCCAGAGAAATCATGGTGCCGCGCACCGAAATCGCCGCCATCTCGCTTGAACAGTCAGTTGATGAAGCCATACATTTGATCATCAACGAACGGTATACGCGATATCCGGTTATTAAGGAAGACAAAGATCACATTCTCGGCATTATTAACAATAAGGATTTATTTAAAGCGTATTTTCTCGGCCGCTCCATTGAATTAAAAGAAATTATGCGTCCGGTCATCAGAGTCATTGAAAGCATCCCCGTTCAGGAGCTTTTGATCCGCATGCAGAAGGAGCGGATTCATATGGCGATTCTCGTTGACGAATACGGCGGCACGGCGGGACTTGTGACCGTCGAAGACATATTGGAGGAAATCGTCGGGGAAATCCGTGATGAATATGACCAGGATGAAATGCCCCACATCGTCAAAAAAGGCGAACACCACTATGTGATGGACGGCAAGGCGCTCATAGAAGAGGTGAATGATCTCCTTGATATCGCCATCGAAAATGAAGACATTGACACGATTGCCGGCTGGCTCTTAACACAAAAAATGGAGCTGAAAAATGGTGATGTGTTTCATGCCGAAGGGTGTGAATTTAAGGTGCTGGAAGCGGAAGACCATCATATCCGCTTCGTTGAAATTAAAAAAACTGATTTCTGAGCCTCCTGCTTTTGCAATGAGGCTTTTTTTATGAAAAAAATGCTTCTTCGTCCCGCTCCTTCATATGCTGTAAAGAAAGGAGTGTCGGTATGAAAACGGATTGGTGGAAAACGGCGGCCGTCTATCAAATTTATCCCCGAAGCTTTATGGATTCGAACGGGGACGGAATCGGCGACATGAACGGCATCAGAGCAAAGCTTCATTACATAAAAGAGTTGGGGGCGGATGTGATCTGGCTTTGTCCCGTTTTTGACTCGCCGGGCGCGGACAACGGCTACGATATTCGGAATTATAAACAAATTGCCGGCGAATTCGGGACGATGGAGGATTTTGACCGACTCCTTGCGGACGTCCATGCGCTCGGCATGAAGCTGATTATAGACCTCGTCATCAACCATACAAGCGATGAGCACCCTTGGTTTATCGAATCACGCTCAGCGAAAGATTCCGAAAAACGGGACTGGTACATCTGGAGAGACGGAAAAAACGGCAAAGAGCCGAACAATTGGGAAAGCATTTTCGGCGGATCAGCGTGGGAATATGATCAAGAGACCGGCCAGTATTACCTGCACCTGTTTGACAAAAAACAGCCTGATTTAAATTGGGAAAACGAAGCGATGAGGCAGTCCGTTTATGAGATGGTCCGCTGGTGGCTTGATAAAGGCATAGACGGCTTCAGGGTGGATGCCATTTCTCACATTAAGAAAAAAGAAGGGCTCCCTGACATGCCGAATCCGGACGGTCTCCCATACGTCCCGTCTTTCCCGTATCATATGAATGGGGAAGGCATAATGGATCTCTTAAAAGAGCTGAAACGGGAAACATTTTCGCGCTATCCGATCATGACGGTCGGCGAGGCGAACGGAGTGGCGGCTTGGGAGGCGGCTGATTGGGCCGGTGAAGAAAACGGCGTCTTTCAAATGATTTTTCAATTTGAACATCTCGGCCTCTGGGATACGGAAGATGATCAAAGCATCTCCATTCCGGCGCTTAAGCGCGTCTTGTCCGGCTGGCAGAACAGTCTTGAAGGAAAGGGCTGGAACGCGTTATTTATGGAGAACCACGATCAGCCCCGTTCCGTCTCGGTATGGGGTGACGAACGGTTTTTGACAGAAAGCGCCAAGGCACTCGCCGCGATGTATATGCTGATGAAAGGCACGCCGTTTATTTACCAGGGGCAGGAGCTCGGAATGACCAATGTTTCGTTTCCATCCATTGAAGATTATGATGACGCCGCAATGAAATATCTGTATGAAAAAGAGACGTCCCGCGGCGTTCCGCATGAAAAAGTGATGAAGATCATCTGGAAGAAGGGCCGGGATAATTCACGGACACCGATGCAATGGAGCGGTGAGGCGAACGGCGGGTTTTCTGATGCTTCTCCGTGGCTCGGAGTGAATCCGAACTACACATGGCTGAATGCTGCATCACAAATGCAGGATGAAACATCCGTATACCATTTCTACAAACGGCTGCTCGCCCTCAGAAAAGAATACGGCGTATTGATCAGCGGCACATACGAATTGCTGCTTCCGAATGACCGGCAGATTTATGCCTATCTAAGAAAAAACGGAACAACAACCGCCCTGATCATCACAAATCTGTCTCGAACCCCCGCTTTATACAGGCATCCCGGTTATCCGCTTGACTCCGATTCTCTCGTGCTTGCAAACGCGGAAACAGAAGCGCACCGCCATGTGACATCCTTTCTTTTAAAGCCTTATGAGGCACGCGTATATATATGGTGAAAAACTTCAGTCCCGAGGCTGAAGTTTTTTGTGATCTGCGTTTATCATCGCGATCCGACAGGAAAAGACAAATACAGAAACGAATATGGGAAAGGAAGAGAAAAAGAAAGGAGGCATTTATATGCTGAAAAAATTGCAGATTCAAACAAACAGACGGGATGAAATGATCGACATCACACATGAAGCTGAAGCGTTTCTCCGCGAAACAGGCGTGAAAAACGGTTTGGCGCTCATATACTGTCCCCATACAACCGCCGGCATTACCATAAATGAAAATGCCGATCCGGATGTGAAGAGGGATATGCTCAGAAGGTTTGATGAAATGTATCCGTGGGAGCACGAACTGGACCGGCATATGGAGGGAAATACGGCGGCACATATGAAAGCGAGTACAACCGGCGCCTCCCAGCATGTCATCATAGAAGACGGGCGCCTGATACTCGGAACATGGCAGGGCGTTTATTTTTGCGAATTTGACGGTCCGCGAAACAGAACATGTTATATCAAAATACAGGCTGAACCGGAGGAAAACACAAATGAGTGAGTGGATGAGTGCATTATCATTAACAAAGCCCGTCATTCAGGCGCCGATGGCCGGCGGGCTGGTCACGCCGCGTCTGGCTTCGGCGGTATCAAATGAAGGGGCGCTCGGAAGCCTTGCTTCAGGATACGTCAGCCCGCAAGCGCTTGAAAAACAGCTTATCGAGATGAAAGAGCTGACGGACCGCTCCTTTCAAGTAAATCTTTTCGTCCCGGAGGAAAGACAGATGCCTGAGGCGGAACTGGTTGAAAAATGGAAAGCCCGCATCCCGAAGGCAAAAGACGCCAAGCCGTTCTCTGATCTGAAAGAAGAATGGAATGATTTTGAGGAAAAAGCGGAGCTTCTGATCCGTTACGGAGTCAAAGCGTGTTCATTCACCTTCGGCCTGCCGCCGGAAGAAACGGCGGAAAAGCTGAAGAAAAGCGGTTGTTTCCTTTTCGGCACGGCGACAACGCCGGAGGAAGCGAAGGCTTTTGAAGAACGGGGGATGGACGCCGTTATCCTTCAGGGAATAGAAGCCGGCGGACATCGCGGGTCGTTTCTGCCGGTTAAAGGAGAACCGGCTCTCGGCCTTATGGCGCTGATTCCGCAGGCTAAAGACGCGCTGAATATCCCGGTGATTGCGGCAGGCGGCATTTTTGACCGCCGCGGGGTGCAGGCGGCCCGATGTTTGGGTGCGGACGGCGTTCAAGTAGGAACACCGTTTCTCCTTTGTGAAGAAAGCAGCGCCCCACCGGCATATCAAAAAGCCATTACCGAATCAAAAGGAGCCGACACGCGGCTGACCACCCTGTTTTCGGGAAAACAGGCGCGGGGAATCGTGAATCAGTTCATGAAAACATATGAAGCTGACGAGGGAAAAACGCTGCCTTATCCGCTGCATAATACGCTGACAAAGCCGATGCGCGGGCACGCGGCTCAATCAGGAGACGCGGAGTATATGTCTTTATGGGCCGGCCAGTCCGCCGCGAAACTTGAAGGGCCGACAGACGTGAAAACCGTTTTGGACAGATTGTGCGAATCATAATCCAGAAATCGTGAGGTGATGGATGATGAAGATTCTTCAAATGTCCTATAAAAAAAGAGGGACTATTGAGTTTGTCTTTGAAGATTTTCCGCATTCTAAAGTCACCATGGCGCCGATTAAAGGGTATTACTTTGTCCGCGCCATTAAATGGAGCCGACGGGACAGAGCCGTCACCCGACATGATTTAGAGAAGTTTGAATGGGCTGCAAACCAAGCGCTCGGCACGACGGCTTTTTACCGGAAAAGAAAAGCATTCCGCATCCCATCGTCACAATGACAGACGATGGGATTGTTTTAATGCATGATCTGATAAAGCGCGGGTGCATCAAGCCTTGTTGCCTGGTTAAGCAGATAAGCCGGCTGCACGGCATTTTTTTTTCTTAGAGAATTCAATCTCTGAATGATTTGTTCAGCGGTCAGAATCCCGAGACCGTGGGCGAAATATTGATTATTCCCCATCACAATGACATTCTCTCCCCGCCACTGAGCCTTTGCAGGATTAAAATCAGGGTTTTTAAAATATAAACAATCTCCCCGTAAAAAGTGGCTGCCGGTTTCCGTGTAGATCGGCAGATGCTCATAGTGCCAGTCATACAAAGTGATATCCTGGAAACGCCGGTTAAACCGTTCTTCACCGATTGTCTTTAAGACGGCCAGATAATAAATCACAACAATGGCGGTAGCGCATTCAAATGCGTAAAACGCCCCATTTTCAATAATGTCCCGAATCGCTTTTGAAGCGGGGATTCTGTACTTCAGCTCCAAGGCTCCTTCCGGCGTCACTCTCCAATAAGCCGTATTTCCGTATGTTTTGGCGAAAGTCGCAAATTTCACACCTGATCCGTGCAGTTCTCTTGCGGCTTCCACAATATGGCGGCGCAGCCGCACCTCGAACATCAGTTCAGCAATCGACCCGTAATCGAATTGTACGGGAGAATTGAGCAGTTCATTTATATACGGAACAAGGCTTTCTTCCGTCTGCCAGTTCGCGATGTCCTGAGGCCGAAGCACTTGGCCGGATATGATAATCATCTGCGCGCCCCCCTTCTCTTTTTTTATAAGATATGCAGGAAGCTTGGGCAATGAAAATCAAGTCATAAAAAAGGAGGAAATGTTAACAAAATGTGAAGACTGAGCCGATATATAAGGTATCACACTTGAGGGAGCAGCTTAATATGAAAAAATTCATCAATTGGTGCACAAAGGCATCGATTTCACGTAAATTAATCATTTCATTTATCGTGATCTTAATCATACCGATTCTCGTGTTAGAATTCAGTTCATACCATACGGCGAGCAATTCGCTGGATGATCAGATTTCAGGCAACGCGAAAAATAACATCGAATCTTTTAACACAACGATTACAAATGATATCGGCGCAAAAGCAAAGGCGATTGAATTTTTCAGTGAAATGTTAAAAGGGTCATCCTTCTCAAAGAAAAACATGTCTGCTCTTGAAGAAAAGTTCGGGCAATACACGTCTATTCATAAGGACGTAGCCCGGATTTACGGAGGAACGGAAGACGGCAGCTACGCACAGGCGCCGAAGGAGAATACTCCGGCCGATTACGATCCGAGAACACGCACTTGGTATAAAGACGCTGTGAAGGCTGGCGGCACGCTCGTTGTCACCGACCCTTACACCGCGGCAAGCGACGGCAGCATGGTCGTCACCGTGGCAAAGCAGATGCAGGACGGAACAGGCGTAGTGGCCATGGATATTACGATTGACCAGCTGCTGAAGCAGATGCAGGGAATCAAAATCGGGCAAAAAGGATTCGTGTTTATCACGTCCAAAAATAAAACCTATGTCGCGCATAAAGACCACAAACCGGGCGATAAAGTTTCAACCCCGTGGCTGAATGAGGTATACAGCAAAGACAGCGGCATTATTTCATACAAGCTTGATGATCAAAATAAAAAAATGGCGTTTACGACAAATAAACTGACCGGATGGAAAATAGAGGGGAGCATGGAGCTCAACGAAATTAAAGACGCCTCACAACCGGTGCTGACGATGGGAATGATCGTCCTTGCAGCATCCATTATCATCGGGGGAATTTTAATTCTGTTCATTGTCAGATCCATTACGTCACCGCTGAAACGGCTTGTCCGCTCTTCTAAACAAATCAGCGGCGGAGACTTGACCGAGACCATTGATATCCGCTCGAAAGATGAATTGGGCGAACTCGGTGCGAGCTTTAATGAAATGGGAGAATCTCTGCGCGGACTGATCAGCGCGATCCAAAACTCTGTCGACAACGTGGCCGCGTCATCGGAAGAGCTGACCGCTTCAGCTTCGCAGACAAGCAAAGCGACGGAACATATTACAATGGCGATTGAGCAGTTTTCAAACGGAAACGAAGAGCAAAGCGAAAAAGTCGATTCAAGCTCAGCTAAGCTGAATCATATAAATGACGGACTCGCCGCCGTTTCCCGCACATCATCATCCATTACGGAAGCATCTAAACAATCGAAGGAAGCTGCCGGCACCGGGGAAGAATATGTGCAGCAAACCGTCGGGCAGATGAATCTCATCAATCAATCGGTCCAGCAGGCGGAAGCGGTTGTAAAAGGCCTTGAGGCCAAATCAAAAGACATCACTCATATTTTAAGAGTCATCAACGGTATTGCCGATCAGACAAACCTGCTTGCGTTAAATGCAGCCATTGAAGCGGCAAGAGCCGGTGAATACGGGCGGGGCTTCTCAGTGGTAGCCGAAGAAGTGCGCAAGCTGGCCGTCCAATCCGCCGGTTCTGCCAAAGAGATTGAAAAACTCATTCAGGAAATCACGGCTGAGATTAATACATCGCTTCACATGTTCACCTCCGTTAATGAAGAAGTTCAATCCGGACTTGCCGTAACGGACCGCACGAAAGAAAGCTTCCAGAATATCTTCGGCATGACAAACGATATTGCCGAGAAGCTTCAATCGATGAACGGCACGGTTGAACAGCTGTCGGACAGCTCTCAGCACGTTTCAGCCGCAGTGACCGATATTGCGGACGTCTCACGGGAAAGCGCAGCAAGCATTCAGGATATTGCCGCATCCGCAGAAGAACAGCTTGCATCAATGGAAGAAATCAGCACATCCGCCGATACTTTGGCGCAAATGGCCGAAGAACTGCGGGAATTAACGAAACAATTTAAGATCAACTAGTAAAAAAGGACGCTTTCCGGATGGAGGGCGTCTTTTTTTATAGTGACATCCGGATAATTAAATAAAAAGTCTTGCATGTAAAGGGAGTACATAGAACTATTTTTCATTTATGACTTAATTTTCAATGTAATAAAAAGGGAGTCGGCCGATATAAACAGTAAATGATTGAAAGAGGTTTACAAAATTGAAAAAAACAGCAAAAAAAATCGCCAGAAAATCAATAGCAAAAAAACTTATCATTTCATTTTTACTGATCTTAATTATTCCGGTAGCAGTATTGGCTGCCGGCGCCTACCGTTCGGCGGCTTCATCCGTTGAAAAGCAAATGATGGAAAGCGCCGAAGGAAATGTGCAAATCTTAAACAATATGATTGATGACCGGATCGGAATGTTTACAAAAAGCTCAGCATATTTCAGCGAATGGGCGACAAGCGCCAAATTTAAAGAAAAAAACCAAACGGAAATGCAAGAAAGGTTCAAGCAGTTTATTGAAAGCAATGATAAAGCGTCCGCCGTATTTTCAAGCAGCAAGGAAGGAACGTTTACCCGTTATCCGCATGCCGATATGCCGGCCGATTTCAATCCGCTTGAAAGAAGCTGGTATCAGGAAGCCATGGAGAATAAAGGCCAAACTATCATCACAGACCCTTATGAGTCCATCTCAAACAAAAAGATGGTCGTCACTATGGCCCGCGCGGCGCAAGACGGATCAGGCGTCGTCGCCATTGATATAAAAATCGACGATCTCATCACGATGACAAAAGAAGTGAACATCGGAAAAGAAGGATATGCCTTTATCCTCAGCAAAAATAAAAAAGCCGTTGCCTACAGTGATGAAAAAGCCGGCTCGGCGGTATCGGGAAAATGGGTTGATACATTATACAGCGGGCAAAAAGGCGACTATGAATATACGCTGAACGGGAAAGCGAAAAAAATGGCGTACGTGACCAATGAAGCGACGGGCTGGAAGATCAGCGGAACCATGTCCGTGGATGAAATCAAGGATGCGGCAAGACCGGTTCTGACTCTGGCCGTTATCATATTGGCGATAGCTATTGCCGCAGGAATGATTTTCATTTATTTTGTCATCCGCTCAATTACCAAACCGTTAAAACGTCTCGTAGCTTCAGCGGAAAAAATCAGCAGCGGAGATCTGAGGGAAACCATTGATGTCAGCTCTCAAGATGAGCTGGGCGTGCTCGGTAAAAGTTTTAATCACATGACAGATTCACTCCGTTCGCTTATTCAGGGAATTCAGGACTCTGTTGAACATGTCGCTTCTTCCTCAGAGGAGCTGACGGCTTCGGCTGAGCAGACGAGCAAAGCAACGGAACATATCACCCTTGCGATTGAACAGTTTTCTAATGGAACGGAAGACCAAAGTGAGAGTATTGATAAAGCGACAGCCCAAGTGAATGAGATGAAAGACGGGCTCAGCGATCTGGCGGAAGCGGCAGCCGTGGTGACGGAAACGTCAATTGAATCGGCGGAGATATCCGGCGCCGGTGAGCGGCTTGTCAAGAAAACAGCCGGCCAGATGGGCGCCATTGACCAATCCGTAAGTAAAGCGGAGCAAGTCGTACAAGGGCTTGAACTCAAATCGCAGGACATCACCAGCATTTTGCGCGTCATTAACGGCATTGCCGATCAAACGAATCTCCTTGCTTTAAATGCAGCCATTGAAGCGGCAAGAGCGGGAGAATATGGACGCGGTTTTTCAGTCGTTGCCGAAGAAGTGAGAAAGCTTGCCGTCCAATCCGCCGATTCAGCGAAAGAAATCGAATCCTTAATTCATGAAATCGTCAAAGAAATTCATACTTCGCTAGGAATGCTGGAATCCGTCAATCACGAGGTGAAAAGCGGACTTCAGTTAACGGACGAAACGGAAAAAAGCTTCCGGGACATTTCCGTTAAAACAAATCAGATTGCCGGTGAACTGCAAAATATGAATGCAACCGTGGAACAGCTTTCTGCCGGGTCTCAGGAAGTATCAAACGCTTCAGAGGATATCGCGGCCGTCTCCAGACAAAGCGCGGCCGGCATTCAGGACATCGCGGCTTCAGCTGAAGAGCAGCTTGCGTCCATGGAGGAGATCAGTTCCTCCGCCGTCACGCTGGAAAAAATGGCGGAAGAATTACGCGAACTGACAAAGCGTTTTAAGATAAATTCTTAATTAAGTCTAAAAGACTAATTTTACAATAGGTAAAAAGTATGTTTCGTTATATTTCTTCTTTTTGGATGTGTATAATTACCCATAATTGCCGATATGAAGGGTAAACACGCAAGAGGAGATATAGCAGATGAAAAAAATTGTGCAAATCATCAAGCAGAGATCGCTTACAAGAAAACTGCTCATTTCTTTTTTGGCCATCCTCATTCTTCCTATTTCAACGCTGGCTTTTATCGCCTATCAATCGGCGGTAAACACGCTTGACAGGCAGATGATGGGAAGAGCACTAGATAATGTGCAGCAGATTAACGATATGATCAACACAAGCATCAGCCAAAAGGAAGACGGAACGGCATATTTCAGCGATTGGCTCTCAAAGGATCGGTACAAGCCGAAAAACCAATCGCAAATTACCGATAAATTCACAGAGTACATGAAGATCAATAAAGACGTGGAATCCATTTATACGAGTGACACGGAAGGACATTTCACACGGTATCCGGATCTGCAGATGCCTAAAGGATATAATCCGATTGAAAGAGACTGGTATAAAAAGGCCGTGGAAAATAAGGGGAAAGTTGTTGTAACAGATCCTTACCGCACGGCTTCCACCAATACGATGGTCGTGACGGTCGTTCAGCAGACGAAAGACGGCTCAGGCGTCGTCGCCATCAATATGAAAATCGATGAGCTTCTGAAAACGACAAAGAAAGTGAACATCGGAAAATCAGGCTACGCTTTTATCCTGACGAAAGACAAAAAAGTGGTCGCCCACCCGAACCGCACATCAGGCACAGTATTAAACGGGGAGTGGGCTGAACAGCTGTTCACCAGCAAAAAAGGTGATTTTCAATACAAATACGACGGCCAGGAAAAGAAAATGGCTTATGATACAAACGGGCTGACAGGCTGGAAGATTACCGGAACGATATATCTGGACGAAATTCATGAAGCGGCCCTGCCGATCCTTCATCTGTCCCTGCTCGTTCTCGTATTAGCGATTGTGATCGGAACCATCGTCATGGTGCTGATTATCCGTTCAATCACAAAACCGCTCAAGCAGCTTGTGACATCATCGAAACAGATCAGTGAAGGCGATTTAACAGAAACGATCGAGATTCAGTCAAAAGATGAATTAGGCGAGCTAGGCAAAAGCTTTAACAATATGGCCGCTTCGCTCAGGTCTCTCATCCATGCCATTCAGGATTCCGTGAATAACGTTGCATCTTCCTCAGAGGAGCTGACGGCTTCAGCGGAGCAGACAAGCAAGGCAACCGAACATATCACACTGGCGATCGAACAATTTTCTAACGGAAATGAAAGCCAAAGTGAAAATATTGAAAGCGCGGCGGAACATATTTACCAAATGAACAGCGGGCTTAAAGATATGGCGAAAGCATCTGCCGTCATTACCGAATCCTCCGCCACATCAGCGGAAGTCGCCAATTCAGGCGGAAAGCTCGTCCACCAGACGGTCGGCCAAATGAACGTCATTGACCGGTCAGTGAAAGAAGCTGAACAAGTGGTGCGCGGACTTGAAACAAAATCAAAAGATATTACAAACATTCTCCGTGTCATTAACGGAATCGCTGATCAGACAAACCTTCTTGCGCTGAACGCGGCAATTGAAGCCGCGCGTGCGGGTGAATACGGCCGGGGCTTCTCAGTCGTCGCCGAAGAGGTCAGAAAACTTGCGGTCCAGTCTGCCGATTCAGCGAAAGAAATCGAAAGCTTAATCATAGAAATCGTCAACGAAATCAATACATCTCTCGGCATGTTCCAATCCGTCAACAAAGAGGTGGAGAGCGGACTGGATATTACGAATCAGACCGAAACGAGCTTCAAACGGATTTCTGAAATGACGAACCAGATCGCCGGAGAAATTCAAAATATGAATGCGACGGTAGAACAGCTGACAGCAGGATCTCAGCAGATTTCAGGAGCTTCTGAGCAAATCGCGTCCATCGCAAAAGAAAGCTCCGCCAGCATTCAGGATATCGCGGCCTCCGCCGAAGAACAGCTGGCATCAATGGAAGAAATCAGTTCGTCTTCGGAAACGTTATCCCAAATGGCGGAAGAATTACGTGATATGACGAAACGATTTAAAATAGATTAAAATAGGTCATAGAACACCCAAATGTGCTGTTTGGGTGTTTTTTTTAGTTTTTTTAATAAATCTTTTGTCCTATCTGACGATATTAGATTTAGCTTTTCAAAGAAGGAGACTGAAAAAATGAAACAACTGATACATTGGATCAAACAGCCATCCATCAGCAAGCCGCTGATCGCGGCATTTTTAGCCGTATTGGTGCTTCCGGTCGGCATACTCGCCTACTTCAGCTACCAAACGGCGGGGAGTACATTAGAAAGCGAACTGACCCACAGCGCCCAGGGAAATGTCAGCGAACTGAACAGCGTGCTGGAAAACATGCTCGAAGGCAAGCTGAAAGCGATTGACTACTACAGCGAATCAATCACTAAGGAAAAATTGAATACGAAAAATAAATCGGTACTGCTTGAAAATATGAAGCAGTATGTCACCGTAAATGACGATGTCGCGTCAATTTACGCCGCGTCTCGCGACAAAGCGTTCGTGAAATATCCGTCCGTTGACATGCCGTCCGATTATAATCCGCTCACGCGCGAGTGGTATACCAAAGCGGTTGAAAAAAGCGGACAGCCGGTGTTTACCGAGCCTTATAAAGACGCTGCAACCGGACAGACGGTCGTTACGATTGCCCAGCAGACAAAAGACGGATCAGGCGTTGTGGCGCTTGATATTAATCTGGGCGACCTGCTGAACGCTTCCGAACGCGTGCAGATCGGTCATAAAGGATTTGCCTTCATTACAACGGGAGATAAAAAATACATCGCCCATCCGACTATAAAAGCGGGAACGGAAGGCTCCGGAGAGTGGACGAAAGAAGTGTTTTCCAAATCAAGCGGATCGTTTGAATACATGTTTGAAGGACAGCAGAAGAAAATGGCCTTCACGACAAACAAACTGACGGGCTGGAAAATCGCCGGCACATTTTTTGTCAGTGAGATCCATGACGCAGCCTCGCCTGTCATGAAAATGGCGCTGATCATCCTGGCGGTTTCTCTTATCGTCGGCGGGGTTTTAATCTTTTTTATCATTCGCTCGATTGCAAAACCGCTCAAAAAACTTGTTTCGACATCAGCTAAAATCAGTGACGGCGATTTAACGGAAGTCATTGACATCAAGTCGAAAAATGAATTCGGGCAGCTCAGCCAAAGCTTCAATGAGATGTCGGCCTCACTCCGGTCTGTCATCGGCGTCATCCAATCATCCGTCGAACATGTCGCTTCTTCATCCGAAGAGCTGACGGCATCCGCCGGACAGACGAGCAAGGCGACAGAGCATATTACACTGGCGATTGAACAATTCTCAAACGGAAACGAATCACAAAGCGAGAAATTGGAAGAAAGTGCTGATCACCTTTCCCAAATGAATGCCGGCATTGCCGAGACGGCGAATGTATCGGCGGAAATCACTGAATCCGCCATCCAAACCTCTGAAACGGCCGGAAGCGGAGAAGAATTAGTGGCGAAAACGGTAGGCCAGATGAAAACAATTGATCGTTCCGTACAGCAGGCGGAAGCGGTCGTAAAAGGGCTGGAAACGAAGTCGCACGACATTAAGAGCATTCTCAACGTCATTAACGGCATTGCCGATCAAACAAATCTGCTTGCCTTAAACGCTGCCATTGAAGCGGCCAGAGCCGGCGAATACGGGCGGGGCTTCTCCGTCGTTGCGGAAGAAGTGAGAAAGCTTGCCGTACAATCAGCCGGCTCCGCGAAGGAAATCGAAACGCTGATTCAGGAAATCGTCAAAGAAATCGCCACATCGCTTTCCGTATTCCAAGCGGTGAATCAAGATGTGAAGGAAGGCCTCGATATTACGGATCAAACGGCCGAAAGCTTCAAAAAAATCTCAGAAATGACGACTCAGATTTCAGGCGCCTTGCAGCATATGAACGGAACGCTTGAGAAGCTTGCAGCCGGGTCGCAAAATGTGACAAACGCGGTGGAGGACATTACCTCAGTCGCCAAAGAAGGGTCCGCCGGCATTCAAGACATCGCCGCCTCAGCTGAAGAGCAACTGGCCTCCATGGAAGAAATCAGTTCATCCGCCGAAACGCTTGCGCATATGGCTGAAGAACTGCAGCAGGTCACACGGAAATTTACGATTCAGTCTGAAGACGAAGAACAGCTGTAGCGAGCTGTTTCTTTTCCTCATCTGAAAAAAGCGATACACTAATATAAAAGAAGGGAGTGGCAGTGATGAGATTAGAAGGCAAAAAAGTCATAGCGCTTGTCAGTGACGATTTTGAAGACCTAGAGCTTTGGTATCCCGTCTACCGGCTGAGAGAGGAAGGCGCGATCGTTCATTTAATAGGAGAAGAAGCGGGCCGTTCATACAAAGGAAAATACGGCGTGCCCGCGACAGCGGATTACGATTTTAAGAGCCTGATTATTCAGGAGTATGATGCCGTGCTCGTGCCTGGCGGCTGGGCTCCTGACAAACTGCGAAGATATCCCGAAGTTTTGGACATCATCCGTACGATGAATGAGCAGAAAAAGCCGATCGGCCAGATCTGCCATGCGGGCTGGGTGCTCATATCTGCCGGAATTCTCGCAGGAAAAAAAGTAACGAGCACGCCCGGCATCAAAGACGACATGACAAATGCAGGGGCACAGTGGCTGGATGAAGCTGTCGTAACTGACGGCCACATTGTATCAAGCCGCCGCCCGCCCGACCTTCCGCAGTATGCAAAAGCGTTTGCTGACCTGTTAGCGTCCAAATAAAAAACATCCGCCCGAATCCGGGCGGATGTTTTTAGTTTTGATCGGCGGGAAAGACAATTCCGATTTGTTTTCTCGCTTCTTCCATAATGCTTGCCGTAATGAAAGAACGTTCAAATGTATTTTCGGAAGACTCCCGCTGTCCGTTTCGAAGAAGATTGATGAATTCAGCCGTTTCGTAGTACATCGACGGTTTCAGATCAGGGACTGAAATGTCTTCCGTCCGTCCGTCACGATAGCGGATTTCCGCCCGTTCCGGTCCGTGAATGCTGTCCAGAACGATCGTGCCGTCTTCACCCTGAATTTCCGCCGGGGCAAACGAATTTGAGATTTTCGAATGCATCAGCACCGCTTCAAATCCGTCGTATGACAGAATGACCGTGCCTTCGCCGTCAACGCCGGATGATAGTTTATGACCGGTCGCAATGACGTTTTTCGGTTTGCCGAACAGGACGACGGCCGGATAAATGCAGTACACGCCGATGTCCATTAACGAACCGTTCGATAATTCAGGCTTAAACGCGTTAAGCACCGTACCGTTTTTATATGCATCATATCGTGATGAATATTGGCAGTAGCTTGCCGTGAATCTCCTGACGGGTCCGATTTTATGTAAGAGGTTTTGAAGCATGCTGAAGTTCGGCAGGAACGTTGTTTTCATGGCTTCCATCAAGAGAACGCCGTTCGTTTTGGCTGCGTGAATCATTTCATCCGTTTCCCTTGCGTTAGACGCAAACGGTTTTTCGCACAGTACATGCTTGCCGTGTTCCATAAAAAGGACCGCCTGCTCTTTGTGAAATGCATTCGGGCTAGCGAGATACACCGCGTCATAGGCTTTGCTTTCCGCCATTTCTTTCAGGCTGGTGAAATAATGAGCAGCGCCGTGTTTGCCGGCGAATTCCGCCGCGCGTTCCTCAGTTCTGGAATAAACCGCCGTTAATTGAAAATCATCAATAGCAGAAGCCGCCTCCAGAAATCGTTCTGTAATCCAATTCGTTCCGACTGTTGCAAATCGAATCATTGCTATCGCTCCTTCTATGTATTGGCTTACATTATAGCTTTTTTTCTGAGAAACATAAATGGAAAAAAGGCTGGCAGCTAAAGAGATAGGAAAAATTCCCATAGAGACCGGTTATTATTTTTCATTACAGGAACGATAGTGTACAATTTAAGTAAAATACATATGATGGAGGAACAATAGTGGAAACATTGCAAACATGGGGCGGCAGATTTAAACAGTTTTTCTTAGACAATAAATTTGTCTTGTTTTTGCTTGTATTGCTGCTCATCGGTCTCAATATCCTTGTCTTTATGAAGACATCATTTATTTTCACACCCATTATCGTCCTGCTCAAAACGATTGCGCTCCCCGTCATTTTGACAGGAATTGTTTATTATCTGCTTAATCCGATCGTAGATATATTGGAAAAAATAAGAGTGAAAAGAGTCTATTCCATCCTGCTCCTTTACCTCATTATTATAGGGCTGATTACGATCACGGTCGTTTCAATTATTCCGTTTTTAAAGGAACAGATCATGAGCCTGATCGACAATCTGCCGAAATATGTGGATATCGTTGAAGATCAGACGAAAAGCCTGATCGGAAGCGATTTTGTAAATCAGGCGCAAAAGACGATGAATATCAACATTTCCGATCTTGCTAATAAAGTATCGGCGCAGGCGGCGACGATTGCAAACAGCACATTTACCGGGGTCGGGAATTTTATCGGCGCGCTGACGGAAGTAATTATTTCAATTGTGACCGTGCCGTTTATTCTGTTCTATTTGCTGAAAGACGGCAAAAAACTGCCAATCTATATCTTAAAGTTTGTGCCCACCCGTCTGAAAGAACAAACGTATACGATGCTTAGTGAAATGAACCACAGATTAAGCTCCTATATTAGAGGACAGGTCATCGTCAGCTTCTGCATCGGGTTTTTATTATTTATCGGCTATCTGATTATCGGACTTGATTATGCGTCACTGCTTGCGGTCATTGCCGCTTGTACGAGCGTTGTTCCGTATTTAGGGCCGACCATTGCTATCACGCCGGCGATTATTATCGCGTTGGTCACTTCGCCCCTTATGCTGCTGAAGCTTGCGATTGTCTGGACCGTTGTCCAGCTCGTGGAAGGAAAATTAATTTCTCCGCAGATCATGGGGAAAAATCTTCACATTCACCCGATTACCATCATCTTTGTTCTTTTAACCGCCGGAAAACTGTTCGGGGTTGTCGGCATTATTTTAGCCATCCCGGGGTATGCGGTCATCAAAGTGGTCACGACCCATCTGTTTGATTGGTTCAAAATGCGTTCGCATTTATATGAAGAAGAAAAAAATGATGCTGTATCGAAGTCATAAAATCGGAACGGACATGATATTTATTATAAGACAGGCTTTCCTTCAGGGAGAGCTTCTCTTTTGTAAATGATGAATGAAGGGAAGAATGGGATGACACTATGGGAGATGTTCACAGCAGCCGTTTTGGGAATCGTGGAAGGGCTGACGGAGTACGCGCCGGTTTCTTCCACGGGACATATGATCATAGCGGATGACATCTGGCTGAAATCCGGAAGCCTGATGAATCCGGAAGCCGCCAATTCCTTCAAAGTGGTGATTCAGCTCGGTTCGATTCTGGCGGTGGCCATTGTGTTTAAGGATCGGATATTACATTTACTCGGCCTCAAAAAAAACGTCACGCGCGATCAGCAGAAGGGATACAGGCTGACCATCGCGCAAATCGCTGTCGGTCTTGTTCCGGCGGCGGTGCTCGGCTTTTTATTTGAGGATTTCATTGACCGCTATTTATTCTCCGTCAGAACGGTCGCTTACGGATTAATTGCCGGAGCCGTGCTTATGCTTATAGCGGACTGGATCAATAAAAGGAAAGAAACGATCGATACGGTGGACAGAATCACCTACAAACAGGCTTTCTGTGTCGGATTATTCCAGTGTCTCGCCTTATGGCCCGGATTTTCCCGCTCAGGCTCAACGATTGCCGGAGGTGTCATTGTCGGCTTGAATCACCGGGCAGCCGCAGACTTCACATTTATTATGGCTATTCCGATTATGGCGGGCGCAAGCCTTCTGAAGCTGGTGAAATACTGGAGCAGTCTTTCTTATGACATGATTCCGTTTTTTCTTGTCGGCTTTATCTGCGCCTTTGTCGTCGCCCTCTTAGTCGTCAAGTTTTTTCTTCGGCTTATTAACCGGATTAAGCTTGTCCCGTTCGCCATTTACCGTGTCATCCTCGGCATCATTTTAATCATGCTCGTGCGATAAACGAAGAGGCCCCCGGAGGGTCTTCTTTTTATGTTCGAAAAACGTCTCAGGAAAATATGAGCAAACTGAATTTTCTGCTTGAAATTCATAGAAGACTCGTCTATAATAAAACATGACGTTACAGCACGGGGCCATAGCTCAGCTGGGAGAGCGCTACGCTGGCAGCGTAGAGGTCAGGGGTTCGAGCCCCCTTGGCTCCATACCTTTAAACCCTTATTCTATAAATAAGGGTTTTTTTGTTTTTTCATCTTCTGCGGCAGCCTCTGTGTTCTGCTTCATTTCTAACAACTCAAAATAAAGGAAAGAGAGAAAAATGAAAAAGAAAATCTATCTTATATTATCTCTGTCAGCTTCACTGGCGCTTTTTTTGACAGCGCTTCCGGCTCTTTCTCCTGTCATCTTCACGTCTGCTTCAGAAAAAGGAGCCATCAGGCATGACATTTATAAAAAAGGATATCCGTATCAAAACTACTTTGCGATTCTTCAAAAAGAAGAAGGCGGCGGAGAGGCCGGGAACCTTTATTATGTAAATTGGTTCAATTGGAAAGATGAAACCGGACAGACGCCGCACGTATGTTATTCAAAAAAATCGTCCGAAGGCGAGTGCAAAGTAAGCTGCGGAACCGGACCGTAATGATCAAGAGCCCCTCTCCAATGAGGGGCTCTTTCTGTCGAGCTGAATGCCGCTCCGGCTCTCCGTTTAATATCCCCAATATAACGGCGTATCATAATGCCGATACGGATCATTCGGATAATGCGTATTTGGCTGATAAGGCTTATTCATATCAAGAATACCCGTGTTTTCAGTCTGTCCGCAGTATTTATCGGGACCTATCACAGTTGATTGCCGGATCGGTGAAACGGCTTTTTCCCACTCATGCTCATTCAGACAGTACGTATGCGCCATGATCTCAGGCGGCGTCAGACGGAGAATATCCGAGCCGTATATCACTTCAGGCGAAGGGGCGTCAAATATGGCCAAAAGGTGGGTTTTGTCTGAAGTGGCGACTTCATAATGCCACCACCCCTGCGGAACATTCGCCACTTGTCCTGGAGAGATCGGATAATGCCGTATTTTCTGGGTTAATGGATTCAGCATCGACACCACTGCGGAACCCGAAATGCAATACACCAATTCAGCGGCGTTTTGATGGGTATGCGGCTCAATCACATTTGTTTTGCTCAGAAAGATATCTAATAATGAAATATTTTCAAGCGTGTTTAACTGTTTAATCCCCAATACATTGATAAAGTTCCGAGCATCTTTCGTAAAAAAACGGCTCTCATTCACATTATAAGTGAACTGTGTATTCGGAGACGTGTAATCGATATCGGAAACCATGCACTCCCCCGCTTTCATCTTTAAACGTATATTCCCAAATATATGTGTCCCTGTTTCACCGGGTGATAAAAAAGGAGGTAAAATCCATAAATTCCAAATCCAACACAATATTGTGACGACTTTTTTAAAGATTCATTTTAAATATATCTTTTATTCGAAATATCTCTTACTATAAAGATATATTGAAAATACATCTTTAGAAGGGTTGAGGATTAACATGCTGGATGAGAGAACAATAGACATCATCAAAAGCACAGTACCCGTATTGAAAACACATGGAGAAAACATCACCGGACGCTTTTATAACCTGATGTTTCAAGATCATCCCGAACTGTTAAATATGTTTAACCAAACGAACCAAAAGAAACAGACTCAGCGCGCAGCATTGGCAAATGCAGTCATTGCGGCTGCGGCGAATATTGATCAATTAGAACAAATCATTCCGGCGGTCAGACAGATCGGCCATAAACACACAAGCATCGGTGTAAAACCGGAACATTATCCGATTGTCGGAAAGTATCTGCTTCTGGCAATTAAGGATGTGCTGCAGGATGCCGCAACTCCTGAGATTATGCAGGCATGGGAAAAAGCTTACGGTGTTATTGCGGAGGCTTTCATCGGCATTGAAAAAGACATGTACAATGAAGCCGGATGGCAGGGGTATAAAGAATTTACGGTTATACAGAAAACGAAAGAAAGCAAAAATATCACATCATTTTATATCAAACCGAGTGACGGCTCTTCGCTTCCTGGATTTGAAGCGGGACAATATATCAGCATTAAAGTGCGGATTGCGGATTCTCCTTATACGCATATTCGCCAATACAGCCTGTCTGATGCTTCTCAAAAAGGGGCATATCGGATTTCTGTGAAAAAGGACGGAGCGGTTTCTTCTCATCTCCACAATGAAGTTCAAGAGGGAGATAAACTTGAAGTCAGCGCACCCGCCGGGGATTTCAAGCTGTCTTCTGCCGAAAAACCGGTTGTTCTTATCAGTGCCGGTTCCGGAATCACGCCGATGATGAGCATGCTGAAAACAGCCGCCGAAAAACAGCCGGAGCGTTCCGTTACTTTTATTCATGCCGCGAAAAACGGAGAGTACGCCGCGTTCCGCAAAGAGGCTGAACAAGCTGCGGAGAATCATCCGAATATTAACGTCATTTATGTATACAGTGAACCGGCAGAACAAGACCGCTCAGGAGACAAGCCTTTTTACAGCGGCCGGATTGATCAAACCTTCCTGGAGCAGCTTCATCTGAATCAAAATGCTGAATTTTACTTGTGCGGATCAGCGCAGTTTATGACGCAAATGAAAGACATGATTCTTGCACTCGGGTTTGACTCTGATTCCGTTCAATATGAATTGTTCGGCCCTCAGCTGAGCATGGCATAACAAAAAAGACTCCTCAAAGAGGAGTCTTTTTTATTTGCACAATGTGTTCTTTCTCCGTCTTTTTCCCTATTTTATTGAAATTTTCATCAATGACCAGTAAAATTATAAGTCTAGTGATTCCGGAATTAAAGGAAGGTTGATATGAAAAAGAAAGCAAAGACCAAAAGGGTGCTTGGGTGCCTTTTTGCTGTATCTCTTATATTCGGATTATTTCTGGTATCAATGGTGTTTTCGAAATTCATAGTGACGGAAGAAAAACCGCCTGAAGAGGTGGACGAGCAGCAGGTCTTTATTGACAGCCTTTCCGGGCATGCTCAAATTTTATATGAGAAATATCATGTCCTTCCGAGCATCACCCTCGCACAGGCCATTCTCGAATCGGACTGGGGGAACAGTGAGCTTGCGGGGAAAGCGCGCAATCTGTTCGGTGTAAAAGGTGATTATAAAGGAAAACACGTCACGATGAAAACGGATGAATTTGAAAAAGGAAAACGAAAAACGATTCGGGCAAAATTCCGTAAATACAGCACGTTTTTTGAATCAATGGATGACCATGCCAAATTATTTGTCAACGGAACGTCTTGGAATAAAAAGAAGTACAAGCCCGTCATTGAAGCGGACAATTATAAAACTGCGGCGGCTGCCCTTCAAAAATCCGGCTACGCCACAGACCCCGGCTATGCTGAAAAAATTAAAGATGTCATAGAAACCTATAACCTGAATGAATATGACAAAATCAATGCCTCTCTTAAAGCAGTTGATATGAAAGGCGCCATCAAAGACCACGCCATTGAAGACGTGTGGTCCAAGCCGTCAAAAGAGCGGCATTCTATTAAACTGGCATCGGCGCAAAAGTTTACCGGCGAGCATATTAAAGTCGTATCTGAAAAACAAAACGGAGAATCCGTCTGGTACCAAATTCAAGTGAAAGATGAGCTGATCGGCTGGGTTGACCAAACCGCCGTCCAGTTAAGTGAAGAAACATAAGCATCAAAAAAAGCCGGCAGCCCGCCGGCTTTTTTACATTCCTTCAGTTTCAAACCTTTTAATATCACGTTTATGCCCCATCAGCACAAGGCAGTCACATTCATGAATGACAGTCTCCGGAGAAGGGGACAGCTGAATGTCTCCATTATGTTTCAAGGCGAGAATGGTGCAGCCGAATCTGGCCCGGACGCCGAGATCAAGAATGGATTTTAAATGCAGCTTTTTCGTGGCTGAAAGCTCCACAATGCTGTATTCATCTGACAAATCAATGTAATTTAAGACATTTTCATCTGAAAGGCTTTGTGCAATCCGCACGCCCATATCTTTTTCGGGATGGATAATACGATCAGCACCGATCTTTTCAAGAACTTTGTGATGATAATAGTTTTGCGCTTTCACCCAAATATTAGGGATGTTCAGCTCCTTCAATAACAGCGTCGTCAGCGTGCTTGCCTGAATGTTGGCGCCGATTGCTACGATGACATATTCAAAATTTCTGATGCCGAGCGACTGAAGCTCGCTTTCTTCCGTTGAATTTGCCCGCACAGCATGCGTGGCATAAGAGGAGTATGCGTTGACCCGCTCTTCGCTGATATCGACCGCAAGCACCTCATGCCCCATTTTAAAAAGCTCTTTACAGATGCTTCCGCCGAAACGGCCGAGTCCGATGACGGCAAATTGTTTATTTTTGATTTTTCCCAATCCTCATAACTCCTTAAGAAACTGTTTTCGTCACTCCAAATACAATAAACAAGAATGTACTCCTGTTTCAAGGGTTTGTCAATGCGAGAGCCGGAAGAAAGAAAACAGCACAAAAAAAGACCGGCTGACAAGCGATGGGCTTGTGCCGGTCTTTTTTTCGCAATTATTTGCAGTTGCAAGGCTGTGTCGGCGGTGTGCTGCGTTTTTGAACAACAATTGTGTCCTCAGCATAGAATTTAGAGCCGATGCTTAATGATTTATTTTCTGCACGGAACTTATATGTACCTGCAGCAGGCAATGTTTTGTTATTAAGAGAAAGCTTAAATTCCGCTGCGCCGAGCAAATCAATGTTTAACGGAAGTCTGACTGTTTTGCCGTTATTCAGAATCTGTCTTTCGCGTAAAGCGTGTCCGTTGACTGTATCTTTTGTTGTAGCCGCAAATCCGCTAGGAAGGGTAAATTCCATAACGCCTAAGCTCAGGATCGTGTTCGGACGGTACGTCAATTCGATATCAGAAAATGACCATTCCTGCTGGCTGGCACCTGTATATTTTGCAAATAAGGTAGCAGTCGCTTTCGTGGACATTTCCGGCTCGTGAACGGTTGAGCCCGACTCAGCGGCGAATGACGCTGTCGGCAGAGAAAGAAGCAAAACCAGGCCGAATAAACTTGCCATGACAGTTGAGAAAAATTTCTGTTTCATTTTCATAAATCCCCCTAAAAAAAATTTGCTGATTGTTCTTAAAAAAGAACGACCATACCTATAAAAATTTACCATCAATTTTAATGGAAGTAAATGGGGTTATGTTCCTATATTTTCTCAAAAATAATCAAATCACGACAAAAAACGCCTGATTTTTGATTCAGGCGTTTTTTTCGTCCGTTTCTATCGGAATAAATTTAAAAATCTCCCCGCTCTGAACCGAGTCGGCGAGCCGCTTCAGCCAATGATAATAAGCTTTCGAGCTTTCAAGCTGATCATATAACTGCCGCGCTTCTTCCTGTAATTCCGCGTTGCCTTTCTCGGCCAGCAAAACGGACTGCAAATCCGCCTGGGCCTGTTCAATGGCGGACAAATTCACCTGAACTTCACGATCCCATTTCGGCGGGAAGAAATTCGTGAAAAACGTAAAGAAATCTTTTTCCGCTACAAACGTATGCTTCCGTGTGCCGCGGTGAAAGGTTTTTTTGACTACATTTAAATCCTGCAGCTTTTTGACGCCTGTGCTCATACTCGGTTTGCTCATCTGCAGTTCCTCACGCATTTCGTCAAGCGTCATTTCATCCCTCATATACATTGTTCCGTATAAAATCCCGACACTCCGTGTGATTCCGTAAAGATCCATCGTCTCTGCAATGGAATCAATGACAAGATCCCTAGCTTGTTCTATAGCTGCGAATTCTGGATTCTCATCCATACTGTCCCTCTTTTCCTCTTGAAGTTTAAATTTGTTAAGTCATTTCTTTATGTTCTTAATCTTAACGAATCATGACAAAATGTCAAAATCTAAACGGACTGATCGGGTTTTGACAGGCAAAAAAACATATGTTAAATTAATATTGTTAAAAACATTAAATTTTTATTTAACAAACTTACTTTTCGGTAAGGAGGACTTTTATGAGCAAAACGCTTTATATCGGCGGCGAATGGATCAGTGCAGAAAAAAAACAGACCCGCCGTATCATTAATCCATTTAATCAAGAAGAAATTGCAACGGTATGCGAAGGAGACCGGGACGATGCGGTGAAAGCCATCGCCGCAGCCAGAAAAGCATTTGATGAAGGGGAGTGGCCGGTGCTTTCCGGGCTCGAGCGCGGACAATTTGTTCTGAAAATTGCGGAATTAATCAGACGCGATCTGAACGAATTAGCTGAGCTGGAAACGCTCGATACAGGAAAAACGATTGAAGAAAGTAAAGCCGATATGGATGATATCGCAAATGTATTTCAATATTATGCCGGTTTGGCGGATAAAGACGGAGGCGAGGTCATTTCATCTCCGATTCCTGATTCCGTAAGTAAAATCGTCAGAGAGCCAATTGGCGTATGCGGACAAATTACGCCGTGGAACTATCCGCTCCTTCAGGCGAGCTGGAAAATCGCTCCCGCTCTTGCGGCCGGAAACACGATCGTTTTAAAGCCGAGCGAGATTACTCCGCTGACAACCATTAAAGTCTTTCAATTAATAGAAGAAGCCGGTATTCCAAAAGGGGTCGCCAATCTCGTGCTGGGGCCGGGCGCCTCTGTCGGCGATGAGCTGGCGAGAAACCTCGACGTCGATTTGGTCTCTTTTACGGGCGGAATTGAAACAGGCAAAAAAATCATGCAGGCGGCAAGCGGCAATGTGAAAAAGATTGCCCTGGAGCTTGGCGGCAAAAATCCGAATATCGTATTTCAGGATGCAGATCTCGAAACAGCTGCAGATCAAGCGCTGAACGCCGTGTTTTTCCATGCCGGCCAAGTTTGTTCGGCAGGGTCCCGTCTTTTGGTGGACGAAGCCATTCATGATGAATTTTTAGCCGAGCTGATCAAGCGCACGAAACGCATCAAATTAGGAAACGGTTTTCATGAAGATACGGAAAGCGGTCCGCTGATTTCCGCCGAGCATCGGGCCAAAGTCGAAAAATACGTAGAAATCGGTATCGAAGAAGGGGCAAAACTGGAAACAGGCGGCAAACGTCCTGATGATCCCGCCCTTCAAAACGGTTTCTTCTATGAACCTACTATTTTCTCAAACTGCAAGTCTGATATGCGGATAGTCCAAGAGGAGATCTTCGGCCCCGTTTTAACAGTTGAGTCATTTTCTTCTGAAGAAGAAGTGATCAGACTTGCCAACGATACCATTTACGGGCTGGCCGGAGCGGTATGGTCAAAGGATATTGAAAAATGCGAACGCGTAGCCGCCAAACTGCGGATGGGAACGGTATGGATCAATGATTTCCACCCGTATTTCGCGCAAGCGCCATGGGGCGGGTACAAACAATCGGGCTTCGGCCGCGAACTCGGCAAAATCGGTCTGGAAGAATACACGGAAATCAAACATATTTACCGCAACACGAAACCTGCGGCTGTGAACTGGTTTCTAGCATAACGAGGAGGAGATACAATATGACATTAAATATGAAAGTAGAAAGCATGCATAAATTCCATACATTCGAAATCCCGACAGTCATTAAACACGGAATCGGTGCGATTCAGCACGCAGGAAGTGAAGTCAGAGCGCTTGGTGTCACAAAAGCGCTGCTCGTAACAGACCCGGGAATTTATAACGCGGGAGTGGCAAACCCGGTCATTGAATCTTTACAGGAAGCGGGCATCGAAGTCGTCCTGTTTAACAAAGTGGAGCCAAACCCGCCTGTACGTCTTGTAAACGAAGGATCAGAACTGTATAAAAAAGAAAGCTGCAACGGCCTTGTGGCTGTCGGCGGCGGAAGCTCCATGGATACAGCGAAAGCGATCGGGGTAGAAGCGACACACGAAGGAAGCGTGCTTGATTATGAAGCCGCGGAAGGCAAAAAGCCGCTGGAAAACCGTATTCCTCCGCTGACAACGATCCCGACGACTGCGGGAACAGGTTCAGAGGTCACACAATGGGCGGTCATTACAGATGAGGAAAGAGAATTTAAATTCAATACGGGGGGACCGCTTATCGCCGCGCATTTAACGGTCATTGACCCTGAGCTGCACACGTCCATGCCTCCGCATGTGACGGCTATGACAGGTATTGATGCCCTTGCGCACGCCATCGAGTGCTATACGATGAAATTCGCGCAGCCGATCACTGATGCCGTCGCTTTAATGGCCATTGAATATGCGGCGCATTATATTAAGCGCGCGTTTGCGGACGGAGAGGATTTGGAAGCAAGATACGGCATGGCGCAGGCGGCGATGCTTGCCGGCCTTTCATACGGCAGTGAATCAGCAGGCGCGGCGCATGCGATGAGCCAGACGCTCGGCGGTATCATCCCTGTCGCTCACGGACAATGCGTCGCAGCTATGATGGGACCGGTAATGGAATACAATTGGAAAGGCTATCCGGAAAAATTCGCCCGCATCGCCAAAGCATTCGGAATCGATACAAGCAACATGACAACCGAAGAAGCGGCAAAAGCGTCCGTCAACTGGATGTATGATCTTGTAAAAGATTTAGAGGTGCCGAGTTTAGAAGAACAAGGTGTGTCTCCGGACATGATTGAACGTTTATCAAAAGAAGCCATGAAAGATCCGCAAACATTCGGAAACCCAAGAGATTTGAATGAGAAAGCATACAACTGGATTTACAAACGCTGCTTTGACTTAACGCCGAAAACGGTATAATAAATGAACCCCGCTCCTTTACAGAGCGGGGTTTTTTAAGGATAATGTCAAGAAAAAGGCGGTGGTGGCTGATGTGGAAACGCATAACAGCAAAGACGGAAGGCGTATATATAGCGGATACCGAACAATTTGTTACCAAAAAGATGGACAAGCTTCGTGCGGAATACGGCGGGTTCCCCGGTGACCTGCATTTCGGACTGACAAAAAAGGCCGGCGCGCGTGAGCCGATGTATGAAAGAGGAACAGAAATTTTTAACCGGAGACAAATTTCAATCGTGTCCATGGAGGAATGTGATGACATTGCGGAGAAGATGGGGATTTCTCATATCTTTCCCGAATGGCTCGGCGCTAATATCGCAATCAGCGGTTTTTCTGCACTGACGCCGCTTAAAGAAGGAAGCAGAATGATATTTCCAAGCGGTGCGTCTTTGTTGTGCGAGGGAGAAAATGATCCGTGCATTCAGCCGGGAGAAGTCATTCAATCCTTTTATCCGGATCAGCCAAAACTCGCCGCAGCGTTTGTGAGGCACGCGATGGGCAGAAGAGGAATTGTCTGTATTGTTGAACGCCCGGGTGATATATGCACGGGCGATGCGGTCACCATCCATTCTTATGAACCGAAACGCGCCAAGAGAAAAATCGAGAAGGTCTGACTCAGACCTTTTCGATTTTTTGTTTGATTTCTTCTATTTGATTGATGTGACGCTTTTCATGATGGCCGATAAAATCAATCCACTGGCGGATCGTCAGTTCTTGAAAAACAGGATGGGGAAGCACACGTTCTAAGTCTTCCTCGTTTAATGATGAAATGACGGCGGTCAGCTGCTGTCTTGCCGTATCTAATTCTTGTTTTGCTTCAATGACTGATATTCGGTTTTGCTCAGGTACGAGGTGTGACGGCGCCGGCCGTTTATCTGTTCTGTCCTCTATAAACTCCATCGGTTTTTCTTCGATTTTTTTAAACGGTGCGTCTTTTGCCTGCTTTGATAAAAGGGTCTGCGCTGTTTCGTCAATTTTCTTTAAATGGTCAAGGACTTCCCGCACGCTCCACTCATCAGCCGCGGGCTTTCGGTTGAATTCCTCATCAGAGAGTCCTTTCAGTTCTTCCCAGGTCTGCTGTCTGGCTTCATTAAAAATGCTCATCCTATCTCCTCCTTTAGAGTAAACATATCATATCCGGATTGGATAATCATGTAATCAGCCTTACTTATCAGAAAATTGAAACCATTTACCTTTACATCCGTATATAAAGTAACACTCCGACACCTCAGCCGAAAGGAGGATAGAAGATGGACATATTTCATCTGCCGCTTGAAACGGTCTATCTTTACACATTGATTATTTCGGGAAGTCTCACGCTTTTGATTCTGTTTTTTCAAGATGTGTTTCACGGCCTCTCGGAAGCCATTCCTGTTTCATTTTTAAACCCTGCATTGATTTTGTCTTTTTTAACAATCTTTTCAGCCTCAGGTTATATCGGCGAAATCGCCGCTCCGCTATCAAGTCCTGTCATTGCGTTGCTTTCATTTGTTCTTTCGGTTCTTTTGGTCAGCCTGCTTCACTTCTTCGTCCTTGTCCCGCTCTCATCAGCGGAAGAATCGCTCGCATATCGGGAGACAGATTTAAAGGGCAGAGTCGGCAGGGTCATTACTTCCGTCCCGAAAGACGGCTATGGGGAAGTGATCATAGAGGGAATAGGGGGCGCCATTTCTAAATCAGCCGTCAGCTTTGATCAAGAACAGATCAAGTACGGAACGTCCGTATTAGTGATTGACGTGAAAGACGGAGTGCTTTTTGTGACGCCGCATGAACCAATCTGATATCTAAGGGGGAACTGTTATGACTATGCCGATTATCATCGTTATCGGAATCGTATTCTTTTTACTCATCGCACTTATTGCTGTATTTATTACGAAGTACCGGACGGCGGGGCCGGACGAAGCCCTTATCGTGACCGGAAGTTATTTGGGGAATAAGAATGTTCACATTGATGAAGGCGGAAATCGTCTGAAAATCGTCCGGGGCGGGGGAACGTTCGTGCTCCCGGTATTCCAGCAGGCAGAACCTCTCAGTTTACTGTCAAGCAAACTTGATGTCTCTACACCTGAAGTCTATACAGAACAAGGCGTGCCGGTAATGGCCGACGGAACCGCCATTATTAAAATCGGAGGCTCCATCGGTGAAATCGCAACAGCAGCTGAACAATTTTTGGGGAAATCTAAGGAAGACCGTGAGCAGGAGGCGCGGGAGGTGCTGGAAGGCCATCTGCGCTCCATCCTCGGCTCCATGACCGTTGAAGAGATTTATAAAAACAGGGAAAAGTTTTCTCAGGAAGTCCAGCGGGTCGCGTCTCAGGATCTTGCTAAAATGGGGCTCGTGATCGTTTCTTTTACGATTAAAGACGTCCGAGATAAAAACGGCTATCTTGAATCATTAGGTAAGCCGAGAATCGCCCAAGTCAAGCGGGATGCGGACATTGCCACGGCAGAAGCGGATAAAGAGACGAGGATTAAACGCGCGGCCGCTGATAAAGACGCAAAAAAATCAGAGTTGGAGCGGGCGACGGAAATAGCTGAAGCGGAAAAAATCAATCAGCTGAAAATGGCGGAATACAGAAGAGAGCAGGATACAGCAAAAGCCAATGCCGACCAGGCATATGATCTTGAAACAGCAAAAGCCCGCCAGCAGGTGACAGAGCAGGAAATGCAAATTAAAATTATTGAGCGGCAAAAGCAGATTGAATTGGAAGAAAAAGAAATTCTGCGCCGTGAGCGCCAATATGACTCTGAAGTGAAGAAAAAAGCCGATGCTGACCGTTACTCGGTGGAACAAGCGGCCGCGGCCGCAAAAGCGAAGCAGCTCGCCGAAGCGGATGCCGAGCAGTACAGTATCGAAGCGATGGCCAAGGCGGAAGCGGAACGCGTGAGAATTGACGGTCTTGCTAAAGCGGAGGCTGAAAAGGCGAGAGGAGAAACCGAAGCGGAAGTCATCCGCCTGAAAGGACTCGCAGAAGCGGAAGCTAAAGAAAAAATCGCCGAAGCATTCGAAAAATACGGGCAGGCTGCAATCCTTGATATGATTGTGAAAATGCTGCCTGAATATGCGAAGCAAGTCTCAGCGCCTCTTTCCAACATTGATAAAATAACTGTCGTTGATACGGGAGGAAGCGGTGAAAACGGCGGGGCCAATAAAGTCACAGGCTACGCAACCAATTTAATGGCCGGTCTTCAGGAAAGCTTAAAAGCATCTTCCGGAATCAATGTAAAAGAGCTTATTGAGAATTTTTCGGGAAAAGGAAACATAAAACAAAGTATAAATGAACTTACAAAAGAACTGAGTGATTCAAACGAACGGCACAGCCCGGAATAAAAAAACAGCAGGCGTAAACCGCCTGCTGTTTCAGTTCGTCTGCTTAGCTTCAAGAAGCCGCGGCGCAGTCATGAATAATAAGATAAGGACAATGGCCGAAAGGATAAAAGAAGGAATCATATAAGTCGCGTTATAGACGGACGAATAAACCCATACCGGCGTGCCTTTCGGAGCATAGCTTCCGAAAAAGACAGCTCCGGAGACCACATGTGCCGCATAGCGCAGCACACTGCCGATGAAAACACCGCCTATAACATACATCGTTAAAGCGCCTCTTTTTTTATTCAATGCCGATTCCCGTACACCGGAAGCAAACAAGCCGCTGAAACCGAGGACTGCAAATGCCGCGATGTAATCAAGAAATAGCTGCACCGGGTGCTGCAAAAACAAATTGCCGATGGCGATCTGGACAATCCCTGTTAAAAAGCCTGTCGTAAGCCCGGCCTTCACTCCCCAGCGGAATGAAATCAAAAAAATCGGAATCATCATAATAGAGACCGAACCGCCTTGGGGCATCCGGAGAAACATGCCTGAGACAATGTCCAGAATGACAGCCGCCCCGGTCATAATCGCTATTTCAATTAAGCGCACAAGCTGTGTTGAATGATTCATAGTTTTCCCCCTGGTCAGACAACCGTATCAAGGATAAACAAAAAAGCAGCGCGGGGAAGGATGGGAAAAGCTCCGCGCGCTGCTTACATAAACTGCAAATCATTTGGCTTTGCCACATCCCTACGCCAGCGTTAACTAACAGGTTCAAAGGGTCAGAACAAAACGTTCACTCTCAGCTTTAATGCTCCCCTTGTGGTCATCAAGTATTTAGTTCAATCTTACTATACAAGAAAATATGCCAAACCACAAGACAGCTTATCTTTCTATAGAAGAGAAACTGAAATAAGTATGAAAGAAAATAATTAATGATTTTTTTAAAAAACTATTGTCATATTTTCAAAAGGGTGTTATATTATTAAACGTCGCTGATGAACAGCAGACAACAACGAAAAGCTTCGGAAACAACTTGAAAAAAGTTGTTGACATAAAAGAAGCTGAGTGGTAAGCTAATAAAGCTGCTTCAACAAGCGGTAATGATCTTTGAAAACTAAACAAGACAAAACGTACCTGTTAATTCAAAGTTTTAAATAAATCGCACAGCGATGTGCGTAGTCAGTCAAACACTTTATCGGAGAGTTTGATCCTGGCTCAGGACGAACGCTGGCGGCGTGCCTAATACATGCAAGTCGAGCGGACAGATGGGAGCTTGCTCCCTGATGTTAGCGGCGGACGGGTGAGTAACACGTGGGCAACCTGCCTGTGAGACTGGGATAACTCCGGGAAACCGGGGCTAATACCGGATGGTTGTTTGAACCGCATGGTTCAGACATAAAAGGTGGCTTCGGCTACCACTTACAGATGGACCCGCGGCGCATTAGCTAGTTGGTGAGGTAACGGCTCACCAAGGCGACGATGCGTAGCCGACCTGAGAGGGTGATCGGCCACACTGGGACTGAGACACGGCCCAGACTCCTACGGGAGGCAGCAGTAGGGAATCTTCCGCAATGGACGAAAGTCTGACGGAGCAACGCCGCGTGAGTGATGAAGGTTTTCGGATCGTAAAGCTCTGTTGTTAGGGAAGAACAAGTGCCGTTCAAATAGGGCGGCACCTTGACGGTACCTAACCAGAAAGCCACGGCTAACTACGTGCCAGCAGCCGCGGTAATACGTAGGTGGCAAGCGTTGTCCGGAATTATTGGGCGTAAAGGGCTCGCAGGCGGTTTCTTAAGTCTGATGTGAAAGCCCCCGGCTCAACCGGGGAGGGTCATTGGAAACTGGGGAACTTGAGTGCAGAAGAGGAGAGTGGAATTCCACGTGTAGCGGTGAAATGCGTAGAGATGTGGAGGAACACCAGTGGCGAAGGCGACTCTCTGGTCTGTAACTGACGCTGAGGAGCGAAAGCGTGGGGAGCGAACAGGATTAGATACCCTGGTAGTCCACGCCGTAAACGATGAGTGCTAAGTGTTAGGGGGTTTCCGCCCCTTAGTGCTGCAGCTAACGCATTAAGCACTCCGCCTGGGGAGTACGGTCGCAAGACTGAAACTCAAAGGAATTGACGGGGGCCCGCACAAGCGGTGGAGCATGTGGTTTAATTCGAAGCAACGCGAAGAACCTTACCAGGTCTTGACATCCTCTGACAATCCTAGAGATAGGACGTCCCCTTCGGGGGCAGAGTGACAGGTGGTGCATGGTTGTCGTCAGCTCGTGTCGTGAGATGTTGGGTTAAGTCCCGCAACGAGCGCAACCCTTGATCTTAGTTGCCAGCATTCAGTTGGGCACTCTAAGGTGACTGCCGGTGACAAACCGGAGGAAGGTGGGGATGACGTCAAATCATCATGCCCCTTATGACCTGGGCTACACACGTGCTACAATGGACAGAACAAAGGGCAGCGAAACCGCGAGGTTAAGCCAATCCCACAAATCTGTTCTCAGTTCGGATCGCAGTCTGCAACTCGACTGCGTGAAGCTGGAATCGCTAGTAATCGCGGATCAGCATGCCGCGGTGAATACGT